>JAZPXQ010000035.1:0-34308 GCA_045543695.1 Acutalibacteraceae bacterium | reverse complement strand
CGACATGGCTACGATCCGACTTCTATTCCTAAAGGACTTACCGCAAAGATTGATAAATCCGCAGTAAAGGTACTTCCTATTTTTGATCTCATTGCAAAGACCGGTAATGTACCCGAACGCGATATGTATAATACATATAATATGGGTGTTGGTATGAGCATAGTAGTACCTGCAAATGAGGTAGAGCTTGCTATTGCAACCCTTAAAGATAATGACATTGACGCTTACGTAATTGGTGAAATTATTGAAGGCGAAGACAAAATTATACTTGAATAATTGAGGTAGTAAAATGCCCGATACAAAAAATATTGTTGTTCTTGTTTCAGGTGGAGGAACTAACCTTCAGGCACTTATTGATGCAGAAAAGAGGGGAGAGCTTGGCGCAGGAAAAATCACCTGTGTTATTGCTTCAAAGGCAGATGCTTACGCTCTTACACGTGCAGAAAATAACGGTATTAAAACAAGAACACTTATAAGAAAAGAATATGCAGATATTGCTTCATACAGTATTGCTATGAGGGATGCACTTCTTGAAGAAAAGGCTGACCTTGTTGTTTATGCAGGCTTTATGACAATTCTTGATGAAAATGTTTGCGATACATTTAAAAACAAAATGATAAATGTTCACCCTGCTCTTATTCCTTCCTTCTGTGGAAAGGGCTTTTATGGGCTCCACGTTCATGAATGTGCTTTGGAAAAGGGCGTTAAGGTATCAGGTGCAACTGTGCATTTTGTTACTGCTGAATGTGATGCAGGTCCCATAATTCTTCAAAAGGCTGTTGAGGTAGTGGAGGGTGATACACCTGAAGCTCTACAGAAAAGAATAATGGAGCAGGCAGAGTGGAAAATACTTCCCAAGGCAGTTCAGCTTTTCTGTGACGGAAAGGTTGAGGTTGTTGAGGGGAAAACAGTTATAAAGTAAGTGCGAAATGCGAAGTGCAAAATGCAAAACGCAAAACGCATATTGGCAAAGCTAAAGAATTTTATTTGAAAGGAACATAGATATGGAAATCAGAAATCTTGAAAATGAGCTTAATTCTCTTGCTTATCACGGCAGAGGTATCATAATCGGTAAAAGTGCCGATTCTAAAAAAGCTGTTACTGCTTACTTTATTATGGGCAGAAGCGAAAACAGCAGAAACAGAGTTTTTGTTGAAGATGGTCAGGGCATCAGAACACAGGCATTTGATGAGTCAAAAATGGTTGACCCCCACCTTATTATCTATGCTCCTGTAAGAGTTTTAGGCAATAAAACTATTGTTACAAACGGTGACCAGACAGATACAATTTATGAGCTTATGGACAAGCAGATGACCTTTGAGCAGGCTCTTCGTACCCGTGAGTTTGAGGATGATGCTCCCAACTACACACCCCGTATTTCAGGTATTATCCGTCTTGAAAACGGTGATATGAATTATGCAATGTCCATTCTTAAATCTGCTGACGGTGACGGTTCTTCCTGCCAGAGATACACATTTGCTTACTCAAATCCGCTTCCCGGAAAAGCAAAGTTTATTCATACATACAAATGTGACGGTAATCCGCTTCCCAGCTTTGAGGGTGAGCCCAAAACCTTGGTGCTTCCCGATGTTGACATTGACGCATTAACAGACATTATCTGGAAAAATCTTAACGAGGACAACAAGGTATCTCTTTTCGTAAGATATATTGACCTTGCAACAGGTGAATACGAATCCAGAATTGTAAATAAAAACAAATAAGGAGATTGTTGTAATGAAAGAATTTGAATTAAAATATGGTTGCAACCCCAACCAGAAACCTGCAAAAATCTTTATGGCTGATGGCAGCGAGCTTCCCATTGAAATTCTCTGTGGCAGACCCGGCTTCATCAACTTTCTTGATGCTTTTAACTCCTGGCAGTTGGTTAAAGAGCTTAAAGAAGCTCTTGGTCTTCCTGCAGTAACCTCCTTCAAGCACGTTAGCCCCACATCTGCTGCAGTAGGTGTGCCCCTTTCCGACAAGCTTAAAAAGGCTTGCTTCGTTGATGACATTGAAGGTCTTGATGAGTCTCCTCTCGCTTGCGCATACGCAAGAGCAAGAGGTACTGACAGAATGTGCTCCTTCGGTGATTGGGTTGCTCTTTCCGATGTTTGCGACGTTACTACAGCAAAGCTTATTCAGCGTGAGGTTTCCGACGGTATTATTGCTCCCGGCTACGAGCCCGAAGCACTTGAAATTCTTAAATCAAAAAGAAAAGGTAACTACAACATTGTTAAAATCGATCCCGATTATGTTCCTGCTCCCATTGAACACAAGCAGGTTTACGGTATTACCTTTGAGCAGGGCAGAAACAATTTTGAAATTAATGCAGACCTTCTCAAAAACATTGTTACAGAAAATAAAGATATGCCCGAAAGTGCAGTTCGTGACCTTATAATTGCACTTATAACTCTTAAATATACACAGTCAAACTCCGTTTGCTATGCAGTTGACGGTCAGGCTATTGGTGTTGGTGCAGGTCAGCAGTCAAGAATCCACTGCACACGTCTTGCAGGTACAAAGGCTGACACCTGGTTCCTTCGTCAGCACGAAAAGGTGCTTAACCTTCCCTTTAAGGATACTCTCGGCAGACCCGACAGAGATAATGTTATTGATGGCTACATCAACAAAAACGAAGAGGATGTTTGTGCAGACGGTAACTGGCAGAAATACTTTACCTCTCAGCCCGAGCCCCTTACAGACGAAGATGTTAAAGCATATTTTGCAACTATTGACGGTGTTGCTCTTGGTTCAGACGCTTTCTTCCCCTTCAGCGACAACATTGAACGTGCAAAGAAGAGTGGCGTAAAATATATTGCAGAGCCCGGTGGCTCAATCCGTGATGACCTTGTTATTGAATGTGCAGACAAATACAATATGTCTATGGCATTTACAGGTATGCGTTTATTCCACCACTAATAGAGGTATAAAGATGAAGATAATGGTTGTCGGTGGTGGCGGACGTGAACACGCTATCATCAAAAAAATAAAAGAAAATAAAGCTGTTACCGAAATTTTTGCTCTTCCCGGTAACGGTGGTATGGCAAAGGATGCAACCTTAGTTGATATTGGTGCTAAGGATATTGAGAAAATTGTTGAATTTGCAGTAGCAAATGCTATTGACTATGCAGTTGTTGCTCCCGATGACCCCTTGGTGCTTGGTTGTGTAGATGCTCTGGAAGCAAAGGGTATTCCCTGCTTCGGTCCAAGAGCAAATGCAGCTATTATTGAGGGCAGCAAGGTGTTCTCAAAAAATCTTATGAAAAAATACGGTATTCCCACAGCAGCTTATGAAGTGTTCAACGATATGGAAAAGGCTCTTGAATACCTTGAAACAGCTCCCATTCCTACAGTTATTAAGGCTGACGGACTTGCTCTTGGCAAAGGCGTTATAATTGCCAACACCCGTGAGGAAGCAAAGGATGCAGTTGTTTCCATGATGCAGGACAAAATGTTTGGCACAAGTGGTGACAATATTGTTATTGAGGAATTTCTTACAGGCCCTGAGGTTTCCGTGCTCTCCTTTACAGACGGAAAAACAGTTGTTCCTATGATTTCATCAATGGACCACAAAAGAGCAGGGGACAATGATACAGGACTTAACACCGGTGGTATGGGTACAATTGCTCCCAACCCCTATTACACAAAAGAAATTGCAGAGGAATGTATGGAAAAAATCTTCCTTCCTACAATTAATGCAATGAACGAAGAGGGCAGAAGCTTCAAGGGTTGTCTTTATTTCGGACTTATGCTTACACCTAACGGTCCCAAGGTAATTGAATACAACTGTCGTTTCGGTGACCCTGAAACACAGGTTGTTCTACCCCTTCTTGAAAGCGATCTTCTTACAATTATGATGGCAACCACCAACGGTACACTGGCTGAGACAGAGGTTAAGTTCAGCGAAAAAAGTGCTTGCTGTGTAATTATGGCTTCCAAGGGCTATCCCGTAAGCTATGAAAAAGGCTTTGAAATGAACATTCCTGAAAGTGTTGAGGGTAATGTTTACGTAGCAGGTGCTTCCCTTAAAGCCGGAAAGCTTCTTACAAACGGTGGCAGAGTTTTAGGTGTTACTGCAGTGGAGGATAATCTTAAATGTGCAGTAAAAGCTTCTTACGAGCTTGTAAAACAAATCAGCTTTGACAATGCTTTTTATCGTAATGATATTGGCGCAAAAGCTCTTGCAGTTTTGGAGGATTAAAAGATATGGTATACAGAGTTTATGTTGAAAAGAAAAAAGAGCTTGCTCACGAGGCTAAGGCTCTTTTAGGTGATGCCCGTACACTTTTAGGTATTAAAAACCTTACTGATGTTCGTGTTATCAACCGTTATGATGCTGAAAATATTACAGAAGAGCTTTTTGATTATGCAATTAAAACAGTTTTCTCCGAGCCTCAGCTTGATATTGCTACAAGTGAGGTTGCTTTAGACGGTGCAACTGTTTTTGCAGTTGAGTTCCTTCCCGGTCAGTTTGACCAGCGAGCAGACTCTGCTGCACAGTGTATTCAGATTATTTCACAGGGTGACAGACCCACAGTGAAAAGTGCAAAGGTTTATGCCCTTTACGGTGACCTTTCTGCTGAGGACATTGCAGAAATCAAAAAGCACGTTATTAACCCTGTTGAAGCAAGGGAAGCAACTCTTGAAAAATACGAAACTCTTGAGATGCAGTATGACATTCCCACAGAGGTTAAAACTCTTGATGGCTTCATAAAGCTTGACAGAGCAGGTCTTGAGCAGTTTGTTAAGGATTTCGGTCTTGCAATGGATGCAGACGATATTGCCTTCTGTCAGGATTATTTCAAATCTGAGGACCGTGACCCCACAATAACAGAAATCAGAATGATTGATACATATTGGTCAGACCACTGTCGTCACACCACCTTCCTTACTGTTATTGACAGCGTTACATTTGAAGATGAGCTTCTTCAGAGTGCTTACGATGAATATATTGCAACAAGAAAAGAGCTTGGCAGAACAAAGCCAATCTGCCTTATGGACCTTGCAACTGTTGCAGTAAAATACCTTAAAGAAAACGGAAAGCTTGATAAGCTTGACGAATCAGAAGAAATCAATGCTTGTACAGTTAAAATCAATGTTGATGTTGACGGTGTAAGCGAGCCCTGGCTTCTTCTTTTCAAAAACGAAACACACAACCATCCTACAGAAATTGAGCCATTTGGTGGTGCTGCAACCTGTATAGGTGGTGCTATCCGTGACCCGCTTTCAGGCCGTGCTTATGTTTATGGTGCAATGCGTGTTACAGGTGCTGCTGACCCCTTGAAGCCCGTAAGCGAAACAATCAAGGGTAAGCTTCCCCAAAGAACTATTGTTACAACAGCTGCTGCAGGCTATTCCTCTTACGGTAACCAGATTGGTCTTGCAACAGGTATTGTTGATGAAATCTATCACCCAGGCTACGCTGCAAAGCGTATGGAAATTGGTGCTGTTGTTGCAGCTGCTCCCCAGGAAAACGTTCGTCGTGAACGTCCTGATCCCGGTGATATAGTTATTCTTCTTGGTGGTAGCACAGGCCGTGACGGTTGTGGTGGTGCAACAGGCTCTTCAAAATCTCACACAGCAGAATCGCTTGAAACCTGTGGTGCAGAGGTTCAGAAGGGTAATGCTCCTGAAGAAAGAAAGCTTCAGCGACTTTTCAGAAACAAAGAAGCAACAAGAATGATTAAACGCTGTAACGACTTCGGTGCAGGTGGCGTTTCAGTTGCTATAGGTGAGCTTGCAGACGGGCTTGAAATTGACCTTAATGCAGTTCCCAAAAAATACGAAGGTCTTGACGGTACAGAGCTTGCTATTTCCGAATCACAGGAAAGAATGGCTGTTGTTATCGAAAAAGAAAATGTTGAAAGATTCCTTGAGCTTGCAGCAACAGAAAACCTTCAGGCTTGCCCCGTTGCAAAGGTAACAGAACAGGCAAGACTTGTTATGCACTGGAACGGCAAGGTAATCTGCGATATCAGTCGTGATTTCCTTAACTCCAACGGTGCAGACAAGCATGTTGATGTTGCAACAGCTAAGCCCGAAGCTTACGATAAAGAAATTACAGGCAGCTTCACAGATAATATGAAGGCTATGGCAGATGATCTTAACATCTGCTCAAAGCGTGGACTTTCCGAGCGTTTTGACTCAACCATTGGTGCAGGTACAGTTCTTATGCCCTTTGGTGGTAAAAATCAGCTTACACCCATTCAGGCAATGGTACAGAAAATTTCTGTTGAGAAAAAACATACAGACGACTGCTCTCTTATGTCCTGGGGCTACAACCCCTTCATTACAGAAAAGAGCCCCTACCACGGCGCTTACCTTGCAGTTGTTGAATCTGTTTGTAAGCTTATTGCAACAGGTGCGAAGTTTGAGGATGTATACCTTACATTCCAGGAGTATTTTGAAAGAGTTGGTAAGGATGCAAAGCGTTGGGGCAAGCCCCTTGCTGCTCTCCTTGGTGCATTTAAGGCGCAGAAAAACCTTGGCATCGGCTCTATCGGTGGTAAGGATTCAATGAGTGGTACATTCGAGGATTTGGATGTTCCTCCCACACTTGTTTCCTTTGCAGTTACAACAGAAAAGGTTAAAGACATTGTTTCACCCGAATTTAAAAAGGCAGGCAACAAGGTTTACCTTATTACACCTGATTTTGACGAAAACGGACTTCCTGAAACAGAGTCACTTATTAAAGTATTTGACAAGGTTTGCGCTCTTCTTCGTGAAGGTAAGGCTGTTTCCTGCTACACTCCCGGTATGGGTGGTATTGCAGAAGCAATTATGAAAATGGCTTTCGGTAACGGATTCGGATTTGAATTTGATTCTGCTTTAAGTGTTGCGGACCTCTTTAAGTATAACTACGCAACATTCCTTGTTGAAGCAACAGAAGATGTTGCAGAAGCAACATTTATCGGTACAATTACAGATAAAAAGGCAATTACTTTCGGTGATGAAAGCGTTTGCCTCAATGAGATTCTCGGAATTTACGAAGACAAGCTTGAAAGCGTTTACAGCTGTAACATTCCCGATACCGATACACCTGTTGAGAATTTCTCGTTCTCTGCAACAGAGCGTAAGGCTCCTGCAATTAAGGTTGCTAAACCTAAGATTTTAATTCCTGCATTCCCCGGTACTAACTGTGAATTTGACAGTGCAAAGGCTGTTCGTGATGCAGGTGCAGATCCTGAAATTATTGTTATTAAGAACCGTTCCTCTGCAGATATTACTGCAAGCGTTGAGGAGTTTTCTGCAAAGCTTAAGGATGCACAGATGATTTTCATTCCCGGTGGCTTCTCCGGTGGTGACGAGCCCGACGGTTCTGCTAAATTCATTACTGCATTCTTCCGTAACGCAAAGGTTAAAGAGGGGGTTACAGACCTTCTTGATAATCGTGACGGTCTTATGTGTGGTATCTGTAACGGTTTCCAGGCTCTTATTAAATTGGGGCTTGTGCCTTATGGCAAAATTATTGATACAGACGAAAGCTGTCCCACTCTTACCTACAACACAATTGCACGCCACCAGTCAAGAATTGTAAGAACAAGAATTGCTTCTAACAAATCTCCCTGGCTTGCACTTACAGAGGTTGGAGACATTTACAATGTGCCGATTTCACACGGTGAGGGACGTTTCCTTGCAAGTGAGGAGCTTGTAAGAAAGCTTGCTGAAAACGGACAGATTGCAACACAGTATGTTGACCTTGAGGGCAACGCAACTGTTGATGTTCACTTTAACCCCAACGACTCAATGTTTGCTATTGAGGGTATCACTTCCCCCGATGGCAGAGTATTCGGTAAAATGGGTCACAGCGAGCGTATAGGTGACGGACTTTACAAGAACGTTTCCGGCAACTACGATATACAGATGTTCAAAGCAGCTGTAAAGTACTTTAAATAAAAATTGCGACTTTGCAGTTTTGCTCACACTCGCAGTATCTTCATACAGCTTCGGTTCGCAAATTCTGCAAATTCATCAATTTTTTAATTTGAAGCTGTAGGTAAAAATTGCGACTTTGCAGTTTTGTGAACTCTCGTAGTACACAAAAAAAAAACTCGCTCAATGCAGAGGGGTGCTAAGGACAGATAAAATTATTGGGAGACACTTTGTGATGAAGTGCTCCCAGTTTTTTATATAAAAAGTGACACTTTCGGCTTGAAAGTGTCATAGTGGGTTATATACTCTAAAGGCAATTATGCCAAAGTGAAAATATTTTCTTCGGTGAGTATTAAGTGATATTGCAAATTAAAATTTGCAGTGATATTTTTGATAAATCAAAAGTGATATTGAAGCCTTACGGCTTCAGTGTTATTTTATTCGCCGAAAACTGCCGAAGGCAATATCACTTGTCGCAAGACAAATATCACTGCGAAGCAATAAAACTCGCCGTAAGGCGAATAAAACTGCGGAGTGTCCTTACGAACACTCCGCTAATCGAGCGGGGATTTTTCTTGTTCATTTTCTTGTAATTCTGTTTTTTGAGTTAAGTAATACTCTATTGCTCTGTTAAGGTCTTCGGGTGGCTCGCCGTTGGTAATGGCAAGGTGGAAATATTTTTCCTTGTTTTCCTCATCGCCCTTAAGTGCGTAGGTTATTGCCAGCAAGCCTGCTGAATTATCATCGTTGTTTTTTAATTCCAGAGCCTTTTTTGCATACTCTATGGTGTTATCAAAATCGTGCTGAAAGAAATAACAATTTGCTTTGTTTAAATATGCAGAATGGTAATACGGGTCAAGGCTTATAGCCTTATCAATGTGCTGCATAGCCAATTCATAGTTACCTTCTTCTATGTACTCATAGCCTAAATTACTGTGAACTACAGCATTTGAGGGAACATATTTCAGAAGCTGATAATATATTTTTATAGCCTCTGCGTGTATTCCCACGTTTGAGTAGCACTTTGCTGCAAATACGTATACGGGGAATGCGTCGTGCTCGGTTTTTATTTCCTTTGTCAGCTCCATAAGGTATTTTAAGGTTTTTCTGTAATTCTGCTCGTTGTAAAGCCTTAATGCACATAAAAGCTTTTTTCTGGCAAATAAATTATCCTTGAAGGCATAGCGTATTTCCTCGTCATAGGCTTTTGCATAAAATTCAAGGGGCTTTCTGGCAGCACCTATAAAGCATTTTGTAAGTGTGCCTATTAAGCTGAGCAGAATAAGTATATACCTTGCAAGGTTTTCTGTGAAATGCTTATTTAAAAAGAATACCTCATAGGAATAAAGACCGATAACGCCGAATATTCCTAAAATAATTATTATACATATTGCTATTTGTGATTTTTTCATTTTACACCCACCATTTAATGTATTAGACAAGTGTATTCTATCACAATGGAAAAGTAAAAGCAAGGGGGGGAGGAGTGAGGAATGCGAAGTGCGAAGTGAGGAGTAAGGAGTGAGGAGTGAGGAGTGAGGAGTGAGGAGTGGGGAATGAGGAATTCGGAATTAGAAATTCGAAATGAGGCTTCGCAATGCTTTACATTTTAGATAAAAGGCAACTAAACTTTTAATTTTCAACTTTTAACTTTTATAGCACTAACTCTAATTGCTATTTGCTATTTGCTATTTGCTAACTGCTAACTGCTAAACCGGTGACTGGTGGCTAGGGTGTTGCAGGGCACAGGCAAGCCAGTGCCTTACAGTTGATGTTGTTTAAGTAAGTGTGTAGGTAAGTGTGTAGGTAAGTTGTAGGGAAGTGTAGTAACCGTAAGGTATAGGCTTGTCTATACCACAGGATACAGTAAGATAGAGCAACTATATTTACTTCTTGCGAACTTTTAATTTTCAACTTTCAACTTTTAACTTTTATAGCCACTATCTGCTAACTGCTAACTGCTAAACCGGCGACTGGCGACTATCACTTAACATTTTGTTAACAAAGATAAACTATCATATTGTTGAAAATGCTCATCAGTTTAATTTGTATTTGTTTATTTTTACAAAAATACATAGGCAAAGTGGGTTTTTATTAAGGGTGAATTGACATTCATTTGTCATTTTGGTATAATTTTACTGTTAATATGGGGAGTGTGGTATAATTACTGCCTCTTACATAAAATAGTTTTTTGATTTGTAAACTAATAAATTGAAAGGTGTTAGAAAATGGCAGTCAAAAGTGTTACAAGATTCGGTATCCAAAGAAAAATCGTTGCTAATATGACAACTGAAAGCTGGCAGAATATTCCCCACGTCAGCTACCAGTATGTGCCCGACGTTACAAAATTCGTTGAAGCATTTAAAAAATTTACTGCTGAGCATCAGGGTGATAGTGGCGCTAAAATTACTTTTAACGCAGTTCTTCTTAAAGCTATTGCAGAAGCTATTGAAGAAGACCCCGTAATCAATGCACACATGCACTTTGAAAAAGGTCTTGTAAGAGGTAAGGTTACTGTTTTTGATAATATTGATATTTCTGTTCCCTGGATTCTTCCAAGTGGTGAAATGATGACAATTACAATGAAGGATATGGGTAACAAAACCCTTAAAGAAATTGCTGAATACCAGGCAGATATTAATCGCAGACTTGAGAAGACAAATCTTACAGAGGCTCTTTATTCAGTTTCCTTTAACGATACTATTGATAAGCTGAAAAAAGGTCATGTTTTAAAAGCTGTTAAAAGACTTTTTGGTGCAAATACAAACAAAAATCATAAAATTCATCTTCTTAAAGGTGAAGAAAAGAAGGCATACGAGGCAATTCCCGAAACAGAAAGAATTACATATAAGGACCTTAAACAGGGCACAATTACAGTTTCCAACATCGGTGCTGATACAAGAGGTCTTTCAGGTGAATGTGCTATGCTTATGGTTATTCCTCCACAGGTTTGTGCTATCTGTATAGGTTCATTACAGAGAAGACCGGTTGTTGTTACTGATGAAGATGGTAATGAGAAGGTTGAAATCAGAACAATTCTTCCTATGGATATCTGCTTTGACCACAGAGCACTTGATTTTGGTGAGGTAAGACCATTCCTTTCCAAAATGGAAGATTTCTTCCAGAATCCTGAAAAAATTCTTAATCTTGAGGCTTAATTACATAAAACAAAGCTCCGACTGATTTTGAATCAGTCGGAGTTTTTATTTTATTTTTTTAGCAGAATTTTTCTTTTGCTGCAGTAATCATTTCGTTAACCTTTGCAGCAAGGGGCTTGCTTTCCTCTTTAAGCTGTGCAAGGGGTTTTCTTGCATCACCGATATCAATACCCTGAAGACGAAGAACCTCTTTTGCAGCTGCGTACATATTACATTTACAAGCACACATTGCATAAATAATTTCATTTATTGCATACTGGATTTCTCTTGCTTCCGGGAGCTTACCTGCTTTTATAAGCTCGTCGCATTTTAAGAAAAGCTCCGGCATTACACCGTATGTACCACCAATGCCACCTTCAGCACCGATTGCACGCCCTGCAACAAACTGCTCATCGGGACCGTTGAAAACAACAAAATCTTTGCCACCCTCGGCTTTGAACATCTGAATATCCTGTGTGGGCATTGAGGAGTTTTTAACACCTATAACCTTGGAGTTTTTTAGCATTTCCTTGAAAAGGGGCATTGTAAGGGCAACACCTGCAAGCTGGGGGATGTTGTAAATAACAAAATCTGTGTTGGGTGCAGCAGCGGAAATGTCATTCCAATACTGTGCAATAGATTCCTCGGGGAGCTTGAAATAAATGGGTGGAATAGATGCTATTGCATCAACACCAAGGCTTTCTGCGTGTGCAGCAAGCTCCATTGAATCTGCAGTATTGTTGCAAGCAACGTGGGCAATAATTGTCATTTTACCCTTTGCAACCTCCATAACGGATTCGAGTATAAGCTTTCTTTCTTCCTTACTCTGGTAAATACATTCACCTGATGAACCACATACATAAAGTCCTTTTACACCCTTGTCTAAAAGGAATTTTGCAAATGCCTTTGTTCTTTCGGGGGATACATTACCTTCATCATCGTAGCAGGCATAAAACGCAGGGATTACGCCGTGGTATTTTGTAAGGTCTTTCATAATTTACAACCTCTCTTTAATTTGTTTTGTACGGTGAAGACTGTACCTTGCACCATAAAAAATTTTACCATATTTTTCATTGGTTGTCTATTAAATATTAAGAATAATTAAAAAAATCATATTCTTGTTGAACATTAAAAGATTTTGTGTTAAAATTTTATTTGTGATTTACTTAACAAAGTGGGGTTTTTATGAAAAAGCATTTGGCAAACATAGTAACATCAAGCAGAATTATAGGTGCAATTGTGCTTTTTTTCTGTAAGGACATTTCACCTTTTTTTCTTGTGGTTTATGTTCTTTGCGGATTTACCGATTTGATTGATGGTCCCATTGCAAGAAAAACCAACAGCTCAAGCACACTTGGTGCTACTCTTGATACTGTGGGGGATGTGGGAACATATCTTGCGCTGACAAAAATACTAATAAAAAACAAGCTTGTTCCAGCTTATATACTTGTTTGGATTATAAGCGCAGGTGTTCTTTTTGGTGGCTGTGCTCTGGTATCTAAAAAACGTTTTAATAAAATGTACCTTCCCCATACCTATCTGGGTAAGCTTTTTGGTGGAGTGGTGTTTGTTCTGCCTGTGGCTATGCAGTTTGTTGATGGTGGGTTGTGGATGTCTGTTATTTGCACAATTGCATCAATTCACGTTGCAGAGCTTTTTATTGTTCAGAGTAAAAGCAATGAAGCGAAGGATTTTGTTCCTTCGGTATTTCACATAAACAAGTGAAAAAATTAAAGGTGAATATAATGAAAACTAAAAATAAGCTTACAAAAAAACTGACTGTGCTTCTTGCGCTTGTGCTTGGAGTTTCCTGTTTTTCGGGCTGTACAAATGAAATTAAGGAACGGACGGAAGCCTTTAAGGTTGTAGCCTATATTCGTGGTGACTACGTTCAGGAGCAGAATAGTTTATATGCTGAGGATTTTGATATAATCACAGATGTTATTCTTTTTGAATGTGCTTCCTTTGACAGTAAGGGGCAGGTTGTATTAGAAAAAGAAAAGCTTGAAACAGCTCTGGGGAATATTCGTAAGGCAATAGGCGAAAGAGATGTAAAAATAACTCTTAATCTTTTAGGACCGGGAGGCAACACTGAATCCGATGTATGGGAAGATCAGATGAAAGCCCAGAGTGAAGAACACAACAAGGCTTTTAAAAGTGGTGTTTTAGAGAATAATATTGTTGCTGTTCTTGATGAATATGGTTTTGATGGAGTGCATTTTGATTATGAATACCCAATTACCAAAAAAGCTTGGCGCCACTACAACCAATTCCTTGTTTCGTTGGATAAGGTGTTAGGCGATTACACTTTAGGCGTTGCAGGAGTTGAGTGGAATATAGGCTTTACTAAAAAAGCAGCAAACGCAATTGATTCATTGGAGCTTATGGCGTATGATTATAATGACAGTGAAGGTAAGCACGCTACCTATGAGGATATTATAGCCCGTCTGGAAAATACTGATTTCGGAAAAATAGACAGATATAAAATTAATGTTGGTTTACCATTTTACTCAAGACCCACCGATATGGGGGCTTACTGGTACGGTTACAATGGTTACTACAAAGAAATTGACGAAGATGGTTGGTACCATTGCCCCGAAACCAATAAGGATTTCTGGTTTAATACCCCCGGGGTTATACAGCAGAAAACTGCTTATGCTATTGATAATGGTTACGGTGGCGTAATGGTCTGGCACTATAACTGCGATTTGCCTTCAACGCACGAGGCTTCTCTTTTCAGAGCAATAGGAGATGCAGTTAAATAAGTTTTAAAAGAAAAAAAGCAATTCACCTAATTGAGTGAGTTGCTCTTTTCTTTCATAGTTTTGTTTTATTTTGTATAAAAATGCTTTCTGCTAATTGCTAATTGCTATCTGCTGGTAACTATGTTGTTTTTATTATGCTTTCTTGTTATTCTTGGGACTGTCGCTTTCCTGAAGCTTGATTTTTGCTTCCTCACGGGCACTTGTTTTACCGTGAGGGACAATGTCACCTGCTTTTGTAAGGGCAACCTTTGTGAGGTAGGGACCAACAAGCTCGTAAATAAGAACGGAGAAAAGTGTAATGCTTTGAACAAGCACACCGATATCACCACCAAATTCAAGTGCCTGGCTTGCCATACCTAAAGCAACACCTGCCTGGGGGAAAAGGGTGATACCAAGATACTTTACTATGTTATCATCACATTTTGTTGCTTTTGCACTGATGCGTGCACCGAAATATTTACCCAGACAACGGAATACGATATATGCTCCACCGATAACAATATAAATCCAGCTTTTAAAAACTGATAAATCAAGCTCTGCACCACTTATAACAAAGAAAAGAACCAAAAGGGGAGTGGTCCAACGGTCTGCTCTTTCCATAAGCTCCTCTGAAAAATCACAGATATTGCAGAAGATTGTACCAAGCATCATACACGCTAACAGGCTTGAGAAGGCAATATGAACCCCACCAATTTCAAATTTCATAGAGGAAATTGCAACTGTGAGCATTACGAATGTAACGGAAATTGCCATACGCTTTGAACGGGAATGGAAGAATTGCTCGCAAAGAGTAAACAAGAAGCCCATTACTGCGCCAAGAGCAATTGAAAGAACTACCTCTAATATGGGGTTTACAATCATTGAAACTACATCTATAGCACCTGTATTGATTGCTCCTGCAATACCAAAAGAAATTGCAAACACTACAAGGCCAACAGCGTCATCAAGGGCAACAACGGGAAGGAGAATATCAGTAACAGGACCCTTTGCCTTGTATTGGCGAACAACCATAAGGGTTGCTGCAGGGGCTGTTGCTGTTGCTACTGCACCTAATATAATTGCGGCAGGAAGGGGAAGATAGCCCTCAGGTAAAATAAATGAAAGAGCAATAAGGACAATATCCACAACGATGGTTGTAACTAATGCCTGTGCAATACCGATTACTGTAGCCTGCTTGCCGATTTTTTTGAGCTGTGCAAGACGAAATTCATTGCCGATTGCAAAGGCTATAAAGCCCAGTGCCAAATCACAGAGAATTGAATAATACTGAGGTGGATTGAACTCTTCGTTAAAGCCAAAGCCTAATCTGCCAAGACAGAAGGGCCCGATTATAACACCTGCCACCAGGTAGGCAGTAACAGCGGGCAGACCTATCTTTTTTGCAAGACGTGAAAGTAAAAGTCCTGATAACAGGGCTATTGAGAGGGTTAAAAGTACCTCGGGAGTTGTGTGCATAAAATTACTTCTTTCTTTGTGTATATTATATAAATATTAATAAAGACAATTGTATATTTTAGCACAAAGAATTTTATTGTCAAGAGAAAAAATAATTCGCAATACTTTTACATACTGGCAGCTGGCAACTGGCGGCTGGTGGCTAGGGTGTTGCAGGGCACAGGCAAGCCAGTGCCTTACGGTGCTTCACATTCCGAATTTCGCATTCCGCATTCCGCACTTTACACTTTGTACCACCCACCACTGACGTGGTCCCCCCTCCTTTTTGCAAGCAAAAAAGAGGGATAGCTTCGCAATACTTTTATATACTGGCAGCTGGCAGCTGGTGACTGGTGGCTAGGGTGTTGCAGGGCACAGGCAAGCCAGTGCCTTACGGTGCTTCACATTCCGCATTCCGAATTCCGCATTCCGCATTTAGTGATGATGTCCGTGACTATGCCCACTGTGCTTCGGGTGGCAGGTTAAATCTGCACATTCCTCGTCGGATGTTTCTGTTTCAACTGTGCTGTGGCTTATTCCGTGCTCTGAAAGCTCTTCCTTAACTGCTTTTTTTACTGTAGCAGGGTCAGAGTCTGTAACTATATGAAGGGTTGCTATGTGGTTAAAGCCATCAAGGGTTCTTATGTGTAAATGGTGAACATCAAGCACACCTTCAATTCCTTTTATATGCTCCTTTAATTCCGGAATATTAATATCATCGGGAGTTTTTTCAAAGAATATATCGCATATTTCCTTAAAATGCTTAAAAGCGTGAACCAGCAGGAATATTGCAACGCCGATTGACATTAAGGGGTCAATGTAGGTAATGTCGGTGAACTTCATTAATATTGCCCCAAGAAGCACTACGCCCCAGCCAAGCACATCCTCAAACATATGAAGGCTTACAGCTTTCTGGTTTAAGGAATCGCCCTCACGGGTGAAAACTGCAGCTGCCAGGTTAACACCCATACCGAAAATTGCAAAAAGCAGCATGCCGTTGTAGTCAATTTCTACGGGATGAATGATTCTGTCAAAGGCGTGGATTATAACAAAAATTGAACCGATTATAAGAATAAGCGTCATTATAAGGCTGCCTAAAACAGAATACCTTAAATAACCGAAGGTGTATTTATCATCAGGCTCCTTCTTGCTTTTTTCTTCAAGAATGTATGAGAGACCAATACTTACACTGTCGCCAAAGTCGTGTACTGAATCGGAAATGATTGCAACACTTCCTGTCAAAGCACCACCGATAAATTCAAAAACAGCAAAAATAAGGTTCAATGTAAATGCTACCAGTATTCGTTTTTGGGATTTCATAGTTTTCTCCTTGAAAAAGTATTTGAATGGTATATAATATATTTTACTACTATTTTATTAGGAATTGCAAGAAAATTTTTAAATGCAAAGCGCAAAGGGCACAGTGCAAAGTGAGGCTTCGCGAGGAGTGGAGTAAGTGCAATAATTATCCCTCTTTTTTTACCCTTAGGTAAAAAAGGAGGGGGGACCACTCTTTGAGAAATATAGCTTATTAATAAGTTAATTTCGTGGAAATTGTTTTTGTATTAATATGTTGTATCGGAGTGGTGGGTGGTACAATGTTATGGAAAAAATAAAGGAAGTACCACCCACCCTTCCGTTGGAACTGTATTTTATTTGAAGTGTAATACCCGGATTTAATATATACAAATATTTTACAAGCATAAGAATGGTCTCCCCTCCTTTTTCGTTTCACGAAAAAAGAGGGATAGGCTTCGCGATACTTTTATACGCTGGCGACTGGCGGCTAAATAAATCGCCGCTTTGCGACGACAGGAAACCCCCGGCGAGGGTTTCCTGCAAAAAACAGTCACACCGGACTGTTTTTTTACCTTCCTGCGCTTTGAAAGGGATTATTTCGCATTCTGCGAATGCGCCAAGGGCGTTGCCCTTGACCCCACAACCTTTTGAAAAAGGTTGACGAAAACTTTAAATGTTTGAGTATCGCTAACAGCTATTTGCTATTTACTATTTGCTGGCATCCGGCATCCGGCATCTGGCATCCGGCATCCGGCATCTTATATATTGGAGTGATATTTATGTACAAACAAAAATTATGTCTTTCGGCTAGTAAGTCTTATGGTATCAGCTTACCTGAGCAGATAAGACTTTTTAAGGAAACTGGCTTTGAGGGTTTTTTTGTCCTTTGGCAGCAGGGGATGGATAATGAAATTGCAGAGTGCGCCCGGGTTGCCCAAGAGGAAAATATGATTTTTCAGTCCATCCACGCACCCTGGGGCTATTGTCAGGACCTCTGGGATGAAAATGAAAAAGAGGATGCCCTAAGGGGTGTTGAGGAATTGAAGCATTGCCTTGACCTTTGCAAAAAGCACGAAGTACCTGTGCTTGTTTCCCACGTTTTTGTAGGCTTTGATGTGGAGTACAAGCCTACTGAATTCGGGCTTGAAAACTATGGCAAGGTTATTGACTATGCAGAAGAGCTTGGAATTAAAATTGCATTTGAAAACACAGAGGGCATTGAATATTTAAAGGCTCTTTTTGAGAGATACGGAGATAGGGAAGCGATGGGCTTCTGCTGGGATTCGGGGCACGAAATGTGCTACAATTTCAGTGAAGATTTACTGGCTCTTTTCGGTCACAAATTATATGCTACACACATAAACGACAATTTAGGTGTTAAGGATTTTAACGGTAAAATTTTCTGGCACGATGACCTGCACCTGTTACCCTTTGACGGTATTGCTGACTGGGATTACAATGCAAAAAGACTTCAGAAATGTGGGTATGAGGGTATTCTTACATTTGAGCTTAATAAAACCTCAAAGCCCAACAGACACGAGAATGATAAGTACGATAAAATGAGTATTGAGGAGTATGTTTCCGAGGCATATTGCAGAGCTTGTAGGGTTGCAAATAAAGTGCGGAAGGCTAAGTGAAATTCGGAATTCGGAATTCGAAATTCGGAATGAGAAGCACCGTAAGGCACTGGCTTGCCTGTGCCCTGCAACACCCTAGCCACCAGTCGCCAGTATGTAAAAGTATTGCGAAGCATATCCCTCTTTTTTGCTTGCAAAAAGGAGGGGGGACCACGTCAGTGGTGGGTGGTACAAAGTATAAAGTGCGGAATTCGAAATTCGAAATGAGGCTTCGCAAGGAGTAGAGGAAGAGCAACTCTTATAAATACGAAAGGATTCAGGACAATAATGTCTTGAATCCTTTTTTGCATTTTCTGTGGTACAGGCAAGCCTATACCTTACGGTTGATTCTGTTTCATTCTGCATTCCGAATTTCGCATTCAGAATTCAATAAAAACGCAAAGTGCGTTTTTATTGCTTTGCTCCGTTGTCGAACTTTTCAAGAACCTTAACACTTGCTGCGAAGCACTTTTCAAGGCAATCCTTGTTAAGAGCATCGGGGGTATCAAGTCTTGTATGGTAAAAATCGGGGAGAGCGTGGCTGAGTGCAGTAATACCTGTTGCTCTGAGACCTGCCTGTGCAAAGGCTGCTGAGTCGGTTGCACCACCAAGAGGGGGAACCATACCTTTTTTACAGGGGATGTTCAATTCCTCACAAGCCTCAATAAACAAATCGGAAACATCCTTATCAACCTTAACAGTACCGTTAAGGTCACGGTAGTTAACCATAAGCTCTTCGGGCTGTGTGATTGTGTCGTATGAGTAAATAAATGTAGGTACATCATTCATTTCGTCCTTGTGAGCTTCGCTCCATGCCTTTGCACCACGAAGACCTGCTTCCTCACTACCTGTGAAAATAACACCGATTTCTGTGTTTTCGAGCTCAATGTTTTCATCCTGAAGCATTTTAAGAATTGCCATACCGATATAGCAGCCTGAAAGGTTATCGTTAGCACCATCAACAATTCTGTTTCTGTTCCACATAAAGTAAAGACCGAACCAGAAGGGGGCAAAAACAAGAGCTGCAAGACCAAGCTTTGTTGCAAGGGCACCTTCAAGAACGCCTGCTAATTTTAAAATAGCTATTGCAAGTGTATAGAAAGCACCGAGGAAGCAAACTATCATATGAATATCAAAGCCCAGATATGTAAACTTGTATTTAAAGGGCCATTCCCATGCACCATCAGCGTGACCAACAAAGATGATTCTTCTCTTAACTTCGCCGGTGGGCTTTTTGAAGCCTGTTGCGTTATGTCCGGTTTTTTCCTGGAAAAGCTTATCAACAAGCTTCTTGTAAAGGCCAAACTGTAAGAAGCAAATAACAAGACCGATTGCAATAAATGCAACTGATAAAGCAGGTACAAAGAAATATGAAAGAAGTGCTAAAAAGCAACAGGTGATTGTGAGATAAATCCAACCGAAGAATGAGCCGGGGTTTTCCTTAAAGCCTTCAACATAGGTTCTGTCGCAACCTAATTCTTTCATTTTCTCAGCTGCGTATTCGCAAGCCTGCTGCTCACCCTTTGAGCCGGGACCTCTTTTTTCAAAGGTGTTGCAGATATATGTGATTTCATCAATCATATATTGAGCTGCTTTTTCCTTTAATGAAATAATTTTACTTAAATCCATTTCTATCTCTCCTTTTTAGATAAAAAATATCTATACAGTAATATTTTACTAAAAAACGGAGTAAAGTCAACAAATTTTTAACATTATTTACTTTTTTTATATAGAAAAATCACAAAAAACGGGGTAGTGGTTGCTTAATTCTTTGGTAAAGCTCTGGGAAAGGGTGGCGTGGTGGGTAATTTTTGCATCACCGAATAAAAAGATGTGGTCAAGAATAAGGGTTTTTGTGTTGGTGCTTTCTCCGTTGGATATAGTCTGTGCCAGAGCTTTTGTGTTTCCGAAGGCTGTGTTAAGAATGTCATAAATAGGCGACGGGGCTTTCTTGGTGCTTTGCTTTGTGTTGAAATCACCCAAAGGGAAAACAGGACAATTAAAAATATTTTTAAGCTCCTTACACAGGGTAATCAATTCAAGTGCCTGGGTTAAAGGCGTGGTGTTATCTGTTAAATTTGCATCGCTTAAACTAAAGTGGGTATTTACAACAGCGAATGTTTTATCTGTTTTTTTGTGTCGGAAAACTCCCCACACCATTCTGCGTAATCGGGAATTGCTGCCGTTTGTGAAAACCTGCTCACCAAAGGCAACAAGGCTGAGGGTTTTAGGGTTATATGCAAGGGTAGTCATTGTATCAAAAACTACAGACCGTACAGGGTGAATGAATTTGTAGCTTGTGTTATTGAAAATACAGGCAAACCATTTTCGGCTGGTTTCCTGCAAGCCACATACATCGGGAGAAATACCTTTCAGCATACTGCAAACAGCCTGGGCACGATATTGTGCAGGGCTACCCTCAAAGCCTATGGAATCGGCTAAAATGTTATAGGTCATAAGACGGATTTGTTGGTTGTCTTTTTTATAATATTCACTTAATTTTTCAATTTCTGTAAGCGCCTTTTGGGGTGCAGGGTGTTGGGAAATGTCTCCGTAGGTTTTAAGATACATATCTGCCCCTGTGAGAAGAAAAAATAATATTGTTACTATAATTGCAATGAATTTATAAATGTTGTTTTTAATCATAAATATATTATGAGCATTTTATGCTTTATAATTACAAATTTAAGTGCAAAACGCAAAATGCAAAACGCAAAATGCAAAACGCAAAATGCAAAACGCAAAATGCAAAGCGCAAAATGCAAAGCGCAAAGTGAAGGGGAAACTTCGCAATAATTTTACACACTGGTATCTGGCAGCTAAATAAATCGTCACTTTGTGACGACAGGAAACCCCCGGCGAGGGTTTCCTGCAAAAAAACAGTCACACCGGACTGTTTTTTTACCTTCCTGCGCTTTTGAGGGAAAAATGGGGCTTTGCCCCAAACCCCACAACCTTTTGAAAAAGGTTGACGAAAACTTTAATTTTATTAAAGCTGTTGCTATATTCTGAAGGCTGGTGGCTGGTGACTGGTATCTGGCAGCTAAATAAATCGCCACTTGCAACTTGTTGAATTTGTGATATACTTTACTAAATTGATAAAATATAGTGATTGGTGAACTTATGGAACTTTTTGAAAATAAAATTGAACAGGAAAGGGCTGTGCTTGTGTCTGTTGACACAGGCGAATTTGATGTGGACTCATCTTTGCTTGAATTGGCTGAGCTTGCACGTACTGCAGGGGCAGAGGTTATTTGTGAAATGACACAGAAAAGGGAAGCTCCCGAGGCAGGCACATACCTTGGCAAGGGTAAGCTGGAGGAGCTTGCTGAATACTGCGAAAATGAAAAGCCTGACCTGGTTATTGTAGATGGTGAGCTGACTCCTGCACAGCAGAAGAATATTGAAACCATTACCGATACAAGAGTTATTGACAGAACAACCCTTATTCTTGATATTTTTGCAGCACGTGCATTATCCGGCGAGGGTAAGCTGCAGGTTGAGCTTGCACAGCTTAAATATGCTTTGCCAAGATTAGGTGGCAAGGGTGCCTCTATGTCACGTCTTGGTGGTGGTATAGGTACACGTGGTCCCGGTGAAACCAAGCTTGAAACAGACCGTCGTCATATCAGACGCAGAATTTCTGCTCTTTCAGAGGATTTGAAGGAGCTGGAGGAAAGACGTGCCCGTCACAGAGAAAGACGAAAAAAAGACGGTGTTGTTACTGTTGCCTTGGTGGGCTACACAAATGCAGGTAAATCCACACTTATGAACACCCTTACAGATGCAGGTGTGCTTGCAGAAAATAAGCTTTTTGCAACTCTTGACCCCACTGCAAGGGCATTGACACTTCCTGACGGAAGCAGTGTGCTTTTAATTGATACGGTTGGATTTATACGCAGACTCCCTCATAAGCTTGTTGAGGCTTTTAAGTCCACACTTGATGAAGCTGTAAATGCCAATGTAATTCTGAATATATGCGACGCTTCAAATGAGGAATGTGCAGAGCATTACCAGGTTACAATGGATTTATTAGAGGAGCTTGGTTGTGGTGATAAGCCCATTATAACTGTGCTTAACAAATGTGACCTGGTGAATGATATTTCAATTCCTATGGGAAAATCTGTTCGTGTTTCTGCAAAAACAGGTGAGGGGCTTCCTGAGCTTCTTGAGGCTGTACGTCAGGCTCTTCCACCTACAAGGAAAAGAGTTAAAATTCTTTTGCCCTTCTCTATGGGTGGCGTTGGTGCAGAGCTTCGCAAAACAGGTGTTGTTCATTCAGAGGAATACACAGCCGACGGACTTCTTCTTGATATTACAGCAGAGATATTTACGCTGGAGAAGTATGAGGAGTATATTTTATAAACGCAAAACGCAAAGTGCAAAACGCAAAGTGTCGGGTCTGCGACGCGATTATGTATAAAGAAAAAGATTCAAGGCGAGTTTTTCGTCCTGAATCTTT
The DNA here is from genome assembly GCA_045543695.1 of Acutalibacteraceae bacterium. Classification (GTDB taxonomy): domain Bacteria; phylum Bacillota; class Clostridia; order Oscillospirales; family Acutalibacteraceae; genus DTU089. The sequence continues at coordinate 11,723 of JAZPXQ010000035.1, read as the reverse complement.
TTTGATTGTGATTATAAAAAGTAAAAGTTTGCGAAGCCTCGTTTTGCACTTTACACTTTGCATTTTGCTTTATTATTTAGCGTACACTAAATAATAATTCTCCGTAGGATGGGTAGCACCATTTGTCTGAGGGACACAGGGTTTCTGCCTGGTCAACAGCTTCTCTTAAAGCTTCCATTACGGGAATAATTCTTGTTTTATAGAACATTGCTGCTGCATCGCTTTCTTCTATTTCCTTAACCTCTTTGGAAAGCTCTTCAAGCTCTTTTACTTTGTCAAAGGCCGTTCTTGAAAGGTCGGAAAGCTCCTTCATTGCTGCATATTCGTAAGAAACATTAAAATGGGAGTCAATAGCTCTTTTTGCATTTATTGTGTCTGCAAGCTCGTGAGTCTGGCGACTTACACAAGGAAGAATATCCTTTTTAGTCATATCAATCATTGTAAGAACTTCAATGTTGAGATATTTGCAATATTTTTCATTTTTTATTTCGTAGTGAGCTTTAATTTCAGCCTCGCTGTAAACGCCGTGCTTTGTGTAAAGCTCAATATTTTTATCGTGGAGCATATAGGGGAGGCAATCGGGTGTGGTTTTAAGGTTGAGAAGACCTCTGCTTTCTGCTTCCTTCACCCAGGCATCGTCATAACCGTTGCCATTGAAGATTATTCTCTTATGCTCTTTTATAACTCTCTTAATAAGTGCCTGTATTGCTGTTTCAAAATCCGTTGCACCCTCAAGCTCGTCTGCAAACTGTGAAAGCACCTCTGCAACAGCAGTATTAAGTGTGGTGTTAGGACCTGCAACGGAGGCTGATGAGCCTAACATACGGAACTCGAATTTATTACCTGTAAAGGCGAAGGGGGAAGTTCTGTTTCTGTCAGTTGAGTCCTTTGGAAAACGTGGGAGAACGTGAACGCCAACCTTGAGTACCTCTTTTTCTTTTGTACCGTAGGCTTCGTCATTTTCAAGTGCTTCAAGCACTGCTGTAAGCTCCTCACCCAGGAACATTGAAACAACTGCAGGGGGAGCCTCCTGTGCACCTAAACGGTGGTCATTACCTGCAGAGGCAATGGAAATACGAAGTAAATCCTGGTAATCATCAACAGCTTTAATAACTGCACAAAGGAAAAGCAAGAACTGTGCATTTTCTGCAGGAGTTTCACCGGGCTCAAGAAGGTTAGCACCTGTGTTGGTGGATATTGACCAGTTGTTGTGCTTGCCACTACCGTTAACACCTGCAAAGGGCTTTTCGTGAAGCAAGCAAACCATACCGTGCTTTTTAGCGATTTTCTGCATTGCTTCCATAGTAATCTGATTATGGTCCGTAGCAATGTTTGTTGTGGCAAAAATGGGCGCTAATTCGTGCTGTGCAGGAGCTGCCTCATTATGCTCGGTTTTAGCAAGTACGCCTAATTTCCAGAGCTCCTCGTCCAGATCTGCCATAAATGCCTGTACTCTGGGCTTGATAGCACCGTAATAGTGGTCGTCAAGCTCCTGACCCTTGGGGGGCTTTGCTCCAAAAAGGGTTCTGCCTGTATAAACCAGGTCTTTTCTTTTCTGGAAAAGGTCTTTATCTACAAGGAAATATTCCTGCTCGGGTCCCACTGTGGTTTTTACAGAAACAACATCTGTATTGCCGAACAATTTTAAAATACGAAGGGTCTGCTTGTTGATAGCCTCCATTGAACGAAGAAGGGGGGTCTTTTTATCAAGAGCATCGCCACCGTAAGAGCAGAAGGCTGTGGGAATACAAAGCACACCATCCTTAATAAATGCAAATGAGGTAGGGTCCCAGGCTGTGTAGCCACGTGCTTCAAAGGTTGCACGCAATCCACCTGAGGGGAAGGAGGAAGCATCGGACTCGCCCTTAACAAGCTCCTTACCGGAAAATTCCATTATAATTCCACCCTCTTTAGTGGGGGTGATGAAGCTGTCGTGCTTTTCAGCTGTAACGCCTGTAAGTGGCTGGAACCAATGGGTGTAATGTGTTGCGCCTTTTTCAATTGCCCAATCCTTCATTGCATTGGCAATTACGTTTGCAACATCTAAATTAAGACGGTGACCTGTTTCAAGGGTGCGCTCAAGCTCTGCATAGGTTTCCGCAGGTAAACGCTCCTTCATAACAGATGCGGAAAATACATCACAACCGAAATATTCTGTTACTGTTTTCATTGGTATCCACCCTTTCTGATAATCGTCAGTATTATATACCAAAATAATGGGCTTATCAATAAAAAAATTGAACTTTGTCGAAGATTTGGAGAAAGTTATATATTATTTATAGATAGAGAAATTAGATTTATATAAATTGCAAAGTTAAAGAATAAGTAAAGATAGTGAGCTTCCTATCATCCCTCTTAACCCTTGGGCTAAGAGGGATAGCTTCGCAATACTTTAACAAAGTAAAGAGGGGACGGGGCAACCTACCACCATTCCGTCCGAGCATAAAATAAAGGTGAATATATTTACTCGAAATATACTCACCCAATAATATAACTTATTCAAGAATGGTCAACCGGTTGCAATATAGTCGTCTTGCTTGTTGTTCACTTCGCAATTCTCCTTATTTCGCCCAGGGCTTTTTGTTCGCTGCATCTGCCACCGGCAGCGCTCACAAACGCCCACCCTCCCTATTTTGTCTGTGACAAAACAGGGATGATAGGATTTGCACTATCTTTACTTCTTTCTTGCGAAGCCTTGCTTTGCGTTTTGCATTTTGCGTTTTGCACTTACAGCAGGAAGCCTGCTGCTATACCTGCTACTGCAGAAATAGCGATTATAATAATGGGATGCACCTTTTTGAAAACCAGAATTGTCATTACAACGGCAATGGCAAGGGAAACAAGCAAATCGGAAAGCACTATGCTGCCAAAATCAAAGCCATCAGGAAGGAATACTGTTAAAATCATTGAAACCAATGCTGAACCGATAAGACCGATAACTGCAGGACGTAGACCTGTCATAACAGAGGAAACAATTTTGCTTTCCTTGAATTTTTTATAAAACCTTGCAACAATGAGAATAACAATAAAAGAGGGGGTAACAACACCCAATGTAGCACATATTGCACCCAGAACACCACCTGTTTCCATACCGACGTAGGTAGCGCAGTTAATGGCAAAGGGTCCCGGTGTGCTTTCACTTACTGCAATGAAGTTAATTATTTCTTCAATTTCCATCCACCCGTGATTAAGCACCTCTTTTTGTATAAGGGGGAGCATAGCATAGCCACCACCAAAGGTGAAAAGACCGATTTTAAAGAAGGTTATAAAAATCTCAAATAAAATACTCATTCCTTAACCCTCCTTTTTATGATAAGAGAGTTAACAAGACCTGCAACGCCACAGCCGATAATTACAAAAATAACATTGATTTCTGTGAATGCTGCAAGTACAAAGGAGGCGCCCATAAGAATGTAGGCAAAAAGGCTCTTGGGAGCTTTTTTGTACATTGAAACAAGTGCTTTTATTATAAGCGCAATAACACCGGCACGGATTCCGTTGAAGGCATATTGAACTGCTTTTATATCGCTGAACTCACGAAGCACAAGTGAGATTATTGAAATAATTGTGAAAGAGGGGAGCACAACACCGAAGGTGGCACAGAAGGAGCCGAAAACTCCACCTATTTTGTAGCCGATAAAGGTTGCAGAGTTAATGGCGATGGGTCCGGGTGTGCTTTCTGAAATTGCAAAAATGTCAAGGATATCCTCGGTGGTAATCCAACCGTGCTTATCAACAATTTCTTTTTCAATTATGGGAATCATTGCATAACCACCCCCGAAGGTGAAAGCGCCTATTTTAAGAAAGGTCAAAAAAAGCGTAAGGCAGGTTTTGAGTTTGTCTTTCATAGTTTTCTCCTTTGAAAAATATTCCAGTACATTATAGTTATGTGGTTGTGTTTTGTCAAATAATATGGTAAAATTGCAGTATACTTTTATGAAGTAATGAGGGTGCGATACCACCCACCGCTGACGCAGTACCCCCTCCTTTTTCGTGAAACGAAAAAAGAGGAATAGGAAGTTGCACTATTTTAATTATGAGGTATATTATGGGTTTTGATGTTGCTAAAGGCAGAGCAGAGGAATTGACAAAAATTCTTAATGACTGCATTGATAAATATTACATGGGTAACGAAAGTGATGTATCGGACTACGATTACGATATGATGATGCGTGAGCTTTCTGCTATTGAGGAGGAATTTCCTCAGCTTTTAAAGGAGGATTCGCCTACTCACAGAGTTGGTGGCAGCAGTGACACCACCTTTGAAAAGGTTACACATACAGTAAGAATGGAAAGCCTGCAGGATGCTTTTTCAGAGGCTGAGCTTCGTGAATTTGATGAAAGAGTTAAAAAGACTTTTCCAAACGCTAAATATGTTGTTGAACAGAAAATTGACGGACTTTCCTGCTCCCTTGAATACCGTGACGGTATTTTAGTAAGGGCATCTACCCGAGGTGACGGTAATGTGGGTGAGGACGTTACTGCAAACGTAAAGACAATACGTTCAGTACCCTTAAAGCTTAAAGAGGCTTTGCCCTTTATTGAGGTTCGTGGCGAGGTATATATGTCCCACGATTCCTTTGATGAGCTTGTAGAAAAGCAGGAATTAAAGGGTGAAAAGACCTTTAAAAATCCACGTAATGCAGCTTCCGGCTCTTTAAGACAAAAAAATCCGAAAATTACTGCTGAAAGAAAGCTGGATATTTTTGTTTTCAATATTCAGCAAAAGGAAGGTGGTAAGGAGCTCCGTTCCCACAAGGAAAGCCTTGATTACCTTGGTGAGCTTGGCTTTTCCACCATTCCCGAATACACACTTTGCGACAGCATTGATGAAGCAATTACCTGCATAGACGGAATTGGTGACAACAGAGGCAAGCTGACCTTTGACATTGACGGTGCAGTTATAAAGGTTGATAATTTCGCTATGAGAGAGGAGCTTGGCAGCACATCTAAATTTCCTAAATGGGCTGTGGCTTTCAAATATCCGCCCGAGGAAAAGGAAACAAAGCTTCTTGATGTGGAAATTCAGGTTGGCAGAACAGGTGTTTTGACGCCTACAGCTATTTTTGAGCCTATAATTCTTGCAGGTACAACTGTTTCAAGAGCCACTCTTAATAATGCTGACTTTATTAAAGAAAAGAAAATTGCTATCGGTGATAAAATTATTGTCCGTAAGGCAGGGGATATTATTCCCGAGGTTTTAGGTGTAAAGGAGCACACAGGGGAAAATGAAGAATATAAATACCCCGAAAATTGCCCTGCCTGTAACAGCAAGGTTGTCCGTGAGGAGGGCGAGGCTGCAATTCGCTGTGTTAACCCAGACTGTCCTGCACAGCTTTTAAGAAAGCTTATACATTTCTGCTCAAGAGATGCTATGGATATTGAAGGTCTTGGTGAGGCTGTTTTAGAGCAGCTTGTTAAGGAAGAGCTTATCAGCAAGGCATCGGATATTTACAGGTTAAGCCCTATGGAGTTGGTTTCCCTTGAAAGAATGGGTGAAAAAAGCTCACTTAATCTTATTGAAGCAATCGAAAAATCAAAGGAAAACGATTTGTTTAAGCTGATTTTTGCACTGGGTATTCACCATATCGGTTTAAAGGCTGCAAAGCTGCTGGCCAACCATTTTGATACAATGGATGCTCTGCTTAACGCAACCGAAGATGATGTAAAAGAAATTGAGGGTATGGGTGAAATTTCAGCCAAAACCCTTGTGGATACACTTTCACTTCCTGAAACAAGGGCACTTGTTGAGGAGCTCAAAAGCTTTGGTCTTAATATGAAAAACCTTTCAGAAAAGGCTGATGACAGATTCAAGGGTCAGATTTTTGTGCTTACAGGTACGCTTTCAAAATACGGAAGGCGAGAGGCACAGGAAATTATAGAAAAATTCGGTGGCAAGGCATCGGGCTCTGTTTCAAAGAAAACCACCTATGTACTTGCAGGCGAGGATGCAGGAAGCAAGCTCAGAAAGGCTAATGAATTGGGAGTTACGGTTATTTCCGAGGCTCAATTTGACGAAATGATAAAATAAGGCTTTTTGATTTTATGCAATTATACAATAGACAAAAAGTGTTGAGATAATGTAAAATTATCTTATACCAAAAAGAAAGGGTGTTTTTTATGCCTACAACAGAAGTTTTCAAAACTAAAACTAAAAGAAAAAATCTTTTCCTGCGTGTAGCAAAGGGTCACTTTGCAACAAGCTATACTCATTCAAATTACTATATTGATGTTGCTGACCAGAAATCACGTTATTCCGAGGCAAAGGCTGTTGCACAGGAGCTTTGCTCAACCTATAATTACACCACAACTATTGTTGACACAATTCTTTGTCTTGATGGTACAGAGGTTATCGGAACCTGTCTTGCAAACGAGCTTACTAAAAACGCCTTTGCGAATATCAATGCTCACCAGACAATTTATGTTGTTACTCCCGAAATTGTTAATGGCTCACAAATGATGTTCAGGGACAATATAGTTCATATGATTCAGGGTAAGCACGTGCTTGTTCTTGCTGTTTCTGTTGCATCCGGTGCAACTGCAAAGGCTGCTGTTGAGGCAGTTAAGTACTATGGTGGTGAGGTTTCAGGTATTGCATCCATCTTCGCAACTGTTGCAAGCTGTGGTGGCTACACCGTTAACTCTGTTTTCAACCCGAATGACCTGGAAGGCTACTTCGCAGTGCCTGCTCACGAATGTCCCCTTTGCAGAGAGGGCAAAAAGCTTGATGCGCTTATTAACTGTCACGGGTACTCGAAGCTTTAATTTGCGAGGCAAATTAAAGCTAGTGAGGAATTAGGAGTGTGGAGTGAGGAGCGAATGGGAAGCTTCGCAAGGAGTAAAAAAGTGCAACTCTTATCATCCCTGGTTTGTCCTAGACAAAATAGGGGATGGGGACCATTCTTGAATAAACTGAATTATAAGGGAAGTATATTTCGGGTGAATATACTTCCTTTATTTTTGTGTCCGGACGGAATGGTGGTGAGTACCCTTTCACTGCTTTCTATAGCTTTGTACCACCCACCACCCCGATACAGCATATTACTACAAAAATTATTTCCACGAAATAAACCTAATAAAAAAATATATTGTATACAAGGGTGGTCCCCCCTCCTTTTTGCTAAAACAAAAAAGAGGGATAATTGTTGATATTCCTCTACTCCTTGCGACCCTTCACTTTGCGTTTTGCGCTTTGCATTCCTCTTTCCACACTGGCGACTGGTAGCTTGAACAAAACTTGTATTTTTGTTTTAAATTTGTTTAATATATTGAAGAGTAAAAAAAACTGTGATAAAATGACGATTGTTATAATTTGGATGTTGGTGGTGCAGTATGACCTTTTTTGATGTTTTAAGCCTTTGTGCAGGTCTTGTTTTCTTCCTTTTCGGTATGAATACTATGTCAGACGGACTTGAAAAGGCAGCAGGCAGTAAGCTTGAGATAATTCTTAAAAAAATGACCTCAAATGTATTTATAAGTATAATTATGGGTGCTTTGATTACTGCTGTTATTCAGTCATCTTCAGCAACAACAGTTATGCTGGTTGGTCTTGTTAACTCAGGTCTTATGGCATTTGAAAATTCTATTGGTGTAATATTCGGCGCTAATATCGGTACAACAATAACAGCTTGGTTCCTGTCTCTTGTAGGAATGGAAAGTGATTCCTTTATAATGCAGATGGTGAAGCCACAGAATTTTTCACCTATTCTTGCAATTATCGGTATTGCTTTTATAATGATGTCAAAAAGTGACAAAAAGAAAATTCTGGGCACTATTTTTGTAGGCTTCACATTGCTTATTTACGGTATGGATATTATGTCCGGCTCCGTTTCCGGTCTTGCCGAAATGCCTGAGTTTAAGGATGTACTTCTCAGATTCAACAACCCTGTTTTGGGTATACTGGTTGGTGCTGTGTTTACTGCAATTATTCAGTCATCCTCTGCTTCTGTAGGTATTTTGCAGGCTCTTTCCTTGACAGGCTCAATTACCTACACAATGGCAGTGCCCATTATTTTAGGTCAGAATATAGGTACCTGTGCAACAGGACTTATTTCCTGTATAGGTGCCGGTGCAAATGCAAAAAGAGTTTCCTTTACTCACACTATAGTTAATATTATAGGTTCCTTGGTGTTTATGCCCGTGTTCCTTGTTGTAAACGGATTTGTCAATAATTATTTTGATGATAATTTCGTAAATCCTGCAAGTATTGCAATTATTCACACTATATTCAATGTTACAACGGTTGTTCTTCTTGCACCATTTACAAAGCTTCTTGGCAAGCTGGCTTACAAGATTATTAAAACTAAAAAGACTGATGAGGGACAGGGAAAAGCAGTTGTTTACCTTGACGAAAGACTTTTCCGTTCTCCCACAGTTGCAGTTATGGAGTGTGATAACTACACTTCACAAATGGCGATTATTGCTAAGGTTACCATACTTAAAGCACTTAACCTTGTTTTTGCATACGACAAAGAAGATGCTGCGCTTATTAAAGAAAACGAAGGTATACTCGATACCTATGAGGATGAAATGGGCACATACCTTGTTAAGCTTTCGGCAGAATCCCTTTCTGCAAACGATGCAAGAACTGTTTCAAGAATGCTTCATACAATAGGCGATTTTGAGCGTCTTGGTGACCACGCATTGAACCTTAAAAAGGTAGCACAGGAAATTCACGAAAAGAAAATTACTTTTTCAGAAAAAGCACAAAAGGAGATTTCCACACTTATTGAAGCCATTACAGAGATTGTTGTTATGACAACAAAGGTTTACGAGAAAAATGACCTTGAATTAGCTGCAAGGGTTGAGCCCCTTGAGCAGGTTATTGACCGTCTCGCTTCCGAAATAAAATCCCACCACATTAACAGACTGCAAAGTGGTGACTGTACTATTGAAATGGGCTTTGTGCTTTCAGATTTGCTTACTAACTGTGAAAGAATTTCTGACCATTGCTCCAATATTGCTGTTGCAGTAATTGAAGCACAGAACGATAGCTTTGATACCCATAATTATCTGAACAAAATCAAATACGACAACGAAGATTTTAAACAGGCGTTTGAAGAATATAACAGAAAATATGATTTACACAAATGATATACCGATTATTTTTGAAGACGAGGATATTCTTGTTATAAATAAGCCAATCGGTATTTTAAGTGAGGATTCGCAAAAAGGGGAAAAGGGTATTATCACTTTTCTCCAAGACGAAAACCGAAAAGCTATATACCTTTTACACCGTCTTGACCGTGAGGTTGGCGGTGTAATGGTTTTTGCGAAAAATAAAAAAAGTGCCTCGGCACTTTCAACGGATATTGCAAACGGCAGGTTTTACAAATCCTACCTTGCTGTTACTGACGGTATCCCTGAAAGTGATGAGGGTGTATATAAGGATTTGCTTTTTAAGGACTCCAAAAAGAATCGCTCCTTCGTTGTAAACAGAATGAGAAAGGGCGTAAGAGAAGCAAGTCTTGAATATGTTGTTCTGAAGAAAACCGAGAAAAACGCACTTGTGAGGGTGCTTTTACATACGGGCAGAACTCACCAGATAAGAGTTCAGTTTTCTTCAAGAAAAACTCCCCTTACGGGGGATGGCAGATACGGAAGCAGGGTAAGGGACTGCAATATTGCACTTTACTCTCATAAAATAGTTTTTAAACATCCAAGGACTAAAGCGCAGGTTGAGTTTGTTTCAAATCCTGATTTTAATATTTACCCTTGGAATTTAGGAGATGTTACATAAAATGCTTGATTTATTACACAATTTCAGTGGTGTGCTTGTAAATGTTTTAACAGTTATTGTAGGCAGCACCATTGGTTTATTACTGAAAAAGCAAATACCCGAAAGGCTTACAAGCTCCGTTATGACAGCTATTGGTCTTTGCACTGTGGCTATTGGTATTACAGGTGTTATTAAAGGACAGAATCAGCTTGTTATGATTATTTCCCTTGTATTAGGTACAATTATCGGTACACTTATTGATATTGACGGGAAGCTTACTAAAATAGGGGACAAGCTCCAGAGTAAAAGCAAAAAGGGGGTAAATGAAAAAAGCACCTTTTCACAGGGCTTTGTTACAGCTTCGCTTCTTTTTTGTGTTGGTGCTATGACCATTGTAGGCTCTATGAATGCAGGCATTTCGGGAGACAACCAGATGCTTTACACAAAATCTGTCCTTGACCTGATTTCCTCAACAATGCTTGGTGCAAGCCTTGGTATAGGTGTGCTTTGCTCATCAGCCTTTGTACTTGTTTTCCAGGGTGGACTTGTAGCCCTTTCAATGGTGCTTGGCTCATTCCTGAATGATTTTGCAGTTGCAGAGCTGATTTGTGCAGGTTCGGTTATGATTATCGCTCTCGGACTTAATCTTATAGGTATTACAAAAATCAAGGTTGCAAATTTACTGCCCGGACTTGTGCTTGTGCCTTTTGTGTGTAAGATTTTTGAGATGGTTTAAAATGCAAAGTGCAAAACGCAAAGCGCAAAGTGAAGGGTCTGCGACGCTATTATAAATAGGAGTTTTATTATGAAAGATTTGTTTATTCCTATATTATTGAATTTTCCTTGGGTATATTTATTAGTAGAATTTTTGCGGAGTAACCAAAAAGAAAAACATTCACTGAAGCGTCCTATAATTGAAACTGTAGTTTTTCTTGCAATATATCTTTTAGTTTACATATTCACAGATTATAAAACCGATGTAATAGTTGATGGGGTTTTTGTAGGATTGTTGTTTGTTGGGTTTGTAGTTGTGAAAAGGTTTAAAACAAACAGAAAGTGAAAATTCATGGTTGGGATACCTCTCTTCGAAGAGAGGGGGACCGTCCTGAATATGTAAAGCTTTTAAGTACAGTCCCAAGCGAACAAAATGTAAATTCTATAAATTAAAGTTCATCGGAACGGTGGAGAGTTCTTGACGCGAGACCCCGAGCGTCTTTGAAGCGCAAGCTTCAATTATAATAAACTTTCCACACCGATGTATAAAGGTAGAACAATGGATAAAAGAAAACCCTTACCCGTAAACCACGACTTAAAGGAATATGCCGTTAAAATGCGAAAGAACCAGACCTCCGAAGAAAAGAAAGTCTGGTTTCAGATTTTAAAAGGTCGTGTTCCGAAATTTCACAGGCAACGAATAATAGGTAACTATATTGTTGATTTCTTTTGCCCAAAACTTAAGCTGATAATTGAAATAGACGGTTATCAGCATTTTTACGAAGAAAACAAAGAGTATGATAACAAACGAACAGAATATTTTGAAAAGCTTGGTTTTTATGTATTAAGATTTGAAAACACAGAAGTAAATAAAGATATTGAAGAGGTTCGGTATATCATAAACAATGTGTGTGATGCACTTGAAAATAGTATAAAGGTTGCGCCTGAATATCGTGAATAGGTAGGGGTAATGTGTGTTAATGGAAACTTTGTTTCCACGACGCTCGAGGGCTCGCGTCGAGAACTCTCCACCGCCCGACCAAGAAATTCTAAGTTTTATATTTATTTCACGTTTAAAACTTAATATTAATAGCAACAAATCAAAAGGCGGTCCCCCTCTCTTCGAAGAGAGGTAAGGACACGCCTTTACTTGTATAGTAAAACCACGCGTTAGACGCGTGGTTCAATTAAATTATATAGATGAAACAATCCAAAAAGAAAACTCCTTCGTGATATAATGAAGTTGCGGTCTGCCAACTGCAACAAAAAAGTACGAAGGAGTGTGCATTCA
>JAZPXQ010000034.1:0-126335 GCA_045543695.1 Acutalibacteraceae bacterium | reverse complement strand
TTTATAAAAAAGTTTTGACTTGCATTTTGACTTGCATTTTTACGAAACTATAGGGTTTTAAAAGGTATTTTGCCGACATAAAGAAGAAAAATAAAATACGCTGAAACCCTTGATATACAAGGCTTTTCAACGCTTTTTACCACATAATAAATGTGTTCAATTTGGCAGGGATGGCGAGATTCGAACTCACGCGTGACGGAGTCAAAGTCCGTTGCCTTACCGCTTGGCTACATCCCTAAATATTGGCTAAAAATAAAAATGGGGTGGATGATCGGGGTCGAACCGACGACCTCCAGGGCCACAACCTGGCACTCTAACCAACTGAGCTACATCCACCATATAAATATATTGGCACGGTTGGAGGGATTCGAACCCCCGACCTACTGCTTAGAAGGCAGTTGCTCTATCCAACTGAGCTACAACCGCGCATTGTGGAGCGGGTGATGGGAATCGAACCCACACGACCAGCTTGGAAGGCTGGGATTCTACCATTGAACTACACCCGCGTGCTGTCACAACAACAGATATATTACCACAACACTATATTATTGTCAAGAACCTTTTTTGAAAATATCGGTAAATTTTATATAAATTTTCCGATGCAATAATCTTTTTCAGCATCAATAATTTCTACTGCTAAAAATTCACCCTTACATTTCCTGTCACCGAAAACTCTTACAGGTGTATAATTTTTTGTATATCCTTCGCAATAGCTGTCTTTTTCGGTTTCGAACAGAACCTCAACCGTTTTTCCTATTTGTTTTTTTAGGAAATCTTCACGGATTTTTTCAGTTGCTTTTGTAAGCTGTGCAGCCCTTTCTTCTTTTACAGCTTTGGTGAGCTGCTCCATTTTAGCAGCTCTTGTACCTTCACGAACAGAATAGGGGAATACGTGGACTTTTTCGAAGGCAACTCTTTTAACGAACTCAACTGTTGTTTTAAAATCCTCATCTGTTTCTGTGGGAAAGCCAACAAGCACATCAGTTGTTATAGTGGCATCGACAAAGTTTTCTCTCAATTTATTTGCCAGGTGCTCGTATTCTTCAGCTGTATAGTGTCGGTTCATTGCTTTTAAAACGTTATCACAACCACTTTGAACAGATATGTGGAACTGTGGACAAAGCTTTGAAATAGTTTTTAATTCGGATATCATTTCGTCCGTGATGTGGTCAGGCTCAAGGGAACCAAGACGAACCCTTTTGATACCATAATATTTTTCTGCAAGGCGCAAAGCGTCAGGCAGTGAATAAGGCGTATTTTTACCATAATCGGATAGATTAATACCCACAAAAACAATTTCTGTATAGCCGTTAACAGCAAGTGTTTTAAGCTCTTTATCAATATCCTCAAGTGATTTTGAACGTGAGCGCCCACGTGCTGTGGGGATAAGACAATAAGAACAAAATCTGTCACAACCATCCTGTATTTTCAAAAAAGCTCGTGTGTGTCCGTCAAACTTAGAAATGCCCAGACAAATAAAAGGATCACCGTTATTATGTTCAATTCGTTTGATGAGTTTTCTTCTGTTATTAGTAAATTCATTTATTGCCTCGGCAATTTCGGAATTGCTTCTGTTTCCCATAAATATATCAACCTCAGGTAAATCCTCAATTATATGGGGTTCAGCCTGTGATGCACAGCCGGTCAGAACAATAATATTATCCGGGTTTTGTTTTTTGAGCTTTCTTATGGTCTGGCGTGTTTTTCGTACACTTTCAGCAGTAACAGTGCATGAGTTAACAACTGCAACATCCGCCTGTGCTGCATTATATATAATAGTATATCCGTTTTTTTCTAAAAGCTCACTCATTTCCTGAGTTTCGTATTGGTTAACCTTGCAACCTAAAGTGTAAAAATAAACGTTCATTTTATGGCTCTTTTCATAAAAAAATCACTCCCGAATTTCTTCGGGAGTGAAATTATATCATAGATATGAAATAAGTGCAAGTGTGTACTTAGCCGGGGAAAGGACCTGTCTGAGAAATATCAGAGAAACCATTGCCACCGAATACTTTGTAAATTGTGTCGTCAACAAATTTAGCAATAGCACCAAGAACATCCATCATTGTGGTGTCTTCTGCTTCGCCTTCCTGACCAACTCTACGAAGAGCATTGAGGAGTCTGTCGGTTACAGCTTCAGCTTCTGTAGCTTCACAGATAGTTGTGTCAAGAAGTGCTTTTGCTTCATCGTAAGCAGCCTGAAGCTCTGCAAGGTCCTCTGCTGTGTACATTGATTTGTCTTCAGCATTAAGTACTTCTTCAGCTTCTTCAAGATACCAACGTGTGATATTTTTTGTGTTACGGTTACCGTTAAACTGAGGATATGCATCAGACATATCGTTTACAGATTTGATTTCACCTGTAATAAGCTTACCGATGAGCTTGATAACAACGTCGTTTCTGCCAACCTCGTGATGCTGACCTTCAAAGAGCCATACATTTTCGGGGAAGAGACAGGTTGAAACGTCAACGCTTCCGTCAGGGGAGATAATAGCGCCATCTGCGAAAAGAACTTCATCGGGAAGGATTTCGCCTGCAGGAGCATATGTAGCACCAAGTGATGTTGAATCGATATCGATAATAGCGTCACTGTTTGTTGTAAGAGAGGATTTCATAGCTGCAAAGAAGCAGTAATCCTGGGCACTGTAATCAAGACCATAACCAACTACGTTGTGAACAAGTATGCCTTTGTCCATAAGTACAGTTAAGTTTTCGTCAAGGTTTTCTGCAGCCTTGTGGAAAGCATCAAGCTTAGGAGCGAGCTCTGCATATTCTGCATCTTCCCAGATAAAGCTGTATTTTTCTTTAGCATCGTCAAAACGATCAGCGGGAATCATTGCCCAGAACTGAGGACAGTTAAGCATCAATGAATCAAGAATACCGTCAACTGCAGCAGTAAGAATTGTGTAAATTACCTGTTTGGGGAATATTTTAAGAGCGATGTTAATAAGATAACCGAGTGCAGCATTACCGGATGTTTCTTCCATAATCATAGGAATATACTCGTGGAAGAAGAATTCATCCTCAAGGTTCCAGTTTCTTAGATAGAAGTCACCCATAACGTCTGTACCCTGGAGACAGGAAACAACGTTAACAACACGGTTAACATCGGGGTAGCCTGTACCTGCAAGGTTCTCAAGGTAAGCAGTAAGGATTGTACCACCAAGTGAGATTGTAACAATATTAACCTTGTCAACGCCCTTGTCAGCTTTAATTCTCTGGATGTAATCATCAAGACCTCTTGCAGATTCCATAGGATCGCCAATGAGGGGGAAAGCATAAAGGTAAAGGTTGTCTTCGCCAACATCGTCTTTGATGGAGGTCATGGGAATCATTCTGTAGAAATAATCTCTGTCATCCTGAGTCATGTCTGCAACAGATGTGGGAACACCGTCAACAGCGTATTCGATTGTTTTGAGGTTGTTGATGGGTTTACCTGTTTTGTCACTTGACTGAATTGCAAAAAGCTCCATAACTGTGTTGTAAACACCATCTGCAAGCTTGCCGTCAGCATCTGTCTGAGTAATAAGTGATGTTGCAAGGGGAGCTGCAAGGTTGTTAACAACAGAGGGAAGAATCTGTGTGGAGTCAAGAATAAGAAGACCACCGGAAAGCTCTTCACCGTTTGAGTTTACAGCAGGATCACCGTTTTCATCAGCAAGGTAAGAAATAGACTGGCTGATACCGGGGATGATAACTGTGGGGTAAATTACAGAGTCTTTCTGTGTTGTTGTACCAGCAGCAAGTGCTGTGGAGTTTTCAGCGTAGAACATATCGGGGTTAGCCTCCATATATTCGATTGCTTCATCAACGCTGTTAGCGTTGATAACAGTTGAACCATCGGAACCGATAGTAACTGAATTTGCTATTGCCATTACGGTAAAAGCAACTGCGCCGACGCTTACCACGGAAAATACCATAGCCAGTGATAAAACAACGGCAAGTACACGTTTGCATGTCTTTTTCATAGGAAAAGTTCCTCCTTAGGTTTTTATACGAAATATAATATAACATAAAATAATAAAAAAAACAATAATTTACCAATATTAATTTTGAACAAATTACAACAATAATATTTGTTGACTTTAACACTGAAAAGTTATATAATTCAGTTATTCTTTGACAGACGCTGTATAATTCGTCGGAAAGGTGAGTTATGGTACATTTTCTTACAGCTTACATAGCAGCAATAGTTTTTGTTTTTGGTACTGTAATTGGTAGCTTTTTAAATGTTCTGATTTACAGGCTACCTTTAGGTATGGATTTTAAAAAGGGGAGCTCGATTTGTACTTCTTGTAAGCATCCCTTGAACTGGAAGGATCTTTTTCCGTTATTCAGTTGGTTGTTTTTAGGAGGAAAATGCAGGTATTGTAAGGCTCCTATTTCACCAAGGTACCCAATAGTTGAGGCGTTGAATGGTGTAGCTTATGTGCTTGCATATTTGTTTTTGAGCGGTGGCACAGCTATCGAAGGACTCAATCTCAAGCTTGTGGGCTATATGATAATGATGTCAGCGCTGATTGTTGTTTCCTGGATTGATTTTGAACACCAGATTATTCCCGATTCAATGTGGATTGCAATTTTTGTCGGTGGTCTTTTTATTGTTGGTGACGCCCTTATAACAGGTGAATTTACCAAACAATGGATTATTACAAAGGTTATTGGTATTTTTGCAGTATCCGGACTTTTCTTTATAATAGCTCTTGTAACAGGTGGCAGAGCTATGGGTGGCGGCGATATCAAGCTTATGGCTGCTGTTGGCTTCGTGCTTGGCTGGAAGGCTGTTATAATTGCTTTGTTTATGAGTGCAATACTTGGTGTACTTTTCTCAATAGGCAGAAAAATTATAAGCAAAAAGGATATGAAGGGAGTTATACCCTTCGGTCCGTTCCTTGCAATGGCATCTGTTATCTGTGCTTTTGTAGGCGAAAATATTTTTGAGGCATATTTACTTATGTTTAAATAATCCACATTAAACTCCCTTATCACGCATATATTTGTGTTGTGATAAAGGAGTTGTGTTTATGTTTGTGGTTTCTTTTTCCAAAAAGAATTTAAAAAAGCTGTTGCCTGTTGTTTTTGTGTTAATTGTTTTTGTAGCTGTTGTTTTGTTTTTGGGTGCAGGAAAAGGCACCGAAGCCACAGTTAATACGGATGGTAGTGTGTCAACTCTAGCAGATACCGAAGAAGATATTTTGCGTTTTATATCTTCCTTAGGCTGGGAAACCGATGAGTCACCTGTTGAAATTCGTCAGGTGGTGATTCCCGAGCAGTTTGACGAGGTCTACACAAATTACAATGAAATACAGCTTTCTCAGGGCTTCGATTTAAGAAAATACGCAGGGGTGTCTGTTAAAAGGTGGACCTACACTATACGTAATTATCCCGGAGCATCACCGGAGGATGATTTTATAAGAATAAACCTTCTGGTTTACGAGGATGAAATTATTGGTGGAGATGTATGTTCTGTAAAGCTGGATGGCTTTATGCACGGTTTTTTCAAGGAGTAAAGTAAAATTACAAGGAGTAAATAGTGAAAAAGGAAAGACTTGATAAATTAATCGCTTCACAGGGGTTACTTTCCCGTAATGAAGTTAAGGCAATGGCAAAAAGAGGAGAGCTTGTTGTAAATGGGGCAATAGTTAAGGATTGCTCTGTTAAGGTTTCCTATGATGATGAAATAAAAATAAACGGTAAGGTTTTGGCGCAGAGTGAGTTTGTGTATATTATGCTTAACAAGCCCCGGGGGGTTGTAAGTGCATCTGAAGATAAAAGAGACAAGACCGTTGTTGACATTTTACCGGATGAACTGAAAAGGAAAAATCTTTTTCCTGCAGGCAGGCTGGACAAGGATACAACAGGTTTTTCCCTTATTACCGATGACGGTGATTTTGCTCACAGAATCCTATCACCCTCACGCCACGTAGACAAGACATATATAGCAAAAATATCTGATAGAATTGATTATACAGAAGCTAAAAAGGCATTTAAAGAGGGCGTCGTTCTCGGTGATGGCACTGTTTTACTTTCAGCCGAATTAGAGTTGCTTGAGGACAGCGAAAATCAATTGTACAAGGTTATTATTAAAGAGGGTAAGTACCACCAGGTAAAAAGAATGTTCGCTTCCTTGGGAACAAAGGTTACAGAACTGAAAAGAATTGCAATAGGCGGTCTCTTTTTGGACGAGGCTTTGGCCGAGGGAGAGGCAAGGATAATAACTCAGGAAGAACTGAATTTGATAGAAAATAACAAATGTTGAGTTTTTTTGTGTTTTCTGTGCATTTTTGCATTTAAAACAAGAAAAAGAGGCATAAAACTAACAAATTGCATAAAAAAAATTGAAGAATATAAAAAAAAGACTTGCAAAATTGTGCAAAGTTGTGTATTATGTATAATTGTCGAAAGGCTATTTTGTTAAAAATTATTGGAGGTCATTTAAATGTCCAATAGATTATTTCAGGGTGTCGTTCACCAAATGCGTGACGTTTGCGACAGAACAATCGGTATAATTGATGAAACAGGTGCAGTCATTTCCTGTAGCGATCTTGGCAGAATCGGTGAAATTCGCAACATTAATTTATCCTCTGTTTTTTCTTCTGCAACTCCCGTAGCATATGATGGATCTCTTTACCAGACTTTTGGTACACATATGCACCCCGAATATGCAGTTTTTGTTGAGGGGGAAGACTCTGTTGCTCACAACTATATTGGTGTGCTCGGCGTAGCTCTTTCCAACATCAAGCAGTTTTACGATGAAAAGTATGACAGAAGCAACTTTATAAAAAATATAATTCTTGACAACATTCTTCCCGGTGATATTTACCTCAAAGCAAGGGAGCTTCATTTTAATAACGAAGCATCAAGAGTTGTTCTTCTTATCAGACTTCTCGACAAAAGCGATGTTTCAGTTTATGATGTTGTACAGAACCTTTTCCCGGATAAAGCAAAGGATTTTGTTATAAATATCAGCGAAAGCGATATTGCCCTTGTTAAAGAGGTTAAGAGTGATGTTGACGGTAAGGACCTTGAAAAGCTTGCCCGTTCAATTTCCGATGCACTTTCATCAGAGTTTTTCACACATTTGCTTGTTGGTATAGGTACACCTGTTGTTGGTGTTAAGGACCTTGCCCGTTCCTTTAAGGAAGCTCAGGTTGCACTTGAGGTTGGAAAAGTATTTGATACTGAACGTAATATCGTGAGCTATGACCATCTTGGTATTGCTCGTCTTATTTACCAGCTTCCTACAACTCTTTGCGAAATGTTCCTTAAAGAGATTTTCAAGGTTGGTTCAATTGAAACTCTTGACCAGGAAACACTTTTCACCATTCAGAGATTTTTTGAAAACAACCTAAATGTTTCAGAAACCTCAAGAAAGCTTTTTGTTCACAGAAACACTCTTGTTTACAGACTTGAAAAAATTAAAAAGCTTACAGGTCTTGATTTAAGAGAATTTGACGATGCTATTGTGTTCAAGGTTGCATTAATGGTTAAGAAATATTTGGACGCAAATCCTGTTAAATATTAATAAATAGTTAATTTAGCACATTTTTATTACAAAAGGGTTACATTTTGTAATAAGATGTGCTATAATTCTTTTCGTAATAATTTTTTAGATTGGGTGTTGAAATTGATAGAATTTAAAGGAGTCTCCAAGGTATATGAAGACACCAAAACAAAAGCCCTTGATAATCTTGATATCAAAATTGAAAATGGGGAATTTGTTTTTATTGTTGGTTCTTCGGGTGCCGGTAAGAGTACTTTATTAAAACTTATGATGCGTGAAGAGGTTCCTACCTCAGGTTCAATTAACATAAATGGTTATGACCTTAACAATATGAAGAAAAGGGAAATTCCCTATTTCAGAAGGTCACTTGGTATTGTTTTCCAGGATTTCCGACTTATTCAGTCGATGAATGTTTACGATAATGTAGCTTATGCAATGCGAGTTATCGGTGCAAGAGAGGGTGCTATAAGAAAAAGAGTACCCTATCTTTTAGGTCTTGTAGGTCTTAACTCCAAAGCCCGTTCAAAGCCAAACCAGCTTTCCGGTGGCGAACAGCAGAGAGTTGCTCTTGCAAGAGCATTGGCTAATAATGCAAGTATGATTATTGCGGACGAGCCTACAGGCAATATTGACCCGAAAATGAGCTACGAAATTGTGGATTTACTTAATCATATTAATTCTGATGGTACAACTGTTATAATGGTTACACATGATTTGCATCTTGTAAAAACCTTTAACCATCGTGTTATAACAATTCAGAACGGTGTAGTTGAATCCGATTATCCTGATGCATCTCATATAGATGTTGAACCTTATACCTTTGATTCTCCCGAAGATGAAATCGGCTCATATTTCCTTGATGAGGACACAACAGATTACGATTACCTGATGCAGACCTATGGTATTGATCCCTCTAAAGAAACCGTAGAAACAGGCGAAGCAGAGGCTACGGAAGCTCCTGTTTCAACACAAGAGGAGGTTGATACTCAATGAAAGGTGCAAGTTTAAGTTATTTAACCCGTGAAGGCTTCAGAAATATCTGGGTAAACAGATTACTTTCTTTGGCAACAATTGTTGTTCTTATTTCCTGCCTCATTATTGTGGGAAGCGGTTCACTTATCTTCCTTAACATAAATGCTGTTCTTGATTTGATCGAAGGTCAGAATGTTGTAATGGTTTATGTAAATGATGCAGCTGATGACTATATGACACAGGCTTTAGGAATTCAGCTTGAAAATCATAAAAATGTTCTTGAGGTTGAGTTCGTTCCCCGTGAAGAAGCATTCAAAAGACAGATTGAATCCTATGGCGATAAAGCCGATATTCTGGAGGGGCTTTCTCCTGATATTCTTCCGGACGCATACAAGGTTACCGTAAAGGACCTTGAGCAGTTCGATAAAACTGTTGAAGAAATCAGAAACTATAACAATGTACTTCATATAAAAGAAAACAGTGAGCTGGCTGGTAAGCTTGCAGGCATAAGAAATGCTGTTACATACATCAGTATTGGTATTGTGGCAATTCTTTTCTTTGTTTCATTGTTTATTGTTTCAAACACAATTCGTATTACAATTTACAACCGTCGCTTAGAAATAAGCATTATGAAGGCTGTTGGTGCCACAAATGCCTTTATTCGTTGGCCTTTTATGGTTGAGGGTATTCTTCTCGGACTTTTCTCAGCTATATTAGCACTTGGTATTCAGTATGGTGTGTACTCTTTAGCTTCAATCTGGCTCGGAAACATACTTTCTGTGCTTGGTGGCGAGGTAGTTGATTTCCTTGATTATGTCTGGGGAATTTTCGGAATATTTGCCTTCATCGGTGTTGTAATCGGTGCGTTTGGTAGTATCATTTCTCTTAATAAATATTTGAAGGAGCACAGTAATGTTGTTGAAAACGACTAGTAAATCTAAAAAGATTTTAAGTGTTATTCTTTCTTTGATTATTGTTTTCGGTGCTATGTCTGTTTCTGCCTTTGCTCTTACAGATGCAGAAAAACAGGCTTATGAAAAAGAAATAGAAAAAATACGAGAACAGATTAAAGAAAATGAAAAGAAAATTGCAGAGCTTGAGGCAGAGGCTGCAACCTATGATGATGAAATTAATGCTTTGCAGGAAAAAATAGATGTTCTTTCTGATCAGATTGATCTGTATAATGATGAAATTGCACTTATTGATGCTGATATTCAGGTTATTGACAACCAGATTACCGGCATCGAAAATGAAATTGATGACTTGAATAAGCAGATAAAAAAGCTTGATGAGCAGGTTCTTGTTATACAGCAGCAAATAGCTGATACCTATACTCTTTTAGGTGAAAGAATCCGAGCAAGCTATATGACAGGCGCTGATAGTGTGCTTGAGTATCTTCTTACATCAGACAGCTTTGAGTTCCAGGCATATCTTGAAAGAACTGAGCTCATTGAAAGAATAGCAGAGCACGATGATAAGCTTATAAAAGACCTTGAAGATGATATAGAATCACTTAAATCAAAGGTTTCAGAAATCGAGGATATGAAAACTCGTCTTAACTCTAAGGTAGAAGAGTTGGATGAAGCTAAAAAAGAACACGAGGCAAAGAAAAAAGAACAGGTTGATGCCCGTAAAATTATTGAGGATAAGGAAGCTTTGATACAGGCTGACCTTAATAAGGTTATGAGTATTGTAAATGCTCTTGACAGCAAAAGCAAGGAATACGAAGCTGCTATGGAAAAGGGTGAGGCTACAATACTTGATTATGAGCAGAAGCTTTCTGAACAAAATACTTCTTTCGGTTCAGGTCAGGTAAGTGGTGATATGATATGGCCCTTGCCTTACAGCGATACTTATGTTTCCTCATCTTTTAAAATGAGAACACTTAATGGTGTTACAAGACAACACAATGGTATTGATATTTGTCGTTGGGCAGGTACTCACGGTGCGCAGATCGTAGCAGTTAAAGAAGGTACTGTTGAAACAGCAGTTCATAGCGGTTACGGTGGAGGTTATGGACTTTATGTTGTTATCAATCACGGAGAGGGCGTTAAAACCTATTATGCACACCTTTCCTCAGTACATGTTAACGTTGGTGACTATGTAACCCAGGGTACAGTAATTGGTCTTGCAGGTAACACAGGCTATTCCTTCGGAGCCCATCTTCACTTTGGTCTTATGATTAACGGTGGCTGGGTTAACCCAATGAACTACCTTTCAAAGCCTGCCGGCTTACAGATTTGTGGCTGATGTAAATTTTATTAATAAAAGCGTCCCTTTTTCATAGAATGAAAAGGGGCGTTTTTTATGTTGATTTTAAAACTGAAAGATAAAAATAAAGAAATAAAAAAAACAAGAAATATTTTTCGCAGAAGAAAAGTAACAGAGAATGAAATATCATTTAACAGATATTCTATAAATGTTAATGGGAAAAATGTACTTGTTTTAGAACTGAATGAAAGTGAATTGTCTTGTGATGAGGTTATAACACTTCTGAAAATATATAAAGACAGGGTTTTGGTAGCCAAAGAAAATAAAAACAATAATATTTTAAAGGAATATATGTTTAAACCTAAGGAGTATTACAAAAGAGCAGTTTTATCATCCTTGATAAAACAAATACGAACAGTTAACAAGGATTGGAAATACCTTTCTGTAAAAATGGATGTTTTTTCACCATATAAAGAGCTTTATGAAATAGTCAAAATATCAAAAACAGTAAATTTGATTACGCAGAAAAACGCCAAAACACTTAAATTCGTAAATGAGTGCTACAATGAGTATGGCGCAATTGTTAATATTATTGGTGCAGGTCTGAAAGAAAATGAGGTTTACTTAGATTTGGAACAGATTGATGATAGTGGCAAGCTGATGATAAGCGTAAAAGGAAAAGAGTTTCTTTTGTATCCGGACGCAACGTTTTTTCAACCGGATGAGGAATACAAGAAGCTTCTGCCGTATGGACTTGAACACAATGTGATTTGTGCGGCTTTTTCAAATAAATAATTTTTCTTGACTTTTTATGTTGTTTTCTATATAATACTATTTATTGTACTTGCGCAATGGTTTTGCGCAATTAATTTTTGAGAGGATGTAATTCACAATGGCACAGGATATTGTTTTAACACAAGAAGGTTATGAGGAGCTTGCTGCGAAGCTTAAAGTACTCAAATCCGAAGGCCGGTCCGAAATAGCAGAAAAACTCAAGGTTGCTCGTTCTTTTGGTGACCTTTCCGAGAACAGCGAATATGATGAAGCTAAATCCGAACAGGCTAAGCTTGAAGCAGAAATTAACGACATTGAAGCAATGCTTTCAAGAGCTACAATTATTGACGAGGAAGCAAAATCAAATACCGAAGTTGTTCACCTTGGCTCTGTTGTAACAATTAAGGAAACAACAAGAGGCGCAGCTGAAAGAACCTATACAATTACAGGCTTTGCTCAGGCAAATCCCGCTGAGGGCAAAATTTCCGATGAATCTCCTGTTGGTAAAGCTCTTATGGGACATAAGGTGGGGGATAAGGTAGTAGTCGAAGCTCCTAAAGGAACTATCAATTTTAAAATTGTAAAAATTGACGTTGAACAGAATTAAAATGATGAAAGCCGATTTATGCAGAAATGCACGAATCGGCTTTTGTATAGGTGAAAATATGAAACGTTTTTATTCTTTTGTTTTATGTCTGGCTTTTATGCTCGCTTTGTCTTCCTGTGGTGAAACAGAAAGCATTTTACCAGAGGAGAAAATTGTCGCTGTGGAGTATGGCTTAGAGGGGAGTATAGAAAGTGAGTCGTTTTTTGTTGACGGTTTTTCTATAGCTACATATAACACTCCTTCGGATGTTGTTCTTGCTGTTGAAAACGGTAAGGCGACTTTTGGTGTGCTTGATGATTTTCAGTTTAATTCATACATATCGGCAGGAAGAAAAATCAAAAATGTGGCTCTTTGTGGATATAGAATTGAGTATTGTGCGTGTTTTGCTTCCGATAATGAAGCCTTGCAGGAAAAATTTAACGCGGCTATTCACCTGCTGAATAAAGATGGTACTTTGGAAAAGATAAAAAGTGATAATTTGAAAAATGTAGCTTATGAGCCAATTGAATCCATTAAATCAAATGAAACTCTTGTTATGCTTTGTGACCCTTCTTTTCCCAATAGATTATATTTAAACGATAATAATGATGCTGTTGGGTTGGATATTGACATAGCAAAGGCAAT
Source organism: Acutalibacteraceae bacterium (assembly GCA_045543695.1). GTDB lineage: Bacteria > Bacillota > Clostridia > Oscillospirales > Acutalibacteraceae > DTU089. The sequence continues at coordinate 113,643 of JAZPXQ010000034.1, read as the reverse complement.
CTGTAACTACTTAGGTTACGAATTGGAAATAAGGACAGCCGATTTTGATGATTTGTTTACTATGCTCCAGGAGGGCGAAGGTGATTTCGTGATTTCTGCAGCAGAGGTGTCAGAAATAAAAGCAGAGCAATTTTTATTAAGCGACACATACTTTACACTGAATTATCATTTAATTGAAAAAGAATAGATACAAAAATAAAAGGGGCTGTAAAAAACTTTTCGTTTTTTTACAGCCCCTTTTAGGGGATAATAAAAAATGATGCAGAACGGACAAACCGAGCGAAAACAATGCTTCAGACTTGTTTTCGCTTGCCCGAAGGCGTACAAAGGTACGTCGAGTGGCGAGGTTTGTTCGTAGCATAAAACTTAAAATTCTTTATAACTTGTACTTTTTTCATTTTTTAAGGGATTCTTACAGATATCAGCTCTGTAGGAATCCCTTGCTTTGTTTTATGAGGTCTGCGCTTTTTTTACAGCACCTTTTTATAGTTTAAACTAAATCAAACTTATGCAAGCTCTGCAAAGTATTTGATTGTTCTAACCATCTGGCTTGTGTAGCTGTTTTCGTTGTCGTACCAGGAAACAACCTGAACTTCGTAAAGATCATCAGCAACTTTAGCTACCATTGTCTGTGTAGCATCAAAGAGTGAACCGTATTTCATACCGATAACGTCGGAAGAAACGATTTCGTCTGTGTTGTAGCCGAAGGATTCAGAAGCTGCAGCTTTCATAGCAGCGTTGATGCCTTCTTTAGTAACGTCAGCACCCTTAACAACAGCTGTAAGGATTGTTGTTGAACCTGTGGGAACAGGAACACGCTGTGCAGAACCGAGGAGCTTACCGTTAAGCTCAGGGATAACAAGACCGATAGCCTTTGCAGCACCTGTTGAGTTGGGAACGATGTTAGCAGCACCTGCACGAGCTCTTCTCATATCGCCTTTTCTGTGGGGACCGTCAAGGATCATCTGGTCACCTGTGTAAGCGTGGATTGTGCTCATAATACCACTCTGGATGGGAGCATAATCGTTAAGAGCTTTAGCCATAGGAGCAAGGCAGTTTGTTGTACAAGAAGCAGCAGAGATGATCTGATCATCAGCTGTAAGAGTATCTTCGTTTACAGAGAAAACGATTGTTTTGAGGTCGTTACCTGCGGGAGCAGAAATAACAACTTTCTTTGCACCGGCATTGATGTGAGCCATGCTCTTTTCTTTTGAGCAGTAGAAACCTGTGCATTCAAGAACAACGTCAACACCGATTTCACCCCAGGGGAGTTCAGCTGCGTTAGCCATAGCATAGATTTTAAGTGTTTTACCGTCAACTGTGATTGTACCTGCTTCGTCGTCTGCTTCAACAGTGTGAAGGTTTTCGCCGATTTTACCACAGTAACCACCCTGTGCTGTGTCATACTTGAGAAGCTGAGCAAGCATTGAGGGCTTTGTAAGGTCGTTGATAGCTACTACATCGTAACCTTCAGCGCCGAACATCTGACGGAATGCGAGACGGCCGATACGACCGAAACCGTTAATTGCAACTTTAACTGACATTTGAATTACCTCCAAATATTTTTTGTTAGTTTATTTTTAACCTCTAACATTTTAACACAAAATAGAATAAATGCAAGAACTTTGACATAATTTTAACTTGTATTTTTAAGTTTTGGCAATATGCAAAAAAATATAACAAGAAAATTGAAAAATATGGTTTATTTTCCAATATAAATTATTAGTTAACCACATTAGTCGGGTTTCCGTCCAGGAAAGCCTTTACATTTCCTTCAAGAATGCCCATAAGACGAAGTCTGGTTTCGTAAGCTGCCCAGGCAATATGTGGGGTAATGAAACAGTTGGGAGCAGTAAGAAGGGGATTATCGCTCTTTGGTGGTTCTGTGGATAATACATCTGCACAGTAGCAACCTAATTTACCTTCTTTTAATGCGTTTGCAATATCTGCTTCGTTTGCAACGCCACCTCTGGCAGTGTTAATTACACATACACCTTTCTTGAGTTTGCTTATAAATTCATTATCTATAAGCCCTGCTGTTTTTTCTGTAAGGGGACAATGTACTGTTATAAAATCTGAATTTTTAAGGACGGTATCCATATCGGTAAATTCAACATTTGGGGCATCATCTTTTTTCCCTGAAGGAGTGTATACCAGTACCTTCATACCAAATGCCAAAGCCAATTCTGATACTCTTCTGCCGATTTTACCAAAGCCGATAATACCCAGAGTTTTACCATCAAGCTCAAATAAGGGCATATTCCAATAGCAGAAATCCTTGCAGTTTTCCCAATCGCCATTTTTTACGGAAGCTGTGTATTCGCTTACTCTGTTAACAGATTCCAGAATATAGGCAAATACCATCTGCGCAACACCATTTGTTGAGTAGGAGGGTATGTTAGAAAGTGGAATATTTCTTTTTCTTAGTGCCACTCCGTCAATCTGGTTGTAGCCGGTAGCAAGAGTACCGACAAATTTTAAATTAGGAAGCTGTGCTATGATTTCCTCTGTGAGCTTAACCTTATTCAGAATAATAATGTCAGCATCCTTTGCTCTTTCAATAACAAGCTCATCGGGAGTTCTGTCGTACACCGTAAGCTCTGTCAAATTCCCTATGCAATCCCAGGATAAATCACCGGGGTTTTCTGTGTGACCGTCAAGTATGACGGCTTTGAGTTTTTTATTCATAAAATCACCATCTGATATTATACACGTAAAATCTTTTTCTTTCAATGATTATTTCATATTCTCTTGACCTTAATTGAATATTGTTATAAAATATTACTATGTATATAAGAAACGGAGTGAGGGCTTGGGCTTTAAAAATTTAACAGCAGATGAAAAAAGAAGTCGTAATCTTCGCCGGTTAAGTATCAGCTGCTTCATTGGTGCAGCATTAGCAGCAATAGTTATGCTGATTATTCCGTTGCCTAGGTTTCAGACACAGCTTGCTGAAATCAATTCATGGTTTACTAATATTGAGCTTTTTATAGCCCGTTTTGATAAGCTTGCTGCTGTAGCGGTTATTTTGTTTTTCTTTTTGATAAAAACTCTTGTGGGCTTTATCCCTTTTTCTGTGCTTTTTATTGGTACAGGTCTTGTTTTTTCGCCACCTATTGCTGTTGCAGTCAACGCAATAGGCTTTAGTATGCTGATAGGTCTAAAATTCCTTTGGGGACGCAAATTTGGTGGTGGAGGCTTGCATAAATTACTATTAAAATCTGAATCCTTATCTGATTTTATGGATTTTCACGGTAAGGGCAATAAATGGATGCTTGTAGCACTTCGCTTTGTACCTGTTGCCCCTGTAGGAACTGTCAGCAGAGCATACGGTGCAACTGATATGAAAATAGCACCTTTTATTATTCTGTCTGTTGTAGGCTTCTTACCACGCTTGATTTCCTGGAGTATTATAGGATGCAATGTATTTGACCCATTTACCCCTTCCTTTTTAACTCCTGTTGCTATTCTGTTAGTTATCAGCGGTATTTCATTATTGCTTCTTGATATTCTGTTTAAATTAATCCGAAAGGACGATAAAAATGAAAAAAAATGATATTTTAACAAATACTTTTCTTGAAAGATTAGTTGCAGTTTATGGTAACGATGAAGCAGCTTTTCAGCAGGAAAGGTATGTAAAGCTTGCTGAAAGCTTTGAAAAGGATTTTTCTGAAAATGCAGATTTAAGATTTTTCTCTGCTCCCGGCAGAACAGAGGTTGGTGGTAACCATACCGACCACAACAACGGAAAGGTGCTTGCAGCAGCAATTAACCTTGATGCAGTTGCAGCTGTTTGTGCACGTGAAGACAGTGTTATTTGTGTTAACTCAGAAGGGTATGCTCCTATTTCCGTTGATTCAGCAGATTTGGAAATAAAAGATGAGGAGGCAGGTAAATCAACGGCTCTCATTCGTGGTATCTGTGCTCGTTTTGGTCAGCTGGGCTACAAATATGGTGGCTTTAATGCTTCTGTTACATCCCGTGTTCTTTCGGGCTCAGGCCTTTCCTCTTCAGCAGCTTACGAGGTGCTTATCGGTACAATTCTTAACTACTTATATAATGATGGTAAAATCAGTGCAGTTGAAATAGCACAGATTTCTCAGTATGCAGAAAATGTTTATTTCAAAAAGCCCTGCGGACTTATGGACCAGACAGCTTGTTCTGTTGGTGGCTTTGTTCAGATTGACTTTGAAGACACTGCAAAGCCCGTAATCAACAAGGTTGATTTTGATATTGCAAAGCACGGCTACAACCTTTGCATTGTTGACACAGGCGGAAACCACGCAGACCTTACAGGTGACTATGCTGCGATTCGTCTTGAAATGAATAGTGTTGCAGAGTTTTTCGGTAAAGCTGTTCTTCGTCAGGTTCCCGAGAAGGATATTTTTGATAATATGGGTGAAATCCGTAAGAAAACAGGGGACAGAGCTATAGAAAGAGCTATTCATTTCTACAATGAAAACAAGCGTGTTGACAGACTTGCAGCTGCTCTTTCAGAAGGTGATTTTGAGTCCTTTAAAGCAACCATTATTGAAAGTGGTAAATCTTCATATATGTATAACCAGAACTGCTTTACGCTTTCAAATCCTGATTCTCAGCCTGTTGCTCTTGCCCTTTGTCTTACAGAGGAGCTTCTTAAAGGTAAGGGTGCTTATCGTGTTCACGGTGGTGGCTTTGCAGGTACAATACAGGCATTTGTTCCTGTAGAGGAAACCGAAAATTATGTTTCCTCAATGAAAAAGGTTTTCGGTGAAAACTCTTGCTATATTCTTAAAGTCAGAAGTCACGGTGGCTGTGAAATATGATTAAAAAAACGTATCGAGTTACAGACATAGACGGTGGGTTTCCACCGTTTATGTCTGTAATCAATACTGATTTTCGCTTTGCCCGAGGTGCTTCTGACGGGGTTTATGTTCAGGAAATCAACGGTGAAAGAACACTCCTTTTTTCTTTTAGGGGAGTAACTGCAACAATATGCAGATTAAGTGAAAATGCAGATACAGTGGAGCTTTCTTCTTTTTTGGAATTTCAAGGCATAAAGAATGTTTTATCCGATTTTAACTTTGAAGAGGTTTGTTTGGAGGAAAGAGCAGTTTTAAAAATAAAACCTGAATATGAGGAAGCTTGTGATACTGTAGTAATTACACCCACATCGAGCTTGAGTGATTACGAAGGTGTTTTTAATCTGCTTTCTACTGGTGGTTCATTCGAAGCGTGGTATCCATTGTTTTCAGCGAAGATAAATAACTTCTTTTCCTGTGGTGTTTATATAACAGAGCAGTCAGCTCCTGTCAGCTGTGCAGTTGCACCCTTTGTTTTCGGCAATTCGGGTGTGATTGCAGGTGTTTTTACAAGTAATAAGCATAGGAATAAAGGCTATGCGACAAGGTGCGTAAGAGTGCTTTTGAGTGAGCTGCAAAAGAAAAATATTGAAGAAGTTTATCTTTGGTGCGAAGATAAAAATATAAAATTATATGAAAATATAGGCTTCTCGTTATACGGGAAAATCTATGTTAAGAAGGAAGAATAAAATGCCGTTTTTTAAATTTAGCGATGAATTAAAAGCTTTTTCAGAAAAAGCACTTGTTAAATGTGGAGAAAAATTTTCAGAAATAGACAAAATAACAGAATTTAACCAGCAAAGAGTTTTAAAAGCCTTTATTGATAATGGTGTAAGTGAATCCCATTTTGCAGGTTCTACAGGCTATGGCTACGGTGACAGAGGACGTGATGTGCTTGATGAAGTAACAGCACAGATTTTCGGTGCTGAGGATGCTCTTATCCGTCATAACTTTGCAAGTGGTACACATACTTTAAGCGTTATGCTTTTTGGTGTTCTTCGTCCAGGTGATACAGTGCTTTGTGTTACAGGCACACCTTATGACACAATTCATTCCGTAATCGGCTTAACGGGTGAAGGAATGGGCTCTTTAAAGGATTTTGGTATAGGCTTTGAAATAGTAGAATTAAAAGCCGACGGAACAGTTGACCTTGATGCAGTAAAGGTAAAGCTGGAAGAAAAAGAGTATAAGGCTGTTTATATTCAGCGTTCAAGAGGCTATTCTTTAAGACCTACCTTGACATCAAAGGAAATTAAAGCAATAACCGACATTGTTAAAGCAAATAGCAAAGCTATTACAATGCTTGATAATTGCTATGGTGAATTTACTGAATATGAAACACCTGCAGAAATAGGTGTTGATGTTTTTGCAGGCTCACTTATTAAAAACCCCGGTGGGGGAATTGCTAAATGTGGTGGCTACATAGCAGGTAAAAAAGATCTTGTTGAGCTTTGCTCATATCGCCTTACAACTCCCGGTATAGGAAAAGAGGTTGGAGCAACCCTCGGTAATTCAAGAGATATTTTTATGGGACTTTTCCACGCTCCCCATGTAACCGGTGAAGCTCTGAAAACAGCAATATTCACAGCAGCTATGTTTGAAGAAATGGGCTACGAGGTTTCACCTGCAAGCACAGAAATTCGTGCAGATATAATTCAAAGCATAAAGCTTGGTAACAGAGAAAAGCTTATTGCCTTTTGTCAGGGCTTGCAGAGTGGTTCTGTGGTTGATAGTTATGTTGTACCTGAACCCTGGGCAATGCCCGGCTACGACAGTGATGTTATTATGGCTGCAGGTGCGTTTACAAATGGTTCGTCTATAGAGCTTTCAGCAGATGCTCCCTTGAGAGAGCCTTTTGCTGTATGGCTTCAGGGAGGACTTAATTTCCATAGTGCAAAAATTGGTGTTCTTTTAGGGGCGCAAAGAGTTTTGGACCTTGGTTAATCGAGATCATTTATAAATATTTTTTCACTGATTTCCTTGAAAACGGGTGCTCCGTCTGTTCCACCGGAGCTTCCGTTTTCTTTTATTACGCAAATGACATATCGGGGATTTTCTTTAGGAAAAAAGCCAACAAACCAACAGTATTTTACTTCGCTTCCGTTTTTATCATATTGACCACTTTGTGCTGTAGCTGTTTTGGTACAGGAGTCGAAAAGGGAAGAAAAAGCAGCTTTTCCTGTTCCCTCTGTTGTGGTTTTGGACATAGCTGTTTTTATTGCTTCGCAGGTTTTCTCTGAAAAGATTCTTTTGCCTTTTTCTTGGATTGTAACAGTTGTGTTTTTGTTTTTATCAACTTCGCCCTTATAAATGTAAGGCTTGTTGTATATTCCACCATTGGCAAAAGCTGCGTAGCAAGCGGCAAGCTGCAAGGGGGAAGCAGTAAACCTTCCTTGACCAAACCCTAAATTACCTACAGCAGCAGAGCTGTTCAGGTCCTTTAAATCAGGCAAAATGCCCGGTGAAGTTATAAATCCGTTTCCTAAATCAATGCTTTTACCGAAACCTGCTTTACGTGCTGTGTTCAACAGCTTTTCGGCACCTGTAAGCGTGCTCAGTTCAATAAAGTAAGGATTACAGGACATAGCAACAGCTGTGTCAAAATCAATTTTTCCGTGACCCTCCAATTTGTTGCAATTGAATTTGTTTTCAGCTTTTTCAATGTAACCCTTACAATTGTATTCAGGAAGCTTTACGCCGTTATCCAAAGCTGCTGCAGCTGTTATAGGCTTAAAAACAGAACCAACAGGGAAGCATTCAAAGGCTCTGTTTACAAAAGGGGAATCAGATGAATTTAAATATTTCGCAATGTTATCCCGTTCGTAAAACGGCATAGAAGCGCAGGCTAAAATTGCCGAGCTTTGCACATCAAGCACTACAGCAGCCCCCTTATCAATGCTTCCGTTTATCAAAGCGTTTTCAACAATAATCTGTATTTTTCTGTCAAGGGTCAGCATAATTCCACCCTCGGAATAATAGTTGTCATCTCTTACTTCAATGGGTTCGCCCGTCAACATTCTGCCCAAGGCATCAGCTGAAAAGGCAACGGACAGCTTTCCGTTGTGCTTGTCTATTTCCTTCTGGTAATATTTTTCGATTCCCGTAACACCATTGTTTTCCGTATCTGTGTACCCCAGAATGTGTAGCGCAACAGAGTCCGGATATCTCTCAAATGTATCAAAGGCTTTTAAATCCTTGTTATATTTTATATAGCTGCTTTCAGGAGCTACAAAGGTTGTGAAATATCCTTTTAGTATGGTATTTTCTGCAAATTCTTTCCCCTTTATATCTCCTGCCAATACTGCGTTTTCGGGTGTTGGCTTTGCACAGATAATTGTTTTTGTTGTACCATTGGTAAGTGGTAGCCCGTTCCTGTCATAAATTGTACCTTTTTTGTTGCCAAGCTCTTTTACTCTTATATGTGGCTGCTTGGAAACAAACTCTGCATTTGATGAAAAATAATAAATTCTTCCCAACAGAGCCATAAAGGAAAATATAATTACCGACACAGCAGCTATCATTCTTTTTTTCAAAAATATCACCACTCAAAAATAAAACTCAACTTTAATTGTTGACAATATTTTTTGGTATATTATAATTAAAATATATTATTTTTAAGGAGCTTAAAATGGACGAAAGATTTTCCCGTTCAAGCCGGATTTTAGGCGAAGAAAAAATGGAAAAATTAAATAATAGTCGGGTTATTGTTTTTGGCGTAGGTGGTGTAGGTGGCGCTGCTCTTGAAGCCCTTGTCAGAGGTGGAATAGGGCATATTGCAGTTGTGGATAAGGATGCTGTTGATATCACCAATATCAATCGTCAGCTTATAGCCACTAATGATAATATCGGGGAAAAAAAGGTAGATGCAGCAGAAAAAAGAGCGCTCAGTATTAACCCTGAGGTTGATTTTAAAAAGTATGCTTTGTTTTATCTTCCTGAAACTGCATCGGAAATTGACCTTTCCGAATACGATTTCATAGTGGATGCCATTGATAATGTAACAGCTAAACTAGACTTAATCGAAAGAGCACATAGGCTGAAGGTTCCTGTTATATCTTCAATGGGTACAGGGAATAAGCTTCACCCTGAGCTTTTTGAAATAGCTGATATTAACAAAACCTCTGTTTGTCCTTTGGCCAGGGTTATCAGACGGGAGTTAAAAAACAGAGGTATCAGGAAATTAACGGTTGTTTATTCTAAGGAAGAACCAATAAAAACAGAAGGCTCTGTTCCCGGCTCAGTTTCATTTACTCCACCTGTGGCAGGGTATTTGATGGCAGCTTACGTAATTAATAAACTTATAGGAGAGGTATAAGAATGAAATTTACAGAATGTGAAAAAGCAGGCTTTGTTGAGGGCTTTGCATTGGTGAAAGCCTGCGATAAGAAAAATGCAAAAAACGGTTCCGTTTATCTTGATATAAAAATAGGTGACAAGGAAAGCGAAATGGTTGCAAGGCTTTGGGATTTTAAAGAGGGGATAAACTTTCTTCCTGAGGTTAATACAGTTGTAAAGCTTCGTGGTACTATTCAGCAATATAATGGAACAGACCAATTTATTATTCAAAGAATCAGACCTGCTGAAGAAAATGAATTTGATATGGCTGATTTTGTTAAATCCTCAGATTACAGTGGCAATGATATGCTTAATACACTTGTAGGTATTGTGAATGGGTTTAAGGATGAAGAGCTTAAATCGGTTGTTCTTTCAATGCTTGATGATAATAAAGAGAAGCTTCTTAAATTCCCTGCGGCAGAAAAGCTTCATCACGCTATGACAGGAGGACTTTTGTACCATACGCTTACAATAGTTCGCCTTGCAGAATGTGTTTGCAGTATTTATCCCTGTGTTGACAGAGAGCTTCTTTTATCGGGGGCAATTCTTCACGATATTGCAAAAATAAGGGAATACACAGTAAATGGTACGGGTATTGTTGATGGGCATACTGTTGAGGGTGTGCTTTTAGGGCATCTTGTTATGGGTGCTGAGGATGTTGGCAGAAAATGTGACCAGCTCGGTATTTCAACAGAAAAGAAATATCTTCTTCAGCATATGCTTATTTCCCACCACGGAAAGCTGGAATTTGGCGCAGCAGTAAGACCTGCATTTATTGAAGCTGAGGTGCTTTCACAGCTTGACCTTTTAGATGCGAATATGTACGAAATGGCTGAAGCGGTAAGTGGCGTTAAGGCAGGGGATTTTACAGGCAGACTCTGGATGCTTGACAACAGAAAGCTTTATAATCACGGCAGAATTAATGTTCAGCCTTCAGCAAACATTATAGACGGAGAGTAAGAATGGAATATACAGAAGTTAAAATATATGTGAAAACCGAGGATACTGAAAGAGCATCAAATATAGCAGTTATGGCTGTTCCTTACGGTATATATATTGAAGATTACAGCGATCTTGAACAAGCTGCCTGGGAGATTGCACACATTGATTTAATTGATGAGGATTTGCTGCAAAAGGACAGAGCAGAAAGTATAGTTCATATTTACATAGAAGAGGGGAATAACCCTGCTGAAGCAGTTTCTTTTATTTCTGACAGGCTCAACGCAGAAAAAATAACCTTCAGAATTGAAACCGATGGCTGCTCCGAAGAAGACTGGGCAGATAAATGGAAGGCTTTTTTCAAGCCTACATCTATTGGTGACAGACTTTTTGTTCGTCCTGTGTGGATTGATGATTATGAAGCAGGTGACAGGGCTGTTCTTAATATTGAGCCGGGTGCAGCATTCGGCACGGGTACACACGATACTACAAGACTTTGCCTTGAAACACTTGATAAAATAATAAAAGAAGGCGATACAGTTCTTGACATTGGTTGTGGCAGTGGTATACTTGCTATTTCCTCAATGCTTTTGGGTGCTACCGAAGCCTTTGGTGTTGATATTGATGAGCTGGCCGTTAAAACTGCAAAAGAAAACGGAAAAATGAATGGCTATGATGAGCCCGAATTGACATTTGTTTGTGGTGACCTTGCAGATAAGGTTACAAAGCAATATGATGTAGTTGTGGCAAATATTGTTGCAGATATAATCATCCTTTTCAGCACACAGGTAAGAGCCTTTATGAAGCAGGGGGCAAAGTTTATTGCATCGGGTATTATTGATACAAGAGCCGATGAGGTTGTTGCAGCTCTCCAAAGGGCAGGACTCAATCTCAAGGAGCGTATAGAGCAGGGTGGCTGGGTTTGCCTTGTTTGTGAGTAAAAATTAAAATCGGAGGAGATTTTATGAAAAGGCTTATTAGTGGATTTTTATCGGTGATATTGGTGCTGGGGATTTTTTTCTCAATTCCATTTACTGACAATCCCTTAAAAATTCTTTCTCATGCAATAAGAGTTGATGGAATAACCTTACAGCTTAATGCTGATGAAGCGTCTTATAGTGTTTATGATTGTGAAATCAGTTTAATTGGTGATGTTGAAATACCTGAAGCATATGATGAGCTTCCTATAACAAATATTGAGGATGAAGCCTTTTATGATTGCACGGGTATTACAAGAGTAGTAATACCTGAAACTGTTGAAACGATAGGGCAAGAGGCTTTTTATAACTGCTCGGATTTAGTTTCTGTGAAAATACCTGAATCGGTTACAAGTATCGGCAATAGTGCATTCAGCCGTTGTGAGAGTTTGTATGAGATAACTGTTCCTTCTTCTGTAACCACTATGGGTACAGGTGTATTTTTGGGCTGTTACTCACTTTCAAAAGCAAAGATTTTAAGCTCAGAGATCAATATAACACAGAATCTTTTTAAGAATTGTCTGAAATTGTATTCCGTTGAGTTGGCAGAAGGTCCCACAGTTATCGGCGAAGAAGCCTTTTGGGCTTGTGCAAGTTTAAAAACAATTACAATTCCATCAAGTATTACTACTATTGAGGATAGTGCGTTTTCTTATTGCGAGGCTCTTCAATCCTTTTATATACATGCTGGTTTAAAAAATATAGCCGGTAACGCGTTTTCTTATTGTGATGCTTTAACCGAATTTGTCGTTAATACTCAAAACCAGTGGTTTTCTGTTGTTGATGGTGTCTTGTTTAACGAGGAGCAAGACATATTAATTGCTTATCCGGGTGGAAAAACCGGCGAATACACTGTTCCGGATGGAGTTTCAAAAATTTCTGATGGTGCTTTTTGTGGTTCGGTAGGGCTTTCAGGCATTAATTTTCCTGAAACTATTACCCAAATACCTTATGAGGCGTTTAGGGATTGTTCCAATTTGAATACCGTTAATTTGCCGGAAAGCATCACCTTAATAGCTGATAATGCTTTTTACGGATGCGAAGCCTTAACCGAAATAATAATACCGGACAGCGTTTCAAAAATCGGACAATTCGCCTTTTATTCTTGTAGTGCTTTGGATTCAATAATACTGCCCGATGAATTATGGGATTTCAGCTCAGATGCTTTTAACAGTACAGGTTATTTCAATAATAAGTCAAACTGGGATAACGGTGTTTTGTGTATAGGCTCTCATTTGATTTGTGCAGAGTATAATATTACTGAGTATGCTATAGGCAGTAATGTTAACCATATTGCAGAAGGAGCTTTCAGCGGTTGTGCCAACTTAATATCAGTCACAATTCCCGGTAATGTTGTTGAAATTTCCGAGGAGGCTTTCAGGGCGTGTACTTCACTTGTAAGTGTAGAAATCCTTGATGGTGTAAAAAGAATAAAAAAAGATGCTTTTCGTATTTGTACAGCACTGGAAGAAATTTCAATCCCTGATAGTGTTACATATATAGAAAGTGGAGTGTTGGATAATACAGCTTTCATCGAAAATGAAGAGAATTATGACAATGGTTTATTGTATGCCGATAACCACCTGATAAATGTTAATAGTGCCGTGTCAGATGAATGTGTTGTAAAAGAAGGTACTGTAGCCATTTGGCCCTATGCTTTTTCATCTGTCAGTATATCGTCCCTTGAATTGCCGGATTCTTTGTTGTATATAGGTAGCAGCAATTTCACTACTCATGATCTTAATTATGTTAAAATTTCTGATGTGTTAAGCTGGTGCAATATCAATTTCTGTGGATATGACTCCAATCCTCTCGAGGCGACACATTTTTTATATGTTGATGATGAGCTCGTAACAGAGCTTGAAATCCCCGAGGGAGTAACAAAAATACCTGATTATGGTTTCAGTTGCGTAAATCTGGAGAAAATTGTCATTCCTTCAACAGTAACAGAAATCGGAAAATATGCTTTTGATAATGCAACGAATCTTAAAGCGGTAGAGTTATCAGAAGGCCTGACCCATATCGGCGAATATGCATTTTATTGCTGTGTGGCTTTAGAAGAAATTTCTTTGCCGGGTACCGTTTCTTACATGGGCAAAGGTGCCTTCGATTACTGTCAAAGCCTGAAATCTATTGAAATTCCTTCCGGCATAGATATGATTCCTTATGAGGCATTTTACGGATGCGAGGAATTGGTAAATGTAAAATTACACGATGGCATAACTAAAATAGACGCATTGGCATTTTGCCATTGTAAAAAGCTGGAATCAATCTTTATACCTGAAGAAACAGAAATTGTTTATAAATACACCTTTAATTTCTGCGATTCGTTGGATGATGTTTATTTTGAAGGCAGCAGAGAGCAATGGGAAAATATTACCATTGAAGAGTATAATGCTTGCCTTTCAAAAGCAAGGATTCATTATGGAATATCTGCAACGGATATTGAAGACCATTGGACTGTTGCTTCATCAACTCCTTCCGATTGTACAGAGGATGGGGAAGTGGTTTACAGTTGCGCATGTAATTATACTAAAACAGAGGAAATACCCACTATAAACCATAACTACAGTGTGCATATTGTTGCTCCTGAATGTGTGAAGAAGGGGTATAGTATTTACACCTGCGATATGTGTGGTCACAGTTATAAATCTGATTACACCGATATGTCAGGCCATAATATTGAAGATGGCTTTTGTACCAATTGTGGGAAAACCACATATCTTTGCATTGAATCTGCTCATCCGTATGCCCCCGACACGAACGAGGAATGGATTATAAATGAGCCAGGGGCTACTCGAATAACATTAACCTTCAGTGCAGAATCATTCCTTGAACCTTTCGTCGATTATGTTTATATTTGTGATGGAGCAGACAATTTAGTTGGCTCATACACCGGAGATGAATTAAGCTCGGCAGAGATTGTTGTTTATTGTGATACCGTCGTTATCAGATTAGTTACCGATTCCGAAACAGAGGAATACGGCTTTTCTTTGAATAATGTAGAGGTTTCTTTTGAGCCTGTTTGTGAACATATAAATTGGACGGTTCAAAGCATTTTGAAAGCAGCTACCTGTACAGAAGACGGACTCGTTATTGAGGTTTGTGAATGTGGTGAACAGAGGGAAACAGTTGTTGAGGAATTAGGTCACAGTTATTCTGATAAATGGACGGTTGACAAGTCCTCAACTTGTACTCAGAAAGGCAGCCAATCAAGGCATTGTATTCGTTGCAGCAGTACTACGGATGTTCAGAGTATTCCTCTTGCTGAACATATTTATGGTGAGTGGGAGATTGAATGTGAGGCTACATGTACAAGCACAGGCTCAAAAAGACGGAAGTGCTTGAATTGTGTTAGATATGAATATGAACCTATTCCATTTTTAGAGCATAAATTGGGTGAATGGGTAATTGTTGATGAGCCGTCTTGTGACAGGGAAGGTCAAAAGGTCAAAAACTGCGTTGTTTGTGACTTGATTATAGAATGTGAGTCCATTCCTGAAACTGAGCATAGCTTGGGCGAATGGGTCATTGATTTGAATCCTACTTGCACCGGTGAAGGAAGCCAATTCAGAGAATGTATTTACTGTCGTCAAACACTTGAACGGCAAACGATTCCTGAAAAAGGGCACAACCCATCTTCGTGGCTTATAGATGAGCCTGCAACGGTTTATGCCAAAGGTAGTCGACATAAAGAATGTGTTGACTGCAGAGAAGTTCTTGGAACTGCAGAAATCCCTCAGCTTAAATGCTCAAAACCCACCCTCAAAACAATTTCCAATACCGAATATGGTGTGAAAATTACCTGGGGGAAGGTAAAGGGTGCAGACAAGTACTATGTTTACCGTAAAACAAGTAGTGGTTCATATTCAAGAATCGGCTCAACAACAAAAACATATTACACAGATAAAACCGCAAAATCAGGTAAGAAGTATTACTATATTGTAAAAGCCGTAAATGAAGCAGGTGGTTCTGTTTCTTCAAGTTCAAAATCAATTTATCACCTTGCAGATACAACCTTGAAAACGCCTTCAAGCACAAAGCGTGGTGTTGTGCTTAAATGGAGCAAGGTAACAGGTGCAGAGGGGTATATGGTTTACCGTAAAACAGGTACAGGTTCTTATTCAAAGATTGCTACTGTGAAAGGCAACTCAAAAGTAACCTACACAGATAAATCTGCAAAGAAGGGTAAGAAATACACCTACAAGGTAAAAGCATATAAGAGCAAAACTTATAGTGCATATTCAAATACCAAAACAATCAAAGATAAGTATTAAACAAGTCGGTTGATTACAAATTACTTCAATTTGTAATCAACCGATAGTCTTATTTAAAAAAACTTTTCATAAACATTCTAAGAGGAGTGTGAATTATGAAAAGGTTTATTTCTTATTTGTTATCAATTTTTATGCTTTTATCAATGTCAATACCATCATTTGCAACTGACAAAACAATAACAAAAGAAAATGAAAATATTGAAGTTGTGAATACAGCTGTGTCAGCAAAAGAGCGTAAAAAACTTGAAAAATTACCCGTTGAAATCAAAGCGAAGGCAGCTGTTTTAATGGAAGCATCAAGTGGTGAAATCTTACTTGAATATAATCCTGACAAACAGCTTTACCCGGCATCTGTAACCAAAATTATGACAATGCTTCTGGTAGCAGAAGCTATAAACAGTAAAAAAATAACCCTTGCCGATAAGGTGGCTTGCTCAGCTAACGCAGCTTCAAAAGGTGGCTCTCAGATATGGCTTGAGGAAGGGGAAAGTATGAGCGTTGATGAGCTTCTTCGTGCAACTGCTATAGGTAGCGCAAATGATGCAGCAACGCTTTTGGGTGAATACGTAGCCGGCAGCGAAACAGCGTTTATCAATATGATGAATACAAGAGCTAAAGAGCTTAAAATGAAAAACACCCACTTTGAAAACGCAACAGGACTAGATGATACTACCGATACCCACTTGACTACAGCTCGTGATATCGGGATTATGTCCTGTGAGCTTTTGAAATATGACTTTATAAGAGATTATACAACAGTATGGATGGACTCCTTGCGTGATGGTAAAACCGAGCTTGTAAACACAAATAAGCTTGTAAGATTTTACAGTGGGACAACGGGTCTTAAAACGGGTACAACCGCAAAGGCAGGCTGCTGCGTAAGCGCCTCTGCAGAGCGTGATGGCTTGCACCTCGTAGCAGTAGTTATGGGTAGTGATAACAGTAATGACCGATTTAATACAGCAAAAGCAATGCTTAATTGGGGTTTCTCAAACTTTTCTTGTATTATTCCCGAAATAAAGAAAAATGACATAAAAAAGCTTCCTGTTTCAGGAGGGGAGGCGGATTTCGTTTCTCCTAAAATACCAAAGCTATCACCTGTTCTTGTGAAGAAGGGTGAGGAGGATAAAATCAATATTGAAATAGAGTTTGAGGAGGCTCTTGAGGCCCCTGTTGAAGAAAAACAGACAATAGGAAGCATTAGAATTTCACTTGGCAATGAAACTGTTTCTGAATATAAAATTACTGCAAAAAACAGTGTTGAAGCCCTTGGCTTTTGGGGATATGCAAAAAGACTTGCAGGGTTTATTGCCAATGGTAAAAAATAACTGCTGATACTCAGGTTAATACTCTTCAAAAACCTTGTAAATACTTGACAATTTCACATCCCTTTGTTAAAATCAATTGATAATAAATAATGGGTTATTATGTAATCAGATTTTAATAAGGGATGTGTTTTTTATGTTATATACATCAACAAGAGATAACAGCGTTAAGGTTACTGCCTCAAAAGCAATTACCGATGGTATTTCTCCCGACGGTGGACTTTATATTCCTGTTGAAATTCCTGCTCTTTCGCAGGAGGAATTGAAGGCACTTTGCTCTGTGGACTATAAAGCACGTGCTAAAAAGGTGCTCGGTCTTTATCTTTCTGACTTCACAAAGGAAGAGCTTGACTATTGCGTAGAAGGTGCTTATGCAGACGGTAAATTCTCTTCAAAGGATGTTGCACCTGTTGTAAAGCTTCACGATGGTGTTAATATTCTTGAGCTTTTCAAGGGTCCTACTTGTGCATTTAAAGATATGGCACTTCAGATTCTTCCTTATCTTCTTACAGTTTCTGCTAAGAAGAATCTTAAAGACAAAGAAATTGTTATTCTTGTTGCTACATCAGGTGATACAGGTAAGGCTGCGCTTGAGGGCTTTAAGGATGTTGAAGGTACAAAAATTCTTGTTTTCTATCCTAATGATGGTGTAAGCCCCATGCAGAAGCTTCAGATGACAACACAGGAAGGTAACAATGTTGGTGTTTGCGCTATCTATGGCAACTTTGATGATGCACAGACAGGTGTTAAATCAATTTTCACCAACAAAGATATTCTTAAAAGATTTGAAGAAAATAACCTTGTTTTCTCATCAGCAAACTCCATTAACTGGGGCAGACTTGCTCCCCAGATTGTCTACTATGTTTCTACTTATTGCGATATGGTAAACAGTGGTGCAGTTAAATTCGGTGAAGAAATCAATATTGTTGTTCCCACAGGTAACTTCGGCAACATTCTTGCAGCATATTTTGCAAAGGAAATGGGTCTGCCTGTTAAGAAACTTATCTGTGCTTCCAATGCAAACAATGTTCTTACCGACTTCATTGAAAATGGTGTTTATGACAGAAATCGTGATTTTTATACAACAACATCACCTTCAATGGATATTCTCATTTCAAGCAACCTTGAAAGACTTCTTTATATCCTTTGTGGCAGAAATTCCGATACAATCAATGAATGGTTCGGCTCACTTAAAGACTGTGGTAAATACACGGTAAGCGATTCAGTAAAAGCAAAAATCAATGAGCTTTTTGCTGCCGGCTGCTGCGATGATGAAATGACAAAAGCAACTATCAGCCGGACCTATGCTGATTACAGCTACCTTGCAGATACTCATACAGCAGTTGCAATAAATGTGTACAATGCTTATGAGGAAAAAACAGGGGATAAAACTCCCGTAGTTATTGCTTCAACAGCATCACCGTTTAAGTTCTCAAAAGCAGTGCTTTCTGCTGTAGATAAAGAAGGCAAACAGTATAGCGACGAATTTGAAACTGTTGCAGCCCTTGAAGAAATTACCTCTCTTAAAGCCCCCGAACAGCTTGCAGCGCTTAAAGGTAAAGAGGTACGCTTTGATAAAGTAACCTCAAAGGAAGCTATGGCACAGGTTGTTTTCGATATGCTCGGTATTTGAGGTGGCTAACTTTGTCATTGTTCGTAATTGGTGACACTCATTTGTCACTTTCCGTTGATAAGCCTATGGATATTTTCAAAGGCTGGACGGATTATATTGACAGGCTTCAGAGTAATTGGAATAAGGTGGTTTCGCCCGAGGACAGCGTTGTTATTCCCGGTGACATTTCCTGGGCTATGAATTTTAACGACGCTGTTAAGGATTTTTCCTTCCTTAATTCTCTCAACGGGACCAAATACATTCTCAAAGGCAATCACGATTATTGGTGGAATACAATGACAAAAATGAATAAGTTTTTGTCAGAGAATGGGTTTGATACCATAAAAATTATTCACAACAATGCTTATTCGGTAGAAGGCTTTTCAATTGCAGGCTCCCGTGGTTGGTTTTATGACGATACTGCTGAAGCTGATAAAAAAGTGATTCTTCGTGAAGCAGGACGGCTTCGCACCTCCTTGCAGGAGGCAAGTAAGCTTGAAGGGGAGTTAATTGCTTTTCTTCATTACCCTCCCATAAGCGCAACCCAAAGGTGTGAGGAAATTCTTTCTGTATTAAAGGACTTTCCGGTAAAACGCTGTTATTTCGGTCATTTACACGGCTTTGTTGCCCCCGATAACGCTAAAATTCATAGGGATGGAATTGAGTTTAGGCTTGTATCTGCTGACCATTTGGGCTTTGTTCCTCGTCTTATTGCTCATAGCGAGGAGTGAAAAAAAGGAAAATTTAATGTAAAATCAATAATTTTTACATTTAATTGGAAATTTATTGAAAAAATAGTGGAAATTTACAAATTACTATGGTATAATTTCACAGTTATTATATGTTCGCAAATGAAAGGATGTTTACAATGAGTTTAAAGTCTTGCGAAAAAGTTGAAACAAACGTATATGCTCTTGAAATTTCAATTGAAAGCGATGCTTTCAAAGCGGCAGTTACAAAAGCTTATACAAAAAACAGAGGTAAATACAACGTTCCCGGTTTCCGCAAGGGTAAAGCTCCCAAGCACATTATCGAAACTTACTACGGTAAAGAGGTTTTCTGGTACGATGCAATTGATGCAGAGTATCCCACACTCTTTGAGGAAGCTGTAAAAGAAGCAGGTATCGTTCCTGTTGCTGCTCCCTTTGATGATGAAATTACTTCTCTCGACGAAAATGGCTTCTCAGTAAAGCTTAAAGTTACTGTTAAACCCGAGGTTGAGCTTAAAGCTTACAAGGGCATTAAAGCAGAAAAGGAAAAGGTTACTGTTAAAAAGTCAGAAATCAAGGAAGAGGTTGACAGAGCCCTTGAAAAAGATGCAAAGCTTGTTGCTGTTGAAGGCAAGGCTGCAAAGAAGGGTGATATTGCTACAATTGACTTTGAAGGCTTTGTTGATGGCGTTGCTTTTGAAGGTGGCAAGGGCGAAAACTACGATCTTGAGCTTGGTTCAGGTAGCTTTATTCCCGGCTTTGAAGAGCAGGTTATCGGCCACAAGGTTGACGAGGAGTTTGACGTAAACGTTACATTCCCTGAAGAATACACAGAAGAGCTTGCAGGTAAAGAAGCAGTATTCAAAATCAAGCTTCATAAGATTATGAAGAAAGAGCTTCCAAAATACGATGATGAATTTGTTAAGGATGTCAGCGAATTTGATACAATCGCTGATTACGAGAAGAGCCTTGAAGAAGAAATCAAAGCTCGTAAGGAAGCAGCTGCTGAGCGTGCTTTTGAAAATGCTGTTATGGATACACTCTGTGACAATGTTATCGCAGAAATTCCTGCAGTTATGATTGAAAAAGAAATTGACAACCAGATTAATGAATTTGATTACAGACTTCGTACACAGGGTATGAGTATGGATATGTATCTTCAGTATCTTGGTATGGATGTTGCAGCACTTCGTGACAGCTACAAAGATGGCGCTGAAAAACAGGTGAAGCTTCGTCTTGCACTTGAAAAGGTTGCAGAGCTTGAAAATATTGAAATTTCTGATGAAGATATCGAAACAGAGCTCAAGACTTATGCTGATGCATACAATATGCCCCTTGACAAGATTAAAACTCTTGTTTCTGCAGAGGATGTTAAAGCTGACCTTGCTTGCAGAAAGGCTATGGATATTGTTAAGGACACAGCCGTTGCCGGTGCAAAGAAGAAAGCTGCTGCTAAAGCTGCAGATGCAGAGGAAGAAAAAGCAGAAAAACCTGCAAAGAAAGCTCCTGCTAAGAAAAAAGCTGATGCTGAAAAGGCTGAAACAGCTAAGAAGCCTGCAGCAAAGAAAGCTCCTGCAAAAAAGAAAGCAGACGCTGACAAGGCTGAATAATAAAATTTTTGCCGCCTCAGTAAAACTCTGGGGCGGTTATTGATTAAATTAAGTATTCTGACCAATAATTAATTCATATTATTTCAGGAGGATTTTTTATGGCACTTATTCCTTATGTTGTGGAGCAAACCAATCGTGGTGAGCGTTCCTATGACATTTTTTCCCGTCTTTTAAACGATAGAATTATTGTTCTTTCCGACGAGGTTAATGATGCTACAGCAAGCATCATTGTTGCACAGCTTCTTTACCTTGAAGGACAGGATCCCGAAAAAGATATCAGCTTTTATATCAATAGCCCCGGTGGTAGCGTTACAGCAGGTCTTGCTATTTACGATACTATGAAATACATCAAATGTGATGTTTCAACAATTTGTATGGGTATGGCAGCTTCTATGGGTGCATTCCTTTTCTCCTCCGGCACAAAGGGTAAAAGATATATTCTTCCCAATGCAGAGGTAATGATTCATCAGCCTCTTGGTGGTGCTCAGGGTCAGGCAACCGAAATACTTATTGCAGCAGACCATATCAAGAGAACCAAAGACCGTTTGAATAAAATTCTTGCAGAAAACACAGGCAAGAGTGTTGAAGAGATTTTCAACGATACAGAAAGAGATAATTGGCTAACAGCAGAGGATGCAGTCAATTACGGTCTTGCAGACAAGATTATCGAAAAGAGGTAAAATCCTTTGGCACGTGACGAAAAAGGAACAAATGATAAAATTCGCTGTTCGTTCTGTGGGAAACCACAGGCACAAACAAGACAGTTGATTTCCGGTCCCGGCGTTTATATTTGTGATGAATGTGTTGAGCTCTGTATGGATATTGTTGAAGATCTAAAGAGTCAGCCTGAAGCAAAAGCAGTTGAAAAGGCAACTAAAAAGCTTCCTAAGCCCCAGGAAATCAAAGCGATTCTTGATGAATACGTTATCGGTCAGGACGATGCAAAAATGGTTTTGAGTGTTGCTGTTTATAACCATTATAAGCGCATATATCGCTCTTCCGTTGATGATGTAGAAATAAATAAAAGTAATGTATTGCTTCTTGGTCCTACAGGTGTTGGTAAAACACTTCTTGCTTCTACACTTGCAAAAATTCTTGATGTACCATTTGCTATTGCAGATGCTACAACTCTTACAGAAGCAGGCTATGTAGGTGAGGATGTTGAGAATATTCTTCTCCGACTTATTCAGGCAGCTGATTATGATGTTGAAAAAGCCGAGCAGGGTATTATTTATGTTGATGAAATCGACAAAATTGCAAGGAAGTCCGAAAACGCATCAATCACCCGAGATGTAAGCGGCGAGGGTGTTCAGCAGGCGCTTCTTAAAATAGTTGAGGGTACTGTTGCTAATGTGCCCCCACAGGGTGGAAGAAAGCACCCCCAACAGGAGTTTATTCAGATTGATACATCTAAAATTCTTTTCATTTGTGGTGGCGCTTTTGCAGGAATTGAGAAGCTTATTGAGGATCGACTTGGTAAAACAGTTCTTGGTTTTGGTGCAGAAATCCATTCCAAGAGTGAGCTTAAAAGTATGGACCTGTACTCAAAGGTTATTCCTCAGGACCTTGTAAAGTTCGGTCTTATTCCTGAGCTTGTTGGTCGTATTCCTGTTATTACCTCTCTTCAGAATCTTGATGCAGAGGCACTTGTTAACATTATTACAAAACCCAAAAATGCTTTACTGAAGCAGTACCAGAGTCTTTTTAAAATGGACAGAATTGCACTTGAGTTTACTGAAGAGGCTGTGCGACGTGTTGCCGAGCTTACCATTGAAAAAGAAACGGGGGCACGTGGTCTTCGTGCAATAATGGAAAAGCTTTTGATGCCGATTATGTATTCAGCTCCCTCTGATCCAACAATTGAAGTGATTAAAATTACTGCAGATGTGGTTGACGGAAAAGGCGAGCCCGTTTACGTAAAAAAGCCGAAAGGCACAATAAACTAAATTAGTAAAATAAAAATATATATGGTGGAGAATAAGCATAAAACTTATTCTCCATTGAACTCTTTATAAAAGGTAGATATATGATTAAACAAACAATAGAAAAAATAGATTTGCCGGTTATGGCTCTTCGCAATCTTGTGGTTTTTCCCGGTCAAACAGTATGCTTTGATGTTGGTAGATTAAGATCAATAAAGGCTATTACAAATGCTGCTGAAAGAAGCGACAGACTTATTTTTCTTATTACACAAAAGGATCCAACAGTAGAGTATCCTGAATATGATGACCTTTATGATGTTGGTGTTGTTGCAAGGGTTAAGCAAATTAACAGGGACAGAACCAGCTTTGAGGTTGTTGTTACAGGTCTTTACAGAGCAAAAATTTCCGAAATAATTCCCCAAGAACGTTATATGCGAGCTTTTGTGGAGCAATGCGAGGAAATAATACCTGCTAAAAAAGCATTAAATACAGTAGCAGCACGTCGCCTTCTCAATGAAATGGTTGAAGGCTATGTAAGCATAGGTCAGATAATTCCGCCTGATGTTTTTATTGCAGTTGCAGAAGAGAAAGACCTTGCTAATGCTACAGATGGTGTTGCAGGACATTTTCCCTTACAGCCGGATGACAAGCAGAAAATTCTTTCTGAGCTTGATGTATTAACCCGAGCTGAAAAGCTTTGCACAATACTTGCAAAGGAAATCGAAATTCTCGAAGCTGAAACTGAGCTTAACGATAAGGTCCAGGAAAGAATGGATAAAAATCACAGGGAGTACTATCTTCGTGAACAGATAAAAGCCGCATCTATAGAATTGGGTGAGGATGAAGCAGCCTCCGAAATTGCTTCTTTTAAAGAGCGAATTTCCGAAATTCCTATGGAGGAGAAATATAAGAAAAAGCTTTTGGATGAGTGTAAAAGACTTTCTAAAAATGCTCCCGGCAGCCCTGAAGCAAATGTTATAAGAACTTACCTGGAAAGGGTGCTTGAGCTTCCTTGGTTTACATATACGGCGGATAAGCTTGATGTAGCTGTTGCCCGCAAAAAGCTTGAAAAAGACCACTATGGTCTTGATGAAGTAAAAGAGCGCATATTGGAATTAATAGCAGTTAAAAAGCTTGCACCCGATGCAAATGCACAGATTTTGTGTCTTGTAGGTCCTCCCGGTGTGGGTAAAACCTCTGTTGCTAAATCCTTAGCAGAAGCAATGGGCAGGGAATATGTACGAATTTCTTTAGGTGGTGTACACGATGAGTCTGAAATTCGTGGTCACAGAAAAACCTATATCGGAGCAATGCCCGGAAAGATTATTACAGCACTTGAGCAGGCTGGTACCTCCAATCCTTTAATCTTACTTGATGAAATTGATAAATTAGGTAAAGACCATAGGGGAGACCCTTCTGCAGCCTTTTTAGAGGTGCTTGACGGTGAGCAGAACAAAACCTTTACTGACCACTATATAGAGATTCCTTTCGATTTAAGTAAGGTGCTTTTCATTACAACAGCTAACGATGCTTCACAGATACCTGCACCACTCTATGACAGAATGGAAATAATTGAGTTGTACAGCTATACTGCTGAGGATAAGCTTGCAATTGCAAAAAAACATCTTGTACCAAAACAGGTTAAAAGCTTTGGTATGAATGCTAAAATGATTAAATTCACCGATGCTGCACTTCGTGAAATTATCAGTAGCTACACTAAAGAAGCAGGTGTTCGTAACCTTGACAGAACAATCACAAAGATTATAAGAAAGGCTGCTGTTAAGTTTGCAGAGGGCTTTGAAGGTAAAGTTACAATTTCACCTTCAAATCTTCAGGAATATTTAGGTGCGCCTAAGTATAAAAACTCAAAGCTTGATTTGGAAAAAATGATTGGTGCTGCAAATGGTCTTGCGTGGACCTCTGTCGGTGGCGAAATGATGCAGATTGAGGTTGCAGTTTTAGATGGTAACGGAAAGCTGGAGCTTACAGGCTCGTTAGGTGATGTTATGAAAGAATCTGCAAAAGCAGCTGTAAGCTATATAAGAGCGAATTGTGAAAGGCTTGGCGTTGAAGGTGATTTCTACAAAACCAAAGATATTCACATTCACGTTCCCGAGGGTGCAGTGCCCAAGGATGGCCCTTCTGCAGGTGTTACAATAACAACTGCCCTTGTTTCAGCCTTGACAGATACGCCTGTTGTAAAAAATGTTGCAATGACAGGTGAAATTACTTTAAGGGGCAAGGTGCTTGCCATTGGTGGTCTTCGTGAAAAATCTACAGCAGCATTTAAGAACGGTATGAAAACAGTTCTTATCCCTGCCGAAAATGAAACAGACCTTGAAAAAATTAATGCAACAGTAAAAAATGCAATTGATTTTATTCCTGTTTCGAGTCTTGATGAGGTTTTGAATATTGCCCTTGAAAGCAAGAAGCCTGCTAAGACAATTATAAAAAAGAAAGATAATATCAAAACAGACCCCATTAAAAACAACGGAGCAGATACAGCTGTAACCGGCATTTATTGTAGTGAGGTGTAATGATGAACTATAACAAAGTAGAATTTGAAGCTGCGTTTGGTACCTTGAAGCAGATTCCACAGTCTGATTTACCTGAAATAGTTTTTGCAGGACGCTCCAATGTAGGTAAATCCTCAATGCTCAACAGACTTTTTAACCGTAAAAACCTTGCAAGAGTTTCTTCTGTGCCCGGTAAAACAATTACAATTAACTTTTTTAAGGTTGAAAATGCTGTTCGTATTGTTGACTTGCCCGGTTATGGCTACGCAAAGGTTGCAAAAGGTGAAAAGCGTCGCTGGGCTGAAATGATGGAGGGTTATTTCCGGAGCCCCCGTAACATCAAGCTCGTTGTTCAGCTTGTTGATATGCGTCACAAGCCTTCTGAGGATGACTATATTATGATGCGCTTTTTACAGGAAGCAGGGCTTCCTTTTATAGTTGCAGCAACCAAGTCCGATAAGCTTAACAAAACACAGTATAACGAGCGTAAAACTGCCCTTAGAGAAGAGTTAGCCGAGTTTGGTGATAATCTCACTATTCTTCCATTCTCTTCTGAAAAAGGCGAAGGAACAGAAGAACTCAAAAAGATAATTGAAAGCGTTCTTTAAAAAATTATGCACCCTATACTTTTTATAAAATAAAAAGTATAGGGTGCTTTATTTTTTATATTGCTTTATATAAAATTAACTCCGAAGAAAGCGAAGCATTGATATCAACTGCAATTCCGTTGCGTTTTAGCTTTTCGCCTGAAATTGTGTAGGTGAAACTGTCGTTATCTAAAGTAACCTGATAATTCTTTGAAATATCAATTCCTTTAGGCTTTACTGTAATTGACTTTTCATTAGTACCACAAAGGGAAATAACAGTGATAGCTCCCTTTGCTTTATCGGGTGCAGCTATTTCAAGAACTGAGTAATCACTCTCGTTTAAGTCGGGAGTGTGGTGATATATTTTAGATTCTGCTAAAAATGGTCTTATAAACTCTTTATAAATATCAGTTGAGTGCTTTATAAATGCCATTTGCTTTTTGTTAAACTGAGCACCGGCAGGGGAGATTACATTCAATGAAATGTGACCTAACATAGTGTTTCTTAAATGTGCATCAAATGAGCCCATTGTGTGGCATCCCATTCCTGCAAAAAGTCTGTCAACTCTCTCAGGGGGTAATGCCATTGTCATTCCGTTTGTTATGGCAATTGAACGGGGCATTTTCTGCCAGTCAGAAACCCATGTATGATTAAAGTTTCTCATCATACCAAGGTCAGTTCTTCCACCACCACCGGCGCAGTTCTCAAAAATTATATCAGGGAAACGTTTCTTGAGGTTTTCATACATTTTGTAAACTGCTTCGTTGTGTTTAATACAAACACATTCCGGAATGCCATAACCTGTGTCACGAATACCGAAATACTCAGTAAAATCAACATTATGGTCAACTCTTAAAAGGTCAAGCTGATATTCTTTAATAATTCTTGCAAGCTCATTTTCGCACCACTCTGCACATTCGGGAATGGACATATCAAGAAATTTCGGAGAGCGTTCACCTAAAGCACTTACAGTACGCCATTCGGGATGTTCTTCGTTGATTTTGCAATGTTTTCCAACGCTTTCAATATCAACCCATAAGCCGAATTTTAAGCCCTTGGCGTGGGCATAATCCCGTAGCTCTTTAATACCGTTGGGGTATCTGTCTTTATCAGGAACATTTCTGCCGTTATATGCGCCCCACTCCATTTGCTCATCGGGGGGACATTCCCAGCCTGCATCAATGGTGAAAATTTCGCCACCCATAAGGGCAAACTGGTCTATAAATGCTTTGCTGTCCTCTACATTCATAGAGTGCTCTGCTCCCATACCACAGTTAATAAGTGCTTCAGAGCCATCAGCTTCCGGAAGGGTAAGCACGGATTTTCTTATATGTGAATGCATTTCGTTTACAGCATCGTCGAGGCTACCGTGAACAATACCCATATATACAACAGGGGAAACAAAATTACCATTGGGTGCAATAACATAAATAGGCTTGTGACCTGTAATTTCAGCCTTAAAGGAAAGGTGTGTGGTGCTGCTGTTTGGACGTGCGTGGTAATCTATGGAATAGCGATAACCACCACTAAAGCCAATTTGTGAAAACCACATTGTACCTGTAGTGTTGTTTCTGATAAATAAAAGAGGATGACGGAATCTGTCTCTGCCAAATCTTGATTCAATACAAGTGCAGTTTGGGGAGAGTCTTTCCCACTTGAATTGACCCTCGTTGCCCCAGGCATCATTTTCAAAGTAGCCGATAGAATATATATCGTTTACGGTTTTTATGTGCTCTGTAGCATCATCGTCGAGGGATTCAAGTCCACCACTTAAAACAGAGAGTCTGCTTAGTTTCAATGGCTTGTCAGAGGTGTTTTCAATTTCAATCCAACGGGAAAGCATCTGTGTTCCGTCAATTAAAGTGTGCACCTTGATAATAGCAGGTGCTGTGTTGCTTTTTAAGGTTAAAACAGAAGCTTCATTTTCTTCAGCTTTTTCTGTTTTAAAATCCACAAATTCTAATGCGAAATCAACGCTTTGTCCGTCAAGCTCAACATTAAAGGAAAAGGGCTCTGCATATCGTTTAGGGTTGAGGTATGTAGCGCAGTTTTTCAATACATTAAGAGGGTAGCCTGAGGCATTCCAGCCACCCGAAAGGAGAGCGCCATCGGTAAAAAACTCTTCATATACCATAGCACCGCTTCTGTAACAGAAACGGTGTTCTTTTTCGTTATGGTAATAAATATCAAAGTAATTGTTATCCATTAATATCAGCTCTTTTGAATTATTTGTCATCATCAAGCTTGAGTATAGCCATAAATGCTTCCTGGGGAACCTCAACAGTACCGAAGGTACGCATTCTCTTTTTACCCTCTTTTTGCTTTTCAAGAAGCTTTTTCTTTCGGGTAATGTCACCACCGTAGCATTTTGCAAGAACGTCTTTTCTCATAGCCTTAACGGTTTCCCTTGCAATAACCTTGCCGCCAATTGCCATCTGAATGGGTATTTCAAACATCTGTCTCGGTATATTGTCTTTTAACTTTTCAGCGATTCGTCTTGCTCTGCCATAAGCCTTGTCAGAGTGAACAATAAAGGAAAGGGCGTCAACAATATCACCATTAAGAAGTACATCCAGCTTAACAAGGTTGGAGCGCTGGTATTCAGAGATTTCGTAGTCAAGGGATGCGTAACCACGGGTTCTTGATTTAAGCGCATCAAAGAAATCATAAATTATTTCGTTAAGGGGCAAATCGTATTTTATTTCAACACGGTCACCTGAAATATAATCCATATTTTTAAATGTGCCACGCCTTTCCTGACAAAGCTCCATAACAGAGCCAACATATTCGCTGGGAGCAAAAATGTGTGCATCTGCAACAGGCTCCTCGCAATAATCAATTACTGCAGGGTCAGGGTAGTGGGTGGGGTTGTCAATTTCAACCACATCACCATTGGTAAGGTGTATTTTATACACAACGCTCGGAACTGTGGTTACAAGATCCAGGTCATATTCTCTTTCAAGTCTTTCCTGTATTATTTCAAGGTGCAAAAGACCAAGAAATCCACAACGGAAGCCAAAACCTAAAGCACCTGATGTTTCAGGCTCGTAGGAAAGGGAAGCGTCATTTAACTGTAATTTTTCAAGTGCTTCGTGCAGGTTTTCATAGTCAGCACCGTCAGCAGGGTAAATACCACAGTAAACCATTGGCGTTGCCTTACGGTAGCCGGGAAGGGCCTCCTTTGCAGGATTTGTTGCAAGGGTAACAGTGTCACCAACAACAGCATCACGTACAGTTTTAATTGAGCCTGTAATGTAACCTACCTCACCTGAACAAAGCTTGTCGCAGGGTTCAAGGGAGGTTGCTTTCATTGTACCCACTTCAACAACGTTAAATTCTGCACCCGTTGCCATCATTTTCATTGTGTCGCCAACCTTAATTGTTCCGTCAACAACACGAACATAAACAATAACACCCTTGTAGTTATCGTAAACAGAGTCAAATATCAATGCTCTTAAAGGTGCATCGTCATCACCCTCGGGGGCAGGTACAAGCTCAACAATCTGTTCAAGCACCTGCTCAACATTCTGTCCTGTTTTAGCAGAAACTCTGGGAGCTGTATCACAGGGGAGTCCTATAATATCCTCAACATCTGCTGCCACTCTGTCAGGATCTGCAGATGGTAAATCGATTTTATTAATTACAGGCACAAGCTCAAGATTATGGTCAAGTGCGAGGTAGGTGTTACCTAAAGTCTGTGCTTCAATACCTTGCGAAGCATCAATTATAAGAATTGCACCCTCACAGGCAGCAAGCGAACGGGAAACCTCGTAGTTAAAGTCAACGTGACCGGGAGTGTCAATAAGGTTAAGTTGATAGGTTTTGCCATCGTTTGCTGTGTAGTCAAGTCTTACAGCGTGGGCTTTGATTGTAATTCCTCTTTCCTTCTCCAGCTCCATATCGTCAAGAATCTGTGCAGACATATCACGCTTGGCAACAGTGTCTGTAAGCTCTAAAAGACGGTCAGCAAGGGTTGATTTACCGTGGTCGATATGTGCAATTATAGAGAAGTTTCTGATGTGTTCTTTCTTTACAAGGGACATTTATTTGTTTCCTTTCAGTTAGTTTCTTCTAAAAAGAATTTGTATGTGCTTAATTCAAATATTTCTTTTATACGCTTGGACTCACCACATAAATAGAGGTAGCCATAAAGGGCTTCAAGTCCTGTTGCATAGCGATAATCGGCAGCGTCCTGATTTTTGGGGGAATGACTGCTGTGAGCGTTTCTGCCCCTTTTAAATACTGATGCTTCATTTTCAGAAAGCGAGGGGAGAAGCTCTTTAATCATTTGAGCCTGAAAAGCTGCATTTACATATTTTACGGACTCTTTGTGTAGCTTTCCTGTGGGTTTATTTTCCTGCATAGAAAGCATATTTCTTACAAGTAAGCTGTAAACTGCATCACCCAGAAAAGCTAATGTAAGAGGGCTGTACATTCTTGCTTTTGGCTCATCCAAGGGCGAACAGATACCACTTAAAATGTCATCAGGGCACATAGTCAAACTCCAAATCATAAATACTTACTGTATCACCCTCGGTAATTCCACGGTCAATAAGACTCTGAATAATTCCACTTGTTTGCAGAACGTTCTGGAAATACTGAAGTGATGAATAGTCGTTCAAGTCAGTTTTCATAAGGATTTTTGCAAGCCAGGGAGCTTCAACAATGAAAACATCACCCTCAACACGAATTTTGAAATCTCTTTTTGCTGTCTTGAGAATGTCTTTTGCTGTAATTTCCTGTTTTTCATAAATCTTTACGGGAGGCAGCTTCTGAAGCTCTGCTGCAACCTTATTTATAAGCTCCTGTGTGCCTTCTGCAATAGGCGCAATAATTTCAAAATAATCTAAGCCCTTGCTGCATATATATTCTTTGAAGGCTTCTCTTTGCTCGTCAGTTGCAAGGTCAATTTTGTTGCCTGCAACAATCTGAGGATATTTAGTTAATTCTTCATTGTATTTAGCGAGCTCAGCGTTAATAGCTTCAAAGTCTGCAATAGGATCTCTGCCTTCACTGCCTGCAACGTCAACAACGTGAACAAGAAGACGACAACGCTCTATGTGGCGTAAAAATTCGTGTCCTAAACCAACACCGTCACTTGCCCCCTCAATAATACCGGGAATGTCAGCCATAACAAAGCTGCTTTCGGGCCCCATTCTGACAACACCGGGAACGGGGGTAAGAGTGGTAAAGTGATAGTTTGCAACTATGGGTTTAGCTTCGCTTACAACGGAAATAAGTGTAGATTTACCTACATTGGGGAAGCCAATCAAGCCAACATCTGCAAGGAGCTTTAACTCAAGGGTTACGTCCCATTCCTCACCGGGGGCGCCATCCTTTGCAAAACGAGGAACCTGTCTTGTGGGGGTTGCGAAATGGGGATTACCCCATCCACCATTACCACCTTTTGCTGCAACAAAGGTTTCCTCAATGCTCATATCAGCCATTACAAGACCTGATTCCTCTTCACGAATAACAGTGCCACGAGGAACCTTAATTATTAAATCCTCGCCACGTTTCCCGTTGCAACGGGAACCACGTCCGTTTTCACCATTCTGGGCTTTGTACTTTCTTTTATAACGGAAGTCTGAAAGGGTAGAGAGGTTATCATCAACCTGGAAAACAATATTTCCGCCTCGTCCACCGTCACCACCATCGGGACCACCTGCGTTAACATATTTTTCTCTGTGGAAGGCAACGGCACCGTTACCACCATTACCTGCTATAATTTTTATTTTCGCTTTGTCAACAAACATATTTTTTATTCCTTTTTATTTCATTATTTATAAATGTATGCGTATAATCCTAAACATTATACAATATATATTATAAAAATGAAATACTTAATTGAATATTTTTTGAAATTTCAGAAGAGAAAATTTTGTTTGTTTTAACGAACAAATATCGAACAAAAAAAGAATGTATTTTCACTAAAAATATAAGTAAAATCACAAAAATAACTTATAAAGTACTAAAAAACGATGTTAAGAGTCAAAAAAGGTACTAGAAACAGCGAGAAATATGAACATTTGTGTTGACAAATGGAAATTTGGTGGTATAATTAACTCATAAAACAAATGTTCGTAAAATGTTCGGAGGTATTTATATGTCAGCTTTTGCAATTATCAGATTTTTCCTTGAATGTGCCGCAGCAGGTCTTGTTTGCTATGCAATTTATCGTGAAAGGGATTTAATTAAATTTGAGAGAAAGGTTTGGAAATATACAAAAGCTTTTTTTAAAGCTGTATACTACACTCTTAAAGAAAAATTCGCTCCCGTTGAAGAGCCCGAAACAGAAGAACGTCTTCTTAATGATGAATTTGCAGAAATTCTTGCATCCTTGGACAAAAAACAGTCAAAAGTAATTGAATTTCCAATGGCATCTTGATTTGTTGACTGAATAACCGGAAATGGTTATAATAAAAGGGAAGTAGAAATTAAATTTATTTTGTAGGAGTGACTACAATGTTTTATAAAAATTCCCTTGACATAAAAAGCGCATCAAAGCTCTTACCGTTAAGAGGGCCTTATTCCCACAAAGGCTCCTTTGGTAGGGCTTTGCTTGTTTGTGGCAGTAAAAATATGGTTGGGTGCTGTTGCCTTGCAACAGAAGGTGCTTTAAGGAGTGGAGCAGGCCTTGTGACACTTGCGTTTCCTGACTGTTTATACACAGCCTTAACCTCAAGACTAACCGAAAACCTGTTCTTGCCTTTATCCACAAACGATGATGGATTAATTTCCTACGGTAGTATCAACAATATTTTAGCAGTCGCTAATGAAAGTGATGTTGTAATGGCAGGCTGTGGTCTTGGGACAGGAAGCAGCATCCAAGAGCTTGTTAAAGCTCTTGTTACTGAATGTGAAAAGCCTTTGATTATGGATGCTGATGCCTTGAATTGTTTATCCGGCTTTATTGATGTTTTATTAAAGAAAAAAGCAGATGTTCTTCTTACGCCACATCCCGGTGAAATGTCGAGA
Source organism: Acutalibacteraceae bacterium (assembly GCA_045543695.1). GTDB lineage: Bacteria > Bacillota > Clostridia > Oscillospirales > Acutalibacteraceae > DTU089. Next base: position 81,014 of record JAZPXQ010000034.1, on the reverse strand, counting down.
CTTTGTGGTTTAAGTGTAGCCGATGTTGAAGCTAACCGTGAAGAAATAATTATTGAGTTCTGTAAAACATATAAAGTGAATGTTTTATTGAAGGGCCACGAAACCTTGATTTGTAATGCAACAGGTGAAATACTTTATGTGAATAAAACAGGCAATACAGGTCTTTCTAAAGGTGGTGCAGGGGATTTACTTTCAGGCATAATTGCAGGGCTTACACCCTCAATGAAAGGTAATCTTTTTGACGCAGCAGTGCTGGGGGCTTTTGTTCACGGTTTAAGTGCAGATTTGTTAAAAGATGAGTTTTCAGAATATTCAATTCTACCATCTGATTGTTCAAAAAACCTTGGCAGAGCCTTTGCTCTGATAGAAAATGAAAGGAATTGAAATCAAAAGTCTTTGTGTTTTGTTTTTGGTATCTTTTTGTGTTTTATTAAACTCCTGTGGAATTACCGAAAATATTTTTCAAAGCGCTGCGGAGGTTGATTTCAGCACGCCACAAAATGTACAAATTTCCTTTAATGAACGAGTTTATGATACTACAATAGAGTTTAATGACTACGGGGTTGAAATAAACTTTATAAATGAGAAGAGTTTATTTAACGGAGCTTGTGTAACGGTAAGTAGTAAAGGCTATAAAATATCTTATAATGATTTAGATTTTGAAGGTGAGGCAGGTGCATTATCTGCAGCTTCGTTACCCTGGATTGTTTATGGCTTTTTTTCATCTTTTGAAAATATTATTATTCTTGATTCATTCGATAAGGAAAGAAATTGTTACTACGTTAAAAGAAATGTAAATGATCATTTTGTAGTGCTTGAAGCCTACGAAAAGGAAAATGAAGCAACAATATATTCAATGGAAATAAAGTAACCCCCACACATCAGACATTCTGATATGTGAGGGTTTAATTATGTTAAATTAATCAAGCATAGAAGCAGCTGCTTCGTCAAGGAAAATAAGAACGTCGTCGTGCTCCTGAAGAATGGAAGCAGGAACCTGAGGAGTAACCTCGCCCTTAATCATATTCTTGATTGCTTCAGCTTTCTTAGGACCGGTTGCAATAAGAATAATTTTCTTTGCAGCCATAATCTGTTTAACACCCATAGTAAGTGCATAGTGCGGCATAGGATTCTCGTCAAAATAAATTTTGTTAGCGTTAATTGTGCTTTCTGTAAGCTGAACCTTGAAGGAACCATCTGTGAAGCTTTCTGCCGGCTCATTAAAACCAATGTGTGCGTTGTTGCCGATACCTAAAAGCTGAATGTCAATTCCACCGGCTTCGTTGATTTCATTGTCGTATCTTTTGCACTCTGCTTCACAGTCAGCAGCATTACCATCAAGAAAATGAACGTTCTCTTCAAGAATATCAAGACCGTTAAAAAGCTGCTCGTGCATGAAAGTGTAGTAGCTGTTTTTGTCGGATTTAGGAAGATCACAGTACTCGTCAAGGTTGTATGTTCTTACACCCTTGAAGGATACATTTTCTTCCTTGTGTAGCTTTTTGATGTTGTCATATGTAGGAATGGGGGATGCACCTGTTGCAAGACCTAAAACACATTCGGGGTTGTTTTTTACCTCATCAATAAAAATTCTTGCTACTGCAACGCCGATTTCCTCAGCAGTTTTAAAAATATTTACTTTCACTAAAATCACCCTTTTTCGAAAAATCTGTATCTAGTATAACATATTTATGAAAAAATTAAAGGGAAATTCTGCATTTTCTCAATAAATATTGAAATTTTTTTATAAAATGCTATAATTAAAAGGTATAAGTATAAAGGTGGTGGTATTGTGGTAAAAAATATAGTGTTTGATATGGGTGGTGTTCTTATAGACTACAACCCAAAGAAAACAATTGCTACATATTTTCCACCGGAATATTATGATTTGCTTATGAATGAGGTTTTTGCAAACCAGCTTTGGCACAGGTTAGATGGTGGTACACTCCGACACGACGAAGCAATTGAAATGGTTTTACCAAAGCTTCCCGAAGAAACCAGAGCACTAGTAAAAGAAATGCTTACAGACTTTTACCCCTATATGCCACCATTTCCCGAAATGTACGAGTTAATAAAAAGAATCAAGACAGCAGGTTATAAGGTGTATCTTTTATCCAATGCAACACCTCGTTTTTTTGACAATTATCAGAATATTCCGGCTTTAACTTTAATGGACGGCTATTTTATTTCTGCTTTATATAAGCTTCTGAAGCCACAGCAGGAAATATATGAAGCCTTCTGTAAAAAGTTTTGCCTGAAGCCTGAGGAATGCTTTTTTATTGATGATATGCCCCAAAACATTGAAGGCGCAAAAAAATATGGTATGAAAGGTCATGTTTTTAAAATATCTGATGTAAACAGTTTAGAAAACGCTCTTCGTGAAGAAGGCGTAGTATTTTAAAAAGGAGAATAATTATGAAAAAAATTATCAGCTTATGTTCAGTTATTATTGTACTTGCACTTGTTGTTACTGCTTTTACAGCTTGCGGTGATAAAACTGATGACGAAACTACCACCACTACAACTGAAGCAGTTGTTGAATTAGGCGGGGTAACAGTAGAAATTGGCGAAGAAAATGCAGTTATTAAAGAGGATGGCTTTGTTGTTCAGACATTGAATTATCCTAAAGATTCCCAGTTTAAATTTGATTTAGCTTATGCGAAAGAGCATAACGCTTTTATTGACTTTAACTTTGATGGTGTGGATGATTTTTACATTGCAGTAAGCGCTGAAGAGGATGTTATCAATTACTATTGCTGGATTTATAATGAATCAACAAAGCTTTATGAGTATTCCAAAGATCTTTCTGAACTTAAAAATATTTCTGTTGATGCAGATAAGCATCTTGTTATTTCTACTGTTAAGGTGGAGGGTAACGAAGAAATCAGCTGTTACAAATGGGTTGATGGTGTGCTTACAATGGACGCTTCTTATGACAGCTCAAAGGATGATATTCCCGAGGATGTAACAAATGCTGTTGAGAAAAATCCTATCGGCTCTGATAAGGAAGAGTCAACAAAGAAGCCTTCTTCTGATACTAAGGAAACTACAAAAAAACAATCTGACACAAAAGAAACAACAAAGAAGCCCTCTAATGTAACCACAACACAAGCAAGTGTTCAGGGTGGTGTTGTTCTTAACACAGATTCTAATATCGATGATGGTTGGTTTTAAGAGGTGATAATATGAGAATAGGTAAATCGGTTGTTAATGAATCAGAACCCCAAAAATTTGAGTTTGATTTTCAGTTCTTTAAAAATTGCTCCGGAACTCTCAAAAAGTTTTCCCTTATCATTTTCATTGTGAATTTGTTCGTTACTTTTGTTTCGGCAGCAGTTGGTATTGTTTTAATCGGTGTTTATATTGGTACACAAATGATGTCAATCCTTTTAGTACCGATTCTTTGTGTAGTTGTAATAGCTGTTTTATTTGCTCGTTTAATTTCTGCTTTAATTTATGGCTTTGCAGAAATTGTTGAAAAATACGAGAATAAATAAATATAAAAAAAATTTGTTTTACTCTTGACAAATATAAAGTGCAAGCGTAAAATACTAAACATAATTTTAGTTTGAGAGGCGTTACTGATGTTCCGTAGTTATGGTTATTTTCGATTTTATTATTATAACTTGGATTGTCTGTACTCCACTCAAAATTACAAGTAATTGTAATTAAAAGCGTATAGACAGTCCGCATTCTGCTATGTTTTAAACATAATGGTTTGCGGATTTTTTATTTTTATTTTATAGGAGAGTAATTATGATTTCTGAAAAAATGATGCAGCTAGGTAAAAAAAGTTCAATTATCCGTGAGATTTTTGAGTATGGTAAAAAGAGAAAAGCTGAAATCGGTGCTGAAAATGTTTATGATTTTAGCTTAGGCAATCCCAGTGTGCCGGCTCCTCAAAAGGTTACAGATGTTATGAACAGACTAATTTCAGAAACACCGGCAGAAGTATTGCACGGTTATACCTCTGCACCCGGGGATTTGAATGTAAGAACAAAAATTGCAGAGTACATAAACAATAAATTTGGTGTAAAGGCAAATGCCGGTTTGATTTATATGACCTGTGGTGCAGCTGCTTCCCTTACAATCACTCTTAATGCAATTGTTGAGGCTGGTGATGAGGTAATTGCACTGGCACCATTCTTTCCTGAATACAGAGTTTTTGCTGAACAGGCAGGTGCGAAATTAATAGCTGTTTCCTGTAAAAAAGAGGATTTGCAAATTGATTTCGATGCCCTTGAAAAAGCTATTACATCTAATACAAAAGCAATTATAGTCAACTCTCCCAATAACCCGTCAGGCGTTATTATTCCTGAAGGCGATATCATAAAATTAACAGATTTACTTAAAAATAAGCAGAAAGAATACGGAAAAGAGATTTTTATTATTTCCGATGAGCCGTACAGAGAGCTTGTTTTTACAGGTGAAAAGGTTCCTTATATTCCTTGTTATTACGAGAATACCTTTGTTTGCTATTCTTACAGTAAGGCTTTATCATTACCCGGTGAGCGTATTGGTTACATCTTTGTTTCACCTGAAATGAAGGCTGCAGGGGATGTGTTTGCTGCAATTTGTGGTGCAGGACGTGCTCTTGGTTATGTTTGTGCTCCCAGCCTTATGCAGTATACAATCGCAGAATGTCTTGATGACACTGCCGATGTTTCAATTTACGACAGAAACAGAAATATTTTATATAATGCTCTTACAGAAATCGGTTACACAGTTATAAAGCCGGACGGTGCTTTCTATATGTTTGTAAAAGCTCTTGAGGAGGATGCAAACAAATTCTACGAAAGAGCAAAGAAATTTGAACTTCTTATAGTACCCAGTGATTCCTTTGGGTGTGAAGGCTTTGTAAGAATTTCATATTGTGTTGATACCGAGCTTATAGAAAAATCAATTCCTGCTTTCAAAGCACTTTACGAGGATTATAAAAATGATTGATTACGAAAAAAATTTCCAGGATGCCAGAAAAACAATCGGCGAAATCGATAAAGAAATAGCAGTTCTTTTTGAGAAAAGAATGAATGCTGTTAAAGACGTGGCAGAATACAAAAAAGTGAATGGTATTCCGGTTGAGGATACTGTAAGAGAGGCAATGCTTCTTGAAAAAAACAGTGCGCTTATTACCGATGATGAAATACGCTCATATTATATAAATTTCCAGAAAAAAACAATGAATCTCTCAAAGGATTTTCAGCATAAAATTCTTGATGGCACAAGAATTGCTTTTTCGGGAGTAAAGGGCGCATTTGCTGAAATAGCAGTAAAACGTATTTTTCCGGACGGTAACCCTGTAGCTTATGGCGACTTTAAAGCTGCTTACAAGGCTGTTGAGAAGGGTGAGTGCGAATGTGCTGTATTGCCTATTGAAAACAGCTACGAGGGCGATGTTGCCAGGGTAATGGATTTAACATACTTCGGCTCGCTTTATATTAATGGTGTTTATGATATGGGTGTTGAACAGCATCTTTTCGGTACACCGGATTCACACAGAAATACTATAAAAAAAGTAGTAAGCCATCCTCAGGCATTAGGTCAATGTGCTGAGTATATTTCAGAACGAGGCTTGAAAACCGAAGAAGCTGTTAATACTGCTTTGGCTGCTGAGCTTGTTGCAAAGAATGGCGACAATTCAGTTGGTGTTATATGCAGTCTTGAAGCCGGCCACGAGTATGGTCTAAAGCTTATTGACAGAAAAATTAATAAGGACAGTAAAAACACAACTCGTTTTGCAGTGTTTTCCAGAATCCCCAGAGGAGAGTCTATGGGTGATGAAAACTTTATTGTTCTTTTTACGGTTCGTGATGAGGCCGGCTCGTTGGGTAAAGCAATTTCAGTTTTCGGTGACTGTGGTTATAACCTTAAAGCCCTTAAAAGCAGACCATCAAAGGATGTTATATGGAATTATTATTTCTTCCTTGAGGGTGAGGGTAAGCTGTCTAAGGATGATGAAACAGAAATGCTTTCTAAGCTTTCTGAGGTTTGCACCAATGTGCGACTTGTGGGAAGATACGGAAAAGAGCAGAATATATAGGTGGGAAAAATGAATTTGACAGTAAAAACATCAATGGGAGATTACAATATAATTATTGAACGTGGTTCTGTTAACAAGCTTTCAGCGTATTGTAATACCGAAAAAAAGGCACTTATTATAACAGATGACGGAGTTCCTTTTAAGTATGCGGAAACGGTATCAAAGCAGTTCAGAAACAATGTTGTAAAGGTTATTCCGCAGGGGGAAAAAAGCAAATCCTTTGATACATACAAGGAGCTTCTTCAGGTTTTGAATGACAACGAGTTCTCCCGTGCTGACTGCATTGTTGCAGTTGGAGGTGGTGTTGTAGGTGACCTTTCAGGCTTTACAGCTGCAACATATATGAGGGGGATTGATTTTTATAATATTCCGACTACACTTTTGTCCCAGGTGGATTCTTCAATTGGTGGTAAAACTGCAATTGATTTTGGTGGCTATAAAAATACTGTCGGTGCTTTTTATCAGCCCAAAGCGGTTATAATTGATTCCGATGTTTTGAAAACACTTTCCGAAAGGCAGTTTTATAATGGACTTGCAGAAAGCATAAAAATGGCTGCGACATCTGATAAAGAGCTGTTTGAGCTTATTGAAAAAGAAGAAGCAACTGATGTAATTGATACTATTATTGAACGTTCTTTGAGAATAAAAAAAGCTGTTGTTGAAGAGGATGAAAAAGAGTTAGGTCTTCGTAAGGTGCTCAATTTCGGGCATACAGCAGGTCACGCAATTGAAACCACAGCAGGGCTGTCTGAGCTTCTTCACGGGGAATGTGTATCCTTGGGAATGCTGGCGTTTTCCTCTGATAAAGTAAGAGAAAGGCTGATTAAAGTACTTTCAAAGTATAATTTACCTGTAAAGCTTACCTTTTCGCCGGATAAAATACTTTCTGCACTTCGCCACGATAAAAAAGCAAAGGGTAACGGTGTGAATGTTGTTTTTGTAAATGAAATAGGAAGCTTTGACTTCAGATTTTTAACATTTGATGAATTAGATAATTTAGTAAAGGGGGCGTATCCGGTTTGAAAAATACATTTGGTAACAATGTAAGCATAACACTTTTCGGTGAAAGTCACGGTACTGCAATCGGTGCTGTAATTGACGGCTTACCTGCAGGTGTAAATGTGGATGAAGAATTTATTTCCCATCAGCTCAATCTAAGAAAGCCATTCGGGAAAATATCAACCCCTCGTCAGGAAAGTGATAGGTTTAGCATTGTAAGTGGAGTTTTCAATGGTAAAACAACCGGAACCCCTATTGGTATAGTAATTCCAAACGAAAATACAAAATCTAAAGATTATTCAAAAAACTACGGTAAGGCTCGTCCCGGTCACGCAGATTTTACAGCTTATTGTAAATATAACGGCTGTGAGGATTATCGTGGTGGTGGTCATTTCAGTGGCAGAATTACTGCAGGTCTTGTGGCAGCCGGTGCAATTGCAATTGATTTACTTTCTGAAAAAGGTATTAAAATCGGTACACATATTTCAAAATGTGCCGGGGTTGAGGATGTACCCTTTAGCTGTCCGGAGGACGAAATTAATACACTTTCGAATAAGGTGTTTGCAGTTATTTCAGATGAAAAGGGACAACAAATGATAAAGAATATTGAAAACGCTGCTGCTGAAGGCGATAGCGTTGGTGGTATTCTTGAAACTGTAGTTGTTGGTTTGCCTGTTGGTGTGGGAGAGCCTTGGTTTGATTCTGTTGAGAGTATTCTCTCACACGCACTTTTTTCAATTCCTGCTATTAAAGGTGTTGAGTTTGGTGCAGGCTTCTCTTGTTCAGATATGTTTGGTAGCGAAATGAATGATAGTTTTGTTATTGAGAATGACAAAATAGTTACTGAAACCAATAATAACGGGGGAATCAATGGTGGTATAACAAACGGTATGCCCGTTGTTTTCAAATGTGCCGTTAAGCCAACGCCCTCAATTTCAAAAGCTCAAGAGACAATTGATTTTATTAATAAAGAAAACACTACTCTAAGTGTTCACGGCAGACACGATCCCTGTATTGTTCACAGGGCAAGAGTAGTTGTTGACAGCATTACTGCACTTGTTTTGTGTGATTTGCTTTCGCAGAAATTCGGTACTGATTGGCTTGGTGTAAATTAATGGAATACGGATGTATTGGTGAAAAGCTGGGGCATAGCTTTTCAAAGGAAATTCACAATGCTCTTACTGACTATGACTATAGCCTGAAAGAGTTAAAAAGAGAAGAGTTAGCAGGCTTTTTTGAAAACAAAGAATTTAAAGCAATCAATGTAACAATTCCGTATAAGCAGGATGTAATACCGTATCTTGATTGGATTTCTGATGAAGCTAAAGCTATAAATGCAGTTAATACAATAGTTAATAAAGACGGTAAGCTTTATGGCTATAACACAGATTTTTACGGATTAAAGGCTTTAGTAGAACGGGAAAATGTAGCTTTAAAAGATAAAAAGGTTGTAATTCTCGGAAGTGGTGGAACCTCTAATACTGCTTTTGCTGTTGCTGATTTTATGGGAGCAAGTGATATTTTAAAGGTTTCACGAAATAAAAAAGAGGGCTACATAACCTATGAAGAGCTTTACGATAATTTCAGTGATTGTAATATTGTAATTAATACTACCCCTTGCGGAATGTATCCAAAGGTTGGTTTTTCTGCAATTGATTTAGAAAAACTGCCAATGGTAGAAGCTGTTTTTGATGCAGTGTATAATCCTTTGAAATCAAAGCTTGTTCTTGATGCAAGGAAAAAAGGTATTACAGCTGTAGGCGGACTTTACATGCTTGTCTCTCAGGCAGCTTTTGCAGTTGAAAAGTTTATTGATTTACCTGTGGATAATAACAAGGTTGAAGCAATTTTTAAAAATCTTTATAAGGATAAAATGAATATTGCTCTGATTGGTATGCCTGCAAGTGGTAAAACAACAGTCGGAAAGGCCCTTGCTGAACATTTAAATAAAAAATTTGTTGACAGCGATGATGAAATAATAAACACTGAAAATAAAAGTATACCGGATATTTTTAAGGCTTCAGGTGAAGCTTATTTCAGAAATGTGGAAAAAGCTGTTATTAAAGAGATATCAATGTTTAATTCTCAAGTTATTTCAACAGGTGGAGGAGCTGTTTTAAGCTCCGAAAATATTGAAAATTTAAAGTCCAATTCAAGAGTATATTTTCTTAACAGACCTTTAGATATGCTTGTAACCACTTCTGACAGACCTCTTTCAAGCAACAGAGCAGATTTGGAAAAGCGATATAACGAAAGGTATGAGTTATACAAAGCATCAGCAGATGTTGTTATTGATGGTTCAAAAACAATTGAAGAGGTTGCAAAGCTTATAGAGGAGGATTTTTATGAATATTCTTGTAATTAACGGACCTAATCTTAATATGCTTGGCATAAGAGAGCCCGGTATTTATGGTAAAGAAACATATAATTCTCTTGTGAAAAAAATCGAAGATTATGCCAGGGATAAAAACGTTGGAATAAGATGCTACCAGTCCAATCACGAGGGTGATTTGGTGGATATTATTCAGTTTGCCTACGGACTTTATGACGGTATAGTTATAAACCCGGGAGCTTATACACATACAAGCATTGCAATTCTTGATGCTTTGAAGGCAGTAAGCATTCCGGCTGTTGAGGTCCATATTTCTGATGTTGATTCCCGTGAAGAATTCAGAAAAATAAGCTATGTCAGGAATGCTTGTTTTGAAACAATAAGTGGAAAAGGCACAGATGGTTATCTTTTGGCTATTGACGCTTTAATAAAGAGGGATGAAAAATGAATGTGAAAATAAACCCCTCGGTGGCTTACGGAAGAATAAATGCACCACCCTCTAAGAGCTGTGCACATCGTTTGCTTATTTGTGCGGCTTTAGCTCAGGGGCGTAGTGAAATTAAAAATATTGGTACTAACGATGACATTATTGCTACAGCAAAATGTCTGGAAAGTCTGGGTGCAAATATAAAAATTAATGGAAGCACTGCTATTGTTGATGGTATTGCTTTAAATAGGAAATCAGCTTCACTTGATTTGTTTTGTAATGAAAGTGGAAGCACGCTCAGGTTTCTGATTCCCTTGAGCCTTATCTATGCAGAAAAAGCTTCTTTTAAAGGAAGCGAAAGGCTTTTAGAACGTCCGCAAAGCGTGTACGAGGAGCTTTTTGCAGAAAAAGGTTGTTATCTCACTAAAAGCAATAATGCACTTCTTGCAGGTGGTCAGCTAAAATGTGGGGCATACAAAATGCGAGGGGACGTAAGCAGTCAATTTTTAACAGGACTTTTATTTACATTGCCTCTTCTTGAAGGTGATAGTGAAATAATTCTTACAACACCACTTGAAAGTAAACCCTATGTTGATTTGACTATTGACACATTATCCCAATTCGGTGTTGAAGTTTTGCAAAAAGACGAAAACACATTTTTTATAAAAGGTAATCAAAAATATCTGCCCCGAAAGCTTACGGTTGAAGGGGATTGGTCTAACGCAGCTTTTCTTGATGCTTTTAATGTTATAGGTGGTAATGTTGTTGTTGAAGGTGTAACTCCTGAAAGCTGTCAGGGGGACAAGGTGTATAAAGAACACTACCAAGCTTTAAAAAGCAGTGTGCCCACAATCGACATTTCTGACTGTCCCGACTTAGGACCGGTTCTTATTGCTTGCTCTGCTGTCTGTAACGGAGCAACATTGACAGGAACAAAACGGTTGCGAATTAAAGAAAGTGACCGTGCAGCTGCAATGAAAGCAGAGCTTTCAAAATTTGGTGTTGATATTGTGGTTAATGAGAATGAAGTAATCATTCCCAAAGCAGAAATAAAAGCACCCAAAGAAATCCTTAATTGTCACAATGACCACAGAATTGCAATGTCACTTGCTGTTTTATGTAGTAAGGTTGGTGGCAGCTTAGCAGAGGCGCAATGTGTAAACAAAAGTTATCCCGAGTTTTTTGAAGATATCAAAGCCCTGGGAATACAATATGATATCAATGAATGATAGGAGATAATAAAAATGAGTATGAATTTCAAAAGAAAACTTCCGATTCCAATGGAAATTAAAGAACAGTTTCCTCTTACTGCAAAAATGGCAGAGCAAAAGGACAAAAATGATATTGAAATAAAAAAGGTTTTTACAGGTGAATCAGACAAGCTTCTTCTTGTTATAGGTCCTTGTTCAGCAGATTCTAAGGATCCTGTTCTTGATTACATATCAAGGCTTGCAGAGGTAAGAGAAAAGGTTAAGGACAGAGTCGTAATTGTTCCCCGTATTTATACAGGTAAGCCCAGAACAACAGGTGCAGGCTATAAGGGTATGCTTCACCAGCCTGATCCCAATGAAAAACCCGATATGCTTCACGGTATTATTTCAATTCGTGAATTACATATGTGCGCTCTTCGTGACTATGGCTTCTCTTGTGCAGATGAAATGCTGTATCCTGCTAATTTCCGTTACCTTTCAGATTTGCTTTCTTATGTTGCTATAGGCGCTCGTTCCGTAGAAAATCAGGAGCACAGACTTGCATCAAGTGGTTTTGATATTCCTGTTGGTATGAAAAACCCCACCGGTGGAGATATTTCTGTAATGATGAATGCTATTACAGCAGCTCAAAGCAGTCACACCTTCCTTTACAGAGGCTGGGAGGTTGAAAGTGATGGTAACCCCTACGCTCACGCTATTATGAGAGGCTTTGTTGACAGAGATGGTCATAATATCTCTAACTATCACTATGAAGATTTACTTAATCTTTCAGAGGCTTATGCTAAATCGGGACTTAAAAATCCCTCTTGTATTGTTGATGCTAACCACGCAAACTCAGGAAAAAAATATCTTGAACAAATCCGTATTACAAAGGACGTCCTTTATAGCAGAGCTCATAATGATGATATTAAAAAGCTTGTTAAGGGTATTATGATTGAAAGCTATATAGAGGATGGTTGCCAGAAAATTGGCGATGGTATTTATGGTAAATCAATTACTGACCCCTGTCTTGGTTGGGATAAAACTGAGAAGCTTATTTACGAAATTGCCGAACAGGTATAAAAAAAGCAGAACTGATACATTTTCGGATGTATCAGTTCTTTTGGTTAGTTATATGGAGTAGGGGTATCTGTCAAATTTAAAAGATAGTCAACGCTGACATTATGAATTTTTGCAATTTTTATCAATGTTTCCGGTGTCATTGAGTTAACACCATTTTCGTATGCTGCATAAGTTCGCCTGTTAATAAAAAGCATATCAGCGATTTCTTGTTGTGTTAAATCCTTATCTTCTCGTAAATCACGTATTCGTTTATATTTCATAATAATCACCTTTAGGATTATTATATTTGCCATAAATACTGCCATTGACTTTTGGCAGAAAATATGGCATAATTAATCAAGCATATTTATTAGGTGAAGATTTATTATGTTTTATTCAGGTGTTGTTTCTGTTATTACAGGTGATTTTAAGTTTATTTTAATTGATAAAGATACTATTATAATTAATTGTTATGTATATTCAGAGTACTTAAAAGAAATTGTAAAGCTTCTGGAGGTTGGTGAGTTTATAAAAGTAAAAGGTGAAGTACAGTCGTATAATGTGGATTATTTTAAACAAAAAATTGTTGTGGATATAAATGTAAATGAAATAATTGGATGAAAAAGAGCTTCGCCAAAAGCGAAACTCTTTTTTTAAAACTCACAAAACCAATTGTTATTATCAAGTGGTCCACCTGTCATAAGCTCAGGTGCAGCGTTTTTAATATGTGTCAGTGTTCTTACAAGACCCTTGTCTTTTATATGTAATTTCTTTATAAGTCGTAAGGGGAACGCAAGGGCTTGTGTGAAAACTGTGTAATAAGCCGAGCCTTCCTCGTGCTTAATAAGTGAACCGTCCAGTATTGAACAGAAAGCCCCGAATACCATATCGGTTACTTTAACATCAGCTATTTCCTTTGCAGCTCTTTTGTCAATTGCTTTGCCCAAGGAAATGAAATTGAAAATTCTTGCAGCTTTCTTTACCGTCAATTTATCAAGCCATTTAAGCACGGGTCTTGCTAAAATCCATATTTTACTTGCTTTTTCAGGACCTAAACCAATGGCTTCAACAACTGCTAAAAATTTATCCTTCTCATTAACAGCAGCAGATTTTATTATATCGCTGAAAAGTGCTGTAGCGTGATTTTTAAGGAATTCATTTGAATATTCCTTGCCGTTATGGGTGAATTTTTCTAAATGCTCTGTTTTAATATCAATTCCGTTTTCAAAAACATCACAGTAGCAAATGGGGGCAGGGTAGCCACTTATTGAAGCAACATTAATTTCGTAGAAATGGTTGCCTTTGTCGGTTTCAACCCTTCTTATATGCTGCATGTGAGAGTGCCCTGTGAACATAACAGAGAAGCCGATATCAGCAAACTTTGTTACCTGTTTTATTCTGTGTTCTACAGAACCCCTGCCATTAATAGCTCTGTCAAATTCCGTAAGAAAAAGGTGGTGGTGTTGCATACCAAAAACTATATCGCCACGTTTTTTTGCTTCCTGAGTTTGCTCTTTAATCCACTCGAAATGCTCGTCGGAATAGCCTGAACTACCACTTCCGTTTTGGTCATCATCTAGACAAAAAATTGTAACGCCATCACAAGGCCTTACTACATAAGAAACCTTGTCCTGATGTGTGTGAAATTCGGAAATAGCTTCATCAGGACCGAAGTCTTTGTAAAAATCGTGAAGCTCGTTGACGCCAACAGTTTCTACATCGTGAAGTACTTTATCTCCTTCGTATCTTCTGGGGTTACCGTCACAACACCAGTCATGGGTAGCAGTAATAACATAAACCGGCATTGTTTTTTTGAACTCGTAAAGAATTTCTCGCATTTCTTCGTGGGAAACCCTTTCACCGTCGTTGGAAAGGTCTCCTGCAATAAGAAGAAATTTTGCATCGGAGTTTTTTATTTGTTCAAGGGCTGTCAGAATGGTTCCACGACTTAGTGCAAGCATTTTCTGGTCAGAGCCTGCTCTACGTTCATATGCCTTGCCACTGTTACCAAGCTTCTCTGAATAGTAGTGTGGGTCAGCAATAATTGCAAACTTGGTTAATAAATTACTCATAAAATCACCAGTAAATGTGTACTGTTTTTATACTTCTTTTGTATGTAATGGGGTCAATGAGATTATCCCTTGCAGCCTTCTTTAAGCCGGCTTCAAAAGCGTCTGTCATTGATTTTGTGGGGAATTCAATAGTCATTTCCATATCAAGTAAAATCGGAACACCAACGTTCAGAATCTTGAAGCCTGTAAGCCACCAATGCTTTTCAGGTCCACGGTGGAACATTTCCTCGCCCTGGTTGTATAAAACAAAGGACATTTCAAGGAATTCTTCTTCAGAAACGCAGTCGTACTGCATAATTTTATCGGTTTTATTATAAATACCGATTTCTGCACCGGCAGTCATACCGTATTGACCCTTCCAAATCTGAATCATCCAATCCTTATCATCGTAATTGAAATAGATTCTTTCTGTTGCATAGTTCATACCGGCAAGGGGCGCAGCCATATCGTAAATTACATTGAAGCCAAAGCCCTTCTGCCAGGGGTTAATTGATGAATAGTAGATGCCTTGTTCTTCGTCATATTCAAAACCACAAGCATTAAGGATGGCTACGGTTTTTTCTGCGTCCTCACTTGCAAAGAGAAGGTCCTGAACATCCTTCAAGGGCATTTCTTTAATTTCATCAGCAGATGGAATATCATCTTTAACAGGTGCAGTAGTTGTAGTTGTGTTGTTACCTGTAGTTGTAGCTGTTGTTCCCACTGTTGTTGCAGGTGATGTTGTGCCTGCAGTTGTGGTTGAGCCTGTAGTTGCCTGTGTGTCAGAAACAGTGTCTGAGGGGGGAGTTACAACAGCAATATTTGTAGCATCGTCAGTGTAAATGATTTCACCGGGGAGGGTTGTGCCGGGAGCTGTTGTTTGCTCTTCCTTAATTAAAATTGATTTTGCAAAATCAATAACACCGCAACCTGAAAAAATAAAAGTGATTGCGAGAATAAGTGCAATGACAGAAAAAAGTCTTGCATATTTTTTCATAGGGAATCTCTCCTTAAAATATTATACTGAATAAGTATATCATAAGTTTTAAAAAAAGTCACTACTTTATATGAATTTAAAGTATGTTTAGCATCATTGACAAAAGTGTTTAATAAGATATATAATTTAGTAAATATATAATAATGCTTGGTGATGACAATGTATGAAAATTTGAAGGCAGAGGTTTGTGCTGCTAATAAGGAATTACACGCATTAGGACTTGCTCCCTTTACCTGGGGGAATGTGTCTGCTGTTGACAGAGATAATGGTGTTTTTGCAATTAAGCCTTCCGGTGTTGCTTATGATAAATTAACACCTGAAAGTATGGTTGTGGTTTCGCTCAAGGACGGTAGTGTTGTTGAGGGCGAGTATAACCCATCATCAGATACGCCAACACACTATATTCTTTATAAAGAGTTTGAGGATTTAAGTGCAGTAGTTCACACCCATTCAGTTAATGCTTCTTCCTTTGCTCAGGCAGGAAGAGCAATTCCCCGTTATGGTACAACGCATGCAGATTTTTCATATACAGAAGTGCCCTGTACACCTGCACTTACTGAAGACGAGGTCAAAACTGAATACGAGCTTAATACCGGTAAGGTTATTGTAAAATATTTCCGTGAGAACAATCTGGAAACACAGTCAACTCCTGCTGTTCTTGTTCGTTCCCACGCTCCCTTTGCCTTTGGCAAATCTGCTTCTGATGCAGTGCACAATGCAGCAGTTCTTGAAATTGTTGCTGAAATGGCACTAAAAACAGAAATAATCGGTGGGAAGGTCCCCGAAATTGATAACTATCTTTCAGATAAACACTATTTCAGAAAACACGGTAAGGATGCCTACTATGGGCAGAAATAATTATGGCTGATTTTACTCATTTGCATCTTCATACTGAATACAGCCTTCTCGATGGCGCTTGTCGCATCGGGGAGGTAGTTTCCCTTGCAAAAAATCTTGGACAAAAAAGCTTGGCGATAACTGACCACGGTGTACTTTATGGTGCAGTTGCTTTTTACAAGGAGTGTAAGGCTCAAGGGGTAAAGCCAATTATAGGCTGCGAGGTTTATGTTGCACCCCGTTCAAGGTTCGAAAAAGTACACGGGCTTGACAGTGACCGTTACCACCTTATTTTGCTTTGCAAAAACGAAACAGGTTACAAGAATTTGTTGAAGCTTGTGTCTTCTGCCTGGGTTGATGGCTTTTACACCAAGCCACGTGTGGACCGTGAAATTTTAGAAAAATATCACGAGGGGCTTATAGCCCTTTCCGGTTGCCTTTTTGGTGAGGTAGCTCAAAAAATACTCAGCAGAAATTCGGAGGAAGCACTTAAAACAGCCCGTTGGTACAGAGATACCTTCGGGGCAGATAACTATTACCTTGAAGTGCAGAATCACGGAATGGTTGAGGAAAAGGGAGTTCTTGACGGTATTGTGTCCGTTAGTCGTCAGCTTAACATACCAATGGTTGCAACCAATGACGTACACTATTGTAGAAAAGAGGATGCAGATATTCAGCGTGTTCTCATTGCAGTACAGACTAACAAGGTTGTTGGTGAAGATAATGCACTTGATTTTCAAAGCGATGAGTTTTATTTAAAAAGTGCAGAGGAAATGCTTGAAGCCTTCAGCGATTACCCCGAAGCAGTTGAAAATACAAATATAATTGCCGAAAGGTGTAATTTTGATTTTGAGTTCGGTGTTACAAAGCTCCCTCTTTTTGATATCCCTACAGATGACCATAAAGCATATCTGAAAAACGAATGTGTCAAGGGTCTTGAAGCCTTGCTGGGTACAGTTCCCGAAAATTACAAGGAACGCCTTGCTTACGAGCTTTCTGTTATTGATGAAATGGGCTTTAACGACTATTTCCTTATAGTTGCCGATTTTATAAGATTTGCAAAATCCAAAAATATTCCTGTAGGACCCGGACGAGGCTCTGCAGCAGGCTCCCTTGCAGCATATGCTTTGGGAATTACAGGTATTGACCCTATTCAGAATAAGCTTCTTTTTGAAAGATTTTTAAACCCTGAGCGTGTAAGTATGCCGGATATTGATATTGACTTTTGCTACGAGCGCAGGGGAGAGGTTATAGATTATGTTACAAGAAAATACGGCACAGACAGAGTTGCTCAGATAGTGACCTTTGGTACAATGCAGGCGAAGGCAGCTGTGCGTGATGTTGCCCGTGCCCTTGGTCTGCCATACAGCACAGGTGATATTGTTGCAAAGCAAATAACAAGAGATTATCCCGATATAAAAACAGCTCTCGAAAAAAATCCCGAGCTTAAAACCCTTTACAATTCTGATGATAACATAAAAAAATTAATAGATTATGCAATGCGTGTGGAGGGAATGCCCCGACACGCTTCAACCCATGCTGCAGGTGTGGTTATTACCCGTGATGAGGTATCCTCCTATGTACCTCTTGCAAAAAACGGTGACCAGACCGTAACACAGTTTACAATGACGGAGATTGAGCAGCTGGGACTTTTGAAAATGGATTTTCTGGGACTTCGTACGTTAACAGTTATTAACGATGCAGTTAACGATATTAAAAAGCACACTCCCGATTTTGATTTAACAAGAATTCCCCTTGATTGCGAGGATGTATTCCGTGAAATGTCAAAGGGAAATACAAGTGGTGTTTTTCAGTGTGAATCTGCCGGTATGACAAACTTAATTGTCAATATGCGTCCTGAAAGGTTTTATGATATTGCAGCAGCTATTGCCCTTTACAGACCTGGCCCTATGTTCTTTATTGACAGTTATCTGATTAACAGAAAGCACCCTGAAAATATAAAATACAGAACACCGCTTCTTAAAGATATTCTTGATGAAACAAATGGCTGTATGGTGTACCAGGAGCAGGTTATGCAGGTTTTCAGAACACTTGCAGGGTATTCCTATGGCCGTGCTGATGTTGTGCGTCGTGCTATGAGTAAGAAAAAGCGTGACGTAATGGAAAATGAAAGAAAAATTTTCATTAACGGACTTACCGATGAAAACGGAAATGTGGTCATTGAGGGTGCAGTGCGTCGAGGAATTGATGAAAACACAGCAGATGCTATTTTCTCTGATATGATTTCCTTTGCTTCCTATGGCTTTAATAAAAGCCATACGGCTGCTTATGGTCTTATTGCCTACCAGACTGCATATTTGAAAATTAAATATCCTAAAGAGTTTATGGCTGCAATTCTTACCAGCGTTATTGGTGATGAGGGTAAAACTATTGGCTATATAGAAGAGTGTAAACGTCTTAATATAAAGGTTTTGTCACCCCATGTAAACCGAAGCGGAAACAGGTTTTCTGTTGTGGGAAATGATATTGTTTTCTCTCTGTTGAGTATTAAAAATTTAGGCAGAGCCCTAATTGATAAAATAGAAAAGGAAAGAAAAGAAAACGGCAATTTTAAAACCTTCTGGGATTTCTGTAAAAGGGTAAGTGGTAATGAGCTTAATCGCAGGGCACTGGAATGTCTTATAAAATCAGGAGCTTTGGATGGTCTTGACCTGAACCGAAGGGAAATGCTGTGTAACCTTGATATTGCAATTACAGCTGCAGCTAAGGAAAACAGTATGTACGAGGGCGGTCAGCTTAATATGTTTTCTGATTTTGGTAACGAGGATGATTTTTCTTCGTCTCCCGATTTTGACCATTACGAAGAATTGCCAATGAATGACCGTTTGTATTTTGAAAAAGAGGTTTCAGGTATGTATTTTACAGGACACCCTCTTGAAGAGTACAGAGCTGTAAGCGAAGCCTTGAATTCACCAAAAACCTCATATCTTTATGAATGTCTGGAAACAGGTAGGGAAAATACTATAGACAACCAAAGCGTAACCTTCCTTTGCATTGTAACAGGTGTTAAAAAGAAGGTAACCAAAAAAGATGATATTATGGCATTCTGTGGCGTAGAGGATTTGTTCGGAAATATGGAAATGATTGTTTTCCCTAAAACCTTTGTAACCTATTCAAACCTTCTTAGTGTTGGTAATATTATTCTTGTTGAAGGCAGAGTTTCCGTTAAGGACGAGGAGATTAAGCTTCTTGCAGAAAAAATTACACTTGCGCCCAAAACGGTAGAAGAGTTGCCCAAGGACAAAATTCAGTCTGCTAAATCAAATTCAAACTCAAAGGCTCCCCAACAGGAGAAAAAGAAAAAAAGTGGTATTTTTATTAAAATATCCGAGGAAAATACCGATAAAACAGGAAAGCTAAAAAATCTTGTTTCAATTTTTGATGGTAAAATTCCTGTTTACCTTTACTACGAGAATACTAAAAAATACGAGTTTCTCGGTATGGAGTATCTGACGTCAATAAATGAGCCTCTTACAAACGAAATTAAACACATTTTCGGTGAGGATAATGTTGTTGTGAGAGAGTAAAAAATACCCTGTAACTTATAAAAGTTACAGGGTATTTTTTATTTAAGTGTACGTTCTATTGTAAGTTCAAATTTAGCATTTTCACCGACTATATAAACCAAAATTTCTTTGCCTTTACAATTCTTGATTTTTATAGTGTCCTTTGTGTTTATTTTAAAATCGTCATAAATTTCTTTATCTATTATAACCACAAGTCTGAAATTTCCGCTTTTAACCTTTGTTTCGGCAGTTAGTTCAACATTGTTTGTTAAGGCTTTCGTTGCCTGTATCACTTGCTTGCCTGAGAGCTTTTCGGCAGATGCAAACATACTTTCGTGGTCATAGCCCGAATAGTTTTCAAAGCCTGTTGCTTTACCACTTGAGTGATAAATATAATTGTTTGTTGTAACATTTGTGTAGTTATCTAAAATCTGCTCATCGGATATGTGCTGTAAGCTGAAATTGTCAGCACCGTTAGTATCCTTGTATTTGTTGTGGCTAATAGCTACCCTGACAAAGGTAATACCGGTTAAAACAAAGGCTATCAGAAAGCCCGCTACAATTCTTTTTTTGTTTGCTTTTTTCTCGGCTTCTTTTTCTCGTCTTCTTGCTTCAATATTATCTTTGTATATTAATGGCGCTGCTTCTTCACTTTGCACTTTTTTATAGGCTTTGTAAATGTAATTTAAAGTATAAAAATCTGTTGCAATAAGGCCGATAAGCCCAACCAGAGTCTGTAGAATTCCCGGCTTCAATGAAGAAGCTAATAAGCTACTTGCAAAAATACCTGCAAAAAGGCTTACATAAACAATATGTCGTTTGCGTTTTTCAACATATTTCGCAAATGAAAAAGTCAGTATAAAAGTTGCTAATGTAATAAAAGATACCAGAAAACTCAATATGTTCATAAATCTTCTCCGAATTTGTACTTTAGATAATAGGGGAGATTATTCTGTAATTCTCAGTTTTTTCAAAATTTCAGGGTCACAGGTATCAGCGAGGGAGCCAATGCTGCTCCAAAGTGCATCGGCTTCTTTTTTCCAGCTTTCAAAATCCTTATATTCAGCAGGGTAGTTGTCGTAAAGCTTACCAACGTCCCCACTTTGTTTAAGACCTTTAAGAAGATTTTTTACTGTCGAAACACGGATTTTACCTTTTGCTATACCCTTAATAATACCACCAATTATTTCAGCGATATCCTTTATCCCTAAATTAAGACCTTCATCCATTCCGCCAAGAATTTTTTTACTGAACAGAACATCCTTTGCAAAGAGGTATTCCGCCTCGTCAAAATCAATGGTAACAACGCCCATAAGCAGGGGACGCATTGAATCAAAATCCTTGCCCTGAACAGTTATATAGCGTTTGTTAATGGACCACATATTTTCTTTTGTAAGTGGTTTATTTTCTTTAAGCAGCTTTGAAATAACATCAACAGCAATTTCACCCTGAACAAGTGAAGATGTACAGCCCTCTCCACAGGTGGGCTTTGTAAGACAAGCCGCATCACCCATAACAATAAAACCGTCATCAACAAAGGAATAAACCGAACGATGGTAGGGTGTTCTGCCTTTTTCAACCTTCTGAACAGTGTATTCAGGATGCTTTGCATTCTTCATAAACTGAGTTTTGAAAACCTCTTCAGCGTATTCGTAGGAGTAGCTTCCGCCAATACCTAAAATTGAATCATATCCATCTCCGGCAGGGGCTGACCAGGATTTATATTGCATATAAAATCCGTCAAGGTCACGGGCGTTTACCGCTTTGTCATTGTACGTAACATAGTAAAGCACAACATAAAGAATGTCTTTGGGGGTAAGCTTGAAATTTTCAACAACGGAAGTTGAGGGGAGCTTTGTTCTTGCTGCTGATGGTATGCCCGAGCAGTCTGCAACAATTTTTGAAAAAGCTTCTTTTTCACCATCTTCTGTTATGTATTTAGCACCTGTTATTTTATTACTTTCGTCGTATATAAAATCTTTAAAAGATGCTCCGTAAATTATCTCTGCACCTTGTTTTTTTGCAAGTTCTGCCATAAACATAATGTAGTCGTGCTTGTGAAGACCTATAATGGGGGAAGGTGCGCCTTTAACCCTATGATTGCCATAGGGTGAAATCATAGCCGAACTTTCAAAACGGAATTCTCTTATAGGATTGGTTTCTTCGGGAATAATAAGGTCAAGCTGCTTCATTTCACCTTCACCCATGTGGAAAATGTCGTACGAGCGTGAAACATTATCGGGCTTTTCTTTTTCAATAACAAGCACCTTGAAGCCCTGCTTTGCCATTTTTTCGGCAAACCAACAGCCTGTTGTTGATGCACCTACAATTAAAATGTCATACATTTCCATAAAAAACAAACCCTTTCTCAATAGTTATTTGCTTTTGCATTTTTTAAGGGCTTTTATCATATAAGCTAAAAGTCCTATTCCTAAAATCGGGAAAACAGAAGCGATTAACATACCCACCTTTAAGCCGATTTCATCAGTTGCCATTGAGGTTGCTTGACTTAAATTAACTGCAAATTCACTTACAGAGACCTTGTCGACAATAATGCCAAGCATCTGTGGGGCAATGGATGCACCGAAATCTCCTGATGCAGCCATGAGAGCAAAGGCAGCAACACCGGGATTTGGCACCTTTTCTTCCATTAAAATAAGTGTTCCGGGCCAAAGCATTGCTGTAAAAATACCTACAAGGATACAGGCAATAAATGAGAATACTACATTACCTGAAATGCCTATGACAACATAACAAACTGCTGCACCAACCATACCTGATAAAAGGGTTTTTGAAATGTCAGGAGTGAATTTTGCATAAAGGCTTCTTGTAACGGCAAGAAGCAGAGCAAACACAGCTAAACCAAGAATATCACCCAAAGCCTTTGGTAACTGCAAAGCATTTTCCATAAAGCTTGAAATCCAGTTGGTCATTGTGTTTTCTGCTGCACTTCCAAGGAAAATGCAAACCGCACAAAGAACAATAGCTTTACCCCATTTTATGCCGTTTTTTTCGTTAGAGGAAACATCCATTTTGGGAAAGGGTGATGTGAAAAACAAAACTGATGCAATCAAAGGAAAAATTGCTAAAATTACAGTTAAGTACATCCAGTTTTCAGTTCCGAAAATAAGGAAAAAAACAGATGCAATTATAACATTTGTTACGACGCCCCAACCGTATAAGGAGTGGAGCATACTCATATCCTTTTCTGGGTTGTCAGAGGGCATAGCAGCAACCAACGGGCTAATTAAAACCTCTGCAAGTCCTGCCGAAACAGAAAAAATTATTGTCCCCAGAACTAATCCCAAATAAGCAAATTCCGGAAATATATTAGGTAGAATTGCGTAACAAAGCATACCAACGCTTGTAATTAACGGCATTATTCTTATAGTCAGCTTGATATTGAAATACTTTGAAAGGAAAGTAAAAATTAAATCTATAATAAGCTGGGTACAGAAATTTACTAAAACCAATGTTCCTAAAAATGTATAGGAGATATTATACATATCGTGAAAGGTAACAAAAAGCATTGGTGGTAAAACAAATACAGACGATATTGCAAGATTTGCAAAATAACAGGCAAATCGTGTTTTTTTGTAGTTTGGTGTTTCCATTATTTAACCTCAATTAACTCATAATCTCTTGAACCAAAGCCCAGCTTTGCAGCCTTTTCGATGGTGTGTATTCCGTTTCTGCTTTCAATTCGTTCAATCAAATGTCCCTTGTTGGGGTCAGTGCACCCATAAACCAAGTCAATACAAGCCTGGTCAATGGCAACAGGGTCATCAGAAATAAGAATACCTATATCTGCAATACAAGGGTCTTCGGCCTTTGCACAGCAATCGCAGTCAACGCTCATATTTTTCATAACATTGATATAAACAACATTGCCCTTGAAAAAATCAACAACGCTTTCAGCAGCCTCAGCCATTGCTTCTAAAAATTGATCGTGGTCCGAGGTCCAGAAATTATCAGGGTTACCAACTCCGTGAATATAACCCTTTCCGTAGGAGGAGGCAATACCGATTGAAAGCTGCTTTATTGCTCCACCGTATCCACCCATAGGGTGACCCTTGAAATGGGAAAGCACAAGCATTGAATTATAATTCGCAATGTTTTTTCCTACATAATTTTTAGTAATGTTTTTACCGTTCCTTATGGGTAAAACAAGGTCCGGACCTTCTCCATCAAGTATATCAACAGAAAAATCCTTTTTCCATCCGTGCTCTTCCATAAGCTTTTCGTGGCGCTCAGTTGTGTTTCTTGCACCTTCATAAGCTGTGTTACACTCAACAACAGTGCCATTTACATACTCAATTACAGGCTTCCAAAAATCAGGCTTTAAAAAGTTCTGGTTGCCTTTTTCGCCTGAATGAACCTTAACAGCCACTTTACCATTAAGCTCTTTCCCCAGTAATTTGTAAAGCTCTAAAACCTTTTCAGCAGTTATTACTTTTGAAAAATATACTTTTGAACCCATTTTGACACATCCTTTATCTTTTTTAGGTTTTTATAATCAGGTTAAAATATTTCTGCTTTCAGTTGTGTTTTTTCAGAAATAATATATAATATATTTAAAGAGTTTTTGAAATGAGGTGTCTTTATGAAGCTTGTTCTTTTAACTGCTTTAGGTGTTGGTGGTGCAACTGTTATAGGCTCAATATTAGGCTTTGTATTCAAAAAAACAAGTCATAAATTCAACGATATAGTTCTTTCTTTTGCAGCAGGAGTTATGCTTGCTGCGGCAGTATTCGGGCTTGTGCTTGAGTCCTTGGAATACGGTGGTAAATATTCAATAGTTGTAACCGTAGCAGGTGTTTTCTGTGGTGCAATATGCGTTAACCTTATTGATAAGCTTGTTCCACATTTGCATAAGCTTACCGGAGCGGATCAGGAACGCCACCCAAAAAAAAACGAGCAGCTTAATAAAGTTCTTTTGTTTGTAATTGCAATAGCAATTCACAATCTTCCGGAGGGGATTGCAGCAGGTGTGGGCTTTGGTACAGGTAATACAGCAGAAGCCCTCACAATAGCCGGTGGTATTGCCTTGCAGAATATTCCTGAAGGTATGGTTATTATAGCACCTATGATAGCTGCAGGTATGAGCCCGGGCAGAACCTTTGTTATTGCCCTTTTAACCGGTGTTGTTGAGGTTATAGGCACACTCTTGGGTTATTTCGCTGTCAGTGTTTCAACAGCTGTCTTACCCTTTGCGTTAGCCTTTGCAGGTGGTACAATGCTTTATGTAATTAGTGATGAAATGATTCCTGAAACACATGCTCACGGTAATGAACGGGGAGCAACCTATTCACTTATTGCAGGCTTCTGTGTAATGCTTGCTTTTGATCATTTTATGGCTTAAAGGCTAAGCTCTTTTTCAATTAATTCTGCAATTCCCGGTGTTTCAAAGTCGGCTAATTCTTTAATTAACGGTACAGCGTTTTCCATTGCGTAAGAACGGAACTCCTTAATCATATCCTTATCATTGATGTTATCACCAACTGTAATAACATCATCATAGTTTGCCTCTAAAAGCTCAATAAGCTTATATATGCCTTTGGCTTTGTCCATATTAACCGAAACAATATCAATGCAGGTTCCGTTTTGCAGTGGGTTAAGCACATCACCGAAATTATCTTTTATAGCCTTGGTAACTCTGGCGGCTTCCTCAAAGCTGTCTAACGCTGTGTTTATCTGGTAAACATACTCCGGCTCCGGCATTTCTTCAAAGGTGTAACATTCATCCTCGTCGTAGTCCCCAAAGTCATTTTCTTTGAAAACACGACAGGGGAAGCTTGTCTGTACATATCCCCATTTACAGCCCTGTTCAAAAAGGAAATTCAAGAAAGGCTTTGTAACAGAAACATCAATTTTATCATCGCAAACAATTTCACCATCAGGCTTCATTATAACTGCACCATTGTCAGCTATAATAAAGTCGAATTCGATTTTGTCCCTTTTGTAAATTCTTAAAATATCGGGCGCACCACGTCCGCTTATAACTGAAAAAACATTACCCGCTTTTCTCCATTTGGTGATAGCGGCTCTTTTTTTATCATCAATTCCACCGTGATTTAAAGTACCGTCATAATCACTTGCAATTATTTTCATCTTTCCACCTCAAGCTTTTAATGCAAATATTATAGCATTACTATATTTTTAAGTCTACAATATTTGTTGAAAAAATTGGTGGGTATGGTATAATCTAATTAAATCAGTTATAGAAAGAACAGGTAATATGAACTCGGTTAAAGTTTATGTGGCGGATGTAAAGGCTTTGGAAGATGTTGAAGTTTTCAACAGGCTTTATGCCCTTGTGCCTGCCAGACGACAAGAAAAAATAAATAAAATATCTTTAGCTAAAGACAAACGACTTTCCTTAGGCGCAGAGATTTTGTTAAAAAAAGCACTTAGCGATATTGGTGTTATTGATTATGAATTTTGCTTTGGTAAAAACGGAAAGCCTTTTATAAAGGGTGACGGTAATATTTACTTTAACCTTTCACATTCTTGGGGTAGAGTGATGTGCGCTATTTCCCAAAAAGAGGTTGGCTGTGATGTTGAAAAGGTAAGAAATGTTGATTTGAAGGTTGCAAAACGCTTCTTTTTTGCAGAAGAGTACCAAACTATTTCGGAACAGATAACGCCTGAAGCTCAGAGAGAGATGTTCTTTAGGTTCTGGACTATGAAAGAAAGCTTTATGAAAGCAACAGGCCTTGGAATGAAGCTCCCGCTTGACAGCTTTTGTGTTAGTTTAAAAGAGGGGGAGCCCTCGCTTATACATTCAGTCAGCACGGAAACCTATTATTTAAAAGAGTTCTTTTTAGAAGAAAGCTACAAGTATTCCGTTTGCAGCCTTGTTCCCGATGTTGCAGAGCCTGTTTGGATAAATTTTTTGGCGTTTTAAGGGTGAATAATTCATAATAAAATAAAAAACACGACAATGAATGTGGGTTTGTTGTCGTGTTTTATCTTTTCCATAGCCAAAGGCGAACCGCCGCGAGATGGACTATGGGTTCAAATCCCTTACTCAAAAAAAGAAAAGCCCCAACCACAAGGGTTGGTGCTTTCTTTGGCCCGCCCAAAGGGATTTGAACCCCCGTTCTTCAGAATCGGAATCTGCTGCGTTATCCAGCTGCGCCATGGACGGAAATATTACTAAGTATTATAAACTGATATTTGTTTGTTTTCAAGTATAAATATAAGTTTTATGTTAAATAGATTATTACGGAATTGTTCAACTCTAACAATAAACCCCTTTACTATTCTACATTCCAAGGTGTTTTTCTGCATTGTTATTTATTTTTAAATATGGTAAAATTATTATATTATATGGAAAAGGGGGAGTTATATGGGTAAAGGTAGCATCAACTCTGCAGTTGATAAAGTAAAATGGTTTGCCGGTGAAATCAAGGACCATTGGAGCACTCCTGCAGAGGGAAAATATGTTCCTTATAAAGAGTATAAGGATGTTGTTATTGGTGTTGGTGCAAACTACACAGGCTCAAAAACACTTGAGTACATCGGCTTCTGGTCAAGCTGCTTCCTTATTATGCACCACTACAAATTACCTTATCTTACATTCTCGGTTATTGGTCTTTTAAATATGCCCTTGGGCTATATTTCAGCTCTTATATGGTGGTATGTTTGTGACAACCTTGGCTTTTTGCCTAAAAAGACAGAAAGAAAGGTTTATTTCGTTTATGGTCTTATGATGGCGTTTGGTATATCAACGCTGTTGTTTGACTATTCAATGCTGTTTAACCAATCAGGCTCGTTTATTACTATGCTCAATAGCTTTGAAGGTATGAATGCTACGGCGTGCTTTAAAACCTTCGGCACCCATTTCCTGTATACCGGTTGGGTGGGAGCACGTAATATTTTCTGGCGTAAAAAGCTTATACCAAAATACGGAAGATACAAATACAGCCTTTACTGTGATGTTGTACCCAAATGTATAATGGTTATACTCATCGGCTGGCTTCCTGTTTACAATATCGGTGACGTTGCAACACGTGTGTGGGTTGCAAACCTTTTGTTTGCTACATATAATGTATTCGGCTTTGGTAATGTGCTTGAGGAATGTTCAAAACGAATCAGCCCCAATTTACAGGAAAGAATACTTGTGCGTAGCTATCCCGTAAAAATTTCACATATTTTTAACTCTATTCTTGCAATTATTCTTCCTGCTATTGTAGGCACACTTCGTCACGAGTGGGCAGATATTAATTTCTACAGATTTGTTATTCCTGTTACATTCATTATTTCTGCTGCATTTACAATGGGTCTTGCAGGCAGAATTAAAGAAAGAATCCCACAGCCACCCATAGAAAAGAAGGTACAAATCAAATTCTGGGATGGTATGTTAGGTGTTCTTAAAAACAAATATCTTCTTATCAATACAGTTGTTGGTCTTATTGACTCCCTGGGTAATGGTATGTTGCCCTTTGCAACCATTCTTTATTTCTATACCTTCCGTCTGAGTGGCTTGCCATATTCCTTGATAGTGGCGCTTATTTCCTTTGCCGGTACTCCACCGGATTTGTTGTCACCCTATTTCCTCAAGAGATTTTCATACAAGCAGATTATGATTTTCTATCAGCTCAGCAGAGCAATAGGTAATGTTATTATAGCTGTTTCAATGTGGACTCTTGGCGATAATCTGGTACTTTGTGGTACAATCTGTGTTGTTGTTCTGTTCTTTATGGAAATGACAAAAACAGTTCCAACCACAGCAGGTCACGATATGGGTGTGCGTATCAATGACTATCAGATGTATCTGTCAGGAGAACGTCTTGAAAGCTTTGCAGGAATTTTTGGTTGGTTTACAGGACCCATCACATCCTTCGTTGGTCTTATTATTCCTATTTTCCTTCTTAAATACGGTTTCAACAGTAACTGGGAAATTCTATTCTTTGACGGCTCAAGAAGAAACATTGTTGTTGTACCTATTATAGTCGATGCAATCGGCTTCTTCCTTATGACAATTCCATATCTGTTCTGGGATTACGATAACCAAAAGCAGAACCTGGTTATGGAAGTGCTTAAACGACGTGCCGAGGTTACGGAAAAAGAAGCTCAAGAAGAGGGCTCTACCGTTTCCGGTGGCTACAAGGGTTAAGGGGGTGTGTTGAATGAGTAAAAAAGAAAAGAAACAAGTTAACGATTGGCAGACCGATGTTCAGCTTGATATCCCCGAAGACGAAATATGGACTTATCAGGTTCCCGGTCTTGCAGCACCTCACATCAACAAGCCCTATAAATACTACACCTTGAAGAAAATAGTATTTGTTCTTGTTATTATTGTGGCAGTTTCCCTTTCAATATATTTCAGTGTTATGGCTTTACAGAATGATACCTTTGAATACACTGAAACAGCACAGGGGATTGAGTTTTCAAAATTCAGCAACACAGGCTACCTGTATGAGCTTGATATTGACTATGTAAGCGATATTGAGTATATTCCCGGTAACAATGACCCCAAAACAAATTTTAAGGTGGTTAAGGACACCACAAAGCCTATTACGTCCGTAAGGCAGTTTACGCTTAACTGTGATGATAAAATTAAAACCATAAGAATAGGCGAAAATGTTGAGTTTGTTGATACAAAAGCCTTCTATTCCTGCTGGGCTTTGCAGAATATTGAGGTTGATGAAAATAACCCTAACTACTGTGATGTGGATGGTGTTCTTTACAATAAAGATAAAACAGCTGTCCTTTGCTATCCTTGTGACCACGACGAGTATCTTCGTCAGAAATATGGCTACGAGAAAGAGCTTTACAGGGATGAGGTTACGCCTGAATATGAAAGAGATATTCAGACCTATGTAGTTCCATCGACAGTTGAAAAAATCGATGAAATGTGCTTCAACTATGCAAATCTTCGTGTTATTTATTTGCCCGAGGGCTTGAAAAGAATTGAAACATTAGCAGTGTTTAAGCTTCACGAAAGGGTAGACCAATGGGGTACAACTCCGTCACTTACCAGCATTTATTCATATAAATCAGATAAAGTGACAAGCACCCGTTTCACCGGTGAAAAAGCTCTTGGTGAGGTTTATAATTCCTTGCCTGAAGGACTTGAATTTATTGGTTCCGATGCCTTCAGCTATAATCAGGCACTTTCCTATGTGTATATTCCCGAAAGCGTTACCTATATCGGTCACCACGCATTCTGGGACACAGTATACAAGGAGGATGGCGAGCTAAAAGGTGTTACAGTAATGAATGTTGCTGTTTCCGAAGAAGAATTCAACAACCTTGAAGTAGGTGACGACTGGAAGCCTAAATACGACTATTTGCTTTTCAAAAAGGCAGTGGATACAGCATTTGAGGCTGAACGAAAATAAACAAAAATCTATAAGGAGAAATAGTTATGGCTTTATTACCTGCAAAATGTCCCGATTGCGGAGGACTTATAGAAGTTGATAAAGAAAAAAAGTTAGGTATTTGTCAGCATTGCGGTAATCCATTTGTTGTTGAGGATGCAATTCAGACTTTTAATACGTATTACAATATTACAAATAATTACAATACAACTAATGTTACCAATAATACAACTAATGTGGGCGAAGGTGCCGTTGTTAATATCTATGAAAATAACAGTAAGGATTTTGTTATTGAAGGTGGTGTTTTAAAGAAATATCAAGGTGAATCACTTGATGTTGTAATTCCTGATGGAGTTATCAAAATAGCTGAAGAATGTTTTAAGGGGTTGCAAATTAAATCTCTTACACTTCCTAAAAGTATAAACAGTATAGGCTTTGCGGCTTTTGATGGTTGTTCAACTCTCGAAGCTGTTCATATAAAGGATTTAGAAGCATGGCTTACCATTGCTTATAATGCTTTTTCGTCCGAAGATGCTTTTTCTCGTATTGACGAGCTTACTCGTAGAAATACGTCTAATCCTTTATGGTATGCAAAAAAACTTTATTTGAATGGTAAATTGGTTACTGATGTAATAATTCCTCAAAGTACAAAAAGTATAAACCCATTTGCTTTTAAAGGATGTACAAGCCTAACCTCCATCACTATCCCTGATACTGTAACAAGTATAGGTGAGCGTGCTTTTGACGACTGTACAAGCTTGACCTCCATCACTATCCCTAATAGTGTGACAACTATAGGTACTGGTGCTTTCGGGGGTTGCACAAGCCTAACCTCCATCACTATCCCTAATAGCGTGACAAATATAGGTGGTGGTGCTTTTGGGGGTTGCACAAGCCTAACCTCCATTATTATCCCTAATAGCTTAACAAGTATAGGTGGTTATGCTTTTCAAGGTTGTGAACGTCTTAAATCTATCACAATTCCAGATAGTGTAACTGATATAGGAAACGGTGCTTTCGAGAATTGCAAAAAACTTGATTCTGTAAAAATTACCAAGAGATTATTAGATAAGACCACAAGAAGCGTGTTTAAAGGTACACCTTTTTACAATAAACTAGAAGCTCAAGATAAAATAAAACGTGAATTTCGTACTTCTGGTGGAGTTTTAAAAGAGTATCTTGGTAAATCTAAAGATATTGTAATACCAGATGGTATTAAGAAAATAGGACCAGAAGTTTTTAATTATTACGAGAAACTTACTTCAGTTACAATCCCGGATAGCGTAACAAGTATAGGTGATTATGCTTTTCAAGGTTGTGAACGTCTTAAATCTATCACAATACCAGACGGTGTAACATATATAGGTGCTTCTGCTTTTTGTGAATGTGCAAGCCTCACTTCCGTAACGATTCCAGATGGTGTTGAAAGCATAAGTGAGTCAACTTTTGAGGGGTGTGAAAACCTTAAAAAAGTTTCTATCCCTAATAGTGTAACAAATATAAATAAGGGTGCATTCTCCTATTGTGAAAATCTCACTTCTATCACAATACCAAATAGTGTAACAAGTATAGGTTGTTCTGCTTTTAGTGGTTGCGAAAGCCTTACATCAATCACAATCCCTGATAGCGTAACGAGTATTGGTAGTTCTGCTTTCAAAAATTGCACAAGGCTTTCATCTGTTACTATACCCGAAAGTGTAACAAGTATAGGTCAGTGTGCTTTCGAAAACACCCCATATCAAAAAACAATTATTGTTGAACGAAAACGGAAAGGTCTTTGCCAACATTGTGGTGGAGAATTCAAAGGTTTATTTGGTAAAAAATGCGTTAAATGTGGTAAACCCAAGGATTATTGAGATATAAACAAAAAAATAACCCGATTGAATGGTATTATACCGCTCAATCGGGTTGCTTTATGCCTTCCAAAACTTCCTATCAAGGCTTCTGTATTGTATTGCTTCAAGAATATGTTTGTTTTCTATAGCTTCGCTTTCGTCAAGGTCTGCTATTGTCCTTGCAACCTTTAATATTTTGTCGTAGGCTCTTGCAGAAAGACCAAGCTTTTCAAAGGAAACCTGAAGTGTCTTTGATGCAGCAGTGGAAAGCTGACAGTATTTTCTTGTAAGGGCAGAGGTCATTTTTGCATTGCAGGTAATTCCCGTACCCTTGAATCGTTCAATTTGAATTTGTCTTGCTTTGTTAACCCTTTCTCGTATTGCTGCAGAGCTTTCGCTTTCCTCTGTTTCAGATAGCTGATTATAATCAACAGGTGGTACCTCAATATGTATATCAAGTCTGTCTAAAAGGGGACCCGATACCTTTGAAAGGTATCTCGCAGGAGCTCCGTTGGGACAGGTGCATTTCCTTGTAGGGTGACCGTAATAGCCACAGGGACAAGGATTCATAGCGCAAATAAGCATAACAGAGCAGGGGTAGGTTAAAGCACAGGCAGCACGGGAAATTGTTATAGTTCCATTTTCAATAGGCTGACGCAAAACCTCCATCGTGCTTCTGCTGAATTCGGGAAGCTCGTCAAGGAAAAGAACACCATTGTGAGCCAAAGATAACTCACCGGGCTTAGGTATTGTGCCACCACCGGAAAGACCTGCAGGGGAAACAGAGTGGTGTGGCGCTCTGAAGGGACGGTAGTTGATTATTGACTCGTCTTTTGAAAGGTTACCTGAAAGTGAATAAATCTTTGTGGTTTCAAGTGCTTCGTCAACAGTTATATCGGGTAATATTGTAGGAATACGCTTTGCAAGCATACTTTTACCCGAGCCGGGGGGACCAAGCATAAGCGCATTGTGTCCACCGGCAGCTGCTACCTCTAAAGCTCTTTTAACCTCGAACTGACCTTTAACATCCTTAAAATCGGGCAGGTGCTCGGGCATTTCGTAGTGCTTAAAAGGAATAAGCTCAACAGCTTTGATTTTTTTGATATCATTAATGTGGTCAACAAGCTGCTTTAAGCTT
Source organism: Acutalibacteraceae bacterium (assembly GCA_045543695.1). Taxonomy (GTDB): domain Bacteria; phylum Bacillota; class Clostridia; order Oscillospirales; family Acutalibacteraceae; genus DTU089. The sequence goes on along the minus strand of JAZPXQ010000034.1, from coordinate 48,251 downwards.
TCTACACCATATACGTTAATACCTTCAACAATTGCTGCTTCCTGACAGTTTTCGTAAGGTACATAAACATCCTTTACACCATTTTCCTTGGCTGCAATAACCATAGGTAAAACACCTTTTACGCCTTTAACAGCACCTGACAGAGAAAGCTCCCCGATAAAAACAGCTTCTTTATAGTTACCAATTATCTGCTTTGTTGCAGAAAGCACGGCTATTGCCATAGGCAAATCGTAGAAGGAGCCTTCTTTTCTTACATCGGCAGGAGCAAGGTTAAAAGTAAAGTGAGAGGCAAGGTGCATCACAAGTCCTGAATTATTTATTGCGGCTATGATTCTGTCACGGGCTTCGCTGACTGCTGTGTCGGGTAAGCCTACAATATCAAGAGCAAATTTTCCGTTTGTTATGTTTAATTCAACATCAATCATATAGGACTCCAGTCCTAAAAGACCAACACTTTTAATTTTTGTAAACATATTATTCAGCGTCGCTTTCTTCTGCTGGGGTTTCTGTTATTGTATCGTCTTCAAAGAGCTTTTCCAGCCTGTCAAAGAAATCGCCTTCAACCTCTTTGCTTTCTTCGTCGGTTTCTAAAACAGGCTCTAATTCCTCCGGCTCTTCAACGTAAAGAGGTGGATTAAAGTCAAACATTCCTGTTTTCAAAATAGACATAATCAAAAGGAAAATGACTACAGTTAATGCAGATATTGAAAGACCTAACCAAAGACCCATAGGAACATATTTTAGTGTTACTGTGTGCTCGCCTTTGGTAATGTAAACACCAAGCAGAGCTTCGTCACCAATATCAACTATCTGGTCTGCTGCAACCTTCTGACCATCAATATAAACATTCCAACCACTGTCGTAGTTAATAGAGGTATAAAGAATACCATCCTCTGAAACATTTATATTTCCTTCAATTTCTGTTTCTTCAAATTTTGTAACATTAAGTGAATCAGCCTTTAATTGCTTGTAGCCCTTTTCAAAGGCTTTTTCATTAAGGGTTACACCGTAAAGGTAAATATAACCCTCTGTACCCTCGCTGATAGGTGCATATATTTTAATACTGTCACCGGCTTTGTGGTAGCCTAGGTCCATGATATATGGCTTTGTATCAACGCCTTGGGCAATTACAGTACCATCCTCAAGGGTAAAGGTAATATTGTTGATGTTGTTTGCGCTTGTTTTTAAATATACATAAGCATTTCCGCTTTCCTTTACATTAAGGGTGAAGGTAAGGGAAGCGCCTGCAGTATCCTCCACTGTAAAGGGATAACAGCCTGAATCGCTAAAGCTCATATCATTGCAGGAGGCACCTGTTCCACTTATATCTGTAATTTCAATATCATTGTAAACAGTGTGTATGCCCGTAGCAGAGCCAAAGAGCTGACTTTGAACCTCGAAGGGATTTGCGTTGTCGTGGGACCACATTCTTATTTCTTCGTTTGTTCTGAAAGCAATGGGGAGCTGATATAGATTTTCGTAAGCTGTGTATTTATCTACAATGAAAAGCTCCTTGTAAAGCTTTGGATTCATTGGTGCCTTTGAGCCTGTAAAATTATCTACAATGTAATCAAGGGCAAAGAAGGAGTTATACACAGGTGTTTGTCTGTGATAGGTGTAGCTGTTTATATAGTTAGAGAACATACCTAAATGGGATTGCATATTTGAAACACGCTCATAAGCCATTGAGGTAAATGTAGACATACCGTTGTAGTAATACCAGCAGGGGTCCATTCTGGCTCTTAAAGAGGTTAATTCCATTCTGTAGGCTTCGTTACCCTCGTATTCGTCTATTTTATCCTTAATTGCCTGAAAGTTATCATAGTCGCCAACAAAATTGGTTTTTGTCTGGTCCATACTGTAGTTGTTTGTGTTTGCAACAGTGTATTCGGCACAAACAGAGCAAAGAATAAGGGCAGCTGCTGCAATAGCAGGGTATTTGTCATTTTTAAGTATACCTAAAGCAAGGCAATAGATACCAATAAATGCAACACAAATCCATACGCCTGTTTCGCTGAAATTCTTTGAACCGATTTCCTGGACAAGTATTATAAAGAATACAGTAGCAACACCAACACCAATAATTTGTCTGTTTGTAAATTCCTTGATATTTTTTATTGCTTTGTATGCAAATACAAGCAAAAGGAAGGAATACATATATGAAAAACGGTAGGGTAAATCGTTGGGGAAATGGAAGCCGTGCCAGATGTAATTAAGGTAGTTTGTATAGCAGCTTGCAAACATAACACCTAAAATACCTATGCTCATAATCTTTTCTTTGATAGGTATTTTGTTTGAGAAAATGAACAAGGGAACAAGCATAACAGTAAGAATACCACAATAAACATTGGGTAAAACATCTGTGCCACTGCTTCTTATGGTGGGGTCAAGGTATGCAAGGTGATTTGCAAGGAAATCAAAAATTGAAAAATATGTTTTAAATTCCTCGGGGAAGGTACCCGATGTTGCAGAGCAGTTTGTAAGAATGAAATAAACAGGTAAAAGCATAAATGCAGAAAGCATACCTGCACCTACAGAGCAAAAAGCAAATTTTACTCCGTTATCGAAAAATCTTGAGTTTCTTAAATTATTATAAGCCCAGACAAAAAAGCCTTTTATGCCTTTTTCCCTTTTTGCAAGCTTTCCGAAATATGTGTCTGTGAAATTGAAATTGCTGAAGAAATAGTAAATGAAGTAAAGAACTGAAAAAATACAAACCATATAACCCATATAGTAGTTTGTAATAAGAGTGAGCGCTAAAGTTATTGTGTAAAGCTTTAACTTGCGTTCGCTTATTATTTTTTCAATTCCAAGCATAACCAATGGGAATAAATAAAAGGAATCAATCCACATAATGTTCCAGTAGTAAGCAATAAAGAACCCGCTACAAGCATAAAGAACACCAAATGCAGATGTAAGAGGAGATGAATCTTTATTCTTTTTTGATAAGAAATAAGAAAAGGTAAAGGCTGCAAGTGCTGCCTTGAGAATGACCATTGTAGCTATGGCTTCGGGCATATTTTTATGCCCGAAAAGAAGCATTACAATCAGGAATGGTGAGGAAAGATAATTGAAAAAATTACCTAAAAAGCCACTACCACCGCCCGAGGTCCAGGAGTAAATCAGACTGTCAAAGTTTGTTACCCTTTCATAAAGCTCGGCAAAAAGAGGACCGTACTGGTGGTAAAGGTCCATGCGAAGAATTGTTGTGTCACCAAAGGGGATTAAATCGTAGCAAAAGTATACTATGAGCATAATACCAAAGGTACACGCAGCAGCAAGCCACGAAAACCTTGTGTTATACAAAGGCTGCAGCTTAGGTGAGTTTTTCATTTTTTCATTAAGCTTGGAAATCATTACTAAAATCTTCCTTTTAAAACAAATTTATACAGTTTAAATAATACCATATAAAGGAATATCTTTCAATGGTTTTTGTACTCTATTTTTTTGAATAAAATATTAAAACTGTTCTAAATTCGGACAAGTGATAATAAAATTTTTTTGAAAGGATTGATAATTATGAAGGAATACTTAATTGCAATATCACTTTTGCCCGAAAAATACAAGGCTGTATTAAACAATATTTCCGAAAACATTGCTTGTAATGTGAAGGAAATTCGTTTTCGTAACGGTGAACCAATTACTTTAAATACTCAAAGTGAAATTTATTACATAAGAAAAAATGGTCAGCCTGCAAGTTTCTTTTGTGATGATTTAATTGTGACAGACGAAAAGGATTTACAGGAAATTGTTTTTTACCTGTCCCGTCGCTCTTTGCATACTTATCAGGATATGATAGCAAAAGGCTTTATTCCTTTGCGTGGGGGCTGTAAAGCAGGGGTAGCAGGCAGAGCGGTTATGAAAAATAATTCGGTTTATTCCGTGTCATCATTTAATAGTGTAAACATACGTGTTGCAAGAGAGTACTATGGTTGCTCAAAGCCCTTGACGGATATGCTGGGAGTGGAATGTAGCTCTTTTTTGATAATAGGGGCACCACTTTCGGGGAAAACGACTCTTTTAAGGGATTTATGTCGTTATTATTCAGGTAAAGACAGATTAACTCCGTTAAAAACAGCAATTATTGATGAAAGGGATGAAATTGCTTCCCGTTCCTTCGGAGAGGGTATTGATGTTGGACTGCATACGGATGTTTTAACTCTTTACCCAAAGGCAATAGGAACAGAAATTGCTGTAAGAACGCTCTCACCGGATATTGTTGTGCTTGATGAAATAGGCTCGGATGAAGAGGCAAAGGCAATGCTTAGTGCTGTTAATACAGGCGTGAATTTTATTGCAACAGCACATGGCTCAAGCTTTGAGGAGGTTTTACGCAGACCTAACATAAAAAGGCTTGTCAACGCAGGTGCCTTTAAAAAAGCTGTAGTTTTGCAGGGGCGAGAGTCACCCTGTACCGTCAAGGAGATGGTAACATTTTGAAAACTGTTTTTTTAGCCTTGTTGTCCGGTGGTTTTTTAGCTTCGGGCTTATTGAATGTAATCAGGCAAATAAGAAACACAGGCGCATTGGTTGAGTTTTTAAGGTTTATCAGCCTGGCTAAAACCGAAATTCGTTACAGAAATGCTGAACTTAATGAAATTTATTCAAAGGCATTAAAGCAAAATTATAAATATCTTTCCTTTTTTTATGATGAAATATACATTAATTCGAGATTGGATACAGCTTTAACTGAAGAATTTATGGACTTTATAAAAAAAATCGGGACTACCGACGAAGTGGGACAAATGGCTTTATGTGATGAATATAAAAACAGGTTTGAAGAGGCACTGAATCACAAGAAAACACAAGAAAAGGAAAAAATGCAGGTTAATACAGCTTTGAGTGTTTTTGGTGCGTTAATGGTGTTGATTTTCTTTTTATAGGTGAGTTATGGATTTTACAATTATTATAAAAATAGCAGGAATTGCTTTAGTGGTGGCATTTTTGAATCAATTACTTCAAAAAGCAGGCAAGGAGGAATATACCTTGCTTTTAACACTTGCAGGGCTTTTGATTGCATTTATGTGTATTATTCCCGAATTGGGTGAGTTAAAGGATGCTTTGTCATCGGTGATTGACTTTTGACGATAATAAAAATAATAGGATTTGCTATTGTGGGTTTAGTTTTTCTTCTACTGATAAAACAAAATTCATCAAATTTTGCTGTTTTGGTGGAGTTTTTGGTTGTTGTTATGGTGATAATAGCAATAATACCCGAGGTAGAAAAAATGCTTGCTCTGTTTGATAGTATTCAAGGCTTGTCCTCGGTAAGTGAATCAGCTTTGAAAATTTTGTTTAAAGCCTTTGGTATTCTTGCCTTGGGGGCAGTAGCTTCAGATATATGCCGTGACAACGGGGAAGGTGCAGTTGCAGGTGTTGTGGATTTGAGTGTAAAAATACTTGCACTTTCTTGTGCATTGCCTGTGTTCAGAGCTGTAATTGAAATTGCATTGACGTTTTTTGCCGGGTGAAAAAATGAAAAGAATTATAAAAAAGCTGATTTTTATATTTGTGCTTTTAGTTTTGCTTCTTTCTATGTCGGTTAATGCAGGGGCTTTTGAGGAAAATATAGACAGCTACAAGGAAGAATTTGATTTTGAAAGCATTGCAGAGAGTATTGATGATGAAACAGCAGCAATTTTAGCAGATTTGGGAATTGATGAAATCAGCTTTGAAAAGCTTTTTTCGCTTAGCTTTTCAAAGGTTTTTAATGTATTGTTTGATATTACACAGCGCTCTTTAAAAGCGCCGTTAAGCTATGTTGTTGCAGCAACAGGAGTTCTCATCCTTATTGCACTATTTTCTTCATTTTACAATTTCTCGCAAGCTGTAAGCGTAATCGGAAATTCTGTTTTAGCCCTTTCTTTGGCAATTCCTGTTGTAAATTGTGTTACAACTGCATTCTCTGTGCTTGAAAGTGTAAATGCTTTTACAACGGTTTTTGCAGGTGTGTTCAGTGCGTTAGTTTCAGCTTCGGGCAAGCTGGCTTTGGGTACGTCCTACGCTTCTGCTGCAATTCTCAGTAATACATTGTTTTCTACACTTTTAACAGGTGTTAGTCAGCCCGGTATAAATGCAATGTGTTCACTTGGCTTTTTATCTTGCTTTGATTTATATAAATTCAGTGAAAAAATTTCTTCAATAGTTAAAAAAGCATATATTTTCTTTTTGGGCTTTGTAGGTACTTTCTTTTCGGGGATTGTTACATTAAAGGGTGTTATGGGGGCAGGTGTGGATTCTCTTACCTCAAGGGGAATACGCTTCGTTGTAGGCAGAACCGTTCCTGTTGTCGGTGGTGCAGTAAGCGATACATATTCGGCTCTTGTTTCAAGCCTTTCGCTTATAAAAAGTACAGTGGGAATTTTCGGTATTGTAACTGTTGTTTTAACCGTATTACCGTCGCTTTTAGAGCTGGTTGGCTGGGTGTTTGCGTTAAGCGTAGTAATATCTGTTTCAGAGATATTAGGCTCGGATAATTGTGTGGGAATGTTTAATATTTTTAAAGACGCACTTATTCTTCTTATTGCCACAACAGTTTTTTCTGCAGTGATTTTTGTGGTTTCTGTGGGTGTAGTAATATTTATAAAGGGAGTTTAAAATGCTTACTACCATTAAAACGGTATTGTTTAATTATGCAGTTTGTGCTTTTACGGGAGGTATACTTGAATACATTGCACCCGATAAAACAAAGAAGACTTTAAGGGTTGTAATAGTTTCGGTGCTTTTATTGTGCATTGTTTCGCCTATTGCTAAAAATGATTTGAATTTTGAAAATATATTCAATAAGCAGGAATTGAACGAAAATACAAGCTATGATGCACTGCTGCACACAGCTAACCTGACTGAACGAAGGCTACGAGAAGAAATTAAGTGTATACTCATAAATGAAGGCATAAATGAATATGAAATATATATAAGCACGTCTGTTGACGAAGACGAAAACACTGTTTACCTTGAAGAAATAAAAATTGAAATAGGGGGGGATTTTTACGATAAAATTTCTGTTGTGAAAAATAAAATACAGGACGAATATAAAAGCGTCTTAAAAGTCGGTGTGAAAAATGAATGATTTGTTTAACAGTTTAAAAAAATTAAAAATTGATAAAAAGAATATAGTTTTAATAGCTGTTGCGATTTTTATAATTCTTTTGCTTCTGGTGAGTGAATTTATAAATACAGACTCCACTGAAACAGCCTCAAAAGAAGATACAGCTTTTTTTTCTTCTCAATATATTGAAAAAACAGAAAAGGAGCTTGAAGTCCTGCTTGAAGGAATTAACGGTGCCGGGGATGTTAAGGTTATGATAACTCTGGAAAGCTGTTACGAAAACGTATACGCAAAGGGCTACAACGAAAAAAATGACAGTGATGCTGATTCGGTAAAAAACGAATCCGAGGAGGAATACATAATTATTAAAAATGGGTCAAACAACGAGGAATGTGTTGTGGTTAAGGTTCACGAGCCTGTTGTTAAAGGCGTTGCAGTAATTGCACAGGGAGCAGGTAGTGCAGGAGTTAAAAACGCAATAATACAAACTGTCTGTGCTCTATTTGACATAAGCACAGCAAGGGTTTCTGTAGAAACAATGAAAAATAATTAAAGGAGCTTTATTATGAACGTATTAATTAAAAGAAGACAGCTTATTTTAGCAACTCTTGTTGTAGCATTAGGTGCAGCAGTATTTGTTAACTGGTATTACACAGGGAATAATTCAACAATTCAGTCACCTGAGGAAACAACCGAAACTGAGTATGTGCAAAATCTAGGTGAGGCAAAATATGTCAATGCCACAGGTGAGGAAGCAGATTATTTTACCGAGGTTAAATTAAACAGACAAAAATCAAGGGATGACGCCTTGAATAAACTTAATAAATCCCTTGAAAAAACAAAAACAGGCAGCGATGAAGCTAAAGAACTAACGAAAGCTATTGATGAGCTTACTGCACAAATCAAGCTTGAAAGCGATATAGAAGCACTTATTTCAGCCAAGCTTGCAAGTGAATGTGTTGTAGTTATCAACGAAAAAAATGCACAAATTGTTGTAGCCAAGGACACATTAAGCGAGGATGCTGCCTTGCAGATTATCGATGCGGTTACAAATAACACAAACCTGTCTGCCGATAAAATAAAAATTACAGAATCAAAATAAAAATAGGGTTGCTTAGAGATTTTTCTAAGCAACCCTGCGTTGTTTCCCGGTGTGGTCAATTTCATAATTATCCCAATAAATCAATTCACTGACGGTTACGAATTCGTAGCCGTCTTTTTCTAATTTGGTGAGGATTTTATCAAGGGCTTCAGGAGTATTTTCAACTCCGTTGTGGAATAAAAGAATAGAACCATTCTGTACTTTTTCCGTTACACGATTATACATTTCATCAACGGTCAGCAGCTTCCAGTCAAGGCTGTCAACTTTTGATACAAAGGTAAAAATATAACTCTACGAAAAACGTAGAGTTAAGGTTAATGTTTTATATGTGCTTTGAATATTTCTTTCAGGTAATCAGTAATACCATTTGCAGAATGTATTGTCGCAACCATAAGCTCATCGGTGTCAATTTCTGAAAAGTTTATATCATAACCACAAAAACGGATAAGTTGTGCAATAAATATTCTTTGTGTTCTGCCGTTACCTTCTCTAAAAGGGTGCAACATATTGGTTGAACAATAAAAATCAACAATATTTTCAACAAATTCTTCAAAATCAACGTTTCTAAAATAGTTGTGACTTTTCAGTCTATCAAAACAAGCATTTGCAACAACCTCTATATTTTCGGCAGATATGAAGTTTGTCCCTTTTTTAGAAATGTCAACAGTTCTTACTTTTCCTGCCCACTCATACAAATCTTCAAATAAATATCTGTGGATTTGTTTGTAATGTTCAAAATCAAAAGAAGTGCAAATAGTTTTCCTTTCTAATTCAGCAGTTTTTGCTAATGTAATGCTTGCTTCAATTTTTGCAAGTTGTTCCTCGTTCTGTATATTGAATTTGTTTATTAAACAATTTGTGCCTTCATAATAATCGTCAGTAAGAGCAGTAATACTATAATTCATTATGCAACACCAACCGACTGCTTAATAAATGAAATATACTGTTCCATTGATATTTCGTTGTTTAAAAGCTTTCTGCACAAATCTTTGCTGTGTTCATCAACTGAAAAACCTTCCATTTCAATGGAAGCAACTGCATTTTCAATTGCCTTATCAACAGACATATATAACACCTCACTTTTAATTACTATACCATAATCAAGGTTGATTATCAAGTATTTGTTGTATTGTCATTTTTTATCTGCCTACCCGTATGGTCTATCTCGTAATTATCCCAATAAATCAATTCGCTGACGGTTACGAATTCGTAGCCGTCTTTTTCTAGTTTGGTGAGGATTTTATCAAGTGCCTCGGGTGTGTTTTCAACTCCGTTATGGAAAAGAAGAATTGAACCGTTTTGAACTTTATTTGTAACTCGTGAATACATTTCATCAACAGAAAGCAGCTTCCAGTCAAGGCTGTCACAATCCCATTGAATCATTTTCATACCAAGGCTTTCGGTAACCTCAATGCTTTTGTTATCATAATCACCACTCGGAGCTCGTACAAGCTTTGGTGCAACGCCTGTAATATTTTCGATTTTCTTGTTGCAATTAAGTATTTCTGCTTTGATTTCCTCTCTGCTTATTTTGCTGAATGCTGCGTGGGTATCCGAATGGTTTGCTATTTCGTGTCCTGCTTTGTGTAGCTTTTTTACTGCATCGGGGTTTTTATCTACCCAATCACCAACTGCAAAAAATGTGGCTTTGGCGTTGTGCTTTTTCAGCGTATTTATAAGCTGTTCAGTGTCCTCGGCACTCCAGGCTGCATCAAAGGTAACAGCAATTTTCTTTTCTTCGGTTTCAACTGAATAAATCGGCAGTTTTTTTATTGAGTTGCTTACTTTTGTGCCGATGTGAGAAATTGTAATTGTAGATAGAACTGTTACAGAAAGAATAATAAAAACAGTAAGAGCCGAACCAATTTTGATAACCTTAAATTTCAAACAAACCACCTCAGAAAATAATATTCCTGAGGTGGTTTGTCTTATGAAATTTATATAAAGTATTAATATTCACCACTTAATACTGCTTCGGCGCAACGGATTCCGTCAACAGCAGCAGATACAATACCGCCTGCGTAGCCAGCGCCTTCACCACAAGGGTAAAGACCACGAAGCCTTGTTGCCTGATAAAACTCATCACGAATAATTCTGATAGGTGACGAGCTTCTTGATTCGGGGGCAGTAAGCACTGCGTCATATAAATTAAAACCGTGAAGCTTGTTGTCAAAGTCCTGTATTGCGCCTGCAATTGTGTCAGTGACCTTTTTAGGTAATACCCTTCGTATATCTGTCATTGTTACGCCTGTAGGGCAGGAGGGGATGACAGCTCCTAATTTGGTTGAAGGGGTATCCTTTAAAAAGTCACCTAAAAGCTGTGCAGGAGCAGTGTAATCGCCACCACCCAGCTTAAAGGCCTTTTGCTCAATCTCTCTTTGTAAATACATACCTGCAAGAGGGTGGTCACTTTCAAAGGGAGGCTCAATGCCTACAAGTAAAGCACAGTTTGCATTTTCTTTGTCACGGGCATATTCACTCATTCCGTTAACCACCATTCCACCTTCTTCAGAAGATGCTGCTACAACAGTACCACCGGGACACATACAGAAGGTGTAAAGTCCTCGTCCGTGTTTAGGGTGGCAAGCCAACTTATAGTCAGCAGCCGGGAGAAGTGGGGAGTTCCATAAAGAACCATATTGTGCTTTGTTTATGTGCTCCTGTGGGTGTTCAATTCTTGTACCAACAGAGAAGGGCTTTTGTATTATTTCAAGACCTTTTTTGTAAACCAATTCAAAGGTATCTCTTGCAGAGTGACCTATTGCAAGAATGAGAGCATCCGTTTCAATGTCAGTTGTAGACCCGTCAGGGTTTTTGTAGGTGATACCCTGAACAAATCCGTTAGCAGTTATAATATCAACCAGCTGAGTGTTGAATTTGATTTCACCACCAAGCCTGATAACCTCTTCACGAAGATTCTTTACAACTGTTTTAAGCTTATCTGTACCAATGTGAGGGGTAGCCGAATAAAGAATTTCCTCAGGTGCACCAAACTCTGCAAAACGAAGAAAAACCTCTCTGCATCTTCCGTCTTTTATGCCTGTTGTAAGCTTACCGTCCGAAAATGTTCCTGCACCACCTTCACCAAATTGAACATTGGAGTTGGTGTCAAGCACACGTTTTGTCCAGAAACGATTAACCTGATTTGTTCTCTCCTCAACAGCTGCACCACGTTCAAGTACAATGGGCTTTAAGCCTGCTTTAGCAAGGGTTAAGGCTGCAAACATACCTGCAGGACCAAAACCAACAACCACCGGTCTTAACGGAAAGCTCCTTTTTGCTTCAGGTAATGTGTATTCATACTTTTTCGTAACAAAAGCCTTGTTCTGTGGAAAGGGGGCAACTATTTTTTCTTCATCAAGGTCTGTTTCAATTTCAATAGAGTAAACAAGAATTATGTTATCCTTCTTTCGGGAATCAATAGAACGCCTAGCCAGACTGAAGCTTTTTATATCACTTTCGTTAATTTTTAATGCCTTTGCAGCTGCAACTTTAACTTCCTCTTCAGTTGTACCCAAGGGCATTTTGATTTCATTAATTCGTATCATTGTAAATCCTTATTTCAAATATTTTCCTGCGCTGTTACCTGCAATTCTGCCCGTTGTAAATGCTAAATGCAGGTTGTAGCCACCACAATCACCGTGTAAGTCCAGAAGCTCACCACAAATAAACAAACCCTCTGTCTTTTTGGACATCATAGTATCGGGAACAATTTCATTTGTTTTTATACCACCCTTGGTTATCTGTGCGTTATCAAAGCCTTTCGTGGATTTTATATTTATTTCAAAGTGCTTTAATTGCTTTATAGCATTATTGATTTGAAAAGCTTTTAATGCTTTACATTTGGTCTGTGGCTTGATATCTGCTCTGTTCATAACTGCAAAGCCTAATTTCAGGTTAACGATACCGTTCAAAACAGTTTCAAACTCAATGTTGGGTGAACCTTTTACTGCTTGGCTTATGTGGTGGTGCAATACTGTTTCTTCAATTTCAGGACATAAATCAAGCTTTATTTTTAAAGCTTTTTTGTTTTCGCAAAGGTGGGAAAGGTTCATAACAGGAATACCGGAAATTGCTTTATCTGTGAATTGAATTTCACCGGCTTCGCTACCTAAAAGGACGGTGCCGGAATAAAGCTCTGCTTTACATTCAGCACGAACGCCCTTCAATAAATTCAAGTCCTTGTCGTTTATAACAAGTCCTGATAGTGCAGGGTACAGGGGGGTCAGAGTGTGACCAAAAGCTTCTGCAAGCTTGTAGCAGGAACCGTCAGAGCCGTGAACTGCTGAGGCTTTGCCACCACCACACAATATAACAGCGTCAAAAAAATCATTGTTAACCATAAAGCCACTTTTTACTGTTTTGATATTGCTAATATGGCATTCGGTTTTTAGTGTAATATTTCTTCCTTCGGTGTTTTTTAGAAGCGCATCCTTAATGGTAGATGCCTGTTGTGAACGTGGGTAAACTCTTCCGTCTTCCTCATAAGAAAGTACACCGAGTTTTTTGAAAAACTCTTTTATGTGCGAAAAATCATTTGATAAAATGGTTTTTAAAAACTTCGTTTCACCATAGAAATGGCAGAGGGAAAGGTCTGCATTTGTGTAATTACATCTTCCGTTACCGGTTGCAAGAAGCTTTTTTGCAGCCTTTGGCATTCTTTCAAAAATAACAATCTGTATATCGGCATTTTCTTTTGAAGCCTCAATTGCTGCACAAAGCCCTGCTGCGCCGGCTCCAATAATTGCAAGCTTTTTCAAAAGAATCCCTCCCGAATATAAAAATCACCAAATTATTATACTATATTTAACCAAAACTTACAATACAAATAAAGAAATAGACAGAGTTTTTTTATCTTTCAACAAAAATATTCTTTTATAATGGAAAAATATTTACAAAATAAAGTGAATTTGTTATAATCCTTTTCAGTTTTATTATGTGTAGGAGTATGTTTATGTCTAAATCATATCTTTCAATGACTAAAGAAGAGCTGTTTAACGAGTATAATTCTGTTAAAGCAGCTTATGAAAGTCTTAAAGCACAGGGGCTTTCAATTGATATGTCCCGTGGTAAACCGGGTGCAGATCAGCTTGATATTTCCGATGGTATGCTTGATGCTTTAGCAGATGGTAATTTTAAATGTGAAAATGGTCTTGATGTCAGAAATTATGGCGTTCTTGATGGTATTCCCGAGTGCAAAAAGCTTTTTGCGGATTTGCTGGAGGTTAAGCCGGAAAATATAATTGTTGGTGGCAACTCGAGCCTTTCTTTGATGTTCGATTATGTTGCACAGTGTTTGTATATGGGTGCAGGCTTTACCCCTTGGTCACAGCAGGGTAAGGTTAAATTTCTTTGCCCTTGTCCCGGCTATGACAGACATTTTGCGATTTGTGAATATCTCGGTATTGAAATGATTAATGTTCCTATGACAGCTGAAGGTCCTGATATGTCTGTTATTGAAGAAGCTGTTAAGGATAGCTCTGTTAAGGGTATGTTCTGCGTTCCTAAGTATTCAAATCCACAGGGGATTACATTCTCTGACGAGACTGTTAAACGAATTGCTAACCTCGATACTGCTGCAGATGATTTCAGAATTATCTGGGATAATGCTTACTGCGTTCATGACCTTACAGATACTACCGACGAGCTCCTTAATATTTTTGATGTTCTTCCCGAAAAGAACAAAAATATGGTTGTAGAGGTTGCATCTACTTCTAAAATTTCCTATCCCGGTGCAGGTGTTGCCTGCATTGCAACCTCTGTTGATAATATTAAGGAAATCCTAAAAAGACTTACAGTTCAGTCAATCAGCTACGATAAAGTAAATATGCTTCGTCACGTAAAATTCTTTAAGAATCTTGATGGTATCAAGAAGCATATGAAGCTCCACGCAAAAATTCTCAAGCCTAAATTTGATGCAGTTATTGACACCCTTGAAGCTGATCTTGATGGTCTTGGAATTGCAGAATGGGTTAATCCGAATGGTGGTTATTTCATTAGCCTTGATGTTACAGGTGGCAGTGCTTCCAGAGTCGGCGTGCTTTGCAAGGAAGCAGGAGTTACACTTACGAATGTCGGTGCAACCTTCCCTTATGGTAAGGACCCTTCAGACAGCAATATCCGTATTGCTCCTACATTCCCCACACCTGAAGTGCTTTCAAAGGCTGTAAAGGTGCTTACAACCTCAGTTAAGCTTGCTTGTCTTGAAAATCTTACAAAATAAGGTGATTTTATGATAAGAATAGGTCACGGTTATGATGTTCACGCTTTTGCAGATAACAGGAAATGTATAATTGGTGGCGTCGAAATTCCCTGTGAAAAGGGTCTTTTAGGCCATTCTGATGCCGATGTTTTGCTCCATGCAATTTCTGACAGCCTTTTAGGTGCTGCTGCTTTGGGTGATATAGGTAAGCATTTTCCTGATACCGAGCCTGAATACAAGGGGGCAGACAGCTTAAAGCTTCTTTCCTGTGTAGTTAAGCTTATTGAAGTAAAAGGCTATAAGGTAGTCAATATTGATGCAACAGTTATTGCTCAGATGCCTAAGCTGGCTCCGTATATTTTCGCTATGAGAGAGAATATTGCAAAAACCTTGAATGTTGATGTTGATTTTGTCAGCGTAAAGGCAACAACCGAAGAAAAATTAGGCTTTACAGGTCGCAAAGAGGGGATATCAGCCCATTGCGTCTGCCTTATAGAAAAAACTGAAAGTAACTAAACAGAACACCCTTTCATATTATGTACAAGGCTATGTCCAACTTAATATGAAAGGGTCTTTTTATGAACAAAAAAGGTATTAAGGTCGGCTCCTTGACTTATGCTATGAAGGGCCGTGACCTTTTACAGAAAAATGGTTATAAGGCATATCTGACCCGCAACCCGAATCCGGAAACAGACGAGGGATGCGGGTATGTTATTTATGTAAGCAATATGGATAAGCGTTGCTTTTCCGTATTGAAATCAGCAGGAATTAAAATAAAAGGAGTAGTGGATTTGGGTGATGTGCTGTGATTTATCTTGATAATGCAGCAACAAGCTATCCAAAGCCTCAAAGTGTTATAAATGCTGTAAATTCAGCCTTTTTTAAGTATGGTGCAAACCCCGGAAGAAGCGGGCACAATATGTCAATTTCAACAGCAATGGAGATATATAAATGCAGAGGAAAGCTGAATGAGTTTTTTAATGGCCTTGGTTGTGAATATGTTTCGTTTTTTCCAAATTGCACCTATGCTTTGAATACTGCTGTTAAGGGGTTTGTAAAGAGGGGAGAACACATTGTAATTTCTTCTCTTGAACACAATTCGGTTGCAAGGCCTGTTTACAAGCTGAAGGAAGAAGGTGTGTGTGATTTTTCTGTTTTTAAGGTAGCAGAAACAACGGAAGAAACCTTGGAAAATTTCAAGTCAGCCTTTAAAGACAATACTAAATTATGTATAGTTACCTCCGTTTCGAATGTGTTCGGAAATATTCTTCCGTTGAAAATTTTAGCAGACATTTCCCATAAGAATGGTGCATATTTTTTTGTTGATGGTGCCCAAGGGGCAGGTGTAGTAGAGATTGATATAAAAAAGCAGGGGATTGATTGCCTTTGTGTACCCGGTCATAAGGGGCTTTTGGGCCCTATGGGGACAGGTGCGCTTTTGCATAGAAACCTTGATTTTAATACGATTTTCGAGGGTGGAACCGGTACAGCGTCGTTTGATTACCGTCAACCTAAGGATTACCCCGAAAGACTTGAAAGCGGTACCTTGAATGTGCCCGGAATATGTGGACTTTTAAAGGGTGTCGAGCATGTTCAGCAAGTGGGTAGAGAACGGATTTTAAAAAAAGAAACCTACATCTCAAAAGAATTATTTTATGGCTTAAAATCAATTCCGGAGGTAGTTTTATACAGGTCTGAATATGATGAAAAAAATTATGCACCACTCATTAGCTTTAATATAAAAAATAAACATAGTGAGCAAGTAGCAGAGCTGTTGAACAAATATGGATTTGCAGTTCGGGGAGGCTACCACTGCGCTCCCTTAGCTCATATTTCTTATGGCACTGAAGATGTGGGTACAGTAAGGATTTCGCCATCCTATATGACTAAAGAAAAAGATATAAATAATCTGTTAAATTTCGTAAGAAAAATTGCAATTTATTAAAATATATGTTATTATTACAATATATTGGGTAAAAATGTGGTAAAACCTATGGGAAGCGGTGATTTGATGAGTAAAATATTGAATTTTTTCGATAAATTCTGGGATGCCCTTTTAAGCTTTAACTTTTTATCAGACCTTTTGGATGTTCTGCTTGTTGCGTTTATTATCTACGAGGGTATAAAAATTATCAGAGGCTCAAGAACATTCCAGGTTATCAAGGGTGTAGCTTTCCTTCTGGTTGCTTACGGATTTGTTAAGGTCTTGAATATGGAAGCCTGTGAGTTTATTCTTTCAACTTTGTTTGAAAACGGACTTATTATTCTTGTTGTTCTGTTTGCACCGGAGCTCAGAAATATTCTTGAAAAATTCGGCAGACGTTCCATTTCTGACTTTTCGTTTTTTAGTTTTAAAAATGAGGATGCACTTGCTAAAGAAATTAATGCAACTGTTAACGATTTCTGTAAAGCAGCAGGCGATTTAAGTGACACAAAAACAGGTGCACTTGTTGTTTTCGAAAAAGCTGTGCCTCTTCAGGAGGTTATAAATTCCGGTACTGTTCTGGATGCCCGTTCCTCTCCTGAGCTTTTCAATGGCCTGTTCTTTAAAAACTCTGCCCTTCACGATGGTGCAGTAGTTGTTCGTGACGGAAGAGTTTATTCAGCCGGTTGTATTTTGCCTCTTACACAAAACTCTTCACTTGACAGTGAGCTTGGAACCCGTCACAGAGCCGCAATCGGTATGAGTGAACAAAGCGATGCGGTAATTGTTATTGTTTCCGAAGAAACAGGTGCTATTTCTGTTGCAAAGGGTGGTCAGCTTACCAGAGATATTACTCGTGGTAAATTAAGAGAGGTTCTTTTGAGTGAGTTGGTTCCCCAGGATGACGATTCACAGGAAAAAAATAAAAAGAGATTTTTCAAAAACAAGAAAAAAGACGGAGGTGACAAGAGTGAAAATTAAATTCAGTCTTAACAACCTCTTTAACAATGATAAATTTTTATTGATTTTTTCTCTTGGAGCTGCGTTGTTTATATGGCTTATGGTTGTTGTTAATGTAAGTGAGGCAACAACAAGAGTTATTAAGGACGTTAAGGTTAATATTGACCCTACTGTTCCTTCTCAATTCGGTCTCGAGGTTTTTGGTGAAAAGGATTTTACCGTTGATGTAACTGTCAAGGGCAAAAAATATCAGATTTCTTCTTCTGCACTTTCGCCGGATGATATTGTAATTACAGCCCAAACTAACAGCGTGGATTCAGCCGGCAGGCGTACACTTCAGTTAAAACCCGAGTTACCCGAGGGGGCAGATTACACTATAACTTCAATTTCATCTAAAACCATTGACGTTTATTTTGATACAGAAAAAACAGTTCAGATGGTTATAGAGCCACAGGTGGTTACAGATGATTTTCCAATTGTGGATGAAGGCTTTACAAGCGGTGCTATAAATTTGTCGGATACTTCAGTCACTATTACAGGGCCCTCAACAGAGATTAACCGAATTGAAAAAGTTGTTGCAAAGCTTATTTTGTCAAAGCCACTCTCTTCAAATAAATCAGCTGATGCTGAGGTTGTTCTTCTTAATGATAAGGGCAAGAGTGATTTCAAATATGTAACTATGAGTCTCGATAAGGTAGTTCTTACAATTCCTGTTCTTCAGGAAAAAGAACTGAATACAATTGTAACCTTTAAGAATGCTCCGGATAATTTTATTGTGACACCCTTGGAGTTTACAGTATCTCCGGCAAAGGATAAGTTTAATATTTCTGTTGATGATTACGACAAAACAACCGATTTTTCTGTTGGTATAATTGATTTTAAAAACTTGTCGCCGTCTAACCACGTTTTTACCTTCCCGGCTGAAAATATAGCTAAATCAGAGGACAGTACTACAGAACAGTTTACTGTTAATGTAGATATGTCGGGTGTAAAGCAAGAGTATATGACTTATTCCAAAGATAAAATAACTATCAATAATCCGGATGAAATCGATTATGCTGTATCCGGACTTAATAAATCAATTGTTATTGTCGGTAGCGCCAATGAGCTTGATACAGTTACCGAGGATAATATAAAGGTTGAGGTTGACCTTTCTGCAGTAGATATCAACAAGGGTCAGACAATTACTGTACCTGTAAATGTTACTGTTGATAATCCCGGCTGTTGGATTTACGGCGCATATTCCGTTGAGGTCAGCTTGTAATAAAAAACGAAAGGAGAGTGACCTGTAATGAAAAAACTGATTTCTTTATTTTTAATTCTTGGAATGCTTTTGGTTTGTTCTGGTTGCTCTCTTAACTTCTTTTCAGTTGAAAGTCTTATGAGTCCACCTGCTCAGTCCGGTAAAAACGGAGATGTAGAAAAGGCATTCAAAAATCTGATGTCTGATAAAAACATACAGCTCCGTACTCCTGTAAGCGGTGATTACCAGACGGCCTTCGTTTTGTTTGATATGAACGGCAATGGCGTTGAAGAAGCTTTGGTTTTTTACAATGATTCTTCCGTGGATGCTTCAGTAAGAATAGCTTTTCTTGAGTGTGTAAATGATACTTGGGTAATTTCTTCAGATGTTAAGGGTGCAGGTAGTGGCGTTTACGATGTTTCTTTTTCAGATATGGATAGTGATGGCTGCTATGAAATCTTAGTCGGCTGGTCACTTTTTGACAGTAATGCAACAAAAATTGTCAGCGTTTATGAAATTGCTTTGGGGGATAAAGGTATTTATACTCTTAATACCTTGGGTAATGAATACTACAGTGCAAAAAGCATAACTGATTTTAATGGTGACGAAAAAGATGACCTTGTCCTTGTTTATCTTGATGACTCACAGGAAATACAAAAATCATATTTCAGATGCTTTTCCCTTTCTGAAAACAATGAATTTGTCAAATATACTGAATCAAAGCTGGATAGCTTAATCAGTAGTGTTGCAAAAATCCAGTTTGATACTGTTTATAGTGGGCGGACTGCTGTAAAAAGAGTGTTTATAGATTGTCTTAAAACAGATTCTTCTGCTTTTACAGAAATGCTTTATTGGGATTTTGAAGACAAAAAAATTGTCAGACCTGATAAAACACCTTCCAAAAATACGTTAAGAAGCTCAAAAATCTATTGTAGCGATATTGACGGTGACGGAATATTAGAGATTCCTGCAAATACAACACTTTTAGGTGACGAAAAGCTTCTTACCATAAAAAAGACTGATACGCAGTATACCTTTACAATGGTTAAATGGCTTAATGTTTATGGTGACAAAAGTGAGGGTAATTTAAACACACTGTTCAATCCCTTGGATTCTTATCTTTACAGGGTAACCCGTGTCAATGAGGTAACTGTCTACTATGATACCTTGAAGGAAACACTGAGGTTTTGTATCTGGGATGAAGAAAATGAACTCGTTAAAGAAGAATTACTTTCCATTTCTTACAGAGCAACTAATAATACACTCGATGTAGAGGGAAGTGTATTGGAAGAAACAGACAGTGGCAGGTTTTACTTTAACATAACTGAATACGGTGAAAAATTCGGACTCACTACCGAGGGTGTTGAATCCTCGTTTAAAATAATTAAGTGAAAAGAGAGATGTTTATGAAAAAAGTTCTAATTGCAGAAGATGAGTCTGCTATTCGTGAAATTATAGGCATAACCCTCAGAAGAGCAGGCTATGAAGTGACTGAGGCTTGTGACGGACAACAGGCGCTTGATTTATATGAGGCGAATAATCGTGAGTTTGATGTAGTTCTTCTTGATATAATGATGCCTAATGTTGATGGTCTTGAGGTTTGTAAAAGACTCAGAAGCGTCAGCAGTACCGTTGGTATTATAATGCTTACTGCAAAAACTCAGGAAATGGACAAGGTTTCAGGGCTTCTTATGGGTGCTGACGATTACATAACCAAACCTTTTTCTACCTCTGAGCTTATGGCAAGAGTTGATAGTGTGTATCGTAGAGTAGCTATGAATACTCAAAACAAAGTACAAGCTACACGGGCTGATAAAATTACACTTGAACCATTTGAGCTTAATTTACGTAACAGGACTCTTTCCAAAAACAATGTTCTTATTGAATTAACTCAGGTTGAATTTCAGATTATTGAATACTTTTTCACAAATGCCGGTGAAGATTTAAGCCGAAATGATATTCTCAAGCAGGTTTGGGGTGAATCCTATTTTGGCGACGAAAAGGTTGTTGATGTAAATATCAGGCGTTTGAGAATGAAAATAGAGGATGAGCCTTCCATTCCAAAGCATCTTGTTACTGTTTGGGGAAGGGGCTATAAGTGGATTTAAAATTAATTTGATTATTGTAAGGAGGGTAGAGCGTGAAAATAAAAGGTATTACTAAAAGATGGGCAACAAATACACTTCTTATTACAGCGCTTATCCTTCTTGTGATGGTTTCTGTATCCATTGTTTTTGTTGTGAGCTATTACAGAAACTATGTTTCCAATTATCTTTCGGGTTACGCTAATGAAAGCGTAACAACATTTTTTACCCCTTATGTCGATGGTAGCGAGGAGATTTTTAACCAGAAGGCTAAGGAGTTTGTTGACAGCTTTGCAGATAAAAACAGAATGGAAGTTCAGGTTGTTAACAGCAATGGTACGGTTTCTTTTTCATCTTCTGGTTTCAGAGTTTTGGAAACAGTTGAGACTATGGATGATGTGAAAGAGGCGGTTGAGTCGACAACGGGCATCAGTAAATGGTCAGGCTTTAATGAAAATGGTGAGCATATTATGGCTGTTTCAATGGTGCTTCCTCAAAATAGTGAAAATCAATTTTCCGGTGCAGTAAGGTTTATTACCTCTATGAAAAACATAGACGCTCAGATAGTAGGTTATATTGTAGTTATTTTTATAGTCTATTTAATCGCTTTGTTCTTTGTAGCACTTTCAGGTATGTTCTTTGTGCAGACCATCGTTGCACCTGTTCGTAAAATAAATGATGTTGCAAGAAAATTCTCCCAAGGTGAATTTGATGTACGAATCGAAGCAGACGGCCGAGAGGATGATGAAATTACTGAGCTTGCAGAATCCGTTAACGGAATGATAGCTGAGGTTGCTGCTACAGACAAACTCAAAAATGACTTTATTTCAACTGTTTCTCACGAATTAAGAACACCTCTGACAGCCATCAAGGGCTGGGGCGAAATGCTTAAAGAGCTTGACGGAGAGGACAGAGAAATCGCCCGTAGGGGAACAGAGGTTATTATAAATGAGTCTGAACGTCTTTCTCGTCTTGTTGAAGAATTACTGGATTTCTCAAGAATGCAAAGTGGTAATATGACTTTAAGGCTTGAAAAAATTGATGTTCTTGCTGAGCTTGATGAAGCAATATTTGTTTTTAAAGAGCGTTCAAAAAGAGACGGGATTGAGCTTACTTATTCAGTTCCTGAAACTCCTGCGCCTATGATGGGTGACCCTAACAGAATAAAACAGGTTTTTGTTAATATTCTTGATAATGCCTTTAAGTATTCAGAGCAGGGTGGTCTTGTTAATGTTGAGGCTGTTGTTGATGATGGTGTTCTTATTATAAAATTTGCAGATAATGGCTGTGGTATTGCAGCTGAGGATTTACCTAATATAAAAAAGAAATTTTATAAAGCAAATATTCAGGTGCGAGGCTCCGGTATAGGACTTGCAGTTGTTGATGAAATTATAAAGCTGCATAATGGTGTTTTGGAAATTGACAGCGAGCTTGGTGTTGGTACAGTGGTAACAGTTGTTTTCAATGTGGAAAAGGTTGCTGTTGAGAGTGTTGCACCAATAATTGATGAAACGAAGGTGGATAATAATGAGTAATAAAGAAAAATCTTGTCCCAAAATTTCTGTTGGTGGTCAGGCTCTTATTGAGGGTATAATGATGCAGGGACCCAAGGGAGCAGCAATGTCGGTAAGACTTCCCGATGGCTCTATTGAGACTGAAATGCTTGAGGTAAAGCATATTAAGGATAAATTCAAGCCCGCCGGATGGCCTTTAATCAGAGGCATATTCAATATGGTTGAATCCTTACTTTTTGGGTTTAAGTGCCTCGAAAAATCTGCTGAAAAAGCAGGTCTTGATGACGATACTGATCCGGAAAATATGTCAAAGCTTGATAAATGGATATCCGATCACTTCGGACCTAAAATGATGGCTGTGGTAACAGGAATTTCTATGGTTTTAGGCTTTGGTCTTGCATTTGTCCTTTTCTTTTATTTACCTACGTTCCTTGTTGATACCGTAGACAAATATCTTTTCAAAGATGCTTTAGCAAACCTTCATCCTCTTTTCGAGGGTATAATGAGAATGGTTATTTTTGTAGCTTACATTGGAATAGTTTCAAGAATACCTGACATTAAGCGTGTGTTTATGTACCACGGTGCAGAGCATAAATCAATCTTCTGCTACGAGCAGGGGCTTGAGCTTACAGTTGAAAATGTAAGATTGCAAAAGCGCTTCCATCCTCGCTGTGGTACTAGCTTCATATTTGTTATTCTCATAATCAGTATTTTGCTTTCTTCTGTTTTAGTAGTTGTTTTCCCCGGAATTGATGAAATTCGTGCCGTATGGATGGCGATTAAGCTTTTAATTGTGCCTTTGACAGTTGGTATAGGCTATGAATTTATCCGTTATGCAGGAAAGCACGATAATGTGCTTGTAAAAATACTTTCTGCTCCCGGTCTTTGGATGCAACGTATTACAACAGTTGAGCCTACCGATGATATTATTGAGGTAGGTATTGAGTCTATTAAGGCTGTTCTTGAGGATAAACCGGAGGATGAACAAGCTTGAAAAAACTTTACTCTGTTTACCGTGAAGCGATAAAAGCTCTTTCTGAAGCAGGCTGCGAAAGTCCTGAGTTTGATGCTCAGCAGCTGGTAGATTATTGCTTCGGTATGAATAAAACACAGCTGCTTTTAAACTCAGGCGCTCCTGTACAAGAAGGAAAATTGTTTTTCTTTGAGGATTGCGTTAAAAGACGCTGTAACCACGAGCCTTTACAGTATATTCTTGGCGTATGGGATTTTCATCGCTTCAGCTTTAAAGTAGGTGAGGGTGTTTTGATACCTCGTCCCGAAACTGAGCTTTTGGTTGAATTTGCTGTTGAGAAAATCACCAATGGTAATGTAAAAGTAGTTTATGATTTATGTTGTGGCAGTGGTTGTATCGGTCTGACGGTTGCAAAGCTTTTTCCTCATATTAAGGTTTATTGTGTTGATGTTTCCGAAAAGGCTATTGAATACACAAATAAAAACAAAGAGTTTTTGGATGTTGATAATGTGGTTGTTATCAATGCTGATGTTCTTAGTTCTGTAGGCTTTTTAGGTTTACCAAGACCTGATTTAATACTTTCCAATCCACCATATATAAGAACTGAAGATATTAAAACTCTTCAGCCTGAAATCGCTTATGAGCCCACTCTTGCCCTTGATGGTGGTGAAGATGGTCTTATGTTTTACAGAGCATTGTCAGATAATTGGTTTATTTACATTAACAAAGATGGTTATATAGCAATGGAAATTGGAGAGGATCAGGGGAAAGATGTTTTGTCATTGTTTGTTGACAAGGCGCAGAAGGCAAGAATAATTAAAGATGCTGCAGGTCTTGACAGGGTTGTGGCAGTAAAAAGGTAAGTAGGTGAAATAATGCTTAGTTATATTGGAGATATAATGAGTGGGAATTTCAGTTTTATTGATTTTCTGGTTCATTTTTTATCAATGGCATTTGTTATTTTTTGCGCAGCACCGTTGCACGAATTTGCTCATGCTCTTATAGCAGTTAAGCTGGGTGATAATACACCACGCAATATGGGTAGACTTACAATTAATCCGGCGGTTCATATTGATAAACGTGGTGCATTGATGATTTTCCTTTTTGGTTTTGGTTACGCAAGACCTGTAGAAGTGCGTATGCGAAATTTCAAAAACCCTAAAAGGGATATGGCTCTTGTTGCTTTGGCAGGTCCGGTCAGCAACTTAATTCAGGCATTTATCGCTATGCTCCTGTTTAATTTGTTTAAGCATTTAGCTTATAATGTAGATAGTGTAATCTATGTTGCTATGTTTTTCTATTTTGCAGCAATGATTAATGCTAATCTTGCAGTTTTTAACTTAATTCCAATACCCCCGCTTGATGGTTCAAGGTTGGCTACAGCCTTGTTACCTGCTAAATACTATTATAAAATAATGCAGTATGAAAGATATATTTCTATAGCGTTAATAGTACTTCTTTTCACAGGTATTCTTTCAACACCGTTAAGCATTATTTCCGGTCTTGTTATATCACTGTTTGATACAATTACAGCATTACCCTTTGCATAATTAAGGATTTATTTATGGATAAGATTAATTACAAACTTGAGGTGTTTGAAGGTCCTATGGATGTTCTTTTACACCTTATTACAAAGCATAAACTTGATATTTACGACATTCCTATTCTGGAGCTTGTTGAACAATATACAGCCTTTGTTCGTGAAATGCAGGAAGAAAATATGGAGATTGCAAGTGAGTTCCTTGAAATGGCTGCTCGTCTTGTTTACATTAAAACAGTTTCCCTTTTACCTGTTTATGACGAGGCAGAGGATTTAAAGAACGAGCTTCGTGATGAGCTTTTAGAATATCGGGATTGTAAAATACTGGCTGGTAAGCTCTCTCAGATGACAGATGGCTTTAATTATACCGTAAGAGGCTTTCAGGAAAGTGTTTCTCCCGATAATACTTATAAAAGACTCCACGAGCCTTCGGAGCTTTTAAGTGCTTATTCTCTTGCAGCAGGTAAGAAATTAAGAAGACTACCTCCACCTATTGATTCCTTTAAAACTATTGTTACAAAGAAAATTGTTTCCGTCGGTTCTAAAATTGAATCAATAGTTTCCTCATTGAAAAGCCGTAAGAAACGTAAGCTTTTTGATATATACAGAGAATCAAAGTCACGTTCTGATTTGGTTGCTGCCTTTCTTGCTATATTAGAGCTCGCGAAGAATAAAACCATATACATCACCGGTGATGGTGATGATGCACAAATTGAGATTTTGGAAGGAATGGAAAACTCTTGATAGAGAATAAACAGATAGCCGCAACTCAAGCAGTGCTTTTTGCTGCGGCAGAGCCTATTGAATATACGAAGCTTGCAAATGTCCTTGGCTTTGATGATGAAACTATGCTTTTGATTCTTGATGAGCTTGCAAAAAAGCTGGAGTCAGATGACAGTGGAATATGTCTTTTACAGCTTGATACTAAGTATCAGCTTTGCAGTAAAAAAGAATTTGTTGAGGAAATAAGAACAGTACTTGACCTTAAAAGAAACGCACCACTTTCACAGGCAGCCTTCGAGGTTCTTGCGATTATAGCGTATAATCAGCCTATAACAAAGCCGTACATAGAGCAGATTCGTGGTGTTGATTGTTCGGGTGTTGTTAATACACTTTGTCAGAAGGAGCTTGTTGAAGAAAAGGGGAGACTTGATGTTCCCGGCAGACCCGTTCTTTACGGAACAACAGCCAATTTTCTGAGGTGCTTTTCCCTGAATTCTTTGGATGAGCTTCCCGAATTGCCTTCAACTGACCGTGAGGTTTTAATGTCCGATGTTGAAAACGGACAGCTGTCCTTGTTTGATGATGATGGCCAGGGTGAAGCAATAGCAGAAGCTGTTCAAGAGAATACAGAAGCTTAAAAACATATTAATACAGAAAAAGGGGCGATGTAATGCCTGTTTTATACACTCTGTTAGGTATAATTCTTTTCTTTGTTATAGTTTTTTCTTTGAAGGTATCCGTTATTGTTGACTATGGTGAAAAGACTGTAGTTAAAATAAAATATCTTTTTATTACAATACCTGTTGTTGATACTTCAAAGGAAAAGAAAGAAAAGAAGCCTAAAAAAGAAAAAGCTAAAAAAACAAAAGAAGAAAATGCTGAGACGGCACAAACTGCTGAAGCAGACCAGACAGCAGATAATGCTCAGAATGGTACTGTTGAAGCTGAGCAGGGAAAAAAGTCAGCTAATAAAACTCCTAAGCAAGGTAACAGCCTTTTAAAGCAGCTTTACCTTGACCATGGCTACGAGGGACTTGAAAAAATGCTTCGTGACCTGGGAAATTCATTAGGTGGCTTTTTCGGCAAAATTTATAAGACCTTTACAATAGATGAACTTTATATTAAAATGATTACTGTTGGCGCAGATGCTGCTGACACTGCAATCAAGTATGGCAAGCTTTGCGCCTGGGTGTATCCTGTTTTAGGGAAGCTTGTGTCTACCTGTAAGGTGAAAAAATACGATTTTGATATAAGCCCCGATTTTCTTGCTCCAAAATCATCTGCTGAAGCTTTTGTAAGACTGCATATAAGACCAATCAAAATAACCAATGCAGCAGTTGTTATGGCGTTTCAGCTTGTGTTTAAAATACTGTTTAAAATTCTTTTCTCTAAAAAGAAAAGTGATAAAAGTAAAAAAATCCCCAAGCCTGTTGCAGCGCCTGTAACAGCTACAGCTCCAACGGTTGAGGAAAATAAGTCAAGCAATAATTAAGATAGGACGGTGTTTCTACTATGGAAAAATCAGCAAACGGAATTCTTAAAACTACAATCGAAAAAGTAAGAGATTTAGTTGATGTAAGCACTATAATCGGTGAACCAATTAATCTTCCCGACGGTCTTACAATTATCCCCGTATCAAAGGTTACATACGGCTTTGCATCAGGTGGTTCTGACTTCCCCTCAAAGAATAATGTAGAGCTTTTCGGTGGCGCAGGTGGTGCCGGTATAACAATCAACCCTGTTGCTTTCCTTGTTATTAAAGATGGTGATGTTACAATTAAACACATCGTTTCTAATGATAATGCTGTTGAAAGAGCTGTCAGCCTTGTACCCGAAATGTTTGATAAGGTAACAAAGCTTACAAGCAAGAAAAAAGAAGAAGCAACTGAAGCAACAGCTGAATAAATCAGTTATTAAATTCTAATAATCATTTCAACCATACCACCCGCATATTATTATTTGAAAGTGGGTGGTTGATGGTGTTGAAAAGATTTACTGCGTGTTTTATTGTATTTATAATTGCTCTGAGCTTAATATCACCCGTTGTCTGTGCTGGTGGTGAACCTGTTATTTCTGCAAAATCGGCAGTTTTAATAAATGCTCATACCAATGAGATTGTTTATGAAAAAAATGCCTTTGAACAAAAAGGAATGGCAAGCACAACCAAAATTATGACAGCTTTACTTGCCTTGGAATATGGTGATTTAAATAAATCCGTAACAGCTAAGGAAAGTGATGTACGCATTGAAGGTACATCTATCGGCTTGCGAGCAGGAGACAAAATCACCATTGAAACTCTTGTTAAGGGTATGCTTCTTGAAAGTGGGAATGATGCAGCAAATGTAACGGCTACAGCTGTAAGTGAAACAAGAGAGGCTTTTGTTTCGTTAATGAACCAAAAGGCAAAGCTTCTGGGAATGGAAAATACCTCTTTTAAAAACCCATCGGGGCTTACTGAAGAGGGACATTATTCTACAGCCTACGATATGGCTGTTTTAGGAAGCTATGCAATAAAAAATCTTTTGTTTCGCAGTATTTGTTCGTTAGATACCGTAAGAGTTTCATACGGTACCCCTGAGTACGAAAGAACCTTCAAAAACCATAACAGACTACTAAGCTCCTGTGAAGGTGTTTTTGGTATTAAAACAGGCTTTACAAAGGCCTCCGGCAGGTGCCTTGTCAGTGCTGCTGAAAGAAATGATGTTACACTTGTTGCTGTGACATTTTCTGCACCTGATGATTGGCGTGACCACGAAATGCTTTATGAGTATGGTTTTGAAAAAGTCAGAGCTTTTAAGGTTCCTTTTTCGGTTAAAAACATAAAAATACCGGTTGTTGGCTCCGATGTTAATTACATTAAAGTTAAGCTTAGTACAGATTTAGTCTATACAGCTGAAAACGAAAAGGTAACTAACAGTATTGTATGTTGTGAGAAATTCCTTTATCCCGGGGTAAAAAAGGGCGATACTGTAGGCTTGGTTAAGGTGTTTTCTGAGGATGGTATGCTTTTGTGTAAAGGTGAGCTTGTCAGTACTGAAAATGCAGATCTGAATTTTATAAAGAAGGATAAAAAATTATCTTGGTTTGATAAACTAAAATATTATTTGGAAAAAGAAAAAAGATAGGAAAAAATATGGCTCTTGTTAGATTACAAAAATATTTATCGGAATGTTCAGTAGCTTCCCGAAGAAAGTCGGAGGAGCTTATAAACGCCGGTAAAGTAAAGGTTAATGGCAAAATTGCTGTTATCGGTGATAAAATAGATCCCAAAAAAGATACTGTAACAGTAAGTGGCAAAAAGGTTGTTGCTGTAAAACAGAAATATTATATTATGTTAAATAAACCCAGAGGATATGTTACTACAATGAGTGACGAGCTTGGCAGAAAATGTGTTGCTGAGTTAGTTGAGGATGTCGGAGCAACAGTTTATCCTGTAGGAAGACTTGACAGAGATTCAGAAGGTCTTTTGCTTCTTACCAATGACGGTGAGTTCGCAAATGCTGTTATGCATCCCAGAAAGCACGTTCCTAAAACATATCGTGTTACTGTACGTTCAAGTATTAATGACGCACAGGTAGAAAAGCTTGAAAATGGTATTGATATTGAAAATGACGGAAGAGATACCTTGCCTGCACAGGTACGCATTATTGAAAAAAGTGCAGCAAGAAGTGTTTTTGAAATAACCATTTACGAGGGCAGAAACAGACAAATCCGAAAAATGTGTGAAAGTGTAAGTCTTGATGTTATTCGTCTTAAAAGAAACGCAATCGGTTCAATAAAATTAGGTATGCTTAAAGTCGGAAAATGGCGTGAACTTACTGAGGATGAAGTACATCGCTTGCAAAGTCAATGACAGATAAAAATAAATCAATTGAGGCGTAAATATGATTAGAAGTATGACAGGCTTCGGCAGAGCACAGGCTTCTGTAGAAGGCTACAATATTACAGTTGAAATAAAAAGTGTAAATAACAGATATTTTGATTTTTATGCAAAAATGCCCAGAACCTTTTCGTTCCTTGAAGAAAAGGTGAAATCCTTACTTTCTACAGAAATATCTCGTGGTAAGGTAGAGTGCTCCTTGCAGATTGAAACCACTGCTGATGAAAGTGTTATTGTAAGCATTAATGAGCCCTTAGCAGCAGGTTATGTTAAAGCTGTTGAAGAGCTTGCTGATAAGTTTAATGTAAAAAATGATTTAACAGCGCTTTCGCTTGCACGTTTTTCAGATATCCTTTCCATAACCAAAGCCCCTGTAGATGAAGATGATTTGTGGAATAAGGTTCAGTCTGTGGTGAAATCTGCCCTTGATGAATTTATAAAGATGCGTGAAATCGAGGGTGAAAAGCTTAAAGCGGACGTGCTTTCAAGAGCTGATACAATAATAAATAATGTTGCTTATATCGAAGAACGCTCACCTGAAACTGTTAAAGCTTATTCTGAGAAGCTTCTTGAAAGAATGAGAGCTGTTTTAGGCGACACACAGGTAGATGAAGCAAGGCTTCTTACTGAAGCCGCTGTTTATGCGGACAAGGTTGCTGTTGCAGAGGAAACTGTAAGACTCAGGAGCCACATTGACCAATTACATACAATGCTTGACTCTGATGAAGCAGTAGGAAGAAAGCTTGATTTCCTTGTTCAGGAAATAAACCGTGAAGCAAATACAATAGGCTCGAAGGCTCAGGATGTTGACATTGCCCGTAGAGTTATTGATATTAAAGCAGAAGTTGAAAAAATCAGAGAACAGATACAGAATATTGAATAAGAGGTTATTATGAAGCTTGTAAATATAGGTTTTGGAAACCTTATAAATGCAGACAGAGTAATTGCTGTAATTAGTCCTGAATCTGCTCCTGCTAAGAGGATGATACAGGAATGCAAGGAAAGAGCTCGTCTTATTGATGCTACTCATGGCAGAAAAACCAAGGGTGTAATTGTCACGGATAGCGATAATGTGGTATTATCTTTTTTATCAGCAGAACAATTACTTACAAGATTTAATGATCAAAAGGGAGGCAGAGATTTTGGCTTCGACGAATAAAGGTATGTTTGTTATACTGTCAGCCCCCTCCGGTGGAGGTAAAGATACAGTTTTAGATTATTTGAAAAAAACAGATTTTGTTTTTGATAAGACTATTTCGGCTACAACCCGCCCCATGCGTCCCAATGAAAGAGATGGTGTAGATTATTTTTTCATTGATGAAAAAGAGTTTCTGAAAAAAGTCGAGGAAGGTTATTTTCTTGAATATACTAATTTTAGCGGTAACTACTACGGAACACCTAAATCTGAGGTTGAAAGAGTTATAAAAAAAGGTGGGTGCACTCTTTTTAAAATCGAGGTTGAAGGCGCAAGCAATATGAGAAAGGCTATGCCAGAGGTTTCCTCTATTTTTGTAATTCCACCATCAATTGAGGTACTCAAGCAACGCTTGAAAAACCGAGGAACAGAAACAGAAGAAGAATTTCAGGAGCGTGTTAAAACAGCTATTACGGAGTTTAAAAGAGCTCCCGAATACGATTATGTTGTTATCAATGATGATATTGACCTTTGTGTAAAGCAGGTTTTACAGATTCTTAGAGCTGAAAAAGAATCTGAAAATTTCCGTTACAGCAGAATGGCCGGTGTTGTCGAAGATATATTAAAAAATCAATAAACCGAAAGGACGATAAATTATGCTTAATCAGGATCTCAGTAAAGTACTCACAGGACACATCAGTCGTTACTCACTTGTAACTGCAACTGCAAAGCTTGCCCGTGATATTTCAGACAAAAACCTTGAAGAAAAGGTTATCACAACAGAAAAGCCTGTTAGTGATGCTTTAAACAGGCTTCTTGAGGGCGAATATAAAATTATTGAGCCCAATGAAATTGCTAACATTTAACAATGCTTGACGAAAAGCTTTTTGCACTGGTAGCCGTCGAAGGCATTGCATACCATTTTGATGCTCCTTATTCCTATAAAGTCCCTGATGAATTAAAGTCAGAGGCATTGCCCGGATGCAGAGTAATGGTGCCTTTTGGTAATGGTAACAGAAAAAAGCAGGGACTTATACTGTCTGTGAAGCCGCTTTCAGAAGCAGAAAATGTAGCAAAGCTTAAATCAATAAACAGTGTGGTTGATAATACTCCGTTGTTTGATGATGAAATGCTTTCCCTTATTTTCTGGTTGAAAGAAACTACCTTTTGTACTCTTTATGAGGCTGCAAAGGCAATGCTTCCTGCCGGTATAGGTCTTAATTACGTTGTTTCATATATGGCAAAGGAGCTTTCTGAAGGAGCAGAAGGGAAGCTCAGTGAGGCTGAAAAGCAGATTTACAATTACCTGAAAGGTAAAAGTAAATTTGTAAACAGAGAAAAAATTATTGATGCTTTAGGTTTGGATTCCGAGAACAAGCTTCTTGAAGGTCTTGTAAAAAAAGATATTCTCATAACCAATGTAGATGCAAAGCGTAAAACAGGGGATTTAACTGTAAAAAATGTCAGACTTGCTGTAAGTGAAACAGAAGCCGAGGCTCTTTTACCAACGCTTACAACTAAGCAAAAAAGCGTTTTTCTTTTGCTGCTGGATATTGGTGGTGCTTCTGTAAAAGAGGTTTGCTATTTCACAGGTGTAACGCCTGCGGTTGTTAATGCAATTGTAAAAAAAGGCTATGCAGAGCTTTACGACAGTGAAATCTACAGAAAACCTAAATATGAAAAAACAAAAGAAAAGGCTGAATCCCCCCGGCTTACAAATTCACAGAATGAAGCATTTACACACCTTTTAAATCAATATAAAAGTGGTAAGGGCTCGGCGGCGTTACTTTTCGGTGTTACGGGGTCCGGTAAAACACAGGTTTTTCTTAAATTAATTGAAGAGGTTGTAAACGATGGCAAGGGTGTTATTGTAATGGTGCCCGAAATCGCTTTAACTCCACAAACTCTCAGTATTTTCTATTCTCATTTCGGTGATGGCGTTGCAGTTTTCCACAGTGCCTTGTCAGCAGGGGAAAGAATTGATGAATGGAAGCGTGTGAAAAAGGGTAAAGCAAAAATAGCAATAGGTACACGTTCTGCTGTTTTTGCACCTTTTGATAATCTCGGTCTGATTGTTATTGATGAGGAGCAGGAGCATACCTATAAATCTGAAATGACCCCAAGGTATCACGCTCGTGATGTTGCTCGTTTCAGATGTGCTCACAATAATGCTCTTTTGCTTTTATCCTCAGCTACACCTTCTATTGAAAGCTATAAAAATGCTACTGACGGTAAATATAGTTTTATAAAGCTTTCGGAACGATATGGCACAGCTGTTCTTCCGGAGGTTGTGACCATAGATATTACAGATACTAAAGGCGCAATAAGTAACGAGCTTTATGCTGCTCTGGAGGAGTGTCTTAACGACAAAAAGCAAGCTATACTTTTAATGAACAGAAGGGGCTTCAATACTTTTGCTTCCTGTAGCGCCTGTAAGACTGTTTTAACATGTCCAAGCTGTAGCATATCTCTTACCTACCATAATGCCAATAATCGACTTATGTGCCACTATTGTGGACATTCTGAGCCTTTTACGGATACTTGTCCTCAGTGCAAGGAAAAGGCTGTAAGGTATGCAGGCTTTGGTACACAGCGAATAGAGGAAGAGCTTCAGAATGTTTTTCCGTCAGCAAGAATTCTTCGTATGGATGCCGATACTACAATGGCAAGGTATTCATATCAGGATAAGTTAACTGCATTTGCTAACGGAGAATATGACATTCTTTTAGGTACGCAAATGGTTGCGAAGGGACTTGATTTCCCCAAGGTAACCCTTGTAGGTGTAATTTCAATAGACCATCAGCTTTATAATGATGATTTCAGAAGCAGTGAAAAAGCCTTTGACTTGCTTACACAGGTTGTTGGCAGGTCAGGTAGAGGTGCCTATAAGGGACGTGCATACATTCAGACTGTACTGCCCGATAATGATATTATTGAGCTTTCTGCCGAACAGGATTATGAATCCTTCTATAAAACAGAAGCAATAATCAGAAAAAGTATGGTGTATCCGCCTTTTTGTGATATTTGCTCTCTTACCTTTACAAGTGAGCAGTTCAACCAATCAATTAACAGCGCAAAACTGTTTTTTGATATGGTTAAAGAGGCTGTAAGCACAGATTATAATGATGTAAAAATCAATGTTCTTGGTCCGATTCAGCCAAGAGTATCTAAAATAAGTAATAAATACAGAAATGTAATTACAATAAAGTGTAAAAATAACAAGCGTTTTCGTGAGATGATGTCAAGTGTTCTTAAACGATATATGAAGAATACTAAACAAGGTACAGCAAGCGTTACGGTTGATATTAACCCCTTATCATAGAAAGAAGATAATAAAATGGCAATTAGAAACATCAGGGTTGACGAAGACCCGATATTAAGAAAAAAATCAAGAGAAGTGACAGAGTTTAACGACAGACTTTTTGAGTTGCTTGATGATATGAAGGAAACAATGTACCATTCCGGTGGTGTTGGTCTTGCA
This sequence comes from Acutalibacteraceae bacterium, assembly GCA_045543695.1. GTDB lineage: Bacteria > Bacillota > Clostridia > Oscillospirales > Acutalibacteraceae > DTU089. The sequence continues at coordinate 14,442 of JAZPXQ010000034.1, read as the reverse complement.
GGTCCTCAGGTTGGCGTGTTAAAGCGTGTTGTTGTAATGGATGTCAGTGAAGAAAGAAACGAGTTTATTGAGCTTATAAACCCCGAAATAACCTTTGAAGAAGGGGAGCAGACCGGCAACGAGGGGTGTCTTTCTCTTCCCGGTCTTTATGGTGTAGTTACAAGACCACTTACCGTTAAGGTTAAAGCTCAGAATCGTGACGGAAAATGGTGTCTTTATAAAGGCGAAGGTCTTAAAGCAAGATGCTTTTGTCACGAAATAGACCACCTGGACGGTATACTTTATAAGGATAAGCTGGATGAAGGGGAGTTCCTTCACAGAAACGACGGTGAATAATATGAAAGTTCTTTATATGGGTACGCCGGATTTCGCTGTTGAACCTCTTAAAGCCCTTGTAAATAATGGGTATGAGGTTTGTGGCGTAGTTACTCAACCGGACAAACCTGTTGGCAGAAAGGCTATTTTAACACCACCACCTGTTAAGGTTGAAGCAGAAAATGCAGGTATAAAAGTTTATCAGCCGCAAACACTAAAAAATGGTGAGGGGATGGATATTCTTCATGAACTCAATCCCGATGTTGTCATTGTAGTGGCTTATGGTAAAATTTTACCAAAAGACTTTCTTGAATATCCAAAGTACGGTTGTATAAATATACACGGGTCTATCCTTCCCAAATACAGAGGAGCTGCACCAATCCAGCGTTGTGTTCTTGATGGTGAAGAGTATGCAGGCGTTACATCTATGCAAATGGATGTTGGGCTTGATACGGGGGATATGCTTCTTGTAGAAAAAACAAAAATTGGTGAAAATGAAACAGCAGGGGAGCTTTTTGACAGACTTGCACCCTTAGGGGCAGAGCTTCTCGTAAAAACCCTTGTTGCTTTAGAAAAAGGTGAGCTGAACCCCAAAAAGCAGAATGATGCCGAAAGCACCTATGCTGCAATGCTTGATAAATCAATGTCACCCGTAGATTTTACAAAAACAGCACAAGAGGTTCATAACCATATTCGTGGACTTGACCCCTGGCCGGTTGCTTTAACCTACCTGGATGGTAAAACCTTAAAGCTTTTTGGTTCATCGCTTTCAAAGGAGCTGAAGGGTGGTAAAGCAGGTGAAACAAAGACCCTAAAAAACGGTCTTGCAATTTTTTGTGGAGATGGTAAGGCTGTTGTGGTTTCTCAGGTTCAGTTTGAGGGTAAAAAGCGTATGAACGCTTCAGATTTCCTTCGTGGACACCCTATTCCGGACGGTACAATTCTGTCATAATTAACATATTGTTAATATGTTGTTATCAGCTGATTAAATAAAATGTTATATAATTATCGTGAATAAAACTACTCTTATCGGAGGTTGATATAATGCCTTATTTCTTTTTTGATTATTATTATATTATTCTCGTTGTACCGGTGATTATTGCTTCGCTTATTATTCAGGCAAGACTAAAATCTACCTATGCAAAATATTCAAAAATCAGAAATCTTCGTAGCATTACAGGTGCTCAGGCTGCTCAGATAGTGCTTAGCTACTATGGCGTTCACGATGTTACTATCTCTCGTGTAAGTGGAAGGCTTTCTGATCATTATGATCCTTCAAGTAAGGTTATTCGCCTTTCCGATGGTGTTTTCGATAGCTCGTCTATTGCCGCTGTAGGTATTGCGTGTCACGAAGCAGGTCACGCCGCACAGCATGCCGAAGCTTATATGCCTATAAAAATCAGAAACCTCATATTACCTGTCTGTAATATCGGCTCAACCCTCTCAATGCCCTTGCTTATTGCAGGTGTCGTTTTTGGCTTTGAGCCTCTTATATGGGTTGGTATTGGCTTTTTCTCATTTGTTGCAGTATTCCAGCTGGTAACCTTACCCGTTGAGTTTAACGCAAGTAAAAGAGCATTGAATGTTATTGAATCCAACGGGCTTCTTTCCTTTGATGAAAAGACGGGAGCTGCAAAGGTTTTAAGGGTTGCTGCTTTGACTTATGTTGCAGCTTTGGCAACAAGTATTGCACAAATCCTCAGATTAGTTTTATTATATGGTGGCAGGAGAAACAGAAGATGATAAAATCCGCCAGGCAGATTGCCTACGAAATTCTTCTGAAAATTGAATCCGGAGATGCATATTCCAATATTGCAATAGACAGTGCTGTTAAGATGTACAATCCTGACAGCACTGATTGTGCTTTTATTTCAAGACTTGTATATGGTGTAATTGAACGTAAAATTACCCTTGATTACATAATTTCCGGCTATTTGTCTAAGCCTGTTAATAAAACAAAAAAAGATGTTCTGACAATATTAAGACTAGGAACATATCAAATACTTTTTATGGATAAAATACCGGAAAGTGCAGCCGTTAACGAAAGTGTAAAGCTTGCTAAAGGTAATAAATGCGAGTATGCTTCAGGGCTTGTGAATGCAGTTCTTCGTAAAATATCAAATAGTGGATTGGTTTTTTCCGATGATTTAAATGAAACAGAAAAAATGTCCGTAGTTTATTCAATACCTGAAGATACCGTGAAATTCTTAATTTACCATTATGGTAAAGAGAATGCAGAAGCATTTTTTAAAGCAGCCCTTGAACCAAAGGATATTTTTATAAGAGTCAATACAGTTAAAACCACAACCGACGAATTAAAGCAAGCCTTAACTGAAGAAAGTGTTAAGGTACACGACACTTTTTTACCCGATGCTTTAATGATAGAGCTTAATGGCGCTGTTTATGATTTGTCTTGCTTTAAAAAAGGACTTTTTCACGTTGAGGATATTTCCTCACAGCTTTGTGTTGAAGCTTTAGAGCTGTTCCCTGAGGCTACAGCAATTGACGTTTGTGCAGCCCCCGGTGGAAAAAGCTTTACAGCAGCAGAATATATGGAAAATAAAGGCGTTCTTTATTCCTGTGATATATATTCACAAAGAACAGATTTAATAAAAAACGGTGCAGACAGATTGGAGTTAAGTTGCATTAAGCCTTTTGTAAACGATGCAACTGTATTTAACGAAGCCTTACCAAAAATGGATAGAGTTCTCTGTGATGTTCCCTGTTCGGGACTTGGTATAATTGGTAAAAAGCCTGAAATTAAATATAAAAAGCTTGATGACACAAAGAGCCTGCTGCCGATTCAAAAGCAGATTCTTGAAACATCAGCAAAATATGTAAAAAATGGGGGCAGACTTGTTTATTCTACTTGCTCTGTTAACCCAAATGAAAATAGAAAAATATGTGATGCCTTTTTAAAGGAAAACAAAGATTTTTATTCTGTAAAGGCATTACCACATATTGAAAGAGTTGTTGATGAGGGTGACTATTTAACCCTTTTCCCACATAAGAATTATTGTGACGGTTTTTTTATAGCCGTATTCCAAAGAAAGTAAGGTAGTATGGAGAAAAAAGATATTGTTTCAATGAATTTCGATGAGCTTTCATTGGAGTTTAAAGAGATGGGGCTTCCCAAATTCAGAGCTACGCAGGTTTATGATTGGTTACATAAAAAATGTGTTGCATCTTTTGAGGAAATGACCAATATATCAAAGGATTTAATAGCTAAATTAAATGACAATTTTGTCATTTTTTCCTGTAGTATTGAAAAAAAACTTGTTTCGAGGTATGATAATACGGTAAAATACCTGTATTCTTTGCCTGATGGGGAATACCTTGAGTGTGTAGTTATGGATTATAAATACGGTCACACAATATGCGTTTCTACTCAGGTTGGCTGCAAAATGGGCTGTGCCTTTTGTGCATCGGGTATTGGTGGTTTTAAAAGACAGTTAGCTCCATCTGAAATTTTAAGTCAGATTTATACTGCTCAACGTGATTTAGGTTTGCGCATTTCCCGCATAGTTCTTATGGGAATGGGTGAGCCCCTTGATAATTTTGATAATGTAATGCGCTTTTTAGAGCTTGTAAGCGATGAAAAGGGGCTTAACATCGGTATGCGGCATATTTCCCTTTCTACAAGTGGAATAGTGCCCAGAATATACGATTTACTTGAAAAAAATTTACAGCTTACGTTGTCTGTTTCTTTACACGCTCCCAATGACGAAATACGTTCTAAAATTATGCCTGTTAATAAATCCTGGAATGTCGATGAATTGCTTAAAGCGTGTAAAATATACGGCGATAAAACATCAAGACGTATCTCTTTCGAGTACGCTATGATGAAGGGTGTAAACGATACGCCGGAATGTGCCCGTGAGCTGGGTGCAAAGCTTAAAGGTATTTTATGCCATATAAATCTTATCCCTGCTAATGAGGTACCTGAAAAAGGTCACGAAAGAAGCAACGATACCGATATTGTCAGGTTTAAAGAAATACTTGAAAGAGCAGGGCACACAGTTACAATAAGAAGAACCCTGGGTTCTGATATAAATGCTTCTTGTGGTCAGCTAAGACGTGAGAAGATTAAAGAAGATAATACTTGAAGAGAGGTGAACACCGTGAAAATTACAGGTAAAACAGATATAGGTCTTATAAGAGAATCTAACCAGGATGCACTAGCCTTTGGACATTTTGAGGACGGAAATGCCTGGGCAATTGTTTGTGACGGAATGGGCGGTGTTTCAGGTGGTCAGGTAGCAAGTGACATTTGTATTAAAAAGGTTTCTGAGGCTATAAAACGGGGCTATCGTAAGGGTATGAACGTTAACAGTGCCAAAAACCTTCTGGAGTCTGCAATAAGTGCTGCTAACTCTGCAGTATTTAAAGAAGCGCAGGAGGTCCGTAGTTATAACGGAATGGGAACTACAATTGTTGCCATTATTGTTATTGGTTCAATTGCTGTTATTGCCCATGTGGGTGACAGCAGAGCCTATGCTTTGACAGAGGCAAGCATAAAGGCTGTTACTAAGGACCATTCTTTTGTTCAGTTGCTTGTTGATTCCGGCAAGCTTACAGAAGAAGAAGCGAGATACCATCCCGACAGCAATATAATTACAAGAGCTGTTGGTATCGAATATGTTGTAGATGTTGAATTTGATATTATAGATATTGAACCCAATCAAAAGATACTTATATGTACAGATGGACTCAATGGCTATGTTGAGGACAAGGAAATATTAAAAATAGTAAATCAATACGGTGATTCTTCAGCCGAAAAACTTGTAGAAGCAGCAAATGACACAGGTGGGCGTGATAATGTGACTGTGGTTATTATTGCTGAGGAGGTTCAAGGAGAGTAAGTATGGAAAATTATGTAGGTAAAAGACTGGACGGAAGATATGAAATTCAAGATGTTATCGGTGTTGGTGGTATGGCAGTGGTTTACAAAGCCTACGACAATATTGATGACAGAATTGTTGCTGTTAAGGTTTTAAAGGATGAATATTTAGCAAACGAGGAGTTTCGTCGCAGATTTAAAAACGAATCCAAGGCAATTGCTGTTTTGTCCCATAACAATATTGTAAAGGTTTATGACGTCAGCTTTGGCGACAGATTACAGTATATTGTAATGGAGTACATTGAGGGTATTACTCTTAAAGAATACATAGAAAAACGTGGCGTTATTGATTGGAATGAAGCTTTGTTTTTCATTATTCAGATTCTTCGTGCACTCCAGCATGCTCACGACAAAGGCGTTGTTCACAGGGATGTTAAACCTCAGAACATTATGCTTCTGGAAAACGGTACAATAAAGGTTGCTGATTTTGGTATAGCCCGTTTCAGCCATAGTGAAACCCGTACAGTTACAGAAAAAGCTATCGGTTCAGTTCACTATATCAGCCCCGAACAGGCTAAGGGTGAGCTTACAGACGAAAAGGCAGATATATATTCAACAGGTATTATGCTTTATGAAATGCTTACAGGCAAGCTGCCCTTTGATGGCGATAATGCTGTTAGCGTTGCGCTTATGCAGGTTAATAATGAAGCAGAGCTTCCAAGAACAATTAATGCCCGTATTCCTGTTGGCTTTGAGCAGATTACAATGAAAGCAATGCAGAAAAGCACACGTGAGCGTTATCAGTCCGCTGCTGAAATGCTCAGGGATTTGGAGGAGTTAAAAAGAAATCCAAATATTAAGTTTGATTATACAACCTATTACAATGAAATTGGTGCAACTCGTCCTATCGGCAAAATTCAGGAAAAGACCAGAACAATGCCGGTTGTAAAAGATGAGCTTGTTGAAGAACGTGAAAAGCCTGTAAAAATATATAACAGCGCTGAGATAGACAAACCTGAAAGACAAAAATCCGGTGTTTCAGTGAATGTTCCCGTACAGGATGTTCAGAAAAAAACTGTGAATACTAAGCTTGCAGTGGTTGCAGGTGCAATTGTGGCAGTTGTTTTATTCCTTATCATTCTTTTGTGTGTTAAAATTTTCGGAGACAAGAAAATCGAAGTTGATAGCTTTATAGGAATGAACTATGAGCAGGAAATTAAAGATAACCCTGAGTATAATGATAAGTATGAATTTGAGTTATATTACACCTCGTTTTCAGATGGGGAAGAAGGCTGTGTTTTTGACCAGGACCCCAAAGCAGGTACAGAGCTACCTGAAGGCTCAACTGTCATTTTGTATATAGTTAAGGCAGGAGAGGGGCAGGTAATTCCTGATTTTACCGGTAAGAATTTCAGGCAAGCAAGTGATACCCTTGAAACATTAGGCTTCCGTGTAACTGTGGTTCCTATTGAGGATAGTAGTGTCCCTGTTGGTCAGGTTGTAAAAACAGAACCTGCTGCTAATACAAGTGCTCTTGTAGGCTCAAGTGTTACTATTTATTATGCTGCTGACACCGATTCCGGTAAGTTGTTTAAAATGCCTAAATTAGAAGGTAAATCGCTTGAAGATGCAAAACAGATACTTGAAGAAAACGGACTTGTGCTTTACAAGGTAGAGTCTGCAGACAGTACAGTTGAGAAAGATTATGTTCTTAACCAATCTCCTGCTGACGGTTCGCCTGTAAGAGAGGGCGATAGCGTTGTGCTTACTGTAAGCTCAGGAAATGTTACAGCAAATAAAACCTTTAATTTCCCCAAATGTGGTGCTGTAAATGTGAAGGTTGTTTTAGATGGTGATGTTGTAAAGAGCGAAAGCGTTGACACATCAATGAGCTCGTCTTATACTATTTCCATAAGTGGTAATAAGGAAAACTCAGAGCTTGCAGTATACCTTAACGAAGCTTTGTATTATGAAGCTACAATTGATTTCACAAGAGATCCTGCCAGGTTTACAAAAGAGAAAACCTACGATATTGCTTTCTATGTTAATGTTGTAGGCTTGGAAGAGGTAGCTGCAGTAACAGCATTGAATAACGCAGGTTATAATAATGTTTCCGTACAGTACGAAGAAAGCTTCGAGAAGGAGGGAACTGTTATAAGACAGACCCCCTCGCAGGAGACAGCTCCTAACCTTGATAAATCAACTACTATAGTTCTTGTGGTAGCTAAGAGTGAAACAAGCACCTTGCCAACACCTACACCACCTACTCCCGATGAAAGCACAACAACAGAGCAGGTTCAGTAATATATGGAAAAAGAATTAAATGGTATTATAATTAAAGGAATCGGTGGCTTCTACTATGTAGAAGCCGCCGGTGAGGTTTACGAGTGTAAAGCCAGAGGTGCTTTTCGTAAAAAGAAAATAACGCCACTTGCAGGCGATAATGTAAAAATTACCGTTCGTCAGGATAAAGAAAATACCATTGACGAAATTTATGAAAGAAGTAATTTTCTTTTAAGACCACCCGTTGCGAATATTGATACTCTTATTATTGTGTCCTCTGTAAAGGAGCCTGTTCCCAGTCTTTTGGTGATTGATAAATTAACTGCAATAGCAGTTGATAAAGGAATTAAACCCTGTGTTGTTTTCTCAAAGAGCGATTTGGGTGAAACAAATGAGCTGGAAGAAATCTATAAAAAAGCAGGTATATCCGTAGCCTCTGTTTGTTGTAAAACAGGGGAAGGTATTGAAAAGATAAAAGCTATGCTTGGTAAAGGTATTACTGTTTTTACCGGCAATACAGGTGTAGGAAAATCCTCTTTGTTGAATTGTATTGATGATAGGTTTTCTTTGGCAACAGGCGAGGTCAGTGACAAGCTTGGCAGGGGAAGACACACCACCAGAGAGGTAACACTCTACCACGTCGGGGAAGGTCTTGTGGCTGATACGCCCGGTTTTTCTTCACTGGATGTTGAACAAAGCAGTGAGGTAATAGTTAAAGAAAATTTGCCTTTTTGCTTTCCTGAGTTTTCAGAATATCTCGGTAAATGTAAATTTGCCTCTTGTTCCCATACTGTTGAAAAGGGATGTTGTATTTTAGAAGCTTTGAAAAACGGAACAATACATCAAAGCAGACATAGCAATTATATTGCAATGTATAACGAGGTTAAAGATTTAAAGGATTGGCAGCTGTAACACATTTTTCAAACACTCATATTATGTAGTAAATACATAAGGAGTGGTGATATATGAAAGTTGTAGTTTGTAATAGCCCTAAATTTTTAAGAGGTATTCTTAAATTAATGTTTGGAATAAAAGATGAATAACATAGAACAAAGGATAGGTTTTAAAGCCTATCCTTTGTTGTTTTAACAAATATAATATATAAATTTTGTGCATCTATACAAAATAAAATTAAATTGTGACCTTTTCACCTTTAGAATCATATATAAGTGAGAGTAAAAAACTCGAATCTATATAGAAAAAGGTGAAAGAAATGAAAAAAACACGAAAAGTCATCGCAATAATGCTCACTGTTTTAACGCTTATGAGTGTTATTTCGGCGGCAACACCCGTTTTTGCAGAAGAGGTTATTGAAATTGCAGAAAGCCAAACCTACGAAACAGCTTCAGAGACTTCTGAGGAAACCGAAATAAAAGAGGCTGAGATATTATATGAAGATACCAGCCGAAGGGATGGGTACACTAAGCACTTTGTAATGAGTAACGGTTTGCATAAAGCAGTAAAATATTCTCAACCGATTCATTATAAAAATAATGGTGAATGGGCTGATATTGATAACGCCCTGGAATACAATCCCAAAACTGAAAAGTATGAAAATAAAGCAAACTCATTCAAAGTAAACTTTGACAAAAAAATTGACAGCGAACAGCTTTTTACCATTGAAAACAAAGGGTACACTATGTCATGGAAATATAGTAGTAACGCAATGCGTAATAATATCGCTTTCGGAAAAGTAGAAAATCATTTGAAAACAAAAATTAATTCGGAAAAATACACCCCAAAATCTTATGGAAAAATAAAGTATGATAAATTTGAATCAGCTTGTAATCTTGAATATGTTGTTACCGGATCAGGTGTAAAAGAAAATATAATTCTCGAATCCTACACAGGTAAAAATAAGTTCTCCTTTGAGGTAACAGCAAAAGCTTTAGAGTTTGTAAAAAATGAAGATAAAAGCGTTTCTGTTGTTAATCAAAACGGTGAGGAAATATTCTATATTCCTGCACCTTTTATGTATGATGCAGAAAATAATTTTTCCTATGATGTTGATTATTTAATTGAAACGAAAAAAGACAAAACTATAATAACAGTTATTGCCGATAAAGCTTGGCTTGAGGATGATGGCACAAAATATCCTGTTACAATTGACCCTGCTATTGAGACAGATAAAATAAAAAAAGCCATTGACACAACATTTATTTCAAGTGGAAACCCAAGCGTAAATTATGATGATATGCGTGATGTGTATATTGGCGTGGAAAGTTCAGATTATGAAAAATGCAGAGCACTTGTAAAATTTGAATTACCGACTTTAAATAATGGTGATATGGTTGTTGGTGCAACTTTGGGTATGTGGTTGCACAGTACAAGCTTTTATACATCAACCATGCCGGATAAACAAATAAATGCACATATTATAACAACAGAGTGGAATGCTGAAACAGTAACTTGGAATACGAAACCACAAATTAACGAAGCTGTTTCCGATTATAATTATATAAAGAAAAGCGATGCTTCTTACTCTATGGTTGAAAAGGTTTTTGATGTTTCAAGAGCTGTAAAAGAGTGGTATGAGGGAAAATCTGCAAACAATGGAATAATGATAAAATCTGATGTTGAAGATGGAAGCGATGCAGATGTTGCTGCCAGAGGTGTTTTTTGGTCAGACAAATACAATGGTGAAGAGTCGTTTTATCCATATATTGAAATTGAGTATCGCAATAACAAAGGTATTGAAAGCTATTGGGATTATTCAACATATGGTATCGGTGTTGCGGGTACTGCTTATGTTAACGATTATACCGGAAACCTTGTTTACGAATTACCTATAGCTTCAAGTATTAGTGAAATAATGCCCGTCAGCATAGTAGGTTATTACAACAACTACTGTGCAAATGAGCTTATTTGCGAAACTCAAGCCCAAAATGTAAGAACCTCAATTGGTCGTGGTTTCAGATTATTCTATCAGCAAACAGTTTTACCATCATCAGAATATATAGAATCGGAAACCTTTAATGAAAAATATCCCTATGTTTATACCGATGGTGACGGAACAGAGCATTATATTCAAAAGGTTACTGAGGATGGGAAAACAGTATACAAAGACGAGGATGGCATTGGTCTTACTTTTACAACAGAGTGTGATGAAACAGCTACTTACCAAATAACAGATAAAGCTCATAATAATTATTATTTCAATTCAAAGGGGAATTTAGGACTTATAAAGGATAAAAACGGAAACAAAATCAAAATTAAATATAAAGCGGCAAATGAAGCTGATAGTCTTGAAAGCAAATCAAGAATTGAAAAAATTATTGATGGTGCCGGTCATACATATACATTCAAATATTATATTAAGAGTTCAAACGGAGTCGAGCTTGATTATGTAAAGAAAATAATTGATGATGCAGGTAGAGAAATAAATTTTGGAATTTCAGGTGGTTTGCTTAATAATATAACTTACTACACAGGTGACAGCGCTGATATAGTTTATGAAAACGAAACCGAAGGTATAATAAACTATATTCAGTCTAACAAAAGCTATAGAGTGAATTTTAATTATACATCAAAAGCAACGGGTAGAAGAGTAAGTACAGTAACTGAATACGGTGTTGCATCTGATGGTGTAACGGTTACGGATACAACAAAAGGTCAGGTAATTACATTTGACAGAACGAAATACAACACTACGGTAATGCGCTCTTGTGGAGTGGATGGTATTCATAACGGAACAAACCCCGATTACGGTAATGATGATATTATTACAACAGTTCAATATGATAATATGGGACGAGCAATATCTCAGCAAATGAAATTGGGCTCCGGTGATGAAATCGGTTCAGGCTCTTGCGCCTATACAACAAGCGATTCTGATGATTCTGCATCCGGCTTCAAAAACAAAATAAGCGGAAGTGGAGCAACAGGCAAATTTGTTGAAAATCTACTCTATGGCGGTAATGCCGAAAATCAGGATTACTGGGCAGAAGCTTCAATAAAAGAACTAGATGCAAACGGTTATGCTACCAATACACAGGCTTATATGGGCGAAGGCTCCTTGTTAATGACAAATACATCTATTTCTGAAGAACATGCAAGAAGATATTTCCGACAAATAATATATGATGCAAAAATAGGTGAAAAATATACCCTTTCAGCCTATGTTAAAACTTCAGCTTTAGTAAAGTATTCAAATGCAAGCCAGACAGGGGCTTTCTTGCAATTGGATGCATACAATTCAAGTGGTACAATGCTAAAATCTTCAACATCACAAGTTTTATCATCAAAAACCGAAACTGCTGTAAATAAAGGTTGGCGAAGACTTACAACAACAATAACCGTACCTCAAAACACAGCAACATTACGAGTTTATCTGGTTTTGCGCAATGTTACAGGCACAGCATATTTTGATTGTATACAGCTTGAAAAAGCAGAAACAGCTAATGATTATAATATGCTTGAAAACTCGCATTTTACAAAGGCGAGTAACAACGAACCGACTTCCTGGACAAAAACCGGAGATTTAAATTTTTCTACAGGTAGTTCTGTTACAAATGGTGTTGTTGTTACCGAAAATGCTGTAGGTAATAACACATATGCAATGAAAATTACAGGCACACCGGGTTCATTAAACGCTGTTGCTCAGACTGTTTCTGTTGAAGGTAATCCGGATGATACATATATTTTAAGTGGTTGGGCAAAAGGTTATCCCGTAAATACCACATTCCATACTGAACTGTCTGACGATAAAGGAACAGAAAAAACAGATGATGATGAATATATCGGGAATGCACTGTTTGAATTAGGTGTAAGAGTTGATTATGCCGTAAGTGACGGAAGAATAGTTCCCCAATATAAACCTTCAGCAAAATTCAACACAACAATTACTGACTGGCAATGTGCATCTGTACCCATTGTGTTAAATTATACTAATGGAGAGGAAGGCAAAACTTATACGCCTATAAGTATAAGAATTATTCCTAAATATAAAAATCAGGAGAATTATGCTTTTTTTGATAAAATTATGCTTGTAAAAGATGCAGCTTCAAGTTATACTTATGATGAGGATGGAAATCTCATCAGCGCTTCATCAAACAGCGAACAAAAATCCGATATGGAGTATGATGATAATAACAATCTTACTTCATATAAAGATTCTGCAGGTTTTACAACAACAGCTTCTTATTACCCTGACAACAATCTGAAGCTGACAAAAACGGAAGGCAACCTTTATACAAAATATAGCTATAATGATAGTGGTAGTGTCTTCTATACAGAAATCCGGGATTCTTCAGAAATTGAAACCTCAACAGCAGCAATACGAACGAATAACGATTACAATACCGAAGAAACCATTGATGGTGTAACAATTAATGCAGGAGCTTATCAGACAAAGTACCGTGACCAAAATAACAGGGCAACCAATTACTCAAGAGACCATAAAACAGGTACCTTAAAAAGTGTTACGGACGCTAAAAGTGTTGTAACCAACTATGAATACTACCTAACAAACAATGATAAAGCATTCGGCAGACAGAAATCTGTTTCAGTCAAAAACAGTAAAGTTACCTATGAATACAATGGTAAGAATCAGCTTAATAAGATTATTTTCGGTAGCTCACCAAAAGAGGAATATTCTTTTGCGTATAATAATTTCGGAAATATTACCCGGACAAAGGTAGGTTCACAGCCTCTTTCCACCAATACCTATGCAGACCATAACGGTGTTCTGAAAAAAACGGAATACGGTAACGGAGATATCAGACGGTTTACCTATAACAATTTAGGTCAGCAAACTGCAATTTACGGAAAAGACAAGGCTTCTGCTTCCGAAACCGAAAAATTACTCTATTCCTGGATGTACAGTGCTTCGGGAGTGGGTTTAAGTCATACAGACCATGTAAATGGTTTGAAATATATCGGTGATTATGACTCCTTAGGCAGATTAAGTAAGGAAGAGGTTCAGAATAACGCTGATTTTTCTTTTGTGGGTTCAACAGAATATGGCTACGATGTAAGAAATAATCTGACGAGCCTTATAACTACCTATGGTGGAGACACCCGCCACCAGTATTACTGTTATTCCAAGCACGAAAAAGCGCCAAATTCAGAAGAATATGCAAAGGATAACTTGCCGACATATTATCAGTTGTACAAGGATTCCCGTTATGCAATATATGATTATGACTCTCTGAAAAGGCTTACCCAAAGGAAATTTACGCTGAATACACCCTTGTATTACAACTATGTCTATAAAGCAAGTGACAAACGAAACACTGAGGGGTCTCAGAAATATCAGACAACGCAAATCAGCAAGGAGTTTATAGGTAACGACGTATATGTTTACGGTTATGATGTTTTAGGAAATATTACATCAATCAAAACAGCAACTCGTTCAGGAGCTGCAACCTCAACAAATCATACAGCAGCCACTGATTATGTTACATATTCCTATGACGATTTAGGTCAGCTGACGGAAGAAGTCAACACAACTAATAATACTAAGAATGTATGGACTTATGATGATTTAGGTAACATTACCGCCAGAAATGAATATACCAGCTCAACCGGTGCTTTAAAGAAAACCGTTGAATATACATATACCAACGACAGCAAAACAACAGTTGGTTGGAACAATCTTTTAACAGCTGTTGACTTTAACGGTAACGAAACAACCGAAGCAAACGAAACAATTACTTATGACGAAATCGGTAATCCTACCACATATTTAGGTGCAACGCTTACTTGGAATGGCAGGCAGTTAACAAGCTATACAACTGCTGATAAAAGTATAACTTACACCTATGATTCAAATGGTTTAAGAGCAAGTAAGACAGAGAAGGATTACACCACAACAGACGGAGTAAAAACCTTAACCAAAACAACTGTATCAAAGTATTATTATGTTAACGGACTGTTGCATTTTCAGGATACTCTCGCAACAAAAGCTGATGGCTCAACAGTTGTAACTAAATTGTATTTCTACTACGATAGCAACAGTTGTTTGACATGCATTAAGTACAACGGAACCAATTACTATGTCGGAA
>JAZPXQ010000033.1:0-123187 GCA_045543695.1 Acutalibacteraceae bacterium | reverse complement strand
ACAATCTTATTCTTATTAAAATAAAGAGAACAATCATATGGATCGTTAAAAAAATCAGCCCTGCTAAAATAAATATCATCATTCAATAATGCATATATGCTATTTTTATTAATCGCTCTATATTTATAGAGTTTTTTCGGATGATTTAATTTCATAAAATCATTTAACGAAGCCAGTTCTTTTTCTAATCTTGTACCATCACCATTCATACATTCTCTAAATGCTTGTGGAGAAAAAGTAGTTTTGTCTAGTATGCTATGCACCGTTTTTGATATATCTTTCATAACATCATCACCAAATAATTGAACAACCTCATTTTATAGATTCTGTCTTCCGTTATTACTTATCTTTCCGATTTCAACAATGCATAATATGAAGCATCACAAATGCCCTGATTATTCCAATCAGAACTGCGTAAAGTTCCTTCATATTTCATACCGCATTTTTGCATTACTTTGCCTGAGTTCGGATTTCTGGGGTCGTGTCTTGATTCAATACGATTTACATCTACCACATCAAACAAAAACTCCATAACAGCTTTAAGTGCTTCTGATGTAATGCCCTGATGCCACCAAGCTCTTCCGAGACAATATCCGACATGTACCGACGAAACCTCTTCATCCATATGTACCACGGCAATATCACCAATCGGCTCGTCAGCGTTTTCTTTCAACACAATAGCCCAACGATAAAAATTATCATTTGAATATTGTTCTACACATTCATCAGTAACCTTTTGAGTAAATTCCAAGTTCGGATGAGTTTTCCACATTAAAAACTTTGTTACTTCTGAATCTGATGTCCAGTTCTTATACTTTGCAGGAGCATCTTTGCTCACATATCTTCGCAAAATTAATCTATTTGTCTCTAACCTTTGTGTTCCACAATGTTTCATAGTTTCTGTTCCATTTCAAATTATAATATCTTTGTTTTTAGCACTAAATTGGATGCATCTTTGTAGCCGAGTTTTCCGTAAAAATGGTTATGTAAATCATCATTTACTGCCTGTAATTGAATGAGCATAGCTCCTTCATTTTTTACACAAGATTCCAATTCTTTCATAAATCTTGAACCGTAACCTTTATTTTGTAACTGTGTTGTAACAACAATTTCAACCAAGTCATAAGCAAAACAATCATCATATTGCTCAAAATAACCAATCGCAAATGCAACAATATCATTCTTGTTTTCCCAAACTAAACAGTACGCATCCTCACGGCTCCAAACCTGATGAATACGTTTATATGTAGTTTCAGTTGTCCATTCAGCATCTTCATTGTTGTTGTAATAATCAATATAAAGCGGTACAACCTTTTGAATATCATCTTCTGTCATTATTCTGTACTGCATTTTTGTTCTCCTAAAGTCAAATAATTATATGATTATTCTCTGAACGAGTAATACTATCTGACATGTCATTTGAAATAAAAAATATTACATGCTCATTTTCTTTCAGATCAGTAAGACGTTCCTGTTTTCTTCCGTAAACAAAAACTTTTATATCGTTATTCAACTTAATATATAGGTCAACATTGTCATAAGGATGTTTGCTACCGTCATTGACACCATTAAAACAGGCGGTATCAACTGAAACGTCTGTCAAATCAAGGGCAAGCATTTTTCCAATTACTGACGGCAATAAATGTTCATCATCGGAAACGCTACGAAGATATGGATAAAAACACTTGATAACCCTCAAATGTTCATTATCTCTGACAATTATGTTTTTCAGCTTTATAAACTCATTTAACTCCATTTATATCACCTTGATAAATAACATCAATTTCATCTTCGCTCGGAACTTCAAATATAGCAGCAAATTTTTCAGCAAGGTTATCATCAATATAATAAGCGCTTGTTGTTTCGGATAATACCTCACTGTTTCGTTTCTTCAAGCGTGCATACCAAGTTTCATCGCTGATATTAATATAATGAAATTCGCACTCTATGTTTCGGCTATTATAGAACTCACGAGCATAATCTCGTTCTTTCTTCATCCAGAAGCCCCAATCAAGAATAACATTGATTCCGACCTCTATAAGTTCCAAAGATTTATTGAACAAGTAGTTTTGTGTTCTCTCCACGTAATCATCGTGCTTATCACCACAATGCTGACCAAACAAAGCAAGAGTAATTTCGTCTGTAGAGAGCAATACAGCATTGTTCTTAACACGCAACTGCTCAGCATATGTACTTTTACCGCTGCAGATTTTGCCACAGATTAAAATTACTTTTGCCATAATTTCTCCTTAATCAATAAGTTCTTTAATTACCGTCCACGCTTCAACAAGTTTTTCCACACTCCATCCGGCATTTGCGGGCGAGGTTGAGGACAGACAAACAGCTTCTCTGCCGATAGTGTTACGAATATACTTATTGTAATACTTTTCAGCGGTTTTGCCGTTAACAAAAATCTGCCTGATATCAGCATTTTTAAGTATGTCTGTAAAGTCATTTGCTACTACATTTTTAATCGAACTATCAGAACTGCCTGTTATATCACAAGAGGCAATCACATCCCATAAAGCGATATGATTTTCGTGCAAAAAATTGCATTTTTCTTCAATAGTTACAGGCGTATCAGTATCCATAACAACAGAAACGACCTTCCAAAATCTGTTCTGCGGATGACCGTAGAAAAAGTTTTGCTCACGGGATTTTACAGAAGGGAAACTACCGAGTATAAGCACTTTTGAATTTTCATCATATAGTGGTGGGAATGGATGATTCAACATTTATATACTCCTCATAAATTCTTCTACCTGCTGTTTTGTTTTCAAAACAACAGTTTTATCCTTGTACTTATCTGCGATTTCAGCATAGTATTTTCGTCTTTCCTTATTTCTGCATCCGTATAAGGCGAATTTAAAAAACCACCAATTAAAGTCATTTTTATAACCTTCTTGTCTGCGTGATTTTGTTCGCTTTAAAGCACGGAAAAAGCAAGTAAAACGAGGTAGAAGAAGAAATATTATTTTATCGGCTTTTTCAAATCTTTCATCAATCATCAGATATTTATAATATCCGTCAATAATCCAATCGTTCTGTGCCATAAATTCTGCAACTTGTGGTAGAACAACTGAATCATCAATAGGCTTCCATTCCTTATCCCATTTAATCGAATCAAGGTGAAGAACGGGAATATCCTTTTTCTTAGCTATATAATCTGAAAGATATGTTTTCCCGCTTCCAACATAACCTAAAACTGCTATTTTCATTTTCCTTCACCTCCACATTAATTTTGGTTCAACTATGTTGATTTTCGTCTGTAACAATATGCAATATTTCCGTACTTTTGTTGTTCAAATATTCTTTAAGAAATGTAGGATATACCGTATGGTTGTCAAGTTCATCAATGGGTATCCATACCATATTTTCTCTTACGTCTTGAGTATAGCTGTCGCTGCTTAAATCTTGGTTGCCTTTAGCTTTCATAAGAAAATATAAAGCTATTTCGTGACAGTTCAGATCATTGAAAAACTCACTTGAATCAGTGAAAAAGTTTTCGTGAATAACTGCTAAACGGTCAATCTCATAATGAACTCCCGTTTCTTCAAACACCTCACGAACAACAGCATCCTCTGCTTTTTCACCCATTTGTACTCCGCCACCGACAGAGTAGAAATAATCAACCTTATCATTGGTTGCAAGCAATACACAACCGTTTTCAACAATAATTGCAGCCGCACGGTATCTGAACCAATTGTTTTCTTTTGTAAATCCGCAATCAAACATGTTTTATTTCTCGCTTTCAAGCTTTTTTCATTATCCATTCAACAGACTGTTTCAATCCGTCAATGGTTTTTGTTTCTAAAACCACACGGCAGTTTTGTTCGTTGGCAATATCAATATATTTTTTAATATCTATTTCACCTGCGCCGAGTGCAAGGTGGTTTTTTCGCGCTTTCGCATCGTGCAAATGAATGTGACTAAGGTGGTCTTTGTGCTTCATTATAAATTCTTCATCCGTACCACCTATACCATGATTATGTCCGACATCAAAAGTTAAAGCAAAAAACTTAGATTCCAAAAGCAATTCAATAGCTTCTTTTTGGAATTTTTCATATCCGTCACAGTTTTCGATGCAGATTTTAATATCATTTTCTCCGATAGCATATTCACACATATTCCTGAATTCAACGATACTTTTGAGATACTGCTCTTTGTACTCCGAAAAAAGAAAAACTTTTCTGTCAGGCAAAGTAAAATATACACCTTTAGCCATATGCATATTCAAAACCTTAATATTGAGTTGCTTTGCAATTTCTATGGTATCTGCAACAGTTTTTATGTAGGCTTCGGCAACGTAAGAATTGAAATCACATACATTCAGATTCTCATCAAGGTGAATTGTATAGTAAATGCCGTATTTATCGGCAATGCTTCTGAAATAATCTACATCAATTTTATCAAGCTGATATTGTGGCAGATTCATATTAAGTTCAATGAAATCAAGCCCCAACTCTGCACATAGCTTTGCACATTCTTCAAGAGTACTTGTTTCAATCAGTGTGGGCATACCGTAGTTTTTGAACTTCATTTTTTAACCTCATCCAAGTTATAAATATATCTGAATTCAATTTTATCAGAAGAATCACTTTCCTGACCTTCAAGTTCTTCTTTTAATGAGTTGTTTTCATCGATTATGAAATATATAATTTTGCAACCATATTTAACTGCGTCAGGCATAAAAACCTCTGCAACCCAAGCTGTATCGTCCGGATGATTTTCAAAGCCTGTTCGAGTATCTGCAACATAGTTACACTTATGTTCTTTGATTATTTCAAGTGCATAGTAAAGAGGCTCACGATAACTCTCAAAAGAGCAAAATTTCTTCCATTTTACAAATACAACATTGTATTCTGCCTCATAATGCACTTCACAAAATTCTGATTTATACATAAGGTTATCTCCTTTTATAGCCTAACGAATCAATTACTTTTAACATCGGATAATTATCCGGCATTGTAGAGCAAGTTGCTGCTTTTCCTTGTTCCAATATTTTTCGTGTAACAAAAGAAACAACTTCCTTAGACAAGCCTTTATTGCGATAATTCAAAGCCGTTTTTACATCAGCCGCTTCCCAGGCGGTGTCACTGTATCTTTCAATCGCACAACGAGCAACAGGTTTATCAGCAATGAACAAAAGATAATATTCAGTGCCTTCATTAAGCCAGCTTTCCCAATCTTTTTTGGATGCGCCTTTAAAGAACAACCTTTTATGTATCGGCTTGCATAATCTGAGATGTTTATTGAATGAGTGTCTGTTTGCAAGTTCTATTTTATGATTTAACTTGTATTCTTTAAGTTCTGAAATGTTATTAATCTCAAATATAATTTCTTCCGGATTACGCATAGTTTCACCTTATTTCACAGCAAGTGTAGCAATATATTGCGGATAATATTTTCCGATTATGTTTCCGCCTTCTCTGTCACGGTCTTCATATAATGCTTTGAGCGTAAATCCTGCTTTGAGCTGACCGCCGATTTGCTCTTCCAATGTGTGGCTGAACTGCACGCCGTCGCCGTTTGCAATCATTGCGTCAAGCCGTTCTTTCGGCATTTTGAGGGGATTGAACGGCAAGGGATTAACAACTTTCAAAGGGTCGCTTTCATCAAACAAATAATCAATACCATTATCAAGACCTGAAAGTAATCTGCCACCTTTTTTTAGTATTCTGTAGCATTCGTTCCATACAGGATATACATCTTCCACATAGACATTTGAAACGGGATGAAAAATCAAATCAAAACTTTCATCTTCAAAAGGAAGAGGCTTTGACATATCACCTTTGATGATTGTAATGTTGTATCCTTCTCTTTCGGACACCATTTTTTCTGCTTCAAGCTGTTTGTCAGAATAATCAAACACAGTACATTCTGCACCGAGTTTTGATAGTACAGGCATTTGCTGCCCACCACCACTTGCAAGACCTAACACTTTTTTGCCTTTCAACTCACCAAACCACTCGTGAGGAACGGTAATGCAAGGTGTAAGGTAAACTGTAAAATTATCTGCAGTAGTTTTTTCGTATTCTTCGTGGCTTATGGGCAACGACCATTCACAGCCATCTTCAGCCCACGAATCCCATGTTTCTGAATTTATTTTAGTATAGTCAATCATAATCTCACCTTAAATTCCGTTGGTATGTTCATCAAAATTAGCTTTAATAACCCGTCTTTCTCTATCAGTCAAACTCCAGATATGAATACCTGTATCAGCGGTGTTAAAGAAGTTTATACAGTCAACAGGCATATTAAAAAATGAACGATAGAGCTGATTTATCATTCCTCCGTGAGAAACAATGGCTATAGTTTCATCTGCCTGAGATTCACTAATTACTCTTGAAAGTGCGTTTTCGGCTCTTTGCCTGAACTCAACCTGAGATTCCTGACCATAAACAGCTTTATCAATTGGCAAATCGGGAACTTCGGGATATTTCTCTCTTACTACCGCTCTGGGTAACCCTGCAAGAAGACCGTTATTAAATTCCATTAAATTCTCATCAAAAGCAATCGAAATTCCGATTTTGTCGGATAAATGTTGTGCTGTTTGTTTTGCTCTTGTTAATGTACTTGCATATATTTTGGAGATGTCAAAGTTTTCAGCAACATAATTTGCCATAGCTTCAGCTTGTCTGTGACCTCTTTGGGTTAATGCAAAGTCTGCTCTACCTTCGTGAACATCAAGCAAATCTGCTTCGGATTCGCCGTGACGAATTACAAGTATTTTCATAGTATCAAGTCCTTTTTTCAATTAAAGCATTTTAGAATAAATCCATTCATTAGTTTCTTGTTCTGGAGGAAGAAAAGAGCCAACCTTTTTATAACCAAGCTTTTCATAGAAACACCATGCATCTTCATCAGCCTGCGTGCTTGTCATAACATATTTATATCCCATAATTTTCATTGTGCTTTCCCAACGGTTTATCATTTGTGTTCCATAGCCATTATTACGATAATTTTCGTCAATAAAAAGCAAATCAAGAAAGGGAATGGTTTGCCAAAATAAACTATATCGCAGGACTCCTACAACAGGGTCTTTAATTCTGTGATTAAAGCCACCATTTTTTATTGAATCATCTTTTAAAACATAAACCTGACCATTATGTATACATTCGCCAAGATGAGCTGATGGTATGTGTTTGTCAATTTTTGCGATTTTCTGTTTGTCTTTTGCTAAAGCAAGTTCAATAACCATTTAGACTCCTCATTTCCTAGCCAACTGTAAATCTATCGTATCGTAAATAGTAATTTCTCCACCGTGTCGGTTGATAGCTTCTTCTATTTTTGAAAAGAACTCCGCACGAATTGTTTCATCAATAGCGATATGGTCTGAATATGTTCCCAAAAGCTTTATATATTCTTTTGCAGAGAATGTCCGTGTACGATAAAACAACTTATATTGAATATCTGTAAAGCCGTATTTCTCTGCAATCAAAGCCCTATCGTGCGCTTGTTGTTCGGTGTATTCAACAGGTGTTTCAGGTTCTTTGTTGTAAAATTTATAATAATATTCTGCATAGATTTGATCAATTTCTTCCGACAGTTCAGGCTTTCCTTTATCACGGAACGGATGATTCGCAAACCGAGCAAACACGCCACCATCTTTAAGCATATCATAAACCTTTTTATATCCGATTTCTTCGGGTATCCAATGAAACGCAGAAGCGGAATAAATCAAATCATATTCGCTATTAAAATCAATATCTTCAAACTTTCCAGATACAGCAGAAAAGTTGGTAAACTCTTTGAATTTCTCACGGCAGATTTTGCAGAAATTCTCACCGTAATCAATTGCTGTAAGCTTGCAACCTGTTTTTAAGAAAGGTAATGTTGCCTGACCGCCACCGATACCTATTTCAACAACGCTACTTGTATTATTGATTGGTTTGTAATTGAAGATAGTCTGATACAACTCATCAACATATCCGGGACGAATTTTTTCGTAGGTGTCGGCAACTGTATCAAAAGTCCAGTTCAAACCGTTTGTTTTCATAAATTTAAACTCCACACTTCTTATAAATCTCCTCAATACAAGGGGACTTATATGCAATATAATCATCAATGCTGTCAGGAAACAATTTTGCCCCTTCTTCTTTCACCTTGCTATATTTATGTACCGCATCAGGATTGTTTCTCAAATAATCTCTGAAAGCAATATGCCTGTGCAGTTCTACTGAAAATTCAGGACAAACATATAAATGATGTTTTGGTAAATCAATATTACCTTTGTAATCAAAAGCTTCTCTATCTTTTATGCCAAGATTTCCTTCGTGTATGTAGCCGAGAGTTGCCAACTTTTCAACCACAGTATCAAATACAGAATAGTCTTTGATAACAATATCAATGTCAATAATCGGTTTCGCAGAAAGGCCTTCAACAGATGTGCTGCCGATATGCTCAATGCTGATTATTATATCTTCTACCACAGGTAAAAGATACTTTTTAATTGTCTCAAAATCTGTTTTCCATTGTTCGTTATAAGTCACAACTACAACTCGTTTTGCCATTATTACACCTCTGTTGTATAAGTATCACTTATTATTTACTTGCTTTTACAATCAAAAATGACGGCTTGATAAACTCATCATATAACGCAGGCCATTTTTCCATTGCCCAAGGTTGTGGTTGGGGTTCACAAACTTTTTCAATTATGAACCCAGCTTTAGCTAAAGCATTTATTGTATCACTGAATGTTCTGTGATATTTCTTTACACCATCAACATACCAATGAACATATCTTTCACCGGGTTCATTGTAATTTGAAAATGTATAGGAAACTTTTCTGCCATTTTCATCTTTATTGTAATGTCCGTTGCCATCTATTGTTGCGGTAACAAGCGGATGCTCTTGCGAAAACAAAAGAACACCGTTTTCGTTGAGTAGTTCATATATATCTTTGCAAAGTTTTTCAAAATCCTCAATATAATGAAAAGCTAAAGAACTGTAAACCAAATCAAATTTCTGGTTAAGAGTTGATATATCAGTCATACTCATATTTATGTATTCAATATTTTCGTGGTGTGCTTCTTTCTTTGCAACGGAAAGCATTTTTTCTGAAATATCGACACCAACGACACTACTTGCACCATTTTTTATAAATTCAATGCAATTAGCACCGCAACCACAACCTAAATCTAAAACTGTTTTTCCAGTCTGGTCTGGTAACATTTTCTTCATTGCAGGTTGTTCCAACATATTATTTGAATTAATTTCTCTGCTTCTCAATTCGCTGTAACCTGCAAAGAATGTATCATTATCATAAATGTTCTGATTGCTCATAGTTGTTCTCCTTTTTTTCTGCATTCTGGCAACACATAGTTTATATCGTTATCAGCATTGTATTTAAACCCAATAATTCGCCCTTTATAATACAAAGCCTTAAAGCTGACGGCTCTGTTCTTCCGTGCGTTCCAAGCCATATTTTTAATATCTTTTCTGCGTGGTTTTCGGTTTGCTTCCTTACAATACTCTTTCCATACATAGTAAACCTCTTTTATCTGTGACTTGTTATAGGGATTTATGCTGATAAAATCTGTAGGCTTTACAAGCGCTGAAATCGCCTTATCAATTTTCTCAGTATGCTCATTCTCTGTCAAATGCTTACAGTAAACTAAATAATGTCCCCATCCCTGATTAATGCCTGTGTTACGGTAGCCTACAGCAGTCCAAAACGGTGTTCCGTTAACGGGGTCAGGATATAACAAAATAATAGTGGTTCCGTTATCCCTGAAGATTTTCTCTATATAATCATTTAGAATTCTGCCATAGCCTTTTCTTCTGTGTTTCGGTGAAATGTAAAAATCGTTAATCGTGCCGTAGCTGTATGGAATAGAAATAATATCAGATGCTACCGTTGATATTGAAGCAAAACCTATACTCTCTTTGCCCGCCTGCATAACAACAAAATAATCTGAATCACTCTCAGAAACTCTTGAAATGATACCGTTAAAAAGATTATAAAACATCTTCTTACCACCGGGAGTTTCACCGTGATTACGCAAGGTATGTATTTTATATTCAGCAAAGATTTTGCAAAGATTCTTGTATTGGTTTGTATTCTCTTTTGTGATGCATTCAAAAGAGAATTGTCTGATTTCTTTACTAAAAATGATTTTGGATTCTTTATTCTCGAATTGTTCAAATCCCAATTTTGTATATAGGCTTATTGCTGGCAAATTATCTTTTGTCGTTTGTAGTTTTATTTGTTTGTATCCACGCTGTTTCAAATAGTCTATAGCAAATTCTATAGCGGATTGTCCTACACCTTGATGTTTGAAATTGTCAGAAACAACGAGCATTGAAATCCAAGCAATATCATTGTTTTGCAATCCGTTAAGTTTTAACCAAGCACATGGTATATCATTTTCATAAACGATAAAATTTTCTTCATCAGTATCTTGGGGTTCAGCAAATGATTTTTGCCATTCTTCTAATGGAATTGCATCTGTATGCAAAGCAGAAATATTGTTTGGTTCTGACATAAGTTCGCAAACAAATGGGATACTTTCTTTGTCAAATAATTTGATTTTATACATTAAAAATCCTCTTTCTGTAAAAAATATAGGCACCTCCGAAAATACGGAGATGCCTATATTTACAAAAAGATAAAAACTATATCAATCGCAAACGGACAAAACGGCACTCCTGTTTCGGAAATTAAGATTCATTGTCATTTTGTCCACCTGCCTTTCTGTAATTTTTATCAGTATAGCACCGACAGTATTAAAAGTCAATATTTTACAGTGTTGTCCGGTGTAAATAATATGGAACACCTTCATCATGGGGGTAGAAATCCACTTTGAGGTCGAATATTAAGCGTTTTTGTCAAAAATCGAAGCGTTTTTGTAAAACGAATTGTTTCTACTATCTATTTAGTATTATAATTAATTATCTATATTTAGAAACAAAAAACATTTTAAAAAATATACTTTTATTTAGGATGGAAATGTAATTATGAGCGTAGTAAAAAGCTTTTCAGTAGGTAACGGCGATATGTTTTATATTAAACATAATAGCGACAATTTCACGATTATAGATTGTAATATGGATGATACAAATAAAGAAAATATTGTAGCAGAAATACGCGAAGCAAAAAAAGATAAAGGAATGAGACGCTTTATTTCTACACACCCAGATGAAGACCACTTAACAGGATTGAAATATCTTGATGAACAAATAGGTTTGTGGAATTTTTATTGTGTTGAAAATGAAGCTACAAAGAACGAATCTTTTGATGATTTTGATTATTATTGTGAACTAAGGGATAGTGATATTCACTATTATCTTTATAAGAACTGTGAAAGAAAATGGATGAACAAATCTGATAAAAGTGATACTGATGATCATGGATCGGCAGGCATAAATTGTTTATGGCCTAATATTAATAATGATAAATTCAAAGAGGCATTAGGTTTAGCGAAAGAAGGAAAAGCATTTAATAATCTTTCACCTATAATAACCTACTCTCTAGAAAATGGCGTTAGAATTATGTGGCTGGGAGATATAGAAAAAGACTTTATCGAAGATATAAAATGCGAAGTGGATTGGCCAGAAATAGATATTTTATTTGCACCTCACCATGGACGAGATTCAGGTAAAGTTCCATCAGATGTTTTGAAAGAATTAAATCCATCATTGATAATCATAGGTGAAGCTCCTTCTAAACATATAAACTATTATACCGGCTATAATACTATCACTCAAAACTCTGCAGGTGACATTGTTTTTGTATGTGAAGCTGGTTGGGTCCATATTTATATTTCAAGTGAAAGTTATAATTACGACACATCATTCTTGACAGATAAAAAACAATCAAACAATTTTCACGGCAATTATATAGGTTCATTAGAAACAAAAGAAAAATAATTTAGAATGTTTTTAAGAGGAATTTTAATATGAAGGATTACAGAGATAAAGAATTAAAGTATTTGATGATTATTCTTATTTTGCTTTTTGTTGTGTTATGTACACCGATTAAAGAATTGAATATAACTGATATAGAGTTACATAAATCATTAACAACTATTTTTAGCAGCATAGTTGTATCAAGTATATTATCATTATCAACATTTATATGCGATTGTTTGATAAGTACCAATACGAAAAACAAATTGGTTGGTCTATTCTTTATCCCAAAAGCAGGCGAAACGATTTTTTCTCGTATTAATAAATATTCTGTAAAAGATGATAGATTTTTAAATTCTGAAGCTAAAGCAAAGTATGAAGAAATAATATCAAACATACCGCAAAACAAAAAAGAACGTTATGAGTATGAGAATTCTAATTGGTACAAAATTTATAAAAAGTATCAAGAAAAAGGACAAGTTTCACAAAGCCAAAAAGATTATTTAACTTGTAGGGATTTATTTATAGAAACAATATTGTTTCTTGTTTTATACTTTTTATCATTAATCTTTTATAGTGAGTTTGTTGTGTTTTCATCTAAATACTTGCTTATTATTATATTAATAGCTGTGTTTACAAATGTTTCGACTCACGTAAAAATGCATCGTTTCGTTAACACGGTAATTGCACTTGACGTTGCCGGAAATAATCAAAATAATGGAGATAGCAAAAAATGAGTCAAACCATAAAATTTTATCCCCTTGGAAATGCAGAAACATGTTTATTAGAATTAAAAGACGGAGCTAAGATACTTTTTGATTATGCAGATATGCGTACAGAGGCAACTGATGATTTGCGATATGACATAAAAGAAGAATTATCTAGTATAAAAGAATTTGAAGTTGTAATGTTTTCACATGCTCATGAAGACCACGTGAAAGGAGCAAGTGAGTTTTTTTATTTGAAACATGCTAAAAAATATCAATCTGATGAGCGCTCTCATATAAAGGAATTATGGGTATCTGCAGCTTTTTTACTTGATACAGATTTGGAAAATCAATCTGATGCCAAAATAATCAGAAATGAGGCTAGATATCGTTTAAAGAATGCCGAAGGCATAAAAGTCTTCGCTGCCCCCGATTCTTTAAATGATTGGTTAGATGACCAGGGAATCGATTATGATGATATAAAACATTTAATTATTCACGCCGGAGATATCATTTCAATTTCAGGATATGAAGATGAAATAGAGTTTTTTGTTCATGCACCATTTTCAGATGACAGCGATGAAATTCAAGATAAAAACGATCCTTCAATTGTTATGCAAGTAAGATTGTTAAATGAAGGTTATGAAACAAACATTTTAATTACAGGCGATACACCATATTCAGTTTTAGACAAAATTGTTGAAATCTCTCAAGAGCAAGAGAATGACGATAGGCTTGTATGGGATATTTATGATATCCCTCACCATTGCAGTCATACGGGATTAAATGAAAAAGAAGAAAAAAACACAAGGATTATGACACCCACTGAAAATGTTCAATGGTTATTAGAACGAGCTCAAGATAATGCATATATGATTGCTTCGTGTGAAGAAATAACCGAATATACTTCTCCGCCACATATTATTGCAAAACGTACATACGAAAAATACACCGCATCAGATGTATCGTTTTTAGCAACTATGGAACATAAACGCTTGAAAGATAGCAAACCATATCCAATTGTATTTACAATTGATGATAATGGTATTTCATTAAATGAACTTGCAGACGCTGAAAACGTAACGGTTAAAAAAAACAGTTATCACCACGTGTATTTTAGAAACACAGAGCAATTTATAAGCGATATGTTTCCGGTAAGAAATGCATACAGATTAAGGATAAATTGTAAAGTTTCACAAAACGGATGGAGAGATTTCTTTTTGATTGATTTTCTTCGAAACAAAGGATATTTACGAAGACATAAATCACTTGATTTTTTTATCGAAAACACGACTTGTCCTGCCCCATATGATATTTATTGGAAAGTAAGAAATGTAGGACATGTCGCAGAAGAAAAAGACTGTATCAGAGGCGAAATCAAGCTCGGTAATACACACCATAAGGAAAGTACGGATTTTTATGGCGATCATTATGTAGAATGTTATCTTGTTAAAAACGGGATTTGTGTAGCACAAGATAGAATTGACGTGCCTATAGGTAATATATAAAACAACATCATTTTACAAGCAAATTTTTTACAAACAGAAACAAAACTTTACCATTTTCTTCTATTTTTTTGAAACCCAACTTCAAAAGTCATCCGAGGTCCATCCGCCTCAGCGAATTTCGAATTTTTCATACTTTCTCTACAAACCTTTATGTATATTTTCATTTTTATTGTTTCAAAAAAAGTCTGCAAGTACTACTTTGCCTTTTCTAAAAACTAACTTTGAAACTTTCACTTCCCCTTTTTGATTGATTTTTGCAAAATTTGGCTTAATGTGTCGTTTTTTTCAGGAATTGATTACTGGGGATATAAAACTTTGATAGCCTGTCCGTCTTCTTTGATTTATGCAGTAAAGTTTTTTACACATATGAATAAGAGAAAGTTGAGTAGTTCACTTATTTTTGTGTACTACCATGCTCTATGTTTTTGGTATAATTGAAAATGCCGAAATCAGAATTTTCTGCTTTGTGTATCAAAGTACATTTCGAAACCTAAAACTTGTTGCTTCGGGTCACAAGTTTTGTTCCAAAACAGGCATTTTGTTTCTGTATTTTTGGTATTTTGTTTTACTTTTCCATCCGTTTTTGCGGAATTTGGCTTGCATTATCTATTCAAGACGCGACTTGTATAAAACAGCAATTGAAAAAAACAGACAAATGGTGTATCATTAAGGCAACGAAAATTAAATGCTTGTTATACGGGTGGTAATATGAAGATAAATTGTGCTTCCAGGCTTAAAAAGAGGACCAAGGTATTTTTAGGAATAGTCATTTCGATTATTCTCATAATTGCTCTTGGTGTTACCAACATTGTGCCATATTTTGCAGTTATTCCCGATATGGTTAAGGTTGGTGTTGACTACATAACTCTTCACAAGGATAAGGATGCCATCACACAGAGTGAGCTTTTAGTAAATCTTGAAAAAGTGAAGAATTCTGAACATCCATTTGTACTTGCTGATAAGAAAGCGTTTGATAACATACGCAAGGAAGTTAAGAACAACAGTTTCAATGACTATACAAAAGCCTTATATACCTCTGTTATTGACAATGCAGACGCTCTTCTGGATGAAAGCATCTACCCTGTTTTAGAATATACGCTTGATGAAGAGGACAGCATTCTCCCCATTTCACGAGAGGTTATTAACCGAATGATTATTCTCGGTTATGCATGGCAGGTTACCGGTGATGAAAAATATGCTGACAGAGCATGGAAGGAATTAGAAAACGTTTGCTCCTATGAAGACTGGTGTCCCTCGCATTTCCTTGCAACAGCAGAGATGGCTTTAGCTGCTTCTATCGGTTACGATTGGTTCTTTGATTATCTTAATCAGGATCAGAAGGATTTACTCGCCAATACAACATGGGAATATGCAATAAACCACGGACTTGACGACAACCATTGGTTCACCTGGTCAAAAAACAACTGGAACAGCATCTGTTACAGCGGTCTTGGTATTGCATCGATGGTATTTTCTGAGGTTAATCCCGAAAGAGCAACCGAATTTCTTGAGATGTGCTACAAAAACATGCCTATTGCATTTGAGAACTTCACACCCGACGGTGTTTATGCAGAGGGGCCCGGCTACTGTCAATCAGGTATGAATTCCATTGTATTTTTCATTGCTTCCTCAATAAACTTCTTCGGTTCTGATTTTGGTATGTCCGAAATTGCAGGCTTCAAGGAGCTTGGCTACTTCCCTGTTTACATAACTACACCCACAGGTATGTTTAACTTTGGCGATAACAAGGCAGAGCAATGCTTCACCCCTGTTCTTCATTGGTATGCAAACGAATACAATGCACCGCTTTTAAGTGCATACCAGAAAAACGATGCACCTGAAGAATTTATCCAAAATGATTCAGCAGACACTGAAAGAAACGGTAATGG
The DNA here is from genome assembly GCA_045543695.1 of Acutalibacteraceae bacterium. Classification (GTDB taxonomy): domain Bacteria; phylum Bacillota; class Clostridia; order Oscillospirales; family Acutalibacteraceae; genus DTU089. The sequence continues at coordinate 107,233 of JAZPXQ010000033.1, read as the reverse complement.
CAAGGAGAATGCCCTTTCCTCACTTTGGTACAACAGAGAGTTTGACAAAAAGACTGTATCCTTCGAGAACGAACCTCTTTGCAATTATCTTGCATCTGACGTTGGGCAACCGCTTGTTCTTATGAGAAGTGCATATTTAGATAAAAATGCAACCTTTGCAGGTATCAAGGGCGGTTACAACTTTATAAACCACGGTGACCTTGATATCGGTACATTCGTTTTTGATGCCTTAGGTGAGCGTTGGGCTGAGGAGCTTGGCCCCGGTGCTTATGATGCGCCCAACTATTTCCTTAACACCCCTGCAGGCGGAAGATGGAAGAACTATTCAAAGCGCGCAGAGGGTCAGAACACTCTTGTTATTAACCCCAATATGACCCTTGATGACCAATACGTTCTTGCAGAATGTGATTTCACATACTTTAAAGAAACTGCTGAGGGTGCTCGTTGCGGACTTGATATGACTGATGCATACCGTATGAACGGTGCAACAAAGGTCGAAAGAGAGTTTGAGCTTGAAAAGGAATACACGGGACTAAAAATTACCGATACCATAAAATGCCTTATACCATCTGAGATTTATTGGTTTATGCACACAAAAGCAGACATTGAAATTTCCGAGGATGGAAAGACTGCAATCCTTACACTTAACGGCAAAAAAATTAAAGCTGTTCTTCCTGATGATGGCGAGTTTTCTGTTATGGAAGCAGAGGGTCTTAAAGGCAAATATGAATACGATGAAGATTATAGCGATATAAAGAAGCTTACAGTACATCTTGAAGATGTAAAAAGTGCTAAAATCACTGTCACATTTATGCCGGTATAACAAAAAAATCCGTACAGCAACTAACAACGTTGTTGTACGGATAATTTTATTCACTTAAAAAATCGAATGATTTTCTTCCGCTTACAGAGTGCTTACCATTGAAAATATCAACAGTAAGATTTCCTTCTGCTCCCACTAAAGCATAAATTCTTTTTATACTTTCGTGGGCTTTTTTACTTGCATCAATGGGGAAAATCTTGTCCTTTTCACCTGACTCAATAAGAAGCCTTCTCGGTGCAAGAGAAGAAGCGAAATCATAAATTTCCCCTGTTCTCAGAATATCGGGAATATAGTTATCGGGACAATGCCACATTGAAAGAATACTGCTTTTAAAGCTATTCACATAACCGCTTATAACAATTTTCTTAAATTCATTGCAAAGAACGGCTGAATAGAGAGCCGTAAGACCTCCTCCTGAGATACCCATTATGCCAAGCTTATCATTATCAATATTACCTTGCTCCAAGAGGATTTTACCGCAACATATTGCCTGAAAAACACGCATAGAAGCAGTTGTTAAGCCATAGGGCAACAGATGATGAGAAAGCTCATCGCAGGAGCTTATATAAAACGGCTTGATTAAATCCTTATTAAGCCTTGCTTCGCCAAATCCGAAAAGTTCGGGAGCAATAACCACACAGCCTTTTTTAACAAGCTCAACTGCAAAATTATTTTGATAATTATCAAAATAATTAAAATGCTTTTTATTACCCTTTTTTGAAATATTAAGAATCTGCCTTACACCGTAGCCGTGACCGCAAAGAGCCACAACACCGGGTGCAGAAGCTTTCATATTATTGGGAGTAAGCTTATAGAAAAGCATTGTAAGATTTTTTGCAATTTCCACGGAATATTTCTGCAAGGTATATTCAGGGTAAACCAAGGGCTTACCAACCTCAACAGGCTTTAATGACCATATTTTACCAGGGATGCTATTCAGACTGAAAATGCTTTCGGCATTTTCCTTAACCCATTCCCCTGCTTTTAAAGCATCTTCCCTTGTGGTTACTTTTTCATAAGGGCTTTTATAAATCTCATTATAAAGCCCTTTCATAAAAGCATCGGGAGAATACTGACTTTTTCTCATAACGCACCTCAAAATCAGAAATCGAGTTCACCGATCAGCTTAACGTTTTTACTGTCTGTTCCAAGGAAAATATTGTATTTCTTATCTATCTTCCATTCCTTGTTTTCAGGATTATAGAACATAATATCCTCATAAGGAATCTGAATTTCAACTTTCTCCTGCTTGCCTGATTCAACGCTTACACGCTTAAAGCCCTTAAGAAGCTTAACGGGTCTGTCCTCTTCTTCGTTTACTGAGGAAGCATAAACCTGCAGCACCTCGTCACCTGAAGCTTCACCGATATTTTTAAGAACAGCAGTAACCTTGAAGGCATCATCGCCCTTTTCAACACCACTATCACAAACATCAAATTCAGTATAGGAAAGACCAAAGCCGAACTGATATTGAGGCTCAATCCCCTCTTTATCAAACAATGTATAGCCGTGATAGTAGCCGTAATCAATTTCACGTTCTTTGTCTGCAATATGTAAAAATGAGGGATAATCCTCATCGTTATATGCAATTGTGAAGGGTAGCTTACCACCGGGATTAACGTCACCGCTGATTACATCTGCAAGAGCATTACCACCCTCAAGACCGCTATAGAAAGAGAAGAGAATTGAATCTGCAAGGTCTGCCCATTCCTTGATAACATAGGCACTGCCGCCCATTATATTAACAATAAGCTTTTTGCCTGTTTCAGATAATGCTTTTATAAGCTGAACGTCCTCTTCGGGAATATGTAAATCAGCTCTGTCACCACCTGAGCCCTTAGGCTTCTTTTTAACGTTACCAAGGTTTACAAGGAATTCACCCTCCTGAAGCCAGTCACTACCAACGCAAACAACAATGTATTCTGAAGCCTTAACCGCATTCTGAGCTTCAACAGTATCACAACCGTTATATACGCTTACATTTTCTTCACCGAAGCGTTTTTTTAAGCCTTCGTAAGCAGTTATTGTATAAGGGCTGAAAACATTACTGCTACCGTGGTCACCCACATTAACCTTATTGGCATATCTGCCTACAACAGCAATTTTCTTACCATCTGCAATAGGAAGCGTTTTGCCTTCGTTTTTAAGAAGAACTGTACCCTTGCCTGCTACTCTACGGGCAAGCTCGGTATGTTCTTTTGAAAGAATAACGGATTTGGGTTGAGCATTATAATAAGGAAGAGTTTTGATAAGCGCTTTAAGAATTCTTCTTGCACACAAATCAATATCAGCTTCAGTAAGCGCACCCTTTTTAACCTTATGGTTTAAAACAGAATAACGGAAAAAGTAGGGCATTTCCATATCCATACCTGCTTTTACGCTTCTGACTGCATCATAAATACCATAGAAGAAGTCTGAAAGAGAGAAGCCCTCAAAGCCCCATTGGTCACGGAGAATATCAGTTAAAAGCTCCTTGTTTTCACAGGCATAGGTACCGTTAACCTTGTTATATGCGCCCATTATGGACATTGCGCCTGCATCAATACATTTTTTAAAATGAGGAAGATAAACCTCGTGGAGAGTTCTTTCGTCTGCTTTTGCATCTACCTTGAAGCGCAAATCCTCAATGCTGTTAAGAGCGTAGTGCTTAGGACAAGCGATAATGCCGTTTTCCTGCATAGCTTTAGTAAGCGCAACACCCATCTTACCTAAAAGGAATGGGTCTTCGCCGTAGGTTTCCTGCGCTCTGCCCCATTTCGGGTGACGAAGAAGGTTAATGCAAACACCTGCATAAAGGTTTGCACCTAATGCACTTGCTTCTTTAGCGAAAACCTTACCCACCTCATATTCCAAATCATCATCAAAGGTTGCACCACGAAGCATTGAAACAGGGAAGCAGGTACATTTACCCATAACAATACCACGAGGACCATCGGTAAAAAGAACAGGAGGAATCCCTAATCTTTTACAGCCACCTGCAGGGTAAGCCTCTGCATTATAAATTCTGCCCTTAGGAAGATTCTTTACAGTAATACCCAGGGCATGCCCCTGCATAAGACGGATTTTCTCCTTAAGAGTCATTTCCTTTAAAAGCTTTTCGGTAACATCATCAAGAGTTTCCTTAACGGGATTTTCTTTATAGAGTTTTATTGCTGTTTTAAAGTTCATAATTATCCCCTTTCACGCCATGGTTTTAAGTATATCTGCTGTAATTTCATATTGAGTTGGTTTTCCGTTTATGTAATTATCAAGCTGCTCAATCATATAATCTGCCATTCTTTCGGTTTCGTTACCGAGGCTACCTGCAATGTGAGGGGTGATAATAGCATTAGGACACCAGAAAAGCGGACTGAAAAACGGAGCATATTCATTTTTGAGAACATCCACAACTGCAGTTCTTGAGGGATGGCAAAGTAAACTTATTGCAAGAGCAAACTCATTCACCTGATCACCTCTGCCGGTGTTTATGAATGTACTATGCGGCTTCATAAGCTTAAAAAGCCTTCCATCAAAGATGTTTTTAAGCTCTTTTTTATTTGCAAGGTGATTGCTTATAACGTCGCATTCTCTGAAAATTGTTTCAATGTCACACAGGGTAACACCAAGCTCATTTGCTCTTTCTTCTTTCACAAATGGGTCATAGGCAAAAACGGATACATCCAGAGCCTTAAGCCTTTCTGCAACGGAAGAACCGATTGCACCAAGACCGATTAAGCCAACCCTTGAGCCATATCCACCTACACAGTTCTGAGTATGTATAAAGGAATACGGTAAAAATGATTTATACCTTTTTGCACCCTGAAAATAACCCTTTAAGGCTAAGGTAATCTGAGAAACAGTATATTCCGCAACGGGAACACCATTGGCAGAAAAGGCACTGAAAACCCTTATTCCGCAATCAAGAAATGGCTTTGCAAAATACTGAACTGTTCCTGCACTGTAGAAAACAACCTCAAGGCAGGGCATATATTTTTTTATTTCCTCTTCGGTGAATTTAGGCATCCCCCAGGTTGCAAAAGCGATTTCGCAGTCGCTTAAAAACTCCTTATGAGCTTCAACATTGCTTTTATCTATTCTTTGAGAAATCTCGCCATATTCACCTAATTTTTTCAAAACGGACGGAGTAAAAACACAATTGAACTTACTCTTATTTCCGCTGAACAATGCGATTTTTATTTTAATCACCTCAATATGCTTTGAGTTTTTTCACATCTTTATAAAAGCTCTTTTCCTTTGAGCCCTGTGTAAACTCAATAATAACAATACCGTTATAATTCATTGAAATAAACTTTTTAATTAGTTTATCAAGATAGCCTTTATCCTTCCTTCTGAAGCGTTGCTCACGCTTGAGGTCACGGTAGCTCACATGGAAATTCTCGATAAAATCAAAGGTTCTTTCGATTCTGTCCATATCATAGGAAAACCTGAAATAACGGGACTGAAAATAGGTTTTGAAATTATCACAATTCAAATCATTTTTTAGTCTGATAATTGCTTCTGTGTTGTTATTAAAGGTGTTATCGTGACATTCGGGGCAAACGAGAAGATTGTACTCTTTTGCTTTACAGCAAATAAATTTAAGTTCTTTCACAAGCTCATCATATTCATCCTCTGTGAATTTTTCGCAATCCTTTTTACCAAGCCAGATTCTTATAGAGGAAGCTCCCATTTCGCTTGCAATTCTGCAAATCTCTATCCAATCTTCTTTATCAGAACAGCCCGTTCTGTAATAGCTACCGTAGGAGCTTATTTTTATATTATTTTCATCGCAAAGCTTTTTTGCAAGAATTGCATCATCAAGAGTTTTAATGTGAACATCTCCACCCCATTCGATGAACTCAACGCCTGCGTTTTTTGCAATTTCAACTACCTGACTTATTGTTTTATTTCTGAAGGTGACACTTGCTACACCTATTTTCAAGCTACCCATCAGATTACACTCTCCTGAAGCTCTCTTTCCTGAGATTCTTCCTTCTGCTTTCTGTATGCAGTTAATTTCTCTTCAAACTCATTTTCGTCAAACTTAAAGAACATCATAGGAATAGCCTGTAAAATGAGGCCGATTGCACCAACTGCAGTAAGCATAAAGAAGATACCATTGAGAAGTCCTGTGTAGTTTACACCATCAATAACATTAGCCTGAACTGTTGATGTAATAAGGGGCTTTGTAACGTTTTCTGTGATAATCTCCATTTTTTCTGCATTGTAGCCGAGGAAATCAATAACCTGAAGCACAACAACGTTAAAGAGAGCAACAGAGAATTTATAAAGAAGACCCTTGAAGGAATAAACCGTTGCTTCAAGGCGTTCACCCTTTTCCATTTCAATACTGTCGGTAACGTCGGCAATAATTGAAACAAGAAGAACAAGGCTCATACCAACGGGGAAGTTAGTAAAGAAGCGAAGAACTGCATACAAAATAAAGCCGGGAATTGTGTTATAAGGAACAATATAAACACCGATAATATAAATGATTATATTTGCTGCAGCACCGATAAAGGACATCCATATCCATAAGGTCTTCTTTGACATCCTTTTAAGACATCTGGGAACAATCATCATAGAAAGCATATATGAAATACCGCTCATAACAGAAAGTATTGTCGGCAATATTGCAACTGCATCAATGTTTGGATTTTTGCCTACAAGCTCATAAATGAAATTGTTTATTTCATCCATAGGAAGAATACCGATGCAGTTCCATCTTGCAAAATATGAAAGGAAAATTGCACCGATGTTTATAATGCCATTGAAGAATGCGGCAAGTAAAAGAAGAACAATTCTTTTATCCTTGAGTATGATTTTAATATTCTTTGATGCTTTCTCCTTCTTAGGCTTGATGTAAACCTTTTCCTTCATTCCGAAGAATGAAGCCATAATAAGAGCACCACCGATAATAGCGAATATCAACGCTGAATAGAAATAACCCATATCGGATTTATCCTTCATTCCGTTACCTAAAAGCCCTGCCATTGTCCAGATAAGAACAGAGGGAAGAACTGTACCGAAGGAGCCGATTGTATTTGATATTGAAACTGCTTTAACTCGGCTATCCTTCTGAGGGAAAACAAGAGGATTAAGGCTGTTTCGTGGAATATCAATAGCAGTAAATGCGGTAATATAAACCATATACATAATAAGCATATAAATAAAGTTACCTGCATTACCCAGATTAGTTCCGTCAGATGTGATAATATCCCAGCTTGCAGGGAAATTAACGGGTAAGAACAATAACGCAGTTGTTATTGCAAGAGGAATGGGAACCCATAAGAGATATGGTCTGCATTTACCCCATTTAGTTCTTGTTCTTTCAACAATCTGCCCCATCATAGGGTCATTGATTGCATCCCATGCCTTTGTTCCGAGAAGAACAATAGAAACAAGACCCATACTGAGCTTAAGAACATCAGTCATATAAAAGTTAATTACTGTATAAACTGTGCAATCAATAAAGAAAATTCCCAAGGGCAAAATTGAAAAAGCAAGAATTTCTTTAGTTGAAGCATTTTTTAAATCAATTCTTTTTCCCATATCCATTCTCCTATATATTTTTAAGATAACCTTCAAAGGGCTCGTTTATAATCGGTACGGCTCTGACTTTAAGGAATGAAACCTTACCGAAATCAGTAATTGTAAGAAAATCTCTGTAATAAGCGTTTTCTTTTATTACCTCGTCATTTTCTATATAAACTGCTCCGCCTCTGCTACCTGTCAGGCTCATTTCACCTATTATTGTTTCAAGCAAGGCTTTTGCACTTATAAGCATATCCTTATCATAAAAATAATCGCTTAATGACCTATGCTTAAAGGGTAAAGCAGATAAAATATCGTTTATCTCTGAAAGTAATTGTTCACATTCCTCCTTATTACGAAGGAAGGCTGCAAAATTGCTCATTTTTGTTTTTATGAAGGAATAATCAACTTTTTCGTCAATTTCAAAGCCCTTGTACTTTTCAGATGCATCAATCTCAATATCTGAAGCGCTTTCAACACCTGATTTGCTCTTTATGTGCTTTGCACACAAAAGACCGCCAACCTGAGTATCGTTAAGAGCAGTGCCACCGGGACGAGCAAGACCGAAGGTTCCTGCCGCCTCACCTATTACATAAAGCCCTTTTACATCGGTTTCGTAATTATTATCGGTAAGAACACCACCATTGTTATGCTGAGCACAAACAGCAATACGAAGCATCTGAGTGTAAAGGTCAATGCTCTGTCTTTTATAAACATCAATAGCCTTTGGATTTAATTTTTCAAGGCGTTCAATTGGAGTTTCGCCAAAGGCGTTGTTTTTGAAAAGATATTCCCTTGCTTCATCACCAAGTAAATCCTTCGAAAAGCCTTCGGGATTTTTGGTGTAATCAAGGTAAACTCTTTTGCCATTTTTAATTTCATTATGTACTGCAATATCAATCCTTGAGGAAAGCTCTGCCCTTTCATAGCTGAATGGCCATTGATAGCCTTTAAGAAAGATATTGTCGAACATTTCCATTTTATCAGAAAAATAAACATTTAAAAACTCGGCTTCGTTGCCGTTTTCATCCACGCTCACAAATCTCGGTACAACCTGCATAAAGCTACCGGAAACATTCCATCTGAAATCAACCGATGCCATTCCGTACTGCCATTGGGAGAAATTGCAGAGCCTTACACCTGCGTCCAGAAGAACACCCGTCATACCATGCTGAGATTCAGGATAAACGGAGTTTTCATAAATACAGGCAGGTGCGCCTGTAGCACAGATGATATTTCTGCCGTAAAAACCTTCGAAATCATTTGTTTCTGTATTCAGAACAGTAATACCGATAGCCTTATTTCCATCTTTTAATATTTCAATAGCCTGACGGTTATCAAAAAGCGGTGTATGGTTTTTATTTATTACAACATCCTCTAAGCGTTCGGTCATAACCTTTGAGGTTAACGGACCGATTGAGGTTGCCCTTACGGTGTTATCATGGTCGGTTTTATAACCGGGAAAGCCACCGAATTCATCCTGAGGGAAGCCTACCCCGTAATCACACAGTCTTAAAAAGCATCTGCTGCTGTGAAGAGCCTGAAGGTACAGCTTTTCACCGTCGCAGGAGCCACTTTTAAAAATATCACTTGCCATTTTATAGGGGCTATCCTGAGAAAAGCCATCCATAGAAAGCTTGTAATAGGTCTGCTTATCGCTACCTGTGTTTCTTGATGTTCCGCTCAGGCGGTTTTCCGTAACTATCGCAAGGTCAGTTATATTCTCTTTATAAAGCCAGTCAGCAACGCTGAAAGCCGCAGCGCCACTACCGATTATTATTGCATCATAAATTTTTCTCATAAAACTCTCACATTAAAGCCGCCGTCACAGTCAATAACTGTACCCGTGCAGAAATCAAAATTACCCTTTGCAATTGAAAGAACGCATTTAGCAATATCCTCAGGCTGACCCATTCTTTTAATTGGTGTCAGACCATCCGCAATCATAGACTCATATTTTTCTTTAACCTTTGCGGTCATATCCGTTTCAATAATACCGGGCCTTATTTCTATAACGCTGACACCATATTCTGCAAGACGAGCTGCAAAAAGCTTTGTTGTCATTGAAATGCCTGCTTTTGAAATGCAATATTCACCGCGATTAAGCGATGCGGTATAAGAAGACATAGAGGAAATATTTACTATTCTTCCGCCTTTATTTTCAATGAGAAGAGGAGCAAGCCTTTGTGTAACGAAAAACGTGCCCTTTAAGTTAATATCAACAACCTGAGAAAAATCCTCGGGAGTGATTTCAAGAATATCCTTTCTCTCATTTGGTGCAACACCTGCATTGTTTACAAGCAAATAAATTGTTCCGAATTTTTCTTTTACCTCTGAAGCAAGATTTTCAATATCAGCCTCAGATGAAATATCGCAGGAAACAAAATGCACCTTACCGCAATATTCTTCTTTCAAGCTTTCAATTTCTTCGCTTATCTTTCTTGCAGAAACAACAACTGAAAAACCATTCTTAAGAAGCGTCTTTGCAATACCAAGACCGATACCTCTTGTTCCGCCTGTTATAACAGCAACCATTTCTCTCACCTCTTACTTACCTAATACGTATTTCTGATAGTAAGGCATATAAACCTCGCTATCTCTTATGGGGCAACCTGCAACAGTTCCTGCCCTCATAAGAAGTGAGCATTTACTGCATTTAAGACAAACCTTGTTTTTATCAAGTGTACCCTTTTCAAGGTAGTCTTTATAGAATGACGGATAAGCAAAGGTCAATCTGCCAAAGCCTGCAAAATCCGCAACACCATCATTTATAATTCTCTCTGCATATTCCACAGCAGAATCAGCAGGATATGTAAGCCCCGATGCTATGAAGCTTATTTCAGGGAATGCTTCATTAAGCTCTTTTGTAACATCATAAATTCTTTTAAGACCTGCTTCTCCGTCCTCAGGAGCATTCATACAAGGTCTGTTAATATGAGGAATGAGGTAGGGATTACCCAATGTAAGATTAATAAGCCTTATGCCCTTTTCATAAAGTTCTTTAATAATAAGCTTGGTTTCACTTAAGTCGATATTGCTATTCTCATCAACACCGAAGCCAAAGGGATAAGGGAAGCAATCGCAGGCATTAAGGCGTGTTGTAACAAACACATCCTCACCTACTGCTTTTTTTACTGCATCAATACAATCAAAGTAAAGTCTTGTTCTGTTCCGGAGGCTACCACCGTAAACGCCCTCACGCTCTGTTGCACTCAGAAGCTCATTGAAAAGATAACCATGACAGCATTTAACGTCAATTCCGTCAAAGCCAACCTCTTTTGCAAAAACTGCTGCATTGTAATATTTATCGGGAATTGTACTGAGATAATCATCTGTTGCAACAATATAAGGCTGATTTTCCTTGCCGATTTCCCAGTGAGAATTGCGATATGCAACAATGGGCTCAGGTGTGCCATTGGGCTTGCTGAAGCGTCCGCTATGGGTCAGCTGAACAATAATAACGGGCTCAAAACCATTTTCTGCAAGAGAAACTGCCTTAATCTCTTTAACAAGAGCACTGAAGGAGTCCTTTGTATTTTCATTCAGAAACAGCTGACGAGGATTTGCTCTGCCCTCATTGGTAACTGCAGTTGCTTCAAACCAGATAATACCGGCTCCACTTTTTGCAAAGCGAAGATATCTTCTGCGAGTGAGATCATCAATACCACCATCAAAGGTACCGTCACACCCCTCCATAGGGTGAAAAACCACTCTGTTGCATATCTCTCTATTATGTATTTTCAATGGCAAAGAAAGAACTGTTTCCATAGTAAACCTCACAAAATCCATAAAAAAAGTTTATATATAAATTTAGTATATCAAAAACATTATAAATAGGCAATATTTTTATTTTACAGTAATTGAACCGAGCATTCCCCATCCATTTTGCGAAAATTGTCTTTATGTGTCGTTTTTTTCAGGAATCTATTAGTGGGGATATAAAGCTTTAATAGACTGTTCGTTTTCTTTGTTTATTGCAGTAAAGATTTTTATATATAGGTATAAGAAAAAGCAGAGTAATATCACATATTTTGTGTACTACTCTGCTCTGTTTTATATCGAATAATTCAATAAATTTTTGGATTACTCATATTATCTACTTCTGCCAAAAGTGTTTCTGCAATTTCACGATTTTGCAGTCGCATCATTGTTTCTTGGCTAGTACCGAATGACAGTAAGTTTATACTACCATACCATACTGTTTTCCCATCCAGAACCGCATACTTTTGATGAATCATACTTTGAGTGACAACATTCACGCCACAGTTTTGCAACAACTTAATATCATCTTTAGCTCTCTGTGCTTCTTGTGAATTATAGTCATCAGGTAGTCTGGTTACAACAGTTATTTCTTAGATATATCATACTTGTTTAGCGGCTATATCAGCGGCGATTTTGTTAAGGTTGGATATTATAAATTTCTGAGCATTTGCGTCATAAATATTCTTTTTATATGGCACACCTTGAGGATTAACCGCATCAATCGTTAATATACCGAGTTGCTCACCTTTGGGCGTTGTAACCTTCTTCTTGCTTCCTGAATATATGTTTTCAACAAGATATCCATTATCAACAAGCCAATTAGCAATATGTACTGCAGGAAGTGTCTTGACATTTTCGTCCAGCACCTCCCCTATTCTTTTTGAAATTATAGACACACCCACCGGGTCCTGTGTTATAAGAATTTTTGAACATTGTTCATCAGTAATTGAAAATGCTATTTTCTGTGGTTTTATGGTTCTACCGACAACACCACCATTGTTAATAACATCCTGAAGAACACCCGAAACATAAAACAGGCATCTGCTTATACGGACATTGTTTATGACGGAATCATCCTTGATAGTCTCATCTGTTAACGGATCAATACCGTTGGCAAGCTTATCTATATAATTCTTTGCGTGTTGCATTGTTTCAAGTTCGGTCATAATCAAATCCTCCTGATAAACACCAAAATAAACATTTTTTCATTTTTGGCTAATAGAACCTCAGCAGATATTACAATTTTTCTAATTTCAACCGGGTTTTGTATTATTGTTTATTTCTTTTTTCTTTAAGTGATTTTAAAATGTCGTTGATATTGGATTCTTTCACAACCTTTGGATAATCCTTTTCAAAATCAATTAAAATATCTTTTGACTCTACTTCGTCCTTTTTTACTGATGTGTAGATATTTTCAAAATCACCATTTTTTAGCGCATCTTTAATAAAAGGTTTTGAATCTTCAGGGAAATCATCCCAACCGCCATAAAGATTTTTAACTGCCATTTCTATTTTTTCAAAAGTAATGGGTTCACCTTTCTTTTCGTGTTCTGCCAAAATTCCGATAACATCAGAAAGATCGTTTTTATATTTTCTTCCTGAGCGAAGCTTCATAGCAATCAGATATTCTGCTGAAATTGTACGAATATTGAGAACACCGTAAAAAGTTTTGTAATAAACCGAAAATTCATTGAGCTTTGGCGAATATGAACCGGTCTTTACAAAATCTGCATTTAACCATCCGGTTGGCAAATTATATTTATCTCCAACCAGATTTATAGCATCCTTCATTGCTGAACCTGCGTGAATTACGGCATCAACATCCGTAGTCATATCTCGAAAACCATAATTAGTGAGAATAGCTGCACCACCTACAAGCACAATTTCTGCCGGCATAGATTTACCGTTAATTTTTCTGAATTCTTTTGCTAACTCTTTGAGATAGGTATCAAGATTTTCTTTTGTAAAACTGTTAGATGACATTTCTAATCTCGCTTTCTATAATGTTGAATCTCCTGAATTCGGGAATACATTCATCTATTGCTTTCTGCTTTATTTTTTCATTTTTAGAAACCTTTGCCGCAACCAATACACTTGCAGGGAAAAGAGTAGATTTTAGTTTTAACGTACGCATATTATCGTATTGTGTGCAAAGTGGTATATTATTCTCTCTACTGATATAATCAAGCATAGCAAGAAGATACAAGCTTTCGGAATACCATTTTTTCTTATAATATTTACGTATCCGATCTTCTTCTAAAAGTTCAATAACAAATTCAATATCACCCAACTCTTTAAGTCTATGACAGGTGTTACTTTTAAACAATTCAAAGTCACTACGAACCTCTAAACAAGGTTCTACAAGGCTTTCCATCGAAACACCGAGCACCTTTGAAATACGGTAAATTGTTTCGGCAGAACATTTTTCAAGCTGTGCTTTACCACTACATATATCGTTTATTGTTGTATATGCAATTCCACTATCTTTAGATAAACGATATTGCGTAATATTTCTGTTTTCCATTAATTCATTTATTGTCACGATGTTTCACCTCCTGTTACTACCATTATATCGGTCAACCGTTACAATGTCAATAGTATTGGTATTTTATTTTCGGTTATGCAAACAACCGTTATTCAAATTCCCGTTCATTTGTCATCTTTTTGTTTGAATTTTTCTAAATTAGGCTTAATGTGTCGTTTTTTTCAGGAATCCATTACTGGCGATGTAGATCTTTGATAGCCTGTCCGTCTTCTTTGATTTATGCAGTAAAGATTTTTTACATATCAACGGAGCTGAAACTGTCTTTTTTCAATCATTTTTATCACTTTGGTTGTTTAGTTTTTCGCTCACTAAATTGTTTACAGCCAAACAAAGTTTATCGTCTTTATTCTCCTTAAATTGAGCATATAAAGATATGACATCAATGAAAGGACTGTTACTTAGGATTTTGGGATCGTACTTAAACTTTTCAATTACATAAAACAAATCCTCAAAATCGTTGTGGTTATCAACAAATTCCTCATCTGCTATTTTATCAATTTCTTTTCCTGATGCAGCATAATGTGGAACAGGATGGTATTGTGATATCTCCGATAAAGTATATAATGCCTGTTCGTTAGACATCTGTAAATCAACAGGCATAGATTTTGTATAATACACCTTTGATACGGGATTAAACAAGAAATCTCTCCCCTTTACCCAAAATACACTTTTCCCGTACCATTTATAAACTTTCCTTGTACTGCTACCGGTTGTGAAAAGTAACTCTCTGACTACAAGCTCGTTTAATGCACGATTTATTGTGGCAACAGAAAACGGAAGTTTACTTGCCAACTGATGTGCATTAGTTTCTTCAATATCATTCAAAAGCATATAGATAAAAATCACTTGTGCAGGAACAGAAAAACACGATTCATACTCTTTTTTAATGACATTTTGTTCCGTTAAATTCAACATCACACCGGGAATATATATTTGATAATTAAGAACTACAAATGCTAAATTCGATTGAATTAAAGAATTTCTTTGGGACAATCGTAATTCATCTAAAACAAATATTGCGTTGCATCCTGTATATTTTTCTATTTGGTTTTGATGTTTCTTTAAACCACTAATGTTAATATTAATTCTCTTTCTTGGTCTTGCTAAAATATATCTTCTTGAATCTCCACACACTTGAATTTTTAAAAACTCGAATTCTTCATTTAGAAAAATATCCGCTGTGTTATCCCACTCATCATACAGAAAATTTACATTATTTCCAAATACAGACTTCAGATAAAAAACTACATTTTTCATAAGATTACCTCTTTTCACTCGCATTATACCACGCAGAATGATATAATGCAAGATTTTTGAGATAATCGTTTTTTTAACTTAATATTTTTATTCACAATAATATTGTTGGAAAACAGCGTTTTTTAACGAATATTCTATTCCAATTTACCTTTTAAAATCAAGCTTTTGGCTAGTTTGTCCCCTTTTTGTTTAATTTTTTCGTAATTTGGCTTAATGTATCACTTTTTTCTATATTGCTGTATTGGGGAAGGACTTCGTTTAGCAACTGACAGAATGGATTCAAAGAATTTTTATGCAATTAACCCTGCTTTTGATATGAAGAAGCCTAATAAGAGAAGATAATCACAAAAAAATCCAACCCTTGTAGAAATGCGAAGGTTGGATTTTCTATTTTTATTGTTTTTTACCACGTTTTTGGTAGTCTTTATTGATTTCTTTGCTCCAATCGGGTTGGATTTGGGAGTTGGCTCGCATCCGACAGATACTTTCAGAGACTGTTGCCTATATGATTTTTGTGCCTTTTTCGTCTGCGTGGTAATTTACAGATATATCGCTACCGATACCATACCGGGCAGCAGTTTCTACTGCATCTATATTTGCGCCGACAAAGAGGAATTCTTAACCATATTTTTTCTTTTGGTGTTCTATCACTATTTTTACTCTATCCGATGTGTGCGATAGCTGGCATTTTCCATACCGTCGGTGGTTATAATAAACATTGTGTGCTCGGGCACATCTTAGGGACGGGCGTATTTATGGACATTTCCTATATGGGCGATTGCTCCACCTATTCTATCAATAAGGGCTGTGCAACCTCTTACATAGTAATCCTCCTCTGTCATAGGCTTGATTTCTGAAAGCTTAACTCTATCGTGGATAACTTCGATTTCGTTATCAAAAAGTACAGTTGAAACGAAGCACTCGCCATCTTTCTTCTGCTGCTTTTTAATCATTGAGTTGAAGCCACCAATTGTGTCTTTTTCAGGACCGGACATTGAACCACTACGCTCCAGGATAAATACGAGTTCTGTGATACCGTTTTTGTTTGTGTTTTTAATGTTTTTCTCCATTTTTATTTTCTCAAAAAAAAATAATGTGATTGTGGGTTATCTTAACCTTGCAATCACATTATAATTTCTTATTCACTTAAAAAGGTCGTTAGGCAGGAGACAATTTAACTCTTTAATCAACACAACCTATAATAACTTCTTTATCCATTTTTCCAATGAAGATATTATCTTCTGCTATTAAGGCATTTTCATCGGGATTTTCGAGAATAATGCCATAGCTTGGCGAGTCGGTTTCTTTAGGTGAAATAAAGGCATTATTCTTCACCGTCAAATCATAAACCATCGGTCTGAAGAAAACGTAGCCTCTGCTTTTACCGTTTCTTCCTGAGGGTCCGTCAAAAATGTTGTTTTCAATAAGAATGTTGTGGTGGTCAATATCGCCGTGGTGACCAACACCGGGGAAGCCATCGCATTTGAAAATATTGTTTCTGATTATGATATTACGGCAAACAGTATCATCACTCTTGAAATCAATTAGAGTACCGTCGCAATTATAAACAGGACCATAGGAGCCTTCTCGAGCTAAGTCAAGCTGAATCTGCTCGTTATAAAGTCTGTCATCAACTACGGTATACGTATGTCCATCAAAAACACAGTTCTGAACAATCGCATTTTCAGTACTGTTTATCTCAATGCAGTGCCAATAAGCACAATGACGGAATTTGCAGTTTTCAATGGTGATATTGCTGCAATGAACTGTATTTACCAACGTCGTTTTTTCATTAAGATTTTTGTTACCATCAAAGATACCACCTGAAATTACAACATCGTGAGTGCCTGTGTATTCTCCCCACTCAGGCTCGGAATATGATGCAAGCAAATATCTTGTTAAAGGCTCACTTTTATCGCTTCTGAGAATAATCGCATTGTCTGAAAATTTAAGGTGCTGATATGAATAGAAAATCAAAGCACCTGAAATAAGATAGGTACCATCGGGGAAATAGACAGTTCCACCATCCTTCAATTCATCAATACAAGCCTGCAAGGCTTTTGTGTCATCGTGAATTCCGTCACCGAAAACATCTTTATTCTGCTTTACATTAATAAATTTCATAAACAAACCTCGCTTGAAGCTCTTCTTGTTTTAATCCTGCGCTATATTAAAGATAGAACACAGTAATTCAGATTTTTCCTTCCCACTCTGTTTCCTTAAACCCAACAAGCACAAAATCGTTGCCCACCAAAATCGGTCTTTTAACCAGCATACCGTCTGTGGCGAGAAGCTTCAGCATTTCATCCTCGGTCATAGTTGGTAGTTTATTTTTCAGCTCCATCGATTTATACAGAAGACCACTAGTATTGAAGAATTTTTTTAATGGTAATCCGCTTTTGTTATACCATTCGGTGAGTTCTTCAAAGGTTGGGTTATTGAGTTTAATATCTCGTAATTCGTATGTGATATTGTTATCATCAAGCCACTTTTTAGCCTTTTGGCAAGTGGTGCATTTGGGGTAGCAAATAAAATTCAACATAATAATTCTCCGTTCTGTTAATGCTTATGAATATAAAACATCATTCCGTAAATATCTCAACAGGACCGTACAATCCACCTGACACTGATTCTTTTGCAAATTCCAGCTCTGCTTCAAAATATGGCGATAATTCTTCCGTTTTCCATTTATCAAAGTAATCGGTGTGGATATACCAGTTAGCAGTTGTGTTAGTTACAACTATTTTCAGTTTATTTTCTTTATCAAGCACACCTGCAGGGATTGTTAATCTGTATGGTGGCATTAAAGCCGTTCCGATAAATTTATCGTTGAGATAAACAGAAGCGATAAAATGCACTTCACCAAGGTCAATTTTGCCTGTCTTTCCTACCATCTCGACTGGGAGTGTGAATGTTGTTTCATAAACACCGCTGCCTGAGTAAGCCTCACCAATCAAGTATGACCAATCCCCAAGCTGAATCGGTGTTGCATTATCTGAATGCTTTGTTTTTGTGAAGCCGTTTTCATCACAACAGAGCTCAATGTCTTTGCAAAAATTAAAGTCATTTGTAATGTGGAATTTATTATCAAAATTCTTTTTTAGTTCTGCATCAATGACTTCATCCGTAAGCAAAACAGCTGCTGTTTCACCAATGGCAAGAGAAAGGTGCAAAATTTTATTATCTGCTTCAAGGCTTTGCAATTTACCGGTTCCCAAATCAAGCAGATAGCCCTTTGAGGAAGGTAGATAAATACTATATTCACCTGCTTCACCTGATTCCCGGAACAAACAGAAAATCTCAGATTTTTCCGTTTTTCTGTGCATTGCACGTAGTCCCTCACCTTTAACCAGAATAACGGGTGTGAGTTCTTGCAGATTATTTAAAACTCTTCCGCCAAACTCAATAAAATTATTAAGAGCTTTTTGAGTTTCAGGTGGAATACAGGCACCTTCGGGAATAATTATATTTCTGTATTTTGCATTGCCAAGGCTAACAAAGCCTTTTTCCAAATCACTTGCAGACTGAATAACATCATCGTCAACAATGTCAAAATCAATCAACATATCTTCAAGGGTTCTGCCAAGAGTATCAAACTCTTTTGCCACAGACTCTGCATTCAAGCCACCTTGAAAATCGCAAACGGGATAGTAAAGGGCAGTTTCGCAGACACGCTCGCCAAGAGATGAGATATATGATATTCTTTCTGTGTAACGATTGAACTGACCGAGGTAACTATAATAGATTTGATTTTCCGTGAAAACGGGTAGCTCCTGTGCAAGTAGCTGACCTTTGCGTCCGAGAGGGAAATTAAAGGGATTAAACACATTTATTCCACGCACAGCCTGATAACCTACGGTATAGCGCATTATATCGTAAGTAAGCCCCGGTCCTGCTACGCCGAAAATCTCACTCATAGCAAGCTTTGTTCCGTTCTGTGCAGCAGCAGATGAAGCGTATCTCGGGAAAAATCCGTTGTAAGCATTCATCTCATCTATATTTGTTATTCTGTTTTCAGGGTAAAGCTGACGCCAGATAACATCAATACCCGGAATATCAAAGCACCTGAGAGCACGCATCAGATTAAAATTACCACCACCATCCATACAACCAAGTGGGGCGTGGTCTTTATCCAAATGTCCTGTAAAAGCCATACCGTGAGCATTTGCCCATTTTTTGCAAGGAAGTATAAAATTATCACAGAACATACGGCTACACAAATCATACCAACGGTGAAGTATATAAACATTTTCCTCTGTTGTTGCTACCCTTTCTGCAATAAGCGGAAGATGCGGTAATATTGATTCACCATACGTAGCTTCGTATAGCTCTGCAAGTTCACTATTGAATGCTCCTGCGGGTGCTTTAGGCTCGTCCGTAAACACTGCTGTAACGGCTTCATCAAGTACATTTCTCATTGCAGAGGCATACTTTTCGTGAGTGATATTTATAAAATAATCTGTCGCATTTTTATTGAGTAAATCGGGATAATTACCGTTTACTTCTTTTTCTGTAACATATTCAGTTACAACACAATCTTCAAGAAACTTGTATCCCTCTTCAATAATTTCTTTATCATTGATAAATGTCGCCAGAACATCGGGATTGGATTTTTTATATACTTCCCCTGCTGAAAACGAGTATTCATAACATTCCAGAGTCTGTCTGGCATATTCGGGATGGTCACGAAGAACCTTACCACATGCACCACCCGAGGGCCAACCGCCCTCATCATAAACCCAACAATTCATACCGAGGGATTTTCCTTTTTTGATGGCATAAGCACAAAGCTCAAAGAACTCCTCTGTGAGATAATCAGGCTCAAGGTTAGTTGGCATACTGTCAGGACGGAATGCCTTTGGCTCAGGAAGAATGTAAAAAGCCCTTATGCCGAGATTCTGCATCTCAGCAAGCTGTTGGTCTATAATATCACAACTACAGATGTCATTCCACACCCACACATACACAGGTGAATATGAAACATCAGGTGTTACAAAATTATTTATATGAAAATTTTCGTTATTTTTATACATTTGCATTGTATCTGTCCTGCTTTTTCAATCGATTAACAAAGAGCTTTAGAGCAACAACCATTACTCCGTAAAGCACTGCAAGGAGAATCGGATATACTTTAATACCCAACAGACTACTTATAAGGCTGACCATAGGTGGTGCTAACATAACACCGATATACGCAAAAGCTATCTGCGAACCCATAACGGATTGCGACGCTTCTTTACCGAAGTTGTGAGGTGTCAGGTGTATCATATTAGGATAAATAGAACCATTACCCAAGCCCACAAGGAACAAACCCACCACAGTAAATGCACCCGATAAAGGTAGAAGCATAATCGCAATTGCAGGAGCAAGAATAAAAGCACCTATACCTATGCGCTTCCATGTGCTTATTTTATTTGAAAGCAAGCCTGAAACGAAACGGCCAATAGACATTCCTGCATAATAAACGGTCAGAGCAAGTGCGCCGTGTTCTGCCCCAAAGCCTTTTTCTGTTACAAGATATGTACTTCCCCACACACCACAGGCATATTCAATTGCGTTTGTTGCAAGCATAATAATCCAGACTATGCGTACCTCAGGCATTTTTAACATTTGCCAAAGAGAGAGGTTTACGCCTTTTTCATCTTCAGCTTCTTGATTTTCAGAATTCTTTTTCCACAAAGAAAGCGACACAAGCAGTAATATAGTGATTACTGACTGAACGTAAAAAGCATAACGATAACCACTGCGCCAACCTGCATCACCTAACGCCTGTGACATAATGTACGGACTTAGAGTTACTCCAACACCATAAAAGCAATGTAGGAAATTCATATGACTTGCTTTAAAATTCAGTGCCACATAGTTATTTAACCCCGAATCAATAGCACCTGCACCAAGGCCAAGAATAATCGCTATGGGTATCATAACCCAAAATGATGGAGCTACAGAAAAACCAAAGAGAGCTACAGCAGTCATAGCAGTGCTGAAGGCGGTAACCTTAGATGTTCCCAATTTATTGAGAATGCCTGCGCTGAACATACTTGATAGCACGGTACAGCCTGAAATTATAAAAGTAAGAATACTTACTGCTTCAACGGGAATATTCAATTCGGTATGTATAGCAGGCCACGCAGAGCCGATAAGAGAATCGGGAATACCAAGCCCTATAAATGCAATGTATATAACCACTAATAAAAATGCCATTTTTGTTATATCCCTTCTTACTATTTGTAGTGGCACAGAATCACCTTTAGCTTTAATCAAACCAATTATATACTATTTTTTGATTTATAGCAATTGTTTCAAGGTTTTCTGCATTTTTTCTATTTTTGTTCGTTTGGGGCTGTATTGTTCCTATTTTTCGCTCATTTTGGGAATAATACCAAGGATTTCATTGCATTTTCAGAGGTTCATTATTCCTATTTTCTCTCAAAACTCATTTTCGTGTTCCTTGAAAAAGTCGTAGTATGCTCTGACATTTTCAAGCTCGGTCCAATCACATTCCCTTGCAGGATACAAATCAAGGTTATAAATCTTTGCACCTGGCATTGCTAAAAAGAATGGTGAATGAGTAGATATAACAAACTGGCAATTGTAAAATCTTGCAGATTGGTGGATATACTCTGCCAATTCCTTTTGCCTTGTAGCAGAAAGTGAATTTTCAGGCTCATCTATGAGATACAAGGCATCTCTGTCTATTCGCTCTGTGTAATATCGCATAGCAGTTTCACCGTTTGACTGCATATCCACATTTCGCATAAGGCGATTCTTCACATACATTGACTGAGTTGATTTTTTCGCATCCATACTCTCTTTCCAATCATCATAATCTGCCATTGACTTCAGCTGATGGCTGCTGTATTTCCTATCAAGATATTCGTCAAAAAGCTCATTTCTGCGAACATCAATACCATCATTCAAATATCGGATATTAAGCAGATAATCCGTAACATCATCACTTGTAAGAATCTGACTACCCTCGGGTATCGACTTTGCATCCAACTGACAACGTCTTGTATATTCCTTAAAAAAAGCACTCCCACTGAATGCAGAATGTCGGATTACACCTGTCAGCTCTGCAAGAATATTCAACAATGTGGTTTTGCCTGAACCATTCCCACCATAGAAGATAGTTATGGGGGCAAAATCCACTCTATTAAGCCCTTTGTCAGGGAAAATTTTGAAAGGATAAACGCCATTATAGCAAGTCCGAACCAAATCCCTGATAAAAATAGTTTCATCATATTCCGAGGTTAATTTTAATGATTTTATGTACATCTAATTCCCACCTTGATACAAAGATTTTTAAGTTGACATTTAAGTTGGGGGTATTATAGCATATTTATCGGGATATTTATGGGACTTTGTACCAAACAATATGATTGCATAAGTTAATTTGTAGTGTTATTATGAAACTGAGGTGAAAACGAATGACAAATAGTATTAAAACAGAAATCTTCAACGTTTATCCCAAGGAAAAAATCTACCACGCCTTTGATATGGCTATAAAAGAAGCAAGCGTTACTGATGATACAGAGCTTAACACAGGCTATGTTATAAACGGAACAAAATATATGGCATACGCCGAAAACTCTGCCTGGGATGAATTTTTAAACACTATGAAGCCTGAACACCGTAAGCAATTTGGTGAAGGCGCAGGTGGCGAGCTTAAACCAAAAGACAACCAACCACCCAAAATGGCTTCTTACGCTTCTTCAAGCAGAATGCTTTATCTTCTTGCAAAAGATACTCCCGATTTTCAATTTGAAAAACAGTTGCCTTTTGTTGTGAAATGCACTAACACAACTGCATACCTTGATGGTTTTCTCAAAACAAAAAACAAATACTATTTCATTGAGGCAAAGTGCAGAGAAATATATCAGCACAAGCCTATTTTTGAAGTCAGTGAGAAATACACAGATTTGTATGATTACATAAACAAAAATCCAACTGATTTAAAATGCAATATAGTAGATGGCAAATGCAAAGACGGATATATGAAAGTAAAATTCACATCACGCAACTCCCCTATTGAACGCTTTGACATCAAGCAAATGATTTGCCACCTGGCTGGCATCTCAACTGCAGTTTTAAATGGTGATTACACCGATTCCCCTATCGCTTTTGAGTACCTGATATACAACCCTAAAAAACTCCCCTTACCCGAAAAAGAAGGCAAAAAAATCATAAAAATATATAATCAAACAGTAGCTGAAGCTACTACAATTGATTTCAAAGAACTGTTCAGAATAATACTTGATTTTTTATCAGAAACAACCGGCATACCCTCACCTGCAAACAAAATTTGGATTGTGGATAATTTCACGTTTGAGGTGTGTGAGCAGGAAGACGTGTGAACTATGCACCAACTCCCACCTACCTTAATTTGATAAGTGAGAATTATTCTTCTAACCTGTTTCGATATAAATTGGGTCAGCGCTTTTCTTTGACTTATGCAGTTTAAATTTTTACATATAAACAAAACAAAACGAGAGCAAGGATTAGTTTCCCTGCTCTCGCTCTATTTCTTCTTATTTTAGTTTTTTACTCAAACACCACTCAGCCCATTTTTCAGTTTTGTAAAACTTATTTGACATTGAGTGACCGTATTTTTCCCAACGGGTGTATTTTATATCTGCTCCAAGCTTTTGGAGTTCAGCAACACAATGGTCATCATTATCAATGGGCACATTAGTATCATCTGAAGAATGAGCTACCCATAAAGGTGTTTTGGATAACCTTTCCATATCGTAGCTTTCCCAATTGCAATTGTCGTACATCAACCCACCCATAACAGGCACTGCCGCCGCAAAATATTCAGGAAAAAGATATGATATATGCCATACACAGAAGCCACCGAAGGATGTACCAACAATATAAATTCTCTGCCTATCAAAATCAATCGTCAGTTCATCTACCAGCTTTTTTACAGATTTTATATAGTTAGGTATCGCCTCTCTGCCTCTGTTTGAACCAACAGGTGCCTGTGGAGAAAGTATATTGCAATCAAGCTTCAAAACTTTTTTATAAAGCCTCTTGTTTTCAATATGCTGCTTTATGTTGTCATTTCCCAATGCACCTGCACCGTGAAAAAAAATGAACAAAGGTTGATTTTTCTTTCGGCTTTCGTGGAGACGAAACGGGAAGCACATATTATTCTCTTTATCTATGTACTTACAAGCTGAAAACTTACCCTTTAAGGAACATATTAAACCACTATCATATTTTTCAAGATTTTTTTGAATCCATTGCTTACCTTGACGCTCTTTTTTCTTGTAGTTCAAATTCCAATAATATCGAAACAGCTTTATTAGTGCGTGTGATGATTTTTCTTTTTTCTCAACACTATCTCTGGACATAACATAAAAATATCCATCGCTACCGTCAAGCTGAATGTTATCTAATGCTGCAGTGTATTCCTCACGGACATTTTCAATGAACAGATTTCTGATTTTGTCTGTTTCGCTTTCCTTAAAGCTTATAAGCACCAATCCAACATCATCATTACATTTTATTGCATAAGGCTTAAATGGTGTAATATCGCACAAAACCTCGTCAATAACACAACGGTATTTCAATTCGCTCAAGCAATCACCCCCACATATCACTCAATTCAATCAAAAATTACACACCTAAAATATAAACACCATTAAACTCTTTTGCTTTATTAAGCCATTCTAAAACAATTATGTAGTCTTTGGGTTTCTTTTCCTCTATAGTTTTTATCATTTCTTCAACTTGCTCTGGCGAATAATAGTTAATACCGAAAAAATCAATATCGCCACTTTTCAGATTATTATATGTACCATTCTTGAACACATCTTTGTAGCACTTATAAAAAGTGTCCATATCATCGCCTGATATATAAAGAGAATCGTTGCGCCAATTTTCAATTTTATTAACAACCTTTTTTATACTTGTTTCACTTTTATGTTGGCAAAACTGTAACTCCAAAAAGTCAGAACCACCGAACGCCCTGCGCTCATCCTGATTATTAAAGCTATGAAACAACATTATATCACTCCCTTTTTACAAACAAAAATATTTGCAAATTCTGTTTCGTAGTGTTCAAGCAATTTCATTTCTGAATTATTTATGCACTGTAAAATTTCTTCCGGTGTATCGGGATAAACTTCAATTTTATTTGAACCAATGTCAATAAATTTGTCTTGGTTTTTGTCTGTAGATAACACAAACAATCCACCATTTTTAAGGAGCTCACGAACCTTGTTTATTGCACCTTGCTTGTCATTTATGTGCATAAAAGTAAGTGATGAATATATAACATCAAAAGTGTTATTGAAACTATATGTCATAAAATCATCACATATCAGATTTATGTTGCTGATTTCTTCAAGATTCTTTTTGGAACCCTTTATTGTTTCGGGTGAAATATCAATTCCGTAAAACTCTTTGCAAAGTGGTGCTGTACGAACAGCAAGTCTGCCTGTTCCCACACCAATTTCAAGAACATTCTTGTCCTTTGACAACTGCATTTTATCAATAAACACCTGACCATCCCACTTATCCATATATATCTTAAGCGGTTCAGGGTCGTGAACAGGGTCATTGCCCTCGTTTATTAAAATATCATAATGCTTTGCAACTGCATTTTCATTCATAGCTTATATCTCTTTCTCGAAAACTAAATCTAATTCTTGTGTATGACCTGTGCCTCTCTGTTTTGTAGGGATAGCAGCAACAAATCGCCAACCTTGTTCAGCTCGTTTATCTATTATTGAACGGTAATTTTCAATAGAGTAAATATTGCCAGAGCCTAAACCCCAACCGCCAAAATCACAACTAACTGTATCATATTCGTATTTAAACATTTGTAATCCCCCTACACAAGTTTTCAATTATCATTTTATCTCATATTTCCACTCGCCATCAATCTTGTTGTGATAATAGTAAAACTCACTTTTATCATCATCAAGAAAAATGTCAAGCATTCCTAACATATCTTTGGCAAGTTCAGCTTTTTTGAAATCCTCTATATCCATCCAGAATACTTCACCCTCAGCAGATGATTTGAGTTTTCCCTCAAACTTATCGGTTTTGTAAAACAGAACTATGTATCTAACTGATTTGGAGTCAGGCCATTGTTTAATACCACAAAGTTGAGGATTGGAAATAGTCAAGCCTGTTTCTTCTTTCACTTCTCTGATAACAGCATCGGTAAATGATTCATGCTTTTCAATATGACCACCGGGAAAAGTAAGACCTTTCCAATTTTTATTTAACCTGTCTTGTACTAAAACTTTGTTACCATCATAAACCATACACATATTGGTTAATATTACTTTTTCTGATTCTTTCACGCTCATTTTTAATCCTCGTTTTTCTCATATATGTAAGTCATAGCATCACCGTCTTCATGAGTATGGTGATGCTTAAATCCTGCTTTTTCGAAGGCTTTTTGTGATGCGATATTGCTTGGAAAAATTATAGCTTCAGCCTTTTCAATATCAATACCGATTATAATTTTTGAATTTTCAAGAAGCTCTTTAATAGCCTTTGAACCCATACCTTGCCCACGCTTTTCAGGTGCAACAAGGGTTTCCATAATGGTAACTACACCCTCGTACAGACCAAACTCTATTACAGCAAACGGAGTGCCATTTTCAAAAACAACCTTACACCAAAAGTTTTCACCGACTGTATTGTAATCCTCGTTAGCCCAATATTCATATTCCTGACGAAAGCCATCATCCATGCCTGTCATTCTGACAGCATGTTCATCAAGCCAGCTTTCAACATATCCCATCGTTTCAGGGTTATAATCACACCAAGTAAAGTTCATTTTACCTGTCTTCTTTCTATAATTACTTCATTCTCAAACGTCAAATATCTCATTATATCAGCTCAAACAAAGCCGTATCGTGTTTTTCCATATAAAGTGAAATAACATCGGTTTCCTGTTCCCGGGGAGTTGTGCCGAGAATAGACTTTACCTTATACTTTTCAGGTAGCTTTATTTCGACCTCACCATCATGAGATGTATGAATACCGATGTATCCGCCACCGCAATAAACCACATTGTTATCCGAATTATAGCAATGAACACCATTTGAAACAAGATATTCACGAAGCTCCTGTGTAGAAACATAGATTTTGTCACCCTCGGGGAAAAAATATGGTACATTATGTTTTTCACAAAGTGACATTGCCTTTTTCCCACTTTCTGAGGGTAAGGGGGTTGTAAAGATTGCAACCTTATATCTGTCAATAACCTTTTCAGCATCCTCAGTCATACATAAATCAAAGGGAATTCCAGTATTCCCCATTGCAACTCTGATATTATTAACGCTACAGGAAATATCGCTACATCTCGGGTTATTAAAATATGCCCTTTCGTCTATGAAAACCACCGTCTGCGCAGACGGATATGAATTTGATTTGCTTTTCGATTCGTCTGCAATATTTTTCATTTTCCTCAGTTCAAGCATTATTTCTTCATGGTGATACCAACCTCCCCACATATCAAACCACCATATACCCGAAAATCTTGTAAGCTGATGGGAAAATGCTTTTCTTATGGCAGACATAGAAAGGGGTAAAGTATCAGGACCACACCACACAGTTTTATTACCATTATTATCTTTAAGTGCAAAATAATTTTCTGAAAAGCTTCCCGGACGGGATTCCTGCATTCTTCTTGTAAGGTGAGTTCTTATATCGCATTCAACAAAATACAGCTTGTTGTGTAGCTTGAGAGAATTTTCTGCTATCATATCGCCCCAATCAACGCCAAGCGCCCTTGTGCAATCGTAGCAACAGGGAGATGAGAAAAAGTCGATATATGGTGAATCGATAATGTGCCTTAATCCCGCAAGACCAAGAAGCGGGTCGTTCACGAAAGCATTGTAGCCGTAAAAAGCACCCACAATCTGTTTATTATTAATAAGCTTTTTAAGAGCCTTGCAAAAATGCTCAACAGCTTTTGCAGCAGTTTCACAACAGAATTCACCGTAATGGCTCACAGTTTCATTATACCCCGGCTCAAATAAATCCTCTCTTGTGATTTCAGGAACGGTATCTGCATTATAGTTTTTCTTCATCCATAAATGGAATTTTTTAATACCTGTTTCAGAAAAAGAGCCTGCCATATCGTGATGCATCCATTCCTGAGTTGTGCCACCACAAATCTGATAGCCTGCAATTCTGTGGCTATAATCTGCACAACGAATATGCGAAACCAGAGCAGCAAGAAGCTCTACACCATCGTGGAGATATTTTTCTGACCAAAGAGCCTCTCTCATACCGGATGGTGTACAAACACATTCAGTGAGGTTATTTTCAATCCATTTTTCAGGCATTGCAACATTTATCCGAGGGAAAATAAGAGCATCGGGGCATTCAGCTAAAATCTCACCCACAATTCCGTCAAATTCTCTGTAATCAGGTTCATCCCCTTCAAAAACCCCTGTCCTGAATGGTGAAAAGCCACTGACATTGTTTATGGGAAGCACGGTAAACGAAACATTAATAAAAAACATTTTATAACCGGCTTTTATGAAGTCCGAAAACTCTCCACACTCCTCAAAATAAGTAGTGTAAGCAAGAGGATAATGCAATACCTCATCAATATAAATATATGGTTTCCCGTTTTTAAATTCAATTAAAGAATTCATATCATTGCCTTTCACGCCATATTTTCAAGCATATCTTTTGTTATTTCATATTTAGTAGGTTTTCCATTTATGTAATTATCAAGCTGCTCAATCATATAAGCTGCCATTCGCTCGGTTTCATTACCTAAACTCCCTGCAATATGAGGTGTGATAATTGCATTGGGGCACCAGAAAAGCGGACTTAAATATGGCATTTTTTCATTTTTAAGAACATCTAGAATTGCAGTTGTTGAAGGGTGACTAAGCAAGCTTTTTGCAAGTGCAAATTCATCCACCTGGTCGCCTCTGCCCGTGTTTATAAATGTACTGTGAGCCTTCATAAGCCTGAAGAATTTTCCGTCTAAAACGTTTTTTAGTTCTTTTTTATTTGCAAGGTGATTACTTATAACATCGCATTCTTTAAAAATTGTTTCAAGGTCACACAAGGTAACACTAAGCTCATTTGCCCTATCCTCTGCAATAAACGGATCATAGGCAAAAACAGAAACATCAAGCTCCTTGAGCTTCTCTGCAACAGCAGAACCGATTACACCAAGACCGATTAAGCCCACCCTCGCACCATAAGCACCAACACAAGCTTGTGTATGACTACGGGAATATGGCAAAAATGATTTGTACCTTTTTGCACCCTGAAAATATCCCTTTAAGGCTAAAACAATCTGAGAAACAGTATATTCTGCAACAGGAACACCATTGGCAGAATATGCGCTGAAAACTCTTATTCCGGAATCGAGAAAGGGTCTTGCAAAATACTGAACTGTTCCTGCGCTATAAAAAACAATTTTAAGGCAGGGCATATATTTTTTTATTTCTTTCTCGGTAAATTGAGGCATTCCCCAGGTTGAAAAAGCAATTTCGCAAGTCTTTAAAAACTCTTTGTGGCATTCAATATTACTTTTATCTATCCTCTGAGAAAGCTCCCCATATTCACCTAATTTTTTCAAAACGGATGGTGTGTAAACCTTTGAAAAACTACTTTCGCTTTCGCTGAATAATGCGATTTTTATTCTAATCACCTTCAATAAACTCTTAATTTCCTAACATCTTTTCTAAAGCTCTTTTCCTTTGAGGCTTTAGTAAATTCAACAATAACAATACCGTTGAAATTCATTGAAATAAACTTTTTAATCAGTTTATCAAGATAATTTTTATCTTTCTTCTTAAAGCGTTGCTCTCGCTTCAAATCACGGTAGCTGACGTGAAAATTCTCAATAAAATCAAAGGTCCTTTCGATTCTGTCTATATCATAACCGAACCTTAAATAACGGGACTGAAAATAGGTTTTAAAGCTATTGCAGTTCAAATCGTTTTTCAGCTTCAAAATCGCCTCTGTGTTATTATTAAAGGTGTTATCGTGACATTCGGGACAAACAAGAAGATTATATTCTTCTGCCTTACTGCAAAGGATTTTAATTTCTTCTAAAAGCTCATTATATTCACTTTCTGTAAAATCCTCACTATTTTTATTACCAAGCCAGATTCTTACAGCGGGAGCCCCCATTTTATTTGCAATTCTGCAAACATCTTCCCACTCTCTTACTTCAGAGCTTCCTGTTCTGTAGTAACTGCCGTAGGAGCTTATTTTAATATTATTTTCATCGCAAAGTTTTTTAGCAAGCCTTGCATCATCAAGGGTTTTAACGTGAACATCTCCACCCCACTCAATAAACTCGACGCCTGCATTTTTGGCAATTTCAACTACCTCACTGACAGTTTTATTCCTGAAAGTGACACTTGCCACTCCGATTTTCAAGCTACCCACCAAATAACACTCTCCTGAAGCGTTCTGTTAATACTACAACAATTTTACCATTGATATAAAAGAAATGCAATTAAAAACTTTTCCTTGACAAATCATTTTTATGGTGTTATAGTGACAAAAAAACAGATGAGGTAAAGGTTATGAACACATATCGTTTCACAAAACATGATATGCAGAATTCCTGGCTTGTAAAGTATGATTATGATACTTGCAGGTCTATGCCTTTATACTCATTTCGCAAAAAGTAAACTATTATTTTAACGATATGATTATACCGGTGTAGGCTTACTGCAAAGCTTACACCGGTTATTTTTATTTTAGGAGTGAAGGATATGAAACTATTTGATTTACTAAAAAAGAAACTTTTAAAAAAACAATCCAATGTAACAGGGGATTTTCTTTTGATTACTACAACACCCACGACGAAGATGTACGTCTTTTGTCCAAGCACGGCAGAGTTGAATTTCTCACAACAGTTAAATACATTGAGCAATATTTAAAAGACGGAATGAAGATTATGGAAATCGGAGCTGCAACAGGCAGATACTCTCATTATTTTGCTCAAAAAGGTTTCGAGGTTGATGCAGTTGAACTTATTGAACACAATATTGAGGTTTTCAAAACTAAAACATCGCCGGGAGAGAAAGTCTGCATTAAACAAGGTAATGCTCTTGATTTATCGGAATATCCAGACAACAGCTACGATGTAACACTATTACTTGGTCCGATGTATCACTTATACACAGCCGATGAACAGCAGAAAGCTCTTTCGGAAGCAATCAGAATTACAAAGCCTGACGGCTATATCTTTGTTGCTTATTGTATGCTTGAACCATCAATATTCTGCTGTTTTAAAAATAACAGAATTGACAAATTGATTGAGGAGGGTGAATTTGACCCTGTTACACTCGAAGCATATTTTCCACCACACGGGATTTTTAAGGTATATACAAAGGATGAAATTTTTGATTTAACAAAGATTTTTGATGTGGAAAGGTTGCATTTTGTTGCTACTGACGGTTATACTTGCCATATGAAAGAGTCTGTTGACCAAATGGATGATGAAACCTATGATTTATATCTCAGATACCATTTCAAATCCTGCGAAAGGCAGGATTTAGTCGGCATATCACACCATACACTTGATATATTCAGAAAGGAGTAGACACTATGATTAAATATCCAAACTACGACAGAAGCATATTGTCGATTGCTTCATCAGTTTTAAACCATTTTGGCGTAAAGGACTGCCAACACAAGACCTTACCTGAATTTGATAAATTACTGGAAAAAGACTACAAAAATATTATAGTAATTCTTTTTGACGGATTGGGAACTTCAACCTTGAACTACCACCTTAAAGAGAATGACTTTCTGAGAAAGCATTATATAACCGATATTTCCTCCGTTTCCCCATCAACAACCGTTGCGGCAACTACATCAATTTTGAGTGGCCACTCCCCTTTGGAATGTGGATGGCTTGGCTGGGACTTATACTTTGAAGAAATCGGAGAAAACGTTGCAGTTTTCAAAAACACTTTACAGAGAAACGGTAAGCCTGCTGCAAAATACAACGTGGCTCACAAATATATACCTTACAAAAATGTTATGCAAAGAATTGAAAAGGTCAAGGGCAGAAAAAGTGCTTACTGTGTAGCCTTCTTTTCAAAATATCGTGTCAAAAGTGTTGAAGATATTTGCAAGACCATATACAAGCTTTCTAAAAAGAGAAAGAAGAAATACATATATGCCTATTGGAATCAGCCTGACCACGCAATGCACGGTCACGGAGTAACAAGCAAAGAAGCACACAAAGAGATTCTGCATATTAACAGCGAGGTTGAAAAGCTTTGTGGTAAATTGAAGGATTCCCTTGTAATCATTACTGCAGACCACGGACTGTGTGACGGAAAAACAGAATATTTAGAGGACTATCCCCAATTAACAGAACTTTTGAAAAGACCACCATCTATTGAACCAAGAGCATTAAGTTTGTTTATTAAAGACGGAAAAACAGAAGAATTCAAAACAGAATTCAACAAAATCTTTGGTGAGTCTTTCAGGTTAATGACAAAGGAAGAAGTGTTCTCAGAAAATATTTTAGGTTTTGGTACACCGCATCCAAAAACCGCAGACTTTATAGGTGACTTTTTCGCAGTAGCTCTTGGTGAAACTAATATTGACTATAAACGATGCGATTTTGAAATGGTTGGTGTTCACGCAGGGCTTACCGAGGAAGAAATGACTGTTCCTTTTATAGCTATTGAAACAGAAAAGAGGAAACGATGATGAATATAATACAAAAAATAAAACAGATAAAATACATAAAAAACACACCTGTTCTTGAAACAGAAAGACTGCTTCTTCGTCCTATTATCCCTCACGATGCAAAAGAGGCATTCGTATGGTTGAGTGATGAAAAGGTTAATAAATTTATGCCGTATAACCTCTACAAAAACACAGATGAGGTATTGCATTGGATAAATATTATACTTCCTAATGACAACAATTTTCACTGGGGAATTGTTCTTAAGGAAAGCAATCTTTTAATAGGTAGCTGTAGCATTGGTCCTGATAAAAAAGAACCTGGTGCTTGGGGTTTCGGTTACAATATCCGTTCTGATTATTGGAACAAAGGTTTAACCACAGAAGCTACAAAACGAATGATTAAATTTGCACATAAAGAACAAGGAATAAAGGATTTTGTTTCAAATCACGCAGTTGATAATCCTGCTTCAGGCAGAGTTATGGAAAAATGTGGTTTAGTATTTGACCACTACGGAGAATACAGCACCTTTGACGGCACACAAACATTCAAAGCAAAATTTTATAAAATGCGTTTGGATTAAAAATTTGAGGACAGGGCTCCCCCTGTCCTCACTTTATCTTTTTGGCAACTTACCGCACTCGTAAAGCCTGTTTATTTTCTTATAATGACTGCAGGCTCTTCCGCCATCAACGGAGCAAACGCCCTTTTCATACTCTGATTTTTCGGTATTGTTGTCAAATAATCGTGTGTGCTTCTTGCCGTTTTCACCCTCGCAGTTAACAAACTTATCGCCTTCGCCCACGTAAAACGGACATTCGATAAGTCTTTCAATGAATTTTGACATAGTTATCGTCCTCGGCTAAATTACGCTACATAGTCGTAGTTTTTGCATACTGCAGTTGCATTTCCGCTATCGTCAAAAACAAGGTCAACAACACCGATTGCTTTTGAACCGTCTTTATATTCAACCGTAAATGTAATTGTATCGTTAAACGTTGAGTACGGTGTATTTATGTTTTCTTCAAAAGCCTTTTCCATTTCCTCTGTATGGCTCCAATAAAAACTGCTTTTCTCAAAATCGAAATCCTCGCCATTGGCAGACAAATTATTTCCGTGTTCCCAACCTATGTTGATAAAATTACCGTGTTCAGGAGCATTAAAAGTAGGTTTATTTGTGTCATACACCATCTGACCATACTTTGATGTGTTTTTTACATTTATTGATTTTACGTTTTCTGTATCCTCTAAATCAAGTTTAAATTCATTAAATGTGCATACAGTCATAATAATATTTTCTTTTACACAAAGTTCTGCACTACCCGTATCGAACTTTTTTTCTGCACAATATTTATTAAATATATCATCTAATTCATTTTCTATTTTTGATGTTTCCACATCAGAGAGTCCTCTTACATCCCTAACTTCTAAATACACTTCATAAGGATATTCTTCATTGAGCTCCAGGGTTTTATTAATAGTTGCAGTTTCTGTACTATCTGTATTAGCTGCGCTTGCAACCATTATAAATGCATTAATCTGCTTCTTTTGCGGTACTGTATTTCCTGTTGTGTTCTGTAGTTTGGTAGAGTTTTCATTTTGTTGTGGCACTAAAAAACCTACACCGAAAATAATTGCAAACGCAAGGCAAAACGATACTATGCTTAATGTAACTTGTCTGTTTCTCTTAACAGGCACGGTATGTGTAGTAATCTTTGCTTTTAATCTGTTACCCATAGAAGCATCAGGGTTAATATTATCTATAGTTTTTTTGAAATCGTCTTTTTTCATAATGCATAATCCTCCAATTCTAATTTAAGAATATCTCTGCCTCGTTGCAAACGCTTCTTGACAGCTGATTTGCTTATTTTCAAGGTTTTTGAGATTTCTTCAACAGTATAATCGTTGTAATAAAACAGAATTATGGCTGATTTATATTTTTCGGGTAATGCAATAACTTTTGAAATAACATCCTGCTCCAAGTCTTCATCCTTGTATGTAGCAGTTACAGTCACATCATCAATACACTCATTCTTACGACCTGATTTTTTCAGATAATCCAAACACTTATTCTGCGTTACTCTGATAAACCAGGCTTTTTCGTGTTCAGTATTTTTAAACTTATATTTACCGCAAAGATATTTTGTGAAAACATCTTGCAAAACATCTTCGGTATCACTTGCATTACCTAAATATAAAAATGCAATTTTATAAAGCATATTGCCATATTCGTTATATTTAGCTTCAAATTCATTTTCGAGATCTCGTTTGCTCATAACGTCCTCCTTTCACTGATAAAACGATTGACAATTGCTTTTGGTGACAAATGGATTATAGCATATAAACTGCAAACGTAAAAATTAAAGGGTATGGATTAAAACTGAAACGCCTATTCTATTATTTTTCTTATTCTTGTTATTTGTTCTTATTATTGAAAGATTTATAACAATATGGTATCATATCAGCAGAATGTTTGAAAGTAGGATTGCTTTATGAATTATCTCAAATATGTAAATATAAAGCAGGGTTCAAAATCTCTGCATAGATTTTCTCAGGGTAACACATTACCACTTATTCAGAAGCCTTTTGGTTTTGCTGCGTTCAGCTTGCAGACCGAAACATCAAGAGGTAGCTGGTATTACCACCCGGATGACCGTTCCGTTGAGGGTATTCGCCTTACACGTCAGCCAAGTCCGTGGATCAGTGACCACAGCGCATTCACAATGATGCCACAGATTGAAAAGCCCTATGTTGATTTTGAAGATTGTTGGTCAGGTTATGACCCTGAAAAAGCGATTTTACAACCACATTATCTTAAATGCTATCTAAAAAGACCTTTCTGTGATTTTGAGCTTACGCCTACCGAATATGGTGCTTGTGTAAGGCTCAGCTTCAAGAAGGATTTTGACCGTTATCTTTCAGTTTTACCCGTTAAATACAACTGTGAATATGAGTACGACAAAGAGAACAACCGTCTTTACTGTTGGACAGATTGCAACCGTGACAAAAGAAGTCATGACAAAGGTACTATCAAAGGTTATTATGTATTTCAATTTGATTCAGATTCTGTTGATGTTGACAAAATTTTAATTGGTAACAGAGATACCTGCGACACTGAACACAGCCTTCATATAAAAGGCGAAGGAACAGGTATTCATATAGCGCTCAAGAAGAAGGATGTTACATTTACAGTTGCTACCTCCTTCATCAGCTATGAACAAGCACTGAGAAATCTTCAGCACGATTCTGTTTACGGTAGCTTTGATGAGCTCAAAGCCGAGAATGAGCGTATATGGAATGAGTATCTTTCAAAGATTGAGATAGATGCAGATGAAGATACGATGAAAACCTTCTACAGCTGTATGTACCGCACCTTCCTTTATCCACACAAGGCTTATGAGCCCGATGAAAACGGATGCCCTATCCACTATTCACCTTGTGCCGATAAGGTTATTCCCGGTGTAAGATATACCGACAATGGCTTCTGGGATACATACAGAACCAATTATCCATTCTACGCAATTGTTGCAAAGGATATTCTTCCTGAGATTATTGAGGGATATATCCAGGATTATATAGATGGTGGCTGGCTTCCCCGTTGGACTGCAGGCGATGCTAAAAACTGTATGCCAAGCACTGCTATTGATGCTGTTATTGCAGACGTTGCTACAAGGAACCTTATTTCAAAGGATTTACTCGAAATTGCATTTAAAGGTATGGAGCACCACGCAAATAAATCATCCACAGTACCAGCTTATGGCAGAGAGGGCTGCGAGGAATATCTAGAGCTGGGTTATGTTCCCTGTGACAAATTCAGCGAAAGTGTAAACCTTACACTAGATGCAGCGTATTTTGATGATTGCCTCGCAACTGTTGCTGGTATTCTTGGCTATGAAGACAAGAAAGAAAAATATCTTGCTCGCTCCAAGAATTACAAAAACATCTTCGATAAAGAAACCGGCTTTATGCGCCCCAAGGATTCCAGTGGTAATTTCAAACCTGACTTTGACCCGTTCAGATGGGGTGGCGACTATACCGAAGCTGCTGCATGGCAGACAAGCTTTGCTGTTCAGCACGATATTGAAGGGCTTGCCGAGCTTTATGGTGGTACAGATAAACTTATCAAAAAGCTTGACGAATTGTTTGATGCACCTGCTGAATACAGAGTTGGTGGCTACAACTACGAAATACACGAAATGACTGAAATGGCTGTTTGCGAGTGGGGCCAATGCGCAATTTCTAACCAGCCCAGCTTCCATATCCCATTTATCTATACGTATCTTGGTCAACCCGAAAAAGCTGAATATTGGCTTAAAAAGATATGCGCAGAGGGCTTCTCCTGGAAAGATGACGGCTTCCCCGGTGACGAGGACAATGGCTCAACCGCAGCTTGGTATATTTTCAGTTGCCTTGGTATCTACCCCATCACACCAGGTAAACCCGTTTACACAAACAACAAACCAATGGTTGATAACATCCGTATTCTGGGTAAAAAAGTAGATTTCCAAAAACACGGTAACATTATCTCTTACAAAGAAATAATGAAACAAATTGAAGAATAAAAAGAGGTAGATTTATATGCATAAAAAACTTGCGCTTACTCCCCCGATGGGTTGGAACAGCTGGGACTGCTACGGTGCAGCTGTAAATGAAGAACAGCTTCTTGCTAATGCTGATTATATGGCGAAGCACCTTAAAGACTATGGTTGGGAATATGTTGTTTGCGACATTCAATGGTCCGAGCCTACTGCAAATAGTTTTTACTACAACTATTTTGCGCCCCTTTGTATGGATGAATATTCACGCCTTATTCCTTCCGTTGAACGATTCCCCTCTTCTGCAGGTGGTAAGGGCTTCAAGCCCATTGCAGATTACATACATTCCCTTGGACTTAAATTCGGTATTCATATTATGAGAGGTATCCCGAGACAGGCAGCACACCGAAACACCAAAATCAAATGCGAAGGCGTTACTGCAAGAGATATTGCAAATCCTTCTAACATTTGTAAATGGAACCCTGATATGTATGGTCTTCAAACTGACAAAAAAGGTGCTCAGGAATATTACAATTCAATATTTGAGCTTTATGCTTCTTGGGATGTAGATTACATCAAGTGTGATGATATTGCTAACACAGAGATGTTCCCTGATAACCCTTATTCTGCAAGAAAAGAAATTGAAATGCTCAGGAAAGCTATTAATAATTGTGGCAGAGATATGGTTCTCAGCCTTTCTCCGGGACCTGCACCTGTCTGGGAGCACGAGCACCTTGCTGCAAACGCAAATATGTGGCGTATAACCGGGGATTTCTGGGACGAATGGAGCAAGCTCCACGCTATGTTTGAGCGTTGCTACGCTTGGCAGGAATATGTTCAGCCCGGAGCCTGGCCCGATTGCGATATGCTCCCCCTTGGCAGAATTCAAATCACGGAAGAAAAACCTGAATACAGAGACCGCTACACACGTTTTACACACGATGAGCAGATAACAATGATGACCCTTTGGGGCATTTTCCGTTCCCCTCTTATGATGGGTGGCGAAATGCGAGATAACGATGAATTTACCCTTTCACTTCTCCAGAACAGAGAGCTTATTGATATGCTTAAAAACTCAAGTGGCGCAAGACAATTCAAACGAGAAGAAGCTGATGGCAAGGGTGAAATCATCTGGACATCCACAGGTGATAGTTGTAAATACATTGCTCTCTTTAACACAGATGACAAGGAAAGAGAAATCAGCTTCGATATTACTGATATTTCAATCGGTGGTGTTAAATACAGCGTTTGGGATATGTGGAAGCACGAAGAATACACCGTAACTGACAGCATATTCTCAGCGAAGGTTAATTCACACGGAGCAAGACTTTTTAAGATTACTGTAAAATAAAAACCCAATATATACAATAAGACCGAACGCCTTTTTCAAGGTGTTCGGTCTTATTTCACTCTGTCATAATCAATTAATCCTTATAACAAGGTCACTTTCAGGATAACAACAGCAAGGATGGATGAAATTAAACTGCATATCTGCTATACGGCGCTTGTCTTCGCCCTCGGGAATATAAACCTTTCCGCTTACAAGCTTACTTCTGCAGAAGCCACATTCACCGGTATGGCATCTTGCAGGAACTACTATGCCTGCTCTTTCAAAAGCACAAAGCACTGTTTCACTGCTACTTGCTTTAATAACTGTTTCATTACCACGATTAATAACTGTAATATTGTATTCCTTGGGCTCTTCTTCAGCCTTTTTGCCGGAAGAGAATACTTCAAAACGAATATATTTCTTTTCTTTTTGAAGCTTAGGAAGCTCTGTATCAAGGAATTTATATAAACCACCGGGACCACAAACAAAAATACTGTAATTATCTTCAGGAGCATATTTTTTTATAATGTCTGCACCAACAAAGCCCTTTTCATAGCCTTCCTCGTCGCTGTGGCTTAATACATAAACCACATTAATTTTTTCATTACTTTCAGAAAGTTCATCAAGCTCTGCTTTGAAAAGAATTTCATCTGATGTTCTGCAACCGTAAAGTAAAGTAAGGCTACAATCCTCATCACCCTGGGCAATGGCTCTTGCTATTGAGAGGAAGGGTGTGATACCACTACCACCTGCAATACCAACAATATTTTTGGCATCTCTCAAAGGGTTATAAATCAGATTGCCTTCAGGTGCATAAGCAATAACCTTCTCCCCCACACTCCAGTTATCAAGAATATAATCGGAAACAAAGCCATCATTAATACGCTTAACCGTAATCTGGTATTCACCCTTCAATGCACTTGCAGGAGAAGATGCAATAGAATACGAACGGGTAACAACTGAATTGCCTATTTCAAGCTTAAAGGTAAGATACTGCCCTGCTTTAAAATATGCAAGAGGAGCTGTTTCACTTTTAAAATAATAGCTTTTTGCAATATTTGAATGTTCTTCTATTCTGTCTATAACAAGATTCTGTTCTTTAGGATGGATACTTTTAGCAACCTTATTTACGCCGAAATCATCAGTACGGGTTGGTATAACTGCTTCAGCACTGTTAATAAACTGCTTTCTTTCTGTTAAAAACTTTACTGTATTAACGCTATCCTTAAAGGTTCCGTTTACAGAGAATTTTTTCTTACTCATTTACTTTGCCTCCTTATCCATAGCAAGTACAGCAGCCTTTGCTGCCATATCACCTGTTGTATAACTGGGTGAATACCCCATATGCCTTGTGGTATAACCACCGGCAAAGTAAAGTCCCTGTATGCCTTTGTCAATCATATCAAAAACAATTCTTTTAACGATACCGTCTTCCTTGGTTGCTTCATAACCATAAATTGTGCCTGCGGGAGCATCTGTATAACGGGCATAGGTCATAGGTGTTGATATTTCAATTTCCTCTATGTAATCCCTGATTTTAACCCCTGTTGCTTTTTCAAAATTATCTATCATTTTTTCTGCAAAGGCAATCTTGGTTTTATAGTAATCTGCAACAGAAACCTTACTCCATTCATCACCTGCAAAAATAGATGTCATATAGAGAATACTTGTTCCCTCGGGTGAACAATCATCAAAAGCTCTGTTAAGACAAACAGTTGCCTGAACATCATTGGTTTCTAGCTTTTTGCTGAGTTCATAGCACTTTCTGTTATCGTTAGTTGGATAAATGAAATAGGTGTGGTTATTAAGACCCAATTCATCTGCAGAACGGTTAAGTCCTAAAAACACTGCAAAGCCTTTTGCACCTAATACTTTTGCATTAACCTCTTTTTTAAGCTTATCGGGAACTTCCTTTTCGTCTATAAGCTTTGTGAAAGCATTATATGGTGAAGCATTACAGATAACTGCTTTGGCATTTATCTGTGTGCCGTCATCAAGCTCAACACCACTTGCCACGCCATTTTTTACAACTATTTTCTTAACACTTGTATTAAACCAAGCCTCGCCACCGTTTTCGGTGAATGCTTCAAGTAAAGCAGTGCTTATCTGATGGCTTCTTCCTCTCGGAATAACCGCACCGTCAATAATATATGCGTGAAGCATTGTAAAATAGTGAATAACATTAAGCTCATCTGTAGGCTGACCAAGGTAGCACCAATAAGCATTAATTATATCTCTTGTTTTCTGACTTGCGCCTAATGATTTAAGCACCTCATCAACAGAGTAGTTTGCTACCTTCAAAAAGTCTGTATGCTCGGAGAAAATCTCTTTTATCATCGAAGGCTTGAAATCCTGTATATCGCTTACAAAGTCCAAGGTTTTTTCGATACTCTCAATAAGATCAAAAACCTTTGTAACTACAGCTGATGAACCCGGATCATATTCTTCGAGTTTTGATATAAAAGCTTCCTTTCCCAAAGGCATTGAATAGTCGCACTTTTCGTTTTCATCCAAAGTGATCACTCTGAACGCTTCATCAAGTGAAACCCACTCTATTTTATCTGCTGCACCAACCTCTTGGAAAATTTTCTGTAAGGGTGATTTGCCTGTAATAGAACCAACACCGCAAAGCTCATGGAGCGAAGCTTCAAATTCAAATCTGCCTCTTACGAAGCTTGTTGCAAAACCACCGGGCAAATTATGACGCTCTATGAGCAATGTTTTCTTGCCCTCTTTTGCAAGACGTGCAGCTGCTACAAGACCGCCATTACCTGCGCCGATAACAACTGCATCATAGTTTTTCACCATATTATTCACTTCTTTCATAATAGTAAAAATTATACAAAGCAAATTGTAACATATTCTCTAAAATCTTACAAGAGGATGTTACAATTTAAATCTATTGTTTTTGAATCTAAGCGGTGGTATAATCAATCTATGAACATCATAAAAAAGGTAGTGGATTTTATGAAATATAATCTTGTAGTTGCAGGCGGTGGTCTCAGTGGTGTCGCAGCTGCAGTAAGCGCAGCCCGTGAAGGTCTGAAGGTTTTACTTGTAGAAAAATCCGGTTGCCTTGGTGGAGCAATCGCAAATAATCTGGTCTACCCTTTTATGCCATATTGGACAAAACCGTATTGGGACAAAAACATTAAAAGGAAATACCTTTCTCAAGGTATTTTCAAAGAAATGAAAGAACGCCACGATGAATATGTTGATGACTGCAAGGACCACGAATTTAATTCAGAATATTTTAAAATAGTTCTTGATGATATGTCTACTGAAGCAGGGGTTGATATTCTTTTCCACGGTGTAGTTTATGACGTAAAAACTAAAGACAGAATAATAACACAAGTTGATATTACTGCCAAAGGAAAAAAATTAACATTTGAGGCAGATTTCTTTATTGACGCCACAGGTGACGGTGAATTATTCTATCTTGCAGGTTGTGATTTTCAGTTGGGTCGGGAAAGCGATAATCTTTGCCAACCTATGACAACCTGCTTTCGCATGAGTGGCGTTGACCTTGACATTTTTACAGAGGAAAGACCTCGCTTACAAGAGCTTTATAAAGAAAAACAGGCAAAGGGCGAAATTACAAACCCACGAGAAAACATCCTTGTTTTCTTTGGTGTTGGTGAAGATGTTTTACATTTTAACTCTACCCGTGTGGTTAAACTAGACCCAACCAACCCATTTGATGTGAGCAAAGCTGAGGTTATAGCCCGAAAGCAGATTCACGAGCTTATAGCATTTCTAAAAGAAAATTCAAACGCATTCCACGAAAGCACTTTGATTTCCATTGCAATAGAAATCGGCATCAGGGAAAGCAGAAAGCTTAAAGGAGTTCATATTCTCACAGGTGATGAAATAATCAACTGTACCCGATTCGACGATTCAATAGCCCTTGGCAATTACGATATTGATATCCACAACCCTTCCGGCTCCGGAACAAGTCACAGATTTTTTGGTGATGGCGAATATTATACAATACCCTATCGCTCACTTTTACCTAAGGAATATGACAACCTTCTTGTTGTGGGCCGCTGCCTATCTGCTACCCACGAGGCTCAGGCCTCTGTAAGAATAATGCCTATTTGTTGTTGCCTTGGTGAAGCTGCAGGCACTGCAGTTGCCATAGCCCACAAAACAAACTCAACTGCACACAATGTTAACATCAACGCACTTCAGCAAAAGCTTAAAGAAAAAGGTGCGGTTTTATAAAAAATAACTAAATAATCATTTATATTAAAAAGGTGGAATTCTTTTGAACATTAAATTGATCGGTTCACCAAAGGTTGTTATGACAAACACCGAAAGTCACCACGCTTATTTTGCCTGGCCAACTATTGCAAAGCTTCAGAATGGTAAAATCTGCGTTGGTGCTTCAGGCTACAGAGTGGAGCATATTTGCCCCTTCGGCAAAGGTGTTTTAGCCTTTAGCAGCGATAATGGTGAAACCTATGGTAAGCCTGTACCCGTTTTTGATACTGTGCTTGATGACAGAGATGTTGGTCTTACTGTGTTCGGTGAAAGTGGTCTTATTGCAACATCATTTAACAATACACTTAACTTTCAAAGAGAAAATATGCCACAGACTCAGGAATGCTTTGATTACATAAATTCTGTTTCTGCCGAGGATGAAGCTGAGGCTCTTGGCGTCAACTTCCGAATAAGCCACGACTGTGGTGAAACCTTCGGAAAAATATATAAATCCCCTATTTCGTCACCACACGGACCAACTGTGCTTAACGATGGTACAATTTTATGGGTTGGCAGAATACAGGGTATACACAACCATATTGAAGCCCACACCATAAACACCGAAACCGGTGAAATGAGCTTACGTGGC
The DNA here is from genome assembly GCA_045543695.1 of Acutalibacteraceae bacterium. Classification (GTDB taxonomy): domain Bacteria; phylum Bacillota; class Clostridia; order Oscillospirales; family Acutalibacteraceae; genus DTU089. The sequence continues at coordinate 63,954 of JAZPXQ010000033.1, read as the reverse complement.
AAACTGGATATATATAAGTACGAGGAATTTAAAGAGCTTTATTTCTATGAACCCCACGCAATTCAACTCCCTGACGGAAAAATAATCTGCCACCTTCGTGCAGAAAACGCAGAAGAAACTATATTTACTCTTTACCAGTCAGTTTCTCTCGATAATGGTGTAACATGGAGTAAACCCCGGCAGATTGTGCGAGATGACAGTGGTGCACCCGGGCATTTATACCTCCATTCATCGGGAACTTTAATTTCCACTTTCTCTCACAGAAAAAGACCTTACGGAATATGGGCAATATTCAGTGAAGATAATGGTGAAACCTGGAGCGATGAAGCAATTTTGCACCATGGTTATGATACCGACGATTTAGGTTACCCATCAACAATAGAACTGGATAACGGTGATTTAATCACAGCTTTTTACACACGAAAAAGCGACTACGACTGCGACCCTGCCATTATAATGCAACAAAAATGGGCTTTAGAGAATAAACACTGACGGTTTTTCTGAAATCAGCGAAACTTTTATTTTTCAAGAATTAGACAAAACGGCTGAATTCGTTCTTAACATTGTACAAATCGATGACGGTAGGAAATAAAGTCAAAACACAAATCCAAAACGGTATTCTTTCTGCAGAGTTTTACTCACATCGAACCTTTGCATTTTTAAAGTTCAGATAAATCATACAGAAACTCCCACTTACTGAGTAGTAGGTGGGAGTTTCATACTGTCGATAAAACAACAGGAGCATATCAGTTACTTTCTTTAATCAGGTTAATTCCTTTTTCGAGAGACTCATAATCAAGCATACCATTTGCGTACGTTACCAGATTGCCATTTTTATCTATAAAAAACGTAGCAGGAAAACCATTTACATAATATGCATTAACCGCTTCAAACTCAGTATCGAAATAAACATTGAATGCAAAGCCTTCATCTTCAATATATTTTTTTGCTGTCTGAACTGTTTCCTGATATCCGTCGGTTGCATTTACCATAAGGAACTCAACATCGGGATACTTTTTATAAGCTTCATTAAAGTCAGGCATTTCCTCTTTACAATAATAGCACCAGGTTGCCCAGAAATTTATTACCACAGGCTTTCCCTTAAAATCAGAAAGCTTTACTTCATTACCCTCGTAATCAAGCACTGTAAAATCAGGTGCAGAATAATCCTGCTCTGAATCCTCCTGTACATCTTGTTGAGTGTTTTTTTTGGTTGTATGAACAGGCATCTCCATCATAAAATCCTTACTGTATTTATTATATAAAAACGTTGCTCCGGCTATAACACCCACAAGAATCACAGCAATAATAACCCATTTAAATGTATTTTTCATATAAAACTCCTTTTCTATGAGAGAAGTGCTAAGAATCTACCGAAAAGACCGGTTGCCATTAAAACACCAACAACTATAAGCAACACACCACTTATAGTATTGATCACCTTGTAATTCTTTTTTATAAAATTAAAAGCACCCTTTAATTTATCGATAAGAATTGAACTGATAAAGAAAGGTATTCCTAATCCTAATGAATAAAGTAGTAGCATTATTACTCCTTGTACAACGCTACCCTGACTAGCTGCCAGCATAAGAGCCGAACCCAAAAACGCACCAACGCAAGGTGTCCAACCAATTGAAAAAACAACACCAAACAGTACGGAGGAAAAAAATCCTAAATTTTCCGTTTTTGCTCTTTTGGCTCCTTTAAATATATTGATCTTCAAAACCCCAAGGAAGTTAAGTCCGAAACAAATAACGATAATTCCGGTAACAATATTTACAATGGTTTTGTATTCATTTAAAAGTTTACCAAAAGTTCCTGCAAGGGCTCCCATTAAAACAAACAAAACAGTAAAACCCGAAATAAACCCAAGTGTATTTTTAATAACTTTTTTTGTGTTATGCTCGCTACCACCCGCAAAATATGAAATATATATGGGAATCATTGGTAAAAGGCAAGGTGAAACGAAGGTTATAATCCCCTCTAAAAAGGAAATAAAATATTGCATCAAAGTGATTCCTTTCTCTTTTTTCTTTTTAATATCATTTTACCAAAACATTAAGCCTTATGCAAGAAATTCCCCAAATGTTGTTCTGGTCCAAGCTACAAATCGTATAAAAATCTCTGTTCAGGTTAATTATACTGGAAAATCTGTATAATACTTTTTTTCACAGTGTATTATCATTGATTTTAAGTTTAAGTATGTGATATACTTTAACAAAATTCAAAAAAGCACTTTATCTTAAACCTCATAAAATATAGTGAATATTTATTTCACGAAAAGGAGAACGAATATATGGCATGGTATGACGAAGCCGTATTTTATCATATTTATCCATTGGGTATGACAGGTGCACCAAAACAAAATTCTTACAGTGAGCCTGTGCATAGGCTTAACACCTTGTTGCCCTGGATTGCTCATATAAAAGAAATCGGATGTAATGCAATTTATATCGGTCCGCTGTTTGAATCGGTAGGACACGGTTACGAAACGACAGATTACAAAAAATTAGACTCAAGACTTGGCACAAACGAAGATCTGACTAATTTTGTAGCAGAATGTCACAAACAAGGAATACGGGTAATTCTGGATGGTGTTTTTAATCATACAGGGCGTGATTTCTTTGCATTTCAGGATATCAAGAAAAACAGGGAAAATTCACAGTACAAAGATTGGTATTGCAATGTAAATTTTCTGGGGAACAACTCCTTTAATGATGGTTTTTCTTACGAAAACTGGGGTGGCTATGACCTTCTTGCAAAATTAAATCAGCACAACCCGACTGTCAGGGATTATGTTTGTGATGTAATTCGTTTTTGGGTAAAGGAATTTGATATCGACGGAATCCGTCTTGATGCAGCAGATGTTATGGACTTTAACTATATGCAGTCGCTGCGTCAGGTAGCAAATGAAATAAAAACTGATTTTTGGCTTATGGGTGAGGTTATTCACGGTAATTACTCACGTTGGGCAAATGACGGAACGCTTCACAGTGTCACAAACTATATGCTTCATAAGGCACTGTATTCTGCACACAATGACCATAACTATTTTGAAATTGCTCACACAATAAAGTATGTAAACGATATGGTAGGAAGCCGTCTTAAACTATATACGTTCGTTGATAACCACGACGTAGAGCGAATTTACACAAAGCTTAACAATAAAGCTCATTTCACACCGGTGCATATAATGCTTTACACCTTACCCGGTATTCCATCTGTTTACTATGGCTCTGAATTTGGCATTGAAGGAAGAAAAGAAAAGGGCTCGGATGATTCTTTAAGACCTGCTTTAAATTTTGAGGATTATAAAAATGCTATAAAAACAAATCCCTGCACCAAGCTCATTTCTGCACTTGGTAAAATCCGTCAGAATACACCTGCTCTTTGCTATGGTGATTATAAGGAATTAGTACTACAAACCACTCATTTTGCATACGAAAGATCCCTTAATGGTCAGTCTGTAATCGTTACGGTTAATAACAGCAATAATGACGTGAATATGAACCTCTCGTGTAGTAATTGCTCAAGCTACGTGGGTGCTTTAACAGGCGAACAGGTATGTGTAAGCAACGGGCAAATCCAAGTAAATATTCCTGCAAACTACGGAGAAATATGGCTTCCTGCCGATTACATTAACCAAAGCTTTGCGCCCATAAAATCAATAGAAATCCGGAAAGAACCCGAATCTATAAATAATGCAAAAAAGCCAATGGTTTCAGAAGCTGTAAAGCTTGAGCATTGCGAAGGGAACCACGAAGAAAAGAAATCTGAAAATATAACACCGGATTTAAATAAGCCTTATGAAGAAATGTCTGTAGAAGAGCTTCAGGAAACAATCCTTGAAAAGATGAGAAGGAACGGACCCGTAACCGATTATATGTTAGGAACAGTACGAGAAAACACGCACCTTGGTTCTTTATTAAACTGGGTTAAAAGCTTCAACTGATTTTGCTGTATTTTTATAATTTCAGTGTAAACAAGTTTTGTAGCACGCTTGAATAATTACCATATTTATGTTATTTTTAGATGGTAAACTTGAAAGGAGGATTACGCTATGGCTAAAGAAAAATGCAAAAAAGCAAAGAAGAGATTACTTGTTTTTATTTCTGTGGTTATAGTTATCGCAAGTATAATTACAGGCCTCAATCTTTTATCTGTTCAGAATCTTCTGAAAAAAGGCAGTTCATATAACAAGGTTGAAATTGAAAAACAGCTTGTCCCTCAAAAGGACGAAAACGGTAACTGGTATTTCACAACAGACGGTGATTTTAAGATAATGCATATTACCGATATTCACATCGGTGGCGGTTTTATGACAAAGGGTGTTGATGAAAAGGCTCTTAATGCAATTGCTGCTATGGTAACAAAGGAAAAACCCGATCTTGTTATTGCAACGGGTGACATTGCCTTCCCCGTTCCATACAGAGCAGGTACATTCAACAATGCTAGTGGTGCAAAGGCCTTCGGAAATCTTATGGAAAGCCTTGGTGTTTATTGGGATGTTACCTTTGGTAACCACGATGCTGAATGCTATTCATATTATGACAGAGAAGCAGTTGCAGAATTTTATTCAAGTGAAGAATTTGAGCATTGCTTATTCCGGGCAGGTCCTGAAGATGTTGACGGATACGGAAACCACACCATTGAGATTAAAAACTCAAAAGGGATTATCACGCAGGCTATAATCTTAATTGACTCTCAGGCTTATGTTAATAATTCTCTTATTGAGACCATAAAAGGTACATACGACAACATTCATCCCAATCAGGTAGAATGGTATGAAGCAGAAATAAAGAGAATGAATGCCGAAAATGAAAAAATCAGCAAAAAATCCGTATCTGTTAAATCCCTTGCATTTTTCCACATTCCGTTGATGGAAATGTTAGATGGCTGGAATGAATTTGTTGAGAATGATTTTAAAGACACAAAGGACTTCAAATATATTGAAGGCATTATCTGTGAAGGTGGAAGAAGAGTTTACTGCGCTTTAGGCGAGGATGAGCTTTTTGAAAAAATGCTTGAGCTCGATTCAACAAAGGCTATGTTCAACGGTCACGATCACATTAACAACACCACTTTTGAATACAAGGGTATTCAGTTCAGCTATGGTTACAGCATCGACTACTTTGCATATTCAGGCATTGATAAGCTCGGCTCACAAAGAGGCTGTACTATGATTACCTGCAAACCGGATACTACATTTACTATTGACAAATACAATTACTATTCCGACAGATATGATTTGGAAGGCTTCACTCGTGAAGATGTAACAATGCAATATGAGGATGTTACATATCAGACTCCCGCAGAATAATAGTTTTAAATAAGGGATTGAGAAGATATGATTAAAGAAAAATTAAGCAAAAAGAATTGGTTTATAATTACCCTGTTCTGCTTTATGGGAGGTATAGCCTGGAATACAGAAAATATGTATTTCAACACCTTTATCACCAACGAAATTTATGCTGACGTGTCACAGTCTGCAATTCTCGGCTCCATGGAAGCAGTAACAGCAGTTTCAAGAATGGTTGCCCTTTCTGCCATAGCGGCAGTTCTTACCACATTTGTTATGGGCGCTCTCAGTGATAAGCTAAAAAACCGTAAAATGTTTATTTCTGTTGGCTATATTCTTTGGGGTATAGTTACAGCTATGTTCGGTTTCATTACCAAGGATAATGTTGCAAGCCTTCTTAACCTTACCGATGAAGCAAAAATTCTTGGTTGCACTGTATGGTTTGTTATTCTTATGGATATTGTTATGACCTTTATGGGCTCAACCAGTAACGATGCAGCATTTCAGGCTTGGGTAACAGATGTAACTGTACCTAAGCAAAGACCCCTTGTTGAAACAGTTTTATCTGTTGTTGGTACTGTTTCTTCTTTTGCAGTAACAGGTGTTGGTAGCTTCGCTCAGGCAGGCACTATTTCTTACAAGCTTTTCTTTGGTGGCTTAGGTGTTGTTGTTACCTTGTGTGGTATAGTCGGTTTATTCCTTATTAAAGACCCGCCCCGTACTGCACAGATACAAACATCCTCAAACTATTGGGCTGACCTTTTATATGGCTTCAGACCATCTGTTATAAAAGAAAACTCAAGGCTTTATCTTTCACTTGCAGCATTCTGCTTTGCAATTATTGCATTCCAGGTTTTCTACCCCTATCTTCTTACATATGTTCAATATGTTGTTATTCCCGATAACGGAGGCGTAGAAAACATCTTAAAAGCACCTGTTATAATAACTGCTGTGGTTGTTGTAGCTGTTGTTCTCGCTTTAATTGTAGCTATGCTCAAGCTCTCAACAAAGAAAAAAGGTATTTGTCTTGTAACAGGTGTTATTGTTCTTACATTAGGCTTTCTTTTGCTTTCAACAAGCACAAACATTTATATTATTCTTATCAGTATAGTGCCTGTTGTTCTTGGTAATGCTCTTGTTAACATTCTCTTTGGTGCTACCATTAAAGACTTTATTCCTGAAGGCAAGGCAGGTCTTTTCCAGGGTATCAGAATGATTTTTGCTGTTATGCTTCCTATGATTATAGGCCCATATATTGGCGAAACCGCATGTAAATATGCTGCACAAACCATAATAAACGAAGCTAATGCAGAGGTTATAGTTCCTGCAAAGGATATGTTCCTCTGGGCAGGTATAGTAACCGTTTTAGCTCTCATTCCTCTTTATTTTCTTCTCAAAAAAGGTGTGGATTTAAAAGAACCTGAAAATATTACTGAGGTAAAGCAATATGAATAAATGGAATTTCTTTACATCAAAAGAAATTAAACCTGAGGGTTGGCTTAGGCGTCAGCTTGAAATTCAGGCAGAGGGTTTAAGTGGAAATCTACATAAGATTTGGCCCGATATTCGTGACAGTGCGTGGATTGGCGGGAATCGTGAAGGCTGGGAAAGAGTCCCTTATTGGCTTGATGGCTTTATTCCTCTTGCCTATCTTCTTGATAATGACGCTTTGATTTCAACTGTAAAAAAATATATCGACGCCATTGTTTCAGCACAAGAGGACGATGGTTGGATTTGCCCTTGTAAAAAAGAAGACAGAGCTAAATATGACACCTGGGCAATTCAGCTCATTTGTAAAACACTTAAAGTTTACTATGACTGCTCAGGTGACGAAAGAATCCCTGAAGTTATTTATAAAGTTATGAAAAACTATTATGCCCTTCTTAAAAGCGGGGAAATAACCTTGTTTAAGTGGGGTAAATACAGATGGTTTGAAACCTTTATAGCTCTTAACTTCTTATATGAAAAATATCAGGAAGAATGGATAAAAGAGCTTGCTAAAATAATAAAAGAGCAAAGCTATGACTATAACAAGGCGATAAACGCCTGGAAAAAGCCCAGTCATATGTGGTTAAGAAAAACCCACATTGTAAATATAGCTATGATGCTTAAAAGCGAGGCTGTTTCCCACGATTTATTAGGCGAAAAATATACCGATAATGCTGAAAAGCTTCGTGCTGTTCTTGATAGATACAATGGTACTGCTTTTGAAGGCTTTACAGGGGATGAAGTTCTTTCGGGCCTTGACCCAACAAGAGGTACTGAGTGCTGTGCTGTAGTTGAGCAAATGTATTCATACGAAGAAATATTTGCGCATACCGGTGACAACAAATGGGCTGAGCGCCTTGAAATGTTAGGTTTCAATGCTCTTCCTGCCACACTAAGCGAGGATATGTGGACACACCAATATATTCAGCAGGTAAATCAGACAGCGTGTCAGAAAACAATGATTATGGCGCCGTGGAGCACAAACGGACCTTATGCTCACACCTTCGGACTTGAGCCCAACTTTGGTTGTTGTACTGCTAATTTTAATCAGGGCTGGCCTAAATTTGCACTTTCCGGCTTTATGCATAACGGCAACACAATAATTAACTCAATTATGTTGCCCTCTGTTTTAAGTTATAACGGTATCACAATCAAGCTTGAAACCAACTATCCCTTTGAGAACAAAATGCACTATTATATAGATGCTCAAAGAGATTTTACTTTTGTAATCCGTATCCCTTCTTTTGCAAAAAATCTTAGGGTTAATGGCGAGTTAAATGAAATAGAAGATCTTGAATTTAACATTAATCAAGGTGAAACAAAAATCGAAATCCAGTTTGATACTGTTCCGTTTTTCAAAGAAAGACCCAACAATCTTTACGCTTTGCAAATGGGCTCTTTACTTTTCTCTGTTCCGATTAAATATGAAAAGGAAATGAGAGAATATGTAAAAAAAGGTGTTGAGCGTAAATTCCCCTATTGTGATTATCAGTTTATTCCGAAAACGCCTTGGAATTACGGCTTTTCCGGCAAGGACTTTGAAGTTAAATTCTACGGAATCGGTAATATCCCCTTTTCACAGGAAAAACCACCCGTAGCTATAAAAGCAAATATGCAAGAAATTAATTGGGGGCTTAAATTTCCATACAGAACAATTTGCAGAAAAACGCCCAAATCCACTAAACCCATTTCCAAAGCTCAAATAATTGAGCTTTGCCCATACGGATGCACAAGGCTGAGAATGACAGAGATGCCGAAGCTTGATAAAGCTTTTTAAACCAGGAGAGGAAAAGAAATAAAAATCATATAAGCCTATTTTTATTTTAGTTGTTTTATTATGAAATTGATTTTGTCCTCCTGGGCTTTTGATAATCAGGAATCAAGAAATGTAATAATTGAAAATTTACCTAAACCTATTGAAGAATGTGTTTTACTGTATATTCCTAACGAAAGCGCGACTCCTGAAACACTCAATAGTAATGTATATTATGAAAAAATGTGTAAATACGGATTCTCGCGTGAAAAGGTTTATATTTTCGATCACACTAACCCTGAAAAATCAATAGGACTTACTCTCGACGCAATATATGTAGGTGGGGGAAACACCTTCGGTATACTCGATAAAATCCGAAAAAGTGGTTTTGATAAGCATATTATAGATTATGTAAAAAAATCAGGCGTTACTTATATTGGCAACAGCGCAGGTGCACACATTGTTACACAAAACATAGAACACGTTTTAATGTACGATGATAATAATGTTGAAATGACTGATTTTACAGGCTTAGGTCTTTTTGATGGTATATTAATTTGCCACTACACCTATCACCGAAAGAAAGAGCTGGATACCCTTGAGGCTCAGGGTAAATATAAGGTAAAATACTTAACAGATTTCGATAGTATTGTTTTTGAAGACAATTGACCTAAAATAACAACTTTGGGGTTCGTTGTTCCCCTAAATTAAACCGAGTAAAAATGCTCTGGGATTCACATGATCCTAGAGCATTTTTTATTATACTCAAAAAAACTTAATTATTTTCAAAAAAACACTTGACAAATCGTATTTCGATGTTATAATAATAGATACGCTTTAAAACAAAACAAATTTCATTATAGGATCGGATATTTATTAAACAAGATAATTTTGGTGTTTTGATTATCCGTTCTATATTTTTTTGTCTTTTTATTGACAAATACATTGTTTTGTGTTAATATAAATATTTTGTTTTTTCAAAGCATATCTATACAATTTAATGCCACAGTATTCTGTGCAAAATTTTTATTAGTAAGGAGACATGATCCCAAAAACAAATGTAATACTTTTTGCAGCTTCCACAAAGGCGGAGGTGAGCAACACCTATTCCCGACCACCGTAAAGCTTACCCTTGACAGCATACATCTGTTAAAATAAGTTGAAAAGGAGACGTGAAAACCAATGAGTGATACTTTTTATTTAGAAAGAACTACAAACGGTACGAATGCCATAACACTAAAATCAAAGCTTTTTGAAAAACGAATAATTTTTCTGGATTCAGAAATCGACGCTCAGACAGTTAATACAACTATAGCTCAGCTTTCCCTTTTAGCAATGGAAGATCCTAACGAAAAAATAACAATACTTATAAATAGTGTTGGCGGAAGCGTTTTGCACGGACGAGTACTTATCGATGTTATCAAATCATCTCCCTGTGTAATTCAAACAGTCTCCCTCGGAATGGCCGCCAGTATGGCTGCTATTATACTTTCGGCTGGCACAAAAGGACACCGCTATGTATCACCCAGCAGCCAGGTTATGGTACACCAACCGCTTATATCCGGTGGTATTCCCGGAGGCAGCTGCAGTGAAATTGAAGCTGTTGCAAATTCGTTAATAAAAACCAAAAATGAACTGGACAAGCTTTTATCTCAGTTCACCGGAAAATCTATTAAGACAATCAAGAAATTAACAAGCAAAGATACATATATGAACGCAAAGGAGGCAGTTGAAAACGGACTTGTTGATAAAATAGCAGACGGAAATGACCTTAATGATTTATTGACAGGAGGAATTGCAATATGATAATTTTAGGCGAAAACACTTTCTTCAACAATGGTTACAAAGAAAACGCAAATAATTTGGTAATTGGAGCACCAGGCACAGGTAAAAGCAGAGGCTTCGTTATCCCAAACCTTTGTGAAGCAAATAACGAAAGCATTTTGCTTTTAGACCCCAAAGGCGAGCTTTATAACATCACTCATAAAATGATGGCTAAAAAGGGCTACAAAATCCTTGTAATTGATTTTGAGCAACCAGAAAAATCCCCTAACTATTACAATCCCCTATCATTCATAAAAAGCCAGGACGATGTTGTTAAATTCTCCTCCATAATGGTTACTGATAAAAGCAGAACCACCGCAGATCCCTTTTGGCCTCAAGCATCAACGATATTGTGTAATGCACTTACTGATTACCTTGTATCCTACCGTCCTAAAGAGCAACAGGTTTTATCCTCGATTGAAAAGCTACTCAGAGCAGCAAGTCCCCACGAATATGATGACGAGGCCAAAACCAGGCTGGATGTTGTTTTTAATAACATAGCCGATGCTGCCCCTTGGTGCCGCTCTCAATATACTTTGGTCAGAAATTCTGCAGCCAGAACAATGAAAAGCGTAATCGTAAGCCTTGCTGCTGAATTTTGCCCATTGCTTACCCCTGAAATCATTGAACTAACCAGTAAGAACACAATTGACCCAAAAACCACCTGTGACCAAAAGACTATTGTTTATGTCAAGTGTTCTGACACTGACAGAAGCAAGGACAAGCTTGTGGCATTGTTTTTTACACAATTTATTAACGAGGTATATAAACTAGCAGACAAAAGTCCTTCCGGTAGCTTACCAAGGCCACTTCACATTATCCTTGATGATATGGGTGCCAATCTTACCATCCCTGATTTAGATTGTAAAATAGCTACAAGCAGAGGCAGAGATATTTCTTTTTCTCTTATTCTTCAATCCTTTGGGCAACTCAAAAAAAATTATATTGATTACACTTCAATTGTCAGTTCCTGTAACAACTTAATCTTCTTGGGAAGCAACGACATAGAAACCTGCCGTGATATTGCTACACGTTTAAACAAGCCTTTGACCGAAGCTCTATACAAGGAAAAAGACACTGTATTTATTTTCCAGCAAGGAAAAAAAAGCCCCATAACCACTAAGGTGTACAATCTAAAAAAACATCCTCACTTCAAAGACTTGTCCTCCCCCTACACTACGCCCCCGAACAGAAATAAAAAAGCTACATTAGATTGTGAGGTAGAATATGATGCAGTTTAACACATTGGATATACGTATTTTCAATGAACTATATGCATACTGCAGATTAAAACACCACTCTGAATTTGAAGGCGTACCTGATATAGTCCATTTGTTTTCCCATGTCAGCAAACAAATAAATTACAATGAGGGTCAAACCTATTGCAATAATACTGATTTTTGGTATAATTATCCTAAGAATATGGCTATTATAATTGATGCTGATTATTATTTCGTGTTGCAGACCGTTACTGATAACACTATCGGGAAATTTTACAGAATCGATAAAGATAACGAAACAGAAATCAGAAATTTTTTTGAAAAAACCAAAGGCGACGTAGTCGTTCTGGAAAACAAGTATTCTGCAAGAATGATTAAGCCTGACTACGAAAGCTTACTCATTTACACCCAGAAAATGACAGAAATAAAAAAGCGTACGGAAGAATTTCAAGATTTGTATCTTAAATGCAGAGAAAGAGGATATGAACTGGAGCAGTACAAGAAATTTGCTACACAGGATATCACAGAGAGAAACTATAACTATATTATTCACCTCGCAAAAGGTTTTATCAAAGAGCTCACTGAAATCCAGGAAGTTCTGAAAGATATGGAAATAGAGAGCTTGAAGGACATAGTTATTCCTGTTTCTGAGGAAGAAGCTTATGGTGTATCCTTTGCTTTGCTTTATAGGCTTCATCTTAAATCTAAAAAACGAAAATCCTTCCACGACCGAGAATTAAAAACTCTTTTCAGCCAATTTGTAACTGATTACCCTGATGCAATTGATTATTTCTGCCAAGGGGTAGGCAAAAAATTCGACAAAGAAAACATCGTTGCGGAATTAAAACGTGACTGTATTATCACCGAGCATTTTGATTCTGTAGCAGATGAAATTTTAGCATAAAAGGAGAAACAGCAATGGAAAATAAATTACTTTTAAATCACGAACAAACAGAGGCTTTAAATAAAATATTAAATAACCTTTCTTTAGACACCTCAAAAGAAAGCGACCTCACTACCTATGGGCATTTAACAAATGCAGCCGATTCCTGTGAAGATATTCAAAGTCTTTTGGATAGCATTTCAAATTCTATCTCTAGTGCTATTTGTGATTCAGGCAGTTCTCCCTGTGATACAATGACGCATCTTGCAGATATGCCTATGGCATTCAGCAAGCTTAAACAGCTTGTAAAGGAAGCAGAGGATGAGCTTGCACGTGCAGCAAAAGCCTTTGACAGTGCTGTTGAAAAAACCAACTTGAAGTATGTTTTCTCTGATGAAGAATTTGTTGATTTAATAGAGCCTTACTTTGATAAAGCCGGTACCTTTGAGCTTGAAAAACGTGATAATGATATTTTTATAATTTTCACAGACTATGAAAAAGAAGACTCAGAGGAGAATACCAAAGAGTTTTGCATTGCCACTAACGCAAGATTCCCAGGTGAATTAAACATTGTTGAGAAATATGTGAATAAGCTTCTTGGCGGTATGTAATACACAGTTGCTTATTACCACCATTGTTACTATACAGGAAAGGTTTTAAAAATGAACAAGCTTCTCTCTGCATCGCTGATGTGCGCAGACCTGACAAATCTTATAGATTCTATAAAAGACCTGGAAAAAGCAGGTATAGATTACCTGCATATTGATATTATGGATGGTTCTTTCGTTCCTAATATCACCCTGGGATTTGACTTGATTAATTCAATAAAAAAAGTTACAAATATTCCTTTGGATATTCATATGATGGTTAACGAGCCATCAAAATTCATTGACAGAATGAATCTTTCTGAAAATGATATTTTGTGTGTTCATTATGAATCAGAAATACATATCCACAGAGTTCTTGAAATGATAAAAAACAAAGGCTGTAAAGCTGGTCTTGCAATAAATCCCGGAACACCTGTTGAAAGCATAAAAAACCTTACCGAATATGTTGATATGCTTTTAATAATGACTGTATCCCCCGGCTTTGCAGGACAAAAAATGTTTTTGGGTGCAGAAAAGAAAGTAACTGAAGCTGTTGCCCTTTTAAAAGAATGGAATTGTTCTGACACACTTATTGAGGTTGACGGAAATGTCAGCCTCGATAATGGCAGAAAGCTTTACAAATGCGGTGCAGATATATTTGTTCTGGGAACAAGTGCATTATTTTTAAAAGACAAATCGATTCCACAGGCCAAAATAGACTTTATTGAATATATTTCGGAGTAAAAATGTATAAAGATATTCGTGCCACAGTAGTTGGCAGTATAAATATGGATTTTATCCTTAATATGGAAAAAGTACCCGAAATTGGTGAAAATGTTTTAGGTACAGACTATGGTTATGCCAATGGCGGAAAAGGTGCAAACCAAGCAACTGCATTAGCTAAATTAGGTGCAAACGTAAAAATGATTGGTAAGGTTGCAGAGGATACTAACGGCGCAAAGCTTTTGGAAAATCTGAAAAACAGCAATATAGATATTTCAGGTATTGCAACAGATGGCTCAAAGACAGGTCTTGCAGCCATTATTATTGATGGTGATGGCAGAAACAGAATAGTTGTTTACGAGGGTGCAAATGCGGAAATTGACCCCAAAAGGGCTGTTTCTGATATAAGCACCGATACTGAGCTTTTGCTTTTACAATTTGAAACAAATGAAGAGGTTGTAATAAGCTGTGTTAACCACGCTGTAAAAAACGGCATAACAACAGTTATTGACTGTGGACCTGCAAAAAATTTCTGCCTAGAAAAAATGCAGGGAGCAACCATTCTCTCCCCTAACGAAAGTGAAACAAAGGCATTAACAGGCTTTTATCCTGATAACGAAGAGAATATTTTAAAGGCTTCAAAAATACTGAAAGAAAGAAGCGAAGCAAAATTTATTGTTTTAAAGCTAGGTGAAAGAGGCTGTTCCCTATGGGATGGAAAAGAGCTTACCTACTACCCTGCATACAAAAGCAAGGTTGTTGACACAACTGCTGCCGGTGACTGCTTCACTGCTGCATTGGCTCTTGAATACATAAAAACAGGTGATATAAAAAGGGCTTGTGATATGGGTAACAAGGCCGGCTCGATTGCTGTAAGTAAAATGGGCGCACAAAGCTCAATGCCAACTATTGAAGAAATCTTAAGTATATAAAAACCAGTCACCTTTCGGGTGACTGGTTTTTAGCCATTGGCAAATAGCGGTTAGCGTTTGAAAGCTTTTACTTTTCGTTCTTTATTTTCTTTATGAGGGAGTTTAACATTTTTCCGATTTCATAGCAATCGTTTAATAACTTATCAACCCTTTCTTTATTAACATAATTTAGTTTTTCAGCAATAATAAATTGGGTTTCAAGTTCTCCTAAAGAACCTCTTGCAATGCATAAAAACTGAACAAACTCTTTATCTGAATTTCTATTGTGTCCTTCTGCAATATTACTTGGAATAGATATCACTGCTCTCCTAATCTGACCTGAAAGAGCATATATTTCTTCTCTTGGAAATAATTTTACTAATTCATAAACCTCTGTAACAAGTTCTATTGATTTTTGCCAAACTATTAAATCTCTATAACTCTGCATAATTTAATATTCCTCTTTTGCTAATTGCTATCTACTAATTGCTAATTGCTATTCTTAAACCATTCCAGGTTCACATTATCTGCAACTATTTTACCACCCAATTTATTTGGATGAACATAGTCCTTGCCAAGATATTCTTTCTTTGTGCAGGTTGGTTTTTCGGGATTCACAACCAAATTTGCCTGGTCATAAAAAGCGTAAAAATGCTCTCTGTTTTCCCATAGAAGCTTGTTAGTTTGTGTAACCAACTCTTCTTTATGTGGTCTTGAATCAACACTCAATCCGAAATTAAGTATATTAAAAACGATAAGCTTTTTCCCCTGCTTTTTAAGTTCTTCAGAAACACGTATCACGCCATCAACAAATTCCTGGGCAGTTGGTTTTTCTGCTTTTGGCGCCTGTACAGTTCCATACTGAAGGAAATCATTTGTGCCAAGGGCAATAATAACATATTCAACATCCGGATAATTAAGGATATCTCTCTGCAGCCTGTTAATACCACTTTTACCGAAAAGACCTTTGCAGAAAAATCTTTTACTGAAATCCCTTAAAAGTCTTGTTCCCATTATAGATTTATTGATAACGGAATATTTCTCGGGATAAGTATCATAAATTCTTTGAGCAAACGCATTTGTCCAATAGCCCTGCTGACTTATGGAATCACCATAAACAACAATTGACCTTGCATCTGTTTCATTTAAAACCTGAACAGATTGGAACAAAGGTATAGGCTTATGGAAATACATCTTCAAAACAACCGATGCAACTTCTCTTACCTTGTCACGGATTCTTCTTTGGTTTTTTATTTCAGGAGTATGAGTAACATCGCCTTTTACTGTTATAATACCTGCGTTATCAAGAAGATTTCCACTTCTTAAAGCACCCTTCTCCACATAAGCATTAACGCAAAAATACTCACCTGCTTCAATATCAAGCGTAACCTCATCACTTAAAACCACTTCACCAATTTTAAGACAAAGAGCTTTTTGTGAGTTAACTGTAGCAGTTTTACACTCACCGATAAAATTACCGTCTTTATCACATTTGGCAACTGATAAAGCACCAATATACACATTATTTTTTGCACATTCGTTGGAAAGCTCAAAACGTACACTTTTTCCAGAAAGCGTAGATTTTATAACAAGTCTGTATGTTTTCTTACAGGACGGGTAATAAAAAAACGAAAAAGCCGAATGAGCCTGCCCCCATACCTGAACCCATTTATTTTCCACATAACTCCCCCTTTTCTGTATATGATTTTATTTTAATATTTAAAGGATAAAATGTCAATAAACCAATCAGCCGGCCGATTGCTCAGCCGACTGATTGGTTTATATTTTTGGAGAGATTGAATTTTTTCTGTGGTACAGTATTTCCTGTACCGTACTGTTATGCTTCACCAACAAAATGTAGTGGGAACATACTGGTAAGAGTGTTCAAATCTTCATAATCCACCTTACCGTCTGCATTTAAGTCGCAGGCATATTTCTGATAGGTTGAAAGAGGTTTATTATTTTGCAAAACCTCACCCATTTTAAGAATATCTGCTTCCTCAAATGCCTTGCCGTTTAAGTCATAGTCACCAACTGTATATACATCAACAGTTTTGTGACCGTTTATTAAAAGATTCATAAGTGAAGCGTCAAGAACATCAAGATAACCGTCACCGTCAAGGTCATATTTCACTATATCATCATAGCCTTCAGCTTCAATCTGTTCGTGATCTTCTGCAAGTGCTTTATTTACAAGCGCCTGATAGTCGATTACATCAACTGTTCCGTCACTGTTGGTATCACCAATATTTGCAACAGAGTAGTTACCTGTTTCACCTACTGTTACAACCTTGTAAAGTCCTGTATTATCAAGAATAGGTGTTGCACCTGCTTGGTTATTGTCTTGTCCCCAAACCTGCTCGGTGTTACCCTGCTGAAGAAGGTATGCAACCTCACCACTTGCAAATTTGTCGGATGTTTTACCCTCTACACCAACAACTGTAGAGTTGTTGTTTCCGCCGATTGCTCCAATGGTTGAAAGAGTCTTTGTAGTGTTGTAGTAGCAGTTGGATATAGTGTCATAAGTAGATGCACCAACTATACCACCCAAATTGGTATTTCCGAATACTGAGCCGGAATGGTAGCAATTGCTTACGGAAGCCTGTTTGCTGTAGCCAACTACACCACCAACCATATTTGAGCCTTGCACATAAGCCAAGCTAAAGCAGTTGGTAACATTGCCATAGTTTTCGCCAACTAAACCACCAACATATTGATTGTTTGCCACAATTTTGCCGGAGAAATAACAGCCCTCTATTGTTCCGTTATTTACTCCTGTAATACCACCAATTCGTGACCCTCCTTTAAACATAGAATCAACAATTCCAACATTTCGTACAACAGCACTTTCGCCTACCTGACTAAACAATCCCATATAGTTCTCATCGGCATATAAGCCGTAAACCACATTTCCATTACCTTCAAAGGTACCGTTGTAAGCATTTTCAGAGCTACCGATAGGCAACCATTCACGAAGTTCATTTACATTATCGATAAGATTACCATTTTCATTTAACACAGCTTCGTTCACTGAAATATTCTTAACAAGGCTTCCGTTAATGGTATATTCTCCGCCATTAACCTTTTCGGCAAACCAATAAAGCTGACCTGCATTGCCGATTTCATAAACATCATCAGCTTCATTATATACTGCAGGCTCATAGGCACCACAAATACAGAAGCCGTTATTATACAAATGTGTAATTACAGGCTCTTTTTCTGTATTTGAATATTCATAAACATAATTTTCCTCACAGCATCCACCCGTAAGATTTCTGTAAACTACGAGGCTTGTGTTGTTAAGTGTAGGAAGAGCGTCTGTACCTATAGTCTGGAACCAAACCTTTTCCTGCTCCTCGCCTATCACATTCCAATCCTCATCATAAATCTCTGAAACAGGCTGAGCTGACTGAAGAAGATATGTAACCTCACCGCTTTCAAACTGTGCTTTTGTCTTTTTATCGGCACCGTTATCCTCATTCGAAATATCATAGCAATTTTCAATTGTACCGCCACCCGAAATAGCGTGTGCATCAGAGAAATTAGATAAAATCAATCCTGTGTTATAGCAATTTGTGATTGTTGCATCTCCTGCATCCCCAACAATACCACCAACACGAATACCGCCCTTAATGTAGCCTGTGTTATAGCAATTTGTGATAGCTGAGTAACTATAGACATTACCTATAATACCACCGGTTGCTGATGAACTGCCGTAGATTATAACGCTACCTGAATTGGAGCAGTTTTTAACCTCGCTGCCTGAATGGTAAGCGATAATACCACCAATGGAACCGTTACCCTTTACAGTTACACTTGAATGGCAGTTTTCAACACCACCGCTATTATAACCAACAACAGCTGCTGTATTATCGCCACCATAAACAAAACCATTGGCAAGAGTTATATTTTTAATTGTGTAGTAGTCATTTGATGCGAACATTGCCACATTTCTCTCATCAGGAGTATTAATATAAAGTCCGCTTACTGTGTAGCCCTGACCATCAAAGTCAACCCAGGCATAGTCCTTAATAGGCTTCCATTGGCGAAGAACGGGACTATAATATTCAACTGTCGGATCAGTTGAATACGAACCTTCCTCATAGAAGGTATACCCCGGGTTCAGGTCTATATCGTTTACAAGAATCGCGCCAGCAGACGTGGTATAATATTCGTCATTTTCCTCATCATAAACGGGGCAGGCATTCCAATTTTCAGCATACCAGAAAAGCTGACCGGCATTTCCGATTTCTGCAACGTTAGAGTAGCTTTCCTCATTGTAAACTATGGGTGCAGGCTCGTAACCGCCACAAACTGTACAGAAGCCGTTACCGTCAAATGTATGAGCTTCTTTAACCACTTCCTGCACATAACCACATTCACAAGCGTGCCAATGGTGATGAGTATCAAAATCGTAACCCTCGTAAGAGTGAGGCGTTGTACTTATTTCCGTATCACAACATTCGTGGAAAAGCTTATGACCATTTTCATCGCCCTCGGTCATATATGTTTTCTGACTTGTGTGGTTATTATAGTCATAATCACCGTAGCTGTAGTGACAAACCTCACAGCTTGCCAATTCCTGACAGGTTGCTGTACCACCGGAGCAATTTCCTGTTTCGATTACCTGATACTGTGGGCATCCCTCACGGGTGCAGACATATCTTTGATGCACTCCGTCAGTATCGCTATATTCCCACTTGCCAGGAATATGATTGTTATCATTTTCACCAAGAAGCTCGGTATTTGAATAATAAGCCTCTGTTCCACCACAGTCAAATCCTTTATAAACCTTTGTACCGTTCCATACGGGGTAAACATCAGTACCGATTGTCTGCCCCCAAATGAGTGTACCTTCACTTGTGGCACCGTTAAGAAGGTAAGCTACCTCACCGCTTGCAAACTGCTCAACAGTCTTACCGCCGTTGCCGTTATCGGAATCAGCAAGATAATAAAGATTTTCAGAGATATAATCATTTGCTAAAGCTGCATCAACCTGCGAACCATTTTCATAAACAAGTGCTGTTGAATAGGATTTTTTTGTAATACACGGATAATTATAATCCGCAATTGTGCCACTATAGCTTGCAACAAAAGAATCTGCAATTTCACCTTTAATTACAGTATCGGTAACGAAGCAGTTTTCAATTAAACCACTTGATGAGCCTGCAAAAGCAGCACTTCTCTTACCATTTATGTACGAATCTGTAATACCAAGATTTTTAACCATACCGTTGCTGATTGTACCGAAAAGTGCGGAATGACTTGCATTAGTATCGTTAATATAAATACCTGATATTATATGGTGATTACCATCAAACACTCCGTTAAAGGTTGTGTTTGAGCCGTTACTTATAGGAAGCCATTTGCGGAGATTTTCTGTGTTCTCTGTAAGATTTCCGTTTTCGTCAACAAGATTTTCGTTGATTACAATGTCATTCATAAGAATAGCGTTGTAAACATTATTCCACTCATTATTATAACTGCTTACCTCTTCTGCAAACCAATAAAGCTGACCCACATTATAAATTTCATAGTAATTGTTTGAGTTGAGTGTTGCCGGCTGATACATTTTGCATATTGCGCAATATCCGTTTTCGCCATAATGTGGTTGTGCGGGATAAGCTCTTTTATTCGCATAGCCCACAAATTCTTCTGTTTCGCAGGAATAGCCATAATAAACCTTTTCGCCACTGAAGTTCGGGTAAGCATCTTCACCGATAGTCTGCTTCCAAACACCGTCAGGAGATGAGTTGTTGAGAAGATATGTGATTTCGCCTGATGCAAATTGTTCGGCTGTTACTCCTATTTCGCCTTTGGTAACTTCTCCTGTATAAAAAGAACTATCGTAATAGCAGTTTGTAAACACGGCATATTCGTTACTGATAAACGGACCAAACTCGGGGTAACTCCCGTTTACCGTACCTATAAAATAGCAATTGGTAATTTCAATAACTCGCCTATTACTCATCTGACCATATCCAACAAACCCGCCTGCACTTCCCCTTGGCGTACTGACATTTGCCTGAACATAACAATCAGTTATTACACAACCCGCACCGGTAACAGCACAAATTGCACCAATTCCGGTTTCACGTTTATCGTGACTTGCATAAAAGTATGAATCAATAATACCAAGATTTTTTACTGTACCATACATACCGATAAAAAGTCCACCAAAATTAGCATTACTGTTGTTAAAATATAATCCTGAAATATAATGACCCGCACCGTCAAAAACGCCTGAATAAGAATCTATTGAGGTCCATTCCCGGAATTGTGAGCCATCACCATTAAGTGAATAATCATCTTTAAGAACATTTTTGTTTATTACAATATCATCTGTTAAAACAGCATTGGCTCTTTTATTCTGCTGAACGTCTGCAAGTGTGCCGTTTACTAAGCCGGCAAACCAATAAAGCTGACCTGCATTAGCGATCTCATATACCTGGTCGGTATAGCCGTCACCGTCAACATCATATTTATCGCTGACCTCTGTTGCAGGGGTGTACTCCTCACAAACACAAATACCACCAATAAAATTATGGTTGTGAACATATCCGTTATCTGTGCGTTCGTACAATACCTTTCCTGCATAAGCATTGCCTAATTCAACGTTAGAAGCAACATATATATAATACTTGCCGTCAATAGTTTCAGTTTCGGTTATATCGTAGTATCCGGGCAAACCGTTAATCCTTGTAAGTGCTACTTGCTCTGTGCCGAAATCAAGTGTTTTAAGCGTAACATTATCACCGTTGGCATTTTTAACGGTAGTTGTTCCCTCAGCCCAGGAGCCTTTGCCAATACCAGAACAAGTTCCTCCGGAAACAGCCTTTATGTTACCGCCTGTAATGACAATGGTAGAAGCATCTCCATTACTACCTGTACCGATACCGGGAGCATATTTACCACCTGTTGCCGAAATTACTCCTCCGGTTATCGTAATTGTGTGACCACCGTTATATGTGCCGCCACCAATACCGGCACCACTGTTGTCGCCACCTATAGCATTAACAATACCACCGGTTATTGTAATTGTGCTACCACCTGTATATCTACTTGCAGCACTCATACCGATACCGGCAGCCCCTCCGCCACCGATTGCAGTAACCGTACCGCCATTTATAACAATAGTACCTGAATAACCATAATCCTGAATGGGAGAACTATTATAAGTTTCCTTGTAAGTTGCACCAATACCGGCACTACCTGTACCACCGGTACTGTCCATAGAACCACTTGGACCCGTTGCATTTATTATACCACCATTGATAATTATAGTACCTGTACGAACCGCACCAATGCCTGATTTAGCATTAAGCGTACCTGTTGAGCCAGTCTGTCCGTAAATTGTCAGACTGTTTCCTGTGCTTACTTCAAATTTAGAGTTGAGAGTGAGCGTCGAACCGTCGCAAAGAATAAGATGAACATCACCCGAAGCAATCAAATTACTTGAATAATCAGAAGGTGTTTCCATAGTAATATCTTTATTCACTATATACCAACCGGCTTCAAGCGTCTTGGATTCTAATGTAATTTCTGTATATTCACCCGTATAAATCTGTTCAATGCCGTCTGCATCAATATAGCTTATGCCGTCTGTAGCAAAAGCGTTCAACGATATCGCAGGCACGTAGCTCATTACAAGAGCAAGGCAAAGTGCTATACTCAATATCTTCTTAAAAGTTTTATTTCTTTTCATATAGTTTCCTCCCTCGGAAAAGTTTAATGTTTGCGGGCTTTATAATCGCCAACGTAATTCCGTAATTTGCCATTTACAATTTCCAATTTGCCAATTTCAAAGCCTCTGGAATCTGGTATCTGGCATCTTATTTCATATTTACGTCATTATTTTATAAACTCATCTAACTGCTTCAGCATTTCTGTTTTTATTTTCTGATAATCAGTTTTTAAAATCCTGTCTATTACTTTTTCTCTGTCTTCCTTTGAAAAATCGTATATCTTTAAAAGGCAGGTAAGAGTTAAGTATATTTTATCTTCCAAGGTATAATCCTCTGTGCAAGGCTCTGCAAGAGCACTTCGTTCTATGCAACAGGTTACATTCGCAGCCCGTCTGAAACGCTTTAAATCCCAATCCGGAAGATATGAACCGAGAATATTAAAATTCTTTTCAGCAGTCCAATCTTTAAGATATGCCAATGTAAGAGGCTCTGAATACATTGAATAATAAATATCCCTTATATTTTCTTTTTCCTCGCACAAAGCTATCTGCACAACAATTTCAAGACAATATGTAAATAAGTCTTCTGTTCCTTTGTTTTTATTATATTCAATAAACTTTGTGTGATAGCTCATTATTTTTTTTGCAAACTCAAGAAGAATATCTGCCTTTGCCGGAAACCAGAAGGTAAGATTTCCGGGACTTATTCCTACATCTTCACAAATCATTTTTGCTGATGTACGGTGAAAGCCGTTCACAAGAAAATTCCTTACCGCTGAATCAATAATAGCTTGTTGTGTTGTATTGTTTTCTCTGTGTGCCATAACTGAACCTCGTATTTTAGTATATCTACTATTTAGTACGCCTACTATAATAGTACGCGTACTACACTTTGTCAAGAGTTTATCAATAAAAAATTCCCACTTTTTTTCTAAAAAAGTGGGAATTTTTTCATTTTTATTTAATTTTCAGGTATGGCGGTTTTATGAGGAACGTTATTTTCAACCATTGTCAACAAC
The DNA here is from genome assembly GCA_045543695.1 of Acutalibacteraceae bacterium. Lineage (GTDB taxonomy): Bacteria > Bacillota > Clostridia > Oscillospirales > Acutalibacteraceae > DTU089. The sequence goes on along the minus strand of JAZPXQ010000033.1, from coordinate 40,563 downwards.
GCATCAAGGGTAACAAGCTCAACATCCTCATCAAGCTGGCTGACAAAATACGCGAGATTTTCAACGCTTATTGTCCAAGGGTGAATATTTATAACGCTGTAGCCGTTTATTGTTTCCAAATCTGCAGGATATGAGTTTACTATATCTGCTTGTTCCTTTAACCATTCCTTTGTTACGGTTGCTCCCTCACCGTCAGGATGCCAGAGAGACAGACGGTTACTTACAAAAGGCTTATCATTTGCAAAATAGACCTTCCCCTTTCCGCCCTCATATCTTTCGGGGTCAAGGCTGAGAACACCGCCTTTGATATTATTGTACCTTGCATAGTACCCGAGCCTGTGCTCCATAACCTTGTCGTCTATAAAGCTTTCGGGTGTACTATCAAGGATGGAAACATAGCTTAAATCACTTTTTTCCATTTGTGCAGAGGTTAAATCCGTAAAGTCAGCCAAAGCATCCAACGGGTATTCAGTCGGGTGCATATAGCCTGCACCTGAAACACCTGCTATAAAATAATCATTTTCCGTTGCAGATGAATAAACCATATTTGCAGTTAAGGGTGAAAACTCCTGCATAAAGGGTGAAAATGACCAGGTAATCGGGAATTGCTTTTTGAGAGCAAGCTTTTGGAAATACTCAGAATAACCATTCTGAATCCATTGAACATTGTCACCGTCGCTGAAAACCAGAGCACAATAATGCTTGGTATTATCATTATTTTCTTTGGTTTCTTGGTGCTTTTGCTTTGAATTTTCATAATTGAAGGATGCAAGGAAGCTGTTATTATGGCCATGGTCCGATGGAATTACCATATTTCCGTTTTCAGAAGCCTGAGTAACATAATCAACCTCATATTTCGCCCAACCCAAAACAGGGACATTATCCCCTGCATAATCTATTATTTTACCTCTTAATTCGTCTGTGTCCTCGTCATCGTCAATATAGAACATATAAAAGCCTTGCTGAATTGCCAAATCACGAAGACCGGTTGCTTCATATTTAAGGCTTACAACGGCTTTATATTGAAATTCTTCTTTATATTTATCAAAGTACCATTCCTGAAGAGCTACATTATATTCCTTTTCTGTTAAATCTTCTTTAAGCGCTAAACCAACATCCTTTGCAAGCCTTTCAAGGCTTTCGTGAACAGGAAGCCATCCGCAAAGAGAGGCAAGGTTTGTTGCAATATTAAGTCCTTCTGCTTTTTCGCTTTCCTTATAAAGAATGTAGCCGCTATCTGTAATATAGTCCTTAAACTCATTTAAAAGCGTTGCAATTGTCCAGGGTTCGCCTTTTTTATCGTTATATATAAGCTCAATTCCGCTTTCGGAAATCTTTTCAAGATACCTTCTGTCCATATCATTAGTTATAATGAAAATAAGCGGTGTTTTTTTAGCAACAATACCTTGAAGACTGACTGCTAAATGCCTTTCCTCTATGGTTTTAAAGGTTCCTGAATCAATAACATAAAGCTTATTCTCTGTTTTGAACTCCTCGATAAAATCACCTAATGATTCAATTTCTTGTGATGGTTTAGGTTCAGGAACTTTGCTGATTAAAAGAACACCAAAAACAACTGCTACAACCAGAACAATCGCAATAATCGGAATAATCACTTTTTTCATAATTCACCTCAAAATTAAACCTTAAAAATAACCTTTAACCATTTTTTCAAATCTGTAAGCCAAGCGGAATTATACTCAAACGTAGGACACATATCGTCAATAGTCTGACTGTCGCAGGTGGAAAGACCGTGACCGCCGAATGGGAAAATATGAAGCTCAAAGGGCACACCCTTTTCTGCTAAAGCACCTGCGTAAAGAATACTATTTTTTACAGGAACACAACCATCCTCGGCAGTATGCCATATATATGCCGGGGGAGTTATTTCTCTCACATGCTTATCGCAGGAGAAATAATCCTCCTCTTCCTTAGTTTCAGGCTGGTGACCTAAAAGATTTATAAAGCTACCCATATGGGCAGTTCTGGCATTGGCATTAATTACGGGATAGCAGAGAACGGAAGCATTGACTGATTTGCTTTCAGGAAAAACCTCTCTTACCTCTTTGCAATCAAACATTGTTGAATAATGAGCCGCAAGGTGACCACCCGCAGAAAAGCCCATAATTGCAATTTTTTCTGTATCGCAGTTCCATTCCTCTGCATTTTTATAAATAAGCTCAACTGCCGCCGCAGCCTCACGGATTTGGGTGGGAAAACGGTTTGGCGCAACGGAATATGTAAGAACAAAAACATTAAAGCCCTCAGGAAGAAAGTGCAAGGCAACAGGCTCGGATTCTCTCTCTGAGCACATACCATAGCCACCACCGGGGCAAATAAGCATACAGGGTCTTATCTGCTTTTCTCTTTTCATTTCAACCATATTATAGGGTAAATAAATGTCAAGGGTGGGGTTTCTGCCCTCTTCACCTAAAAAATCAAAATAATTTTTCAACTCAAGTCTTTCATGCTTCATAATTTCAGCTCCTGAAACAATTTTTATACTGATAAGTATAATACATATATTTTTCCAATTCAATAAAAAAGAACAAAAATATGTTGAAATTATACAATTTATATTTACAATCCGCCCTTTTTATGTTATTCTTTTAACAAAGGCAGGTGAGTTTATGAAAACAAGCAAAATAAAAGAGTTTATAAAAAACAATAAAGTTGTTTTGCTTTCAGGGCTTACTGTGTTTACCGTATTCTTTTCTATTGCTTACTACGAACTTAAGCTGATAAGCAACCACGGGTGGCACAACTCTCTTTCATTAAACATTTTAAGATTTTCATTTGCCGGTGTTTGCTTGCTTGTTTTTATTATTACCGCTATTAACCTTATTGCCACCCGAAGCAGAGAAAACAAAACAAAAAAACAATTAAGCGTTGCGGATACTCTTATAAACTGCATAACTCTGCTTACAGAAGAAAAGGATATCAACAAGGCTGTTGACAGTCTTTTAAAAATTCTTAATGATTATTTTGATGGCGACAGAGCCTATCTTTTTGAGTTCAATTTTGAAAAACAAGTTACAAACAATACCTACGAATACGCCGCCGAGGGTGTTACAAAGCAAATTGATATTTTGCAAAATGTTCCTCTTGATGTCATTGATACATGGATTAAAAAATTTGAAGAAACAGGAACCTTCTACATTTCAAGTCTTGACAAGGATGTTGACAAAGATAGCGAAGCCTACAGATACCTTGAAATGCAACAAATAGAAAGCCTTATTGCAGTACCACTTATTAAAAATGAAGTTGTAATCGGCTTTTTGGGAATTGATAACCCGAAAATCAATTACGAAGATTTAACCCTGCTCTCCTCGGCTACATTCTTTATTTTAGACAGTATAGACAGAAGAGAAAGCTACACAATGCTCCAACGTCTCAGCTTTGAAGATACGCTAACAGCTGTATATAACAGGAATAAATTCAACCACGATATTGAAGAATATCATAACCAACCTGTTGATGATATAGGCGTTGCCTATTTTGATATTAATGGCTTAAAGGAAATAAACGATAATCTGGGACACGCTGCAGGTGACAAGCTGATAAAAAGTGCCGCAAAAGGTATAAACAGTGTGTTTATTGGTGACACTTACCGTATAGGTGGTGACGAATTTGTTGTTATCACCTGCCACGTAAAAAAAGATGTTTTTGAACAGAATGTTGAAGAAACCATTAAAAAGCTTAACGAAAACGGCATCAGTGTTTCTTTCGGTATAAGCTGGGAAAAAAGCAGTAACACAATCGAAAAACAACTTACAACTGCCGACAATTTAATGTACGAAAACAAGCTTTTGCACTACAAAGAATTAAAAGAAGCAGAGAATACCGAGAACGGAAATTAACCATTCTCGGTATTTTTATTATTTGCTACTATTCTGAAAACGCCAATCATCTTCGGGGTATGTTATAGTATCATAAACTTTATTTGTTTTGTAATCAATAATCTCTGCATTAACCCCTATGCTATCTTCAAGAAACATCTGGTAAGCATAAGCGCCTGTGATAACCCCGGGTAACTGGTCAGTGGAAGTTACCTCGTACAATTCTTTATCAATATAAATTTTCAAATTACGGAAATCTTTATCAAATTTCACATCTGTAATAACTGTATATGTATTTAAATATTTAAAACCACTATAAAATGCTGCAACTTGACGATATTTATCCTGCAAGAAATTATTATACTGGTTTTCATTAAATTCTACAGAAATCGTTTCGCTATTCACTGTATGAAGTACTTTTGCACCATATTCTTTCATTTCTTTCAAAAATGTGGTTTCGCTATAATTTAAATCTAATAAGTTCTTATCTATGTTAAGACTGACAACATTCGAATGCACCTTTTCATCTGCAATATTATCAACAGCAATTACAGAACTTATTATTCTCGGATATGTGGAATGTTCATCAATTATCCTTCCATAGTACACCACTCGAATCTTTTCATTTATTACATCAGAAAAAATACCTGAAAGCACAATCTGATTATTATCTTTTTCCCATTCACTTTCGTTTTTTAATGGTTCTACCACAGTACCATCTTGGGTAACAGCAATAACAGTAGCATTAAAGGTTTTCAAGCTTTCATCCTCCATAGAAGGAAGTCCCAAAGACTCTCTGAAATATTCGATATCTGCTTCCATATCCTCCCATACATAGTCTGAAAGCTCGTGTTGGAACGGAACTACTTGAACATCGTAACCGGAAATATCATAGGAAGTTAAAATCAATGCCATTTCCTCAACAAATGCGAATTTTGAAAAATCCTTAAACTCTTGTAAATTAACAGTATTTTCACCTGAAGAAAGATAGCACATATGATGAGATACATCCTTTTCGGTAACATAAACAAGCAAGCCATCGGAAGTATCTAAATTAAAAAAGTGTGGATACTTTTTCTTCATCTTTTTCATTTCTTTTTTTGTGTTTTTATCTGAAACAATAATTGAGGTAGGTCCGTCTGCACCTCCGATTATTCCTATAGAGGAGTTGTTCCCTTTAGGTTTGGATTTTTCATAAACAACTGCTAATGTATCAAAATTGACAACAATTTTATTGTTACGTCTGTTTTCAAACCAAGCCTTTGGAACATCAAAACAAAATTCATATCCGGGGCCTTTTGAATGGCAATATGAAGAGTAGGGTCTATCATTACCGACTTCACCAAATGGGTCTGACACCCTTATTTCATCGCCTAATTCTAAGCCACCCTCAAACTGATTTGCACTCACTACATAAATTGTACCATCATCGGGGACATCCTCATAGGCTACATCAAATGTTAAGGTAAACATATCATCGTGACTGTGGACTTCCTTAAATCTGAATATTACACAGTCGTTTATAATATCACGATTATGGACTCTGTAAACTCCATCTCGTTCAAACATTTCGTCAGTTAAAACCCAAGAAGTGAAATAAAATGAAATATTCTGTTCCTTTGTACTAAAAACCTCATATCCGTCTTCATTTAAAATCTTATCCACTTTATTGTTTACAGGATTGCTGATGAAACATACTGCTACAAAAGTAAATAAAACAAAAGCTAAAACTATCACCCAGAATGCAGGTTTCTTGTAATTAAGAACAGATTTAATTCTCTGCTTTACCCCAACCTCGCCAAATGCCAAAGGACAAGCCATTACCATTCTTCGTTGAACACTGCAAGAAACCAAAGTTTCGGAATAGCTTTTCTTTTCAGTATTGGACATATTTTTAATTACCTTTTCATCGCAGGCAGTTTCAATGTCTCTGCAAAGTAAGATATACGCAACCCACATTACAGGATTAAACCAATAAACAGATAAAAGAATGAATCCTAACGGTTTCCAAAAATGGTCTTTTCTTTTAAGATGTGCTTTTTCGTGCAAGGCAATATAACTCATCTGTTCTTCGCTTATACCCGAAGGAACATAAATTTCAGGCTTGAATAAACCAAGAATAAATGGAGTATCTATGTTGTCGCAATAATAAATATTATCGGTTAAAAGTATAGATGCTCCTACCTTTTTATGCAATCTCAGATAAGAGATTGAACCATATAGAAGCATAGCCAATAAACCAACAAGCCAAACTATTGACAAAATGGTTGTCATATCTGAAAAGGTGTTTGTAGGTACGGTTACACCTTCATAATATTTATCCCCAAGAAATTCATTAATGCTGCTATCCACCACAGGGATACCTGATTCAACAGTAAACGGACGAGCTGTTGATGAATTATTTACCGAAATAATCTGAGAACCGGGAACAAGGCTTAATGAGCTTTCAAATGAAAACGGACAAATCAATCTTATTCCAACCAATGCCCATAAAAGACAATTAATCCATTTAGGGGCTTTCTTTAAAAGCAATCTTGCAACCACTACAGCAAAAACAAGATAGCTTGCAGTTATACTCATATTAAATAAATCTACAAAAATACTTGCCATTTTTATTCCTCCTCAAAGGAGTCGAGCATCCTCTTTATTTCTTCAAGCTCTTTTGCAGTAGGCTTTTTTCTACTTGAAAAAGCAGCAATAAAAGCAGGCAAAGAGCCGGCAAAAGCTTCATCGACAAAATTCTCGCTTTGGATTGCATAAAACTCATTTTTGGAAATCAAAGAGGTAACAATACTGTTCTCTGTTTTAAAAATACCTCTTTCACAAAGTTTCTTTAAAACAGTATAGGTAGTTGTTCTTTTCCAATTAAGCTCCTTTTCGCAAAATGAAACGAGCTCTTTGGTAGTTATCGGTTCGTTCTCCCAAACAATATCTGCAAAACGGGCTTCAACCATCCCTAATTTCATTTCAGCCATAAAAGAACCTCCTAACAATGTCTACTCACAATAGACTGTATCCTTAGTCTATCACCAATAGACAAAACTGTCAATACTCTTTTTGGGCTTTTCTTAATCGAAAAAATTACCAAAAATCACTTTTCAAACACCCTTATTTATAACAAATTTTTAGAATGTTTTTTCAGGTAAAAAAAAATCGGCTTCGATACTTGACATTCAAACTATTAGGAATTAAAATTCTATGTGTAAAAAAGTTTCCTATTCTTATTCAAAGGAGATGTCTATTATGAAAAAAATCTACGAAGGCAAAACAAAAGACGTGTACGAGCTTGATAATGGCAATGTAATGCTCAAGTTCAAGGATGACTGCACAGGTAAAGACGGCGTTTTCGATCCCGGTGAAAACAGCGTTGGTCTTACAATCGAAGGCATCGGCAAAGAAAACCTTAAAACATCTATCTACTACTTTGATATGCTCAAGGAAGCAGGTATCAAAACACACTATGTAAGTGCAGATGTTGAAAATGCTACTATGGAAGTTCTTCCCGGTAAGGTTTTCGGTCACGGTCTTGAGGTTATTTGCAGACTTGTTGCAACAGGAAGCTTCATCCGTCGTTACGGAGAATATATTGAAGATGGTACAGTTCTTGAGGGTGGCTATGTTGAATGCACATTCAAGAACGACGCTAAAGGTGACCCCCTTGTTACAGGTGAAGGTCTTGCAGCACTCGGTGTTATGAGCCCTGCAATGTTTGAGAGTATGAAAGAACAGACTCTTAAAATCACAAAGATTATTGCTGATGACCTTAAAACAATTGGTCTTGACCTTTGGGATATCAAGTTCGAATTCGGTTACAACAATGACGAGGTTATTCTCATCGACGAAATCGCTTCAGGTAATATGAGAGTTTACAAGGGCGATACAATTGTTGACCCCGTTGAGCTTACTAAGCTTATTCTTAACAGATAATCTGTTTTATTCAGAAAAAGTACAGATACCTTACATTTCGTAGGGTATCTGTTTTCATTTTATAAGCAAATCCCACTTTATTACCCACTCGGAGTAATAAAGCGTATTCTGCGTCAAAATTCTTTCGTTTTATAATCCAATATAATTTTATGTTAAAATTTTTGTAACAAAAGTGTTTTTGCTGTGTCATATTAGTGACCGGTCAGAAAACAGGTTTTGAAAGGGTGTGAAATGGCTTGGACGAGATAGAAATAATTTATCAGAAATATTATAAATTCGTTAAAGGTTATGCTTTCACGCTTTGCTTTGATGAAAGCCTTGCAGAGGATATTACCCAGGAAACATTTTTCAAGGCAATTAAATCCTATGAAAAATTCAACCACAAATGCAAGGTTGAAACCTGGCTTTGTCAGATTGCCAAAAACACATTTTTAAACCTTAAACGCCCCAAGCAAACGGAAAATATTGAAAACTTCTGTAACCTTGTTTCCGAGGATAACCTGGAAGAAAACCTTGTAAAAAAAGATAATGTAAAAAACATTTTGTCTGCTTCACGGGATTTGGAATCACCATACAAAGAGGTATTTTACATGAAAACTCTAGGAGATTTCTCATACGAGATAATAGCAGAGGTTTTTGAAAAAACGGAAAGCTGGGCAAGGGTTACATACTACCGTGCAAAGCAAAAAATCATAGAAAGGATGAACGATAATGAGTAAACTCAGCTGCAATATAATAAAGGATTTACTTCCCCTTTACATAGACAGAGTTTGTTCTTCGGATTCAGTAGAAGCTATTGAAGAGCATTTAAAGGACTGTCCTCTTTGTGAAGCAGAGCTTTTAAACCTGCAAAACAATACAGACATAAAACCAAACATTGATAAAGATATTGATAAAGCAGTAAAAAACGCTAACAAGAAAATCAAAAATGGTAAGAAAAGAGTTGTTATGAAAACAATTTGCATTGTACTCTGTATTGCTATGATTTCAGGTATTTTTATCTTTTTCCAATGCCCTTTAAACATTGAGAAGGGTTACTTTATAAAATCTGGCTACAAGGCAGTCAAGGAATACGAAGAATGGGAAATTGAAAGCTCAAAAAAATCAAATTATGAAAACGATTTAGTAAAATGCTACATTGATAAAAAGCACGGAAAATATGAAGAAACAAAAACTGTAGATGGTTTCGTTCTTCGTTGGAGTGAAAAAAAATTCATACTTTTTAACGATACAAGAACTGGAGAAAACTTTTATTCCGACACAAGCTTTGATGACTATTGTAAACAACTAAATGATTCGATAGATTCTTGGTATTACCCTACTTTCGTTCTTAAAAACGGCGTTAAGGAATTAGGCTACCAAACAGAGCTTTCTCCAATGTATGATTTAAAATTAGTTAAAGAGCTTATTACAATGGACCCACCTGAAACCACATTATTCTTAAACTTTAATGAATACAGCAAAGCCTGTGCATATTATTACCTTCATCAATTTGGTTTACCTGTTGCAGACCAATTTATTATTGGTGAAAGTAAAAATAATGTTATGTGGGGTACTATAAATATAAGAGAAGATTTTGATGTCTTTGTATTATATTACCAACCCTATGATAACACTCAAAAAGAAACTATGGCATATATTTGTGGATTCACCAAAGAAGAAGCACAAGAAATTGCTAAAAGTATTATAATAAAATAACACTTGATCCCTATGAAATTTTAAAATTTCATAGGGATCAACATTTTTATAAACACCAAAATTTATAAGATTGCGTCAGAAACGCAGTTTTAGTGGCGAAGGCGTACAAGGGTACGTCGAGCAAGCTAAAACAAGTTAATGGCGTGATATTATAAATTTTATATACTCTTTAAGTAATTGATGCTCATTTCAGCACATTCGATGGGTGTTTTATTCATTGAGGGGTCATCCTGCTCAACAACCACCCATTCTGCACCTGCATTTTCTGCAGCAGCGATGATTTTTTTCCAATCCTGGCAACCATAACCAACAGGACGGAATTCGAATGTATTTTCAGCCTTCTCGGTTTCTTCCTCTTCAATACCAATAAGCTTATAAAGAGGTCCGTTACCCTTTGAACCACTGAAATCTTTAAGGTGAACTATGGGAGCTCTGCCTGTATATTTCTCAACATAGCCTGCAGGCTCTTCGCCACCAACATTTACCCAACAGGTATCAAGCTCTGTTTTAAGTAAATCTTCGGGAATTGTGTTGTAAAGAATATCAAGAGCGTATTCACCATCAATTTTAAGAAACTCAAAATCGTGGTTGTGGTAAAGAAGCTGAAGCCCCATTTCCTTTGCGGCTGCACCAATTTTACCAATACCTGCAACAGTTGCTTCCCAACCCTCTGTACCGGGACGACATTCCTCTGTAAGGTAAGGAACAACAACATATTTACAGCCCATATCTTTATAATCTTTAAGAACTGCTTCAGGATTTTCAAGCATATCATAATAAGGAACGTGTGCAGAAACGGGAGCAACGCCTATTTCGTCACAAATAGCCTTAACCTCTACACCTGTTTTGCCGAAAAGTCCTGCAAATTCAACGCCATCATAGCCAAGCTCTTTAACCTTTTTTACTGTACCGTAAAAATCCTTTTCCATATCGTCACGAACGGAATAAAGCTGAATAGCAATAGGTAATTTCATAGAATCTAAACTCCTTTATAATTTTGTTTATGAACTCTATATTACTCCAATTCCGTTGATAATTCAAGGTCTTATAAAAGAGTTTTTACCAATTTATTGACAAGATTATACCTTTAGTTGTAAAATAGTTTCATTGATTTAGAAATGAGGTTAAACAGATGAAATATCTTGTTGTTTTATATGACGGAATGGCAGATTATCCCGTTCCTGCTTTAGGTGGCAAAACACCAATGGAGCTTGCAAACAAGCCTTTGCTTGATAAGCTTGCACGTTTTGGTAAGGTTGGCACTGTAAAGACTGTTGCTGATGGCCTTAAACCCGGTAGCGACATTGCAAATATGAGCGTATTAGGCTACAACCCCAGGGAATGCTACACAGGACGTTCCCCTCTTGAAGCTGTAAGTATTGGTGTTGATATGAAGGACACCGACATTATTTTCCGTACAAATCTTGTAACACTTTCCGACGAAGAAAACTACGAAGATAAAACAATGGTAGATTACAGCGCCGGTGACATTTCCACAGCAGAAGCTGCAGAAATCATCAAGAGCGTTCAGGAGCATTTCGGCAACGAAAAATTTGCTTTCTACAGTGGTGTTGCATACAGACACTGCCTTGTATGGAACAACGGAACACTTGAGCTTGGAAAAATGACTCCTCCCCACGATATTTCCGGTAAGGTTATCGGTGAGCACCTTTCAAAGAGCGAAAACGCAAAAGAGCTTATAGCTATGATGAAGGAAAGCTACGATTTTCTTATGGAGCACCCCGTAAACAAAGAAAGAATAGCAAGGGGTGAACGCCCTGCTAACTCAATTTGGCTTTGGGGCGAGGGCACAAAGCCATCTCTTTCCAATTTCAAAGAGAAATACGGAGTTGACGGTTCAATTATTTCTGCTGTTGACCTTCTTAAAGGTATTGCAAAATGCGCCGGTATGGGATCACCTGACGTTGAAGGCGCAACAGGCTACATAGATACAAACTTCGAGGGCAAGGCAGATTGTGCTATTGAAGAGCTTAAAACAAAGGATTTTGTTTACATCCACATTGAAGCGCCAGATGAATGTGGCCACAGAAACGAGCCTGAAAACAAGGTAAAGGCAATAGAAATGATTGACGAAAAGGTGCTTGCAAGAGTTCTTCCCGAGCTTGATAAGTACGATGACTACAAGGTTATGGTACTCCCTGACCACCCCACCCCCATTGTTACAATGACACACGCAGGTGACGCAGTTCCCTATTTGATTTACCAGAAATCAAAAGCAAGCGACAATGGTATTGAAAGCTTCACAGAAAACACTGCAAAAGAAGCAGGAAACTATGTTGAAGTTGGTTATACCCTTATGGACAGCTTTATTAACGACTAAAGTATTTTAAATCCCTACATACTACTGAGGTATGTAGGGATAATTTATTTCTTCGTTTCCTATGTAATAGGTATCGGGCACTGTGCCCACAATAATTGTTTCTACAAGAATAATTGTTTCATCAACACTTTCTTCCAATCTGCAAAGTCCCATATAAGCGTGTGCAGAGGCTTTAACCTCAAGGTAAATTGTATGACGGGTCTGGTTAATACCGGCAGTTTCAAATTTAGAAACAATATCAGTTACAGCAAATCCATAAATGGTGGCACGGACATTAATATTAAAGCCCCTTCCGTTGAAAAATGAGCCACCTATCAAGGAACCAACCGGAATTGGAACTATGGTTTTATCAAAATTAGAAAGCCTATCGGAGCAACCATCTGACAAATCTGCCTTATAGCCATTTATGTAGGTGTTGTTCAAGGTTAATGCAGCGATTGTACCATCGGGATTTCTTTCAATATTTACCATTTCACCGTATTTCACACCTAACTGGTCAACCATATCGTTAACTGCACCATCCACCACATTGGTAAGGGAATTTTTAAGAGCATTACCACCAACAGTTTCAATAATCGGACGCAATCGCATATCGGCAAGAACAGAAATAATAACCAACACTAAAATAATTGAGCAAAGCCTGAAGCCAAGTGCTTTTCGTTTTTTAAGAAAATATAATCGTTTAGCCACTATTGGTGGAGGTCTTGAGAGCCTCGGCTTGAAATAGAATTTTATCATACAATTCACCGATATAGTATATGAAGAAAAGCAAAAATAGTTGCAAGTCGTTAGCTACCGGTTGCCAGATGACAGTAATAAAAAATTTAATAATTAAATCATTATTAATAAATTTGTAAATATTTGGTAGTTTTTTGTGGTACAATATACTTAATAATAAAAAAATAATTACAAGGTGAGTAGATAATGAATAAATTAAAAAAGAAATTGCCTGACAATATTTTTAATGTAATTATCGGTGGAGTTTTTGCAATAGTAGGACTTTTTGTTCTGCTTTTTCCACACACATCATTAATAACTGTTTGTTACATTTTAGGTGCAGCATCCCTTATAGGTGGAATTATAAGAACAGTACGCTATGTTAAAGCTAAAAAAGAAAGCACTCCCAATATTATTGATTTAATATCGGGAATTGTGCTTTTGGCAGTGGCTTTTATGCTTCTTTTACATCCGAAATTCCTTATGTCCATCCTTCCCTTTATTATGGGCGTTGCTGTTGTGGTTTACGCTGTATCCTCTTTCTTTTCGGGAAAAGGTGGTCTTTTCACTAAAATACTTTCTATTCTGATTGGCATATATGGTGTTTCACTCATTCTTAATCCCTTCAAGGGTGCAACCTCAATTACCTCAATGGTTGGCTTCGGTCTGCTTGTTTTTGGTATAATTAAAATTATTTCTGAAATTGTTATGAATAAAAACAAACCACAGTTACCTGAAGATATTGATGGGGATGGATATATAGAGGTAGATTATAGAGATGTATAAAAAGGTATTCAGTTCAAACGAACTGAATACCTTTTTTATTATTTTGAATAACCTAACTCAAATGCTTTAAGGTTCATATCAAGGAATTTTGCGGGGACGCAGGATTTAACTGCATCAAGCCAGGTTTCCTTGGGGATATCTGTATTCTTCGCCATTGCACCGATAAGAACAACGTTTGTAGCCTTTGGTGAGCCTGCCTCAACTGCAAGAGGAAGAGCGTCAAGCTCAACAACTGCTGCACCTGCATTTCTTACTGCGTCAAGAACACCATCGGGATACACGCTGTCACCGATAACAACTGACATAGGGTCAATTTTCTGTGTGTTTACAATAACCTTTCCGTCTGTTTTAAGGCAGGAAAGCCATCTTGCTGCTTCAAGCTGCTCGAATGCGAGAATAAGGTCTGCCTCACCCTCGCCAACAACAGGAGAATAAACCTTTTCTCCATATTTAACATAGGTAACAACGGAACCTCCACGCTGGCTCATACCGTGAACCTCGGAAACCTTAACATCGTACCCTTGTGAAAGAAGAGCACTACCTAAAATACGGCTTGCAAGGAGTGTACCCTGACCACCAACGCCAACTATCATTATAGCTTTATTCATTTTTAGCTCTCTCCTTTCTTATTCAATAGCACCGAATTTGCAAAGCTGAGAACAAACATTGCAACCGAGGCACTGTGTAAAGTCAATTTCTGCTTTTCCGTCTTTCATACTGATAGCAGGACAACCTATTTTCATACACATTTTGCAGGATTTGCATTTATCTTTATTAACCTTTAAAGGTGGGTTATGCTTAACAGTTTTAAGAAGAGCGCAAGGTCTTCTTGAAATAACAACTGCAGGAGCATTAAGCTCAAGAGCATTTTTAATTGTTGTATAGCACTCATCAAGGTTATAGGGATCAACAACAAAAACATTGTTAATACCAACTGCTGCACAAAGCTTTTCAAGGCTTACTGCAGCTGCAGGCTCACCTTTAATATTGAAGCCTGTTGTGGGGTTCTGCTGGTGGCCTGTCATACCTGTAATGCTGTTATCAAGAATAATTGTAACTGAATTACTGTTGTTATAGGCAATATCAATAAGACCTGTTACACCTGAGTGAATAAAAGTGGAGTCACCGATGACTGCAACGGATTTGCCTGCGTGCTCGGGATCTGCAAGGTTTCTGCCGTGAAGACCTGAAACACTGCCACCCATACAAAGCACTGTATCCATCATACCAAGGGGTTTAGCAACACCGAGAGTATAACAACCGATGTCACCACTAACAGTTACATTAAGCTTTTTGAGTGAGTAGAAAAGTCCACGGTGAGGGCAACCTGCACAAAGAACCGGAGGTCTTGCAGGAATATTAACATCAGCTTTAAGGGATTTACTTTCTTCACCAAGAATAACTTTTCTGATAAGTCCCTGTGAATATTCACCAAGGAGTGTAAACTCTGATTTACCCTTAACATCAACACCTATTTTGCGACAATGGGTTTCGATATAATCGTCAAGTTCTTCAAGAACATAAACAGTTTCGCACTCTGCACAGAAATCCTTGATAAGCTTTTCGGGAAGCGGATAAACGCAACCTAATTTAAGGTATGATGCTTTATCGCCAAGAGCTTCTTTAGCATATTCATAGCAAATACCTGCTGAAATAACACCGATTTTCTTATCGTTATATTCAACTGTGTTCAAGCCCTTTGTAACAGCTTCTGTTTCGCAATATTCAATCTGGTCAAAAATTCTCTTTTCAACAACAACGTGCTTTACCTTTGCATTTGCAGGCACCATAACATATTTCTGAGGATTCTTTTCGTAAGCCTTGAGACCATTATCAACTCGCTCCCCTACCTCTGCAAGACTTCTTGAATGGGAAACTCTTGTGGTAAGACGGAGAATAACAGGTGTATCAAATTTCTCTGAAAGCTCAAATGCCATTTTTGAATATTTAAGACATTCATCGGAATCAGAGGGTTCAAGCATCATAATTTTTGAAGCCTGAGCATAATGACGGCTGTCCTGCTCGTTCTGAGAGGAATGCATACCGGGGTCATCAGCAACAACTACTACAAGACCTGCATTAACACCTGTATAAGAAGATGTGAAAAGAGGGTCTGCTGCAACATTAAGACCAACGTGCTTCATTGCACAGAAGGAACGTGCACCTGCAACTGCTGCACCAAAAGCAACCTCCATTGCCACCTTTTCATTAGGAGCCCATTCACTTGTTATTTCGTCGTATGTAGAAATACACTCTGTAACCTCTGTACTGGGTGTACCGGGGTAGCTTGAAGCAACTCTGCAGCCTGCCTCATAAAGACCACGTGCAACTGCTTCATTACCTAAAAGTAATTTTTTCATTTATATATACCTCTTATGATTATTTGTTTATTTCATTCTGTGAAGCAACAAGACTTTCACCACAATACATCTCACGAAGCTTTGGCTTCTCAATCTTACCTGTGGGGTTACGGGGAACCTTTGCGAAAATAAGCTTTCTGGGACGTTTGTATCTGGGCAAGTCATAGCAGAAATCGTTAATATCGTCTTCTGTAAGATTTTCGCCCTCTTTAGCTTCAATAATAGCTGCAGCAATTTCACCAAGACGGGCATCGGGTAAACCAATAACTGCAACATCCTTAATTTTATCGTGCTTCCTAAGGAAATCCTCAATCTGTACGGGGTAAAGGTTTTCACCACCGGAAATGATAACGTCCTTCTTACGGTCAACAAGGAAAATAAAGCCATCTTCATCCTCTTGTGCCATATCACCTGTATAAAGCCAACCATCGCTGAGAACTTCATTGGTTGCTTTTTCATCCTTGTAATAGCAAAGCATTACGCCGGGACCTTTAACCGCAAGCTCACCAACCTCTCCACGAGGTACTGTATTTTTGTTTTCGTCAACAATTTTTACTTCCCATCCGTAGCCTGCTTTACCGATTGCACCAACCTTGTGAACATTATCAACACCAAGATGCACACAACCGGGTCCTATGGATTCACTGAGACCATAGTTTGTATCATACTGATGGTGTGGGAAAATATTAAGCCAACGTTTAATAAGGCTTGGTGGAACGGGCTGAGCACCAATGTGCATCAATCTCCATTGGGAAAGTGTATATTCATCCAAATCTACGTCGCCACTATCAATGGCATCAAGAATATCCTGCGCCCACGGAACAAGAAGCCACACAATAGTGCAACCCTCTTCACTTGCAGTTTTAAGAATCAGATCAGGCTTTGTACCTTTAAGAAGAACGGCCTTGCTACCTGCCACAAGAGAACCGAACCAGTGCATTTTTGCGCCTGTATGATAAAGGGGTGGAATACAAAGGAAAACATCGTCTCTGCTCTGGGAATGGTGATTCTGCTCGGTTAAAGCTGCGTGAACAAGACTCTTATGAGCGTGGAGAATTGCTTTAGGAAAGCCTGTTGTACCTGATGAAAAGTAAACAGCTGCTTCATCCTCGTCGGAAATTTCAATTCCGGGAGCGTGAGATGAGCAATATGTTACTAATCTATCATAGCTTTCTGCAAATGTGGGACAATCCTCACCAACATAGAAAGTATATTTAACATCGGGGATTCTATGAGCAATTTCCTCAACACGTCCTGTAAACTCCGGTCCGAAAACAAGAACATCACTATCAGAAAGCTTTAAACAATACTTAATTTCTTCAGCAGTATAACGGTAGTTAAGAGGAACAGCCAAAGCACCTGTTTTAAGAATACCGAAATAAATGGGAAGCCACTCGATTCCGTTCATAAGAAGAATTGCAACTCTATCCCCTTTTTTGATACCTCTTGAAAGAAGCAAGTTTGCAAAGCGATTGGCTCTTTTATCAAACTCGCCCCAGGTAAGCTCACTTCTCCCAACATTAAAGGGATTGGTTTCAATAAGTGAATATTCACGCCAAGTTTGGCGGCTTTTTCCCTGCATTTCAGGATTAATCTCAACCAGTGCAACCTCATTTTTGTAATTGTTTGCGTTAATCACAAGAAAATCTGTAATAGGCAAATTATTCAATCCTTTTCTATAAAATAAAAATCGCCCTTCAACCTAAGCTAAAGGACGAGCAGTATAACCTGACCGTGTTACCACCTTTTTTCGCAAATTGCTCACACAATCCGCCTTAAAGAGTAATAATACTCAATCGCTTTAACGGGCGTACCCGTCGCAGCCTACTTAAATTTCGGTGCGAAACTCCGAGATGTATTCACACAATCCGCTCACGTGCCTCTCACCAACCGGCAACTCTCTTTTTTTCGCTAAAAAGTGCTACTTATTCTCTTCACTGTCTTTAAAATATACCTTGGAATTATAGCATAGTAGGTCATAAAATGTCAACATGATTTTGAATTATACTACATATTTTGAAGCTTTAAAATATAACTTTCAATATCAAAAGCCTCAACAGGACTGTTGTTTTTTAAATACAAGGGGTGGTGCGGATGCCCTTTAACGGAACGTTTGCCCACAGTGTACCATTTGGCACCGAATTCATTACCAATTTTAATCATATCCTTTACACAGGGGATAAGGTAAGGTCTTTTCTCAATAATAGTTCCCCAGGCTGCCCATACAGCAGGTGTTTTGTCCTCAGCATAGGAAGAAAGAATATATCTAAAAGCATTCATATTTTCATTATGTAAAAAGGAATTAAACTCTCCATCCATATCTTTCGGATTGGTAGCCCTTTGTGCATAAACATTAAACATAATAAAGCTGTCGAAGCCATTGAAGGCTGCTGTACGCTCAACAGATTTAAGAGTATTATCCAGGTCATCAGGCTTCGCTGTAGAGGGATTGATTCCTATACAAATCAAAGGATTTTCCCCTTTTGTACCTAATATATAACGGTACTCAGTATAAGCATTGGGAACATAAAGCCATTTATCTCTATCATACTCAAAAGAGCCGTCTGCCTCTTTCAAAAGAGCCTCTTCAAAAGAGATTATTTCCATATTTTTGGTTTCACAAGCCGGTATATGCATAAAATCACCTTTTAAAACAAATATAGAACTATTATACAATAATATTGGAATATTTTCAACATTGTTTCGTCTTGACTTTTTATTCTTGCAGAAATATAATTAAGATGTATAAAAATGGTGTAATTTTGCACCTTAAAGGAGAGATACAAATGTATCATTCAATGAAAATTGCAGGTCTTGACAGAAACCTCCCTCTCTGCCCCCTTAATGAAAAGCTCCAGATTGGTGCTTTTGTTATGTTTGGTGATGCAGAGCTTACAGTTGCTTGTGCAGATGCACTTCTCAAAAAAGCACCTGATTTTGACTACATAATTACAGCAGAAGCAAAGGGTATCCCCCTGGCTCACGAAATGTCACGCCAGAGTGGTAAAAAATACTTTGTTGCAAGAAAGAAACCAAAGCTTTATATGACCGGTGTTTTTGATGTTGTTGTTAATTCCATTACAACAGAGGGTGAACAGCATCTTTACCTTGATACTGCTGAAGCAGAGCAGATGAAAGGTAAAAAGGTTATTATTGTTGATGATGTTATTTCAACAGGCGAATCCTTAAAAGCTGTTGAAAAGCTCATCGAAATGGCTGAGGTTGACTATGCAGGTGCTCTTGCAGTTCTTGCAGAAGGCGAAGCTGCTGACAGAAAAGATATTATTTATCTTGAAAAACTTCCGTTATTTGATGCAGAAGGTAATGTTTTATAATGGCAGGAATACTTTATGTTGTAGGAACACCTATCGGTAATTTAGGCGATTTTTCTCCACGTGCAGTACAGGT
The DNA here is from genome assembly GCA_045543695.1 of Acutalibacteraceae bacterium. Classification (GTDB taxonomy): domain Bacteria; phylum Bacillota; class Clostridia; order Oscillospirales; family Acutalibacteraceae; genus DTU089. The sequence goes on along the minus strand of JAZPXQ010000033.1, from coordinate 21,487 downwards.
GCTTTCAGAATGTGATTTTATCGCTGCCGAGGACACACGAGTAACAATAAAGCTACTCAACCATTTTGGTATTAAAAAGCCTATGGTAAGCTACTATGAGCACAATCGAGCTCAACGTGGTGGTGTTATCATAGAGCGACTTCTGAATGGTGAAAACTGTGCCCTTGTTTCTGATGCAGGTATGCCCATAATTTCTGACCCCGGTGAAGATTTAACAAGACTTTGCCACGAAAACGGAATACAGGTTTGTGCTGTTCCCGGTCCTTGTGCTTTTGTTACTGCGCTCGCTATTTCAGGTATGCCCTCCGGAAGATTCACATTCGAAGGTTTTCTGACTGTTTCAAAACAAAACAGAAAAAAGCATCTTGAAGAACTTGTTAACGAAAAACGCACAATGATTTTTTATGAAGCTCCTCACAAGCTTGCTGCTACACTTTCCGATATGGCAAAATGCTGGGGTGACAGAAACATTGCCCTTGTAAAGGAAATAACGAAAATCCACGAAAATGTGGAACGGACTACGCTTTTTGAAGCAGCAGAAAAATATAAGGATGGCAGCGCCAAGGGTGAGTATGTTCTTATAGTGGAAGGCAAGCCTGACGAAGAAGAAAAAGAAATCACAATCGAAACAGCAATTGAAATGGCTGAAAAGCTTATCAGTGATGGACTTTCAAAAAACGAAGCTGCCAAGGAAATTGCCAAGCAAACAGGTATAAAAAAGAGTGATATATATAAATCCTTACAGAAAGAGTGATTAAATGCTTTTTGGTGTTCAATGGTATTACTGGGTAATACTTTTAGTTGCAATTATTGTTGCAATTATCCTTTGGATAAAAGCTATTAAATCCGGTCAGGAACGTCGAGAAAGACTAAAAAAAGAGGCTGCAATCTGGAAAAGAGATTACGAATTAAGAGAAAAATTCACTGTTTTAACAGAAGAAAAACTCTCCTCTACCGAAGAAACTGAGCTTTTACACGGAGTTGCTATGAATATTCAGGTTGCCCTTGAAAAGGCAACAGATATGACCGAAAGCTTTAATGCTTTACCTAGCGAAAAAAAGCATATTTATGCCCTGGAATACTTTGATGAAGATGTAAAAAAGAGCCTTTCCACATTCTTTAAGAACAACGGTGAACCACTTTTTTCAATTGTACCCGATGCATTAAATGCCATCGGCACAGGAAAATATATAGACGCTTATGCCACACTTTTACCTATGTATGACGCTGACAGCGAGGTCTCTGTTGATTATTCTGTTATAGACAAGGTTGATGAAGAATTTTCGAATATTTACGATTCTGACGAATTACTCAGACTTGCTGCAAAATACATTTTAAAAAACAAAGAAATCTTTTTATCATAAAAGACTATATTTAACAAACAATTAAAAGGAGATATAAAAATGGCTGTAACATTTTATCTTTCTGCATTCGCTGACGAAGCAGGTGGTGGAATAAAAGAACAAATTGCTGCCTTGAAGGCTCACGGAATGACCCATATTGAACCCAGAGGACTTGACGAGGGAAACATTTCGCTTTATACAGTTGAGCAAGCAAAAGAACTCAAGAAAATCCTTGATGATAATGGTATTGGCGTTTCCGCCATCGGTTCTCATTATGGTAAAATTGAAATAACCGACGATTTCGCACCTCATTTTGAGGATTTTAAAAACTGTGTTGAGGTGGCAAACATACTCGGAACTAAAAGAATCAGAATGTTCAGCTTTTTCTTTACAAAAGGCCAGAGCCTTGAAGAATACCACGACGAGGTATTTGAAAGACTTGATAAAATGTGCACCTACTCCCTTGAGAATGGTATTTGGTGTTGTCACGAAAACGAAAAAGATATTTACGGTGACATTGAAACCCGTTGCCTTGAAATATACAAAACATTTGAGGGAAAAATCAAAGGTATTTTTGACCCATCTAACTTCATCCAATGTGGAGTTGACATTCTCCCTGCTTATGAGCTTTTAAAGGATTACATCGATTATTTCCACGTAAAGGACTGTCTTTATGATGGTGGTAAGGTTCGCCCTGCAGGACTTGGCGACGGTAACATTGTAGAGCTTCTTACAAGATTCTCTAAAGAAAAAGACGGTGAGCATTTCCTTACGTTGGAACCACATCTTAAAGTGTTTGAGGGTCTTAAAGATTTAGAGGGTGAAGGCGGTACGGCTGACCAGCTTAAAGACGACTACACCTACCCCACCAATCGTGCAGCATTTGATGCAGCTGCAGATGCACTTGATGTTTGTCTGGAGAAAGCAAATTTAAATAATATAACTATAAGAAAATATTAATAACTAAGGAGCGAAAAAAACTATGTTCAATCACGAAAATTTAAAGGGCAGAGTTGCCGTTGTTACAGGTGGTGGCGGTGTTCTCTGCGGTGGCTTCGCAAAAGACCTTGCAAGACAGGGTGTTAAGGTTGCAGTTCTTGATTTAAGGGAAGAATCTGCAATTTCAGTAGCAGAAGAAATAAAAGCAGAAGGCTACGAAGCAATAGGTGTTGCTTGTAACGTGCTTGATAAAGAGAGTCTTGAAAATGCCAGAAGCATCATTAATGAAAAAATCGGCACTTGCGATATTCTTATTAACGGTGCAGGCGGCAACCACCCCAATGGTAACACCACAAAAGAGAAATTCCAGCTTTGTGATTTAACCGAAAAAGCAGAGGATGTAAAAACATTCTTTGACCTTGACCCCAAGGGCATTGAATTTGTTTTCAACCTCAACTTCCTTGGCACACTTCTTACAACTCAGGTTTTTGCAAAGGATATGGTTGGCAAGGAAAACGCAACAATAATCAACATTTCTTCAATGAACTCATATAAACCCCTCACAAAAATCCCTGCATATTCTGCAGCAAAAGCAGCTATTTCAAACTTCACACAGTTTATGGCTGTTCATTTCTCTGAAGTGGGTCTTCGTGTTAATGCTATTGCACCCGGCTTCTTCTCTACAAACCAGAACAAGGCTCTTCTTTATAACGAAGATGGCTCACTCACTCCCAGAAGTGAAAAAATCCTCGGTCACACCCCTCTTGGCAGATTTGGTGTTCCCGAAGACCTTACAGGTACCCTTCTTTTCCTGAGTGATGAAACCTATTCTAAATTCGTAACAGGCGTAATTATCCCTGTTGACGGTGGTTTCTCAGCATATTCCGGTGTCTGATTAATAACGATACAAAGTTTACGCCCCACAGCATTTAAGCTGTGGGGCGTATATTTGTTTAAGCTGCTTGATTTGTTACAGGCTCTGTTGTCTCGGGTTCAGTTGAAGGAACTGTTACAGGCTCTGTTGTAGGTTCTGTAGCTTCGGGATTAGTTACATCGGGTTCTGTTACATCAGGGGTTGTAGTATCAGGCTCTGTTGTATCGGGAACTACAGGAGCAACATAGCTATATTCAATACCTGTTCTGTTGTAGCTACCTTTATTTTTAGAAGCCTCTGAACGAACACTGTAAATGTAACCTGTTTCAATGTCTGCTGACACATCAACAAAGTTTGTTACATCTGCACCCACTTTGCCAACGGAAGCCCAACCTGTTGAACCATCGCTGTTCTTTCTGAGAATTGTGTAGCCCTTTGCACCACTTACTGCATTCCAGCTTACATTAATACCATTCTCAACTGCCAAAGGCTCGTTAAGGGTTGGTGCTTTAAGGTATGTTACAGCCTTACCAGCATTTGAGTAGTAGGAGCTTGTTGCTTTGCCGTAGCTTGTGGAAATAACTGCTTTTACAGAATATGTATATTTCTTACCGTTCTTTGCAGTTGTGTCCTTATATGAGGTACCGGAATAATTCTTCTTAATAGTTTTCCAGCTTCCGTCGCCCTCTTTGCGCATAATATTGTATTTTGCTTTGCTAGAGGTACTGTTCCATTTAATTTCAATTGCATTGTTATATGTAACAGTAATGGATTTCATTGTGGGAGTTTTAGCAAAAAGGCAAGTAAGACCTGAATAAAGATATCTGGATGCTGTACCCTTCTTATTTATTGCTTTAACTGTATAAATATAGTTACCGTTTTTATTCTTTACAGATGTATCTGTAAAGCTGTCCTTCTTACTGCTTACAGTACCTACCTTAGTCCATTTTGTACCTGTAATGCTTCTGCGATAGATATAATATTTGCTTGCACCACTAAGCTTGCTCCATTTAATGTAAGCACCTTTTGTGGTATTCTTAGTTTCTTTAAGAACTACAATTTTTTCATCAAAATCAGGACTTCTGTCAACCTTGATTGTGAAACCGCACATAGAATTCTTATCAATCTTTGCGCTGCCATCTGAATAAATTTTTGCACCGTAGGTAACCATATAATATGTTTTGGTTTTATATGTACCTTTTAATTTAATCTTAGGTGTGAATGTGTAAGTACCTTTATCACAAAGAACAAAATCACCTTCTACAACCTTTGTGCACTCTTTATCGGAATAAATTTCATAGAAAAAGTAGCTGTCGTTTTTCTTTGACTCAATATAAAAATTAATGTAGTCATAGTCACCGTAAAGCTTAACAGTTTCTATAGTTTTTGTTCCTTTAGCGTTTGTAGGTGCCATATAACCTAAATTCAACTTGCTTAATGAAACACTTGCAGCCTCGGCAGCAATCCCCATAAAAGAAACAAGGGTAACAAGAACAATTGCAACCGAAAGCACTCTTTTTGCCATTTTCATAATAATACTCCTTTCAAGCTGATAGATGCTTCTACCATATTAGCACAGATATATTCTACCACATAAAAATTTTATAGTCAATATATACTAATAAACATTCACAGAATTAAGAATTTTGGTAATTTGCTCTATTGTTATGTCATTGTTCTGATCGGGCTGTGCTAATGTAAGTCCATATTCCAAATCCGTTGAACCAAAGGAAATGGTGATAAATTCTTTATTTCCTTTTTCTTTATTTTCAACTGTACGAATCGTAATAGTCGCATACAAACCGTCATTTTCATCACCTATGAATATTCTACACGTTTAGAAGAAAAAGTCAATAAAAAGTGCAACCCTGTATTCCAAGGTTGCACCATTGTTTTTTATTCAGCTTTAGCAGCTTCTAAAGCTTCTCTTTTTGCGATTTTTTCTTGAATTTCTTTTTCAAGCTTCTTCTGTTTTTTCTGATATACAAGATACCAAACAACACCAATTACAACAAACACTGCTGCGATGATAATAAGAAGAGAGAAAGAGCTATCTTCAACCTTGATTGTAACTGCATCATAGTTGATGTAGTAGCAGCCATCGAAAGCATTGTCTGCATAGTCAGTAAGGTTACTGTATACAACAAACTCACGAAGCTCATCACAGGATGCGAAAGCATAGCTACCAATATCTCTTGCGCTCTCCGGCATTGTAACTGTTCTGATGCTATCGCAATCGAAGAATGCTTCTTCACCAATGTTATTGAAGCCTTCAGCAAAAACAATACCTGTAAGAGCATCACAATTATAGAAAGCTTTGTCTGCGATATTCTTAACTGTTTCAGGAACACTGTATTCGCCTTTTTTACCTGCAGGATAAAGAGCAATGGTTTCAAATACAAGAGAACCGTCTTCTGCTTTTTCTTCATTAGCAACAAGAACAACACCATCAAGTGATTTATAGAGAGCGTTGCCTTCTGCAACGTCAATTGACTGAAGACCTGCACAACCATCAAAGCTTACGGGATCAAGCTCTGTAAGAGTTGCGGGAAGTGTAATTGTTTTAAGATTTTTACAACCACTGAAAGCGTATTTACCTATTTTTTCTGCACCTGCAATTTCAACCTTAGCAAGTTTAGCACAACCGGCAAAAGCATCAGCAGGAATAAGCTTAACGCTTTCGGGAATCGCTACAGCTTTTAATGTTGCGCAACCTTCAAATGCACCTGCACCGATTGCTTCAACACCATTTGCTATTGTCAAGGTTTTAAGTGTTTTTACATCCTTAAATGCACCAACACCTATATATTTTACACTTTCGGGAATTGCTACGGCAGCAACAGAAGAACCTGCAAAAGCATTGTCACCAATTTTAACCAGAGTTTTGGGAAGAACAACTGTTGTAACAGCAGGGTTATTTACTGCATTATCAGCTATAGCAACTGTACCCTCTTCTACCACAACGCCGGGGATAGCACCTTTTACTTTATAAAGGATTTTGCCTGCATAAACCAAACCACTTGCATTTTTGAACCAAGCTGTATTGTCAAGCGCATTAGCCTGAATTTCTGTAAGTGTTGCAGGAAGACTAATTTCAGCAACATTCTTAGCAAGCTCAAAAGCATTTGCCTTGATTACTTCGGTACCTTCTGCAACAATAAGTGATGTTGTGTTTTTATTACCTGCAAGAACAAGAGTCTTACCATCTGCAGTATAGATTGCAGAGCCTACAGACTTATAATTTTTGCTTGCGTCATCAACTGTGATTTTCACAAGTGAATCACAACCAACAAATGCATTACCATTGAAAACCTTGAGGGAAGCAGGAAGATTAACTGCAACAAGCTTGCCACAATCTGCAAAAGCCTTATTGCCTAACTTCTCCACATTTTTACCAATATAAAGGTCAGTAAGCTTTTTGTTACCTGCAAAAGCTTCTGTTCCGATTTTTGCAACACCGTCACCAAGGTTAACACTCTTGAGACCTGCATTTCTAAACGCAGCGTTTGCTATATCGTGGAGAGTTGCAGGAAGCTGGACTTCTTTAAGAGCCACACAACCTTCAAAAGCTGAGGCAGCTATGTATGTAAGACCTTCGTTGAAGGTTACTTTGCTAAGCTTCTTAGCATTTCTAAATGCATTGCTGCTGATCTTTTCAACATTAGCAGCGATTTCAATCTCTTTAACAAGAGAATTTTCAAATGCGTTTACGCCAATATATCTGAGTGCAGGCTCTTCTGCAAGAACAACTGCAGATATTTTAGCATTCTTGAAGGCATAAGGTCTGATTTCTTCAACGCCCTGAGGAAGCTGGAACTCGCCTGTTTTACCTGCGGGGAATGTAACAAGAGCACTGCCTTTTTTGTTATAAAGTACACCATCTACAGAAGAGTACTCTTTGTTGTTGCTTACTACATTAATTGTTTCAAGTGCTGTGTTACCAACAAATGAATTAGCTCCAATCTCTGCGATGTTTTTGCCAAATTCGATTTCTTTGAATTTTGTATCAGCAAAAGCAAAGTCACCAATATGGGAAAGAGTTTCAGGAATTTTGATTTCTTCAAGAGCTGTACAACCGGCAAATGTTTCATAACCGATTGTAGCAAGTGTTGATTCAGAGAAATCTGCAACCTTGAGAGAAGAACATCCCTTGAAAGCACCTGCGTCAAGAACGCCTATAGCATCGTCAAAATTGAATTCTTTAAGATTAGTACAATTCTGGAAAGCGTAAAGACCGATTTCTTCAACGTCAGGACCTAATGTTACAGTTTCAATATAATCACAACCAAGGAAAACATAATCTTCAATAAGAGATACACCCTTGGGGATTTCTATATTTTTAACCTGACCCTTAACACCGTAAGTAACTCTACCAAAGCTAAGAGCTCCATCGGGCTGTGCGTTTTCCCAAGCACTTCCCTGGAAAGCGTCAGCTGCAACATTTTTAAGGTTCTTATGCTCTTTAATCTCTTTAAGAGCTGTACAACCGGCAAAGCATTTTTCAGGAACTGCAGTTACTGCTTCGGGGTACTCAATTTCCTCAAGAGCTGTACAGCCTTCAAATGCAGATGCGCCAAGACTTGTAAGAGATTCTGTTTTTGTAACCTCTTTAAGCGCTGTACAATCCTTGAAAGCTCTGTCTTTAACAGTAACAATTTCACTATTAAATTTAACGCTGACGATAGTTGAGTTACCTTCAAAGCAACCTTCACCAACTGCAATAACGCTCAAGCCGGCCAACTTTGTAGGAAGCTTAACTTCCGTGTCATCACCTACGTACTTAATAAGCTCAACTGCAGAGCCGGCATCAACTTTAATAAATTCATAGCCATCTTCTGTTTCTTTGTTGAGTTCAATCTCTTTTGCAGAAATTGTAACTTCTTCATCTTCTGCAAAAACAGATATTGGTGTGGCGGCAACAAAGACAAATACCAGAATAAATGCCAAAATACCGCACAGGGGTTTTTTAAATGCTGTCATAAAACAACGTCCCTTCATTTAAATTACCGTAAACATTACAGATAGATAAATTATACAATAAACCCCTTTGGTTGTCAAGCAAACTAACCTGAACCAAAGGGGTTTTAAATCTTTAATTGTTAACAAATTTTAACACTTATTTATGTGTAAAATGCTATTTATTTTCTCGGAAATTATCTTTGAACTCTACCTGAACCGTCGCCACCTGCGAGTTTTTCAACCTCTTTGACACCAACACGGTTAAAGTCACCCTCAACTGAATGTTTAAGAGCTGAAGCTGCTACTGCAAATTCAATAGCCTCCTGTGTTGATTTTCCACTAAGAAGAGAATAGATAAGTCCACCACCGAAGGAATCGCCACCACCTACACGGTCAACAATGTGAAGGTGATAAGATTTTGAGAAGCAGTAGTTTTCACCATCATAGAGCATACCTGCCCAATCGTTATCGCTTGCTGAAATGGATGTTCTTAAAGTTATAGCAACCTTTTCAAAACCGAATTTATCTGCAAGCTGCTTCGCAACAGATTTATAACCATCGTGATTAAGCTTACCACCATAAATATCGGTATCCTCTGCTTCGATTCCGAAAACATCCTTAGCATCTTCTTCGTTTGAAATACAAACATCTACATACTGGCAAAGATCAGTCATTGCTTTTCTTGCTTCTTCTCTTGTCCAGAGCTTGCCTCGGTAATTAAGGTCACAAGAAATTTTTACACCCTTTGCCTTTGCAGCTTTACAAGCCTCTCGACAGATATCAACAAGATTCTCACCAAGAGCCGGTGTGATACCTGTAAAATGGAACCAATCTACGCCATCAAAAATATCATCCCAATCAAAATCAGAGACACTTGCCTGCTGGATAGAAGAATATTTACGGTCATAGATACACACAGAGCCGCGCTGAGAAGCACCTTTCTCAAGGTAGTATATACCAACTCTTTCACCACCTCTTACAACTTTAGAGGTATCAACACCAAAGTAACGAAGGGAGTCAATAGCAGCCTGACCGATAGCGTGCTCGGGAAGCTTTGTAACAAAAACACTGTCCATACCATAGTTTGCAAGGGAAACAGAAACATTCGCCTCGCCACCACCAAAGGTTGCCTGCATTTTGTCATTCTGGAAGAATCTGTAATATCCTTCCGGAGCAAGACGGAGCATTATTTCACCGAATGTAACAATTTTTGCCATTATTTTCTTGCCTCCTTAACAATTTCAACACTCTTTTTGCAAAGCTCTGTAATTTCGTCCCACTTCTGGTTGTCAATAAGATCAGCAGTAACCATATAAGAGCCACCACAAGCAGCAATCACAGGACAAGAAATATAATCTTTAAGGTTACTAAGACCGATACCACCTGTAGGCATAACCTTAAACATAGGGAATGGTGCACTCATTGCCTTGATTTTTGCTAAACCACCAGACTGCTCTGCAGGGAAGAACTTGAGAACTTCTAAACCAAATTTAAGAGCTGCGTGGTAATCTGTGGGTGTTGTACAACCGGGGTAAATAGGCATATCCTTTTCTACGCAATATTTAACTATTTCAGGATCAAAACCGGGTGTAACAATAAACTCTGCACCTGCAGCAATAGCTTTATCCACGTGCTCTGTTGTAAGAACCGTGCCTGCACCAACAAGCATACCAGGACAAGCCTCTTTCATAAGACGAATAGCAGTGTCTGCACCGGCAGCACGGAATGTAACCTCTGCCACAGGAACGCCACCTTCACAAAGAGCCTTAGCAAGAGGAGCAGCATCTCTTTCGGGGTTATTAAGTTTAATAACCGGTACAACACCAATGCCGGAAATTTTTGTATTCATTTCATTCATTTTATTTTGACTCCTTTTCACAAGCTTCAAAAAGACCATTTATATAGGCTGCACCCAGTGCTCTGTCAAACAAACCATAACCGGGTTTACCTGTTTCGCCCCATATCATTCTTCCGTGGTCAGGACGAACATAGCCATCAAAGCCATTATCAGTAAGTGCTTTAACAATTATATACATATCAAGAGAACCGCAATCAGAAAGGTGAGCTCTTTCTTCAAAGGAGCCATCCTCCATAATTTTGACATTTCTTATATGCATAAATGCAATTCTGTCTGCCTTAGCATATTTTTCAACCATTGCAGGAATATCGTTGCTTTCTGCACAGCCAAGGCTACCTGTACAAAGGCAAAGACTGTTTGCAGGACTGTCAACAATACTTAACATTCTATCAAGGTTCTTTTCGCAAGTAATGATTCTTGGAAGTCCGAAAATAGGATATGGCGGGTCATCGGGGTGAATTGCCATTCTGACACCACATTCCTCTGCAACAGGAATAACTTTTTTGAGAAATTTCTCAAGATTTGCCCACAAGCCTTCTTCGCCAATTTCGCCATAGGCTGTAATAAGCTCACGAACCTCCTCCTGAGAGTAGCTTGAATCCCATCCGGGAAGGTGAATGTCATCTTTAAGAGGATCGAGACCTTTCATCTGTTCCCAATACATAACAAGACTTGTAGAACCATCTTGAGCTTCCTTGTCCAGCTGGGTACGAGTCCAGTCAAAAACAGGCATAAAGTTATAAGTAACGCATTTAACCCCGTATTTTGCACATCTTCTGATATTTTCACAATACACATCAAGAAGCTGTTCGACATTATTTCTGCCTAATTTAATGTCTTCGTGAACAGGAATTGACTCAACAACATCAAAGACAAGACCGTGCTTGTCACAAGCCTCTTTCATTTCTTTAAGTGATTCTTCGGGCCATACCTCACCGGGCTTAACATCATAAACAGCAGAAACAATTGAACGCATACCCGGAATTTGAGAAATATATTGGAGTGAAACAGGATCTGTTGCACCATACCAACGGAATGAAAGCTTCATTTTCATTATTTTTTCCTCCGAAACGAACACTATTCAAGCATTCAGATTTTATCTTGATTTAATTAAAACATACCCTTTTTTTATTGTCAAGCAATTAACAAGGTACAGAAAATGTAATTTTTGTATATTTTAGTATTATTTTTGCTAAACCGTATTATTTTTAGATTTTAGCTTCTGCTGACCTGACGGTATTTTCAAGAAGCATTGTAATGGTCATAGGACCTACACCACCGGGAACAGGAGTAATATAAGAGGCTTTTTTCTCCACCTCTTCATAGCAAACATCGCCACAAAGCTTACCCTCTTCGTTTCTGTTCATACCAACATCTATAACAACAGCACCGTCTTTAACCATATCTGCTGTTACAAAGCCGGCAATGCCTACTGCTGCAACAAGAATATCAGCAGAAAGTGTTTCCTCTTTAAGATTTTCTGTTCTTGAATGGCATATCTCAACTGTTCCGTTTTCTTTAAGAAGCAGCATTGCCATAGGCTTACCAACAATATTGCTTCTGCCAATAACTACACACTTTTTACCACTTACTGAAATGTTGTAAAATTTAAGCATTTCCATAATTCCGGCAGGTGTGCAAGGTAAAAATGTAAAATCACCTATCATAATGTGCCCTACATTTACAGGATGAAAAGCATCTACATCTTTCGCAGGAGAAATCGAATTAAGAATAACCTTTTCGTCAATATGTTTTGGAAGAGGAAGTTGACAAAGTATACCATCCACCCTGACATCCTCGTTTAATTTTTTTATAAGAGAAAGAAGTTCATCCTGCGTTGTTTCTTCGGGTAAAGCATATTCAAATGAGGTTACACCAATCTCCTGGCAACCTTTTTTCTTGTTATTAACATAAACACGAGAAGCGCTGTTATTACCTACTATAATAACAGCCAGTCCTACACTTATAGCTTTTTCATTCAAAGCTTTCACACGTTCTTTCAGCTCAGACCTTTTAGCCGCAGAAACAACCTTACCACTTATAATTTCAGCCATTTTCTTTCTCCTCTTCAGTGTCGTTTTTGTCAGTAATTTTCACATTATTCCGGCTTTTAGCTTTCTGTTCCTTTATCTCTTTGAAGGACTTCTGTGCATCAGCAGGGAAATAGTCTATACCCTCAATTTTAACGGGATGCTTTTTCACCTTTATAAGCATAGCAACAAGAATTACAGAACAAACCATAACGATACAAACAGAAAGGAGCTGTGACACTCTTATTCCTGTATCACCGATATATAGACTGTCTGTTCTGAGACCCTCTATGAAAGTTCTTCCTAAACCATACCAAATGCCGTAAGAGAGGAAAAGCTGTCCACTGAATTTTCTGAATTTTTTAAGAGTTAAATAAAGCAACAAAAAGCCCAGCATACACCAAACAAATTCATAGAAAAAGGTAGGATGAACAAACAGATTATTATCTTCAATGTATGCGCTTACATCAGATACACCCTCTAAACCGAATTTATCCGGATGAGAGGTTATGTATGCCACAACCTTTTTACTCATCATACCAAAGTTCCCGTTTGTGAATGTACCAAAAGCTTCCTGATTTGCATAGTTTCCCCATCTGCCAATACCCTGACCTATAAGAAGGCTCATACCAACAAGATCAAGAAGGTTAAGGAAATTCAGTTTTTCAATTTTACAAGTAATAAAGGCAGCCAGAATACCACCGATTATGCCACCATATATCGCAAGCCCACCATTCCAGATCTGAAAAATCTCTGCAGGATGCTGACTGTAGTAGCTCCATTCAAAAATAACATAATAGGCTCTTGCACCAATTATACCACCAAAGGTACCATAAATAAGAACATCCACCATTTTGGTCAGACTCATTCGCCAGGTATAAGCAATTCTGCCACCGAAAAGTGCTGCAAGAATAAATCCAAAAGCTATTATAACACCGTACCAATTAATCTGAAAAAGCTGTTCACCAACAGTAAATTCACAAAAGACTGATGAAACATCAAATGTTTTATCGATACCACCAAATGTAACTCGTGCATAATCTGCAAACCATTCCATTTTTATCACTCCTATGTATAACGGATTTCTCCGTTAATAAAATCAATTCTTAACCACTGAAAGAGCAGCCTTGTTTTCATCAAAGCATTTTGTCAGCAATTCGTTTACAAAGTCGAGTTTAAGATTTTTTATAACCTCAAATTCCGAGAAAAGCTCTTCGTTTTCAAAATGGGAAACTACAAGCCCGTTAGCAACAGTATCAATATCAGTAAATGCTCTTACAGTTTTACCATACTGTTTTTTACGTACTGTTTCAAACTGCTCCTCCGTTATCCCCTGTTCCTTTAAATTCATAATGCAAGCGTTGATTTTTCTTGCAACCTCTTTTGGGTCTACAGACTCACCCGAAAAAAGAGTTGCTGCATAATTATGACCATTAAAAAACTCAGTACCAAATGTTCCGTTTACAAGCCCTTCATCAAGAAGCTCTTTGTAAAGAGGTGACATTTGTCCTGCTACTACATCAAGCAACAAAGACATTGCAACTTCTTCCTCCAAGGTACAGCTTTCATCAAAGAAATTCTCTTTGTAACCAAATGTGAAAACAGGTGTTCCGACAGGGAGCTCTTTTTCAACATAATTTTTAATAATACTGTCATCTTCTTTTTCAAAAGCTCGTTCTACAGTAACATATTCATCACTTTCGAGAAGTCTGTCTGCAATTTCTAAAACTTCTTCAACAGTAGTTTGCCCGGCAACTGCAAGTGCCATATTTGAAAGATTGTAGAAGGTTTCATAGCAGGAGAATAACATTTCAGCTGTTATTTCTGCAATTGATTCCTTTGTACCGGCAATATCAATTTTAACAGGATGCTTGTGATATAAACAAGCAAGCAGATTAAACAGACATTCCCACTCGGGAGAATCCTTGTACATATCAATCTCCTGGCCTATAATCCCCTGCTCTTTTCGTACAGTTTCCTCTGTAAAATAGGGGTGTCTTACAAAATCAAGGAGAATTTCAAAATTCTCTTTGAAATGACCTGTGCAAGTAAACAAATAGCAGGTTCTGTCAAAGCTCGTATATGCATTTGCAGAAGCACCGGTTTTAGCATATCTTTGAAAAGCGTCCAATTCTTCACTTTCAAAAAGCTTATGCTCAAGAAAATGTGCAGTACCTGCCGGAATCTCTGTAAAAGATTCCCTATCACTTCTTTTAAAGCGAGTATCTATAGAGCCATATTTTGTGCCAAAAACAGCATAGGTTGAGGTATATTCAGGCTTTGGATAGACATATATTTTCAAGCCCGATTTATGATCTATACTATAATAACCTTCACCCAGTATAGCGTTTTCAATATATTTTACGACATTTTCACTCATTCTTCAGCACCACCTTCCACTGTTCCCTCAAGCATAAATACGGTATCAAGAGTAACTGCCTTAGCTGCTGCTATAACATCCTCACGAGTTACCTTTTTAAATTCTTCTATAAAATCTTCAGGATACAAATACTTATCCGAACAGATCTGTGAGGTAAACCAGGAAGCAACAGATTCAGCAGAATCAGAAACACTTCTAAAGCCATCCTCGAGAGCTTTAACCGAAGACAAAATATCATCATCAGAAAAATTACCTGCTTTAATATCCTCTAGCTGTTGTAGTATAGCTGTTTTTGCTTTCTCCTCGTTATAGCTTTCAATTCCACTTTGAACAAACATTACACCTTTTTGACGTAACATCATAGCCGAACAATAATAGCAAAGACTCATTTTTTCACGAACTATGGTAAATAGTTTTGAATGAGGACTTCCACCAAACAAATCAACCATAACACGTCGGGCAGCATAGCTATCATCTTCACCCTTCATACCAAGTCTGAAGCCCATAACAAGCTTCCCCTGCTTTACTGCTTCCTGCTCTTTTACATACTTAACATCTTCACATTCTTCAACAAAAAGAGTGTCATTGAGCTCTGTTTTTCTTTCTTTAGCAGGAATATATTTCTTTAAAAGAGTTTCAATATTACTGAACTTCCCACCACTGATACATAAAAGAATTTTAGAATTTTCTAAAACCTCTTTGTAAGCCCCGTAAAGCTCTTCAGGTGTAATTTTCTCGATATCCTCTAGAGTACCATAACGATGAATCCCGGACACTTCGTTTTCAAACATTATTTCATTACAACGGTTTTTAGCATAAGTTCTTTTATCGCTATTTTCTGCAACAAGTCGTTCTGCCAAAAGACGTTTTTCACTTTCAACGTCATCAAGGCAGAAAACGCCGCCTTCAAGACGAGGTTCAAAAACCATCTCAAACAAAAGCTTCAGGCACTCGTTGGTTATACTTTCTCCGTCAATAGAAAACCTATCATCAATACAGGATATTTCAATTTTTAAAACTTGGTTTTCACCTGACTTTACAATATCAACAATAATTTCAGCTCCATACAGAAGGGCAAGCTTTTTCTCCACGCTTGTAACATCAGGATACTTTGCACAGGAACGTGTAAGCACATTAGGAACAAGGGCATAAAGCGATGCCTTTTCACACAAGGGCATAGCAAAGCTAATAGAGGCACACGCAGTTTTAAAGCCATCTGCACTAACAGTACAAATTCCAACACCGGAACTTATTTCTTGGTTTTTAATGTTATATTTCACCATACCACTCCAATCATAGTTAAGTGATATTTTAGCATAGTATGGTAAATCTTTCCACACTTTTTTCATATTTTCTCTAAAAATCCTTTCAAAGTTATATTTGTATTTTTAATCAAAACTTCAACTTATATTCACTAATCAAATTGTTGACAAAATAAATGTATTATGATAATATACATTAGTTGTTTTTAAAAAATACAGATATTACGTTTCTGGAGGCTTTGAAATGTCAGGACATTCAAAATGGAGCACCATCAAGAGAAAAAAAGAAAAAACTGATGGTGCAAGAGCAAAAGTTTTCACTAAAATAGGTCGTGAAATTGCAGTTGCAGTTCGTGAGGGCGGTCCGGACCCTGCAGGTAACTCCAAGCTCAAAGATGTTATAGCAAAAGCAAAAGCAAACAATGTACCCAACGAAAACATTGAAAGAATCATAAAAAAAGCTGCCGGTGACACCACCTCCGACAACTACGAAGAAATTATTTACGAGGGCTATGGCCCCTGCGGTGTCGCAGTTGTTGTAAAAGCTCTTACTGACAACCGTAATCGTACAGCAGGTGACGTTCGTCACTATTTTGATAAATACGGTGGAAACATGGGCACATCCGGTTGTGTTATGTTTATGTTTGATTACTACGGTGTAATTATCATAGAAAAAGAAGATGTTGATGAAGACAAGCTTATGGAAGACGCTATTGAGTGTGGCGCTATTGATCTCATCACAGACGAAGAGGAAATCTTTGAAATACGTACAGATCCCAATGATTTAGGTGCTGTTACAAGCAGCCTTGAAGCTATGGGTTACAAGTTCGTAAGCAGTGAAACTGCTTACATTCCCCAGACCTACACTCGTCTTGAAGGCGAGGATAATATGAAAAATATGAGCAAAATGCTTGATATGTTTGACGACAACGACGACATTCAGGACGTTTGGCATAACTGGGAAAACGAAGACGAATACGAGGGTTAATTCTTTCACCTTTTCTATTGATTTTTATCCTCAAATATTATATAATATGTAGTAACAACTTACGCTCAATTCGGTCATGCAACGAGTGGGTCCTGTGCGACGGGGCACCGTGAACCATGTCAGGCGGGGAACCGAGCAGCATTAAGCGGACCGTTCTGTGCGCCACAGTCCGCCTGCTCGTTGTGTGACCGAGTGGAGCGTAAGTTTTATTTTAGGGAAGTGAATGTTTTGTACAGAGCTTTATACAGAAAATGGAGGCCCCAGGTTTTCTCGGATGTTTCCGGTCAGAATCATATTACGGAAACACTTATGAACGAGATTTCTACCGGAAGACTCTCCCATGCGTATCTTTTTACCGGTTCCCGAGGCACCGGTAAGACTACCTGTGCAAAAATCCTTGCAAAGGCAGTTAACTGCCTTAACCCACAAAACGGTAGTCCTTGTAACGAATGTCGTATTTGTAAGGGCATTGACGATGGTTCTGTTCTTGATGTTACCGAAATTGACGCTGCAAGTAATAACAGCGTTGACAACATCCGTGATTTAAGGGACGAGGTTAATTTCACACCTGCAACAGCTAAATACAGAGTATATATAATTGACGAGGTTCATATGCTCTCAACAGGAGCTTTCAACGCTTTGTTGAAAACCTTGGAGGAACCACCTGAGCACGTTTTATTTATACTTGCCACAACAGAAGTACAAAAGCTACCTGCCACCATCCTGTCAAGGTGTCAGCGTTTTGATTTCCGAAGAATCCCACCCGAGGATATCGCTGCAAGGCTTATGACCGTTGCCGAAAACGAAAATCTACAGTTATCAAACGATGCTGCACTTCTTATTGCAAGAGTTTCTGACGGTGCATTGCGTGATGCTCTTTCCATTTTGGACCAATGTGCAGGCTACAACGAGCCTATTACAGTTACAACTGTCGGCAACGCTGCAGGTCTTTTAGGAAAGGATTACCTCTTTGAAATTTCCGATGCTATTCTGAACCAAGACAGCTCCGCTGTACTTAATATAATCGACAGATTACATTCCTCATCCTGTGATATGGAAAGGCTTATGAGTGAGCTTGTAAACCATTTCAGGAATATTATGATGGCAAAAACCACCCGTAACCCGGAGAAATTCATTGTCAGCACACCGGATGAATTAAAACGTTATAAAGCTAACGCTGAAAAAATGACTTATGGCACAATTCTCCACATAATGGAAACCCTTTGTCGAGAGGCGTCCCAATTAAAATACAGCTCTCATCAAAGAGCGCAAACGGAAACAACTCTTATCCGACTCTGCCAGCCTGCTCTATCTACAGATAATGCTGCTGTTGTACGTCGTATTGATGAGTTAGAGGCACAGCTAATGATATTGAAAGCCCAAGGCTTGACTGTTACGACTGAGGATGTGCCTAAGCACACCCCTGTTAAAGAAGAACCTGTACCCGTAACTATCATAGAAGCTGCCAAGACTGTGGAGACACCACAGACTGAAGAATTTGAAAGCGTTCCTATTGATGAAATCCCCTTTGACGAACCCCCTCTTGAAGAGGCACAACTCAGTGAACCTTCATTTTTTGAGGCACCTGCTTTAGAAACGCCAGGAATCATTGTCAAAGAAGAAAAAGCAGAAGAAAAGAAAGCTCAATCCCCCACTACATCTCCTACTCCTGCACCTCAACCTCGCAAGGTTGACACAGGTGTTGTTCTGGACACAGACAATGCAGTTCCATTTGCTGCGTGGGATAACACATTAAATCAACTTTCCAAAATCAGCAGACCTTTGTATCCTATGCTCATAGGCTCATCTGCCTACAGAGCCGGCAATACAGTGTTTATTAAAGCAAAAAACACAGCTTTCACACAGATGTTTGCACAAAAAATGAACGTAGATGCTATTACTGAAGCTCTTATGAGAGCTACAGGCGAAAAACTCAAACCTATGATATACAATGATGGTGCTTCTCCTGCAGCTGACGAAACAGCAGAACCTATTGACTCCTTGCTATCAAAGCTGAACAAGCACAACATTGATTTTATTATTGAAGAATAATTTACTGTAAAGGACGGTATAATAATATGAAAGCACGTATTCCTAACCAGGGTGGAAATTCCCAGGCAGCAATGATGAAAAAAATCCAGGATATGCAGAACGAAATGGCTCGTATCCAGGAAGAAGTAGAAAATTCTGAGTTTTCAGCAAGTGCAGGTGGCGGAGCTGTTGAAGTTACAGTTAACGGTAAGCACGAGGTTTTAGCTGTTAATATTCAGCCCGAAGTTGTGGACCCCGAAGATGTTGAGATTCTCTCCGATATGATTATTGCAGCAACTAATGAAGCTATTCGCAAGGCCGCTGACACAATGGAGCAGAGAATGGGTAGTGCCACAAATGGTCTTGGTCTCCCGGCAGGACTCGGTTTCTGATATGGCATACGATGTTGCAGCCCTCGAAAAGCTAATCGAGCAATTCCAGAAAATACCTTCGGTAGGCAGAAAAACTGCACAGAGAATGGCTTTTCATGTTCTTGATTTAAGTGATGACGAGGCAAAAGAATTTGCTGACGCAATAGTCAATGCTCACACTAAAATACATCGTTGTTCGGTTTGTCACAACCTTACAGAAAATGAGCTTTGTCCTATTTGCGAAAGTGTAAACAGAGACAAAACAACTGTCTGTGTTGTTGAAGAGCCTAAAGATGTTCTTGCTATGGAAAGAACAAGAGATTTTACTGGAGTTTACCATGTTCTTCACGGCGTTATCTCTCCTATGAACGGAATTGGTCCGGATAAGCTTACTATAAAGAGCTTGGTAGAAAGAGTCGCCGGTGGTGAAATAACCGAGGTTATTATGGCAACCAACCCCACTATCGAGGGTGATACTACAGCTATGTATATAAGTAAGCTAATAAAACCCTTCGAGGTTAAGGTCACTCGACTTGCCTATGGTATTCCCGTTGGTGCTGACATTGAATATGCAGATGATGTTACGCTTATGAGAGCTTTGGCAGGACGTAGTGAATTATAAAAGAAAGGAGTGGTCATAGTGGCTAAACAAGAAAACAAAACAGTTGCGCAGAACAAAAAAGCTTACCATGACTACTTTGTTCTTGAAACCTATGAAGCAGGAATAGAGCTTTTCGGAACAGAAATTAAATCTGTTCGTGCAGGTAAGCTTAATCTTAAAGATTCCTGGTGCAATGTTGTAAATGGTGAAATGCTTGCCAACGGTGTGCATATTTCACCCTACGAAATGGGTAACCGTTTCAACAAAGACCCTTTAAGACCAAAACGTCTTTTAATGCACAAAAAAGAAATAATGAAGCTTATGGGCGAGGTTAAACAGCAAGGTTGTGCTCTTATTCCTCTTTCGGTTTATTTTAACGAAAGAGGACGAGCAAAAATGCTTATAGGTCTCTGTAAGGGTAAAAAGAATTATGACAAGCGTGAAACTGAAGCAAAACGAGATGCCGAAAGAAACATTCAGCGTGCTATGTCATTAAAAAACCAATAAAAACATCAGATTCAACCATTAGTTTATATTTTTTTGAAATAAACAACTAACAGTTTATTTGATTTTATGTGTTTCAACCTTTGTTACCTTCACTATTTTTCTTAGAACAGTTAAAATGAAGGTGCAATAAACGGTGTGACTCACCGAAAGGAGAATAAACAATGTCAATATTCAGTAAAAAGAAAAACAATTCTAACGACGAACCGGTATATGAAAACATTAATGAACCTATCATTAACGAAAGCGAAAACTCGGATACAATCGGATCAAGAATTGCACAAAGAAGAAAAGCAAAGGGATACACACAGGAGGAATTTTCTCAATTGCTTGATGTTACCGCTCAGGCTGTTTCAAAATGGGAAAATGATATTTCTTGCCCTGACATTCAGTTACTTCCAAAAATCTCTCAACTACTTAATATAAGTATTGATGAATTATTGGGAAATGCACAAAAGAAATTTGAAGAGCCAAAAGCAAATGTTGTTGATACTAGTAAGCTTAGCTTCACCATTAACATCACTAAACACAATCAAAATCCGGTAAATGTTTCCCTCCCCTTTTCAACAATAAAAAGATTTGCTAAAATGGGTAATGGTATTTCCGGTGTTTTAGGCAATAATACATTAAATGGTGTTCAGCTTGATGAAATTCTTAATATAGTTGAAGATGGGGCAACCGGAGAGGTTTTCAAGGTTGAAGCTGAAGATGGCACAATTGTTAAATTTATAATTGAATAAAAATATATACATATACTCAATCATTATGGTTGAGTATATGTAAAAGAACATCACTTTTCCCTCTTCACTTGAGCGAAACGAAATATGGGGATGAAAGGATTTCGACGGGGATTTTGAACCGTTATAAGCGAGCAGAGGCGTGGTACCGCTTAAAAACCACACTTTTAAAAATAACTGACAATAATAAAACAGTTTTAGCAGCTGCTTAAGTCAGCTGCCGTCCTTACTGAGAGTACCGCGGCTTAGATAAGGGCGTCGTTTAGCGGTGCACGTGAACAAAGGATAGCCTTGTACTTTGTCACGGTCTAAAGGGCTACCAAGGGTTAAAGCCTGTTTACCGGCGTTTTCCTGAGGGAATAAAAAAAGATAAACTACGCTCGTAGAAAGTTTCGGGAATAAATTTTCGGACATGGGTTCGACTCCCATCATCTCCACCAGAAAAAAGACTTCACTTTTGTGAAGTCTTTTTTCAGTTCTATTCGCTTATGCGAGTTTTATTTTCTTCGAAAGTGATATTGCTTAGCAGTGATATTCGGCTAAAGCCGAGTTATTTGCGAATAGAATATCACTTCTGCAATGCAGAAATATCACTATACCTTTAGGTATA
>JAZPXQ010000032.1:0-19702 GCA_045543695.1 Acutalibacteraceae bacterium | reverse complement strand
AGGCTTGTTGATGCGGATTTTGCAGGTGTAGCTCAATGGTAGAGCGTCGGCTTCCCAAGCCGATAACGTGGGTTCGATTCCCATCACCAAGTCGGATCGTAGCCATGTCGTTCTGTGAGCCCACGAGTTGGGAGCTCTAATTGTCTTCCTAAGACCGCTTGGCCTCCGACTTAGGCTTGTTGATGCGGATTTTGCAGGTGTAGCTCAATGGTAGAGCGTCGGCTTCCCAAGCCGATAACGTGGGTTCGATTCCCATCACCTGCTCCAGTGCCGCATCAACCGCCATGAACAGCGACAGGAAAGCTGCAGCTGTCTGCAGTGGAGTAAGGCCCCGGGTGTCCGGGACACGAAAATAACCTTCGCAGTTTGTGCGAAATCGAGGAGGAGATTCCCATGGCAAAGGAACATTATCAGCGGACAAAGCCGCATGTCAACATCGGCACCATCGGCCACGTTGACCATGGCAAGACCACTCTGACTGCTGCTATCACCATGACCCTCGCTCAGAAGGGCGAAGCTCAGGCCATGAAGTATGATGACATCGACAAGGCCCCCGAAGAGAAGGCCCGTGGCATCACGATCAACACTGCTCACGTTGAGTATGAGACTGCAAAGCGTCACTATGCTCACGTTGACTGCCCCGGCCATGCTGACTACATCAAAAACATGATCACAGGTGCTGCACAGATGGATGGTGCTATCCTTGTTATCGCTGCTACAGATGGTCCTATGGCTCAGACAAAAGAACACCTTCTTCTTGCTCGTCAGGTTGGCGTTCCCTACATCGTTGTATTCCTTAACAAATGTGACCTTGTAGATGACCCCGAGCTTCTCGAACTCGTTGAAATGGAAGTTCGTGAGACTCTTGATTCTTACGAATTCCCCGGCGATGATACTCCCATCATCAAAGGTTCTGCATTCCAGGCTCTCGATTCAGCTTCAACAGATCTTGCAGATCCCGTATATGCTCCCATCCTTGAGCTCATGGAAGCAGTTGATAGCTACATCCCCACTCCCGATCGTATGGCAGACCTTCCCTTCCTTATGCCCGTTGAAGACGTATTCACAATCACAGGTCGTGGTACTGTTGCAACAGGTAGAGTTGAACGTGGTCAGCTTAGAGTTGGTGACGAGCTTGAAATCGTTGGTCTTAAAGAAGAAAGCAGCAAGACTGTTTGTACAGGTGTTGAAATGTTCCACAAGCTCCTCGACTATGCAGAGGCTGGTGACAACATCGGTGCTCTTCTTCGTGGTGTTGACAGAAAAGGTATTGAACGTGGTCAGGTTCTTTGCAAACCCGGTTCAATCAAACCCCACACAAAATTCAAAGGTCAGGTTTACGTTCTTTCTAAAGATGAAGGTGGCCGTCATACACCTTTCTTCAACAACTACAGACCTCAGTTCTTCTTCAGAACAACTGACGTTACAGGTACTATCAGCCTTCCCGAGGGTACAGAAATGTGTATGCCCGGCGATAACGTTGAAATGAGTGTTGAACTTATCACTCCTATCGCTATCGAAAAAGGTCTTCGTTTTGCTATCCGTGAAGGTGGTAGAACAGTTGGTTCAGGTGCAGTTACAGATATTATTGAATAATTTCTATAACACCAGAGAGAGTGGCTTTTGCCACTCTCTTTCAGTTTCCCCATACATAAAAGTAAAGGCTTTTGTGTATGGGGAAACTATCATTTTTCCTTGACTTTTATCATATAAAATAGTAAAATGTTGTTATTATTTTATATACATAGGAGGAAGTTATGGCAGAATTCTTTTTAAATGAATTCATAGTA
This sequence comes from Acutalibacteraceae bacterium, assembly GCA_045543695.1. Lineage (GTDB taxonomy): Bacteria > Bacillota > Clostridia > Oscillospirales > Acutalibacteraceae > DTU089. Next base: position 17,912 of record JAZPXQ010000032.1, on the reverse strand, counting down.
AATGTTGATGTTGCGATTTATCAGTTTGTTGACAGTATTATGAATCCTGTTTTAAATGTAATTATGACATTCATCACACACCTTGGTGACACACCGGGTATTATCTGGTGGGTAATTGGTATTATTTTACTTATTCCAAGAAAAACAAGAAAACTTGGTGTTCTTCTTATTGGTGGTCTTGCAATTGCATCACTTATCAATAACGTTGCACTTAAAAACCTTATCGAAAGACCACGTCCCTATAACCTTGACCCTGAAGTTTGGGCAAATGCAGGTTATGAATATGTATGGCCCAACCTTATTAAGCTGAGTAGTAGCTGGTCATTCCCCTCGGGACATACCTCAACATCAATCGGTGCGGCATTTGCAATGTTCCTCGGTTGCTTTAAGAATAAGAAATACCTTGCAATTGGTATCCCAACATTAATTCTTTCATTCCTTATTGGTTTCTCAAGAATTTATGTTCACGTTCACTATCCTACAGATGTTATTGCAGGTGCTGTTGTTGGTATTGTTGGTGGCTTACTTGCATACCTTCTTATTGTAAAGCTCCTTGTTCCTAAGGTGGTACCTGTTATTGAGAAGAAGCTTAATAAGAAACTTATTGAAGACTAAAAACTAAAAAGAGATAAAAAAAGACTACGGCAGAAAAACCGTAGTCTTTTCTTATCTCAAAAAACTCAATTAACCTTTAGGTGTAATCAAATCGATACATCCGACAGGGCAAACCTCGTGGCATTTACCACAACCAATACATTTTTCGGGATCAACACTTGCAAGGAAGTTTTCTACCTTAACAGCGTCATGTTCACATGCCTTGACACATTTCATGCAACCGATACAAGCAGCCTTGCAATGTTTTCTTGCAGTAGCACCCTTTTCTTTGTTTTTACAAAGAACAGCTGCCTGTGTAACATTAAGAGGAAGCATAGTGATGAGTCCCTTAGGACAAGCTTTAACACAGGCTTTACAGCTGTGACAAGCGATAGTTGAAATTCTTGCAACACCATCGCAAATATGAATTGCATCAAATTCACAAGCATCAACACAATCACCAAGACCTAAGCAACCATAGGCACATTCCTTTGCACCACCGAAAAGCTGGCTTGCCATACGACAACTGCTAACACCCTTATAAGTCATTTTATCGTGCGAGTTGGATGAATTACCCATACACATAACAACAGCTGTTGTGGGCAATACTGTAGCCGGTGCTGTGCCTAAAATTTCAGCAATTTCTGTTGCTGCTTTTGTACCACCGGGAGCACAAAGGTTTGTCTGGTCAGTTTTTCCTGAGGAAAGAGCAGCAGCATAACCTGCGCAACCTGAGAAGCCACAGGCACCACAGTTAGCACCAGGAAGAACTTCAGTAATTGCTTCTGCTTTTTCGTCGACGGGAACTGCCATAACCTTTGAAGCAATAGCAAGACCTAGACCTAAAACAAGACCTATACTTGCAACCAGGAGGATTGGTAATAAAATTGCATTCATTTTTTTATTCCTCCTTTTCTTAACCGAATATGCCTTCAACAACACCGGAGAAGCCAAGGAAGGAAACCGATGTTAATGAAGCAGCAATAAGTGTTGAAGGAAGACCTTTAAGACCATCCGGAATATCTGCAGTTTCAAGTCTTGAACGAACACCTGCGAAAATAAGCATGGCAACCATAAAGCCAATACCTGCACCAAACGCATTAACCATTGAAAGTGCGAAGGAGTGTTCCATACTGCCAAATTTATCGAGGTTGAGAAGGACAACACCTAGAACTGCGCAGTTGGTGGTAATAAGAGGAAGGTAAATACCTAAAGCATTGTAAAGAGGCTTGATATACTTCTTTAAAACAATTTCAACCAACTGAACAAGAGCGGCAATAACAAGAATAAAGACGATAGTCTGAAGATATTCCATATCGTGCTTTACAAGAAGATTGTTGATAGGGAAGGTTACTGCTGTGGAAGCGAGCATAACAAATATAACTGCAACACTCATACCGAGAGCAGTGTCAACCTTTTTAGAAACGCCCAGGAAGGGGCAGATACCAAGAAATTTACAAAGAACAAAGTTCTCTGTGAGAATAGCTGTGAGGATTATTGAAAAAAGCTGTGTTGCACTCATATCATATTATCCTCCCTTTTTGAAACTACTTTTGAGCAAGTGGAAGCAAGAGGACAGCTCTCACAACCGTGAAGCTCGGCTCTTGGAAGCTTTTTCTTATCACTGATTTTATTTGCGAGAGCAATAAGAATACCAAATACAAAGAAGCCACCTGCAGGAAGAATGAACAATGTCATAGGAGTATTAAGAACTGTAATTCCGTTGAAGCCACCTAAAACATTGTCACCGAAAACGCCGAGAAGGTTTTGTGCATCGGAGAAAAGAGTACCGTTACCAAGAAATTCTCTTACAAGAGCCATACAGAAGAGAGCTGCAGTAAAGCCGATACCCATACCTAAACCGTCAACTGCGGATGCAATAACGGGGTTTTTGTTAGCAAATGCCTCTGCTCGGCCAAGAATAATACAGTTAACAACAATAAGGGGGAGGAAAACACCTAATGCTGCATCAAGAGCAGGAACGAAAGCTTTTACTAGCATCTGAACAATAGTAACGAAAGAAGCGATTATAACAACATAAGCAGGGATTCTGACTTTATCGGGAATAACCTTTCTTAATGCAGAAATAGCAATGTTTGAGCAAATAAGAACAAGAGTTGCAGCAATACCCATACCAATGGCATTAACCATAGAGGTTGAGGTAGCAAGGGTTGGGCAAGTGCCGAGAACAAGTCTTAAAACAGGGTTTTCACGAAGAAGACCTTTTGTGAATTCTTTACGAAGTGAGCATTTTTCACTTTTAGCCATTTTCGGCACCTCCTTTTACTTGAGATAAAATATCAAAAGCACTGTTTACTGCATCGGTAACTGCTTGTGATGTAATAGTTGCACTGGTGATTGCTTGAATTTCTATGTCGGAGGATGAATTTTTATTAACCAAAATTCCATTACCTTTTCCGACGAATTGATTGAGCCAATCCTTTCCGGTGGCTTTCATACCAAGACCGGGTGTGTCGCTGATTGATGTAATTTCAACACCTGTAACCTTTTCTTCTGTGGAAATACCAACCATACAGGTCAGCACACCACCATAGCTTTTAGCGCTTACATTGAAAACATAGCCTGTAACATTGCCTTTTTCATCAAGTGCTTCGTAATAGATGTTGCCATCAATTTCTTTAGCATCTGAAAAGCTTACAGCCTCAATAACAGCAGATTTTGCCTCATTTTCTGCTTGTACAGCTAAATCTGCAATTTTGTCTTTGGTTAAAAGATTTGTTCCTGCAAGGAGGGCTGTGCAAACAGTAGCAATAATGAATAATACTATTGCAGGAAGCAAAATTTCTTTAAAAGATTTGTTTTTCATTCTGCTTTTGCCTCCTTTTGCTTTTTCTCTTTAATATAGCCGAAGGGTTTAAGCTTTGTTAAATTGTCGATGTGAGGAACAAGAAGGTTCATAAGAATAATTGCAAAGGAAACACCTTCATTGTAGCTGCCGAACTGTCTTATAATTGCAGCTACAAGACCACAACCTATACCGTAAATAATTTTACCCTTTGAGGTAAGGGGACAGGTTGCATAGTCTGTTGCCATAAAGATAGCACCAATAAGAAGACCGCCACCTAAAAGGTTGTATACGATATAATCAAGGTCACCCTTACCGGCAATTGCCATAAAGACACCCATTGTGGCAATAAATGAAACGGGAATTGAGGGGGTTATAACTCTTCTTGCCAAAAGATAAATACCACCCACAATAAGAGCGAGAGCACAGGTTTCACCTAAACAACCTGCTCTTTGACCAATGAGCATTTCTAAATATGATGGCATATCCTCCATTGAGAATTTATCTCCGACATTCTGAAGAACATAAAGGGGAGTTGCTGTAGTTACAGCATCAACTGTTTCGCCCCATTTATAGTTTTCTGTCCAGGTGGACATGGGTCCGGGGAAGGAAACCATAAGAATAATTCGCCCCATTAATGCAGGGTTAACAAAATTCTGACCGATACCACCGAAGAACTGCTTAACAACTACAATTGCAACAAATGCACCTATAGGAATCATCCAAAGGGGGATGGTTGAGGGTAAGTTAAAAGCAAGTAAAAGACCGGTTACAACAGCACTTAAATCGCTTAAAGTATTTGTTCTTTTAAGGATTTTCCTTGTAACATACTCAAATAGTATACACGAAACAACACTTACAATGTTTACAATAAGTGCCCGTGGACCAAAAAGCCAAACAGAAGCCGCCAAGGCAGGAACGAGAGCAATAATAACATCTCGCATCATTGACTGTGAGGTTTCACCGGATTTTACGTGGGGCGATGCCGCAACGGTAGGTTTTATTTTCTGTATAAGGGCATTTTCACTCATTTTTTAGCACCGTCCTCTCTTATCATATCTTTTGCAAGCACAAGGTATTGAACAAGTGGTCTGCCTGCAGGACAAGCATAAGCACAAGTACCGCACTGCATACAAGCAACGACATTACTTGCTTTAAGACCGTCTATATCCTTTGCTTTTACAGAACGCATTACATTTGTAGGCATAAGTCCCATTGGGCAAACCTGACTGCAGCGTCCGCAACGGATACAGTCGTTGTCGGGTTTATCTTTGATTGTGCCCTTCGAGAAAGCAAGAACAGCGTTGTAACTCTTGATAACAGGAACATCAGTACTTACAAGGGCAGTACCCATCATAGGTCCACCTGCAATTACCTTGTCAAGATCGGGCTTGAAGCCACCACAGAAATCAATAAGCTCGTTAAGGTTTGTACCAATGGGAACTCTTACATTCTGAGGTTTAAGAATTGCAGAGCCATCAACAGTAAGGGAACGGCTTACAAGAGGCTTACCTGTTTCAAGGTATCTGCCAATAAATGCAGTACTTGTAACATTCATTACAATACAGCCCACATCAGCAGGAAGCTTTCCAAATGGAATTTTTCTACCTGTTGCAGAGTAAACAATCATTTTTTCTGCACCCTGTGGGTAACGGGATTTAAGCTGCATAACCTTAATAGACCCATCACTGATTTCATCTGCAACCTTCTGAAGAGCTTCAATTGCTTTCGGTTTGTTGTCCTCAACTGCAATAACTGCTTTAGGAATACCGAGATATTCTTTGATTATCATCAGGCTACGGATGATATAGAGCGTATTGTCTACACATTCACGGTAGTCAACTGTGATATAGGGTTCGCATTCAGCAGCATTAACAACAATTGTGTCAATAGGCTTTTTGGGGTCAAGGTGGAACTTAACGTGGCTTGGAAAGCCTGCGCCACCAAGACCAACAAGACCTGAATCACGAATAGCTTTAATGAAGTCGTCTATGTTGTTGATAACAGGGGGGGCAATTTCCTCAAAAAGAGCCATTTCACCATCTGACTCAATAGTTACAGCAGGGGCAAGTCTACCATTTGCCAAAACTGTGTCAGCAATAGCTGTAACCTTACCGGAAACAGAAGCGTGAATGGGTGCAGAAATGAATTTGTCTGTGTCACCTATAACCTGACCCACCTTTACTATATCGCCAACCTTAACGGTAGGTGAGCAAGGTGCGCCGATATGCTGCTGCATAGGAAGCACTACCTTTTCAGGTGCAGGCATTCTCACGATTTTGCAGTTTTCGGTGTTTTTGTTGTGAGGAACCTTCACGCCACCACGACCTTTTGCGGCAGGGTGAAGAACACCGGCAATGTGTTTAATCATTTTTATCTACTCCTTGTGAGTGATTTAAAGTCTTACTTAATACAGGCAAGGTGTACTTGAAAACAGTTCCTGTTACAAGACCTGCTACCAAGCCTGACAGAAGAAGCAAGGGTGTAAGGGTAAGCATTGCTTCGCCTAATATTACAACGGATACAGCAAGTTGTCCTATATTATGGAAAAGGGCACACAAAATGCCGATACCGATATAACCGAATGTGTTTTTGAAATATTTAAAAATTACCACCATAACAAGAAGACTTAAAAGCCCACCTGTAAGGCTCATAAAAAAAGCTGTTGAACCTCGTGTCAATAAAGCAAAGAACGCTTTAAAAAGAGTTACTGCAAGCCCGTAGGGAGCTCCCAATGAGCTTACACAGAACATTGTTACTATATTTGAAAAGCCCGGTTTAACAGCAGGAACAGGTGCAATAGGTGGTATTAAGGATTCGAGAAATGAAAGTCCCATTGCAAGAGCACAAAATATTCCCATAAGGGCAACGGTACGAATTTTATTTTTATTCAAAAAAGGAACTCCTTTCGTTTACCCGGCTATTGCGTCTATGGTTGAATCTTCTGTTCCGTTTACTGTTACAATTACTTTTGCAGGTATGCAAGCAGCTGTATCACCGGCTTTACTCAAATATCCCATTTTTTCACAAGTGCCGTCAGGACAAAGGGATTCAATAAAACGTATTTTGTGATTCTTTATTTCAAGCTTTACAACAGGTTCCGTTTTTAGAGTAATTATACAGTCTTTCTGCAAGGTTAAGTTTATTTTTTCTTCAACTTTCCCATTTATTGTTATGGTAGCAACAGGTGTTGTGTCAGTGGCTGGATGAAAAAGAATAAAGGAAGAAAATATTAGCAAAACTGTTAAAAAAATAACAAAAACATCTGAGCGTTTTATTAAATTTCGCCCGAAAATGTTTTTCAAGACACATTCCTCCAACTTATAACTTAACTATCACATTATACAACAAAATACTTGTTTTTTCAATTGGAATTTGTTATATAATATGGTATAATTATGTATAAAATTACAGAGGTGTTTTTATGGAATTTAACATTTATATGCCTGTACGTATTATAAGTGGTGAGAACTGCGTAATAAAAAACAGCGCAGAGTTCAGAAAAATTGGTAGGAAATGTCTTATTGTTACAAGCAAGACAAGTGCAAAAAAGAGTGGTGCATTAGATGATGTTGTTACTGCTTTAGTTAAAGAAAATATTGAATATAGCATATTTGATGAAATAACAGAAAATCCTCTCGTATCCACTGTAATAAAAGCAGGGGAGAAAGCGAGAGAATTTGGTGCAGAGTTTGTTATTGGTATCGGTGGTGGTTCACCTCTTGACGCTTCAAAGGCTGTAGCAATATGTGCTGAAAACCCCGAATATGATATAAAAGGTCTTTATAACAGAAGCATTCCTTCAAAGGCTTTGCCTGTTGTGCTTATAGGTACAACAAGTGGAACAGGTAGCGAGGTAACAGGCGTAAGTGTACTCACCAATGATGAGGATTCAATGAAAAAAAGCATCTCAGGTGCAGATTGCTACGGTGTTATTTCTTTCCTGGACCCTAAATACACTTGTTCTATGAATTATGATATAACAGTTTCAACTGCTCTTGATGCTTTTGCACATGCAGTTGAAGGTTGGTTTTCGCCTTTGTGCAGTGATTTGCCTACACAATATGCAAAAATGGCTTTGCCTCTTATTTTTAACGGACTCAAATATCTCAATGAAACCAAGTCCTTACCTAACGAAAAATTAAGAGCGGACTTATACTATGGCTCGATTTATGCCGGGCTTGAGCTTAATGTATGTGGTGCAGCTTTCCCTCATACAGTTGGCTATGTTTTGACAGAAAATTTTGGTATTCCTCACGGAAAAGCCTGCACAGCGTTTATGCCATATTTTCTTGAAAAAGCAAAGAAACATAAAAAAGCAAGATATTGTGAATTGTTAGAGGTTATTGGTGATAGTGAAGAAAATATTATCAATATAATCAATAATCTAACAAATGTAAAAAATCTGAAAATGACCGATGTACAAATCATGGAATGGTGTTCCCGTTGGAATAACGGTAATAAGAATTTTGATAAAACCCCCGGAGGGTTTAATGCTGCAGAGGGCGTTACGGTATTAAAGGAGCTTTGTTAGAATTAAGAGGGGGAACACCCTCTTAATTTTTTATGTCAAGTTTTTCTTTTTGTGACACATATTAGTGAAAAGCTTTTCAAAGGATGATTAAAATGCAAAATAAAAAAAGAGCAGATGAACTGCTTCGTCAATCCTATGATACATACCATGAAAAAATTGCACGTTTTTGCAATATTAAGCTGAAAAACAGAAATGAGGCAGAGGACTGCGTTCAAGAATGTTTTATGGTTTATTATAAACGGATTTTGAGTGGTGAAGAGATCGTTAATATAGGTGCATTTTTATATAAAATTGCAGATAATCTTATAAAAACTCAATGGAAGCAAGACAAAAAAGCCAACAACATAATACCATTGGAGGAATTGTCAGAAACTATTGCTTCAAACGATTTTTATGATTACAGCAATATTGATTATGATGCTTGTGCTGAAAAGATTATAAAAAATCTCGATGCCAAGGAACAAAACCTTTATAAATTAAAATACACCGATCAAAAGTCGATTGCAGAAATTTCAGAAGAATTAAATATTTCTTTTGATGCAACAGCTAAACGCCTGTCACGGTTAAGACAAAAGGTGAAAGCTATGGTTGAGGAAGAGATGAAAGGAGAAGATTTGATATGAAAATTGCAATTGAACATTTTCTTACAAAACAGAATATCAATGAAGATTTGTTTTATTCTTCTCTTATTTCCGAACTTGAAGAAATTGTTGAAGAAGAACTTTCTAAAGATATTGATGAAATAAACGAGGGGCTAATTGACGATTGTTGCATTGCAATTGAAAACATCCAAAATGCACTCAAAGGTGGAACAATTGAAAAGTATGAAGCGGTTTCCGGTGTTGAAAGAATTATAAAGCAATATAACAGAAAATTAAGAAGTGTTTATGTTGCATCAGTTGCTTGTGCGGCAGTAGCTGTTTTGTGTGCGGTAACATCGGCTAAATTAACAAGCCAGAATGCACAAGGTTCATTGAAACCTAATAGCTTTTTAGGTGACGATTTCAATGACTATGAACTAACAGTTGCAAATCCTGAAACTACTGAAAAAGAGCAGCCGACAAAAGTTCAGGAAGATGAGCCAACAACTTTTACAAATTTTACAACAACCGTTGCGCCTTCCACTAGTGAAAATCAGGTGACAGAAGAATTTACACCACCAAGTACAATGCCTGTACCACATATTTATAAGTTGGAGGTGTTAATTCCTCCGGGGGGAGGATTAGAGTATGCCGATGTATCACAAATTGATCTTAATGGGGTGTTTGTAAAGGTTTATTATAGCGATAATATTGAAAAGGTTGTTTCAATTGATGAATGTGATGTTGAAATCGGCACACCTGATAAGAACGGAAAAACAAAAGTTACCATAACTTATAACCATATGTACACTAGTATTTATGTGAATGTTGGTTCAAAGAATGAAAAGAACTCGGAGTAAAAACTCTGAGTTCTTTGTGTATTATGTATTATTTATTGGTCTTCTTCTCAAGAACGACTGCCACCACAAGTGCTGTAAAACCTGCAACCAGCTTTCCAATAATAACAGGAATAATATGCTCGTCGTTGTAGGACAGGGTAAAGGCTAAGTGGTCTCCGAAAACGAATGCTGCAGAAACTGCAAAGGCAAGGTTCATTACTCTGCCTTTTCTGTTCATTCTGTCGGCACTTTCCATTGTAGCTATTGAATTAGCAAGTGTTGCAATAAGACCTACAACTGAAGTATCATCAAGGTTTAATTTTTTACCTAAAGCAGAAAGTGGCTTTTTTAGAAGTTTTGAAATAATAGCTATGAGTGGGAATGTACCGGCAAGGGTTATACAAATTGTGAAAACTGTTGCAGCACTTTCCATAAGTGGCGCAGTATTTTTGAGAATAACCTTTCCTGTAAGCGTTTGAAATATTCCCAAAGCAAGACCACAGGTAATAAGAATTGAGATGAATTTTCCGAAAATCGAGAAAACCTTAATTGTGATATTGGGGAATTTCAAAAGTCCGATTATGATAATTACAGAAATAAGAATGGCAGGTGCAAGGTTTATTAAAACAGAAATGGGCTTTATACCCATTACAAGCCCTGAAATGAAGCAGCCAACGGGGATTGTGCTGATACCACAAAGTAAACCTAAAAGAATATCATCGTGATGTTCTTTTTTTGAGGATTGCAGAGCTACCGGAATTGTAAAGGAAATTGTTGCACCCAGCATTGACGCAACACAAAGACCGTGAAAAGAGCCTAGGACAGGGTCTGTTGCTACAGAATCTGCAAGTGCTGCACCACCCATATCGTTAGCAATTAAAATACCTGCCAATGCACTGGGGTCAAAGCCGAAAAGATTGGCAACCGGGGTTATTGCAGGTAAAAGAAGGTCTGCAAGAGCAGGGGCAATTGTCATCATACCAAGCATTGAAAGGGAGAGAGGCCCCAGCGTGGTTATTCCTTTCTCAAATTCGTCGCCTAGCTTCAGTCGGTTGCCGAAAATTTTATCAAGTGCGCCAATTACGGCAAACACAGCCATAACGGTTGCAAGAATTTCTGCCAAAAATATCACATCCAAATTTTTTACTTGCTTTATTATACAAGTATAGATGGCATATTGCAAGCAAAAAAAGTGTGGTCTGTGGCAAGATAAGAATAGTTGACAGCGTTTTTTTATTGTGTTAGAATAGCTGTGCATTTATTAACCTGTAAGTTTTTAGAATAAGGTGAGGAATATGTTTTTATTTAAGAAAATAAAAAATAAATTTCTACGTATAGGTCTTAATATGGTGGTTTACGGACTTGCAGGAGTTCTTTTCGTGTTCCTTGTCCCAAGTCTTGCTGTAGTAGGTGTAATTTCTGCTTTAGTTATGGCTTGTGGTGCTTGTTTAGTTGAAATAGGAATTATAATCAGTATCATAAACTACATTTCTTCTAAAAAATCCCAAAAGAATACAGTGCAAAGTGAAGATGACGAGAAATAAAAAACTCTCCCGTGTGGGAGAGCTTTTTCATTATTTTTTCTTGATTTTATTAAGCATTGCGTTTACTTCAAGTATCTGTTCTTTTGAGAACTTGTTACCGGTCATTGAGAAGGTGCGCTTAACAGTAAAGCCTTTAACCATCCCCAGTAATGACTGAAGCATACTTTTATTAACTTTGCCTAAGCTGAAGCCCATAACCTCTGCTTTTCCGTCTTTTGTGCCTTGGGACATAACATTTTTGAAAAGTATGAGAAGCTTAACCATAGCGATTTTGCCTTTTAAGGTTGACATAATATCCCCAATGGTGTCGTTAATAGAATAGTAACCAACAGGAGTATTGATTTCAAACCAGTTTATAACCTGGTTTTCTTCCTTCATTATGTAGTCTTCGTTAGGTGCATCAACCTTGTTGATTGTGGCAGTGTCTGTAAGGTCACCGGCTTTAACCTCAAGTGTTGATGTGCCTTCGTTCTTAACCTCGAAATAGAAGAATGGGAAATCACCTCTTTTCTGTTTGCCAACGCTTTCGCCGTTTCGGAAAAGCTCTACCTCATCACAGTTTGAATATACTGTAACCTTTGTTACATCCTCAACTCTGTCAATGTATTTCTTGGAGCAGATATGAACCATTGGAGTGGGATTGAGCCAAGCCTTGTAAGCATAGAAGGCATCCTTTTTATACTGACGGTCAAAGGTTATAAGTCCTTTGTGGTTCATACCATTTTCGCCACCCTCTGCACGAGCGTCTGCAGCAAAGTCAAACATATTCCAAACGTGAGTTGCCCATATATAAGGACGAACAGCAATTTGTTTAATAAGCTCCTCGTGGTAATACGCTTGATATTCTTCTGTGTAGTCGCCCTGAGTGGGGGTTGATGTGTGCCAGTCAAGCGCCTCGCAGCCATATTCACTTAACCCTATTGCCTTGTTTGGATATTTCTTGTGGAAATCATCAAACCATTTGCCGTTCATTTCTGTTGAACCCCCATACCAACCGAAATAGTGGTTGTAGGAAAGCACATCACTGATATGAACATACTCATTGTCCATTGAGCACATTGTAACGGTTGCTATAGTTGTAAGACGGGTGCTGTCCATTTCATGAACAAGCTTATTCAAATCCTTATGGTTTTTAATAAGATGAGGATCATCTGCACCTGCAATGGTAATTTCGTTGGAAAGTCCCCAGAAGCAAATTGAAGCGTGGTTATAGTTCTGGGAAACCAATTCCTTCATCTGGCTTATAGTATTGTCATAACCGTTGTGCATATGACGGGAGATATAGGGTATTTCTGCCCAGATTACCAGACCTGCTTCGTCGCAAAGGTCATAAAATTCCTGTGCATGCTGGTAGTGTGCAAGACGAATGGTGGTTGCACCAACCTCAAGAATAAGCTCAATATCACGCTTGTGATCTTCAATAGAAAGAGCATTACCTTTGTTAGGGTAGTCCTGGTGGCGTGAAACACCACGAAGGGGATATTCCTTTCCGTTTAGGATAAAGCCTTTTTCGGGATCAACGCTGAAGGTGCGACAACCAAAACGTGTCGAAACTGTATCAAGAATTTCATTATCCTTTGAAAGTGTAGCTTCAAGTGTATAAAGGTGGGGGTCTTTTCTGCCGTTCCAAAGGCGTACGTTTTCTATTATGAGATTTGCTTTTGTATCAGCTGAGGTGGTTTCTGCAACAACAGCTTCACCATCAAAAATTCTATATGTAAGGGTTGTATCGCCTGCGTTTTTAGTAAACACTTCAACAGCAACCTCGGCATTGTTACCTTTTACAACAGGTGTAACCATAACACCGGGAGCACCATAGTATTCTAAATCAAAATGAGCAGAGGGAACACTTATTATTTTTACACCTCTGTAAATACCACCGTAGAAGGTGAAGTCGGCAGTCTGGGGGTAAACCTCTTCATTAGGAGAGTTATCTGCAGCAACAGTCAAAATGTTGGTTTCTTTAATGGCATTTGTTGGAATTTTCACTCTGAAGCGTGAGTAACCACCGTGGTGAACCGCAAGAGAAGTACCGTTCCAGAAAACTTCAGCAGAAGAGTTTACTGCATCAAATTCAATATAGTTTTCTTCGCCTGTAAGGTCAGCTTTTGCAATTTCTTTAAAATAAAGGCATTTCTGACGCTTGTAGTCGTTACCACCATCCTGACCATCCTTGCCATTCCAGGTGTGAGGAAGGTTAAGATCTTCTGCACCATTGGGAAGTGTCGAAACATTTGCGTTTCCGTCCATTGTGAAAAGCCAGTTTTCGTTAATCCATTTAATTACTCTCATTTTTAAATTCCTTTCTTACATTAGCTTGCTTTTTATTCTGCTGAAAATTTTGACCTTTTGTTTTGAAGGCGCAAAGAGGAAAAGCAGGGGGAATATTTCAAGTCTTCCTAAAAGCATATCAGCAATTAAAACAAGCTTGGATAAAATACTGAATTCAGAGAAATTTCCGGTTGCACCAACCTTACCAAAACCGGGACCGATATTGTTAAGCGTTGCGACAACCGATGTAGTGGTTGTAGTAAAATCAAAATTATCAAGGGAAACCACAAGAACCGAGGAAGCAAAAATCATTGCATAAATGAAGAAATATGCAAATGTGTTACGGATTGTATCATCGCTTACTCTGTTGCCGTCAAAGGTGATAATCTTAACGCTTCTTGGGTGGGAAATTCGGCGGAATTCACGCCTTGCACTCTTTAAAAGAATAATTACTCGGGAAACCTTAAGTCCGCCACCGGTACTACCGGCACAAGCACCGACGCACATAACTGCAAGCATAATTATTCGGCTAAGCTCGGGCCATTGGTTGAAATCAACGGTACAGAAGCCTGTTGTTGTCATAACGGAGCTTACCTGGAACGCAGAGTGGTGAAGAGCTTCACCAAAGCTTGAGAACATATCCTTAACATTGATTGCAATAATAACTATTGCAGAGAACATTATTGCAAGATAAGTCCAGACTTCTTCACTTTTAAAAGCGTCCTTGAATTTTTTGCAAAGGAGTAAGAAATAAATATTAAAATTTATTCCGAAAAGTGCCATAAACACGGTTATAACACCCTGGCAGAAAGTGGAGTATGAAGCGATACTTGAATTTAGAACGCCAAATCCACCTGTACCTGCCGTGCCGAATGTGAGTGTTACACTATCAAACAAAGGCATACCGCCTGCAAGCAGAATTATTATTTCAATAATTGTAAGTGCAAGATAAATGCCGTAAAGAATACGGGCAGTTGTACTGGATTTCGGAACAAGCTTTGAAACATTCGGACCGGGGCTTTCTGCTCTCATAAGGTGCAGGTCGCCACCGCCACCTGCAAGGGGAAGAACTGCCATCATAAACACAAGAACACCCATTCCGCCAATCCAATGGGTAAAGCTTCGCCAGAAAAGCATTGATTTTGAAAGGGCTTCAACATCGGTTAATATACTTGAACCTGTTGTGGTAAAGCCTGAAACAGCTTCAAAAACTGCATCAATATAGCTGGGGATTTCTCCGCTGAAATAAAAGGGGAGAGCACCGAAAAGACTCATCAAAATCCAACCGAGAGATACAATTATAAGTCCGTGACGGGCGTAGATTGTTTTGTCTTTGGGCTTCATTGCCACAAGTACAAGTCCCGTTGCCACAAGCAAGGCGATTGTTATAAGAAAGCTTGTCAGCACAGCCTCGCCATATATGAGAGAAACTATTGTGGGGAGAAGCATTAATCCTGCTTCACATAAAAGCAATATACCGAGTATATATGCAATCATTCTTCTGTTCATTTTTATTACCTTATTTCAAAATGTCATCAAGTCTTGTGAGGCGTTCAGAGGTTGTAACAACAACTACCGAGTCACCCTCCTGAAGAATATCTGTACCGCGAGGAATAATTACCTCACCGTTTCGGGTGATTGATCCTAAAAGAATATTTTTTCTGAAATCAAGATATTGAATCTGATGACCTGTCAATCTGCTGTCGGCAGTTACATTAAATTCAATAGCTTCTACCTTGTTATTGATAATTCGGGTTAATTTATGAACCTCATTTCTGCCGTTGCCTGCCGCTTGGGCACGAACATATTTTAAAATGATACTTGCAGTTGTGAATTTGGGGTAAATGACGCTGTCAATATCAAGCGTCTGAATAACCTCACGGAAAAGAGTGTGGTTTACTTTTGTGATGGTTTTGATTTCGGGAGCAGTATTTTTTGCGAAAAGTGAAAGAACGATATTTTCTTCATCTATACCCGTAAGGCAACAGAAGGCATCCGCTTCAAGAAGCCCCTCTTCAAGAAGAAGTGAACGGTTTGTGCCGTCACCGTGAACAACATTGATATTGTTAAGAGTGCTGCTTAGGTTAAGCGCAGTATCAAGGTCTTTTTCAATAATTGTTGTGCAAACATTAAGGTGATTAAGGGCCTTTGCAAGGTAAAGAGCAATTTTACCTCCACCGATAATCATAATGTTTTTTATGTCATTGGTTCTGTAGCCGATTTGCTTGAAAAAGTCAGGAGCAGTTTTGGCAGGAGTGAGAACAGCAACCGTATCATTTTTCTGAATAACGAAATCACCGGTTGGAATGAACACCTCTTTGCCACGCTCAATAGCACAAACAAGGGCTTTCGTTTTGATTTTCGCAAAAGAGTCTTTAATGGCTTTGTTGGTTAATAAGCAGTTATCGTGAGCAACGAAGCTTAAAAGGTCAACCTTACCATGACCGAAAATATCAACATTTCGGGCAGTTGGAAATTTTAAAATTCTCTGAATTTCTGCCGCTGCTTCTCTTTCAGGGTTAACCGCAAGAGCAAGTCCTAAATTTTCCTTTAAAAGACCAACGTCCTTACTGTATTCAGGGTCACGAACACGGGCAATTGTGCTTTTTGCACCGAGCCTTTTGCCTAAAAGACAACAATATATATTAAGCTCATCACTACCGGTAAGGGCAATAAGCAAATCGCACTCTTCAATGCCTGCATTCTGAAGGGCTTTACGTGTTGCACCATCACCTATTATACCAATAACATCAATATCCTGAAGGGTGTCGTTTATAACATCTTCATTGGTGTCAATGATGGTAACGTCATGCTCTTCTTGGGAAAGTTGTTCTGCAACAGTATAACCAACTTTTCCCACACCAACAACAATAATATTCAAAAAAATAGCCCCTTTCAACCCATTAAGAATATGTTAAAGGGTAGCGTGAATGTATTAAAACTTTTTCGGTTCAAATTCGCTCACTCTAACCCATTTTAATTCAATATACATTATATATGGTTTGTCCGTATAAAGCAATAAAATTGTACTATTATATATTGCCGAAAAATAAACACAAAATCTGTGCAAGATTTTTATTAGTGAGGAGGGCGAAATCCGAAATGCGAAATCCGAAATGCGGAGTGCGAATTGTGGAGTGCGAAATATTGAGTTAAAAGTTTAAAGTTAGATGTTAAAAGTTAAGTTGCTTTTCACCTAAATGTAAAAGCATTGCGAAGCTTATCATCCCTATGCGCCTCAGCGCATAGGGATGGCGACCATTCTTGAATAAACTGAATTGTAAGGAAAGTATATTTCGGGTGAATATACTTCAGTCATTTTTGTGTTCATACGGAATGGTGGTGGGTTGCCTCGTAAAGAACACACTTTGTTGATGAATGCAAAAAAAATAGAGTTTAAAATAAAGTATTCAAAAGTCTTGATTTTATTTGCTTAATAATGTATAATCCTTTTTGCACTTTGCACTTTGCACTTTGCACTTTGCACTTTGCACTTAATTTCGGGGTGTGGCTCAGTTTGGTAGAGTGCGACCTTCGGGAAAACGCAGTCCGGACGGTTCGAATGAAAAACAAAAACCGCCATAAACCTTGATACACTTGGGATTTAAGCATTTCATAAATTTTGAAAACTACTTCAAAAAAACGAAATGACCACATAACATCCCACAAACAGAAATTTATCAAAAACTAAATATTTTACACATCGGGGTGTGGCTCAGTTTGGTAGAGCGCTTCGTTCGGGACGAAGAAGTCGGGTGTTCGAATCACCTCACTCCGACCAAGAAAGAACAGATAGCATCAGTTATCTGTTCTTTTCTTTTATTGCTTTAGCTGTTGATTGGTGATATAATCAACTCGACAAACTTGAATTTGTAAACAGATAGAAAAAAGAATTTGTGGTGGTGTATTATGGTTGGGATTATGGATATCGGCGGCGGTTTAAGAGGAAACTATGTAAGCGGTATTATTGATTTTCTCCTCGATAATTCTATTGATATTGAATATTGTTTGGGCGTTTCTGCGGGTAGTGCAAATCTAATAACATACATAGCAGGTCAGCGTGGAAGATTAAAAAGCTTTTATGAGGAATATTCATTTGAAAGACACTATATGGGTATAGGTAATTATTTCTGCAAGGGAATGTATATCAACCTTGATTATATTTATTCCGATATAACAAACAGTTACGGCAAAAATCCGTTGAATTTTGATGCTATTACAAAATCAAAAAAAAAGTTTGTTGTTGCGGTAACTGATGCACAGACCGCTGAACAAAAATTTTTTTATAAAAACGATTTCGCCTATGACGATTTTACTTTGTTAAAGGCAAGCTGTGCATTACCTATAGTTACCCGTCAACCTGTTTTATTTAAGAACAGAAGATATTTCGACGGCGGTATCTCTGACCCGATTCCATATAAAAAAGCTTTTGAAGATGGTTGTGACAAGCTGATTATTTGTTTGACACTTCCCGTTAGCTATAAGAAATCTGCTTTTCCTAAATGGCTTGTTAATCCATTACTTTTTAAATATCCGCAAATCGCAAAGGCTATAACAATGTCACACACATTATATCATAATAGGATAAATGAAATTCTTGAACTTGAAGAACAAGGCAAAGTGCTGATACTTTATCCTAAAGATTGTTTCGGAATTAAAACAGCAACAAGAAACAAAATCGGGTTAAACAAATTGTATCAGCTCGGATATAAGGATGCGGAGAAGATAGAAAAGTTTTTGAAT
>JAZPXQ010000031.1:0-48030 GCA_045543695.1 Acutalibacteraceae bacterium | reverse complement strand
TACATAACAATTAGATAAAACAGAATTGCTGAACTTAGATTTACTTAGAGCTATTTTCAAGTCATATCTGAACATTACTATATAAACTACCGAATTTAATAACACAGTAGCAACAAAAAGGATTACAGTAATGTTTTTATTGTAAAACAAATATGTAAATTGATTAAGTGCAAGAACTAAAACCACTCCTGAAGACACCAGAAAGGCTATATCCGTAAAAATATTTTTCAGTATTATATTAATAATTGATTTTCCTAAAGAAATCAGCACAAAATTTTCTTTTTTTTGAAACTGAATATCAAACCAAGTAAGAAACAACAAAAGCACACCAAAAACTAACCATGCAATCAGTGATATCCATTCAACATTTATTTTTTGCTCTTTTTTTAATCTTCCTGCATTGAAGTCAAAACTCTTTTTTATATTCCAAATACTTTCTTCTTCTCCCAAAAAGTAAAAATTCATATTATCCGGTGCTTCATTAAAATCCTTAAATGATACCTTGGTTACACCGGAAAACAAACTTTTATATTCTCCGGGAGCTATATTAAGTTCTTTTTTTACCGTATCTGCCGTAACATTATCAGGGGTGTACACTACAACTTCAGAAAAAGAGGCATTACTCAAATTCTTATCAACACAAAAAACTTTACAATTGTTTTTTTCGCTCAAAATTACAATATCTTGTCTCTTTTTTTCAATGTCACTCGCATTTTCACCAAACATCTTAGTGGCATAGAAATTATACACTCCACCTGTAAATTCATCCAAATACGCCTGATACAATTCTCCGTTCAGTGCCAAGCAAAAAAGCAAAAGAAAAACGCAAACTGCAAATTTTATTTTTTTCAAAAGTTTCACCTTCTTATAAAACCATCTTATTCAACAAACCAAACATCCTTTGCTATTTGCATCATTTCGGAAACGACATCATAATTATCCTCTAATAATTGTTCTCTTACTGTATTATGCTCAATGTTATTAGGATCCTTAGGCAAATAAACAATATCCGATGTTATCATTATTTGTTCAAACACATCCTCTGCTTCATCATCAAAGAAAACCCCATATTCGTAGTTTCCCCACAAATCAGGCCATATGTACAAATAAATCGACAGCCCACTACTACCGATTATTTCACCAGTTTCACTATCAATTTCAATTGTTTGAAAATCCTTGTTGTGAACACTAAGGAAGCTATCAAAATCTAAATATCCTGGTTTTTTTACTTCCAGTATATAACCATCAATTTCTTTTATATAGTTTACTCTATCTGGTTCTATTTGATCCCTTTGCTCCTCAACCATATTAATATATCCTGCGTATGGCACTGCAACAGTAGCAATCCAAAACAAATTCAGAAGAATAAAAAACAGAGCAACAACTAAAAAACCGATTAATATTTTCAACTTAAAAGTTAATCTTACTCTTTTCATTTTTACAACCACCTTAATTAACCCTCAAGAATATTATTTGCTTCTTGCATAATTCTCCTAGTCTCATTCTGATATTTTAAAAGTAATTTTTCCTTTGTCTTTTTTAGTTCTATATTATCGTGATCTTGAGGGATGTAGTTTAACATACCATCAATTCGTATCGTTTCAGCATAATCTTTATCCTTCAAATATAAATAGTATTGTTGCTTTCCAAAAATATTATGTTCTATCGTAAGCTCTATCTCTAAATCACGTTCTACTTTTTCTATAATAATTTTACCGTTGCTCGATAGAAAATCAGGCGACCTTATAGAGTAATCAAACTCCGATTCTATTTCCAAAGAAGCCATAATCAGTTTTTCATATTTCTCATATGGCAATTTAATGGTTAAACTCCAAAAAAGTATAACACCACAAATAGTAAAAACAATAACCATAAATAAGACAAGTAGTTTCTTATATGCTGATAAATACACTCTTTTTCTTTTCACGCTATTATTCCTTTCATAATGCTACAGAGTGCCTTTAACGGCACTCTGCTTTTGTTATACATTTTCGTTTGTATCTGAATCCAAATAACTTGTCACGTTTGTATAGGTAGTTGATAATGTTATTTTATAATACACATTAGTACTTTTATTATCAATCTGCAGTTTTGAATAATTATTTTTGGCAGCAGGTACACCACTTATGTAAGACGTATCTACACCAACACGCATTATTCCTGCTGTAGCCACACAATCAGCACCATATGCCCAAGCATAATCTTCATCCACATAATCGGTATCATACCCATACACCAAGCGTCCAATATATTCTCCATTGCTTATATAGTGTCTGGTATGTTCCCACTCGTTATCTTCAAAACGATCTGCATCATTTACATGTCGTGTATGTGAATATGCCGCAGATGCAACCGTTGTTAATACTGAAAAACAAACAACTACTATCAAAACAAGTGAAATAAATTTTTTTGTTCTTTTCATAATAAAAATCCTTTCTATGTAATTGTAAATTAAAGTTCATAATCATTAGCTTATAGTTTATCAGCCCAAAATCATATTTCTCCAAATAGTTTAATTAACTAAACCAACTTGATAAAATGATGATATTGGTGTTGTAATTTACCCGCAACTTGTAAAACATTAGCCAACGACAAACCTATTGCCAGAGATATTGTAATACTGTAAGCTTCCAAAAACATGCTTATTATAGACAATATTGCTATTAAAAGTGTCAATATAACTACTCGTTTATGAAAAAGTTTATGTTCTTCTTTACTTATTGTTTTTTGCGATGACACTACCGGTTTACTCACACACAAACAAATGGATGACATCAACACCAATAAAACCGCCAATTGTACCAAACTATAGTCTATAAATATCTTAATTAATATTTCACTTATAAGTATCGATACTGTCGTGATAATAGTACATTTAATTTCTGAGTTCGCATGAATTCCGCCGGCAAAGCTGCGCACCAAACAAAAACTAATATAAAAGAGTATTGATGAAAAAGAGATTTTTAGAACAATTCCTACTAACATTGATATCAGAAAAAATGCTATATATGAAATCATCATAAACAATCCATATGAATACAACTCTTTTTCTTCGTATTGTATAACACTTCTCTTCAATAGGTTTTCAACTATACGATCAGACAACTTTGAAATCATACTTTTGTCTTTTTAAAAGAATCCAACTTCGCAGGAGCTTTGGGCTGGTAAACAATAGAACAAGAAGTTCTATTTGCATCTACTACAAGAGTTTTTTCGATCGCTTTTTTAAAAGCTTTTTCCATAAGTTTTTTCTTTTTCATCTTTTTCACCTCCTTTGCTTTTACTATAACCACAAGTATATATGTAAACAATAAATTTGGGCGAACTGCGGAAAAAACGTGTCGAAGTGCGGATTTTTATTGTCAATATGCAGAATATGAGAGTTGTTGTTCAAAAAAAGTTATGTTATAATTAAACAGGTGATTATAATGAAGATTCTTATTTGCGATGATGAACAACAATACGTTGACGAATTAAAAATACATATCGAAAATTTTTTGCAAGATAGGGTTATAAAATTTGAAATCCATACAGTAAATAACCCTCAAACCATTGTTGATAATAATGAAATTTATCAGCTTGCATTCCTTGATATCCAAATGAATGAATTAGATGGTATTTCTCTTGCAAAAGTTTTAAAGGAACGAAACAATAAAACCGTTATTTTTTTTGTTACATCCTTTAATGATTATCAGGATGACGCAATGGATTTACGAGCTTTTAGATTCTTTGAAAAGCCATTTAATCCCCAAAGGCTCTATTCTGGTCTTGAAAAAGCTATGGAATACATTGATGAAAGTTACATTGATTTTTATATTTACACCAATAATGAGCAGAAAAAAATTTTAGTAGACGATGTTATATATGTCGAACGCGGAAACAGACAAGTTACACTTGTTACAACACAAGGCAATTACACAACACGTGAATCTTTTGATGAGTGGTGTGATATTCTACAAAATTCATTTTTTTATAAAGTACACAAGTCTTTTATTGTCAATCTTCATTATGTAACAAGTTACAAATATTCAGAAATTTTTATTCAAAATAAAATTAGGATACCTGTAGCTTCACGAAGGCAAACTGACTTTCATAAGTTTTGGTTTGCATACCTTAGGAGACGATGACTATGATAATGAATATTCTTTTTATTTTTGTTTTCTTTTTCGAAATGCTTATTTCAACAATATTCTTTAGCAATGTCGCTGTAAAAAAGAAAAAATTATCTCGTATAATAATTTGTGGAACTTTGTTTTTTGAAATAGGTGCTTTAATCAATATATTTATTATAAGTACCTCTTGGTTAAATGTATTATTTTCAGTCATTGCTAACTTGGTTTTATCTAATATTTTCTTTAAAATAAAACCTTTTCGATCAGGGTTTTACTCTTTGCTACTAGTTGCTATTTCAACCTTTCTGGAACACATAATTGTTTTTATTGTATCATCGTACTCAAACCTTCATTTAGTGGAATACAAATCAGATACAATTTTATTGGTTATAGAAATCATCATTAGCAAAGTCATCTATTTGCTGGTCGTGATGATTTTATTACATTTCACGCAAAAAGATAATACCGTTGCAAAGGTGCCGTCCGCTTTTTATATTTTTCCTTTTATAGCTTTGGTATCAGTAATATGTTTTTGGTATGTAAGTTTAAATCAATATATAGAATTTAAAAATCAAATTATTCTTGGTGTTGTAAGCATCTTACTTTTCCTGGCAACATTATTCGTTTTCTTCTCATTCCAATCCAATTCCCAAAGAGAAAACAAATTGTTGTTATTGCAACAAGAGCAAGATAAAATCAAAACAGATATTACATACTATGATATATTAGAACAGCAGAACAATAACCTTAGAACTTACGCCCATGATGCCAAAAACCATTTGTCTGCAATTAAAAATCTTAATACTAATCCTGAAATCGAAACATATATTTCAAAAATGAGTGAGTGTTTAGCTGAATACAGTAAGGTATGCCATAGTGGGAATCACACCCTTGATGTTGTAATAGACAAATATGTAACGGAATGCAAAATTAACGATTTGAATTTTGAGTTTGATATAAAAAACAATAACTTATCAGAAATTGAACCATATGATATAGTAACTATTTTAGGAAATCTTTTAGATAATGCAGTAGAGTCTGCTGAAAAATCGAATGAAAAGCAAGTAACTTTTGAAACTGATTTCAGAAATAATCTTTCGGTAATTATTGTTTCTAATTCTTGTGATGTGTCACCCAAATTAGATTATACAGAATTGCCTGTTACTACAAAGAAAAATAAAAGATTGCATGGCTTCGGTCTTAAGAGCGTAAAGAAAACAATAAAAAAATATAACGGTGATATTGCATTTGATTATGATGACAAATCCAAGTTTTTCATTGTAACAGTTATGATTGAAAACCAACTAAATCAAAAAGTTAATTCAGTATAAACCCGAATACAATAATAATCGTTGTTCGACACACTAATTCTCAATACCATTGATTAATGTATTTATAAATAATTTTACAACCCGAATCGTAGCAAAAAACTACGATTCGGGTTGCTTTTATGCGAAAATCCTGTCGAAAATTATACACTTTTGTCGAAAAATGGAGCGTTTTCACGCTTCAAATTGACACACAAGAATAAGTTTCATACCATAAGATTATAATTTTGAAAAAAGGTGATATTGTGGATAATATAGTTTATGAACAACTTTTTAATTTTAAGTTTTCTTCTGCAAAAAAAATGTATAACTCATCTTATTTGGAAGATTTAACTGGATTAATGGCAAAAGCTACATCTCGTATTGATTCAGGTAAAAACTATTATTTTGATAGTAATTACTATTTAGATAACATTCCCTCGGAGCAAAATAGTAGTTATGAAGATTTTATAAAATTATTTAAAAATTCTTTTGACTACTCGTCATCTGATAAAGTGACAATTATTAGAGGTAAAGCTGGTGTAGGAAAAACATTATTTTTTAACAAAGGGGTTCAATTACTAATTCGAGACAAAACCCAGCACAAAGATAAGTACATTAAATTAGGTGTAGATTTTGAAAATATAGATGCAAAAAAAGATATAAGTTACTACACTGAATTCATATACAAAAAGCTGCGCTCAAATGCAATATTTGCAATTAGACAACTAGGTGATGATATATTCAAAGAATTTAATCAAAAATATAATAATTTTTGTGGCACAATAGAAGACACAGAACAATCAAAAATGTATCCACTAATGTATTTTTGTAAGTATATTTTTAAAACATACAATAAACCTTGTATAATAATACTAGACAATATAGATTTGGCTTGTGTTAATACCCAAAAAAATGTATTTAAAGCTACATCAATTATTTGTAAAGAGTTTCATGAATTTATGAGTGCATTTGACGCCAATGATATTTATAGAATATATTTTGCAATACGTCCTGAAACTACTTTAAGGAAAAACGAGATGAATATTGGCGAAGTAATCAATTTTCCTTTGCCCAACATACAAGCTATTTGCTTAGAAACGATAAAAACAGCAATATTAGACACAGCAAAAGAGTTTGATCAAAACGAAAAATTAAAGTGTGAAGTTACTTACTATAGTATTATTTCTGGAGAAAAAATCACAGCAAAAACGTTTAGTGACATAGCGCTATATTTTAATAAAATATTTGACCATTATCTAAATAATTTATGGTTAGATGCTGAACATATAGCTAGATTAGGAACTAATCAAGATTTTCATTGTAATATTTCAAATTATAATGTTAGGACTTTTTTAGAATTCCTTATTGACACATTAAGTAACGGGGGATTTAAACCTTTAACAAAAGAATTTAATAATAAAAATTATGCTATGTTTTATAGTGTTTTTGATTATATAGAAATGATTATAAGAGGAAGATGGACAATGCATCCGGGTAATAAACATATTGATGGGGAAGGTGGTAATAAAGCTCCAATTATTTTCAATATATTTGAATCTTCTTTATGGACAAATACGCAAGAAAGTAAAATAAAACATTTTATGATTTACATACGAATTTTACAATATTTCAATATGTGTTCAGAAGATTCCAAGGTGACATATGGTCAACTATTAGAACAACTTTCCTTATTCTTCGATAAAAAACATTTAGAAACTGCAGTAAAAGAATTGGTGTTTGTGAGAATACTTTATTCTTCTTATGAAGGTGAAGAAAATATTGCATCTAAACAAAGTTGGAATGAAGTGGAAATTAATGATAATACGTTATTATATTTAAGCACGACAGGCAAATTCTACCTTGAGAAATTGATTTGTGAATTCGAATACTTATATCAAATGTCATTATCATCTATTATGCCATCTTGCTATGTCAAAGAGTTATGCAATTGTTGGCAGAATGAAAAAGAGCTTACTGTTTTAAGGTTTTTAGAAGGGATGTTCTGTATTTTAAAAAACAATCTAGAAACCTACAATGACGCTAATGTATTACATTTATTTAAAGAAATTTTTTGTCAAGACGATGAAATTAACTGCAAACTTTATAAAAGGATAATAAGTTCTTTTATAATGGTTATGAAACGAAAAATTAAAAAAGCCAAAACAACAGACGCTAATAACTTAGACAAGCTAAACAAGATTTTAGAACAAGCAGAAAACTTGCAAAAAGATGCACAAAACTTTTTTATAAAAATGTTAGGAGAAGAAATATGATTTGGTATAAGCTTTGTAACGAAGAGAGTAATGTTTTAGTAAATTATTTCCCTCAGTTTATTGGAATTATGGGAACTTTATTAGGAACATTTTTAGGTTGGTTGTTAAAATTCCTTCAAGATACTATCGGAAAAACTGAAGTGATTATTGAACATTTTGAAAACTTCCAAGATGCTTCAAAATTATATGCCTTTTATATAGATTTGTTCGTTTGCAATTATTCAGTAAAGCGTACATATATAAAAGACTTGGAATTAGTTTTTTATAATAATAACAAAGAATTAAAAAAAACAGTACTTAAAACAGAAAGAGGAGATATGAACTATCTAGATATACAAAATGAAGAGATAGTTAAAATACTAAAACTCGAAAATAATATGCCGCAAAATATAGTTTTGTGCAATATTATTGACTCGGGTGCAATCAAAGATGCAAACAAAATTATCTTGCATTATAAAAACGGAAAAAAGAAAAAAAGAATACTTATAAAAAAGCATTTTTCAATTGATAATGTTGAAAAGTTTCCTACGCGTGAATCTTTCTAAACTGATAACGAAACTGTTATTTTAAACTAGAGTACATATTTAATGGAAACAATCGCAAATTTTATAGATGTAGTTATCACACTCTTTGTATAGCATTTTTATACAATCTATTACCCCTATATTTGTTAAAAACATAGAAACTTCAAGAAAATGAAATTTTTTGTGAAATATTTGTTGAAAATTGTCATTTATATATATAAGCAAATTTTTATATATAAATGAGGATGATCTTTATGGATTTGATGATGCGCGATGCAATGGAAAATATTGATGCAGAAGTTGAAACAAAATTATCTGATGTTTTAGCGGAGCTTGGGTTGGATTCTAGAATAATTAAGTGTTGTGGTAGTAATCGGTTATGTATCAATTTAGATGGTAATGTTAAAGATTGTAACAGACCTTGTTGCAGCTCTGATATTATTGTGCAGACAAATACTAAAGATGAATATAGGATTCGTCAATGTGATATCATTTACATAGCAATAGAAAACAGAAAATCTGCAGTTTATGTTGATGGCAAAAGGATTGAAACTAATTATTCTTTGGAGCATTGGAAAGAAATACTTAATCCTAAAATCTTTGCACAACCGCATAGCAGTTTCCTGGTAAACCTTTGTTATGTTGAAGAGGTTACAAAAGATTTTGTAAAAATAAAACACAAAGGGAAAGACTATTCTGTCTATACATCTTCAAGAAAACTCAACAGTTTTAAAAAGGCTTTTTTGGAGTATAATAAATAATTTCTTTTCTTTGGTTACACCGTATCAGTTTTTGTACAGATTTAAGAAATCAAATATATTTTTATAGAATGCAAAAATCTAAAACATAAAAACACAATAAGGATGTGTTAACTATGAGTAAATATAATCTTTGGGTTATTGACAAAGATAATTGTCCTGATGACGATGTAATTATTATGCAAGGCCAGTGTACAAGTTGTGAACACTACAAAGGTTTTAAAATAGTGAATAGTCAACGATGCATCATATGTTCTTTTTATGAAAACCATAACAACTTAGAAGAGGTTGTAAAACAAGCTTAACGATAAAAATGCTAACGACCACATCTTGACCCATAGTGTTTTGTAAACTGTTTGGATTTTTCAGTTTTTTACAGCTTTAAAGAGCATTTTGAGTGGACTAAAAAGTACGATTTACTGGGATTTTGGACTATTCAGAACATAAAAAAATGCGTTTGGGAGCAGGATGTCGGGGGTTCAAATCCCTTCACTCCGACCACGAAAACCCTTGTAAACTAAAGGTTTACAAGGGTTTTTCACTTTTTATAAAGCCATCAAAAATAATAAAATGCACACATATTTTCCACTCCACAAGTGGAAACTTTTTTTGTTTTCAAACCTGTTCCCTATTCTTTGACTTATGCAGTAAAGTTTTTTACATCAGCAAAGAGGAAAAGAAAGGCTAATTTAAGGCTGACACATGCTCTACGGTTAGTTTCTCCACTCTTGTCGCAACTCTCGTTACACGGCTTTCTGTGGGCAGTAAACGGCGGTTTAGCAAATAGCTGTTAGCAATTAGTTGTTAGCTATTTGCTGTCTGCTATTTGCTATACGCTAAAAACAGAACACCCGCTGATTTCTCAGCGAGTGCTCTGTTTTTATATTTGGAAAGAAAATGAATCTTATTGAGCAATTAGCAAATAGAATTGAAAACTTTCTGCTATCCGCTGTTTGCTATTTGCTACTATAGGTTTTTGTTCCTAACAGAGTGTTTGTAAATGTTGCCGTGTATGAACCGTCAGCATTCTGAACACTGTTAACAGTTTCTGTTGCAACCTTTTCACCACAAAGGGTACACATAGCTGTTGCTGTGCAGGTGGTGTAGCTGTTACCCCATCTGTAATATACTTCTACATTATCTGCACACTCTGCGCCTGTTACCTCACCGTATTTTGCAGTGAGTGCAGTTAAGTCATTTTCATCCAGCTTACCGTCACCGTTAATATCGGAAGCATATTTTTTATATGTAGCAAGCTTTTCGGGATTTTCGATAGCGTGCTTGATAGCTTTAATATCAACTTCTTCAAATGCTTTGCCGTTTAAATCGTAATCACCAACTGCATATACATCAACAGTTTTGTGACCGTTTATTAAGATGTTCATAAGTGAAGCGTCAATAACATCAAGATAACCGTCACCATCAAGGTCATACTTCACTATATCATCATAGCTTGCAGTTTCTATTTGTTCGTGGTCATCTGCAAGTGCTTTATTAACAAGTGCCTGATAGTCTATTACATCAACTGTTCCGTCACCGTTGGTATCACCAACATTTGCAACAGAGTAGTTTCCTGTTTCGCCCACTGTTACAACCTTGTAAAGTTCATTATCTGTAATAATCGGGAGTGAGCCCTCTGTGTTGCTCATTTGTCCCCATGCTTCGCCCAAGAGATATGCAACCTCGCCGGACTTGAGCTGTTCTCTGGTTACACTTGTGATCTCTATGTTTTCACCGGGTTTCAGATCCGAATCGCTGTGTACAGCCTCAAGACCGTCATCACCGAGATAATAACAATTCTTGATTGCATTAACGCTACGAAGGGTGCCGAATGCGCCAAGACGGGCTTCGTCGGTCAGGTTTTCCCCGCACTCAAACTTACCTGCAAACAGGCAGTTTTCAATGGCTGTCTGTGCGCCCGTGTTGGAAAAGCTGAGGAAACCTCCCATATAGATGGTTGCAGTGTTATTATAGCTGTTCTTTGCGTAATTTGTCTTTATTGTACCGTATGCGCCGCAGTTGCGGATGGTCACTCTACTTGTACTCTCCTGAATCTTGCCGATAAATCCGCCTGCACCTGAGTCCACACGGTAAATACCTGCATCAAAGGTGCCGTACCAGGAGCAGTTTTCAATAAGGCTCTCGTGGTTTGCATATCCAACAAAGCCGCCTATCATACCTATGCCGTGAGTCTTTGCGGTAAGGTTTACGTAAGAGGTGATATTCTGAATGATCGCTCCGTTGCGCTCAAGGTCGTTGTCACCGTTAAGACCGCAGATAGAGCCGATAACACCGCCAACGTAATTGACATCAGTGTTAGCAACCACCTCACCGTAGATGGTGAAGTTCTTGACTGTACCGGTTCTGACCTCACCGAAGAAGCCGAGACCTGCTCTGCCACCTTCTACATAGAGACCTTTGATGGTGTGATTCTGTCCGTCAAAGATACCACAGAAGTTGTTTTTTGCTTCATTCGTCTCGCCGATGGGAGTCCAGGGTCTGTTTTCAAGGTCAATATCTGCTGTGAGAACTGCATTTGCTGTTCTGTCAACAGTGTTTATGTAGTTTGCAAACCAGAAGAGGTTTCCGCCGTTCTTAATTTGATAGTAGCCAACATAATCGGAGTCCAATCCGAGAGATTCGTAATTCTCGTTGGTTACAAGTATTGCAGGTTCGTAGGCATCGCACTCAGAACAGAAGCCGTTGTCATTGTGGCTACAAATGTGTTCACCGCAGATTTCACAAACTGAACCTGTCTGATTTTCGTGGGGACACTCATAATCGCAAACATCGCATTTTCCGTCGGTGTAGGATGTATGCTTGCAAATCATATAAAATATCTCGCTATCTGCAAGTGTTCTTCCGTCTGCACATTCATAGACGGTTTCACCATCAACTGTAAGCGTAAAGCCACAATCTTCAGGATATTCTCCGTAAACCCAACTGAAAGCATAAATACCATCTTGTTGGAGAAGAGCTGTGAAGGTTTCGCTTGCACCGTCTTCAAAGGTTGCAGTTGCAACCTCTGTATATGTTCCGTCAACAAGCTGTTTAACAACAATCGCATTGCCGCTCCAACCGTCACCGTAGCTGTCGGTCATTTCAATTGTAACCAATGTACCTTCTGTGCCGCAAACATCACACTTGTCGTTTGTAATGTTTTCGTGAGCACATTCAAAGCCACAGACTGTGCAGAAGCCGTCAGTGTAGCTTTCGTGATGACATTCAAAACCGCAGTTATCACAAAGGTAGTCATTCTCATCAGTCCAGCTGTGGGTGCAGGTCATTCCACATCCATTATTGCAACTACCGATCATATAATCTCCCGATTTAATATACTCAATATTATGGGAACCCTGTTCACCGTATATTGTTTTTACATTCGTATAGTCTTTACCGTTAGCTGTGGCAGTGGCAGTATATGCAGTGGTATCTGTTTCAAGACAGTTTTCAGCAGTTTTTTCAGAAATTCCAATTGCTGCGTCCACAGTCATTGTTGCGCCACCATCTGTGGAAGTAAATACGGCAGTAGCGGAAGAAACATCATTCCAACTCCAGACAGGCTCATTCACCGCCATGCAGGTAACGGTAACGACAGGTTTCTCCTCATTGCTTGCATACGTATCACTGGTGTAGAAACTGACGGACTTGCCCGAGGAGGTGGGAAGATTACTCGATTTCGCAGTGCTTCCTTGATAAGCAAGGAGCAATTTATTATAAAGGCTCGTAGTTCTGTATATCCTCAGATCTTCATTAGAAATGTCAATATCGACACTTTCTATCTTCAGGTTGGTATAAGCTACCTTGTAAAGATAATTATTATGCTTTACATATTGTGTAACGCCGGATGAATAGGTAATGAACGCATCATCTGTCACTTTAGCCGCCTCTGTTGCCGCACTTGCGGTTATACTCACCATAGGCACATAGCTCATTACAAGAGCAAGGCACAAAGCTATGCTCAATATCTTTCTTAATGTTCTGTTAGTTTTTGTTCTCATAGTATCTTCCTTTCGGACAATTTCCCGTTATCACTTATGCCTCACCTACAAAATAAAGAGGGAACATACTTGTAAGTGTGTTTAAATCATCATAGGAAACCTTGCCGTCCCCATTTATGTCACAAGCGTATTTCTCGTGCGTTTCAAGGTCTTCAGGAGCTTTCATTGCCTCTGCCATTGCAAAAATATCTGCTTCTTCAAATGCTTTACCGTTTAAATCGTAATCACCAACTGCATATACATCAACAGTTTTGTGACCGTTTATTAAGATGTTCATAAGTGAAGCGTCAATAACATCAAGATAGCCGTCACCGTCAAGGTCATATTTCACTATATCATCATAGCTTGCAGTTTCAATCTGTTCGTGATTATCTGCAAGTGCTTTATTTACAAGTGCCTGATAGTCTATTACATCAACTGTTCCGTCACCATTTGTATCACCAACATTTGCAACGGAGTAGTTACCTGTTTCACCTACTGTTACAACCTTGTATAGCTCATTGTCTGTAATAATCGGGAGTGAGCCTTCCGTATTACTCATTTGTCCCCAAACCTGCTCGGTATTACCTTGCTGGAGAAGATATGCAACCTCACCGCTTGCAAATTGCTCGACTGTCTTACCACCGTCCTCTGTTTCTGTTTCGGAAAGATAATAGGAATTTTTGTTATTAAAATGGAAAGAGGATATGTCATAAGCATTAGCATCACTCGTTACCTTACCTATATTAAAACAGTTATAGCACTGAGTATCAATTCTGAAGCCGAAAAGGCCACCGGCATAGCTTTCGCCAGTTATATCGCCTGTATTGTAGCAATTTTCCATATAGCCGAAATACACTTTACCAGGTTCACCCATTGGCTCATAACCACAAATGCCGCCTGCATAATAACCATCAATATTACCGTTATTACCGCACTGATAAAAATTTGTTTGTTTTATTTCTCCGCATATTCCGCCTGCATTTATCTCTGCGCTGACAGTAGCATTACTAACACAATTTGTTATTTTGCTATACATAGCCTTGCCGCAAAGGCCACCTGCAGAGGTTTTACCTTTTATATACGCATTACTGATATTAAAGTCTTTAATATTAGCATTATAAGTAACGCCAAAAAAGCCGGCGTAATCAATATCGGAGTTTATGTAAATTCCGCTTATTGTGTGATTATTTCCTAAAAAGTCGCCTCCTGATGTCTCTTCTTCTGTTCCCATGGGTGTCCATTCGTACCATCCGCTTGTAACAGGCTCACCGTTATAAAGCACAGTTCCGTCTTCATTAAACACATAGCCCGGATTCAAATCAATATCTGCAACAAGCTTAACAAACATTTCATTGGCGCCGGCTTCATTTATAGCTTGTTGCCACCATAAAAGGTGACCTATGTTTGAAATCAGATAATATATATCGCCTTTTGGTGGTTGAGTATACATTCCGCAGAAAACACACTTATAATCAATATAGTTATGGCCATTAGTTTCACTGCTATTTGAATATCCGGTGTCCCCTCCGCACACAGGAACCTTATAAAGCTTGCCTGCGTTTATTGTAGGTACATACTGCCTCGGTTTGCCATTATCAATATCCTGCCCCCAAATCTGCTCGGTGTTATTGCTTTGAAGATAGTACGCAATTCTGCCGTTTTCAAGACCCTTCTGCGAGGCTGAGTTTGCTGTAATGTTAGTAACAGAATGAGCCAAACCATCAAGATAATAGTTATTTGAGCCTGCATTTGTTGAACCGTAATTTTTCAAGGTACCAACAATAGCACCCCTACCTTCAGGAAGTGTGCCAACGCTCAAGCAATTTGATATAGTCAAGGCCTTTGCATTTTCGCCGTTATAATAGCCGAGAACACCACCAACATTTCCACCTGAATAGGTAGACTCAATATTTCCGTAAAAGCCGCAGTTATTAATTTTGGCAGTTTTGCCGTTGTAAACATAACCAACTATGCCACCCACACAGTCAAGTGTGTTGCTGCCAAGGGAAAGCTTTCCGCTATATGAACACATCTCTACAGTAATATTACCTGTTCTGCCAACAATACCACCAAAATATTTCTTTTGATAAGAATCGCCCGATGTGAGATTAACTGAAGAATGCACATTCCTTATTTCAGCTCCACCATCAGCCTGACCTACAACACCATACTGAACATCAACATTAGAGGTAAGTTCTGTGGTTACATCACCACTGATTGAGAAATTCTTAATTACTGTGCCTTCGCCTGTTGCGTAACCAAACAAGCCCCAATTACCTTTCCCTGTAATTGTCATATTAAAGCCTGTAATTGTATGACCCTGACCATCAAAAATACCCATATACATTTTTGCAGATTTTCCTAAGGGATTCCAGTTAAATCCCGAAAGATCAACATCATCTGTAAGAATCGCATTAGCAGATGATCCAAGGCTTCCGTTGTTATATTGTTCTGCAAACCAGACAAAAGTACCGAGATTATGTATTTCATAATACCCGTCAACATTTTTTATCGGTTGCTCAAATGTATCACAACAAATGCCGTTATTCACATCATACTCATGGTTACTCGGATCTATCTCTATTACTTTGCCACCCAGAACATAAGAACTGCAGTTCTGACAAAGCCAACCCGATTCATATCCTACTTTCTGACAAGTGGAATCTATTAAAGGCTTCTCTTCACAAAAGTGAATCTCTGCAAGTTTTATTGAATTATTATTGCTATTCATATTACTGCAAAGCTGTTTCCAATTTTCCTCTGAACCCAGATAATGAATATATTGGAGCTTGTTGCAATAATTGATCGCCCCTCCGCCAATATATGTTACACTTTCAGGAATAACGATATCGGTAATGCTTTCGCAATCGCAAAATGCAAGCTGACCAATTGTGGTTACACCCGGTTCTATTATAACGGTTTTTATTTCCGTTTCATAATTTTCCCAAGGCTTTTCATCATATGCACAATCTCTGATTGCGCCATTGCCGGATATCCTTAAAACTTTAGTGTCTGCATAGTAATACCATACAACATTGGTCCCGCATACACCATTGGGTGTTACTGCGAAAGCCGTTAAAGGCAGACAGTTCATAAAAGCAGCACAAAGAACTATGCTTATTATCTTTCTTATAGTTTTCATACTCAAGCTCCTTTCCTAATTCGCATTTTGAAGCATCTTTTCAAAGGTTTCTTCATTTGTTTTATCAACATATTCTTTAAACTCTTTAAAAATTCGTTCTCCGATATTTTTATAATCGTAGCTTAAAGCCTTTTGGATTTTTATTTTGCGTAAATCTTCGGGTACACCGTAGATAATAAGAATTTTATCAAGAGCTCCTGAAATTCTTGTTTCAAGGGAAACGTGTTCATCAAGTGACATAAGCGTTGCATATTCTATGCCCGAAACTAAAATTTCCGCTTCCTTGAATTGTTCATCCGTCCAACCCTTGCAATATTCTTTATAAACCTCTTTTGAGCGTTCAGTATCGTTTTCACGAATTATTTTTAGTGTCACAGGACTTTGGTAGGAGGAAATAAAGAAATCCTTTGCAATAGGATTACTTTCACAAGCTGACGCCATTGTCATAAGCTCAAGGCAAACTGCCATTACCGAACTTATTCCGTCCTCTGCTTCATCCTCTATGAGCTTTCGTTGGAATTTACAAAGCGCATCAACCAGAACACCTAAAAGATGCTCCTTGGTAGGGTAATAATACGTAAGGTTGCCCGTACTCATATTCAGTACCTTGGCTATTGCATTAGGTGATACATCAGAGTACCCTTTTTCAAAAAACAGCTGTATTGCTGTTTTTAATATTTCGTGCTTTGTTATGCTGGATTTTTTTAATGCCACATTGTACCTCCTGTGTATTTTAGCACTTATACTAAAATGCTCTTTGAGTAAATTTTAGCATAAGTACTAAAATATTGCAATACTCATTTAAAAAAACAATTAAAAAATATTTACAAATTTTGCATATTTGCTATAATGAAAACGCTAAATAAATCCTTTGGACGAGGGGTGATTATTTTAATGATTACAAACAAACCCATCCCTGAAAAATACAAATCATATTTATACAAATGTGTAAATGAAAAAGATGTTTTATTTGCAGTTGTTGGTGATTTGAATCTTAGGGGCAGGTACGATGAATCCTTAATGCTGTTTACTCACGAAAAGCTTGTTGCCTTTGACCATTGCTACGACAATGTTTTTTACGAATTACCATATTCGGAAATCGAAAATGCACAGGTCAAACGTCTTTATGGTAACGCTGTTTTCAGAGTAACCTTAAAAAACAAGCAAAAGAAAACCGTTCTGCGTTTTTCCTATGCCTCTGCCGAGGTTGCAGATGCTGCAGCTGTGTTTATAAATGCTGTAAACACCGGTGCAGATTACACCTATGAAGCAGAAACAGTAAAATCCGTTTACCACAAGCAAAGGTGCTTTTGTCCAAAATGTGGAAGGAAGCTACCTAATCCGGAAGCTGAGTGTATAAACTGCTCAGGCAAAGGAAAAATCATTTCCAAATTTGCCCGCTATGTTATACCTGAAAAGAAGCCATTAATTGTATGTATGCTTCTTTCGGTTGCAGCAACAGCCCTTTCACTGGCACCACCGTACATAACCAAAATTATGGTTGATGATGTTATTCCCTCTAAAAACTCATCAATGCTTGTAACAGTGCTTGCTGCACTTTTGGCTATCTACATACTGCAATACATAATGAACGGTTTTCGTTCATACAAGCTTCGTCTTACAGGTGACAGAATAACCCTTAACCTGAAAAAGGATATTTACGAAAAAGCTCAATATCTGCCTTTAAGCTTTTACGACAAAATTTCAACAGGCTCTGTTATTAACCGTGTAAACTCTGACGCAGCAGTTATACAAACCTTTATTATGAAAATCACACAGGAGGCTGTTGTTCAGGCATTCACTCTGGTGGGACTCATTATAATAATGTTTGGTATGAGCTGGAAGCTTGCTGTTTTCTCACTTATTCCCGTTCCCATTGTTGTTATTGCCGGCAGACTGTTCGGTAAAATAATCGGACCTAAATATATGCGTCTGTGGAGAAGAAGCGCATCCATTTCCACAGTTCTTGCAAACTCCATTCCAGGTGTAAGGGTAATAAAAGCCTTCACCAACGAAAAAGAAACAATAAGTAAATTCCAGCGCTATTGCGATGAATGGTATAAAGAGGACAAAAAGCTTGCTGTCCCCTCATCTGTTTTCCCGTCTCTTATCACCTTCCTTGTAACCTGTGGCTCAATTGTTGTATGGTTTTTAGGTGGTCAAATGGTTATAACAGGTAACAGCGATATTTCCCTTGGCTTGTTGGTTTCATTTGTATCCTACGCAACTATGTTCTATACGCCCATAAACTTTTTTGCCAATATGAGCGACTCTTATCAGAACACACTTGCATCAGCAGAAAAAATACTTGAAATAGTTGATGCCGAGCCCGAAAACGATTTCGGCAAAGGCAACAAGCCCGAAAGAATAAAAGGTAAAATCGAATTTAAAAATGTTAACTTTGCCTTTGACCGTTCCAAAAAGGTTCTTTCAAACATCAACCTTACAATAGAGCCCGGTGACATTGTTGGTATTGTTGGTACAACAGGCTCAGGTAAGTCAACACTTATCAACCTGCTTATGAGATACTACGATGATTACGACGGTGAAATTCTTATTGACGGAGAAAACATCAAAAATGTTGATATGAAATACTACCGTGACTCTATCGGTTACGTTCAGCAGGAGCCATTGATGTTCCGTGATACAATTTTTAACAATATAGCCTTTGGCAGTGGCCGTGTTCACGTTGAGCAGGTAATTCACGCAGCCGAGGTTGCTAATGCTCATGGCTTTATATCCAAGCTCCCCGATGCCTACGACACAATGCTTGGTGAACGTGGTGTTGGTCTTTCCGGTGGTGAACGTCAACGAGTTTCAATCGCAAGAGCTGTTCTAAAAAACCCCAGCATACTTATTTTTGACGAAGCAACTGCAGCAGTTGACTCAGAAACAGAACACCTTATTCAAGGTGCAATTGAACGTCTTATAAGTGGCAGAACAACGCTTATGATAGCTCACAGACTTTCCACTTTAAGAAAAGCAAATAAAATTGTTGTAGTGGATAAAGGCGAAATAATCGAGTGTGGTACCCCCGAAGAGCTTCTTGCTATGAAGGGAAAATACTACAAGCTTGTAGAAATTCAATCTATGGGCGAGCAATTACAAAAACGCAAGGCTGAAGAAAATTTTGAGTGAGGTGATTAAATGCCCCGTTACATTGAAGGACCCGAAGTAAAATTTACTGTAAACGACAAAATTTTTGTTGACGCAGAATTTTACACCGGTGAAAAATTTACTGAGCTTGAGCTCCGAAGAATGTTCCCCATAACAGGTCTTACCAGATACATAGCCCTGTTAGACAACGAAGGAAACGAAATTGCAGTAATCCGTAATATTGATGACCTTCTTCCCGAATCAAAAAAGGTAATAGAAGCCTGTCTTGATGAATATTATATGATTCCCCGAATTACCCGTTTCATAAAAATGAGCGAAAAATTCAAAATATGGATGTGGACTGCAGAAACCGACAAGGGCATTTGCACCTTTGAAATCAGGAACCACGTTACAGCCATAAAGCCCTTATACGACGGCAGGGTGCTTATAAAAGATGCCAACGATAATCGTTACGAAATTCCTGATATAAACCAGCTTGATAAAAAGAGCTTGCGAATGCTTTTACCCAAACTTTAATACTGAAAGGATATTAGTATGAAACTTTTAATTGCAATAGTAAATAATGATGATAGCGCTGTTGTTTCTTCAGCACTTACAAGAGAAGGCTTTACAGTTACAAAATTATCTACCACCGGTGGTTTTCTTATGGTTGGAAACACAACCTTCCTCATCGGTGCTGAAAATGACAAGGTAGCTAAAGCCAAAGAAATTATAAAAGAACATTCTAAAAAAAGAACATCTACAACCTCCACAACCACAGGCTACGGTACAGGTCTCAGGGAAGATGATTTCGCAACTGAAATACCTGTAGGTGGAGCAATAGTTTTCACCCTTGATGTTGAAGATGTAGATAAATATTGATACTAAAGATATAACCTCTGTAATTCAGATTTGAATTACAGAGGTTATTTTATTGATTTAAACAAAAACTGACATTACAAAACAAAGTCGTTATCAGCTGTGGCTTTCAAAAACTCAAATAATTGTTCAATTGTGTCTAAAGCTTCCATTTTATCCAGCAATAACTGACCTTCGCTTTGTAGATTAATGCTTTTTACTAACATTCTGAAAGCATTATGAAAAGCTCCCGAATTATTGAGCGACTTTCCGGCTTTTATGCAATCCGTTCCTATTTTAACAATATTTCTCCATCTGCTCTGCACACCAACATCTGTGATTCTAACAGCACTATCCAAAGCAGCTGAAGCATAAGACTCATCCGAATCGTCACCGTAACCAAATTCAAAAAACAAATCTTCGTTGCTGCTTGAGAGCAAATTATACTTTATTCCCGGTCCGTGAACAGCAACAATATTTTTGGGCTTCAAGGAATGAATAAGACTAATCAATTCCGGATACTCTGCATGTGCTGACAAGGAAATATCCAGTAACAAGCCACCTCTTTTTTTCCAACCACGAAAAACCCCATAGCTGTAGGAATCTTCGTTGCTGTCGCCGTGCCCCGTTCGGATAATCGCTGTCTTCTGTCTGCTGTTAAGCAGCTCCTCAATATATTTCACTGACATACTGTTTTCCGAAATCATACCCGCACCGGCAATTATGATATCGTTAAAATCGAAGTTTTCAATTTTACTTTCGTCACTTGCAGAATACTTTACATTAGCAGAAGCTATAACCTTCCCTAAGAGCGCCTCGTAGGCTTGTGTCAGCTTTACTGATAAGCCATCAAGCAGTAGCCTATGATTATTTTTTAGTAAATAAGTTATTTCCTGGCTTCTGCCTAAAGCAAAGGCAGGTAAAAATATTTTGTAGCCTTTATTTATAAGCTTATCCACTATACACACAAAAGCTTTTTCAGCCTGAGCAAATGGCAGTATCCCCAGAGTTTTATCCCCATAGGTTGATTCGGTAATAAGGCAATCCACGCCTTTTTTTACAAACTCATCCTCAAGCAGCGTTGCTACATCCAGACCCTGAACAAGCTGTTGATTATGCAAGCAGAAATCCCCTGTATAAACAATGGTTTTATCGTCAAAGCTTATAACAAATAGCTGTGAGCCTAATATGTGACCGTTATCGTAGGATTTTATTTTTATTTTCTCATTGGCAGCAAAAAAAGAATAAACAGGACCAACAGCTTCTATATGCCTGTCATCAGAAACTACCTTAATAAGCTCCTTAGTTCTTGAATCAGTGTAAATTCTGAATGGGGAAATACCAATATCCAACAAGGTTGATATACTTCCGTAATGGTCCATATGAGCGTGAGAAATCAAAACGCCTACTATATCATCCACAGAAACCTTATAAACTCCTAAAAATGCCAACAGCTCGTCTTTGTCAATGCACATACGACTGTTACCATTTATTTTTGCACCACAGTCAAGAATCAGACTACCATAAGGGGTAACAAGCAAGGTCAGATTAAGACCTATATTATTCGAAAAAGAATGTACCCCGTAAGCTTTTTTCTGGCCTTCATACTCGTAGGTGTAGTCACCATCGTAGCTGAAATAATTCCCCTCTATAGAACCTAGTGGCA
The DNA here is from genome assembly GCA_045543695.1 of Acutalibacteraceae bacterium. Taxonomy (GTDB): domain Bacteria; phylum Bacillota; class Clostridia; order Oscillospirales; family Acutalibacteraceae; genus DTU089. Next base: position 26,308 of record JAZPXQ010000031.1, on the reverse strand, counting down.
ACAGATACTTGTTGACAAGTGCAGTATATTCCTCGTTGGAACGAACCTCATCATAACAGTACTGAAGGTAAAATCTTGCCATGTGCTCTACACCAAGGCAATCATATAACAAAAACAAAAAACGAGCCAGAAAATAATTGTTGCGTCTGAAAAGCTCGTTTTCAAGCAAATCAATAGTTTTTTTCACATCCTCACTGTTTCGGCTATTCACAATAGCCCTTACAGCTTTGGTAACACCTTCAACACTGCCGGCAACCATCGCTTGCTCCAATGCCTCAATTGAACAGGAAGCAGAGACACTTTCCATATTAACATTGCTTTCAGTGTTTTTTTCATTATTAATTACAGGACTCTGCTCCAAGCTCACTCACCTCTTTTAATTGCCTGTCGGTGCAACAATACTGTCTAATTTTTTAATGCTGTTATCAATTCTGAAGCCAACGGAAAGCATATCTTCTTTCTTTGAAACATGATACTTGAATTTGTCCAGCATATTAAGAACATCGTTTTTATTAGCAGGTCTTACCTTCACTATAATATCAAAAAGATCCATAAAATTGTTATATGTGCTGGAATAATCAAAATCACCTTCAAAGCGCAACAGAATTTTCATTATGCCGGCTGCTACACCTGCAAGCTTACCATCGTTTGCATTAAACTGCTCCAAAACACTGTAAAGAATCGCTAATGACCTTGATAATTGAGCTTCCTCAAGCGAATTTTCAAAATAGTTGCTTAAAAATGATAGAAATACACCGGACATAACATCTGTCTTATAGCGTAAATACTTAGCCAGATTTTTACTGTAAAAATCACGGTAATTTTCAGAAAACAGCAAGTTAAATACTTTATCTGCTTCACGCAGATTGATAGATTTCAAATGGAACAAAGCCACATTAATACTAAATTCGAATTTAGGATATTCTTCTCTTTGTCTTAAAAGAAATTCTCTTATAGTATCTCTCTGTTTTTTACCTTGTGTGGCAAGGGTAATGTATGCTCTTCCCCTGAACTCATCGGACGTAATATCATCAATATTCTCCATAACCAAGCTATTGATTTTTGCAAGGTTCCCGGCATCATTTTCTCTTTCCCATACAAAAAAGTCCTCTTCGCTGTTGAAGGTAAAGTTCATATCCCCCACATTTACATAGCCGGTCCTTGAAGCTGACTTTTCAAATTTACGTTTAACTCCGGAAATACGTCTTTTTAAAACAGGTGTAATATCCTCGCCTTCAATCGCTTCCAGAATCGCCCTCATACGCTCCTCTACACGCCAATATGTATAACGGTTAAGCTTGTTGAAAAAATGTTCAATAGCATCATTATCCGCCATAAAAAGCTCATTTGTAACAACGTCCACAAAATAGTCAGCAAATGCTTCATCCTGTGTAGAAACAAGCATATTGATATATGATTTCAAAAGCGCCTTGTCATCATCTGCACACAATTCAGCAAGCTGAGGGAAATAAAGCATAGCTGTACTGACCAATTCAGGACAAGCAACGCCTATGGCCTCAACAAATACAGAAAGCTGTGTTTTCCATTCCCAACCACCCAATATATATTGAGCAATTTTCATTGCATCCTCATCAAAAAGCTGACCGATAATTTTCTTTAATAAGTAAAACACCTTATCATCGTTAGCTATGATATCCCCTGTGCAACGGGAGGTATACAAAATCAGCTCTATAGGACAAAATCTTCTTTTGACTGCTGAATTTTGTCTGTAAAGCATATCCTCGAGTCTTGCAATTGACATATTGGGACTACAGGCATACTCCTTAGCAAAATTAGAAAAAATAGTATGGTAGGCACGAGCCTCATCCTCTGAAAACTCTGTGTAAAACACTCCGTCAGGAGCTATCTGTGAGCCTTTGATACCGGTAACATCGGCATCAATGATACTAACCTCATCAGTATTCGAGGAGTTTCTTAAAATCTGTTTCCACTGTTCCATTTACTTACCCTCCCTGATTTGTCCGTCTATGTGGTAGGTATCTCCATTATCCAAGAATGTAATAGTAAAGTTAATTCTTTTGGTTTTGTCAACATTATAGGAAATAGTAAATTCCCTACCGGGCAACTGAGCTTCATCGAAGGTAATTCTGTAAAGATTGTTAATTTTTCTCAGTTGACTGTCAAATTCATTTTTACCTTCAAACAACCTGATTGCTACACCATTACGGGAAACTGTTTTAAATACATAGTCAACAGTTTTGTCCACAGGCACCTGTTCACCCATTTTTATGAGGGTTTTCAGGGAACCATCTTCCATTTCCATCATAACAGAGTTAGGCATCAGATCCCTTGAGTTTTCATCAATACTTCTGTATTTGTTCACCAATGCAGCACCACGGGAAACTGCAAGGAAGGGCTCAGAGGGGCTGACAATGGGTTTCTGATAGAGCTCAAATAATGCAGCCCTGAGAGGCAGACACTTTGCCATACCACCTGTAAGGAATATTACATCAATACTATCCACATCAATATCGTGGTCTTCTAAGGTAGTATTTATCAGATACTCCATATTTTTGCTGTATTCTCTTTCCTCCTTATTGGCAGCCGGCAATTCTTCCGTCTGATATATCAAGGGATTTATAGCATCAACAAGCTCCCTGATATTCATAGTAAATGTAATTTGCTTGTTACCAATTTCTCTCATCTGAGAGCATTCAAAATTTTCTTCTTCAATAATATCCAACCAGTCAGGCTGTTCATAAAGAGCCTCTTTTTCACCGTCGTAATAATCCCAGATGAAATCCTCTATATTATCTGACAGAGCTTCCTTTATCTTCTGTCCCATATCTCGCAAGGAAGCAATTTCTGCATCATTAAGCTTTATTCCTTTAAGCGTACTCTTGGCAAGCTCGTCACCAATTCGCCTGTCGAAGTCAACACCACCAAGGTTTTCTCTGCCTACAGCCATATGCTCAAAGGTATACTCGCCGTTTTTAAGCACAACATCCTCAACACTGATATCGCAGGTACCACCACCAATATCAATAACAAGGATTCTCTTTTTATCAGAAACATCCAGCTGTTTGTTTTCTCTTTTTTGTGATTCCTCGTAAAGGAAGCTTAATATCGCAGCCTTAGGCTCGTCATATAGTTCTATATTCTCAAACCCTGCACGCCTCGCAGCCTCCATTGTATCCATTCGCTGGTCAGTATTGAAGTTTGCAGGTACAGTAATTATTGTGTAATAATCACTGTTCATTGTTTTTATTTGTGAATAATTCCTAACATGTTTTAGTACCTCTGTAGCAACATCAATGGGGGTATATGTAGTATTATCCAACACAAATTTTTGCTGAGTACCCATATGTCTTTTAACATTTTCAAGGAACCTTACTTCCTTGCTTGAGTTCATACTGTTTTGTTCTTTTAAGAACTGAGCCTCTCTGCCGACTACAATTCCACCATCCTCTTTAACAAACATAATAGAAGGCAAGGTATTAAATGTACGCTGAGACCCCATTCCCTTTTGTCTTATTTCCAAATCTACTACAGATATCTGATCATCAACACTTAATGTCGAATAGGCTGCCGAGGTATTAGTTGTCCCCAGATCAATACCTATACAGATTTTTGTCTCATCCATTTTCATTTGAATCCTCCTCCGTTGTTTTTTTAACCACAGGCTTTACCATTATTTCGGTTTTTGCCCTTCCTTCGTGGATTTCTCTGTAACCGTAACCGGGATAATAAATTTCAACTGTATCACCCAGGCTCACCCTGTCATATTTATACGGAGCATAATTTTCCATATTTTCCTCAGTTATTGTTATTGTTTCACCTATTTTATCACGGGTAAGCTTAATATTTTTTTCACCAAGAGCCTTGAACAGATTATTGATAACGCCCTTTATTTCTTCAGGTGTTTTCTCATCCCTTGAAAGACGATACAATTCGTTCAAAGGACAGTTCCAGCCATAGTCAGTCAAGTCACATAACACGTCACGTATAGCATCCTTTTTAGCAAATGCTAATTTCACTTCAAGGTCATGCTTTTTCTTTCTGAGAAGCCTTATTTCATCCTTTAGCTGCAGTTCTGTTTTTCCCGAAGCCGGAGCAACGACATCAGTCACAGGTTCATTTGAAAACGCATCGGTTTTTTCGCTTTTAATACCCCCTGAAGCTATCTCAAAGGACACCCCGGTATCAGACTGTTCGTTCGCCCCTGATATTTCAAAAACAGCTTCTTTGCTATAAATATCAGCCATATATTCAAAGCCTTCAAGCGCTGAAAAGCTTTGTGTCAATTGAGTCAACGCATTATCTAAATCCTCTGAAAACATAGCCAGAATTTTTCCGTTTCCTTTGATAGCCTCCGCTTTACAAAACTCTCTGTCTATCAGCTTGAATGCACCAAATCTGTCTCTTTCAAGGAACTCATCAGCAGCCTTCTCTTCCTCGAATTTGTCAACCAAAATCCCAAAAAGGTCCTGTGGTTTAATTGTATCATACATACAAGCCACAAGCCTGTACACCCATAAATATCGATATAACTCCTGTACAAAGCCCTTTTTTTCTATAAGCTCCACTTTATCACGGTAAGCAGCATAGAGTTTTGCACCTTTGTTATATTTCTCCATATTCATAGATACAACTGAAGGGTCAAAAGCAAGATTTTTATTTTGCAAATACTCAACTGTGTAATCAGCCAGCTCCTGACCTCGGGGCACCATTGTTGAACATAACAAAATTGCGCTATGAATTATCGTATTACCAATTCTCATTTCAAATCTCCATTATTTATTATTGCCGGATAAATAGTTATCTGCTCATTGCTTACGCCATCTCTTCGTATGACAACTCACGCAAGGCTCTTTGTATCGCACTTTCAAGAAGCAATAATGATTCAAGCTCTGCAAATTTACCTGACATTTCAACATCAAAGCTATTATTCAGCAACGCTGTATTTATTTCATCTATAATATTTAAAGTTGCTGTATTAAGATATTCCCAAGCACCTTTCACATCCTGCGCTTCTGAGAGGATTTTCTCTGCGTTTTCAAGCACTACAGCCCTATCAGCCTTTTTCGAAGTAAAAAGCTTCATAGCTGCAAGGCATACAGCCTTCATTTCTTCACCGGGTATTGAGGCAACGGGTTTTGTTGCCTGTGCTTCAGCAGCCTCTTTTTTTACACTTTGCAATTCTCCCAATACTCTTTTTAATTCCCTCGCTAAATTATCATTAGCTTTTTGCAAGGCTTCCTTGTCACTTTGCAGACTCTTGCCCTCTTCATACAAGGTGTGTAAATCATCGTCCTGCTCTCGTAAAAGCTTTTCCAGATTCTGAATCCTCAAGCTTTGTTCTTCGTTTTCACTGACAAGGCTGTCAACGTCTTTTTCTGAATTTTTGGACTTTTTATCATCCCTGGTTTTGGCACTTAATGAATCAATACTTTTTTGAAGCTTAGCATTTTTCTTTTGTTCAGCCTCCAGCTCACTTGTGATTTCAGCTTTGCCTTTACTGTAGCCGGAATCAAAGCCCTTTTGTTCAGCTTCATTTTTTTGATCGCAAAAAGCCTTATAAAGCTTCGTGGATAATTCTTTTTCCTGCTCGGAGCATTCTATGCCATACAGCATAAGCACAATATGTGCAGGTATAACCATACCCGTTTCAAAAATAATAGTAGATAGCTCAACTATAAAAGTACCGGTGGGGTATTCCTTTCCTACTCTTTCCGACATATAGCTTTCAATGCTCAAGGAGTCAAAATTTCTTTGAATTTCGCTTTCAACATAAGCTGTAATTGAGCCTTCTTTTGAAAGTAACGCCTCAGTGAACACTTTTATCAACTGAAGTCTTCCTAGTTTTTCTGCTCTGAAGCCCTTTGGAATAAACTTCATAACATCCTTTGAAGCTCGTTTCATAGGGAGCTGTAAAAAAGTAGTTTCAAAGCCCTCCAAAAGCACCCCGATATCTTCTTTTTTCAATAAATCAAACTTAATCATTATCGCTCTCCTCCTTTACTATATTAATTTCCGTGGCAAAGCTCACCGGAGACGAGGTATAATATTTTCCAAGTAAAAACAAAACATTGTTTAAAGTCTGTTCAACACTACCTTCTTGGTCCTTATATCTATTTTCTATTGAAGTCTTCTCAGTTCCTGCACGTTTTTCAAACATCTTGATTTTAACGTCCTTTAATGATTCAGGCAGCTCAAAGCCTTCGGGAACCCTGATTCTTTCAATCTTATGGCAATTTTCAAAAGCATCATCAGCAATTTCTTTAATACTATCAGGAATATGGATTTCTGTTAATTTTGTACAACCACTGAAAGCTTTTGAACCAATATATTCTAAATGACCGGGGAAGTATATATTCTTTAAATCACTACAGCCAAAAAAGGCTCTGTCTTCTATGCGCTCTATATTCAAGGGTGTATAAATTGTCCAAAGATTCTTACATTCTTCAAACACAGAACGTCCTATTACACGGAGGTTATCCGGCAAAGACACATAATTCAATACTTTACAATTAAAGAAAAGACCTTCGGGCAATTTCTCCATTTTAGGAGGCAATATTGCAGTTTGCAGCTCAACGCAATCCTTAAACATATATTCGTGAATTTCACTGAAATCCTCAAGCTTGCTAAAATCAACACCGGCTTTAACTGACATTTCAGGTTCTTTTATCTCACCTATTTTAAAAAGCCTGTCCTGTGAATCACTTATTAGAAATTCTTCAGGTATTGAAATCTCAGCATTTCCGTTTCCTAATCTGGTTTCTTGTTCAATACTGCTTTTTATCAGATTATTTATATCCGTTACGGAAGGCAGTTTCTTACCTTTATCAAAAACAAGTGGTACATCATCAGGCAAATTAAGAGCCGTTCTGGTATTAAAAAGAGTGGTTTCATCTTCAACGGTAACAAAACCAAAAACCAAATTAATCTTATCCGGGTCAAGCTTAAATTGGTACAATCGGTTGTATATGTTAACATAATACTTACCATAACCTATAAACTCTTTTTCTTTTTCAATTTCAGCCGGTATTTTATCAATGTCACCAATATCCAAAATGTGAATAGCCCACTCACACTCTTGGAAAATACATTGACGTTGAAGCTCTATGCTATGTAACAATGCCTCCTTATAGCCGGTGTAGTATTTTTCATCATCCGTATAAGTATCCTTATAATCAGGGTACTCATTGAAGCTTTCCAGCATATTCTCTGCCTTAAAAACCTCGTACCTTATACGAGGAACATTGCACTCCATAGCAAACTCGTAGCCCACTATTTTTCCAATGGTTTTATGGTCAAATTCCTCTGCGAATTTTTCGTTCTGAATACTGATCTGTTCCTTGACAAGCTTAACATATTTACGCTTGTTAATTAAACGACATTCCTCGTCCTCCTTGCTGGAAGGATATTCTTTGTTGCTAATGATATTTTGCTCGGACTCCTCAGCATTTTTTTCATTCTGACTGCTGAACTGTTCCTTTATAAGCTCAATATACTTACGCTTATTAATTAAAGCACCTTCCTCGTCATCTTTTGAATGGGAGATTTCTTTAGTGCCATTAGCATAAATACATAATACAACAGAGTCATTCTTATCGGTTACAACAAACTTTTTATGTTTCTCCTCATACTCTTTGTTCATCAAATCCGTCATATTGATTTCTTCGACAACAAGCTCTGTTTTATCCTCGGATATTGTTTTATATCTGTTTACAGCAGCTATTGTTTCTTCATAGGTACTGTAATGATCTGACCTCGAAGAAGCACTACGCAAGTATTCTGATGTAATCTTTTCCATTGCACCTGCATAGACAATATAATAACCTTTGGCATCATCAACAATAACAAGCCTATTGGGTTTGTCGGTTAAGCTTTCTTCCGTTGCCTGTTCAGTACTCTCAGGCAAAGCATTGTTAATCCAAAAAGCAGGACGGACCCCCTTGGTTTTGTAAGGAACAGAGCCCTCTGTTTGTAATTCACCTGCTCTTGATACAAAGGCTACTGTTCCTTTTGTTTCACCTTTAGCCACAAGCCAGTAAACATTCTTTTTATCTCGTCTGAGCTCCTCATCAGTAGCATACTTTTCAAATTCATCTACGGTAAAAACAAAGACCGGACCTTCAGAAAAATCGTCTGCAGAGCGCTTCTGTTCAGGTACAACTATTTCTGCCCTCTCGCTATCTGTAAAAGTTGTTTTTAACCACTTACCATTCAGTTTTCTTCTGAGGGAGGATTTCAGCCAATTATTACCACCATCGAAGTCGAATGGCTCCCAAAGGCACGATTTTTTTGCAAACACCAACGCCTTGTCTGCTTGGATATCAACAACAACCCAGTACAGAGGCTTTTTCTCTATTCCCGTTTTCTTTTCTACTTCATTTATACCCAATTGAATAATATCGCCTATCTGATATTTGCCGGGGATGCTATTCTCATCGTTGCCAACAATAACGGAAAAATCATCTTCAACTACTGCCTTTAAATCACGGTAAGCTCTTGATATAGTTGCAGTTGAATTAAATTTTTCATAAACACCACTTAAATCCTTGTCGTTTTTCAAAAAACGTAATAACAGCTTAAATGAATTTATGGCTTGTTGTGTTGAATCAAGGTCCTTGTTTGCTTCAAGTAATGAATCGCAGGTTTTTACAAAGCTTTTAATTTTAGATTTAACTCTTATATTCTCAATGCAAATTTTTGTTTCCATATTATTATTTTTGAACCTTCCCTTGTCTTACATAAAATCTATTCTTTTTCTGTTATGCAGGTATTTCACCTATAGATTTGTATTATACCATATTTTTAATTTCTTCTCAATGTATTTCAGTATGAAAATATACTTTCATTGTACCTTTTTATGTACATTATCTTTTTTCTTTTTATCTGTTAATTCAAAGCTCAAATTCAAAAGCCATCTGATTTTTTCTTCCTCCACAGTATCATCAAGGCAAACTGTAAGCCAGTGGGTCTTACTCATATGGTATGCAGGATAAATTCCTTTATCAAGAATTAACGAACCAATAAGCAGAGGGTCACATTTTAAATTGACTACATTAATGCTTCCCTCTTCCTCCAAACCCAATTTAGCCTTAGGTATTTCCATTATTACTGCAAACCATTTGTTATTACTTTGGTGACGGTAAACTGCAAAGCTCGGTGCACTGAGCCAAGGAAATTCAGCCCCCACCTTGTAGGTCTCCTTTATATGCTTATCCAAAGCTTCTCTGTTCATAAAGACAACTCTCCGTAATTATGGATATATATATCAACCAGCTCTTTCAGCTGCTCCTGTTCAGGCTCACTTTTATCAAAAATTCCGACTACATTGTAACCATTTGCTTTCGCAGTTCTTGCTGCATATAAGGCATCCTCAAAAACCCAAGTAGTTTCTTTATCTGTGCCAAGTGCTTCAAGTACAACATCATACACTTTAGGCTCTGTTTTTGAAGCCCCTACTGTATAGGTGGAATAAATTGCCGAAAAATAATGAAGCATACCGAATTTTTCAAGAACAGCCACAAGCGCAGGCTCACCTGTTGCTGTGGCTATTCCCATTTTTACACCATTAGTTTTCAGCTTTTCAAGAAATTCAACTATATCATTTTTTGGTTCGGTTTCTGTAAGATACCTGGCTTTTATATAATCAAACAGTTTTTCTAAAAGCTCCTCATAGGTATATTCAAGCTTAAAATGTTCAATAGCAAGAAGAAAAGCCTCTCGAAGAAAAAGTCTTTTGAATATTTCATCCTCGTCTGATGTAAGCTTTATGCCAATGCTTTCAAAAAAATTATACCGTATACCTTTCCAAACGTGCATTGAGTCAAATAATGTTCCGTCAAAATCAAATATTGCACCGGTGATGTTTAATTTGTTTGTTGTCATATTGTTTTTTCCTTTTTACCTGTTTCACTTAAAATTGCTGCTGTCAGAATAAGCACCACCCCAACAGCTTCGTATATTGTCGGAAGCTGCATAAATACAATTGATGAAAGAATTATGGCAGCTGCCGGGTCAATATAGCTTAAAATTGCGGCTGTCCTGCTGGGGAGCTTTTTTACTGCACCAAAATACAGTAAATACGCAAAGCCCGTATGCACCACACCTACCACCAATAAAAGTATTGCTTTTTTCGGGGTAAAGGTTACGTCCTCTATTGTAAGCAAAGCATAGGGCAAAACCACAAGCCCTGCTGATGCCAATTGAATTACTGTCCTTTCATAGGCTTCTACATTTCCCATAAATTTATTCATAAGCATAACCGAAGCATACAGCAATGCAGCTCCAAGACCACATAATATTCCTCTGAAATCCGAAGAGCCTGACTGAAACAACCCCGAAACAGAGGCAACACCTATCAGAGCAATAAGCACACAAATAATTTGCTTTGCTTTTATTTTTTGCTTAAACACAAAAGTAGATGCTATAACAACAATTATAGGTGCAGTATAGTAGCAAACCGTTGCGACGGGTATGCCTGTAAATCTGTATGCTTCAAAAAGCAAAATCCAGTTAAAGCCTATAGCTGCTCCTGATACCAACAAAACAGGAAGCTTCTTTTTCACAGATTTAAAATCGCCTTTCTTACCTGTTAAAAGCATTACTGTTATAATAATAACAGCACCTGTAATCCCCCTGAAAGCAGCAACAAGACCGGAGGGCATTTCTATATAATTTACAAATATGCCTATGGTGCCGAAAATCACCATAGACAATATCATAGAAAACTTTTCTTTCATTTTTTAACTTACCATCTGTTTTCAACGTATTCACAGAACGTGAAAAGGTCTTTTACTACAATCTTCTTGCCATCATCAAGGGTAACATCACCATTCCAGATACCAAAAACCTGATGGCAATTCATTCTTCCCACTTTAAAATCCACATCACTATGGTTATCAAGAGTGGGAATCATTGTCATATTGAATCTACCATCCTCAGAAATAATTTTCCAAGGCTCCAAAAATCTGTCTTTCGGAAACTTCTCCACATCAACAGCACCGATTTTATGCACCTTACCATCATAGAAAATGCAGGTTTCCGTAGCGTTGCTTTCGTCACCGATAGCCCAGGTTATTTCAAAGCCGAAAAGATGTTTTTCACCATCTTCGTCAATTATATACTGGTTACCACTACCCCAATACCATACCATTTCGTGAGGGGTATTCACTCTGCCCCAATCCACGGTACAAAAAGCATTGTCCTTCGAAAACTCATAGGTATAATCGCCAACGGTAAACCGACCCTCACAAGGCATACACATTTGCTTTGTTGTCATAAAATACTTTGTGTCGTCACCGTCAAAGGGCAAAACTGTTGTTATATTCTCAAGCCCCTCCATAATTTCCATTGAAACATTAACTTCAACGGGTAAACCTTTGAAAGAACCCTTAAAATAAAGGGTTCTTTCGTTTTCTTTGGTATGAAAATCAAATTCTGTTTTTCCGATTTTGTCTTTAAAGCGAGTGGGTACATCTATAACAGGTGGTGAAACGTGCTTGTTTGCGCCAATAAAATATTGAATTGCATCGCAAATAACCTTTCCTGTTTTAAGGTCTACAAGCTTTGCTGCAACATAGCCACCAATATTAATATTTGCAAAGCTTATAAGCACCTGCATTTCATCACCCACGTGGATGGTATAAAAATCCCATTCCTTGCGACTGATTATGCCTTTTTTAACAAAATTTCTGTTATACTCAAAAACATTTCTTCTTGCCCAGCCTTTTGCAAGTAGCTTTCCTTCGGGTGAAAGAAGGGGTGTTTTTTCCGTATATTCAATCTGCTTAGATTTTTCCTTCCATTCTGTAAATGGCACATAGGTTCTTTTTAATTCGTTACTCATTATATTTTTTCTGCACTATTCTTTTCATTTGCAGCAGTAGCAGCACGTGTACGTTCCAAATCAAGGTACATTCTGTCTCTTGTCTTCTGGTCAATGCTGTAGAAGAACATAGGAACAAGGCTTAAAAAGTCAAATATCAGCTGGGGTCCGAATGCAGCAATGAACATTTTCCACATAGTGTCTTCTGTTTGCACAGCAGTAAGACCTGATTCAAATCCAGCCCATCTTGAAAGGAGCATTGTGTTTATTTTTGTTAAAGCAATTCCTCTTACTTTATTAATGTAACCTGTTAAAAGATTAACTGTTGCCTCAACTCTGTAACCGTTCTGCCATTCGCAATAGTCAAGAACCTCATAGTTAATTTCATTTTCAATGATCTTCTTTGTTCCGTAGAATACCATTTCAAGGCTGTTACCCAGCATCATCGCAATTGTCATAGGTAATTTCTTTTTATAGAAACCATTTTTCTTTCCACCTATAAGACCCACAAGGAAGAAAGATAGCTCAGAAGTTATTATTGAACCTCGCTGGAACAACCACAAGGTTTTTGTGGAAAAGCGTTTTCTGAATTTTGTTGCCCAAGGATAGCTGGCGTAAGAAATTGGCATACCCGGAATACCGGCTATTGTAGACATCATATTGAATTTTAAAACTGTGTCATAATAAAGCGATTGAGATGTGCCTACATTGATACCATCAACAAAACCTGACAGTGTGTAAATCAACAGAGGTTTGTTTTTGAAAACAGAAAACATACCCTTTACAACCTGTGGTGGTTTCTCTGATTGAGGCACACGTTCCTTACTTACAAACACCCACATTACAGCAGGAACAGTTGCAATTACCCACCAAAAAGATTTCATTGATGCGAATACTTTAGTGAGATTTATATGTATTTTTCCGTTTGCAACAAGGTCAAACAATATACCCGCTAATTGTTCAGGGAATCTTCTGAATAAATCACTTGCAAAACGGGAGGAAACCAATAATGCAGTTCGTTCGTTGGGGTTAGGTGTAAAAACGTTATCTATATAACCACCTCCACCGAAAAATGCACCAACGGTTTCACTTATATATGAAAGTATCATATAGAAAATAAGTCTTTGTGCCGCATTCATACCTTGAGCATCTGCAATAAGAGGCATAACGCAGGTTACGAAGCCTACTAAAATGCTGGGGATAAGAGCAAGATACTGGAAGGGCTTGAATTTACCCCAACGGGTTCGCATTTTATCAATAATAACTGCAGAAAGCGGGTCATTAATCAAATCATAAATACCAAGCGTAACCGCTGCATTACCGTGAGCTTCTGCATCAAGACCGAAAATTTTATACAAGAACAATTCTGATGATGTATCATATTTACCCAATGTTAATTCTGCCGTAGCAGTTTTAAGTATATAAGTAACCCGTTCCTTTGTGGAACAGAATTTTCTGTTCATATAAGCAGGTAAATCAGCCTCTAAAACATATTCACGAGTCTGAACATCAATATTCTGATTCATTTCTTCGCTCATGATTTAACCTCCTCACCATTAAGTTCTGCTTCCTTCTGAAGCTGCATCTCAGTTAATCTGCGATACATTTCCTGACGAATTTCCTCTTGAGGAACACCATCTTCAACCATTTTGAAATATTCGTCAATGGGAATACCACCCACAACACAATTTTCATACTTAACATCAATACCTTGCTTAAAGATAGCAATATCAATACCGAAATTAACACCAAGAAGCAATAAGTATACAAAAGGTGCAATAACAAAATCAATATTGAAATATGGATTTTCGGGAATGAGCATTAAAAGCACCGTTGCGCCTGCGCAAAGAACCAACATTAAAATATCAAGTATGTAGTTTCTTAATTTGCCTCGTTTTCCACAGGCCATTGTAAGACAGCCAAAGTGAACTAACAATAAAACTATTGAAAAAACAAGCATAAGAAGAGCTGATGCTAAAAAGATTAACGCAGTATTTCCGTCATCGGTATTAAAAAGACCTAAAATGGATTCAAAATTAAAGCTTTCAAGCATATCTGTAAGAGAAAACAAGGTAAAAAGTCCCTTAAACTCTACGAAGGGCGCCTTAAACTCACCTTTAAGCCAAGGTACTACAATTGCTACAACCGGAATAAGACTTGTAAATATACGGGCAATTGCAAGCTTAGAGCCCAAAAAGGCAGCTTTCATTCTGTTTACTTTCTTTTGGAAATGATAATGCTGAACCTCTGCCTTATCTGCGTCCTGCATTAAGCGTTCCTGAATATCATAAATAACGATGTTACATCCACAATGGGGACAATGCTGTTTCCAGTCAACCATTCTCAGATGCTCACCGCATTTTGGACAATTTGCCAATCCACTCACTTCCTACCTATATAGTTATATATTCATAATACAATTTTTCAAGCGACAAGTCAATGTTTTTTGTTAAATACCCACAAATTGAATTATTTCATTTGCTTTCCGTCAGAAAAGGCATTCCCAACCTTCTCACCTAACTTTAAATAAACGTTGTGGTAGGGGTCAAATGTGATTGCTTCAAGCTTTTCCGGGTCAATAAGACCATCCGTTCCTAAAACAGATTCGTCTGCACTTATATTCACAATTTCACCTATGCAAATTCCATCCTCGTTGAATTTAATAAGCTTACATTCAACCGTCATAGGAAATTCATTGATAACGGGTGCATTAACAAACTCGGATTTAACTGTTGTAAGCCCTGCTTTTTCCATTTTGTCAGGCTCGTTGTTTCCTGAAACAACACCAACATAGTCTGCTTCCCAAGCATGCTTTGCGTCTGCAATGCTTACGGTGAATGCTTTGCTGAGCTTTATGTTTTTAGTTGTTTTATGTCCGTGAGAAAGACATACCATAATCTGTTTATGCTCATATATACCTCCCCAAGCAGCATTCATACAGTTTGGCTTACCGGTTTCGTCATACGCTGCCACAATAAATACGGGCATAGGGTAAACATCACTTAGGGCTCCAAAATTTTTACGCATAATAATACCTCACTTTATTTTCTTTTAGACAATTATAGCACATAACAAAACAAATGTCATCTTTATTAGAGTTGCATTAATTTATAAACCATGCTACAATTTAACAAATGGTGGTGAAAGTTATGAATGAAGATACAAATATAAACATCAACGAAAAAGAAATAATCACCATGTTCGGCAATGCTTATGAAATTGCACGTGATATTTTTGAGGTTGAACCCGTAAATTCATCTGAAAAGGATAAGAAACAAATACGCAAATGGCTTTGTAAAAATTATCCGGTTTATGAAACATTTCCTTTTGTGAACAAACATACCGACGATTCGTCCTTAATTGATTTAATATATGGCTTGTATAAGAGTTTTAACGAAAAGAAAGAAGAACCCAAGCATTTTTTTAATAGTGTTACAGATATTTTCGATAAAGATGTTATTTCTGCTTTCCTTGATTTAATTGATTATGGCTCTATATATTCAAGTTTGATACAAAGTGAAAGCACAATAAAAATACCTATTGATAACTGTGCCGCATATTCCAGAATTTTAACCTTAATCGATTGCGAGCATCTTCACTTAGAAGAATACCATTGTATAGATTTTTCAGGCTCTACATTCACAAAAAACGGCGAACATTTTGTAATAACCGCACTACTTGAAAACTTTGACACAGAAGCTTCTCTTCCTGTGGTTTTTAAATTCAAAAATGCGAAAATTGAAGTAAATTCATACAACGCTACCCAAGCAGCAACACAATTCTTTGGTTCACCTTTTACAATGTTAAGTAGTATTGTTTCAGAAATAATTGAAAAAAGTAATATTTCTTTTGAAACTTTAAATGAAAAAGAGAAAAGAATATTACCTTTGTTAAAAGAATTTCAAAATTTAGATTTTATCGAACCATTTTCTAATGAATTTAAAAAGAAGTCATTTCCGTTAATTAAAGCCGAAGCAACAAATCTGGCTATGTTTGATTTTGTTGAATTGTTAGAAAGTTTTGAACAAATAACAGAAAAAAATAAAGAATACCAAAAGCTTTTAAATAGTATTCATAGAGAAACGCAAAAAGCTGAGTACGAGCCTTTGTGGCGAAAGCTTTTTGATTTGATTTCCGATTCTCAAAAGAATTACCCTCAAAAAGCTGATGCCATTCTCCCCAAAGAATATGTAGAAAAAATTCGTTCAGAAATAACATCATTAATGCACAAAAACGGGTATGTTGGTAATTATCCCGACTTTTCAAAGGTTACTGATTTGAAAAGTATTCGCACCGCAGATTGCCACGGAGAGCCCTTTACGATTTTCAATGAAAGAAATGCAAAATTGTATATTCATTGCATAGAAGATGTTACTGTAAAAGGCCGAATTTGTATTACATTTTTAACAGGAACAGCCCTAAATAGAAAAGAGGTTAAAACAACTGATGCTTTTTCCTGCATGTTTTATAAAAGAGGAAAAATATTCAATAACTCTGTAACCTGGGACGACTGTGAGGATGCAGAAAAAACACTTGAACAAATTGTTAATATAGCTTTAAAAAAAGCCGAACTGAAAAAGCTCACCAAAGAAGAACGGAAATTAAGCTCAACTTTCGGAAATGGTTGCCTACCACTATATTTTGGAATGGGTCTTGCTTTCGGAGGTTTATTTACCCTTTTGTTCGCTATTTTTATCTTTTTATTTGTATTAATTATAGAAGATTTTCCAACCGCATTAGATATTGTTAAGACAACGCCCTGGGGTTGGTGTTTTCTTGCTTCAGGCGGCTTATTCGGAATAGCAATGTTTCTAATTTCCCTACATACACAAAAACTGTAAAAAGAACTCCTCAACGTGATTTTTTGTCACATTGAGGAGCTTTTTGCTATTTCACAATTTCATATTGCCAATCAATAATTCCACCAAATTCTTTTACATTTGTGTAGCCCATATCAGCAAGAGCTTGGGCTGCAATTTTACTTCGTCTGCCACTTCTGCAATAAACAAGAATCAGCTGGTCTTTGTAAGGTAATTCCTTTTCAGCCCTGTCGCCTATTTCGTATTCGGGAATAAGAATTGCACCCTCAATATGTCCTTCGTTAAACTCCTCAATGGTTCGGGCATCAAGAATTATATAATTCTTTTCAGTGTCCATTAAGCGTTTTGCTTCTTCTCCTGAAATCTGCTCATAGCCAAGAGAATTGTTCACAGTGTTTTCTGTTGTACCAAGAGTTGTAGCTTCCGAAGCTTCTTTATTAACATCTCCTGAGCAGCTACTGAACAAAGACAATGAAACAATAATCAAAACAATCAATCCTTTAAAGCTTTTAGATATCATATAATTTACCCGTTTCCTTGGTTCTGTATTCGTGCTTTTCGTAATAGCCTATAAGCTCACCCTTTTCATCACGAAGCGCAACCATATAAACATCCTTATTTTCTTTTTCGTTGTTGTAGGTGTAAACAATATTGTTTTCCTTGTCGGCTTTAAACCATTCTATAACCTTATCTATAATTTCGTTAGATTTTTGATTGTGGCATTTTTTAAGACTCATACCCGTAAGGTCTTTGTGATAGCGTTCTATAGCAACAGGATTCATATAAACAACCGTGTGCTCCAAATCACAAATAACTATTGGAGCTTTGTCCTGCTCTAAAACACTTTTAAACAGTTTATTCAACAACATATTTCACCTCGCTTATTTAGATTTAAATTTCATAGGTCTTTCGGTTGTTTCCAAAAGCACATTCATTATTTTTGTTACAATAAATTTAATTGGCTTATGCTTTTTTATAATATCGGGCGAAAGTGCATTTTTCAAAATAAACTGTGGAAAGCTAGGGGTTCCCTTCATTTGAATTTTAACTGTATCGCCTGAAAAACCAAAGGTCATATATTGTGTTGAAAGCGTGTTAATGGGCTTTACAACTGCATTGATTTTTCCGTTTTCGGTATACGCGTATGCCCATATTTTATATGGATAGCCTTTAATCTGACACTCACTCATTCGTGGCTCACCATCAAGACCACAGTTAATAATAACCTCATCCCCGGCTTCCTTCCATTTAACAGTAAAAACATCCTCTGTTAAATCAAATGACACCTCATTGAAATTGGTTTTGGGTCTTTTTGCAAAGCTGGAGGTTAAAGAACGTGGAATTACACTTGCCGGGAACATAAGCTTTGCAAGCTTATCGGAAAGTGCTGTTATATAAAAAGCTTTCCCTGTAGGAACATTAAGCTTTTCCTCACACTTTTTCGGCATCGTTATTCTGTTTTCAAGATAAGCTTTGAGCTTTTCGTCCCATTCATCGGTTGATTCTTCTTCAAAGGCTTTAGGCAATATCCGTTCCAAGGCTCTTTCGTTGCCACCCTCGTCTATGCAAGCATTCATAGTAGCAACAACTGCATTATATTGAGGAAAATATGCAATAACCTGACCGAACATACCCGTCATTTTAACGACACTGTTTCTTATCCAGAAAAGGTAGCCATAGCCTTCGTTTTCTCTGAAGGGCACTTGTATTTTCATAGCCTCTTTAGTCCAGAATTCAGGAATAATCTGCTCACCCTTATATTTACCACCGTCTGCATAGAATTGCATTATTTTAGCCAAATCACGAAGCTTCAGGTAACAGCCTGTACCACCTATACACTCCCCTGCTTCATTGGTTTCCCATGCAGGAATATCTATTCCCAAAGGCTTGAAAAGTCGTGGGGTTAAATAATCAATAAGATTCTGACCCGAAAATTTGTGTACCAAAGCCGCAACAACGTGAGCGTCATTGTTGCTGTATAAAAAGCCTTTTTCCTTTCTGAAGGGGGCTTTCATAAACATTTCCATATAATTGCCTGTCATATCCTGCAAAAAGCTGAATTTTTTATTACTGCTCATTGTAAGAACAGAACGGACAGTAAGCTCTTCCCAGCCATCACCCTCACAGCATTCGTATTCGGGGAATAAATCAATTATTTTATCATCAAGTGAAAACAAACCCTCTGCAATGGCAAAGCCTGCAGCTGTTGAAACAACAGATTTTGTAACAGAAAACAAGGTATGGGGCATATCAGCAGAGTAAGGATAGTTATACTCCTCGAAAACTGTTTCTCCATCCTTAATAATCAACAAGCCGTGATTTTCCACGCCACATTTTTCGAGCTCTTTATAGTACTTGTAAAGCCACTCCGAAGAAAGCTTTGATTTTTTAAGCATAAGCACACCTCAATATGCAGTATATTTTCATTATACATTATTGAAAGGCATAATTCAACAAAAAGAAAACTCCTTGAAAGCGAAATACGTCTTCAAGGAATTACTTATAATTATTTAATTGTTTCGCTGTTGTTGAGAACTGAAGTGCTGTATAAAAACAACACATCCTGTGAATTAAATTCTATATAGCCTTCAAGCAAATTCGGGTGCATATAACGAATATCTACAAGTGTGATTTTTTTATAGCCCTCTACCAGCAAGGGAGCTATTGAGCTACCGAAGGAATCTCTGAAAATTATCAGCTCCTTGTCGGTTTTTGCATCAGGGTTTTCAATGGTAACTAATGATAACGGACCACCTAAAAACATTTCGTAGGGGTCTTTACCCTTTGCTTTTTCCATATCATAAACAGATATTACTTTGTCGTTCTGGTAGTCATAAACCCTGCAATTATCTAAAACATCGTTTGTAAGATATTTTATTTTTTCTGCTTCAAGGGGTAAAGCTGATTGTCCGTAATAAACACCGTAAAAATCAACATCAAGTGTTTTTATATCATACTCTGTCCTAACATCTACGCCCATTTCGTTCCCGATTTTTTCAGCAACATCCACAATGCTTTCTTCACGCCAATGGGTATCGGTTTTGTAAAAATCAGAAAGCTCAATATCTTCCGTAATATCAATATATTCGAGAAAATCGGTATTTTCCTTCAATAAAGAAATCATTTTATCGTAATCAATAGAAAGATATCCGTTTTCCGTGCCAAGGAAATAGTTTTTATCGGGGATTATTGAAAGATAATTCTTTGTGTTTGCATTTTTCAGATATTTTTCGTAAACATATTCGAATCTTTCCCCTGCCCTTTTAACTGATTCCTCTTTCAAAGGATATTCAATTTTACTTGCAAAACCGTCCACAACATAAATATCATTATTTGCGCTTTGGTTAAAAATGTTAAGGGCTACCATCGCTTTGAGTGTTCTGAATTTATCTCTTAAAGGGAATTGGTCAAGGGTATAGTTTTCAAAATTACTCATAAAATCCCCTGAAAGAATTGTGTTGAAGCTTAATTGAGGAAGCTGTGAAAGCTTTCTTCTTTCACTTGTGGAAAACTCATCAGCAGGCTTGACCCAGGCAAAAACAGAAAATCCAAAAAGGAAGGCTACCATAACAACCGTTACAACAATATGTTTAATTTTATTTGTCATAGCTACCTCCTAAAACCTGAAATATAAAAACGGATTAAAAGAGCCGTCCACAAGGTAAGCTGTCATAACTGCCAGAAGCACAACAAGTCCTACAGGCTCTAAAACCCATATATATTTTGAAATGTTGTTGTCAAATAACTTCTCAACACATTTTTTAACAACAGGAGTTGCACCGATTATGCCCATAATAAGTGTTACAGCAAAGCTTTTTAAATAGTAAAAGAACTCTGTTGAAGCAAGGGGCACGTCCCCTGCACCGAACATACCAGCTATATATGAAAAGGCTTCTTTCATATCTGTTGCATTGAAAATAACAAAGCTGATTCCAACGGCAACAAGAGTATAAATTCTGCATAAAACCTTAGTTTTATTAAGATATTTTAACAAAACAACCTTTTCAAGAATAAGAAGAACAGCAAAGAACAAGCCCCATATTATAAAATTCCAGGCTGCACCGTGCCAGAAGCCTGTAAGGAACCACACAACAAAAATATTGAAGAACCATCTTGGTTTTGAAACTCTGTTTCCACCTAAAGGAATGTAAACATAATCCCTGAACCAGGTACCAAGGGACATATGCCACCTTCTCCAGAACTCTGTTGCACTTTTGGAAATATACGGGTAATTAAAATTTTCGGAAAAATGAAAACCGAATAATCTTCCAAGACCAATTGCCATATCTGAATAGCCGGAAAAGTCAAAATACACGTGAAGTCCAAAGGCTATAGCATACAACCAATAGAAAAGAACTGATTTATCATCGGAGGTTTTAAAAATATCGCAAAGCTCACCTAAAGAGTTGGCAATAAGTATTTTCTTTGCCAGTCCTAAAACAAATCTTCTTATACCCTTTGAGAAATTCTCAAAGGAAAGTGTCCTTTCATTAAGCTGCTTTGCAATATCGGAATATCTTACAATAGGACCTGCTATAAGCTGGGGGAACATTGTAATATAGGTTGCAAGATTTATAATATTTTTCTGTGCAGGAACATCCTTGCGATAAACGTCAATTGTATAGCTTAAAATCTGGAAAGTGTAAAAGCTGATACCTATAGGTAAAGCAATTCTTAATAAAGAAACCGAAAGCCCCGTAACTGCATTAAAGTTTTCAATAAAGAAATCTGCATATTTAAAATAGCCCAAAAAGCCCAGATTAACTAATACAGAAAAACCTACAACTACTTTAGAAAGCTTTTTTTCAGAGAAAGCCTCAATCAGAAGTCCGGAAAAATACCCGATCACGATTGAGGCTATCATAAGAATTACATATTTAGGTTCACCCCAACCGTAAAAAACAAGGCTTGAAGCTAAAAGCACCGTATTTTTTAATTTCTTTGGAGCGATAAAATAAAGTATCAGTACACTTGGCAGAAAATAGTAAAGAAAAGGAATACTTGAAAAAAGCATATTAATCCTCTTTCTGCTTAGTACTTATATTTTCAAATTAATTATGCAAGAGCTTCCTCAACATTAAGAGTTGCACTTTCGCCATAAACTGTTGCAAGCTTTGTTTTAAAGCTTTCAATTGCTTCTGCGTTACCGAAAGCAGCTACAACATACTCATCAGCTACAGTGTAAATAATAAGTGTGTCGGGGAAGCCACACATCCACTGTGTGCTCTTGATGCTGTCTTTAAGGGAATTAACAAGAGCTTCAGCATTTGCTGCATCTGCAAGGTGATATGCAGCAGCAGAGAAGGTGTTTGCGTTCATAGCGTGTGTAATTGTACCAACCTTATCAACAAGCTTGAGTGAATCCTCTGTGATATGAAGAGTTGCAGTTGCATTTTCAACATCAGAAATATTAAATTCACCTGCAGCATCATTAACAGCTGCTTCAAAGTCGCCACCCATAACGGGGAATTTTTCTTCTTCAGCAAATGTTGACCAAACACCGTCAAGAAGAGCTACGGGAGATTCAATTGTCACTTTGTTTTCGTCATCCTTGGGAGCAGTGCCGCAAGCTGCAAGAGCAACTACCATTACTACTGCCAATAATGCGCATACAATTCTTTTTTTCATAAAAAAACTCCTTTTCAAATTGTTAACTATACTATAACATATATTCTCTCTGTTTAAAAGGAAAATACAAAAATAATAATTATATTAACAAAAAAACAACTAATAATAACAATATAAATACTATAAAACAAGAGAGGCATATATATGGACAAGCAAAACAATGTAAAAAACACCCTTGATCAGATTCCGGAGCCCAACAAAAACGCAAAAAGCATAACCGGTCTTGTTAAAGAAAGTGGTAAAATAACAGGCTATCAGCTGTCAGATGATACCGTAATTTCAAAGCAAGAGGGTGTCACTATGGCAAAGCAGGGCAAAATTTCAGGAGTCGGTATTGCCCACAGAGGTGATACGGAATACCTGAAAGCAGTACCAAACGGCAACGAAAATGATAACCTTGGAAATCTTCCGTCAATTTCGCCCGAAGAATGATAAAATCCCTGAATGTAAAATTCATTCAGGGAAATTTTTTATATTTCAATTTCAATTCCGACGGGACAATGGTCACTACCCATAACATCTGTAAGAATAAAGCTGTCCTTTACCTTATCAATAATTCTGTCGGAAACGACGAAATAATCTATGCGCCAACCCACATTCTTTGCCCTGGCACCATACATATAGCTCCACCAGGAATACTGCACCTTGTCAGGATAAAGACTACGGAAGGTGTCCTTAAAGCCTGCTTCAAGAAGCTCTGTAAACTTTCCTCTTTCTTCATCGGAAAAGCCTGCGCTGAAATGGTTGGTTTTGGGATTTTTAAGGTCAATTTCCTCGTGGGCAACATTAAGGTCACCACAGTAAATAACAGGCTTTTTGCTGTCAAGGGTTTTCATATACTCCCTTAAAGCATCCTCCCATTCCATTCGGTAGGAAAGCCTTGCAAGCTCTCTTTGAGCATTTGGTGTGTAAACACACAAAAGGTAAAAACCCTCATACTCAAGGGTTATTGCTCTGCCCTCGTGATCGTGCTCCTCTATACCAAGACCGTAGCTTACGCTTAAAGGCTCTTTTTTTGCAAAAATTGCTGTACCTGAATAACCTTTCTTTTCTGCACTATACCAATATTGGTAATAACCGGGTGTTTCAAGCTCTGCCTGACCGGGCTGCATTTTAGTTTCCTGAATACAGAAAAAATCCGCATCAGCCTCTTTGAAAAAATCCTCAAAGCCTTTGGTAAGACAAGCCCTGAAGCCGTTAACATTCCAAGATATAAATTTCATTTCTTTTCTCCTGTTTTTTAGTTAATTAAATTATAACATTCTTTTTTCATTATATCAACAAAATAAAACAACTAAATCCATTGCAATTTATTCTAAAAATGCTAAAATATACTTAATTTCCTAAAGGGAGTGATTTTTGTGATTACAAAAGCAGAATGGAAAAACATAAGGGGCTCAAAGCCACAACCGGACCAGATTATGCTCTCTATAAAGGGTGATGCTGCTCGTTCAATGACTGTACGCTGGCGAACAGATACAACTGTTGACAAGGGCTTTGCTCTTTACAGGGAAAAGGGCTCTGCTGTATGGATGAGAGCAGATGCACTTAAACACCCATTTACAACAGATATGGATGACAGCCATTTCTTTTTTGCAGATATGACAGGCTTAATGCCTGACACACAATATGAATACACCTGTGGTAACGACACAATAAGAAGTGAAGCTTACACATTTAAAACTGCAAAGGACAATGCTGAAAAATTCTCTTTTGTTTGCCTTTCTGATATTCAGGCAGGCGATGCAGAACCACCTGCAGATTATTCCGTGCTTCGTGAATTGTTAAAGAAATTCCTTGCAGAGCATCCCGAGTGCGAGTTTATACTTACTGCAGGTGATAACACCAACTGTGGTCAGACAGACGTTCAGTGGACAGGGCTTTTTGAAGGTCTCAAGGGTATATGTGAATCAATACCTGTAATGTTCTGTATGGGCAACCACGATGATATGGGCTTCAGCAGCTATTTTACAAAGGAAGACAAATATTATTCCGAGTATGCAACCTACTTTACAAACCAGCTGTGGGGCAGCTATGAGCACAACGGCCCCGTTGAAAGACCCATTGCAAACCACGCATTTGATTATGGTAATGTGCACTTTTCAATTATCGGCACAAGTGGCTACGAGGAAATGAACGACTGGCTTATTGAGCAAGCAGAAAAAACAGATAAGAAGTGGAAATTTGCTGTTCACCACTTCCCCGTTTGCTATGGTGGCCCCGGAATTGAATGTGACGATACATACCCTGCCCTTCGTGATGGTATGGATAAATATGACATTGTTTTCTCAGGCCACGAGCATTCCTTTGCACGCTCATACCCACGCCGTGGTGAAGGTCTATTCGACAAGCCCTCAGAAGGCACAATCCACTACAATTTAGGCTCAAGCCACAGAAACCCTCCCGGAACAAGAGTAGTTCCAAAGGTATGGAACGTAAAAACCTATTGTCACGAGGAAGAGCTTTCAATGTACACCATAGTTGACATTGACGGTGATAAATGCACACTTACAGCGTATGTTGAAGATGTCAAAATAATTGACACTTGCACAATTGATAAAGAAAAAGACCTTATTACACCTATAGATCCTGCACCTGTTTACAATCAACCCCGACTTAAATTCAAGGGTTATGATTTGGGTCTTTGTGTCAGAGGAACATTACCACAGAATGTTGACAATATCTGGTACATTCCCATCGGTCAGATTATAAATTTCATTGGTGGCGATGTTGAAAGAACAGAGGGTAAAATCAAAATCGGTGTTTATGGCAGAACTGCTGAGTTCACAGAAAACTCAACTAAAGTCATAACCGATAGTGGCGAATACGAAATGGAAGCTCCCTGTTTAAGACTTAACCAAGGTCAGCTTTACGCACCAATGCACGGCTTCTGCAAGCACATCCGTATGCAGCCCTATTACTTTGAACACAATAACTTTGTAGATATTGAATCAAATACTGAAATGGTTCCGATACCCCATCAGCCATAACACCCATATTCCACAAAAAGTTAAAAGCAGTCCTACTCTCTTCATCAGAGAGTGGGACCGCTTTTTTATTTGTAAATTAAGCTAAAGCTTTGTTAATAATTGACTGATAATCGTTAATATCAACTATATCGTCAGCATTACCATCAGCAGCCATTGCATAAGCCCCTAAAAGCTCTGCTTTACCTGTGGAGCTTCTTTCAACATCTGCACAGTCAAGAACATCGCAAACGCTGTCACCGTTAGTGTCGCCCTCAACTATTATCAGATATTTTTTCTTTTGGGAGTCTTCGCCATTAATAACCAATTCTGACCTGGTACCATACCAAAGGCTGTTATAGGACGGAACAGCAGTATAATCGGTTGTTTTCTGAACAGTAATTATGTTTAAAATATCAGTACAGGCTTTTGCTTTAGTATATATAACATCATTATCAAAATTTATATAGGTATCAGGGCTTGCGAACATATAATAAAGTCTGTTCTGACACATGGAACTTGTAACGGTTACTTGGCTTACAATTTCACCATTGACATTTTTATCTGTACTTGTCATAACACAGTAATAGTACGGATAAGCTTTATAATCATCAGGATTAAATGCTTTATCTGTAGCACTGGTTATTTCAATATCATCACCAATTATATTATCACAAGAGCCATACCATTGATACGTTCTGTTAAATCCTCTTGCATCAAATTCAAGTGGCTTATATGAATACTTATCCCATATAGGTTCAATATCTTCCACAATAGCAGTTTCTTGCGATATGTTTATAAACTGAATACCATTTTCTTCTGCCCATTGCTCCGCATAACTTTTTTTATCTGCTGTACCGTAAACTACGTATTCAATAAATTCATTTTTGTAGTCTGTTGCAGGGACACAGTATTGTAAAGTTGAAGGGAGAGAAAGTTCTACTGATACAGGACAATAATAAGGAGAATATATCGGTCTAGTTTCTCCGTTATAAACGGTTAAAGTATTAGGCAAATCATATATGTATTCAACATTGGAGAATTCAAGGCGTTTAATAGCTGAATGTTGAAAAGCATTCTTTCCGATTGTTGTG
>JAZPXQ010000030.1:0-64271 GCA_045543695.1 Acutalibacteraceae bacterium | reverse complement strand
TGATATGCGCCTTTGGCGATGATATACACACTAAAGTGTGATGATATACCATTGCTTTCGCAATGGATAAAAAAATCTCGTTCCGAAGAACGAGATTTTTTGGAGCTGGTGACGGGAATCGAACCTGCAACCTGCTCATTACGAATGAGCTGCTCTGCCATTGAGCCACACCAGCAAATCTTATTTAAAATACGAATAATATTATATATAAATGGAGCTTTTTTTGCAAGAGGTTTTAAATTTTATTTTTTGTATGATATCTATATTTATATTTATATTTAAATTTATACTTATATTTATTTGTTCTGGGGTACAGGCTAGCCTGCACCTTACAGGTAAGTTGCTTGTATTATGGTTATGAGCGTATGGTATGTGCTTGTCCATACCGCAGAGTAGTTATAAAACCAGTAAAGACAACAAAGTAACTAAAACATAACAGCTATTGAATGTTAATTTATACAAAATAACAAAAAGAAAAAAATAGGGTGATTTTAGGGTGTTTTCTATTGACTTTAGCGCTTTAGTGTGCTACCATATGAACACATTTTTCATTGGAATTCTATAGAAAGGAATGACTTGCTTTTTAGTTGAGTCGTAGGTCAAAATTATGACACCTTTAAAAAATAATGATGTTACAGAGCTTTACAGAGCAATTTTAAGTCTTGAAAACGAAGAAGAGTGTGCTTTGTTTTTTGAAGATTTATGTACCATCAACGAAATTGTTTCTCTTTCTCAGCGTTTAAGTGTTGCGAAAAAGCTTGATGAAGGAAAAACCTTTTCAACCATTACTACAGAAACAGGTGCAAGCTCAGCTACTATTGGCAGGGTGAATCGTTGCCTTTCCTATGGTAATGGCGGATATAAGAATATAATTGACAAGCTCAAAGGGGGCGAGGGCAAATGAGCATAGATTTATCTGTTCTCAATCCTACAGAAAAAATTATTTTTGAGCTTCGTAGCCTTTATACAAAATTCGGCTACAAGCCCTTTAAAATGAGTAAGTTTGAAGAATACGATTTATACGGTAGTAACAAGGATTTCCTTGTTAGTGGTAATTGTATTACTTTTACTGATACTGACGGTAGACTCCTTGCTCTCAAGCCCGACGTTACTTTTTCAATTATAAAAAACCTTGACGATTCTGTTAAAGGCGTTCAAAAGGTTTATTATAACGAAAATGTTTACCGTGAAAGTAAAAAAGCCGGTGGCTTCAGTGAGATAATGCAAACAGGCATTGAGTGTATGGGTGACATTACTGATACTGATGTTTGTGACGTTATCATCCTTGCAGCCCGTAGTCTTTATGCTATCAGTGAAAACTATGTGCTTGATATTTCACACCTTGGTCTTTTAAGTGGTATTTTCACTGCTATGGAGTTAAGTGAAAGCAATAAAACAGATTTGCTTTCAGCTATAGCAGAGAAAAACGTAGGTGCTATTAAAGCTCTCTGTGTTAGCTTTGGCGTGGGCGAAGCGCTCCAGAATATGCTTTTGGAAATTGTTAATGCTTACGGTAGACCGTCAGAGGTGTTGAGAAAAATAGGCGCAGTTGCTGTTAATTCTGAAATGCAGAATGCCTTTAATGAGCTTTCTAAGGTTTGTGAAAAGCTTATTGATGCCGGCTATGAGAAAAATATCAATATTGACTGTTCTCTTGTTAATGATATGAACTACTATAACGGTATTGCATTCAAGGGCTTTGTGCACGGTGTTCCTGCAAGTGTTCTTTCCGGTGGCAGATATGACAAGCTTATGGAACGAGTTAATAAAAAAGCCGGGGCAATCGGTTTTGCAGTTTATCTTGATGAGGTTGACAGACTTCTTGAAAACAAAGCAGAAGCTGAAGAAATAGCAGATGATGGTTGGTTGAATGTTGCGCTTCCTAAAGGCAGGCTCGGTGAAAAGGTATATTCAATGTTTGAAAGTGCAGGCTTTGAATGTCCTCAGATTCACGAGAAAAACCGTAGGCTTATCTTTGAAAATGCAGAAAAGAAGGTTCGTTATTTCTGGGTTAAGCCATCTGATGTTGCTATTTATGTTGAACGTGGAGCTGCTGATATTGGTGTAGCCGGTAAGGATATTCTTTTAGAATATGCACCTGATGTTTATGAGCTTCTTGATTTGGATATGGGCAAATGCAGAATGTGTGTTGCAGGTAAAAAAGAGTTTACCGACAACGGAACAAGCACACTTCGTGTTGCAACCAAATTTACCAATATTGCAAAAAGCTATTATGCGGATAAATGTCGTGATATCGACATAATCAAGCTGAATGGCTCCATTGAGATTGCACCTATTTTAGGTCTTTCTGATGTTATTGTTGACATTGTTGAAACAGGTGCAACGCTTCTTGAAAATGGTCTTGAGCCTAAAGAAACCATTGTTGGAATCAGCGCAAGACTTATTTCAAACAAAGCAAGCTATAAATTTAAATCAGAAATTATAGACAGATTAAAAGAATCATTAGATGTAATCGTGAGGGAAAAACAGTGATTAAAATATACAAGCGCAGCGAAATCTCAACAGAGCAAATTCTTGAAAGAAGCGAACAGACAATTGATGTTGAGGGTATAGTAGCTGATATAATTAAAAATGTTCGTGAGAATGGTGATAAAGCTCTTGTTGAATACAGCAAAAAATTTGATGGTGCCGTTGATGATTTTCTTGAGGTTACAAAAGAAGAAATTGATGCAGCTTTAAATGAAGTTGATAATGAATTAATTGAAATTATAAAGCAGGCTAAAGAGAATATTACAGCTTTCCATTCAAGACAGGTTCGTAACTCTTTTGTTATTAATGATAATACAGGGGTTATAATCGGACAGAAAGTGTTGCCTATTGAAAAGGTTGGCCTTTATGTCCCCGGTGGCACAGCTTCTTATCCGTCTTCAGTTCTTATGAACTGCGTTCCTGCTAAAATTGCAGGCTGTAGTGAAATTGTTATGGTTACACCTGCCAAAGAAGGTAAAATAAAGCCGGTTATACTTGCTGCTGCAAGTATTGCGGGAGTTGACAGAATCTTTAAAATTGGTGGAGCACAGGCTGTTGCAGCTCTTGCTTACGGAACAGAGAGTGTGCCTAAGGTTGATAAAATAGTCGGACCGGGTAATGCCTTTGTTGCTGAAGCTAAAAAGCAGGTTTTCGGTACTGTTGATATTGATATGATTGCAGGTCCCAGTGAAATTCTTGTTGTGGCTGACGGAACCAATAACCCTGCACACATCGCAGCAGATTTACTCTCTCAGGCAGAGCATGATAAAATGGCAACAGCTGTTCTTATTACTGACTGTGAAGAATTTGCAAACAAAGTAAGTGAACAGCTTGAAATTCAGATTCCTCAGCTTCCAAGAGCAGATATTGCCCGTTGTTCTATTGATACAAACGGTAAAATAATTATTACAGATTCACTTGTTGAGGCTATGGAAACCTCAAATATTTTAGCACCCGAGCACCTTGAAATTTGTGTTGAGAATCCTTTTGAATACTTGGGTTATGTAAAAAATGCAGGCTCAGTTTTCCTTGGTAAAAACTGTCCCGAAGCTCTTGGTGACTATTTTGCAGGCCCTAACCACACCTTACCAACCAGTGGTACAGCAAGGTTTTCCAGCCCTCTTTCAGTTGATGATTTTGTTAAGAAAACTCAGTTTTCATATTTCAGTAGAGAAGCCCTCAAAGAGGTGGGCGACAAGGTTGTTCGCTTTGCTACAGAAGAGGGACTTCACGCACACGCAAAAAGTGTAAGTATAAGAACGGAGAACAAATAATAAATGAGCAAATTCCTTGACGAAAGATACAATTCCTTGGCGGCTTATGTTCCCGGAGAACAACCCCAGGATAAAAAATACATTAAGCTTAATACAAACGAGTCTCCTTATCCGCCAAGCCCCGAAACTGTAGCAGCAGTTAATAAAAATGAGGCAGAGCTTTTAAGACTTTACCCTGATCCCGATGGTAAAATTCTTACCAAAAAGCTTGCAGAACTTTATGGCGTGAAAACAGAAAATGTTTTCCTTGCAAACGGCTCTGATGATAT
The DNA here is from genome assembly GCA_045543695.1 of Acutalibacteraceae bacterium. Taxonomy (GTDB): domain Bacteria; phylum Bacillota; class Clostridia; order Oscillospirales; family Acutalibacteraceae; genus DTU089. The sequence goes on along the minus strand of JAZPXQ010000030.1, from coordinate 60,238 downwards.
ATTGAATTTTGCTTTTATGGCATATTGTGCCAATGGCAGAAAGTCATATTTCGCAGATATCACATACGGCTTTTACAGTGTTTTTGCAAACCTTCACGGCTCGGATTATACAGAAATTCCTTTAGAAGAGGATTTTTCTATTGATTACAAAAAATTCTGTAATGTTGATGGTGGGGTGTTCATTGCAAACCCCAACGCACCAACAGGTCTGGCTTTGACACTTGATGAAGTCGAAAGCGTTATTAAATCTAACCCCAACAATGTTGTGGTGATTGATGAAGCTTATGTGGATTTTGGAGCAGAAAGTGCAGTGAAGCTTGTTAAAAAGTATGACAATCTTTTAGTTGTACAAACCTTCTCAAAATCCCGTTCTATGGCAGGTGCTCGTTTAGGCTTTGCCATTGGTAGCGCAGAAATTATTAACGATTTACACAAGCTGCGTTACTCTACTAACCCTTACAATATTAATCGTGTAACTCTTTCTGCAGGGGCTGCAGCTGTGGATTCCCAGGGCTACTATACAGATAATTGCGAAAAAATCATAGAAACAAGGGATTATACAACAAAAGAACTTGAAAAAATGGGTTTTTCTGTTTTACAATCAAAAGCAAATTTTGTTTTTGCAAAATCCGAAAATATAAATGGCGAAGAGCTTTATTTAAAGCTCAAGGATAAAGGCGTTCTTGTTCGCCATTTTACAAAAGAGAGAATTAAGGATTTCAACCGTATTACTATCGGTACCCGGGAAGAAATGCAGATTCTTATAGAGAAAATTAAAGAAATTATGGAGGCAGTTTAAATGCGTGTAGCAGAAATTAAAAGAAAAACTGCAGAAACTGATATATACGTAAAGCTTAACCTTGATGGCACAGGTGAATGTGATATTGATTCGGGTATTGGCTTTTTTGACCATATGCTTGTGCTTTTTGCAAAGCATTCAAGGTTTGATTTAACCGTTAAATGCTGTGGCGATATATGGGTGGATGGTCACCACACAACAGAGGATATTGGTATAGCACTCGGACAGGCTTTTAAAGAAGCTATTGGAGATAAAAGAGGTATTCACCGTTATGGAAGTACAATTCTTCCTATGGATGAGGCGCTTATACTTTCTGCTGTTGATATCTCGGGCAGAGCATATCTTGTTTATAATATGAATATTCCTGCACCAATGGTAGGGGATTTTGATACCGAGCTTTTGAGAGAGTTTTTTGTGGCGTTTGCTTTTAATAGTGCAATTACACTTCATATTAAACAGCTTGACGGTGTGAACAGCCACCATATAATTGAGGGGGCGTTTAAATCTGTTGCCCGTACTCTGAAAAAGGCAGCTGCCATTGATGCAACAATGAAAAATGAGATACCCTCATCCAAAGGAGTTTTATAATGCTTGCAATAATTGATTACGGAGTAGGAAACTTGTTTTCGCTGCAATGCTCTTTGAAAAAAATCGGAGTTGAAGCAGTTGTAACAAGTGACGAAAATATAATAAAAGCTGCTGACAGAATTATTCTTCCGGGGGTTGGTGCATTTGGTGATGCAGCCAAAAAGCTTCGTTCATCAGGACTTGTGGAGCTTATTACCGAAGAAGCTAAAAACGGTAAACCTTTTTTGGGGATATGTCTTGGTATGCAGCTGCTTTTTGAAAAGGGCTTTGAGTATGGTGAACACGAGGGCTTAGGCTTCCTTAAAGGTAATGTTATACCTTTGGAAAACAAAATTCCCGAAAATCTTAATATTCCCCATATGGGATGGAATGCCTTGGACTTTATAGGGGATAAGAGCCCTATTTTCAAATATATAGATAATGGCGATTTCGTTTATTTCGTTCATTCATATTATGCAACCGATTGTGAGGATTCTGTTATTGCCACCTCTGAATACGGTATTCCTGTTACAGCTGCTGTAGGCAAGGGTAATATTTTCGGTTGTCAGTTCCACCCTGAAAAAAGTGGAGATGTTGGACTTAAAATACTTAAAGCGTTCTGTGAGATATGAGGTAATATAATGAAGATTTTTCCTGCAATAGATTTATATGAGGGTAAAGCTGTCAGACTTCTGAAGGGGAATTATAATGATTTAACAGTTTACTCTGAAAATCCTATTGAAATTGCAAAGGATTTTGAAAAGCAAGGCGCAACCGAGCTTCACACAGTTGACCTTGAGGGTGCTCGTGATGGTGGAACACCTAATATTGAAATTATTAAAAGCTTTGTTCAGAATACTACCTTGAATGTTGAGGTTGGTGGTGGTATCCGTTCAATGGAAACAGTAAAGGCTTATCTTGATGCAGGTGTAAGACGTGTAATTTTAGGTACTGCTGCAGTAACTGATGAAGAGTTTTTAAAAAATGCAGTTGCAACCTACGGTGACAGAATTGCTGTTGGTGCAGATATTAAAGACGGTAAGGTTGCTATTAAAGGATGGGTTGAAAAATCCGAATACAGCACCTTTGAGTTTTTTGAAAAGCTTCAGCACATTGGCGTTTCAACTGTTATTTGCACCGATATTTCTAAAGATGGCGCAATGCAAGGTACTAACAGAGCGCTTTACAAAGAGCTTTCCGAAAAATTCAGTGTTAATATAATTGCTTCAGGTGGCATTTCTTCGCTTGATGATATTGTTGCACTTGAAAAAATGAAGCTTTATGGTGCTATTATTGGTAAAGCCTATTACACAGGTGCAATAAAAATAAGCGATGCATTGGAGGTAGTGAAATGATTACGAAAAGAATTATTCCCTGTCTTGATGTAAGAAACGGAACAGTTGTTAAGGGGACTAACTTTAAAGACCTTAATGAAATTTCTTCTCCTGTTGAACTGGCAGAGTATTATAGCTCCCACGGTGCTGATGAGCTGGTTTTTTATGATATAACAGCCTCATCCGATGGCAGAAAGCTTTTTACTGATATTCTTACACAAACAGCCTCTAAGGTTTTTATTCCTTTGACAGTTGGTGGTGGTATCAATACCCTTGAGGATTTCGACAGGGTTTTGAAATGTGGTGCAGATAAAGTAAGTGTCAATTCCGGAGCAATAAGAAATCCTGATTTGATTCACGCAGCTGCAGAAAAATATGGTGACCAATGCGTAGTGCTTTCAGTTGACGTAAAGCGTGTTGACGGACAGTTCAAGGTTTTCGCAAAGGGTGGTAGAGAAAACACAGGACTTGATGCCTTGGAATGGATAAAACGTGGTGTAAGCAACGGAGCAGGGGAGATAGTTGTAAATTCCATTGATACAGACGGAGTAAAAAAAGGCTTCGATATTGAAATGCTTAAAGCAGTTTGCGATATAGTTAATGTTCCCGTAATTGCATCAGGCGGCGCAGGTGGTAAGCAGGATTTTGTTGATTTATTCAATACTGTTCCTCAGGTAAGTGCGGGTCTTGCGGCTTCAATTTTCCATTATGGCGAGGTAACCATTGACGATTTAAAGAAAACTCTTAATGAAAATAACATAACAGTGAGGTTATAATATGTTTGATATAGAAAAGCTTAAATTTGATGAAAAAGGTCTTATTCCTGCAATTGTTGTAGATGATGAAACCAACCAGGTTCTCACTCTTGCGTATATGAATAAGGAAAGCCTGGGTATTTCCCTTGAAAAGAAAAAAACTTGTTTCTGGAGTCGTTCAAGACAGGAGCTCTGGCTAAAAGGTGAAACAAGTGGTAACTATCAGCATATTGTTAGTATTACTGCTGATTGCGATATGGATGCTCTTACAGTAAGGGTTAAAAAGGATGGACCCGCTTGCCACACAGGTGAGGAAAGCTGTTTTTTCAATACAGTTTTTGAGAATGAGGAAATTGCACCTGCATTCAGTGTTCAGAGCCTCGTTGAAACAATTGAAGGCAGAAAGCTTGATCCTAAGGAAGGCTCTTACACAACCTATCTTTTTGAAAAGGGTATTGATAAAATTCTCAAAAAGGTTGGCGAAGAATGTACTGAAGTTATCATCGCAGGTAAAGCAGATGATAAGGCGGAAACAATTTATGAAATTTCTGACCTTATGTACCACGTGCTTGTTCTTATGATTGAAATGGGCATTTCCGTTGATGATATAATGAATGAACTAAAATCACGTCACGTTATTGACCATAAAGTTAAGCAAGAAAAAATGGTGTAAAATTAATTACTCCCAAACGGATTTTATAAAATCCGTTTGGGAGTAATTTTTAGTTTTTTCTTGCAGTTTTTTCTGCAATTTTAAGAATTGATATGATTGGTAGAATTAACAGAAAACCACATATTAAATTGCTAACTCCGTGTATTGCATCGTATGGGAGTCCTGCAACAATCCATGCAACCATTCCCTTGAAATCCAAACCAAACATAAGCGCTTGTGCAGGTGCATAAAGTGTTCCGTAAAGAAAACCGTGTAAGGAACAAACAAGTGCGTATATAATCGGTGCTGCCTTTTGTGGAATGTTCTTGGGTAAAAGCATCGTCGCTCCCCAAAGAATTGTCCATATATACAAATACGGAATCCACCACATATTAAAGCCATTAAGCAGTCCTGTTAAAAAAACAAAAACGTAAATAGGATAGAGCGCTTTTTTTCTGTAAACAATAGTAATTGCCACTATGAAAACACCAATTAAATGTATGTTCGGAAATACCTCCATTATAACCTTTGATGCGTACATAACTGCACCAAGCATTCCGAAAATAACGGCTTCTTTAAGTGTTAGCTTCATGCTTTTTCTGCTTTGAAGGCATAGCCGGCTCCTGCAACTATTTCGGTAGTATCAACACCACTTGTTGCGTATTCACCGTTAACATAGAAAGACCAATATGCGCCATCCTTGTCATAGTCGAGAGTTATACCGTTAACGGTTTTAACATATAAACCGTATTGACCATCCTCACCGGCAATAAGCTCAAGGTCTAAAAGTGCTTCACCAACAGTTTTCTTATCTGTATTGATTTCAAAAACTGTTTCCTTACCCTCAAGGTCTGTTACCGTAAAGCTGAATTTGGTTTCACCTTCACCGAGAACAGTAGCCTTGGCTGCTTCTGTTGTTGATACAGCACCATTTGTTGTAGTGGTATCATCGTTAGTTTTGTTGTCGTTACAAGCAGTTGTAAATAGTGCAATAGCCGCAATAAGCACAATACAAAGGATGAACGACAACGCTTTTTTACTGCGTGTCATTTTCATTTGGAATTTCTCCTTTATAAATTATTTCTCTTTTTTTAAAAACCGGCACTCGCAGTCAAGACAATGTCTTAAAAAGAGCTTTGTTAACGGGTATTTCGACTTAGTGCATTTTTATTCGCCTTCTCGGAAAATCCAATGACTTGTCCCTGTTTTGCGGCAACAGGTAGAATAAAAACATTCAGCACCTTACGGCGACGGGCTCGTACAGGATTTACACCTGTTTCCCCTGATAACAGAAGAATTATATCATAAAGTTTCTGCGTTTACAATAATATTATTTGTTCTGCCTTTTTCTTGACAAAAGAAACTATATAGAATAAAATAAAATAGACTATATATGATTTTTTAGGTGTTTTATGAAATTACTGGTTATAAAACTTTTTGTGTTTTTTATTAGGGTTTTATATTCATTTATGAAGCTCAGAAAAACGGAAAACAAAATAGTCTGGCTTTCAAGACAAAGTAACGAAAAATCTGAAGATATGAGGATGCTTTCGGAAGAAATTTCAAAATTATCGCCTGATACAAAACAAGTTTTCAGACTTTGTCGTCTGAAAGATGAAAGCGGACTTTCCGTTTCTTATATATTTTTTATTTTAAGAGATATGTGGGAAATAGCGTCTGCCGAAATTGCCGTAACGGATACTTATTCAATCCCGGTTTCTTGCTTGAAGCATAAAGAATGCTTGACTGTATTTCAGATATGGCACGCTTTAGGTGCTGTTAAAAAATTCAGCTTACAAGCCACCGGTAAGGCGCAAGGCAGGGATTTGGGTGTTGCAAAAGCAATGTGTATGCACAAAAACTATGATTTTGTAATTGCTCCCTCAAAAAGAACAGCAGAGTTTTATTGTGAAGCCTTCGGTTGCACAAATGATAAAATAAAAATAGCTTCGCTTCCACGAGTAGATGTTATTTTAAATGGTGAAACACGATACGAAGAGTTTGTAAAGCTGAATCCACAGTATAATAATAAAAAAATAATTGTGTATCTTCCTACCTTCAGGAAAGGTGATTCTGAATATATTGAAAGCTTGTGTAAGGCTTTTGAAGGTGAGAAGGAATATGCTTTGGTAGTGTCGCCACATCCATTAACTAAAACAGACGGGCAATATAAATTCAACGGTAATTTTTCTGTCTATGATTTAGCAAAGCTTTCTTATGGTATCATTACCGATTATTCGGCAACCTCTTTGGAATGTTCTCTTTTGAACAAACCCTTGTGGTTTTATATCCCTGATTATGATAAGTATAAAGAAGAACAGGGGCTTAATATTGATATAAAACTTGAAATGGCATCAGCAGCTTTTGAAAATGAAAATGACCTTGTGGATGCTGTTAAAAACGATAATTATGATTTTGATAACCTTAAAAGGTTTTCAGATAAATACATTGAAAACAAAAACACAAATAATACAGAAGCGTTAGCTACTATTATTTGTGAATGCTTATGATAAGGAGTATTAAAATGAAAAGAATTTTAACCTATGGAACGTTCGATTTGTTACACTACGGACATATCCGCATCTTAAAGAGAGCAAAGGAATTGGGGGATTACCTTGTGGTTGCTCTTTCTACAGACGAGTTCAATGCAACTAAAGGTAAGAAAGCATACCATAGCTACGAAACCCGTAAAAAGATGCTTGAAGCTATCAGGTATGTTGACCTTGTAATTCCTGAAAATAACTGGGAACAGAAGATACAGGACATCAAGGATTATAAAATTGATGTTGTTGTTATGGGCGATGACTGGGCCGGTAGTGATAAGTTTGACTACCTTAAAGAGTATTGTGAGGTTAAGTTCCTCGAACGTACCCCCGGTGTTTCCACAACAATGATTAAAAACGATCTTCAGCTTCAGGAAACAGTTGATGGTGTTGACCAGGTTCCCAGAACATAATTGTCATTATCTTTATTGGAGTTTTTTAAATGGTAAAAAAGATTCTTAAAAAGTTAAACAGCTTTAAAAATAATTGTGAGCCGGCTTATATTGAGTATTGTAAATTGCCGATTGATGAAAAGCTTGTCCTTCTTGAAGGCGGACAAGGCTCCAATATCAATGGTAATATGTTTTCAATGCTCAAAGAGTTGAAAACAAACCCCCGTTGGAATGATTATAAATGCGCTTTTGTTGTAACAGAGGATACAATAGAAAAAGCTAAAAAGCGTATGGCTTTTTATGGCTTTGAGGATGTTATTCTTTCGGTTAGAAATTCTAAGGCTTACCTAAAACACCTTGCAACTGCAAAATATGTAATGACGGATAACTCCTTCCCTCCTTATTTTAATAAAAGGGGTGAACAGATTTTTTTCAATACCTGGCACGGAACACCTTTGAAAACCTTGGGTAAAGCCAATAAATCCAGTCTTAGTTCACTGGGAAACGTGCAGAAAAACTATGTTATGAGCGATTATGCGCTTTTTCCCAATGAATTTACAAGAAATGTGTTTATGGATGACTATTATCTTCGTGATATATACAAGGGTAAAAGTCTTATTGCAAATTATCCCAGAAACTATATTTTCTATGATGCACATGCAGGCGTAGAAATGAAGAAAAGATTAGGCTACGAGGGTAAAAAAGTTTATGCGTATATGCCTACCTGGCGTGATGCTGCCAACGATATGCAAAAAGCAGCAAGCATAAAAGAAACGGAAGCTATTCTTCGTGAGTTTGATAAAAAGTTAGACGATTCCTCTGTGCTTCTTGTTAATTTGCATTTCTTATTATCATCGGAAATTAATTGTGATAAGTACAAGCATATTGAATATTTTAGTAGTGATTACGACACCTACGAAATATTAAATTGCTGTGACGGACTTATAACTGACTATTCAAGCGTTTTCTTTGATTTTGCAATAACAGGCAAGCAGGTTATTCTTTTTGCTTATGATAAGGAAAAGTATTTAAGCACAAGGGGTACCTATATGCCCTTTGAGGATTTGCCCTTTGCCATTGTAGAAAAGGTTGATGATGTTGTAAAGGAAATGCAGAAGCCTTACGAGGTTTCACAGGCATTTCTTGATGAATACTGTCCTAACGGTAGCATTAATAGCTGTGAGCAGCTGTTTGAAATGCTGGTAAAAGGGGAAAGCGATGTTTTCAAAATCGAAACAACACTTCCTGAAAAGAAGAAAACCTGCCTTGTTTATGGTGGTGTGCTTCCCGATTCGGTAGTTGATGGCTTACGTATATACAAGGAGAAAAATCCCGATTATAAATATATTGTTGCATACAGACGTAACCTTTCTCAGGCGAAAAAGGATGCTATTGAAGCAATAGATCCCAATATAACTCTTTTTGGTTTGCTTAATGCTTTTCAATTCACCGTAAAAGAGTTTTTCTGGTTCATTCTATTCAGAATTTTTGGCTTTGTCGGCATAGGAAAGTGGCTTTCTGTTTTTTTTGAAAGAGAAGCCCAAAGAATGTTTTATACCTTCGAGCCTGATTTAGTAGTTGATTTTTCCTGTGGTAATGTTGTTATTGCGGGACTTTTACAAAAGCTTAACGGTAAAAAGCAATTTATAAAACACGGTGACTTTTTTGCAATAAATAAAAGAACACGGAATTTAAATGCTCTTGTTCAAAAGTATGAAAAGGCAAAAGGCTTTGAGGCTGTTGATTTAGCCCAAGCTGAAGATAATGCCTATGCGCAGAACAATGAAACAGGCTTTGCTCATGATAGTCTCAGAAAACACTCCCGGATGAAAAATATTCTACCCTTGTACTATAACAAAGGTGGGTATTTAAAGTGTATCAGCTTATTCAGTCTTAAAGCTGCCAAGCCTATGGCTTTGAAGGATACAACTGTTTTTGTGGGTGGAAATCGTTACCAACCTAAGTTTTTTGCACTAAAAAACAAGGTATCAAAATCCCATTTCGGTATTTATTCATTCAAGGTACCTATGGCAGATGTAATAAATCTGCCTGCAACCAATATGGTTGCCCTTGAATATAAAGATAAATATGGTTTTATAGTACAGTGCCATATGCTCTATTGGTCTTTGTTGAGAAGTTTCTTTTTGGGGCTTCGTGGTCCTATGAATATTGACAAAGAAACCTCTACAGTTGCAATATTCAGACAATCACAGAAGAACAGACTTAATATTTATGTTCGTTCTGTAAATGTTACAGACGCCTTTTCTCACAGAGTAAAGCAGGTTATTGCATACGGTTTATCACTTCTGTGGCATTCCGGAAAAGCTAAAAAGCTTGTTTTGCTTTACGAGAAAAACTCCTCAAAATACGAGGAAAGTGCCAGTGTTCTTTTTGAAAATCTTATTGATGCAGGTTACAATAATGCATACTTTATTGTAACAAGGGATTATGAGTTCTTTGACAGAATACCCGAAAAATATTTAAGTAATGTTATTTATAAATATTCTTTTAAGCATTATTTATATTTCTTTAAGTCCAAAACCTTTATAGGCACAGAGGCAATAGCTCATTCTATTGATCTAAAAACCTTCAATGTCTTAGCTTTGAAGAAAATAGCAAGTAAAAATCTTAACTATGTTTTCCTTCAGCACGGCGTTATGTATATGGTTTCTCTGAACTCTGAATCCCGTGGTATGTTTAAAAGGAAAAATTTGAACGGAAAATACAGAGTTGTTGTTTCTTCCCAAGCAGAGGCTGATCATTTTACTACTCTTGGCAGACATTATGATGAGGATATATATATTACCGGTCTTCCGAAATTTGACCGTAATACCCATAATGAGAATGCTGATAAAATCGTTATAATGCCTACTTGGAGACCTTGGGAAATTAATACAGCAAGAACGGATTTCACGGAAACACCATACTTCAAAATGCTTATGAAGCTTTATGATGCAGTTCCTGAGCCACTTAAAGAAAAGGTTATAATTCTTCCGCATCCGCTTATTGTAAACGAGCTTAGTAAGCTTTCTGAAACGCTAACTAAGAAAATAGTGCTTGATGCAAGGTACGATGATATCCTTAAAGATACTGCTGTTCTGATTACAGACTATTCTTCTATTGCTTATGATGCCTTCTATCGTGGTGCAAGGGTTATATTCTATTGGGAGGAAAAGGACTACTGTATGATGCAGTACGGACCTTCTACAACCCTTATGCTTAACGAGGAAAATGTTTATGGTGATTTTGCTTATAGTGAAGAAAATCTGGGTGCCATTATCGAGAAAAACTATAATAATCCCCAAACACAGGAGCAAAAGACAAGGTATGCTAAGCTTGTTAATTTCCACGACGGAAAGAATACACAGCGTCTTATTAATTTCTTAAAGGAAGACGGAATTATCTGATAATTATTTATAAAAGATTGTGTTATCAATTTGATAGCACAATTTTTTTATTTTTATTCGTCTTGTTTCGGCAGTTTTTTTATAGTGCTTAAAGTAAAATCAAAAGCAAATAGGAGGGATAAAAATGCCTGTGAATTTTAAATTTAAGAATGGAATACTGTCTGCTTTTATAAAAGGGGATATAGACCACCACACAGTACCTGAAATAAGGGATGTTATTGATGATGTTTTCGTTGCAACAGAACAAGCGCAAATACTTGTTCTGGATTTTTACGATGTAACATTTATGGATAGCTCAGGTGTAGGACTTGTAATGGGACGATATCGACTTGCTTCAGGCTCGGGCAAAAAAATAAGAGTGGACAACCTTTCAAAACGTGATTATACCATTATGAAAATGTCAGGAATTGAAAAATTAGCAGAAATAAATATGAAAAAGGATGTGTTGAAATGAAAAAGATAAATGAATTAAAAATGGTGTTTGACAGTCGTTCTGTAAACGAAGGCTTTTCACGTATGGCTGTTTCGGCATTTTCTTCGCAACTTGATATGACAGTAGAGGAGCTGGGTGATATAAAAACTGTTGTAAGTGAGGCTGTAACAAATTGTATTGTTCACGCCTATAAAGATAACATTGGTAAAATATACATAACCTGTTCAGTTTTTGAAGAGGGGGTTATACGCATAAGCGTCCGTGATAAAGGCTGTGGTATTGAAGATGTAAATAAAGCAATGGAGCCACTTTATACAAGTGTTGGTGGTGACCGTTCAGGGTTAGGCTTTTCTGTTATGGAAAGCTTTTCGGACAAGCTTCGTGTTCGTTCAAAAGTAGGAGTGGGCACAACTGTTACCATAGAAAAAAGAATACACGGTAAAATGAAATGACTCAGAGAGAAAAACGGATAAACGACAATTTAGGTCTTGTACATTCCTGCGCCCAGAGGTTTAAAAACCGAGGAGTGGAGTATGACGATTTGTTTCAGGCAGGCTGTGTCGGTCTAATAAAAGCAGCTGACGGTTTTGACGAAAGCCTAGGCTATGTATTTTCTACCTATGCCGTACCTGCCATCCTGGGAGAAATCAAACGTATTTTTCGTGATGGTGGTGCTGTTAAGGTTAGCCGAGCTTTAAAAGAACGTTCTAGAGAAATCTGGGCAGAAAAGGAAAAACTTGAAAATGAAAAAGGCTATGAGCCCACCTTGTCTGAAATTGCCGAAAGGGTAGGACTGAGTGTGTATGAAACAAGTGAGCTTTTGTTGGCAATGCAACCGGTTGTTTCTCTTACGTCCGGTACAGGTGAAACAGACGAAAAACAGTTTGATATTCCCATAGAAAGTGAAGAAGATAAAATAAACGAAAAACTGACACTTGATAAGTGTATTAACGAACTTTCAGACAAGGACAGAAAGTTAATTGAATTGAGATATTTTAAATCAAAAACACAAACCGAGGTTGCCGGCAAATTGGGAATGTCGCAGGTGCAGGTTTCAAGGCGTGAAAAGAAAATTTTAAAAGAAATACGAGAAAAAATGACCGTTTAGCCTAACATAACAAAAATGTATAGTTAACTGATTAAAAGAATGTTGAAAATGATAGGTTGAAAAATGTGAAATACTCTTGAAAAAATAGGTGATTTAGTATAAAATGTATTCGGTAAAAAATTAACAATATAAATAATGTTAAAAGGAGTAATCAAAAATGGGTCTTTTAAACAAGAAAACAGTTGATGATATCAACGCAAAAGGCAAAAAGGTTCTCGTTCGTTGCGACTTTAACGTTCCTCTTAAAGATGGCGTTATCACAGACGAAAACCGTATTACAGCAGCTCTTCCCACAATCAAGAAGCTTCTTGATGATGGTGCACAGGTTATTCTTTGCTCTCACCTTGGTAAAGTAAAAAATGGACCTAACGAAAAAGAAAGCCTTGCTCCCGTAGCAAAAAGACTTTCTGAAGTTCTTAATAAAGATGTTGTTTTTGCAGCTGACGACGTAGTTGTTGGCGAAAATGCTAAAAAAGCAGTTGCAGAAATGAAAGATGGCGACGTTGTTCTTCTTCAGAACACTCGTTTCCGTCCCGAAGAAACAAAGAATGGCGAAGCTTTCTCAAAAGAGCTTGCTTCTCTTTGCGATATCTATGTAAACGATGCTTTCGGTGCTGCTCACAGAGCACACTGCTCAACAGTAGGTGTTGCTTCCTTCGTTGAAGAAGCTGCAGTCGGTTACCTTATGGGTAAAGAGCTTAAATACCTCGGTAACGCTGTTGAAGATCCTCAGAGACCTTTCGTTACAATCCTTGGTGGTGCAAAGGTTGCAGACAAGCTTAATGTTATTGAAAACCTTCTTAACAAAGCAGATACACTTATCATCGGTGGTGGTATGGCTTACACATTCCTTGCAGCAAAGGGCTACAGCGTAGGTACATCTCTTCTTGATGAAACAAAGATTGACTATTGTAAAGATATGCTTGCTAAAGCAGAGGAAAAAGGCGTTAAGATTCTTCTTCCTGTTGATGTTACAATTACAAAAGCATTCCCTGATCCCATCGATGCTGAAATCGAAGTTGCAGTTTGCGACGCAGACAAAATCCCTGCAGATATGATGAGTCTTGATATCGGTCCCAAAACAGCAGAACTTTATGCAGAAGCAGTTAAATCTGCAAAAACTGTTGTTTGGAACGGACCTATGGGCGTTTTCGAGAACCCCATCCTTGCAAAGGGTACTATTGCAGTTGCTAAATCTCTTGCAGAAACTGATGCCGTTACCATTATCGGTGGTGGCGACTCTGCAGCAGCAGTTAACACTCTTGGCTTCGGCGCAAAGATGACTCACATCTCAACAGGTGGCGGTGCATCTCTTGAGTTCTTAGAAGGAAAAGCACTTCCCGGTATCGAAGCAGTTAACGACAAGTAATATTTCACGCACATTTGGCGTTTTTTCGCCCACTCGGAGTATTTTTATACACCTTCGGGGCGAAAAAATCACCAACTGCACGCAAACTATAACTTGTGTTATTTGTACAGTAAAAAATAATGCGTATTGTAGAATGCTGTGATTTTATAATAACGGCGTAGTGCCTACAATTCCGAATTTCGAATTCCGAATTTCGAATTTTTAGTGAAAGGTTTAATTGATATGGATAAATCACTTCGTAAAGCAGTTATCGCAGGTAACTGGAAAATGAACAAAACTCCCGATGAAGCAAAAGCTATCATCAACGAAATGAAACCCCTTGTTGCAGATGCTGATTGTGACGTAGTTCTCTGCGTTCCTTATATCGACATTTTTGCAGCACAGGAAGCAGCTGCAGGCTCCAATATCAAAATTGGTGCAGAAAACTGCCATTGGGCAGAAAGTGGCGCTTTCACAGGCGAGGTTTCAGCTCCCATGCTTAAAGCTATCGGTGTTGAATACGTTATCATCGGTCACTCCGAAAGAAGACAGTATTTCGGTGAAACTGATGTTACAGTTAACAAAAGAGTAAGAGCTGCTCTTGACAGTGGTCTTACAGTAATTCTTTGTGTTGGTGAGCTTCTTGAGGAACGTCAGAGAGGCGTTACAATGGAGGTTGTTCGTTCACAGACTAAAATCGCACTCCAGGGTGTTACCAATGAAGAGCTTGACAGAATCATTATTGCTTACGAACCCGTTTGGGCTATCGGTACAGGCTTAACAGCAACATCTGCTCAGGCTAACGAGGTTAACCACGCAATCCGTGAGGTTCTTGGTGAACTCTATTGCCCCAAATGTGCAAGCCGTGTAACAATTCAGTACGGTGGTTCTATGAATGCAGCTAACGCAGCAGAGCTTCTTGCACAGGAAGATGTAGACGGTGGTCTTATCGGCGGCGCCTCTCTTAAAGCAGCAGATTTCTCTGTTATCGTCAAAGCAGCAAGCGTTTAATTCAAAATAAAAATGTAGGGCAGACCTGATCGTCTGCCCGAAATTTCTGTTAAGATAAATTTATAAAGGTGATATAAAATGTCTGAAAAAGTACTTTTAGTTGTTATGGACGGTGTTGGCTACTCCAAAACAGGTCTTGGTGACGCTGTTACACTTGCAAACACACCTGTTCTTGACAAACTTCTTAAAGAATGCCCCAATGTTCGCTTAAAAGCTCATGGTTCAGCAGTAGGTCTCCCCTCAGATGATGATATGGGTAACAGCGAGGTTGGTCACAATGCTCTTGGTTGTGGTCAGGTTTATTCACAGGGCGCAAAGCTTGTTAATGAATCTATTGAATCAGGTAAAATTTATGAATCAACAGCTTGGAAAGAGGTTGCTGGTAATTGTGTTGAGAAAAACTCAACTCTTCACTTTATCGGTCTTCTTTCTGATGGTAATGTTCACTCAAATATTTCACACCTTATTGCAATGCTCAAGCAGGCAAAAGCAGAGGGTGTAAAGAGTGTTCGTGCTCACATTCTTCTTGATGGTCGTGATGTTCCTGCAACATCCGGTCTTGTTTATGTAGCAGAGCTTGAAAATGCTCTTGCAGAGCTTAATGACGATACATTCTGTGGTAAAATCGCTTCCGGTGGTGGCAGAATGGTTATCACAATGGACCGTTACGAAGCTAACTGGAATATGGTTAAGCTTGGTTGGGACACTCACGTAAAGGGTATAGGCAGACAGTTTGCAAATGCAACTGAAGCTATTGAAACCTATCGTGCAGAAAACGATGGCGTTATCGACCAGGATTTACCTCCCTTTGTTATTGCTGAAAACGGTGAACCTGTTGGTGCAATAAAAGACGGTGACAGTGTGGTTCTTTTCAACTTCCGTGGTGACCGTGCTATTGAGCTTTCAATGGCATTTGATAATGACGAGTTTACAGCATTTGACAGAGGTGCAAAGCCTGATGTTGTTTATGCAGGTATGCTCCAGTATGATGGTGACCTCAAGCTTCCTGCAAGATTCCTTGTTAATCCTCCCGAAATCAAAGACACTCTTTCAGAGCTTCTTGTTTCAAAGGGTATGAATCAGTTTGCAGTTTCCGAAACACAGAAATATGGTCACGTAACATATTTCTGGAACGGTAACAAGAGTGACAAATTCAGCGAAGAGCTTGAAACATATATGGAAATTCCTTCTGATAAGGTTTCCTTTGACGAAAGACCCTGGATGAAATCTGCAGAGGTTACAGATGCAGTTATTGAAGCTATGGAAAGTGGTAAATATGACTTCATTCGTTGCAACTACCCCAATGGCGATATGGTTGGTCACACAGGTAACCTTGACGCAACAATTACAGCTGTTGAAGCAGTTGATCTCGGTCTTGCAAGAGTTCTTAAAACAGCAGATAAATGTGGCGTAACAGTTCTTATTACTGCTGACCACGGTAATGCTGACGAAATGCTTGAAAAGGATAAGAAGGGTAATGTTGCTCCCAGAACAGCACACTCCCTTAACGAGGTTCCTTTCATCGTTTACAGCAAAAACTCCTATGAGCTTAAAGACGGTGCATTCGGTCTTGCAAACGTTGCTCCCACAGTTGCAACAATTTTCGGTATCGAACCCTATGCTTCATGGGAAGAAACAATGATTAAATAATCTTTAAGTCGGTTGCACAAGTGCAGCCGACTTTTTCTATACTTTGGCAAAGCTTGACTTTTGCTATTGGGGGGATATAATTAAATAATGCTAAGTACTTTTTATGTATAAAAAGACACGAATGCATAAAATGGTGGTGTGATTTTATGTTTGGAATTATTTTTCGATTTATAGTTTTAATAATTATTGTTGTTTTATTAGGTATATCCATTAAAACATTAGTGAAAACTAAACCTGCTAAAAAGCAAAAGTTTATTAATATAATAATTATCTTTATTTGTACTGGTTTTCTTTCTATATCTTTTATTTCTTTGGATATAAAAAAGCCTAAAATAGACAATAATATATCGAAAGGTATTGATGTTATATCCGGTAAATACTTACCCGAAACAGATATACCTCAGATATATAGTATCTACGAGTTCGATTGTGATGGATATTACGGAACTGTTTCAGTATCTAAAGTTGATGAAGAAGAAAAAAAGAAAATATTAAATAATAAAGATAAATACGAATTGATAATAGAAGATGGAACAGCCGTTGCGTTGTGCACCCAGATGGCGTGTGTGAGAGATGTTTGGGGAGTGCCTGAAAAATGTGTTGGCGATATTAGGATTTTTAAAGGTGGTACCCGTATTTTTATAAAGTATAATTATAAAGATGTTAAAATATTAGGTCCGATAAAATATTTAACATTTACCCAATATTTTTACAGAGATATAGTAGATATAAAAGAAATTGCAGATTCTATAGTACCCGATTCTCTGGACGTTTTAGACAAGACACAGGAAGGTTCTTCTAATTGAGTCTAAAATTAAAAAAAAGTAAATAAACACCATTTCCTACATAACGTAAGAAATGGTGTTTTGTTATTTCTGTTTTTTTATTAACTTATAATTTCCACTTTTGAGGATTCTTAATAAATCTTCATTGGTCTTAATAGGCTCTTGGGTTATAATTCCACCTAAGCCAACACCTGTTTCTCTGTGGCAGTCGCTACCGCTTGTCTGGATTTTTGCGTTTATTTCATTTGCCCATTTAAGCGAATTATCATTTGCTTCTTTGTCGGCTTTGGCGTTGAATACTTCAACTCCGTCAAGGTGTTCGGGCTTGGCTCTTGTAATATATTTTCTGAAAGGGTGCGCTTGTATAAAAAAACAGCCTTTTTCTCTGAATAATTTACTTGCTCTTTTGATGTAAAGAGAGAGTAAAAACGGGAGTTCATAAAGCATTTCTTCATTTACACCATAGATTAAATAATCATTGACAGTGGCGTAAAATCGTAATTCCACACCAAGTAAAACGGAAAATTCTTCTGTTTCAAATTTCTTTGCTTTTCTGTAGCCCTCAAGAAAGTGGTCAATTGCCTTTTTCTTGTTGAAAAACTCAGAAATGTGAAAGGTCATAGGGGAGTAGTGGTCTGTTATAACAATTCCCGAATAACCTGCTTCCTTGTATTTCTTTACAAGCTCTTCTGCATCAAGCTGACCACACCAGCTTGTGTTTTTAGTGTGGGCGTGTATTTCGTATTTATATTCCATATTTGCACCTTTAATAAAGATTTCTTTTGCTATTATACATTTAATTTTTTTAATAATCAACATTTATGTACTTGAAAAAATATAAAAATTGGTATATTCTATTTTTATATTGAATTAAGGAGTAGATAAGATGACAGGAATACATATTATTGATGCTTTTTTAAGCATTTTGATTACTATTTGCATGCTTTTTACCGGTGTTATGGATTCGGGCGATGCGACTTCCACCCCCGAGGTTGAGCTTGTAAGTGAAGATAAGCTTGTTT
This sequence comes from Acutalibacteraceae bacterium, assembly GCA_045543695.1. GTDB lineage: Bacteria > Bacillota > Clostridia > Oscillospirales > Acutalibacteraceae > DTU089. Next base: position 42,432 of record JAZPXQ010000030.1, on the reverse strand, counting down.
TTCTTGATGCTTTTAAATCGGGGCAAGGTGTAACAACTGATGGTGAGTATTATTACACCTCAGGCTCATTAACAGCTTTTGGTATGACAAGCATAACAAAATGGGATGCAGATACTATGGAGCTCCTTGTAAAAAACGATTCTCCCATTCCTCAGGAATATATAGATAATTATGGTAGTGACCATGTGGGTGGTATCAGCTATTATGACGGTAAAATTTATGCCGCTGTTGAAAATGAAGCCGAGGATTTGCCTCTTGTTATAACCTACGATGCCCGCACACTTCACATTGTTGATATTTTTGAATTACCCAACGATAATCTTCCTGATGGTATTCCGTGGTGTTGTGTGGATGGCGAAAATGGTTACCTCTATTGCTCACAGTTTAACGAGGTAAATGAAATTCTTGCTTTTGATCTTGATACAATGGAATTCTCACACGTGATACCATTGTCCGAGCAGGTTGTTCGTATTCAGGGTGGCGAGGTTTATGATGACATTCTTTACCTTTCCTCTGATATTGAAAATAGTAACGATGATAAGATTATGACAGTTGATGTAAAAACAGGTGCTGTTGAAGAACTCTGTACACGTTCACTTCCCTCTATGGCAGGCAACGAAGCAGAAGGTATAACAGTATTCCCTATGGAGGATGGTACATTAATTCACGTTCTTGATTACGATAAAACAGTTGGCGTTTATTTAAGACATTATAAAATGGTTCAATAAATTTTATGACCCCTTGAAAAAACAATTTCAGTTTTTTCAAGGGGTCATTAGTTATAATTTAAACATTAAATCTGAATAATACAATATCTCCGTCCTGCATTACGTATTCCTTACCCTCGGAACGAACAAGTCCCTTTTCCTTTGCAACAGCCATTGAGCCACATTCCATAAGCACGTCAAAGGAAACAACCTCTGCACGGATAAAGCCTCTTTCAAAGTCAGAGTGGATTTTACCGGCGGCCTGAGGAGCTTTTGTGCCTTTCTTAATAGTCCAGGCTCTTACCTCCGGCTGACCTGCAGTAAGGTAACTCATAAGACCAAGAAGGTCATAGCTTCTTTCAATAAGTAAATCAAGACCGCCTGTTGAAACACCAAGCTCTGAAAGAAACATTTCTTTTTCTTCCGGGTCAAGCTCTGCGATTTGTGCTTCAAGCTCTGCACAAATGGGAAGCACCTGGCTTCCTTCTTCTTCAGCAAGGGCTTTGACTGCATTGTAACGGGCATTGGATTCTATTTTAGATGCGAAATCCTCTTCGCTCATATTACAAGCGTAAATAACAGGCTTTGATGTAAGTAAGGCAACTGTGTCGAGTATTTCCTTTTCGTCGTCTGTAAGGTCAACTGCACGAGCGCAAATACCATTATCAAGGGCTTCTCTTACCTTTTCAAGAATTGCAAGCTCTGCTGCAAGTGATTTGTCACCCTTCATAGCCTTTGTTGTTCTGTCAATTCTTCTCTGGAGGATTTCTGCGTCAGAGAGGATAAGCTCAAGGTTGATTGTTTCAATATCTCTCTGGGGGTCAACAGAACCATCAACGTGCATAATGTCGTCGTTGTCAAAGCAACGAACAACGTGAATTATGGCATCAACCTCACGTATATGGGAAAGGAATTTGTTTCCAAGACCTTCGCCCTTTGAGGCACCTTTTACAAGACCTGCTATGTCAACAAATTCAATAGTTGCAGGTGTAACCTTAACAGGGTTATACATTTCACAAAGGGCATCAAGGCGCTTGTCGGGAACAGCAACAACGCCTACGTTAGGCTCGATTGTGCAGAAGGCGTAGTTTGCTGCCTGGGCACCTGCATTTGTAAGCGCATTAAAAAGTGTACTTTTACCAACGTTGGGTAAACCAACAATACCAAGTTTCATATAATAACTTCCTTTTCAAAATATCGGCAAATATTTTACCATATTATAATGTGTATTTCAATATTTTACGGGTAAATATTATTTTTGAATAGTAAGCAAATCTCATACCAATAATATTTTAGAGGTGATTATTTGGATTTCAGAACAGACCTTGCACTTGAACGCAGGGAAATGATTAATGAAGATATTGATGGTGTTGAGGTTTCAAAAACAGAAAATGACGAGTGCAAAACAACTGTAATAACCATAAAAAACAAAGAGGCCGCAAAACGCTTGGGAAAGGGGATAGGGAAATATATCACCCTTGAAATGAATGCTTTTTCCGATGAGGCAGCAGTTAGTGACGGAAGGCTTGAAGCTATTATTGAAGGTATAAAACAGCTTTTACCTAAAGGTGATGGTACGGTGCTGGTGGCAGGTGTGGGTAATGACGATATTACTTCTGATGCCCTTGGACCGAGTACGGCTTCGTTAATATTTGCCACAAGGCATATTGATAAAGAAATACAGAGGAGCGCGGGCTTTTCTGAAGCTTTACGTCCTGTTGCTGTTGTAGCTGCCGGCGTTTTAGGTAAAACGGGAATAGAGTCAGGTGAATATATAAAGAGTATCTGTGGGGCTGTTAAGCCGGAATGTGTTATCACAATTGATGCTCTCGCTGCAGGTAGTGTTGAACGACTTGGTACCACTGTTCAGATGTCTGATACAGGAATTGCACCGGGGTCCGGTATAGGTAATACAAGGGTAAGAATTGACGAGCATTTTGTTGGCGTACCTGTAATTGCAATAGGTATACCAACTGTGGTTGATGCAATTTCTTTGGCATCAGAGCTTTCGGGTATTTCTCCTGAAAAGCTTGACAAAAGCAAGCTTATAGATGGCGAAAGAATGATTGTTGCACCTAAAGATATTGACTTGCTTGTAAAAAATGCTTCTTATCTTTTGGCTTTGGCAATTAATTGTGCCTTGCAGCCTACTTTGACACCAAAGGAATTGTACGCTCTTATGTGATATTAAGAAAAACACCTTCATATTATATGCTTGGGAGGTGTTTTCTTGAAACGGAAATCCTATTTGTTTGAGAATTTGTTGTGCATTTTATTGTGTGCTTCTCTTGTTTTTTTGACATTATTCAGTAGTAATTATGTTTGTGAAAGCTTTTTGAAGGGGAGTTCTTTTGTTTTTGAAATAAAGGAAGGCTTAGCTCAGTCGAAAGCCTCGGAAGACAGCATTTTAATAAAAGAGGAAACAGTCTTTTCACCATTCGGCTTTGGTGGAGGTGGATATAATGTTGTGTCAGGGTATAAGACACCTGCCGATATACTGAAGCTGATTGAGGAAGCAAAGCCTTTGTATAAAAAACTAAAAAAAAGTGGCGATATAAAAGAACAGCAGTTTTCTACAAGTGCAACGGGAACTTATTACGCAAATGTTCACGTGAATAACAGAACAGATGAAAGTATTAATATTAAAACTCTTTTAAACACCACACCCAAGTACAGCAATATTACAAAAGATAAACCCTATATTTTAGTTTATCACACTCATACAACCGAAGGGTATGAGCTTCTTGATACAGGGTGGTATTCTAATGAATATGATTCCCGTACAAAGGATTCTGCTAAAAATATGGTGAGGGTAGGTGAAAGTCTTGTGGAAGCACTGGAAGAAGCAGGGTATAAGGTTATTCACGATAAAACTGTTTACGATAGCAAATACAACGGAGCCTATTCCCGTTCCTGGGAAAGCGTTAAGAAATATCTGGAGAAATATCCCACAATAGCCATAACATTGGATGTCCACAGAGATGCTATTCATTACAGTGGAGGCACAAGGTGTAAGCCGACAGCAAAAATAAATAGCAAAAAGGCAGCCCAGGTGATGATAATAAGCGGGTGTGAAGGGGATGGCGTGGAAGACTTCCCAAATTGGAAAGATAACTTGACCTTTGCCTTGCAGCTTCAGAATACTGTGGAGGAAAGCTACGAGGGGCTTATGCGCCCTGTGTTCTTTTGCAACAGAAAATACAATATGGATGCAACGCCTTGTTCTTTGCTATTGGAATTTGGCACTGATGCAAACACCTTGGAGGAGGCAGTATATTCTGCGAATTTAATAGGTAAGAGTCTTGCGAAAATGTTAGATAAGGAATTGGAATAATGAGAGAATTTGATAAGCTGTTTAATTTGTTTACTGTACTTGCTGTTATAGTAATGCTTTTGACAACCGTAGTTGCAGCAAGCGTTACGGTGATTGAGAAGGGTAACCGTAACCTGTATTCGGTAAATGCAACAATAAACGAGAATATAATTCGTTAATTTTGCATTATCGTTGTATTTAAAACCAAAGATTTTTTTGTAAAAATATTAAAATTCTATTGAAAATAGTTATGTTTTATTGTAGAATATTAGCAAATAAAACTGTTGTTTGCTATACCAATACTTCAGTTTAATTTTAGGAGATGAAACATTTGTCAGTAAAACTCAACACACGCTATCTTGAGGGCTTTGTTAATGAAAGCGATGTCCAGGGTATTGCTCCCGAGGTAACGGCGGCGGTTGAACTTCTTAACTCGCGCACGGGCGCAGGAAACGATTTCCTTGGCTGGTTAGATTTACCGGTTGATTATGATAAGGAAGAGTTCACACGTATCAAAAAAGCCGCAGAGAAAATCCGTAGCGACAGCGATGTTCTTGTTGTTATCGGTATCGGAGGTTCTTATTTAGGTGCCAGAGCGGCAATCGAATTTTGCAAATCCCAAAACCGTAACTTGCTTGAAAAACCTCAGATTATTTTCGCAGGAAACACTCTTTCCTCATCAGCACTTGCTGAAGCAATAGCTCTTTGCCAAGGCAAAGACTTTTCAGTTAATGTTATTTCAAAATCGGGGACTACTACAGAACCCACAATTGCTTTCAGAGTATTTAAAGAAATGCTCGAAAAGAAATACGGCAAAGAAGAAGCCGCAAAACGAATCTATGCTACTACAGATAAGGCAAGGGGTACACTTAAAGAGCTTTCTGACCGAGAAGGCTATGAAACCTTTGTTATACCTGATGACGTCGGTGGCAGGTATTCAGTTCTTACAGCTGTAGGTCTTCTTCCCATTGCAGTTGCAGGTATAGACATTGACTCTATGATGCAGGGTGCAGCCGATGCCCGTGAAAAATTCGCAGATGGCGATGTTTTCACAAACGATTGCTATAAATACGCAGCAATGCGTAACATTCTTTACCGTAAAGGCAAATCGGTGGAAATGATGATTTCCTATGAGCCTGACTACACAATGATGAATGAATGGTTCAAACAGCTTTACGGTGAAAGCGAAGGTAAAAACGGAAAGGGTCTTTATCCTTCCTCAGCAGTCTTTTCAACAGACCTTCATTCCCTTGGTCAGTATGTTCAAGAGGGTGAAAGGGTAATGTTTGAAACAGTTGTAACCTTTGATAAACCCAAACAGGAGCTTATTATTGGTCTTGATCCTGAAAATGGTGACGGTTTCAATTTTGTTGCCGGTAAATCTGTTGATTATGTTAACAACAAGGCTTTCCTTGGTACAATTCTTGCTCACACAGACGGTAAGGTTCCCAATATGGTTCTTGAGGTTTCTGAAATGAACGAGTACGATTTTGGTTATCTTGTTTATTTCCTTGAAAAAGCTTGTGCAGTTTCCGGCTATATTTTAGGAATTAATCCTTTCGATCAGCCCGGAGTTGAAAGCTATAAGAAAAATATGTTCGCTCTGCTTGGTAAGCCGGGTTACGAGGAGCACAAGAAAGCTCTTGAAGCAAGACTTTCTTGAGTTGCAGGAGTTAAACCTGCATACATAAAATTTTGGAAAAATCGCCTTAGGGCGACAAATATACTACGGAGGTAAATCCTTATGATTAAACTTATTATAGGTAACAAGGGTTCAGGTAAAACTAAAAGACTCATCGCTCTCATTAACGAAGCAGTTGAGAGTTCCAACGGAACAGTAGTTTGTATTGAAAAATCCCCCTTGCTTACTTACGAAGTAACTCACAAAGCAAGACTTATCGAAACTGAAAGATTCGGCGTTGAGGGTTGCGATGCTTTCTATGGTATGGTTTGTGGCGTTATCGCTCAGGACCACGATATTACAGAAATTTTCGTTGATGCTACATTCAAAATTGTTGGCAGAGATTATGATGCTTTTGCAGCTCTTATTAACAAGCTCAGCAAGGTTTCTGCTGAAAATGATATTGATATCGTTTTCACAGTATCTGAAGATGAAGCAAAGCTTCCTGCAGCTCTTTTTGAGAACGCAGAAAAAATCTGACGATTTTCCTGATCCCCTCTGCAAAAGAGGGGATTATTTTATGCCTTAAATAAATCTTATTTTATACATAATTTTTGTTTTTTCTTATTGACAAAACGGGAATAAGATAATATAATACTTGGGTATGTTGAGAGGTAGATTATATGATTATCGAGCTTGAATCTATTTTTAATACTGATGGGTTAAAGCTTCCCTTTGATTACGAGCTTTCCTTAAATGGAATAGAGGTATCAGGGCTTTATCCTATTACTGAGCCTGTAAGGGTTTCGGGCTGTGTTGAAAATAAAGCCGGAATCGTAAGCCTCAAGGCAAGTGCCGCACTTAAATACGAAGCACCTTGTGATCGTTGTGCGGAGAATGTAATTTCGCAGTTCTCATTCCCTGTTGAGCATACTCTCGTCGTTACCCTGGAAAGTGGTGATAATGACGATTTCCTCGAGGTGCCCAATATGCGACTTAACCTTGATGAACTTGTTGAGGAAGATGTTAATCTCGCTCTTCCCACAAAATACCTTTGCAACGAAAATTGTCAAGGCCTTTGCCCTACATGTGGCAAAAACCTTAACAAAAACCAATGTGACTGTAAAGCCCCGATTGATCCGAGATTGGAAGTGCTTTTACAGCTTTTGGAAGACTAAACAGTTAATTATTTATAATCTTATAGGAGGTTGTACAAATGGCAGTACCTAAGAGAAGAGTTTCCAAAACAAGACGTGATAAGAGAAGATCCAACGTTTGGAAAATGGAAGCAGCAGCACTTGTAAAATGCCCCAAATGCGGTGATTACAAAAGACCTCACAGAGTTTGCACAGCATGTGGCTACTACAACGGAAAACAGGTTATCGAAATCGCAGAATAATCTGTAGGTGCAATAGTTTTCTTGTTTGAAAGGGCGGTGGGAAATTTCTCCCCGCCCTATTGCCCTGTATTATGGGCTGATAAGGTGGTGTAAGAATGTCAGTTATTATAAAAAATGTTTTTCCGGGTTCCTATTGCGCAAAAGCAGGACTTTTGTCGGGAGATGAACTTATAAAAATTAATGACTACGAAATTTTTGACGTTCTTGATTATCGCTTTTATATTCAAAACCGAAAACTGAAATTAGAAATTCTGAGAAAAAATGAAAAAATAGTTGCAAGCATAAGAAAGAGCGATGAATTTGCTGATATTGGTCTTGAATTTGCAACATATCTTATGGACAAGCAGCATTCCTGCAAAAATAAATGTGTCTTCTGCTTTGTTGACCAGATGCCTAAGGGGATGCGTGAATCACTTTATTTTAAGGATGATGATTCAAGATTATCCTTTTTGTTTGGTAACTATATAACTTTAACAGGACTTTGTGAAAGAGAAGTACAAAGAATTATTGATATGCATATTTCTCCTGTTAACATATCAGTTCACACAATGAACCCTAAGCTTCGTGTAGAAATGATGAAAAACCGTTTTGCCGGAGACTCTCTTAAAATTCTTGACAGATTTTCTGAAAATGGAATAGAAATGAATACGCAGCTGGTGCTTTGTCCCGGTATAAATGATGGAGATGAGCTTCGTTTTTCTCTTGAAGAGCTTTCAAAGCTTTCTCCAAGTGTAAAAAGTATTGCTGCAGTGCCTGTGGGCCTTACAAAGTACAGAGAAGGTCTTTATCCTTTGCGAACATATACTAAAGAAGAAGCAGAAGCCGTAATTGATATAATTGACGAGTTTAATGCCCACTATTCCTTTTATAACGGTGGTAAGGTCCTTGCTTTTGCTTCTGATGAGTTTTACCTTATTGCCGGGCGTGAAATCCCTGGTACAGAATATTATGGCGAGTTTTCGCAGCTTGATAATGGTGTGGGTATGTGCGCATTGCTAAAAAGCGAATTTCTTGAAGCTTTGGAAGAAACAGAAAAAAGAAGCGTAAACAGAAGCATAACTGTTGCAACAGGCTATGCAGCTTATAAGCTTATTTCTGAGCTTTGTAAAAAAGCCGAAGAAAAGTTTGAGGGCTTAAAAATAAATGTAATTAAAATAAAAAACGAGTTTTTTGGTGATACTGTAACCGTTGCCGGACTTATAACAGGTGCGGATTTTAAAGCACAGCTAAAGAATGTAGCTTTAGGTGACGAGCTTTTAATTCCTCGTGTTTCATTAAGAAACGAGGGTGACAAATTCCTTGATGATATCACAATCGAGGAGCTTTCAGACGAATTGGAATTAAAGGTTACACCTGTGGAAAATAATGGTGCAGTATTTCTTGATACAATATTAAACGGAGGTGCGTAAATATGGCAAGACCGGTTGTTGCTATTGTTGGCAGACCTAATGTAGGTAAATCTACTCTTTTCAACAAGCTCACAGGTACACGCCTTGCAATTGTTGATAATACCCCCGGCGTTACTCGTGACCGTCTTTTTGGCGATTGCGAATGGTTGGGACATAATATGCTTCTTGTTGATACAGGTGGTATCGAGCCTTATTCAAACGATGTTATTCTTTCGCAGATGCGTCGTCAGGCACAGCTTGCTATTGATAGTGCCAATGTAATTATTTTTGTAACTGATATCCGCACAGGTGTTGTGGCTACCGATGAAGAGGTTGCTACAATGCTTCAGAAAAGTGGTAAGCCTATTGTTCTTGCAGTTAATAAATGTGATGGTTTAGGTGCACCACCACCCGAGCTTTATGAATTCTACAACCTTGGTCTTGGTGACCCATTCCCCGTATCCTCTGTTCACGGACACGGTACAGGTGACCTTCTGGATGAGGTTCTGAAGCATCTTCCCGAAGAATATCTTGTTGAGGATAATGATGAGGATGATTATATAAAGGTTGCTGTTATAGGTAAACCTAATGTTGGTAAATCCTCACTTGTTAATAAAATTATCGGTGAAGACAGAATGATTGTTTCCAATATCGCAGGAACAACCCGTGATGCTACCGATAGCTTTGTAGAAAATGAACACGGTAAGTTTATGTTCATAGATACTGCCGGGCTTCGTCGTAAATCAAAGGTTGAAGAAGCTGTGGAAAAATACAGCGTTTTAAGAACAGATATGGCTGTAGAAAGAGCTGATGTCTGCGTTATTATGATAGATGCTCTTGAAGGCTTTACGGAGCAGGACAGCAAGGTAGCCGGTCGTGCTTTAGAGCAGGGTAAGGGCTGCATCATTGCTGTTAATAAATGGGATGCCTATGAAAAAGATGGTAAAACAATGGACTCCTACCGTAAACAGTTAATGAAGGATTTTTCCTTTATGTCCTTTGCGCCTATTATTTTTATTTCTGCAAAAACAGGTCAACGAGTTGAAAGGCTTTATGAGCTTATTAAATTTGTTGATACACAGAATGCAATGCGAATTAAAACAGGTCAGCTTAACGAAATCCTTGCAGCAGCAACTCTGCGTGTTCAACCACCCACAGATAAAGGCAAACGTTTGAAAATATATTATATGACTCAGGCCTCTACAAGACCACCAACATTTGTTTGCTTTGTAAATAGTGCCGACTTATTCCATTATAGCTACCAACGTTATCTGGAAAATCAGATTCGTGAGGTTTATGGACTTGAGGGAACACCCGTAAGGTTCGTAATACGTGAGCGTGATGATAAGAGTAAGCACTAAAAACACACCATAATCACAATATAATACCCAATAGTTACAAAAAACTGCCCGAAAGTTACATTCGGACAGTTTTTTTCTTTTTTTGCGTTATACTGAAATCAAGAAAAACGGGAATGCTAAAAACCTTACAAAATCAAGGCGCAACAAATTGTAGCAAATCTGTTTTTCATAAAACTAATGACATTTTTTTATTAAAATGTTTATATGGTTATAGAGGTGATAAAAATGACTAAAATTTCAAAAAACATCAAACGGTTAAGGTTGCTTCAGAATATGAGTCAGGAGGAGATAGCGCAAAAGCTCTTTGTTTCCCGTCAGGCAGTTTCATCCTGGGAAAACGGAAGAACCCAACCTGATTTAGAAATGATTCAAAAGCTTTCTGAATTATTCGGTGTTCAGGTGGAAGAACTGCTTTACGGAGAAAAACGCAATACTCAATTAGAGGAAAGCGTAAGAACAGGAAAAACCTTGTTTATGGTGTTCTCAATTCTGGGCTCGTTGTTTGTGGGGGCAGGTGTAATAATTCTTATGGTTGCCCTTTGGGACAAATTCCCGAATATCATGAAAGCAACGGTTTCCTTCTTGCCTTTGCTTTTCGGTCAGGGTGCAGCCGTTTATACCTATAAGAAAAAGTTTGACAATATCGCTTGGCGAGAGGGTGCATCAATTCTCTGGTCAGCCGGTGTTACTGCAACGGTAGGTCTTTTAAGTATGGTTCTACAGCTTCATTTGGGGGCTTTAATGTGCTTACTTATTGACGCAATTTTAATTTTTCCTATATTGTGCTTCTTCAAGGTTGCTTCACCTTTGGTATTTTACTACGGCTTTTCAATAGCAGGTTCAATAGGTGTTCTGGAGTACACAGGGAATGGATTTATAACAACGGTTTTAATGGTTGCTTTGGTTGGCGCAGGGTTACTTTTCACATTCTTCAACAGAAAGAACGTAGCAGATGTAAGATATGAATATTCTTCTTGGATTTCAGTTTTTGCTTCTGTTTCAATGATAATTGCAATTTGCTTCTCAGTTGATTGGGGATTTTTCTCCTTACCACTTGCTCTTGCAGTTTGCATTTACGCCTTGAATAAGCACGATGGTTGGTCAATGCCATTTTATCCAATAGGCGTTTTGGGAACAGCATTGGGTTCAATAGCTTCAACTTATTTCCACCTTATGGATGAAGCATTTTATGTTTACAATGATTTAGGCTGGAGGAATCTAATTAAACCAGAAAGCATTACAACCATAATATTAACTGTTGCAACTCTTGTAATAGGCTTTGTTATCGGTGGAAAATCTGTTGATAAAAATAAATATCAGACAGCCTTTTGCAGTCTTGGTGGTGTAGCAGCAGTAATAGCGTTGTTTAGTCCGGCGTTTAAATCAGCAGAGTGGATAGGTCTTATTCTTTTCGCAATTACATTTGTAGAAGGTCTTGTAATGCTCATTAAAGGTGCAAATGAAAAGAATTACTTTAATCTTAATGTAGGCTTGATAATACTCCTTATACTAATGTTCTTCGTGCTTTCTGCATTCGATTGGAATATGGTAACAGTTGGTCTTATGTTCTTAATCAGTGGTTGCTCACTTTTTGGTGCAAACTTCTGTATCTCAAAGAAAATCAAAAAAGAACAGCTTGAATTAGAAAAGGCGGTGAAAGAAGATGAAAAATAAAAAAGGTACAATAATCCTTACAATGATACTTGCTGTGCAGCTTATAATACCTTTAGGTGTCTGGGGTTACGAAAGCTATAAGAATAAAGAACTGGAAGAAAAAGGACAGGAAGTCTATGTTCTCATAGACAGAGCAACTTACGACGAAAACAGAGTCGAGTTCCATATTATTGAAGAAAATGAATTTTTGTATACCAAAGAAGAGTTCATAGTTTTTGAGAGAAACGAAAAAGGTTTTTCTACACCGAAAGCAGTGTCGACTATTGCCGGAACAGATTTATATGTAAGCGAAAACAAGTTGTATAGCTGGTATAAACAGGATTGGTGCTTTAAATACGAAAGTGAAACAACAAAAGCTCAGTATGAATATGATTATTTTGATTTGTATGATCAAAATGTAGAAAAAGCAAATATAAATCATGGTTTTTGCAGTGGTCCCGAAACGCAAGCCTATGCAGTTTTCAAAATTTACAAAAACAGGTTTAAAGTAGTTAATATTTATATTAACGGAATGGCTGTTGATACTGTTATTGAAAAGTATAACAATAACGAAATAGATATTTCTCGTTATGATTATTACAATTACTACAGTGACACTGAAGATTATGAGATTTATTATGACTATGAAATGGAGGAGTATTATAAAGAATACTACGATGAAGAACTGAATGAATACGTAACAGAGCCTGTTACGGCATAAGTAAAACATCCCGAGCCACATTGGTTCGGGATGTTTTACTTATATTAGAGCTTCTATTTCTTCTATTATCTTTTTCTCGTACTCACTTTTGTCCGAAAGCTTTGCGAAGCTTTCACAACCAAAAGAAATAAGGAAAGTGGCAGAGTGTTTATTTAATGTAATATTAGAAATAAAAATTTCAGTTTCGGGTGAGTCACCGAATGAAGATTTCATAAACTCAACTATATTTGAAAGCTCTGCTTGAGCGTTTTTTACATCTGCTTTAAGTTGTTCGATATCGCTTTTTATGTTTTCTTTTTCTTCGTTGCTTGTTTCTTTATTTTTTAATGCTTTTAGTGCTTCTTTAATGCTGTTGCTTTTGTTTAGGACAGCTTTTGCTTTAAGTGTTATGCAATCGCTTAATATATTAATTAAGCCTAATTTCTCAGAAATTCCCAAAGCTTTTGTTTCTTCAATAAGCGCATTGTCAAGAAAGCCGTTAAGTATTTTTTCAATATCGAAAATATCTTCAAGCTTACTGAAAGCAGAGTAATAATTGTAAAAATCCTGCGAAACAGAAGGGGATTGGATGTACTGCTCAATTAAAGAAGCGTCAATTATTAGTTTCTTTTTTTCGTACAGACACATTATTCTGGATAAATCTTCCCATCCACGTGCAGTGACAAATTTTTTACCGGCAGGTGTGTTTTCTATTGAATAAAAACAATCCTTTTTGATATCCAGAAATGCAAGTATGGCAGGGTGTACATCGTTATTTATGGCATATTCCTTCCATACATCATAATTTGCCTCAACATCAATCTTCTTGATTCTGTCCAAAGTAGCAATATCGTATTCCTTTACGGACTTGTTATATTCAGGGGGATTTCCTGCTGTAACAACAATCCAGCCTTTTGGAACCTCGTGAGAACCAAAGGTTTTATACTGCAAGAATCTTAACATTGAGGGTGCAAGGGTTTCTGAAACACAGTTAATTTCATCAAGGAATAAAATGCCCTCCTTTTTGCCTGTTTTTTCAATGTAGACATAAACGGAGGCAAGGATTTCGCTCATTGTGTATTCGGATACGTCATACTCTTCCTCACCGAATTTCTTTTTTGTTATAAAGGGAAGACCTATGGCGCTCTGTCTTGTGTGGTGGGTCATAGAGTATGAAACCAGCCCTATATCCAGCTCCTTTGCAATTTGCTCCATAACAGCTGTTTTACCTATACCGGGAGGACCGTAAAGAAAAACGGGGCGTTGTTTTTCTATGGGAATGAAAAATGAGCCATCCTCATTTTTTTCAAGATAGGCAATAATCGTATTTTTTATATGTGTTGTTGCTTCTTTTATGTTCATAATTTTCACCCTTAAACTTCCTGGAATAAAAGGTCAATTTCGCTGAATCCGTTGTTTTGTTTTATTTGCGATAGAATTTGTAATAAATTCAAATATCCGTTTTTGAATGCCTTTTCGTAGAGAAAAGTACAGTATTCTGTTGGTAATTCATAATTATCGGTTATGTATTTTAAAACATCTTCTTCGTTCTTTTCTGTTGCAAATAATGCAGCGTATTCACCTGCTTCTGATAAGTACTTTTGGTATTTTAATTTCGTTTCTTGTTTTAATTCAATGGGGTAGGTTAGTCTGAATGCAGAAATAATGGCTTTTTCGTTGCTTTCTGCTTTTGAGAATTGTGAGTCGTATTTTTCAAAATCAAAGCAACTATTTTCCATAAGGTTATCTTTTTTATTGTATGAATAATAGCTTTCGCCAATGAAAACTTTTGCGCTGTATTTTTCTAAAGACAGTATATGACAGTAGCAGGTTTTGTTATCGCACCTATGCTTGTAATCAAGTGTGTTTTCAAAGCCAAGGTATAAGCTTTTTACCTCTTTGGGTATTTTAATAACAGGGCATAATCCGTAATTTGCTTTTGGGATAAAGCTGGTAGAAAACATGGTTCCGTTAATTGAGGGTAAGGTATAAGCGTGTTCGGGGAAAGCTGCTTTTCCGACATAGTCAAGGGTAGAGTTGAAAACAACATTTGTAAGACTTGTACACCCCTCAAAGGCTTTATCGCCAATGTGTTTTAAGCTCTTTGGCATAATTAATGTTTTGAGTGAGCTGCAACGCTTGAAAGCTTTAGCTTCAATGTATTTCAAGGTATCAGGTAGTGTAATCTTTTTTAGGTTTATACATCCGCTAAAGCATTCTTCACCAATAACTTCAAGTCCGTAGGGCAAAGAAATAGTTTCTAAATCCCTACAGTTTTCAAAAAACTCGGTAGGGAGCTTTTTTGTGCTTGTAGGTAAGTCAATGCTTTTCAGTGCTGTGCAGCCCTTAAAAACACCATTGCCTAATTTGGTTATTGAGTCAGGTAGGGTAATGCTTTTTAAGGAACAGCAGTTAGAAAAAGCATAGTTGCCTATTTCTGAAATATTCTTTGAAAACAGGACACTTTTCAGAGAAGAACAGTTGAAAAAAGCAGAAGCTTTTATTGATTTTACGCTATGGGTCATTATAACGTTTTCGATGATTGAATCGAAAGCGTATTTGTCAGCTTTTATTGTAGGTGAATAGATTTTTATACTTGCTTTTTTGTCCTGCAAAATCAACTTCTCCTATCGTAATCGGTTAATATCTATATATAAAGGGGTAGCCCAAACAGGAAAACGGGTTTTATCAAATCCGTTATCGTGAATTATAAAAATATTGTTATAAGGTGGTGGCTTTTGTGGGTAAATACCATCGCCGTCCGTAAAGTAAATTACACCGTTAAATTCCTTTTTTTGTGCATCCTCATACACTTTGTCTGCATATTCAAATACGGGTGTAAAATCCGTGCCTCCGAAGCCGTGTAATACCAAGTTATTAATATAGGCTTCTAAATCCTCAGGCGTTTTTAAAATAGCAATGTCTTGAATTACAGAGTCACATTGGAGAAGGTGTATTTCCGGATTTTTTCTGAAAAAATCTGTTGTTTTTAAAATTGTATAAGTCTTTTCGATGAAGCTTTTAACTAACGGCCCTTTCACAGAGCCTGAGGTGTCTATGGCAATTATCAGTTTTTTGATTTTACTGTTTTCAACATACTCAAGTGGCTCAACCAAAGGTATGTTATCGTATAATTTAAGACCGTAGGTGTAGTAAATATAGTCGAATTCATCATCGTTTATTTCAAGTGCCTCATTGGTTTCAATAAAGCGTTTCAGTAAATCAGAATAATCGTATTGTTCTTGTGTTACAGCTTTTAAAACTTCTAAACCATTACCGGCATTTATACCTCTTGCAGCCGATAAAAAATCTGTATCCCGAATTATTTGCTTCGTAATTTCACGCCAGGCCTCCTCGGGGTTTTCAAGGCTTTCGTTGGAGTGTTGGGTTAAAGTGTTTCCCCCTTTTTTTGAATCACCGGCTTGGTTGTCTTCTCGCTTGTAAATAGAGCGGGCTTCTATTTCAACTTCATCTTCATCTGTGTTTATCCCGAAAAGGGCATTATCGTACCAGCTTTTGTGGTTGTCTGCGCAAAATAATGCAGAATATATCTTGATGTCGTTTTCGGAAACAGAATCTGTTGAGAGATAATAGTAAATGTTTTCTGCAGTGAAATTTTTGATTTTGGATGACAGGGCTTCTATAACAGCTTTCTGGTTCGGGGCTTTGTCTGAATGTGAGCAGGGAATGTTAATATCGTTAATTATTTTTTCAACACACATATCACAAGCTAAATTCCAAAGCTTTTGGCTTTTGAAATTTGTGTTAAAAATATGAAGTAAGGAGCAATGCAATAAGGTATGTAATAATAGTCTTGTAACATTGTTTTTGTTTTCTTTGTACATCTTTAAAAGCTCGTCGGGAGAGTAATAAAATACACCGTTAGAGATATAGCTTGAGCTATTATGGGAGGGTTCAAAATGTAAAATATTTATGGCCCTTATAAAAGGTGGCAGCTCACGGCAGACAGCATTTATACCTTGGTTTAAAATGTCTTTTGCAAGTGCATTTATATCTGACAAAGTCGAGCCCTCCCATCTTTATAATCATAAAATAATCAATGGGCATAGTCAAGATTTTTGGAATTTGGCTATACCCATTAATTAAACTATATTAATATTAACTATTTGTTAAAGTCAAAACTCAATTTCAATTTCCTGTTCACCAATACCGGTTTTGATTTCTATGTCAAAGCCTATATTACCGGGAAGCTCAATTACTTTATATTTTCCGTTGCATTTTATTTCTTTGGGTTTACGGTCAACATAAATAATTGTAGGAACCTTGAATTTTTCTGTTTGATTGTACTTTAATTTAAACTCACCATCGTCGTGGTCATATTTGTAGGATATGATTTCACCTGTTACTGCCTTTGGACGGGGACGAGTAAATACTTTCATAAAGTCCTGTTTGAAAATATCATCGAAATAACACCAATATGTATTGCTCCATTTGTATGAGTCAAATTTGTCGCTCAAAAATCTGATGTGTGGATACCATCCGTCACCCTCGGCACAAGAGCCCCATTCACCAACAAGACAGGGTATACCAAGTCTTTCCTGGGTTTTTCTGTGTTCGTCGAAAATCATACCAACACGGGAGTTGTTAGCGTATTTGTAAGCAGGTGTGTCAACCATAAGGTCATAGGCGTGTGGAGCAAAAACCTGTTGGCTTTCTATTTCTCCGTTTGTTTTAATAGGTGTGTTACAGCAAGGAATACCCATGTTTGAGTAATAGTTGTTTGCCATAAACATTATACCCTTGTCAGTAACCTCTCTTACAGCAGTTGACATTTTGCAAAGGAACGGTGAATAACGCTCTTTGTCGAATTTCTCAACTATTTTATTACAGGATTTGCTCATTTCCTTGAAAACTTCACCGGGGAATTGGTCAAGTGCTTTTGGCTTTTCATTACTGAAAATACCAATTTTTGCCATTTCAAGAAGGTTAACTCTTTTGTCTGTAACAGCAGTTTTTGCAACACCGGTTACGATTTTTCTGAATATTTTACCACCATCCTTACCCGGGTGTGGTTCGTTGAAAAAGTCAAAGCCGAAAAGGGCAGGCTTATCTTTTACAGCAGCTGCCAGATGCTTCCACATATCTGCATAGTAATCCTGTAGCCCTTTGCGATTGTATTTAACATTATCCCAGAAGTTATCGAAGGCTCTGAAGCAAGCGTTACCGAAAAAATATGGTTCAGCCCAGACTGCAATCTGTTTTCTGGGGACGTAGTTGTCAGTTAAGGTTGCCCAACGAGGTGCACCATCACCATAGCAGTAAGAGGAATAAACATCCTGGTGACAGTCAAGATATGCGTAAATGCCATATTCTTCACATTTGTCAAGAAATTTGCAAAGGTCGGCAATAAGCACTTCGTTGTAATGTCCCGGTTGTGGCTCCATAGCACTCCAGGTAAAGCCGAGACGAATTATATCAAAACCTCTTGCACGAAATTCCTCGAAAGGGAATTTTTCTGAGCTATAGCCATAACCGGGATTTTTTTCATCAAAATCTTTTTTATCAACTACGTTCATACCACTGAAAATTCTTTCTCTTCCGTGTTCATCAAGAAATCTCATTCCGGAAACTTTGATTTGGTCCATTATGTAAACCTCCTTTAAGGTGTTTTTGTGAATTATAAAGTTTTAATTTCTGCACAAAGGGGAGTGGATGTGGTTTTCCAGAAGCTACCTGCATAAATTTTAATTTCGTATTCTGTTGCAGGGTTTAAGTCCGAGTAAGCAATTTCAAGGTGTTCGGGAATATTATAGAAATAATATTCTGACCACATACCTGTTTGCTTTACAATTGTATTTGTTTCTTTTTCGATAACCACAACCTTGTAATCGTTAACATAATCCTCGTCAATTTTTGCCTGAGGGAATTTAAGCTTGAATCCGTTTTTGTCAAGGTCATAAAATTCAATATTTGCTTCCTCTTTAAAATATGGGGTAACTGCTGTTTTGAAACGGATATCGTCAGTGTATTTGAAGCTTTCCGGGTTCCAGGGTTCGTCAATTTCCCAAACATAAGGGAAGAAGTTGTCTGTGAAAATATCGTAAGGATAAATTCTTACCCTACCGGCTTTATCTGCTTCCACAATAAGAAATTGAGAAAAGTCAGCTTTCTTAGGGGGAACGGTGCCATAGTATTTATCAAACTCGTCAAGCTCTGTGTAGGAAAGTGAGCCTGTTCCAAGTGATGTGAAATGCTTCTGGTGTATTGAACGAGGGTTGTTGATAGGTGCGTGTGAGTGACCTGAGAAATTAATCATCTGAGGATAGTCCATATATGTAGCATAAAGCTCATCTTCACCCCAAAGCATACTACCGTAAACAGTATCTGTAATATGAGGGTGCTGAAAAACAAAGATAGGCTTCTTGGGGGCTGCTTCCCTTGCTTTCTTCAATTCCTTTGCCATATATGCAATTTTATCATCATCAAAATTAGTGCCTCTTGAGCAGGTGAGGCTGATGAAATGAAAACCGTTTATAACTCTGTGTTCATCAACCGGAAGGTTAAATACTCTTGCAAATTTTTCGTGTGCTGCTTCAACGCCCTCACTGTGGTATTCGTGGCTTGCCATTGTAAGAGCATACTGGGTTTCGGGCTTGAGATTTTTCTCAACTATTTCCTTGAATTTTCTCATTTGAAGCTCTGTTCCGCTGTTTGCAAAGTCACCAACGGAATAAAAAGCGTCAAGCTTATTATAGGCTTTGCTTTCTTCGCAAAGACGGTAAACTCTTTTAATTGCTTTTTCTAATCTTTCTTCTTCAATACACTTTTCGTCTTTAATATGAACATCACTTGTAACCATAAACCTGAGAACAGGTTTGAAATCTTTTTGTAACACATTTTTCCCTCCTGAAGAATTATAGAATAATACATAATAATTTTATCATTTATAATACTTTAATTCAATTGTGAAAACAAACAATTAGATGTACTAAAATATGTTAAAAAGTTTCATATTTGTATTTATTTTTATTTAAAGTTATGTTATAATATGGAGGAAAGTAAAGAAAAGGAGAAATTAAAATGACAATTACTAAAGATACAATAATCGGTTCAATTCTCGACGTAGCTCCCGATACAGCACCCTTTTTCCTTGAAATGGGTATGCACTGCCTTGGCTGTCCTTCAGCTCGTGGTGAAACAATTGAACAAGCTTGTATGGTGCATGGCGTAAATGCAGACGAGCTTATTGCGAAAATCAACGCTTTTCTTGAAAGTAAATGATTATTTATTTAACACCAAGGCTCTCTGCCGCCGCTTCTCTTATAAAAGGCGGCGGCATTGTTGCCGATATAGGAACGGATCACGGCTATTTGCCTGTTTATTTAATTCAATCAGGTAAAATAGAAAGAGCAATTGCAGCAGATATAGGAAAAATGCCACTTGAGAATGCAGCAAAGGCTGTATCTCAATACGGACTTTCTGATAAAATAGAGCTGCGCCTTTCAGACGGATTAAACTCATTTTCTGAAAACGAGGCAGATGAAATTATTTTTGCGGGTATGGGCGGAACTCTTATTGCTGAAAAGCTAAAGGAAATACCCTGGACCAGAAATAAAAATCTTCATTTTGTTTTTCAGCCTCAGAGCAGGGCAGAGGATTTAAGAGGATTTCTATATGCTAATGGCTTCGAAATCGGTAAAGAGCTTGCAACTCATGAGGGAAACAGATATTATATTGCCTTTGATGCTTACTATACAGGGAATTATTACGATTTTACTGTTGCTGATTGCTTTCTTGGGAAGCTTCCCAAAACGGAGGACGCAAAAATACATATAAAAAAACAAGTTAACCGATTACAGAAAAGATATGATGCCACAAAAGAGTTCGGTAAAGCTGATAATGAGCTTTTTGAAACAATACAGAGATTAAAGGATTTTATAAATGGTTGAAACAGTAGCACAAATTGTCGGGTTCGGTGGTGCGGCTCTTAACGGGCTTTCCTTCCAACAGAAAAAAAGAAAAGGTATTATAGGTGTTCAGATAGGTGCAGCAGTGCTTTTCATAATTCATTACATACTTTTAGGTGCGTATACAGGTGCGGCTCTTAATTTTATTAGCTTATTAAGGTCATTTGTATTCATAAATAATGATAAAAAATGGGCTAAAAGCCCTGTTTGGTTAGCTCTTTTTGTAGTTGTAAGTGCTGTTTCAAGTGCTTTGACCTGGGTGGATTGGTATTCTTTTTTACCTGCTGCAGCTATGATTCTGACAACAATCAGCTATTGGCTTAAAAGTGAGACAAAAATAAGGCTTGTAACCTTTCCCAGCTCACCCTGTTGGCTTATTTACAACATAATCACGGGCTCGGTTGCAGGAATTATAACTGAATGTATTGTTATGAGTTCGCTTATAATTGCAATAGTAAGATACGACATATTAAAGAAAGAAAAGGTAAAGAAAAAATGATTGTTAAGGATGTTTATGATTACCTTAATAAAATAGCCCCCTTTGATACTGCCGAGGAGTGGGATAATTGTGGTCTTCTTGTTGGTAGCTTTTCAAAAGAGGTTAAGAAAATATATATTGCTCTTGATGTAACAAATGCTACTTTAGAGGATGCAATTTCTTTCGGTGCTGACCTTGTTATTACTCATCACCCAATGATATTTAATCCTGTTTCACAGGTAAATTGTGATAGCTTGGTTTATAAAGCAGTAGCATCGGGGATGAGCTTTATTGCTTCGCATACCTGCCTGGATAAAGCAGATGGTGGGGTTAATCATTGCCTTGCGAATAAGGTAGGAGTTCAGAATTTACAAACATCACCTAATAACGATTTTCTGAAATTTGGTGAAATCGAGCCTTGTTCGGCAGAGCAGTTTGCTAAAATTATCAAATCAGCTCTTGGTGGTGCTGTAGCCTTTACAGATTCGGGCAAAACTATAAAAAATGTTGCTATGTGTTCAGGCGCAGGTGGCGATATGGTAGCTGAAGCAAAAGCAATTGATGCAGATGCTTTTCTTACAGGTGAAGCGAAATATCACGAGTATTTGCTTTCCGAGGAGTTAGGTGTTTCGTTGTTTGTTGCAGGGCATTTTGAAACAGAAAACGTTGTTTGTGAATATCTTGGGAAAACTATTGCAGCGAAATTCGGAAATGAAATAGAGATAAAAATATCGGATTTAAAGAATCCGGTGAATTATATTTAAAAAAGGAATAAATAATGGCTTTAGACGGTATATATTTAAGCTTTCTTGTGTCAGAGGTGAATGAGCTTCTGGCAGGAGCAAAGGTGGATAAAATACATCAACCATCAAAAAATGAGTTGGTGTTTATAATGCGAACAAGGGGAGGTATGCACAAGCTGTATTTTTCAGCTGATGCAAACAGTCCCCGTTTTGCAGTGGTGGATTTTGTGCCTGAAAATCCACAGACACCACCTATGCTGTGTATGCTTTTCAGAAAACGCCTTGTTGGTGCTACTCTTATAAACGTTGAGCAATATGGTCTTGATAGAATTGCCTTTTTCAACTTTGATGCTACTAATGAAATAGGTGACAGAGTAAAGCTGACTCTTGCTGTTGAAATAATGGCACAGCATAGTAATGTTATTCTTTTTGATGGCGATAACAGAGTTGTTGATGCTTTAAGACGTGTTGATAGCGAAAAATCTTCCTACAGACTTGTTTTGCCCGGAGCTCAGTATAAATTACCACCTCCACAGGATAAGCTTGATATAAGAAAGGTTGAAGCTCAGGAAATTTGCCAGGGTATTCTTTCTTTAACAAATTCAAAATTATCCTCTGCAATTCTTAAAACAATGCAGGGTGTTTCACCACTTTTATCAAGGGAAATTGCTTACAGAGTGTGTGGTGATGATAAGGGTGTAGGGGAGCTTGCAACAGAAGAAAAAATGACTCTTCTTTGCGAAATCAGTTCGCTGAAAACAATGATAGCGAATTGTAAGCCTGAGCCAACAATGATTCTTGATGAGTCGGAAAAACCGATGGAGTTTTCCTTTATGCCCATTACGCAGTATGGTGGGGCGTATAAAACAATAACAAAAGATAATGTCTTTTCGCTTTTAGAAGGCTTTTATTCTGAAAGGGACAGAGTCCTTCGTACCCGTTCAAAGGGTGCAGAGCTGTTTAAGCTTCTTGATAATGCTATTGAGCGAACAACCCGCAAGCTTAACAATCAACACGAGGACTTGCGTAAATGTGCTGATAGAGATGATTTGCGAGTGAAAGCAGAGCTTATTACAGCAGCACAGTATAAATTAGAAAAAGGCGCAGGTATATATGAGGTTGAGAATTATTATGATAATAACAACATCGTGAAAATTTCTGTGGATCCTGCGCTTTCTCCTTCTCAGAACTCACAAAAGCTTTATAAGGAATACAGAAAAGCATGTACAGCTGAAAATATGCTTATCAAGCTTATTGAAGAAGGAGAGCAGGATTTAGAATACCTCAAAAGTGTTAAGGATTTGCTTGAACGCTCAACGCTTGAAAGAGAGTTTGGGGAAATCAAAGACGAGCTGATTGCCCAAGGGTTTATAAAACCGAAAAAATCAGGTAAAAAGCAAATGAAAAAACAAGTACTTCCACCTCTTGAGTTTAAAACAAGCCAAGGGCTTACTGTGCTTGTGGGTAGAAATAATATACAGAATGATAAGCTTACCTTTAAGGTTGGTAAAAAGGGCGATATGTGGCTTCACGCACAGAAATGCCCGGGGTCTCACGTGCTTCTTTTGAGCGATGGGGGAGAAATACCGGACGATGCGATTGTCGAAGCTGCCGAAATAGCAGCTTATTACAGCTCTGCTAAAGACGGTACTGTTGTAACTGTTGATTACACAGATGTAAAAAACATTAAGAAGCCCAATGGGGCAAAGCCGGGCTTTGTTGTATATTACACCTATTATTCAGTAAATGTTAAACCTAAAAGCAAGCAATTCTAATGTGTTAAAAATATATATTGACATTTGTCTAATACGTTGGTATAATGAAACCAACGGATGAAAAAGCTCCGTTTTAGGACGGAGTTTTTTCTTTGTAAATAATTTTTAGGAGGCAGTAGTATGAAGAAAGTGTTTAAAGCTCTTATTTCTTTAATGCTGGCGATTGTTGTTGTGCTTGGTGTAATGACACCGGTTGCACCTGTTGCTCAGGCTATAACTATACCTACACACCAGGGTAACAGTGATATGTGGCTTGTAGATGCAAACACCAAGAAAACAGCATCAACAATTTATTTGTATGGCAGAGCAGACTACATCTGCTTGAAAATGTATCAGGATAAAGATTGCAGAGGTAGAGATGAATTTAACTTTGCGATGTATTCTGATTCCAATTATAAAAAACAGGTTGCTTTTTATTCTACAGGAAGTGCAGGGGGAACTAAATATCTCAGAATCCCTATGGCCTTTGATGATTTGAAAAGTGGTACATATTATGTAAAAACTTATGTAGAAAAATGGGAAACTGATGACCCTCTTCATTCTTATTATAGAACTACTGATCCCGATACTGTGCGTAAATATAAAATAAAAATTGTCAAAGGTGGCACCGGCATTAAGGATATGAATACTGTTATGTACGGTTACGAGAATACCGAAAAAGGTCCCCGTATATATTGGTACTCGGTTCCCGGTGCAACAGGCTATTACCTTTACAGAAAGAACCCAAAAACGGGGAAATACACGAAAATTAAAACAGTTAAAGATAGTGGCAATAAGTTTACCTATGCTGTAGATACTGCTATGGAAGGCAAAAACTGTACAAGATACTATAAGGTAGCAGCTTATAAGGGCTCATCCAAGACCCCTTTATCTTTAATTTCTTTAAAAACTAAAATACTTCCTACTCCTGATGTTAAACTAAAGGTTCTCGCCAATAACGAAATCAGACTCAGCTGGAAGGAAATAGGTACCCGTTCCGATTACTTTATTTATATTAAGGGCGGAGATATAAAAGATTGGTATCAGATTGACGAAGTAACAAGTGGTGGCTCAAACGAATGGATTGAGTTGGACGATGTACGTGTTAACGGAAAGAAGTTAAAAACCAACACAAAATATTATTTTACTGTAGTTGCAGATGTTGACGGAGTTTATACAGGCTACAAAACAAAAGGTGTATCAACCTGGTACTTGAATTTACCTGAAATTACAGACTGTACATACCCCGAAACAGG
Organism: Acutalibacteraceae bacterium; assembly: GCA_045543695.1. Taxonomy (GTDB): domain Bacteria; phylum Bacillota; class Clostridia; order Oscillospirales; family Acutalibacteraceae; genus DTU089. The sequence continues at coordinate 18,131 of JAZPXQ010000030.1, read as the reverse complement.
TGGTGTAACCGTTAACTGGACAGAATCAGTAGGTGCAGATAAATACAGAATTTATAGACAAGACAAGGCTAGCAAAGATTTTGTATATATAGCTTCTGTGGACGGAAGCACATTTTCTTATACGGATGAATCCGTTGATAATACAAAAGCGAATAGTTATCTTGTAAAGGCTTATAAGGATGATAAGCTTGTGTGTTATGGTGGTAGTAAAAGCGCAATTAAGCTTTCAGAGCCTGAGCTTTTAAGTTTTGAGGCAGATGAGAACGGAACAGCAACTTTAAAGTGGAATTCAACACAGGTAGACGAATGCAACAGGTTTGCTGTATATAAAAAGAATAATGATGCATGGGAATATGTAAGACATTTTTATTATGGCATTCAACAGTATTCTTTTAATTTATCTTACGCTGTACAAGATATAACAATGACTGTAAGGGCTGAGCTCAACTCGGTTGAAGGTCCTTATGACGAAGAAGGTATAACACTTCAGTATAGACCAAAGGCTAAATTTGGCGAGATGTATGCAATCGAAGGTAAAGGTGCTTATATTACCTGGACTTCACCTACAGGTGCAGAAAATGAGTACTTATATAGGAAAACTGCTGATAGTGAATATGAATTAATTCATACTACCACTGCTGACGAAAGTTATTTCTGGGATACTACCGTTGAAGCAGGGGTTCAGTATACATATAAAATAGCTTATTCTTATAAAGGTGAAATTGTAGAAAGTGGCGCATTTGAAAAGGATGTAGAGTTTATAGCAGGTTCAGAGAAAATCCGTGAACAACTTCATGTTCCATATTCAAACTTGTCAGATAAATATGCTGTAAAATGCGAAAATATCAGTGAGAATATTTCTTATAATGTGTTTGCAAGAATAGATGGCGAATGGAAAGAAATCAGCTTCTCACATCTCAATGAACGTGGTCAGCTTCTTTTGAACAAAAGAGAAGGCGTGACTGAATATGCAATAGCTATTTCTACTCCGGATGGTAAGGTAACAATGGTTACTGAACCTAGCTTTATAATAGACTATTCTAATCAGAGCGCAGAGGCTGTTAGTGTAAGTTTTGATGGAACCAAGGCTTCGTTTATTTGGAATCCCGAGGAAGTAAATGGCGAAGAAATTGTTATTTACAGAAATGGTGAGGTTTTAGCACAAGTTCCTGCAAGCGCCGGTGCTTATGTGGATGAAACTGCGGTTGTTAATACTCATTATGCTTATAAGGTGTATGTGAATAAATACAGCTTCCTTTCACCGGGCTGTGTTGTGGCTGAAAATGAGGTTGTAACAGTGCCGGAGGTTAAAGTATCCAATACCCAGAAGGGTGTAAAAATTACCTCTACAAACGATAACTTTAACCTTGCTGATTTTGTGGTAGGCAGAAAAGCCTCCGGGGGCAGCTGGAAAACCTTAGATAAAAATATTCGTTCAGCAAACCCCTTCAGCTATGTGGATGATACTGCAAAAAGTGGCGTTGAATACACCTACAGAGTGAAAATGAGACCTGTTTATTGTGATAGCTACGGTGACTATGCCTATGTTACACAGATGTTCCTTTCAACACCAAAAATCAAAAAGATTGTTCCCAGAGCAGCCGGTTTAAGACTTTATTGGTCCGAAATTAAAGGTGCTGAAAAGTATGCAATAAAATACTATAATTCAGAAACAAAAGAATGGGTTACATTGAAAACTGTTTCCTCCGGCACCTTGGCTTATACAGATACTACAGTTGAGTATGGTGAAAAAAGAACTTATGCTATTTGGGCAATAAACGGGGATTATAAGAGCTCTTACAGTAAAAAGTCATACACATATTTAGAGGAACCCAAAATCACCTCGCTTAAAAGCACAAGCTCTGGTATTCAGCTTAAATTCCCTGCATCCGAAGGTGCAACAGGGTACAAGGTTTATTATAAAATTAAGGGGACTGATAAATGGGTTGGCTTAGGACCATCTTCAGCAATGAAGGTTAAGGATGGTACTGTTACTTTTACTCACAAAAAGGTAACTAAGGGCAAAACTTATTACTATAAAGTAAAAGCCCTTTCAGGTAGCTGTGAATCAACCTGTGATGCAAAACCTAAGTCAATTAAATTTGTTGGCTGAATTAAAGTTTATAGATTTTAACAAAATAGAAGAATATTGACATTTGTCTGCTACGTTGGTAAAATATAGTTAGCGGAAAATGTTTAACGGAAAATCCGCTTTTCAGCGGATTTTTTGTTTTTGAAAGGAGTGTTTTTATGAAGAATATCTTCAGGAGAACGTTGACATTATGTTTAATAGCGTTTGCTTTGGTAGGGGTTTTTGCCATTTCTGCTTCTGCAGCAGGATTTGCAAGCTCAAGCACAATGGTGATGGTTGACCCTAATACTAAAAAAACTGCATCTACCTTTTATCTTTACGGCAGAGCAGATTATATATGCTTGAAAATGAATAATGATCGAAGCGATCAAGGTGCGGACAGACCGACTTTTGAGTTGTATTCTGATTCTGCATACAAAAATAAAATAGCATCTTATCAATCAGGTGATCCAAGTGAAAAGACTGCTTACATAACACTATCTCTTGATTTGAGTAATATAAAAAGCGGAACCTATTATGCAAAAACTTATATCAAGAAAGACAATTATTCAGGCTTTTCAATTGATAAGTCAACTATAAAGACTTATAAAATAGTAATCAAAAAGGCTGGTACCACATTAACGGATATGAATACCGTTATGTATGGCTATGAAAACACAGAAAACGGACCGAAAATATATTGGTTTGGTGTACCTGATGCAACGGGGTATTATGTTTACAGAAGAAACCCCGATACTAAAAAGTACGAGAAAATCAAAACCGTAAAGGATAACGGCAAAAAGTTTGTCAGTTATACAGATGCATCCCGTGAAGGAGTAACCTCTACTGATTATTACAAGGTAGTTGCATATAAAGGCAGTAAGAAAACACCCTCGTCTCTTAAATCATTAAAAGCAACAGTTTTAAAAACACCGACTATTACAATTGAACCGGTACCATGGAAAAGTATAAGCATTAAGTGGTCTAAGGTGAAAAGCGGTGCAGTATACACCGTCCTCAGGAGAACAAAGAATTCGGATTGGGAGGAAATAAGCACAACAAAGTCCACAGGTATAACAATGAGCTTTGATGATGGTGTGACAGAAAGCAATGACGTATATTATTTTACCGTTATAGCGAATGTTAATGGTGTTTACTCAGGCTACAATACAAAGGGTAAAGCTTTCAGATATCTTGAAACTCCTGAATTGAAGCCTTGCACATATCCTGATGAGGGCGGAATAACTGTAAATTGGGATTTGGTTAAAGGCGCAGACCAGTATGCAATTTATAAAAAATCAGGGAAAAACTGGACTGAAATTGCATTGGTTGACGGCACACAGACATCATATACTGATACAACAGTTCAATCTTCCGAAGGTGCAACATATACTGTATGCAGTATGGCAAATGGCGCATATAAATACTACAAAATTTCTGGTGTTAAAGGTATCAGGTTTGAAAAATTGATACTTAATGAAGTTGTTGAAACCGATGGTCAACTTCAGCTTAGTTGGACCAACCCTCTTAGCGATCAGAGTTGTTCATATAGGATTTATTATACACAAGATGGCGGAGAATTGATGGAATATAAGACCGTCTCTGAAACAAATTGTTTGTTTACGCCAACAAGAGATATCATTACTTATGAATTTAATGTTTGTTCAGTTAAAAATGAGACGTATGGACCATTAAACGAACCGGGTATTATTTATAACTATTTCCCCAAAATGTATTTACCTACAGTTTTTTGTGACTCTTCAGGCGCAACAATTAAATGGAATGGCTTTGCTAAAGCGGAAGGCTATGTTTTATATAAGAAAACTGCTGATGGTGAGTATGAGGTTCTAACAGAAACTACTGAAAATTCATTCTTTGATGCCGATATTACTTCTGATGTAGCGTATGCATATAAAGTAGCGTATAAATATGATGATGTAGTTCGTCTTGACAAAGTCTCAGATGAATTGAATGTAACATTTGTAGATGAATTTGTTGAAATTGCGGATGAGCTTCACGAAATATCATATAACGGAAAAGGTTACCTTGTTAGCGTTGATCCGGACGAAACAGAGGATTGCAAATACCACCTTTACAGAAAAGTTGATGGCGTATGGAAAAGTGTTACAACTGAATATTATATTAATGAAGATAAGTATTATGTAAAAGGTTATGATAGTAATCCTGAATATGCTTTCAGAAAAGTTTACCCTGATGGCAGAATGACCCGTTTACCTGTTGATGGATTTACAGTATATTCTGCGGGCTGCGGTGAAGATGTTTCTGTCGAGAAAAACAAGAATGTGGTTACATTTTCCTGGGATGTAGAAACAATTAAAGCGGATAAGATTTTTATATATAAAAACTCAAAGTTGTTGCAAGAGGTTGATGTTTCTGCAGGTTCTTTTGTTGATAGTGAAGCTGTAGGTAACCGGTACAATAAATATAAAATAGTTACACAAAAAGATAACTTTGTTGCTTTAAAAGGCGTTAGTGAAACATACACTTATTTAGCAGAGCCTACCTATAAGGTTAAAGAGAATTCTTCAGGTATAAGAATATCCTGGGATAGCCTTGAAATACCTTGCGAATGTGTTATTTACAAAAAGAAGGCTGATGGTTCAGGTTGGCAAAAACTTAAAACCTGTCCGGTATCTGACGGTGGCTATACTGACAAAAAAGTTGAATCCGGTGAACTTAATACATATACAGTAAAACTTCTCGATTCAGATGGCAATTATAGTCCCTATGATAAAAACGGAAAATCAGCAATGTACTTGGACGCCCCCGAAATAACTAAAATTAAAAGGAATGCTAAGAGTGTAACTTTTACTTGGTCCAAGGTGCCCGCGGCAAAGTCATATACAGTGAAATTCAAGAATGACGGGAAATGGGTTTATGTGAAAGATATTCCTGCAAGTACAACAACATATACAGATAAAACTATTGTATCCGGAACCAAGCAGTATTATTACGTTTGTGCTTGTAACGGAGAATATCAGAGCGGATATGATGATAGGAAGATATTCTTTGTTGCTCAGCCGGAAATTACAAAAGTTACATCAACAAGCAAGAGCATAAGAATTGAATTCGAGAAAGTAAAAGGCGCTACTGACTATTATATTTATATCAAAGAAGGTAATAGCACTAAGTGGCGTGAGCTTACAAATACAAAGAATAACTATTATGTTCATAATGTTCAGCCCGGAACAAAGTATCAATATACTGTAGCAGCAGTTTGGAGAAGAGGTGGTGGTTATAAAACTGTTTCAAAGTACAATACAACAGGTAAAGCTGCAAAAGCATTGTCAACACCCACTCTTGACGAAGTAATCAGTAAGAAATCAGGTATTATTTTCTCATGGAATAAGGTATCAGGCGCAACTGGTTACAATGTTTACAGGAAAACTTCCGATTCATCCTGGGAAAAGATTGCTTATGTTAAAGGTGGAGACGTATTGTCATACGTTGATAAAACTGCTAAGAAAGGTAAAACATATACCTATACAGTAAGGGCAAAATACAGCGACTGTGTAAGTGGTTGCAACAAAAAAGGCTTAACTTGCAAAGATAAGTATTAATGCTCAAAAAAATCCCCTCGGAGAAATCCGAGGGGTTAGCTTTTTTATACTTCAGTTAAATGAATAAGATATGAAATTCCGTCACCTTTAGGTCTGTGAGTAAGGTTAAGACCTGCATTCATAAGGAATGCACCACTGTAGGTTTCGCCTGTGTCTTCAACCTCGTAAATCTTTTCAGGATCAAGACCTTTAAGCTTTAATAAGAAGAAATCATCATAAGGAAGCTTAATGTGAACAACTGTGACGAGAGCTTCTTTTTTATCTTCGCTTACAAATTCCCAGGCAACCTTAAATTCGTTTTCAAAGGGAGTTATAAGTCTGTAAAGCTCACCGTAGTGAATAACATCATAATATTTGTGGTATTCCTTAACCTGCTCTTTAATTTCAGCTATTTCTTCTTCGCTAAGCTTATCCGGGTCAAGCTCGTAACCAAATGAGCCCCAAAGAGCAACGTTCTTTTTTGTTTCGTAATTTGCTCTTCTGCTTGCAGAAACGTGTGCGCCCATTGTGGAAGCAGGGTAGCAAAGCGATGTACCGTATTGAATTGTAAGTCTTTCAATTGGGTCAGTATTGTCGCTTGTCCAAATCTGAGGTGAGTAGTAAAGCATACCTGGGTCAAATCGACCACCACCACCTGAACAGTTTTCCAAAAGCAAGTCAGGGAAGTCTTTCGTAAGTTTGTCCATAATTTCATAAGTACCAAGAACAAAACGGTGGAAAACCTCGCCCTGTCTTTCCGGTGGAAGCTCTGCGCAGGAAACCTCTGTAAGATTTCTGTTAAAGTCCCATTTAACATAGTCAATATTATTTTCGGAAAGAATTTTATGCATCATTGAATAGATGTGATCACGGACCTCTTTCCTTGAATAGTCTATTACATACTGTGTACGTGCAATTGACTTATCTCTGCCCTCTGTGTGTAAGCACCAATCGGGGTGTGCTCTGTAAATTTCAGAATCGGGAGAAATCATTTCGGGTTCAAACCAGATACCGAATTTAAGTCCTAAAGCATTGACCTCTTTTATAAGACCGGAAAGACCGTGCTTGAGCTTGTATTCTGCAACAAACCAGTCACCAAGTGACGATTTATCATCATCACGCTTTCCGAACCAACCATCGTCCATAACAAGCATTTCAATGCCCATATCTTTTGCGTGACGGGCAAAGGAAACAAGCTTGTCGTGGTCAAAATTCATACCTGTGCCTTCCCAGTTGTTAATAAGAAGGGGGCGTTTTGCTTTTTTCCATTTACCACGAACAAGGTTGTTGGAGTAAAGTCTGTGGAACATACGGCTCATTTCACCAATACCCTTGTTGGTGTAAATCATAACAGCTTCAGGTGAATAAAATTCTTCACCGGGGTTAAGAAGCCAGCTGAAGCCTTCAGGATTAATACCCATAACAAGACGAGACGAAGCAAAGCCATCAACCTCAACATCAATTGAGAAATTGCTGCTGTATACAAGGTTGAAGCCATAGCAGTCACCATAATCCTCGGTTGCACCTTTTTTTACAAGCGCTGTAAAGGGATTGTGGTTATGGCTGGATGAACCACGTTTGCTTTTTATAGACTGAATACCACGGTGCAAGGGGTATCTGTCTAAAGCACGTTCTTTTACCCATCTGCCATAAAGGCCAAGCATATCATAGTCATAGCCGGGTAAATCAACACAAAGTGAATGAATAGTATCAATATGGAAGGGCTTGTCTGTGGGGTTTTCAACCTTAACGCTTCTTGTAATAGCACCCTTTTTCTCGAAAACTGTGTAAACAAGAGTTGCTTTTACGCCGGTAACCTTATCTTCTGTTACAACCTCAAGTGTCTGGGCTTCACCGTCCGCATCAACATAAAGAGAGGGGAGCCCGGGAATAGCTTTTTTTCCTTCATAAATTTCGTGGCTTACATATCTTAAATCTGTAACCTTGTTGCCTGCACTGTTCTTTACGGCAAAAGCAGACAAACGGAAATCTCCTGCGCCGAAGGTGGAATATTCCATTGGTGTTACATCAGGAGAAAAGTTGAAAACTCTGGCTGAAGGGCTGTCAGGACAGAAGGAGGCAAAGCTGGGTCTTATACGAAGGGACTCAACATCTGTATCAGGGATAGGTGCGCCGTAGTAGTAGTGTACAAGGTAATTGCCCTCAAATATACCGAAAATATATGTTGAGCTATCAGTATCAAGCTTGAAAATGTTTGTATCCTTGCAAAATTTAATAGACATAGTGTTCTCCTTATTTTACTTCAATGTTATATGCGCTTACACCTTGAATTATGAAATTATCGTTCCCTATTTCGGTATTCACAATTTCAATTTTCAGTGCAGTTGCTGTTGTTGTTTCAACCGGTATGTTTTCGTTAACAATAAGCTTGTTTGTGTATATAAGCTTGAATTTACCGTCAACCTCGGCGTAAATATTGTATTGTCGTACAGAGGTTGATTTTTCGTTGATGAAAACGGTGTTAAAGGTCTGTTCTTCGTCAAATCTGAACTCAATGTAATCGCCTTGCTTGCCTTGGAATGCACCCATAGCAGCTTCAACGGTGTCAACCTCTTTGCCATTAATAAGTACAATCTCTGCGTTGTTAACAACATCCGTTATTTTCTCTCTGCCACAGGAGGTAAAAAGGCATAAAGCCAAAAGCAAACAAAAAAGAGAGCATAAAATTTTCTTCATAAAATTCACCTTATTCCGAAAGCTCGGAAACCTTTCTAAGTTGTCTCGGAATATCAATTTGTTGAGGACATTTTTCTATACAAGCCTTACAATCAAGGCAGTTTTGGGCTCGTTGTTCTTCGTTTATCGGAGAGTAGTGTGCTGTGAAATCTTTTTTATCTCTGGTTTTGTTATACTCGTTGTAAGCTTTAAAGCAACCGGGGATGTTTATTCCGGCAGGGCAGGTCTCTACACAGTATTTGCAGTCGGTACAAGGAATAGCAAAATTCTTTCTGAAAAGCACATTGGCTTTCTTGATTGCTTCCTGCTCAATTTCTGTGAGCGGCTTACACTCTTCAAAGGTTTTAAGGTTGTCCGCAACCTGCTCGTATGTAGACATACCGCTAAGAGTAACCATAACATTAGGAAGCTGGGCTACATATCTTAAAGCGTAGGAGGCAGCAGAGGCATCACCAAGCTCTTCAAAAACCCTCTTTGCTTCCTCGTTAAGTGTGTGCAAAGAGCCACCACGAACAGGTTCCATTACAATACAAGGAATATTTCTTTCGGCAAGAGCCTCATAGTATGCCTTTGCGTTCTGGTTTTCCCAGTCGTAATAGTTTATCTGAAGCTGAACAAAATCCCATTTGTATTTATCTATGAGTTCAATGAAAAACTCTAAATCCCCGTGATAAGAAAAGCCTAAATGCTTGATTCTACCAAGCTTTTTCTGTTCTGTAAGGTATTCATAGGATTTGTCTTCTTCAAAAACCTGCATATTGTCACCATTAACTGCGTGAAGAAGATAAAAGTCAAAATAGTCAACGCCGCATTTTTTTAATTGACCATTAAAAATTTCCTCTGTGTTCTTTTCTTTGTCTTTAATTAAGCCACTTGGAAGCTTTGTTGCAAGGTAGAAAGAATTACGGGGATATCTGCTTAAAGCCTCTTTAACAAACTGCTCAGAATCACCACCGTGGTAAAAATATGCAGTATCATAGTAGTTGACACCGGATTTCATTGCCAGGTCAATAAGTCTGAAGGCTTCTTCACGGTCAATTATTTCACTGTTTTCTTCTTTTTTTGGGAGTCGCATAAGTCCAAAACCAAGCTTTGAAATGCGTTTGCCGATTGAACTGAAATTACTGTATTGCATAATCAAACTCCTATCATATTATATGGAACAATTATACAATACAGTAACCTGTCTTTTCAAGTGTAATTAAAAGAATGTCTCTATATTTTTTTCACACTCGTAAGGGGAGTATCTGAAATAATCAAGGTGACCTTCTTTAATATAGTAATCCGGAGCTTTTTTCGGGTAATCAGCATCAAAGGAATCAACAATAATCAGCTTTACCTTCATTTTTTCAGGGATTATGCTTTTTATATATACACTTGTTTGTTGACCCTCAAAAACTGACGGGGTATATTCTGCTAAGCCTGCCAGATTTGCAGTTAATTCAACAAAAATACCATAGCTTTCAACACTTCTTACAATACCACTTACTGTTTCGCCAACGTGGAATTTTCCGGCGTTTTCCTCCCAAGTGCCCAGTAGCTCTTTATGAGAAAGCGTTGCTCTGTTAAACTCGTCGAAGCTTTTTATTATAACCTTTATATCGTCGCCTACATCAAATCTTACATCGGGATGGGGGATTCTTGAAACAGAAATATTATCTATAGGCAAAAGTGCATTGATACCGCAACCGATGTCACAAAAAGCCCCAAAGCTTTCCAGATGTGTAATTCTTGCAGTTATAATATCACCGGTTGAAATTGTAGGTAAATGTTCATTTTGGAAAAGCTCCTGGACCCTTCTTCTGCTTAAAAAAGCAGTTTTTTTATCTCCGGTGGAACATATTTCTTCTATTATAAATCTTACGGGCTTGTTTACTCTGGCAATTATTGCAATGTCCTTTGTGGTGCCTTCTTTTATTCCTGTTGCACATTCCTCACGTGGGATAATTCCGTGTATAAAACCGAAATCTATATGTAGGTTATGAGCTCTGTCACAGTAGGTTACCCGTGCCTCTAATGGTTTTTTTTCTGTGTAAGCCTTATAGAACGAATCATAGCTGGATAGGTATCGGATATTCTCCGTAGTATTAATTAGGAATCCTTCGGGAAGGTAGGGTGTCATTTCTTTATCACCTGTTTCATTTATTTTAATCTTACTCTTTAATTTTATGTAAAAGTATGTTACAATATTTCAATAAAATTTAAATTGGAGGAGTTTCGGTGGATATTCGAGTTGGCGATGTTCTTGAAATGAAAAAGCAACACCCGTGTGGTTCAAAAGAATTTACTGTTTTACGCTCGGGTATGGATTTTCGTCTGCGTTGCAACGGCTGTGGCAGAGAGTTTTTAATTCCTCGTTCAAAAGCAGAAAAAAATATAAAAAAAGTAACAAGGGAGAATATAGATGATTGATAAGCTCCAACAGGTTGAAGAGCGTTTTGAGAGGGTTAATGAGTTGTTATGCTTACCCGATACGGTTTCTGATCAGAAAAAATATGCTTCTTTAATGAAAGAATTAAAAAATCTGACTCCTTTAGTCGAAGCCTACAGAGAATACAAAAAAGCACTCAGTGATGGCGAAGCCGCAAAAGAAATGCTTTCTGTTGAAAAAGATAAAGAGCTCAAGGAAATGCTGGAGCTTGAAATACAGGAATGTAAAGAAAAGACAGAGGTGCTTAACGAACAGCTAAAAATCCTTCTGCTTCCAAAAGACCCTAACGATGATAAGAATGTTATTATTGAGATTCGTGCAGGCGCAGGTGGTGAAGAGGCAGCTCTTTTTGGTAACTCACTTTTCAGAATGTACTCAATGTATTCTGAAGGGCGTGGCTGGAAGCCTGAAGTGCTTTCTGTTAATGAAACCGGTTTGGGTGGTATTAAAGAAATCAGCTTTATGATTACAGGTGAGGGTGCATATTCCCGCTTTAAATTTGAAAGTGGGGTTCACCGTGTTCAGCGTGTGCCCGAAACTGAATCGGGAGGCAGAATCCATACCTCAACAGTAACTGTTGCAGTTTTGCCTGAAGCCGAAGAGGTTGATATTGCTATTGACCCGACAGATTTGCAGATTGATACCTTCCGTTCAAGTGGTGCAGGTGGACAGCACGTTAATAAAACAGAGTCAGCAATTCGTATAACCCATTTGCCTACGGGCACTGTTGTTGAGTGTCAGGACGAAAGAAGTCAGCACAAAAACAGAGACAGAGCAATGAAAATACTTCGTTCCCGTTTGCTTGAAGCAGAAAGGGAAAAACAAAATGCTGAAATTGCAGATGAACGACGCTCCCAGGTGGGAACAGGAGACAGAAGCGAAAGAATAAGAACATATAATTTCCCGCAAGGCAGAGTTTCTGACCACAGAATAGGTCTTACCCTTTATAGAATTGAAGCTATTATGAACGGTGACCTTGATGAAATTATAGATGCTCTTATTACTGCAGATACAGCAGATAAATTGAAAGTTTCAGAGGAATAAATATTGAACACAGAGCTTGTTAAAATAACAATTGAGGATTGTGAAGAAAAATATATAAAGGCAGTAGAGCTTCTACGAAATGAAGAAGTTGTAGGTATGCCGACGGAAACAGTATACGGACTTGCGGGAAATGCTTTTTCCCCCCTTGCAGTAAGCAGGATTTTTGAAGCAAAGGGAAGACCTACAGATAACCCTTTGATTGTGCATATTTCGGAGTTTTCGGAAATTTATGACTTGGTAAAGGAAGTACCGGAAACAGCTAAAAAGCTTGCTGAAAAATTCTGGCCGGGCCCACTTACAATAATACTTCCAAAAGCTGATAAGGTGCCTTATTGTACAACGGGAAATCTTGACACCGTAGCAGTTCGTTGCCCGTCACACCAAATTGCCAGAAGGCTTATAAAATTAAGTGGCTTACCATTAGCAGCCCCATCTGCTAATTTGTCGGGCAAGCCAAGCCCTACAAAAGCAGAGCACGTTTATGAAGATTTAAATGGCAGAATACCTTTGGTAATTGATGGTGGTGCTTGCAGTGAAGGTGTGGAATCAACAGTTATCACACTTGCAGGTGAAAAGCCCAGGCTTTTAAGACCGGGTAATGTTACCCTTAAAGAGCTTATGAGCGTTTTAGGTGAGGTGGAGGTTGATGATGCTGTTTTAAACCCGTTAAAAAGCAACGAAACTGCCGCTTCCCCGGGAATGAAATACAAGCATTACTCGCCCGAGGCTGAAATCATACTTGTCAGAGGTGCATATAAGGATTTCTGTAGGTATGTTAATCAATTCGCTTCAGAGGATGCCTATGCAATGGTTTTTGATGATGAAGGCAGAGAGCTGAATGTTCCTTATATTACCTATGGCTTCGAGGATTATAAATTGCTATCACACTTTTTGTTTGATTCTCTTCGTGAGCTTGACAAAAAAGGTGCGAAAAAATGCTTTGTAAGATATCCTGATGAGGATAACGACGATAATCTTGCAGTTCTTAACAGACTTTTAAGAGCTGCAGGCTTTAATGTAATTGACGTTTGAGGTGTAGCATTGAAAAAACTTATTGGTCTTACAGGTAAGACAGGAGCAGGAAAATCCACAGTTTCTGATTATCTCAAAGAAAAAGGTGCATATATTGTTGATGGCGATGTTATTGCAAGAGAGATTCTTGGTATAGACAAATCACTTTTACCGAAGCTTTGCGAGTCTTTTGGTTGGGACATTCTTGAAAGTGATGGTGTTACTCTTAACAGAAAAGCACTTGCCAGAAAAGCCTTTTCTTCTCCCGAGAATACAGCATTACTAAATTCGATTATGCACCCGGCTATTAATTCGGAAATAAAAAAACGTGTTGAGAAAGCATTTTTGCAATATGATACTGTAATTGTTGATGCTGCTGCTATAATTGAATCGGGCTTTTCAGATGAATGTGATATATTAATGGTTGTTCATGCCCCTGAAAATGTACGCAAGGAGCGTATAATAAAAAGGGATAGCCTGAGTGAAGAGGATGCGCTTGTGAGAATCAGAGGACAGAAGGATGATGACTTTTATTTGAAAAAAGCAACTTATGTTATTTCTAATTATTATGAGCACGACTTTAAAAAACAAATTGATTCTTTAACGAAGGAGCTTTTTAATTGATTGAAAACCAAACAAAAAACAAAATTAAATTCATATCGCTGTTATTGATATTATCAGTGGTTTTTATTATAATAATAGTAAATATGGTAAGCTTGATTACACAAAGCATTTATCCACAAAAATATTCAGCTCTTGTTGAAGAAAATGCAGAACGCTTTGATATTGACCCTGCCTTGCTGTATGCACTGATAAAAGCTGAAAGTGGTTTTGATAATACAGCAGTTTCTTCTGTCGGTGCAAAAGGGCTTACGCAAATAACACCTGATACATTTGAATGGCTGCAAACCAAAACCGGTGATGTGTATGCTGAAGATGAGCTTTTTGAACCGGAAATATCTGTTTATTACGGTGCGTATTTTTTAGATATGCTCCTTGATGAATTTGGTAACACTGAAACAGCTCTTGCAGCTTATCACGCAGGACGTGGTAAGGTTAATGAATGGTTGGCAGATCCAATGGTTTCTCCTGATGGTGAAAATTTAGATAATATTCCCTATGAGGACACAGCGGGGTATGTTAGAAGGGTAATGAAAATTACCGGAAAATATAAGGATATATACAAAATGAAATAATACCTGAAAGGATGTTAAATATGTCAAAAGTTGAAGATCTTAAAAAGGAGCTTTTTTATAAACCTCAGCATGCCGGTGCAGTTGTTGAGGAAAACGAAATCGAAAAAGCCGATGCGTTTGCCGAGGATTATAAAAAATTTTTAGACGCAGCCAAAACCGAAAGGGAAGCAGTTGCTGTAGTTTTAGAAGATGCAAAGAATAAGGGCTTTGTAGAGTTTAATCCCGAAAAGAAATATGCAGCAGGCGCTAAGCTTTATTATGTAAACCGTGATAAGGCAATTATTCTTGCTGTAATTGGTAAAAAGAGCCTTGCAGAAGGCGTTAAAATCGCAGCTGCACATATTGATTCCCCAAGACTTGACCTAAAACCTAACCCGCTTTATGAAAGCGATGAGCTTGCACTTTTTAAAACACATTACTATGGTGGTATAAAAAAATACCAGTGGGTTGCAATTCCTCTTGCTCTTCACGGCGTTATTGTTAAAGCAGACGGAACCAAAGTGAATGTTAAAATCGGTGAAGAAGCAGGCGAGCCTAAATTTGTTATATCTGATATTCTTCCTCACCTTGGTTCAGAGCAGGGCAAGCGTACCCTTTCTGACGGTATTCAGGGTGAAGAGCTTAATGTAATTGTAGGCAGTCGTCCTTTTAAGAGTGATGAAGGCAGTGAGCTTGTTAAGCTTAACATTCTTAAACTCTTGAATGAGAAATACGGAATTATAGAAAGTGATTTCTTGAGTGCAGAGCTTGAGGTTGTTCCTGCATTTAAGGCTGATGATATCGGCTTTGACAGAGGTCTTATCGGTTCATACGGACACGACGACAGAGTTTGTGCATATCCTGCTGAACAGGCTATTTTCAGCATTGAAAATCCTGATTACACAGCAATTACAGTTCTTACAGATAAAGAGGAAACAGGTTCTGACGGTAATACAGGTCTTCAGTCCTCTTACCTTGTGTATTTTATAAACGATCTTGCAAAAGCAAATGACCTGGAGGGTTATCAGGTGCTTTCAAAAAGTGAGTGCCTTTCTGCTGATGTTAACTCTGCCTATGACCCTACTTTTAATTCTGTTTTTGAAAAAAATAACACCTCTTATCTTAATAAGGGTGTTGTAATTACCAAATATACCGGTGCAAGAGGTAAATCAGGTACAAGCGATGCCTCTGCCGAGTATATGGGTAAAATCAGAAATATGCTTGACAAAGCCGGTGTTGTATGGCAAATCGGTGAGCTTGGAAAGGTTGACGCAGGTGGTGGCGGAACAGTTGCCAAATACATTGCAAACCTTGATGTTGACGTTGTTGACCTTGGTGTGCCTGTTCTTTCAATGCACGCTCCCTATGAGGTTATTTCAAAGCTTGACTTGTATATGGCTTACCGTGCTTTTGCTGAGTTCTTTAAGCAATAAAATTAAGGAATAGTAATAATATGAAAAAGATATTTAAATTTTCTTCGTTTCTTCTTAGCGTAGTGCTTTTATTAACCTCTTTTTCCACCATTGCTTGTGCAGAAGGTGAAGAAACAGATGGAAACGAAGAACCAACAATCCTTTTAGGTGATATGAATTTAAACGGCAAGGTAGAAACAAGTGATGCCCGGTTTATCCTTCGCCTTTCAGCCCACCTTGCAGAAGTAACCCCCGAATATTTAACTTATGCAGATATGAATGCAGATGGTGTTGTGTCCGTAAACGATGCAGTGCTTGCACTTCAGAAAGCAATTAAGATTGAAAGCGCCGGGGTTATTATACCCGATAAAAATGGTGAAAACTTCCTTACGGATGACAAGAGCAACGAATTTATTCAGCTTATTGCAAACACATACAATCTTGATCCTGAATCCCTTGTTGCAATTTATTCCCAGCCTGATTCGGGTACAAACTATGTTTTGCGCTTCAAGAAAAGCCTTATAGGTAACAGATATGAAAAAAGTGTAGATAATCTGTACTATGTTTATCATATCGGAATTGCCCCTGAAAGGAAAATCAGCTACACAAACGGTCAGCTTGTATTAGGTGATCACTATAATTGTACAGCCGCTGAGGGTGTAATGGTTTATAACCTTGTTCAGACAATGGTTATGGAGCAGTATCCTGATTATTTTGAAGGTACGGGCGAGGCACAGCAATAGTGTGTAAATGAAATAGAATTATTGAACGACTTGCTTTATTGTTGGATAAAGTAAGTCGTTTTTATGCACTTAGGTAATATTTTTTTGCACTTAGGCAAGCTTTGTGGATTTTTTTTCGGATTGTGCTTTAATATTAATGGGAGTATTTATGCAGTTTTGTTTTGTTGACTAATATTCTGTGTAATGGTATCATAATTTTGAGGTGATAGTGTGAAAATTGCCATATGTGATGATGAGAAAATTTATATTGAAAAAATAAAATCTATAGTCGAAAGCTTTTTTTCTTCAAAAAATATTGATTGCTCAATTGAATGCTTTTCTTGTGGTGAAGATTTGGTTGCTTTTGACGATGTTTTTGATATAGTTTTTCTTGATATTGAAATGAAATCACTGAACGGAATTGAAACTGCCAGGTATTTAAATAATAAAAGCAATCATACTAAGATTTTTATTTTTACATCACATAATCAATATCTGGATGCTGCTATGGATTTAAATGTTTTCAGGTATATTGATAAAAACAGTAATACCGAAAGAATAGTCGCAGGTATTCAAAAAGCTTTAGAGAATTTACAGCTTTGTGATATTGTTATTACCACTAAGGATAACGAAAATATTATTGTTTCAAAAAACGATATTATATATGTGGAAGTTAAGTATAAGAAGGTGTATGTTCAGACTGTTAAGGATAAATATGTTACACGTCAGAAAATGGAGTATTTTAAAGAACGCTTGGAAACAGGGTATTTTGCTGTGCCACACAACAGCTTTATTGTAAATATGAATCATATCAAAAATTTCAAGCGTGAATCCTTGTTGTTAACAGGGGGACATAGCATTTCTGTGGCTTCCAGGAAACAAGCCTCATTTAAAAAGCAGTTTATGGCGTTTATAGGAGAGGGCTATGGATATATTTCATCTGATAATTGAGGTTTTGATGTATTTTGCAGAAGCAGCTGTGTTTTTGTATTATGCAAAAGCGTTTTTTACCCAAAAGTATAAAACATCTGTTACTTTAGCAGGTGTGGGCGTGGGGTACTTAATTCTATTCGCTGTTTACCGGTTAACCATACCTGCGTTAAACCTGGTGTTTATTCCGCTTGTGTTAACCCTGATATTATTATTTGCGTTTAATTGCAGTTTCAAAGCTGCATTGTTTCACGCTGTTATTTTGTTAGTTGCACTAGGAACAACTGAAACGCTTACAATGTCATTCAATGCAGCAGTGTTTAATGTTAATATGAGTGAGCATATTGCCAATCCTGTTATTTATTTAATTGATATTGTTTTTAGTAAAATGGCATATTCAGCAGTTGTTATGTCCATTGCTTACATTTTCTCGCAAATACATAGAAAAAATAAAAACAACAAGGTGTATTGGCTTTTGTTTATTTCCCCCTTGTCATCTATATTTGTTAATACGGTTTTCTTTTATTTTGATAAAAATTTAGATTTTACTGACGGAATGTATGCAGCGTTTTGTATTGCGTCATTTTTATTGCTTGTTACTAATATAATGGTTTTCTTTGTGTATAGCTATTCGCTTAAAAACACAACAGAATTATATGAGCTTAAAATGGAAAAAGAAAAAGAAGCTATAGACACCCAATATTTGCAGATTATAGAACAGAACAACAAAAATTCTGCAATTCTCATACACGATATAAAAAATCATTTGCAACATATAAAGAGTTTGAACAAATCTGAAGAAATACACGAATATATTGAGTCAATTTCCGAAGCAGTTCAAAGCTACGGATATATCGGGATGAGTAAGAACAAAACACTGGATTTGCTTATAAGTAAGTACCTTAACCTATGTCAGGGAAAGAGCATAAAAATTGATTTTGATGTAAAAACTGCAAATTTAAGTAATGTTGCCCCAACTGATATTTCAACAATATTCAATAACCTTCTTGATAATGCAGTAGAGTCAGCAGAGCAAAGCGAAAAAAAGGAAATATCAGTGAGCATATTCAGAAATCAA
>JAZPXQ010000029.1:0-57092 GCA_045543695.1 Acutalibacteraceae bacterium | reverse complement strand
ATTTACATTATCATTATCATTATCATTATCATTATCATTGTCATTTACATTATCATTGTCATTATCATTATCGGTATTTTTGGTATTTTTACTTATACCATTTTTACCACCGGTATTCTTATTATTGCTGTCACTTGCATTAATTTTCTCCCACCTTTTAGCAACATTATCAGCATTCCTTTCACACATTTTATAATACTTATCTCTATCTCTTTTAAAGGTTTCAACAAGTAGTGTGAATACTGCCTCAACTGCAAAAGACTCAAATTGTGGTGTTTCACCTGTTCGCATATACTCAAATATGCCTTGTATTAAATCACCTGCCTCATATTTTCCTATTTTTTTGAATGTGTTTTCCCAGTCTGTGTAAATTACAAAGCTGTTTTTTTCTTTCACTTAATTCCTCCTTATTTTTGTTCATATCGTCCCACGAACATTTGTTCGCTTTGTATTATAATTCATATAAAAAAATTTTGCAACCCACTTTTAAAAATTTTTTCGAGGGATAGCTTCCCAATGCTTTACTTTTAACTTTTAACTTCTAACTTTCATACCCACTAACTACTATTTGCTATTCGCTATTTGCTATTTGCTATTCGCTAACCACTAACTTTTAACTTTTAACTTGCAACTTATATATGTTTATAGTATAATTTGTGTAATTGTGAATAAACAAAGTATTTTATTTATAAAAAAAGTAAAACTGTTTTTGGAGTGTTTTTTTTGGATATTGCGGCATTACTAAAAGAACAAAAAGAATTTTACAGAAGTGGTGCTACCCTACCTGTTAAATTCCGTATAAAAATGTTAATTAAGCTTTACAGCTGTATTAAAAAATATGAAAATGAAATCAACGAAGCATTAAAAAAGGATTTAGGAAAATGTGAATTTGACGGATTTGTTTGTGAAACCGGTCTTGTTCTTATGGAGCTTAATTATATGATTCGTCACACCTTTTCCTATGCTAAAAAGCACAGAATTTATACACCGATAGGTCAGTGTATAGGCAGTGGCTATAAAAAGGCTTCGCCCTACGGTAACGTTCTTATTATGAGCCCTTGGAATTACCCATTCCTTTTAACAATGACACCTATCTCAGACGCTATTGCAGCAGGTAATACAATTATTGTAAAGCCCAGTGCCTATTCCCCTGCAACAAGTGAAATCATAAAAAAGATTATTGAAGAATGCTTCCCACCTGAATATATTGCAGTTGTTACAGGTGGCAGAGAGGAAAACAAAGAGCTTTTAAATCATAAATTTGATATGATTTTCTTTACAGGCAGTCAGGCTGTAGGTAAGGAGATATTACATAAAGCTGCTGAAACCATAACACCTGTTGTACTTGAGCTCGGTGGTAAAAGCCCTTGTATAGTTGACTCTACAGCAAAAATAAAATTGGCTGCAAAGAGAATTGTATACGGTAAATTCCTTAACTGCGGACAAACCTGTGTTGTACCCGATTATGTAATTTGCCATAGCAGTATAAAGGATAAGCTTGTAAAAGAACTTTGTGAACAAATAAAAAGACAATACGGTGAAAACGCTCTCGAAAACCCCGAATACGGTAAAATCGTCAACGAAAAGCATTTCAACAGAATATGTAATATGATTGACGAAAAAAAGGTTATATTCGGTAGCGAAAGGGATGCTGACAGCCTTAAAATTGCACCAACAGTTATGGATAACGTAACCTGGGATGACCCCGTTATGCAGGAAGAAATTTTCGGACCTGTATTACCCGTGCTTACATTTGATTCTTACGAAGAATTATACTCATTGTTTGCTGATAAACCAAAGCCACTTGGTTTTTATATATTCTCTGAGAACAAGAAAAGAATTGATGAAACCATTGAGCGTTGCTCCTTCGGTGGTGGCTGTATTAACGATACTATAATGCAAATAGCCATAAACAGCTTCGGCTTTGGTGGTGTTGGCGAAAGTGGAATGGGAAGCTACCACGGACAGGCAGGCTTCAAGGCATTTTCCCACGAAAAGAGCATACACAAAAAGGTGACCTGGTTCGATTTTCCTGTTCGATATGGTCCCCATAATAACAAATTATTCAATTTCCTTTCGCATCTTTATATGAGATGATTTAATAAAATTCAATTCGAGGTGTTTTTATGATAGACAGATTTCTTTCCGGCTGGGGTGGCTTTGTTGGTATGTGTGAGCATATCAAGATTTTCATTTATTCCAAAAGAGCCTTTAAAATGCAGGAAACCTGCGTTAAAAGACTTATGAGAAAAAACAAAACCACTGAATACGGTAAATTACATAACTTTAAAGATGTAAAATCCATTGAGGATTACCAGAAAATTGTTCCCCTTTCCGTATATGCAGATTATGACGATTACGTTTGGCGTATGGCTGATGGTGAAAAAGGACTTATTACAAATATGTATGTTCGTCGTTTCACAGAAAGCTCCGGCAGTACAGGTAAGCAGAAGCTTGTTCCCCTTTCCTATTGGGCTGAGTGGGTTTGCCAATGCTTCAGCTTCAGCGCACCTGTTGGCTGTGCTGTAAAATGGTTCGCAAAGCAAGGCAAAGCATTACCTGCCCAGAAGGGGCTTTTAACAGCTGAAACCGGCTGCAGAAAAGTTAAAGGTGGTACAATCAGCTGTCTTTCATCAATTCCCCTTTTAAATGTAAAGCCCATTGTAGGCTGCTTTACAACATCACCTAAAGAGGTGCTTTTCCCCGAACCCGGTGTTGATATGGATATGCACTATATGAAGCTGCGTTTTTCATTACCCAGTAAAAAGGTCAGCTATCTTGGTACAATTTTCATTACAACTCTTGAATCTATGTTCTTCTATATGGAAGAAAACTGGGAAATGCTTTGTGATGATATAGAAAAAGGTATTATTAATGATAAAGTAAATGTGCCCGAAGAAATCAGGCAGAAATACAACAAAAAGCTTAAACCCAACCCCAAAAGAGCTGAAGAATTAAGAAAGGAATTCAGAAAAGGCTTCGATGAATCCCCTATTATTCCCCGTATATGGCCAAATGTCGGCTGGATGTATGGTATGGGTACAGGCTCCCTGAGCTTTTATGCCAAAAAGCTCAGAAGATACATTGGTGAAGATATACCAATTCACTACCTTGGCTACACAGCTACAGAGGCTTTTATGGCTGTTCCCCTTGAGTTTAATTCATTTGAGTACGTTATTCTTCCTCAGAACGGTTTTTATGAATTTCGTCCCATTGACCAGGAGGGCTACGACAACCTTCTTACAATCAAGGACCTGGAGGTAGGCAAGGAATATGAAATAATACTTACCAATATGAGTGGCTTCTACCGTTACAGAATTGAGGACGTTGTTAAGGTTACAGGCTACTACAACCAGTCACCCAAAATCACCTTCTGCTACAGACTTAACCAGATTGCAAACATCAGTGGTGAAAAGGTAAGCTCAATGGCGTTTGATGAAATTGTTGCAAATATGTCCGAGGAATCAGGCGACTTATATATTGGCTACAGCATTTACGCTGACAGAAGCACATCACCCGGTCACTACAAGCTGTTTATTGAGCTTGCTGAAGATATTTCCGATGAGAAAAAAGCTACCTACAACGCTTTATTCGAGGAAAAGCTCTGCAAGGGTAATGTTTCAGTTGAGCCACTTATTAAAAGTGGTGCTTTGGGACATCCTGAGGTGTTGTTCCTGAAAAAAGGCACTTACGACGACTACCGTGAGGTATTAAGAAAACGTGGTGCGAACCTTAACCAGGTTAAGCCTATTAAAGTAATTGACACAAACGAAAAGAGAGACTTTTTCTTTAACCACATTGAGGATTAATTATGAATTTTAATAAGCGTTCGGAAGCCGAAAGCCTGAAACAAAAAGGGCTTACCGATGAAATTGTTTTAAAGGATTTAATAGCCTTTAAAGTGCAGAATCCCCATATATTAAAAAAGACTTTACCCTGCGAAATGTACGACAAGGTAAACCTTATGTGCAGAAAATATATGGACAGAATGGCTCGTTTTGAGGTTGATTATGACTTTTTAGTTAATGAGGAAGCCTTTAAAAATGTTGCTGTGTGTGCTCTTGAAAGCGCTCCGTTTCTACATTCTCAGGTTATAAAGAATCCCGTAACACCATACTGGCGTGTAGCTGATTACAATGTGAATGAATTTGTTATAGCCAAAGAGGTTGAGGATTTAGAAAAAGCAAAAAAAGAGTTTTTCGCCCGTGAAATCCCCTTGAAAAGCAACATACAAATGAATATTGGTCTTTTCTTCCACCGTGGTAAAACATACATATTATTTATATGGAACCATATGTGTATGGATGGTGGTGGTTTTAAGGCGTTCTGGAGCGACTTTTGCAAAGCTTACTCCGATTACGTTTTAAAGGGTAAATCCCCTCTTTGCTTCTCTGTAGGCTCAAGAAAATACACTGATGTATACAAGGATATGGAAAAAAGCTTTCAGAAGAAAGCCAGGAGGCAATTAGCCAATGTTTCCCCCCGTGACAAGCACCGTTTTCCCTTTGAAAACAACAATATCGAAAAGGATGTTGTTATAGTATCAAGGAAAATTGAAAAGGAATATTTTGACAAAGCAGTGGCTTTTGCAAAAGCCCAAGGTGGTACTGTAAACGATTTACTTGTAGCCTCATATATTGATGCGCTGAAAAAAGTTGCAAATTTCAAAAACGACGAAAGCATCAGCGTTTCCTGTGCAACGGATTTAAGAAGACACATCAAGGACACATCAACCATTGGCTACACAAATCACGTTTCCTTCAGCCATTGTGCTGTTGACAGAATGGGTGATGATTTAAAAGACACCCTTTCACTTGTCAGCAAAAAGACAAAGGAAATTAAAGCTGATGAATTTATGGGACTACACGGACTTCCCTTGCTTAACTTTGCATATAAATCTATGTCTTATATACAAGCTGAGCCGATAGTAAAGCTGTTTTACCGTAACCCTACCCTTTCCGTAAGCAATGTCGGTGCAATTGATACTGTGGCTTTTTCACTTGCAAATAACAAGCCATTTTCTGCTTTTGTAGCAGGTGCTGCAAAGAATAAGCCCTGCGCTGTTATGACTGCTTTAAGCATTAACGGAGCTTTAAGCGTTTCAATCTGCCTGCGTGGTAATGAAAAGGACAGAGAAATTCTGGAAAAATTCTTTACGGAATACGAAAAAAATATAAAAAGCTTTTAAACAAAAATAATCACCATAAACCCGGAAATCCGAGTCTATGGTGATTTATTATTTTATTATAGAATCAGTCCTTAGTTAATTCTCTGATATACTTTTTAAAGAATACAACGCCGTCTTTAAGAGAGGAAACGGGTATTCTTTCATTTGTACCGTGAGTTGTAAGAAGAAGTGCAGTGTCCATAAGGAAGGGTGAATAACGGTAAATATTATCGCAAACCTCCTCATAGTTTCGGGCATCTGTACCACCCATTACAAGGTAAGGCGCAACAATAGCCTTGGGGTCCATTTCCTTGCAGATTGCTCTTATAGCATTGAAGGCTCTTGAATCTGTGGGAGAAATCTTAGAGGGATTTTTACCACTTACAAGCTTAATTTCTGCTTTAGGACCTGCATATTTTCTGATGTGTGCTTCAACATCCTCAATAGTCTGACCGGGCATAATACGGAAATTCACATTCACAGTTGCCTTCTGTGGCAAAACATTGGGAGCAGGGCTACCGGTTGCCATAGTAACTGCAGTTGTTGTTCTCATCATAGAAGCAACAGGTGGAATTTCAGAACAAACCTTTGTAATAAGGGGCTTGAGAATGGGAAGATTACTCATAACACATCTTACAGGATATGTTGTATTTTTACCTATTTCATTGAAAAGTGAATAAAGCTGTGGTGTCAGCTCAGCCTTAAACTGGTTATTTTCCAATTTGCAAACAATTCTTGAAAGCTCGCCTAAAGCGCTGTGCTTAGGTGGCTGTGATGAATGACCACCCTTTGCATTAACTGAAATTTCAAAGTCTACGTGACCCTTTTCAGCAATACCAACACCTGCAAGGTGACCGTCAATAACCTTGTCAACCTTAGCTTCCAGGATTGCGCCACCTTCATCCAGAACGCTGTCAAGCTTAATTCCCCTGTCCTTGAACCAACGCATCATACAATCTGCGCCACAGAACTCACCTTCAGCCATAACCTCTTCATTGTGACCGAAGCAAAGGTAAACGTCTCTTTCAGGTACATACCCTTCTTTTAAAAGAGCTTCAACAGCTTCACAAACACCAATAAGGTGGTTTTTCATATCAATTGCGCCCCTGCCCCAAAGGAAGCCTTCGGCAACCTCGCCACTAAAGGGTGGGTATTTCCAGTCGCCCTCTGTACCGGGTGTAACAGGAACAACATCCTGGTGTGCAAGAAGGGCAATAGGCTCCTTTTCGGGATGTGCACTCTTCCAACGGTATAAAAGACTACGGGTTGAAACAACCTCTTTTATAAGTGTTGAGTGCATAAGAGGATAAGCATCCTCTAAAAACTCGTGAAATGCGTCAAAATGTGACCAGTCCACAAGGCTTTCATCACGGTTTGCAATGGTAGGAATCTGAATAGCTACACTGAGACGGTTAATAAAGCCGTCTACATCAACATATTCTTCATCAACAACATTGGTATTTTCAATGGGCTTAGCCTTATATGTAGTAGCAGCACGCACCATACTTACGCCTACACCTGCAAGTGCAGCCACACCCAAACCGGTTTTAATTATTTTAGATTTTTTCATATTTCATCCTCCAAAATCAAAAGTCAAACAAGGAAATCTGATTGCTGTCCGGTAAATCACCAAAAGCTCCGCTTGCCTTTAACGTGGCTGTAATTGAACTGCCAACTCCGGCGCAAGCTTCAAAATCTTCAATTGAAGTAAATGGTCCACCGTTTAAATTTTTTGCATTTTCAATGGCATCTGCCTTGGCATCAACCCCCGGAAGAGCCGAGAATGGTATTCTTATTTTGCCATCCTCAGGTACATAAGACTTAGCCGAAGATTTATAAATATCAATAGGCAAAAATTCAATTCCACGAACCATAGCCTCGTAAACTATCATCATAATGGTTTCCGTTGCTTTTTCGGTATTTGATGCTTCCTTACCCTTGGCTTTAATAGTGTTAAGCAAGGTTTTAACAGCCTCCCTGCCCAACATCATTGACTTAGCATCAACATCATCACCACGAACTGTAAGGTATGCGCAGTAATACTCAAGTGGCTTATACACCTTGAACCAGGCAAGACGAAGGGATGCAATAATATATGCAGCAGCATGTGCCTTAGGGAACATATACTGAATTTTTTTACAGGAATCAATATACCATTCGGGAACATTGTGTTCACGCATCATCTGCTCCTGCTCAGGCTTGAGCTGTTTGTTCTTCTTACGAACGTCCTCCATAATATCAAATGCGTGCTTAGGCTCAAGACCCTTATGAAGAAGGTAAACCATAATACTATCACGTGTACCTATAACCTCGGAAATGGTGCATATTCCGTCACGGATTAAATCCTGAGCATTACCAAGCCACACGGCAGTTCCGTGAGAAAGACCTGCAATCTGAATAAGGTCAGCAAAGGTTTGTGGCTTTGCCTCAAGAAGCATACCCTTGGTAAAATCCGTTCCCATTTCGGGAATGGAAAGTGTACCTGTGGGCCAACCAAGCTCCTCAGCAGTAATGCCGAGAGGCTCAGGTGAAGTACAAAGCTCATAAAGCTTTCTGTCACTTATATCAATATCGAGAACATCAATACCTGTCAAGTCGGTTAAATGTCTGTAAATGGTGGGAACATCGTGTCCCAGCTCGTCAAGCTTCAGTAATGTATCGTGCATTGAGTTAAAGTCAAAGTGAGTTGTTATAACACCCTTTTTCTCGTCATCTGCAGGTCTTTGAACAGGTGTGAAATCCTCAACCTCATAGGTATTGGGAACAACAACCATACCACCCGGATGCTGTGAGGTTGTTCTTTTAACACCTGTACAGCCAATTGCAAGACGCTCAATTTCAGCCTTTGTAACCTGAAGATTGCGCTCCTCAACATAACCCTTGGCATAACCGTATGCAGTTTTATCGGCAACACCCTGAATTGTACCTGCTTTGAAAACATATTTTTCACCGAAAAGCTCTTCGGTGAATTTATGGGACCTTGCCTGATACTCACCTGCAAAGTTAAGGTCAATATCAGGTGATTTGTCACCAAAGAAGCCAAGGAAGGTTTCAAAGGGAATTTCGTGACCGTCACGAACAAGTGGCTCACCACATTCAGGACAGTCCTTTGCAGGTAAATCGAAGCCTGAACCAACCTCATTATGCAAGAAAAACTCTGTGTATTTACATTTAGGACAACGGTAATGAGGCTGTAAGGGGTTAACCTCGGAAATACCAGCCATTATAGCAACAAAGGATGAACCAACCGAACCTCGGGAACCTACGTAATAGCCACATTCCTCAGAGCGTTTAACAAGACGACGAGCAATCATATAAAGACCTGCAAAGCCGTGTTCAATAATAGATTTAAGCTCTTTTTCAAGTCTTTCTGCAACAACTGTGGGAACAGGGTCACCATACCATTCCTTTGCCCTCTCCCAGCAATGCTTGGTTAAATCCTCTTCAGCACCTTCTACTACCGGGTTGAAAACACCGTCGGGAATGGGAAGAATACCGGGCTCTACCATATCTGCAATATAGTTTGTGTTAGTAATAACTACCTCTTTTGCAGTCTCTTCACCTAAGTATGCAAACTCAGCAAGCATTTCTGCAGTTGTTCTGAAATACAGGGGTGCCTGATTATCGGCATCCTTGTACTTCTGACCGGCCTGAAGAACAGCTCTGAATTTAGCGTCCTTTTTGTCAAGGAAATGAACGTCACCTGTGGCAACTGTTTTCCTTCCCAGACTGTCACCGATTGTAATGATTTTTTTGTTTATAGCCTCTATATCAGCCTCAGAATTAATTTTATCGTACTCAGCGCCTTCTTTTGTTATCATAAAGGCATTGTTACCCGTAGGCTGAATTTCAAGGTAATCGTAAAAGGAAGCAATTTCAAGCAATTTTTCTTCGGATTCACCTGCTAAAATAGCACGGTAAAGCTCACCTGCCTCACAGGCACTTCCGATTATAAGCCCTTCTCGTCTTTCTGCAATAAGGCTTTTAGGCATACGTGGCTTTTTACGGAAATATTCAATATTCGAAGCTGAAATAAGCTTATAAAGATTCTTCAAGCCCACCTTGTTTTTAACAAGAAGAATACAATGATAATATTTTTCTGCTTTAATTTCGTCTGCAGTTTTCATTGTACCGTCGGGATTGTAGTCATTTACAAGGTAACATTCACAACCGTAAATAATTTTAGTATCACTACCCTTGGCTGCACCGCAAGCCTCAGGGAAAGCCTGAACACAACCGTGGTCAGTAATAGCAACAGCCTTGTGTCCCCATTTAATGGCTTGCTTAACAATGGACTTAGCACTGCTCATAGCATCCAGCATTGACATATTTGTATGAAGGTGTAATTCAACACGCTTTTCTTCAGCATCGTCAACGGAATCAATTTTATTAATAAGTGCAATAAATTTAGGAGTTATAAGGTAGTCATTATTAAATTTATCATAGCCAACCTCGCCCCTGACAAGAACAGTTACGCCTTCTTTAATTTGATCTTCAACGTACTCAAGCTGCTCCTTTGGCTCGAAAAGCTTGCAACCAAAGGCACAGGTGCCGTCTGAAATACTAAATTCAATAATATGCTTTTTACCGTCCTTGGTTTCACGCTTTTCATACTTAAAAACGTCACCCCATACTAAAACAGTACCATCCTCAAAGGAAACACTTTCAATAGGAACGGGCTTTTCATATTTAAAATTACCGTAAATGGTTTTAACAGAATTAAAATCAATAGGTACATCGGGGAAGTTTTCGTACTGCTCCTTAGGTCTGGCAGACTTATTAGCGTCGTCTATTTCCTGTTGCTTACGAATAAAATCCTCCATATTGGAGTCTTTTCCGATAAACTCAACAGTAATTTCCCTGTTAAAATGAGTTTTTATGTAATTCTCTAAAAATTTATCTGCACCGGCTTTAAGGCATATATCCCTGCCACTTTTAAGAAAATCAACTGTAAAAACATCATCAACAAACTTAGTATCAATATGCTCAAAAAATCCGTTTGTCTGAGGAATATTTACCCTTACAACCTTCAAAAGCATAGGGAAACAGCTTTCATTCAAAGCCTCCGGAGGCAGTACATACTCAAATTCAACGGATTTAAAGCGAAGAGCAGCCTTTATTTCATTAGCTACTGCTTTAAGACACATAATATTCTGAAAAGCATCTACGTACAAAACAGCATTAAGTGTCTTTTTATCTCTATTTAAATGTAAATCGGTGAAGCTTGCTTCCTGCAGCATATCACGATATTTCTGCGTGGCAATGTATTCACCGAAAATATCTATAAATTTATTCATCATAATTTATCTATTTCCTCAAGCAACTCCTTGAGAACATTTTCTTCTGAGACCTTTCTTAATATTTCACCTTTTTTGAAGAGAACAGCACAGCCGTCCCCTCCTGCGATACCGATATCGGCTTCTTTAGCCTCTCCGGGACCGTTAACAACACAACCCATTACTGCGATTTTAATGGGCTTTTTAACATCTCTTACAGCGTCTTCAACCTGCTTTGCAAGAGAAACCAAGTCAATTTTAGTACGTCCACAGGTGGGACAGGAAACTATCTGTGGTGTTTCAACCCTTACATTAACAGCTTTTAAAATATCCTTTGCTGCATAAATTTCCTTAACAGGCTCGTCCGTAATAGAAACTCTTATAGTGTCACCAATACCTTTAAGTAAAAGTGAACCGATACCAATGGAAGACTTAATAAGAGAGCTTCTTTCCGTACCTGCTTCGGTTACACCAAGGTGCAAGGGATAGTCGCACCTTTGGGCAACAAGGGAGTAAGCTGCAACCATATTTTCAACATCTGAGGATTTAATTGAAATAACTGTATTATAAAAATTACAATCCTCTAAAAGCTTAACGTGACGGAAGGCGCTTTCAACCATTGCTTCAGGTGTAGCGCCACCGAATTTTTCTAACAAATCCTTTTCAACAGAGCCTGAATTAACTCCGATTCTGATAGGAATATTATTTAAATTACAAGCATCAGCCACTGCAAAAACCTTTTCTGCAGAGCCAATGTTACCGGGGTTGATACGTATTTTATCAACACCCGCCTTTACGCTTTCAAGAGCAAGCTTATAATCGAAATGAATATCAGCAACAAGGGGCACATTACTGCACTCCTTGAGCTTACCTAAAACCTTTACTGCCTCCATATCGGGCACAGCCATACGCACAATTTCACAGCCTGCCCTTTCAAGGTCCTGAAGCTGCTTCAAATTACCTTCAAAATCATTTGCAGGTGCGTTAAGCATTGACTGAATGGCAATGGGGGCATCCCCACCGATTTTAATATTACCTACATTAACTTGTCTTGAAACTCGTCTAATCATTTTAATTCACCTAAAACTGTTTTATAACATCATTTACCGAAATTATCGCCATTAATATAAGCAAAAGCACAAGTCCTACAGTATGGACAATTCCTTCTTTTTTAGCAGGAATTGGTTTACGTCTTATCATTTCAAGGAATATAAAGAACAATCTGCCACCATCAAGTGCAGGTAAAGGAAGAAGGTTAAACATACCTACATTTATGGTAATCATAGAAAGGAAATTAAGTGCTGTAAGAATTTTATCCTTAAACTGTTCGGGCTGAGCTGTTGATTCTGCAATAGCAGAAATTGTGCCGATAGGTCCGGAAACATCCTTCATTCCGTATTTGCCGGTAACAATATCAACAAGGCTGAGTCTTACCATCTGAACTATTGAAGCAGAGTCAAGAAATGAATTTTTAATAACATTCCAGGCATTTGGCTTTTCACCAACAATGTAAAAGTCCTGCTGAATGTATTTTCTGCCTTCAAAATCAAACTGCTTGAACTCAACATCCTTAACAAGCACCTTTTCACCATCACGTATAACGGTAATATCAAGCTTATTATCGGTGTCACGAACCATATTAAAGGACACACCCTGCGAGGAATAGACGTGGGTGTTATTGATTTTTATAATCTCGTCCCCTGCTTTAAGACCACTTTTATCACTTACGGAATTTTCCATAAAGCTGTGTATCTGACGGGTACCTACAAGGTCACCACAGGAAAGACATATACCAACAACCACAACACCTAAAATAAGGTTTAATATTGCACCTGCTGCAACGATTATAAATCTCTGCCAAGCAGGCTTGTTATTGAAGGCACGTGGGTTGTCGCTGTCCTCGTCTTCACCCTCCATACTTACAAAGCCACCAATGGGAAACAGGCGCAAGGCATAGGTTGTTTCACCCTTTTTCTTTTTTATGAGCTTAGGACCCATACCCAGGGAAAATTCATTAACCTGAACATCAAAAAGCTTTGCGAAGGAAAAATGGCCAAATTCGTGGATGGCTATAATTACGCCAAAAAGGAATATTGCAAGTAAAAACGGCCACACACTACTCCAAAGAGCACCAATATCTAAATTTTCTATGGTTAACACCTCTTTAAAAATTCTAAAAAATAAAACTTAAAGCTTTGCTGATTCTCTTACCTTTTCACGCATTAAAGCATCTGTATCAAAAACATCCTGCAAGGTGAAATCCTGTTTTTTAGCAGTATATTCGGATGCAGCTGAAATAAGCTCGGGAATTGCATTAAAGGAAATTTTACCCTGTCTGAAAAGTAAATTTGCTTCTTCATTTGCACAGTTTACAGCCGCAGGGTAAAGCCCACCCTTTGTAATTGCACCACGACAAATATCCATACAAGGGAAGTTTTCGTAATCGGGCTTATAGAAGGTTAAATTGCCAACCTCCCACAAATCCAGCTGTTTTTCCGGAGACGGAAAGCGCTCAGGATATGTTATTGCAAACTGAATGGGCAAGCGCATATCAGGATGACCTAACTGAGCAATAACAGAGTTATCATCATATTCAATAAGTGAGTGAACAATACTCTCTCTGTGAACAACAATATCAATCATATCGGGACTTACATCAAAAAGCCATACGGCTTCAATGAGCTCAAGACCTTTATTGAACATTGTTGCGCTGTCAACTGTTATTTTCTGCC
This sequence comes from Acutalibacteraceae bacterium, assembly GCA_045543695.1. Classification (GTDB taxonomy): domain Bacteria; phylum Bacillota; class Clostridia; order Oscillospirales; family Acutalibacteraceae; genus DTU089. The sequence goes on along the minus strand of JAZPXQ010000029.1, from coordinate 43,917 downwards.
CCATACTCCAGCTTGGATGCTTCAAAGCATCAGCTAATGTAACATTCTGCAGCTCCTCTTTAGTTTTACCAAAGAAAGGTCCGCCCGATGCAGTGAGTATAATTCTTTTAAGTGCTTTATTTGAGGGTGCACCTAAAAGGCACTGAAAAATAGCTGAATGCTCACTGTCAACAGGAAGAATGGAAACCTTATTTTTCCTGGCAGCCTCTGTTACAAGGTGACCGCCTGCTACAAGGGTTTCCTTATTGGCAAGAGCTATGGTTTTACCTGCATTAACTGCATCAAGAGTAGGTTTAAGACCAGCCATACCCACTACTGAGTTCAGGGTAATTTCCCCCTTTGCCTCTGCACCACAGAAGCAAACACCCTCCATACCACTCAATACGGTAACATCAGTATCTGCTACTCTTACTTTAAGGTCTTTGGCAGCTTTTTCATCTACAAGAGCTGCATATTTGGGCTTAAATTCACGAATTTGCTTTTCAATACCGTCAACGTCAGAAAATGCTGCAAGAGCCTCGATTTTATAACCGTGGGCCCTTGCTACATCTAAAGTCTGAACACCTATTGAACCTGTTGAACCTAATAAATTAATAGTTTTCATAATAAATTAAAATGCGTTAATAAAATATATTGCGGAATAAAGAACAGGCATAACAAACAATGCACTGTCAAAACGGTCCATAATACCACCGTGACCGGGAAGAAGCTTGCCGAAATCCTTAATTCCGAAATTGCGTTTAATTGTGGATGCTGCCAAATCACCAAACATACTTATAACAGAAAGCACAACACTTAATATTGCTACAGTTATGTAAGAAAGAATTGATTCGCCTTCAAAGAAAAATCTTTTGAATACAAAGAGCAACAAAAGGTTAAGAAGCACTGCACCGACTACACCACCAATTGCACCTTCAACAGATTTTTTGGGGCTGATTTTGGGGCAAAGCTTATGCTTACCAAGCTTACTGCCCACAAAATAAGCAAAAATATCTGTCATCCAGCTTGCAAAAAAAGCAAAAAGAAGAAGATAAATACCGTCAACCTTTGTGTAGCCATCAAAATGCTTATGAATATCACGGAACACAATCATAAGTGAAAATGAAAAGGGAACACAAACAGATGCAAAAATTGCAGTTACTGCTTGTTCAAATTTAGTTGTTTCAAATTTCAAAAGCATAAATATGAAAATAAGAACAACATAAACTCCACCAAATGCAGCAACCGGCAGCTTAATACCAAAATGCACAATAAACGGAATTGCCACTGCAAGAACAATGCTTACAGCCATTATCATTTTGTTTTTTAAGCCTACTGCTTTTTCAATCTCCCACACAGCAATACCACTGAGTAAAGCAACGAAAATGGGGAACACAACTGTGTTCATAAGCAAAAGTGCACCAATAAATATTATACCGGACAGAACACCGGTTATTACTCTCTGTTTCACAATTTTCTCCTTGCACCACAAGTAATTTCAAATAAACTGATTATACACCACCGAAACGACGGTTGCGTTTCTGGTAGTCTTCAAGAATTTTGTTAACATCCTCTTCCGTAAAATCAGGCCAAAGAATATCTGAAAACCAAAACTCAGAATAAGCTGATTGCCAGGTCATAAAGTTAGAAAGCCTGTATTCGCCACTTGGTCTGACAATAATATCAGGGTCAGGCTGACCGGCTGTATAAATATTGTCGCTGACAACAGCTTCGGTAATATCATCAACAGACATTTCACCTGCTTTTACTTTGGCAGCAATTTCCTTAACTGCGTGGGTTATTTCAGCCCTGCCACCATAGTTAAGAGCAATGTTAACAGTTACCTTGTCATATTTCGCAGACTCTTTTTCAGCCTTTTCAATGAGTTTAAGAAGGTCTTTAGGAAGATTGTCACGTTCACCAATAAATTTCAATCGCATCTGACGAATATCATTCTCAGCAATACGCTCATCACCTTCTTTAAGGTATTCCTTAAAGAGCTTCATTAAAGCCATAACCTCAGATTTAGGTCTGTTCCAATTCTCAGTTGAAAAAGCGTAGAAGGTCATATATTTGATGCCTACATCTGCACAGTATTCACCGATGCGACGAAATGTTAAAGCACCCTCCTTATGACCTGCACTTCTTTCGAGTCCACGCATTTTTGCCCATCTGCCGTTACCGTCCATAATAAAGCCGATATGACGGGGCAAAACATCAAATTTAGGAATGTTTTCGTACATAATTTAGATTTCCATTATTTCCTTTGTTTTAGCTTCAGCAATTTCATCAATTCTCTTAACAAATTCGTCTGTAATCTTCTGAAGCTTTTCTTCACCATATTTCTGGTCATCCTCAGTGATTTCGGAATTTTTTTTCATTGCTTTGATTTTTTCAATGCAATCACGTCTGATCTGACGAACAGCAACCTTTGCTTCTTCACCATATTTAGAAACATCCTTAGCAAGCTGTTTTCTTCTTTCCTCTGTAAGTGTGGGGAAAACAAGACGGATAATTCTGCCATCGTTTGAGGGATTAATACCGATATCGGAAGCAAGAATTGCTTTTTCGATAAGACTTAAAGCAGACATATCCCAAGGCTGAATTGCAAGAATACGGGGTTCGGGAACGGAGATTGCAGCCATCTGGTTGATGGGTGTGGGAGAACCGTAGTAATCAACAGAAATTCTGTCAAGAACTGCTGCATTTGCTCTGCCGGCTCTGATTGAGTTATACTCATACCTGAGTGAGTTAATTGATTTTTCCATTTTTTCCCTTGCTAAACTGAATACTGATTCCATAAAGAATACCTCCGAAAATATTAATAAATTTAATTACTCATTTGTAACAACAGTACCTGCATTCTCACCACAAACAGCCTTGAGAATATTGGAAGTGTCGTTAAGATTGAAAACAAGAATCGGGATGTTGTTTTCCTGACAAATTGCAGCTGCAGCTGTGTCCATAACTGCAAGGTGTCTTTCAAGGAGCTCATTATGAGTGATTCTGTCAAACTTAACAGCATCGTCAAATTTGTTAGGATCCTTATCATAAATACCGTCAACATTTGTTGCCTTCAAAAGGACATCTGCATTAATCTGTGCTGCTCTTAAAGCTGCGCCGGAGTCTGTAGAGAAGAACGGGTTACCTGTTCCCCCTGCAAAAATAACAACTCTGCCTTTTTCAAGGTGTCTTACAGCTTCATCACGTATAAAGGTTTCAACAACGCCTGTAATCTGCACAGCAGACTGAACACGAGCCTCAACACCGATATCAAGAAAGCCCTGCTGAAGAGCCAAAGAGTTCATAACGGTTGCAAGCATACCGATTGAGTCAGCTCTTGTTCTGTCCATAGCGCCACTGGAGCGACCACGCCAGAAGTTGCCACCACCAACAACAAGACCAACCTGAACACCCTTGTCGGTTACTTCTTTAATTGCTTTACATACATTTTCGATTACGTTAAAATCAAAACCGTGACCTGCTTCACCTGCAAGCACCTCACCACTTAATTTTAACAGCAATCTGTTGTAAACAGGTTTCATAAAAATTCCCCTTTCACAATAACGTATTTTCTACCTAATTGCACCATTTTATTTTACAACAAACCACTAATCTTGTAAAGTAAATTATTGCTCAAAATTAAAATATATTTTTATATATATTATATAATTATACAATAACAAGAATAAACGAAATACAAAAAGACTGCCACCATATCTGATGACAGTCAGGAATTTATGATACTTTTCTTTTAAGTCTTATATCATCTGCAATCATTGCAATAAACTCAGAATTTGTAGGCTTACCTCTTTCGTTTTGAATGGTATAGCCGAAATAGGAATTAAGGACATCTACATCTCCTCTGTCCCAGGCTGTTTCAATACCGTGACGTATTGCCCTCTCAACACGGGACGATGTGCTTTTAAAGCTTTTTGCAACCGTTGGATAAAGTATTTTAGTAACTGAATTGAGCATTTCAGGATTTTCCACAGTCAGTTTTATGGCTTCACGTACATATCTATACCCCTTGATATGTGCAGGAATGCCTATCTGGTGAAGAATTTCGGTTATTGTTACATTCAAGTCCTGTGGAGCTTCATACTTGGCAGTAACGCCAACATCCTTCCAGCTTGTTAACTGAATAATTCTTTGAGCCACCATTGCCGCATCGATGGGTTTAAGAAAATAATAGTCAACACCACTTTTTAAAATTTCCCTTTCAAAATTAACATTGTCAATGCCTGACAAAACAATAAGAAGGGGCCTTTTTGCAGGATCCTTCATATTGATTCTTGCTACAACACCTACCGCATCAATGTGTTGTAAAAACGCATCCATAACCACAACATCAGGATTGGAGTCTTCAATAAGCTTCAGAAGCTCCGCACCGTTTTTCTGACAAAGCCTTACATCCATCTTGTTTGCCCGTAGGGCATTTACAAGCTGTAGCGTGGCTTCGTCTTTTTCATCAGTCAACAAAACTCGTATATTGCCAACCATTTGAACACCTCCTAAAGTATGGGTAGATTATAACCTCTAAACCCCCATATTTCAAGAGTCTTCGCACAATATCGTGACTTTAAACAAATAGGGAAATTTTTACAAAAATGAAAATTGCGTTAATTAATTTTTTAATGTCGTAATTTGTCGAATAGTTTATGCAATTTGACATTAAACACAAAAAAACTCAGCTTTATTAGCACAAACCTTATTATTTAACGCTTTCCAATTTATATAGCATTGTTTCGGCAAAAATTCCGAAGCCACCTGTAGCATCATTAAGAAATACGTGTGTTACAGCCCCTATAATTTTATTATTCTGTACTATGGGACTACCACTCATACCTTGAATTATACCACCCGTTTTTTCTATTAAGCGCCTGTCTGTAACTCTTATGACAAGGTTCTTGTTCTCGGTTGACTTTTTATCAATTTTCTCAATAATAACCGAATATTTTTCGGTTACACCACTTTCAACAGTAGTAATTATTTCCGCCTCTCCCGTTGCTATTTCATCAATTTCAGCTACCTGATATTTTAAATGGGAAATCGGAATATTATTAAACTTACCATATACCCCAAGGTTATCGTTACTGAAAACTACACCGGTGCTTTTACTGTCCAGATATCCGCAAAGCTCTCCTGCAGTGCCGTTCTGACCTTTTATAAAGCCTGTAATTCTTGCATTGGTACACTCCCCCTGTGAAATAGGGAGTGTGCTCTTGGTATCAATATCACAAACAGCGTGTCCCAGGGAAGCAAAAGTCCCGTCCTCCATACAAAAGGTTACAGTACCAATTCCTGCAGAGCTGTCACGAATCCAGATACCTGCTTTATATTTTCCTTCGCTTACAGAAAACGCACCTTTAAAGGAAACATCAAAGTATTCTCCGTTTCGTTCAACCTGAAAAACCATACTTTCCCCTGCACTTTTTTCAATAATTTCCGAAACCTGTAAATTGCTGTTAACTGACACATTATCTATCTTTTTTATTATATCCCCTATTTTCAGACCTGCTTTTTCTGCAGTATTAACCATACCGTTTTCTGTGTCAACTGCTTCTGTTCCGACTATTACAACACCATCAGCATATAGCTTCAAACCAATGGGATAGCCACCTGCATATACCTGCGGCAGCTGACTGCTTTGCCGATTTTCAGCTTTAATCTGTTCATTATCGTTTCCGAATATGTTAAAGAAATCCTCTTTGATTTCCTGAAATTTCCCACTTACATTATTTAACTTTACATCGGCAACAGCTTCATTTCTGAATAGCTGCGATGAAAAGACAGATAGCATCAGAACAGATACTAAAATAATTGAAAGCATCGACAAAAATATTTTACTTTTCTTCAAAAAAATCACCTCGCTTCACACAAATTACTTTGTGTAAAAACAAGGTGAATATAAACATAAAAATTTAGAAAAATAAGTGCAGTCCCGAAAAATCAAGACTGCACAAAATGGTAATATTTTGAAAGCTGAAAAAAATCAGATAGAAATTTCGTTTGCGATTCTGTAAAGGTCAAGGTCAATTGTTTTCTTCATATTGAGAGCTTCAATAATATCGTAGTCAACAATTTTATCCTTACAGGAAGCAACAACTCTGTTACCAATGTCATTTTTAAGAAGCTGAACGGCATAGTTACCCATCTGGCTTGCGAGAACTCTGTCACGAACTGAAGGTGAACCACCACGCTGAACGTGTCCGAGAATTGTAGCTCGGCTTTCAACACCTGTTTTCTGTTCAATGTATTTAGCAAGAGAATTAGCGTCAATACCCTTAACGCCTTCAGCAACAACAATAACAAAATGCTCTTTGCCTGTTTTCTGTGTACGCTTCATTCTTTCGATGATGTATGAATCAATATCATAATCAACCTCAGGAATAAGAATACAGGTAGCACCGATAGCAAGACCTGCATTAAGTGCAAGGTAGCCTGCATTTCTGCCCATAACCTCTACAACAGAGCATCTGTCGTGAGATTCTGTGGTATCACGGATACGGTCAACCATAGCCATAACTGTATTAAGAGCAGTATCGTAGCCGATTGTGTAGTCACAGGATGCAATATCGTTATCAATAGTGCCGGGAATACCGATACAGGGAATGCCCTTCAGGGTAAGAGCACGGGCACCCTTGAATGTACCGTCACCACCAATAGCAACAATACCCTCAAGACCAAACTCCTTACAAACCTCAACAGCTTTGTCCTGAACCTCAGGATCAGCAAACTCAGGGCAACGAGCAGAATAAAGCATTGTACCGCCACGGTGAATAATATCTGAAACAGAACGAAGATTCATTTCATACATATCGCCCTCAACAAGACCTTTATATCCACGACGGATACCCATAACTCTCATACCGCTTTCGCAAGCAGTTCTTACAACTGCACGAATAGCAGCGTTCATACCGGGTGCGTCACCGCCACTTGTAAGTACACCGATTGTTTTCACTTTAAAGACCTCCATCACACATTATGATTAGTTTTCAAATCCAATGGATTATAACATAGTTTTATTAATCTATCAAGAGAAAATAGTGAAATTCCGTCATTTTTGTAAAATATTGTTTTTAGCGTTAATAATTGCCATTTTCTGTAAACTGTGCTATACTCATTCCCGGTGATAATTATGAAAAATAAAATAATTAAGCTACTTTCTTTAATGCTTACATTTTTGCTTTTGTGCTCCTGTGGTAACACAAAGGTTGTAAAAACAAGAGAAATAACCGATATAATAACACAAACAGCCGTTGTTACAGAAACTGATATTACGGAAATTGAAGATTTCAAAGGATTTTTCAAGGAATTTAAGGCTGATTTTACTATTCCCGGACTTTTGGAGGGTATAATCCCCCAAGGAATATGCTATATAGGTGAAGCAGATGCCTACGCAATAAGCGGCTATTATGAAGATGCTGCATTTCCCTCTATGCTGATGCTTATTGAAGCCGATACAAAAAAATTCATAAAGGCTTTCCCCTTACAGAATGTGGACGGAAAAGACTATTACGGTCACGCAGGTGGCTTGGCAGCCTCAGACAACTACATTTACATTACAAGTGAAAGCACCTGCTTCATAATTTCTGTTGACCGGGTGCTGAAGAACAAAAACGGTGAAGCTCTTAAATTCGAAAGTAATTTCAAGCTGAACACAAAAGGCTCTTTTGCCTGCTTTGACAATGGTATTCTCTGGACAGGTGACTTTATTGAAAGCAGTGAAAAAGCCCGTGAAAACGCAGCTAAAATAACAACCCTCACAAGTGGTGAAACCTTCTACGCATACTGTGAGGGCTACACACTCAAGGACGGTTTGCCGGATGTAAAGAAAATCAATTCAGAAAACACCGGCTACATTCCCGATTATATGCTGGCTATTCCTGAGCAGGTACAGGGTATGGCATTTACCCCAAGTGGCAAAATAATTTTCTCTACAAGCTACGGAAGAAAAAACAACTCAAAAATTTATGTTTATGACGATATCCTTCTAACCGAAAGAGTCGGCATTTACACGGTTGATGAAACAGAAACAGACCTTTTAGCCTGTAGCAACAATTTACTGAAGGAAACAATAATTGCTCCCCCAATGGCTGAGGGCATTGTGCAGGGTGAAAAAGGTCAGCTTATAATTTTTGAATCCGGTGCTGAAAAATACAGAAGTCACAGAGGCAAATACCCCACTGACACAGCCTTTAAAGGCAACATAGAATAAAAAACTTCCGAGACTCACAAAAAAGTGAATCTCGGATTTTTTAGTTTTAATTAATATCATTCAATAAACAGAATACCTGCTTTGGGAACAAAATACTCTTCCATAGAATTTCGTACCTCGCCCCTGCTTATAACCTCGCCCATACAGTTTTTAACAATATGTCTTTTATTCACTGCATTTTTTACAATAACAGAATTATAGCCCGAGGCATTTATAACAACTGTTGTTCCCTTACCGGCTGTAACAACATTATTAGTATATATTGCAAATACAGAAGTATCATCAAGGGTTGAGCAAGCCTGTGAATAATCATTTTCGGGATTTTTAGCTGTTATTTTACCATTAAGCAGAACATTTCTATACTCCTTCCAGAAGGATATATAGAATTTAAGCATCTCAATATGTTCCTTTGATAAGTCTTTTATCAGCATAGAAATCTGTGGAACAGAAAACATAACACTCGCTAACTGCAGAGCTGCATTTTCTGCTGAATCCTGCTCACTCCACATAAGCATATCAGAATGAACAGCCGTTTTCCCCGATGTCATACGAAGGTTAATTATCTGACTACGGTTAGCCAGAATATCACCGGGACAGTCACCTACACGCAGCATATTACCGTATTTTCTTATAGACGGCCCGATATAAGACTGACGAAATTCAATTAGAATATCCTTATTTAGTGCAGTTAATCTTCCTTTTATTTCGCTCATAAGAGCGTGAATTGCATCTTCAAGAGATTGAAAATCTCGTCCTTCGTCATAATCCAATGACTTACCCTTTAAAACAAAGCTATCAATAAAATCAAGCTTTAAGCCGTCAAGCTTCCATTCTTTTACTGCGTTTTCATAAACACCGGCAAGGTAATCTCTCACCTTTTTATATCTTGGGTCAAGTGCCCAGAAATCAGCTTCATTTCCTGATTTATCAAGAAAATAATCTTTAAATTCTTCGTATTTTTCGGAATATAGACCAACAAAGGGAACCGAGTACCAAAGCATAACCTTTTGACCGATTTTATGAATTTCATCAACAAGAGATGCCATATCCCCCATTTTGTTTTCACAAACGGACCAGTCACCACAATAGGCGTAGCCTCGGTTATTATCGTCTGTCTGCCAACCGTCATCAATTATAACAGTTTCCATTCCAAGCTCTTTTGAAAGCCTGCATTCTTCAAGTATTTCATCCCTCTGAAGGTTCTGGTGAAAGCTGTACCAAAGTGAATCCATAGGCATTTTCGCACTTTCGGGAACAAAAGCAGAAGTATAACCACTCTCATTTTCCCACCAATGTGCAGTATCATAAATACTGTCATAAAAGGGAACGTTACGCATATCAATTCTGATTTTTGCTTTATATTCTGTTATTGCATTTGTTGGTAATGTAAAAAAGAACGCCTGGCAGATTATTTCTGCTGTTTCCTCACAATAGCCAATTGAAATTTTTGTTGGCGTATCAACATCGGATATTGCAACGCAGATTTTATTATTACCGTCAAAGGTTGTAATTTGCTGAATAGGCTGACCTGAGGCAAGCCTTGAAATTGCGCCATCATTTGCCCAATCTGCACGTATAGAATGATTACGGGCAAAAGAATTCCACAGACCGCAGGAATCTGCTCCGTTTATTTTCCACATAACAGAAAATTGCTGTGGAACTGCCTTTTCACTCTGATTCATTTTAACATCAATAAACAATATATCGTCTATGATGTTTTTATCCAGAATTACATTGCAGTTTTCATTTTTAGAAATTATATCAAAATCAAAGTTATACATAAAAACACCACCAAAGATTATACAAAAATTTTACCATTTTATTGAAAATAGTCAATATTTTTTATGATATTACTTGCTTACACAATAAAAATTAATGTATTATATAAAAAATGCATGCAGGTGATTATATGGCAAAAAATATTATTATATCTGTAAATAATGCGTCCACAACCAACAACGGTATTTTTCAGGGTTGGGGTACAAGCCTTTGCTGGTGGGCAAACCGACTCGGCTATTCTGATGTTTTAACAGAAAAGTCCGCTGAATTGTTTTACGGTAAAAACGGGCTTCGTTTTAACATTATGCGCTATAATATAGGTGGTGGTGATGACCCTACCCACAAGCACATAACCCGAACCGACTCAATGGTCCCCGGTTGGCTTTATTACGACAAAGAAAACGCTTCATACTATTACAATTATGAAGCCGACAAAAATCAAATAAATGTTATGTCAAGGTGTGTTGAGGCCTCAGGCGAGGATGCTTATGTTGAGGTATTTTCCAACTCTCCTCCTTACTTTATGACAAAAAGTGGTTGTTCATCAGGTGGCAATAATCCGAATAAAAACAACCTTAAAGACGATTGCTACGAGGATTTTGCCGAATACCTGGCACACGTTACGGAATACATCAACAACACCCTTAAAATTAAAGTTTCGTCCATTTCACCAATGAACGAGCCTAACACTAAATACTGGCAAGCCTACAGCGAAAAGCAAGAGGGCTGTCATTTTGATGCGGGTGAAAGTCAGAACAGAATCCTTCTTGAAACCTATAAAGCAATAAAAAAGCGTGGCTTAGAACATATAGAGCTTGTAGGCAGTGACGAAACCTCTACAAGCAAACAGATTACTGCTTACAACAAATATTCTGATGAGGTTAAAAGCGTAATAGGAAGAATAAGCACACACACCTACGGTACTCGCAGCATCAATCGGCTTGGAGCGCTAATGAAGGCAGAAAGACGCAACCTTTGGATGAGTGAAACTGACTGGAGTGGCGAAGCAGGAAAAAATGCAGGTGATATGTGTGGTGGCTTATGGCTGGCAAAGAAAATAATTGCAGATATAAACGGACTCTCCCCTTCCGGCTGGGTGCTTTGGCAGGTTATTGATTACCATATCAGTAAAGCAGGCTATATGGGCAACAAGGACTTCGGAATGCCAAATATACGTGGTGGCTTCTGGGGGCTTGCAGTTGCTGACCACGATAATGAAGAAATAATTTTATCTCAAAAATACTATGCAATGGGTCAGTTTTCAAGGTACATAAACCCCGGTGACACCATTATTCATTGTGACAGCAACACCCTTGCAGCTTACAACAAAAACACAGGCAAAATTGTTATTGTTTGCGTTAATGCCACAAGCAAAACAAAGAACCTTACCTTCACCCTTCAGGGCTTTGAAGTTATCGGCAAAACAGCTGAAATAATCAGAACAAGCGGCAGCCTTGAAGACGGTGAAAAATGGGCAAATATCGGAACAGTTGATATTGTTGACAATGAGCTTAAAGTCGATTTAAAGAGCAATTCCATAACTACTTTTATTATTAAATAAAACAAAAAACACACGTAATTTTTTCAACTGAAAATTACGTGTGTTCTATTTACTCTATTCTTTTATCAATTTCAATAGACTCAGGTGTTACAATGCAGTCGTAAACTAAAACTTTGACTCCCTTTTCTCTTGCCATATTCAATGTATCTGCAAATTCCTTATGGTGCTCCCCGTTTGGCTCAAACTTGTTTACGCCCTTCATTTGCACAACAAAAATTATGTAAGCCTCAAAGCCTTGCTCAAGACAAGAAACAAGCTCCTTTATATGCTTTACACCACGCTCTGTAGGGGCATCGGGAAAGCTGACAACACCATTATTTTCAAGGGTTACACCCTTAACCTCTATAAATACCTTTCTTTCTCCCTCCTCAACATAAAAATCAAATCGGGAATTGCCGAATTTAACCTCTCTTTTTATATTGGCATTTTTAGAAAACAGCTCGCCCTTCCTTAACCACTCACCTACCACGTCATTGGGTACTTGCGAGTCCATATTAACTAGGATGTTTCCTCTGTCGGTTACCTTTTCAACTGCAATCAAATCATATTTAGTTTTACGGTTAGGGTTATCAGAAGCATAAAGATATACCTTTGCATTTTCAACAAGCAGCTCCTTGCATCTGCCTGTATTTTTTACGTGTACAGTTTCAATTTTACCATTAATTAAAACCTTTGCTATAAATCTGTTAGGGCGTTCAATAAACACCCCTTCAATTATTTTGGAATAAATCATAAAAACCTTTCTTATTCATTGCTATAAATGAAAATTTATGTTATATTTTTAGTTAAGGAGTTGATTTTGTGATAAAAAACAAGTTTATATATATTTTACTTGCTTTAATTCTTGTAGTCAATATAATTAACCTGGCTTTTAATATTAAATCCGGCAACAATACCAACAGCACAGAAGAAGCTTACAATACCGAAACACTTAATGAAATAAAAATTGGCGTATCAAAGAATTATGTAGACTCTATACTGGGCGTTCCGTTAACTCAGGTAAAAACCGATTTATACCAATACAAGGATAAGGGTGAAATTTTCACCAAGGCAGGTTATAAATACGGAGATACTGTTGTTTTATGTTTATTTGAAGAAGAAACACTTGTTATATTTGCTGTTATTGTTAAAGATAATAATGCCTACAAGGTTACAAGCAAGTATTTTCTGAAGGAAGACGCATATTTAAAAGATTTTACATATAACGATTTTTGCGAATATGCGAATGAATACGCAGGCAATGTTGCAGGTAGCGCCGGCTTTGCTTCCTATTATTACGAGGTATACCCCGAAAGCAACTCAACAAATAACATAGCATCCTTTTTAGCTTCTTATGTTTATTTTGATGACAGCAATATTCTTCACATTGGTCAGGATTCTTCCTTACAAAATGATGATAAACAAAAAATGTCCCAAGAGCTTGAACAAGAACGAGCAAAAGCAAAGCCCAATATGTACGGGGAAATCCACCCGGATTATATTAAAGAATTTGGATTCACCTCTGATTTAATGGACTATAACTTTGGTCATATTTTATTCAGCTACAATTAAAAAGCAAGTATAAAAATAAAAGGTCAGGTTCGAGTCGTACTCTAAAGGACAAAAAGAGTTAATGTAGCAAAAACTGCATTAACTCTTACTTTTTTGCACTGTCACTAAAAGTGGTGAGTAAGTGCGCTTTTAACTTTAAGTGATATTCTTTTCTTCGGAAAGAGTGATATTATGCACTTTTCGGCATAGTGATATTGAAATCTTCGATTTCAGTGTTATTTTATTCGCATAAAACTGTCCGAAGGACAATATCACAATGCGTAGCATTATATAACTGCGAAGCAATATCACTCGCCGCAAGGCGAATAAAACTGCGTGAGTGTCCTCAGGACACCCACGCATTGCTGACCTTTTATTTTTTTAACAAAAACTCTAACAAACAATTACATCCATCATAAATATCGTTATAACAGGTTTCAAAATCACCACTGTACCAGGGGTCTGCAACATCCCCTCCACGAGTGGTATAGCTCATTAATTTACTAACCTTATTATCCTTATCAGAGCCTATAATCCGCATAATATTCCTTACATTGTTGCTGTCCATAGCAAGTAGATAATCAAAAGCTTCATAATCACTCTTTTTAAGCTGAACAGCTCTTTTACCCTCGCAGGAAATATTATGCTTTGCTAACTCCCTTTGTGCAGGTGGGTAAACCGGGTTGCCTATACCGTTCCATATTTCTTCCGTACTTGTAGCACAAGAGGAAGCATAAAACTCATCAGCAATCCCCTTTTCCTCAACCAAAGACTTAAAAATAAACTCTGCCATAGGACTCCTGCAAATATTTCCGTGGCAGATAAACATAATTTTAATCATATTATCCCCACACTAAAGCCTTGTTTTTTGCACCTAATTCAAAGTGATATTTAACAATACCCAAATCCATTTTGGAATATGGTCCGATAAGTGCCTTTGCTTTTACTTCGTTACCACCCATATAGGTGAAATGGAATTTCTGCTGGTTAACTGCTGTTGGTGCAGTTAAGGCAGCTTTAACGCCGTCCATAAACCATTCAGGTGCTTCGCCCTTACAGGCATAAACCTCATCAATGGGTCTGTTTTTGTGTGGTCTTCCCTGATGTATTCCGTAACCTATTGAAATTACAAGATAGAACTTTTCACCTTTATTTTCTTCATAGCTTACCTTTCTCTTATTAAAAGTAAGAGCCACCCAACAGCTGTTAATTCCAAGTGCCTGACAGATTAAAACAAGCTCCTCACCATAGTAGCCTATTTCCTCGTCCATTCCTTTAGGACCAACAGCAACAATGTAATCCGTACAGCCACTGAAATGACCGTATGATGCTGCCTTACCTTGAAAAGCCTCAGGTTCATTTGTGATTAACTGAAAATGCAAGCCACTTTCATTATTTACCCTTTCAATAGCTCTGTTGATTGCTTCAATATGCTCCTGCTTCAAGGGTTCATCTGTGTACCTTCTTACAGAATTACGCTCTTGCATAGCTTTATATAAATCCATAATAACACTCGAAATACTTTATTTATAATATTATAGAATATAAAATGTTATTGTACAAGAAAAATTTATATGTTATACTTAATTCAGCTATTTTCAGAGGTGATTTTTATGAACAAAATCAGATTCGGTATTGTCGGCACCGGTAACATTGCACACCGTTTTGCAGATGCTATACAGAATGTTTCCCGGGCAGAGCTTACTGCTGTTGCCTCAAGAACACAGGAAAACGCTGAAAAATTTGGTGATGAATACAACATTCCTAACAGATTTGGCAGCTATGAGGCTATGGCAAAATCCGATAAAATTGATGTTGCATATATTGCAGTTCCCCATTCGGGACATGCAGAATGTTCTGTTCTTATGATGAACAACGGTAAAAATGTCATCTGTGAAAAACCACTTGCTGTAAATACAAAAGAGGTTAAGCAAATGATTGCTTCTGCTAAAGAAAATAATGTTTTTCTTATGGAGGCTATGTGGGCAAGATTAGTTCCCGGTACAATAAAGCTAATTGAGCTTATAGAAAAAGGTGTTCTGGGTGAAATCAAAGGTATTGAAGGAAAATTCTGTTATACCTTTGACGAAGACGAAATGGACCACCACGCCTTAAAGAAGGAAAACGGTGGAGGCTCCCTGCTGGATGTCGGTGTGTATGCACTTAATTTTGCAAGCTGGTATCTTGGTAAAGATGTAACAGGCATTGATGCTAAAGCTGATATATGGAATGGTGTAGACACCCACACCTGCGCCCTTTTAAAATATAAAAATGGTGGTATTGCAGATTTATCCTCTGCTGTTCTTTTAAGGAAGCCCAACGAGGGTTACATATACGGAACAAAGGGCTTTGTACACGTTAATCGCTTCTACGCTCCACAGGAAATAGAAATCAAGCTCCTTGACGGAACAAATGAAACCATTGAAACGAAATATCTCGGCAACGGCTTCGAGGAGCAGATTATTCACGTTTGTGAATGTGTAGAAAAAGGCTTAAAGGAAAGTCCCGTAAACACATTTGAACAAACTTTATTCATCACAAAGCAAATGGATGAAATCCGTAAAATTATTGGTGTGGAATACCCACAGGATAAATAAAAGAGGCATTTTAATGATAGGCATATTAATTGTAATTTATATTGTTTTTATTTCACTGGGGCTTCCCGACTCGGTTTTTGGTGTAAGCTGGCCCGTTTTACACGTGGAATTCGGCATACCTGAAAGCTTTGCATCGGTTTACAGCATTATAACCGGAATTTGCTCCGGTGGTATTGCCTTTGTTGCGGGTAAGCTTTTAAGAAAATTCGGCACTGCAAATGTTACATTCTTTTCAATACTTCTTACAGCCTTAGGTCTTTTAGGTATCAGCTTCGCTCCTAACATAATTGTTATGATGCTTTGTGCTGTTATAATGGGCTATGGTGCAGGAGCTATTGACACAGGGCTTAATAACTACATTTCTTTGCATTACGAATCCCGTCACATGAATTGGCTACACTGCTTCTGGGGTGTCGGCGTAACAACAAGCCCACTTATTATGTCAATGTTCCTGAATGGTGAAAACGGAAGCTGGCGAAACGGATACAGAATACTGTCTATAATTCAGTTTTCCATTGCTGTTATAGTGGCTCTTTCTCTTAAAAAGTGGAAAAAGCTTGAAAAAGCTAATACTAAGGAAGAAACCGAAGAACACACCGAAAAGCATACTCTTATTGATATACTGAAGCTAAAAGGAGCTTTGACAAGCATACTTTCCCAAGGACTTTATTGCAGTATGGAGTTTATTATCGGTACCTGGGGTGCTTCATACCTTGTAAACTGCTATGATTATGCACCGGCTGCTGCAGCACGTTTTGTTTCCTTGTATTTTGGTGGAATAATGTTAGGCAGACTTATTTCCGGTTTTATCTCCATAAAGGCAAGTGACAATACTCTTATCAGAGGTGGCGTTATCACTTCATTTTTAGGAATCATACTTCTTGCTTTACCTTTGGGTAAAATTTCAGTTGCAGGTCTGCTTTTAATCGGTGTTGGCTTCGGTCCTATATTCCCGAGTATTCTTCATAGTGTCCCCGAAAGATTCGGCGCAAAATATTCTGCCGATTTAACAGGCTTTCACATGGGTGGAGCCTACGGAATAGGCTTTGGCGTACAGCTTGCCTTTGGCTACATTGCAACTGCAACCACCTTTAAAATTACTCCCTACCTGCTTTTGGCATTTATTATCCTTTTATTTACAGTAAATGAAATCACCATTAAATCAGTAAAAAAATCGAGGTTAGCAAAATGAAAACTGCTTTAATTCTTGAGGGTGGCGGTATGAGAGGTCTTTATACTGCCGGTGTCCTTGATATTTTTATGAAAAATGATATTTACACAGATGTTGCTGTTGGTGTTTCTGCAGGAGCATTATTTGGTATCAATTACAAATCAAAGCAAATCGGCAGAGTATTAAGATACAACATAAAATATGCCGGTAACCCTTCTTACACAGGCTGGAAAAGCCTTTTGAAAACAGGTAACCTGATGAATAAGGAATTTTGGTTTGAGGATATACCCTTCAAGCTTGACCCTATGGATTGCGAAACCTACAGAAGCAACAAAACAGAATTTCACGCAGTTATAACAAACCTTCAAAACGGAAAAGCCGAATACAAAAGCATTTTTGATTTAGAAAACGAAGAATGTATGGAATATTTAAGGGCATCAGGCTCACTTCCCTTTTGTTCAAAGCCTGTAGTTGTGAATGGTATTCCGTACCTTGACGGTGGAATTGCTGACAGCATACCCTTAAAAGAATATTTTGAAAAGGGCTACGAAAAAGCCATTGTTATACTTACAAGACCTGAAAATTACAGAAAAAACGGTGGTATTCACGGAGCAAATCTGTTTTATAAGAAATATCCCGAATTTGTAAAAACCCTATCAAGCAGAAACAGGGTTTATAACGAACAATGCGACTATGTAGAAAAGCTTGAAAAGGAAGGTAAAATCCTTGTTATCCGTCCCAGTGAATTTGTTGATATCTCAAGAACCGAAACAGACAGAAGGATTATGCAGCAAATGTATGATTTAGGCGTTAAGGACGCTCAAAACAAATTAAATGATGTTATAAATTATCTTGAAAAGTAAGGTGTTATTATGGCAAAAAGAACAATTTATAAACACGTAGTAGTTATCGGCATTGATGGTATGGGTAATTTTAATACACTTACAAATACCCCTAACTTAGATAAAATATTTGAAAATGGTGCTACCACAAGCTCAGGTCTTTCAATGGACCCCACTATAAGTGCAGAAAACTGGGGAGCAATGCTTCTTGGTGCAGAGCCCATTGTACACGGACTGACAAACAGCAAATTAAGTCACAACGAGCACAAAAGCGAGCTTCTCCCCTCATTATTTAAAAGGATTTATGAAAGTGTACCAAACGCTACACTCTATTCCTATTGCAACTGGAATCCCATTAATATCGGCTTAATTGAAAAGGATATTCCCGTAAATAAATACACAAACGGAAATGACAAGGAGCTGACGGATGAGGTTATAAAAATAGTAAAGGAAAAGCCCACATTTTTATTTGTTCACTTTGATGAAACCGATGGTGCAGGTCACAGAAACGGTTATGGCACAGAAGCACAGCTTGAAACTGTACAATACGAGGATGAACAGACAGGCAGAATATTCAAAGCATACGAAGAAGCAGGTATACTTGATGAAACATTGTTCGTAGTAATAGCTGACCACGGTGGATTTGAACACAGTCACGGTGGTTATTCCGATGGTGAAAAATATATTTTCTTCGGTGCAAGAGGAAAAGGCATAGTAAAATCTGAAATAGACTATATGCGAACAGTTGACTTATATGCCATAGTTCTTTACGCCTTTGGAATCGAAATACCTAAATATGACTTAAAGGGCTTCTGTTCACAGGTGCCTGCAGGTCTTTTCCCCGACTACAAAGGTACTTATGAAAGAATAATCGGTAAGCCCTACCACCCGGAAATCAAGCCAACACCTGACTATAAAGCACCTGACGGATTAAGTGCATTTATACCGGAAGAAAGAACAAAGCTTGCCCTTTTCTTTGATAACAACACCCTTGATGCAACAGGCAAAAACCAAGTAACATCAACTGTTGGTACTGTTAAATACTATTCAGAAGGTGTACGTGGTGCAAGGGTTGAGCTTGGTACAAACGGACATTTTGTAATGGAGGGCTTCAAGCTTGGTAGTGGTAGCTTTACAGCCTCACTATGGATTAAAATTGACCGTGATTTAATAGACGAGCCTGCTGTATTCGCCAATAAGAACTGGAGTGGCAGAAGATGCTCCCGAGGTGTGCTCCTTGCTTTAAGATGTTCTAATACTGCTCTCAACATCGGTTGTGGTGATGATGATTTTGACTTTGTAACACCCTTCCCGCCTGAAATTTCAACTGGCTGGGTACACGCTATTTTTGTTGTAGATAAAGAAAACAGAAAGGTACAGACCTACTACAATTTCAAGCTTTGCCACGAAACAGAGCTTGAACCCCAGTACCTTACGGAGCTTGATAATATGCCCTTCACAATAGGCAACGATGCTTTAGGTACATACAACAACGAATACAAGCAATTATATAACATTGACGATTTATTCTTCTTTGACGGTGCATTTGATGAGGATGACATCAATAAACTTAAAGAATATTACAATCAAAAGGATTAAATATGCACAAAGTAAGGCTTAACAACAAAATAATTCAGGTGCCTGACGGAACAATTTTGTCCGACGTAATAATTAAAGCAGGAGAAAGCATCTCACATCCCTGTGGTGGTAAAGGCACCTGTAAAAAATGTCTGGTTTCAGTAAATGGCAAGGACGAGCTTTCCTGCCAATACAAAATAGAATCAGACATAGTTGTTGTTTTGCCTGAAAGCAATAAAGTTATTCCCGAAACAGACCCAAATGAAAAAACTGAAAGCCACGAAAATTGTTGCATTTGCCTTGATATTGGCACTACCACCCTTGCACTTGCTCTTGTTTCAATTGATAAAAAAGAAATTATAAAAATAAAAACAGCACCAAATCCGCAAAGAGCCTTTGGTGCAGATGTATTGAACCGAATTGATTATTGCAATAAAAACGGTGTTTCTGAATTACAGAATTGCTTAATTGACAAAATCAATGAAATGATTAATGTGCTGAGTGTCAGCTCTGTAAAAACAATGTATGTTTCGGGAAATACAACAATGCTTCATCTGCTTTTCGGAGTAAACCCTTCTTCAATGGGTGTTGCCCCCTATGTCCCTGTTTTTCTTGAAAGCAAACAAGAAAAAGGTGTCGATTTGAGATTAAAAGGAATAGAAAATGTTATTTCACTCCCCTGCATTTCTGCCTTTGTAGGTTCAGATCTGGTTGCCGGTGTAAATTACACAGCATTACCCCCAAAAAACAAATATAATCTCCTTGTGGATTTAGGAACAAATGCAGAAATCCTGCTTTATAATAAAAACAATCTATACTGTACATCTGCAGCTGCAGGTCCCTGCTTCGAGGGTGCAAGCATAACCTGTGGTATGAGCGCAACCGATGGTGCAATTTACTCTTATTCAACCAACGGTAGCTTCAAAACAATCGGAAACAAAACACCCTTAGGAATTTGCGGAACGGGACTTATTGACATTATTACTGTCCTTCTTGAAAAAGGCATTATTGACGAAACAGGCTATATGTCTTGTCGGGAATATTCAATAACAGATACAGTAAAAGTAACCCAAGAAGATATAAGACAATATCAGCTTGCCAAATCTGCCGTTTATTCGGGGATTTCAGCCCTTTTAAAAGAAAAGTCAACATCCATCTCGGATATTGAAAACGTCTTTATTTCAGGCGGATTTTCAACAGAAATCAATATAGCTAACGCTATAAGAACAGGTCTTTTACCAAAGGAATTAAAAGATAAGATTATTATTTTAAATAACAGCAGCTTATCAGGCACAGTGAAATTCGCATGTGAGCAAAACGACTTGTCTGTTTATACCAAAAACGCTGCATATATTGATTTATCAACCAATAACTATTTCAACAATTTATTTATCAAAAATATGGATTTTTAACTAAAACAGCACTTCCGTCAGGGAGTGCTGTCTTAATTAATTTATTATTTACTTTTTATCACTTTTCTTTTCGTAACCGAAGGTTGAAGCGAAAAGGTCAATTTTAAAGGCTTTGATTACTGAACTGAAAAGTCTTGAGCCCTGAACAGGCATAAGTCGGTTAAATCTACCCATTGCATTACCATCAAAGCCAACAACAATATATGACTTTTTACCCAAAATACCTTTAAGGATTCTGTTAACTGCCTTATCACAAGGAGTTGAAACCATATTGATAAGGTCCATACCATTGGTTTCACCCTGATTTCTGAAAATATCTGTTTTTGTAAATCCGGGGCAAACAAGTCCTATGTAAGCTTCTCCTCTCAGCTCTTCCCTCATAGCCTCTGTCAAGCCCTTTACAGCTGCTTTACTTGCAGAATACATAGAAGTGCCGCCAAGTGCCATAAGTGCTGCTGATGATGCAACATTTATAATAGCAGGAGTTTCACTTTTAAGAAGAAGGGGCAGCATAATTTTAGAAGAATATGCTGCAGAGTAAAAGTCAATATTGATAGATTCATCAATTTCCTCTTTAGTATAGTTCATAAGCCTGTCAAAGCGAGGAAGAACGCCTGCGTTATTAATAAGAACATCGGGTTTGATTTCATTTTCAACAAGCCAATCATGGAAGCTCTGCCAATTATCATAGCTGGAAACATCAAAAAGCTTGTAAGAAAACAGCTTTGCGTAATCACCAAGCTCCTCAACAAAGCTAATCATTTTCTTTTCGCTTCTTGCTACACCAATTACTTTACAGTTGTGCTCCTTCATAAGTCTTTCAGCAAGCATTTTGCCGATACCGCTTGAAGCACCTGTAATAATTACTGTCTTGTTATCAATCCACTTTGCCATTTAAAATACACCCCAAATAATAGTTAATTAATTATGTTAAAATAATATCACATAAGTAAACAGTTTTCAACAGTTAAAAAGCTACTTTTATAACTTTGTTGTTATTATAAAAACACTCACACATTGATATCATTGTACCTGGAGTGCAATTCGGCTAAAGACAAATTCATAGCTTTTAATTCTTCTATGCTATATTTTTTTGCACTAAAATGCCATTGATATGACTTAGGGGTAAAGCCCATAGTTTTTAAATCATTATATTGATAATAAAAATCGTATTCTTCTTCAGAAATACAAACAATCTCCTCTAAGGTGTCTTCTGCTAATTTGCTGACAAAACACCAGCTTAATCCCCCTGTTTTTTCATCCCTGAAAAAACCGAGAATATAATACGAATCCGTTTTTTCATCATATTCTATTGTTGAAATTGAAAGATTAACATCCTTGTCCAGAACTTGTCTTTTAAGCTGAAAGGTTTCCGTATCGTACACCGACAGCCTTGACTTACAAGAATCTATATGTCTTTCTATGTTGTAAAGCTCTTTTCCGTCCGGAGAAAAGCAAAAGCCATCATCCTGTGCCCCGTCCACCTTTGAAAACTTAAATTTTTTAATTAAATCAAGGGTTTCTAAAGAATAAGCAGCAATTCTGCCCTCGGTGGATTTTACAACAAAAAGATTCCCATCAGGCGAAAACATAGGTGTATAACCATACTTAATATCTTTAAATACTCTGATTTCATTTCCGTTTTCATCATAAAGGTAAACAGTTCCCCCTGTTGTACCAACGGAAAATTTACCGTTCGAAATATAAGCCCAGAAGCTTTTCATAAAATCACCTTTTTAATAAATAACACCCTATAATAAATCTTAATCACAATACAGTTCCTTCCTGAAAACAAAGGATCATCACTTAACCTTGATACCTTTATTTCTTAAAAAGATTAAAAATCCTTCCGGGGTTCCGACAGAAAAACCATTTTTTGGGAACACGTATATTAATTTTGCATCAGACTGTAATAAAATCAAATTCTTTGTTTGATTACATTTTTTGATTTTATTATATTCAAGTCTGTTAACACCACCGGTTGTGCTGGTATATTCAATAAAATCCTCTGTAACAATAGATTTAACCTCAAATAAGCCACCACATACTTCACTGTCACGCTTTAACATAAGCTTAATTGCCTGAAGATACGTAAAAAGTCGCAAAAGAAGAAAAACCGGAACAAAAATAAACACAAACCAATTTGCTGAACCGGTTGTAATTAATAAAATCAAATTAATAATAAAAGAAATCAACAAAACTATATAAGCAACAAATATATAATTCCTACAGAAATATATATATCCATATAATTCTTTAGCTAATTCTTTATTTCTTATGTAACTGTTTTCAAATAAGATATCCATTTAAATCACCTCTTGTATTAATTATAATAAATTCTATTGTTTTAGTCAAGCAAAATCACGCTTTGGCGTGTATGTAATCAGTCCAAAACGGTATGTAATCACACCGCAGGTGTGGATGTAATCCTTTCGTAGAAAGGTATGTAATCAATCCGAAGATGGATACAACAATGTGATGACATACGCCAATAGCGATTATACCAATCCTTAGGATTGGATAAAAAAATATAGCAAGTCTTTCGACTTGCTATATTTTTGGAGCGGATGACGAGGCTCGAACTCGCTACCTCCACCTTGGCAAGGTGGCGCTCTACCAGATGAGCTACATCCGCATATATGAATGAGTCCGAAAACTCATTCGTGGTGCCTCCGGTCGGAATCGAACCAACGACACGAGGATTTTCAGTCCTCTGCTCTACCAACTGAGCTACAGAGGCAAATAAAAGTGGCGACCCGGAACGGGCTCGAACCGTCGACCTCTAGCGTGACAGGCTAGCGTTCTAACCAACTGAACTACCGGGCCACCTTTTGGTGGGAACAATAGGGCTCGAACCTATGACCCTCTGCTTGTAAGGCAGATGCTCTCCCAGCTGAGCTATGCTCCCATAATGTTGCTCATTCGCAACGAATGATAATATACACTATTTCAATTCATTTGTCAACAGTTTTTTTGATAAAATACAGATTTTTTTACTGAACACCTTGAATAAGATATTGAAGCAATTATCTGTTTAAAAATTTAAAATGAATATGCTCTTCCGGACCAAATCTGTCAAAAATGTAGTGTTCTAACACAAAATTCTTGTTTACCCATTTTTCAGATGGATACTCTGATAAAATACCCGGAGTAGCTACCTGAGGGTTTCCGTAACACGCAACAATTGCGTTATGTATCTCAGAAAATGAATCCAAAATATTAAAACCGGGTGAGTTATAATGTCCAAGTGGTCTGAATATTTCAATATATTCAACAAAATCACCTACATAATGTAAACCAACCATTAAGTCAAGACCATTAAACAGCTTAGCAGGAAATACAATATAACCTTTACATACTTTATCATATTTAACACCAGCACACTCTAATCTTTTTATACACTCCGAAAAAGACACCGTCAATTCAATATCAGGTTCAAGAATTTTAAAAGTAGCATCACTCTTTTTAAAAAAGTTCTTAATTTTTGAAAGCATATTGTCACACCCTTTGCGACGATTATACTATAAAGGTTTGTCAAACGAAGTGGAATTTGTCTCACCTTCTATTTTCAAGTTCATCTAATCTGTTCTCTAAAGATTTAACTCGTTTTTCAAGGCACGTTACTATTTCGTAGAAAAGAAATACAAAAAAAGATAAAACAAA
The DNA here is from genome assembly GCA_045543695.1 of Acutalibacteraceae bacterium. Taxonomy (GTDB): domain Bacteria; phylum Bacillota; class Clostridia; order Oscillospirales; family Acutalibacteraceae; genus DTU089. The sequence continues at coordinate 19,584 of JAZPXQ010000029.1, read as the reverse complement.
AGCTACACCAACCTCAATCAAAATTGGATCGCCACTTTCAAACAATTTCCATCCACCAAAAAACACAATTAAATATATCACAACAAAACAAATAATAAATATTACTGCCCACTTTAATATTAACTTAATCTTATCTTTCATTAAGTATGTCTCCTTTTAGAATCTACTATATATTTCTGCAAATTAAAGCTAATCAACAAAAATAAATCATATTCACTTCGTGACAACCTTCTTCATCAACTATATCCGTTTCAACAAACCCTATCTTTTCATAAATATGTTTAGCGTGTAAATTGCCAAAGATATATGTTGTTGTCATTTTCATCATATTATATGTTTCTTTCATAAAACATATAAACTCAGCCAAAGCAGTTGCACCGTAACCTTGTTTTTGATATCTGTAGTCTATTGCGTAATCCCAAAGGAAATATGCCCCTTCATCAAAATTTCGCACCATAACGAAACCCAAAAGTAAATCATCAAAATAAATATCAAAAGCTAACACATTTTCATTTGTGCAAGCCTCTTGAATATCCTGCATTGATGACAAGTATTTTTCTTGTTCGGGCAAAACAGAAATTTTCATTGATTTTGATAATTGAAAAAGCATAGATATCCTCCTTTACAATTACTTCTTTTGATTTGCTTTAGTGGTTTTTATAGAAGCAATAAGTAATATTCTAATCGTAGAACAAGTTTTGTTGATTGATTTATATGTTGCTTCATCAATATACTCAGATTTTAAAAGCATCTCAAGCCATTTCCCTGTCTCATTGGCTTCTTTCAAAGCGATTTCAAGTTTAGCAATGAAATCAGCTCTGCTGTGTCCGTACTTACTTTCTGCAATATTGGCACAAACACTTGTTGCACTTCTGCCAATCTGATTTGAAATTATTGTTTCGTGTTTTGCCTTTAGCTCTTTTGTTAACTTTAAAACATCAACCGATAATTTCATAGACAATTCTGAAAGCTTATCTTCTTTCATTGCCATCACCTCGTTTATATATTGGATTATATCATACTTTTATACCGAGTTCAATATAATTGGGCGTAAGCCCACATCGTTTGTGCGAAGCACAACACTGTTTGCGATTTATCGCAACATCGTTTACACAGAAGGTGTAACATCGTTTTGTGTCCGCAAACGGAATGAAGTTGAGCTACGCTCAAATGAAGTTATCTGCTGAAGCAGATAAACGGAGTTGTGTCCTGCGGACACAAACACAAAAAGAAAGACACGATTTTCATCGTGTCTTTCTTTTTGGAAGCGACAACCAGATTTGAACTGGTGATCAGGGTGTTGCAGACCCACGCCTTACCATTTGGCTATGTCGCCATATAAAATTGGAGCGGATGACGAGGCTCGAACTCGCTACCTCCACCTTGGCAAGGTGGCGCTCTACCAGATGAGCTACATCCGCATAAAAAATGAATGAGCCGTGAGGACGACTCATCCATGGTGCCTCCGGTCGGAATCGAACCAACGACACGAGGATTTTCAGTCCTCTGCTCTACCAACTGAGCTACAGAGGCAAATAAAAGTGGCGACCCGGGACGGGCTCGAACCGTCGACCTCTAGCGTGACAGGCTAGCGTTCTAACCAACTGAACTACCGGGCCACCTCTTGGTGGGAACAATAGGGCTCGAACCTATGACCCTCTGCTTGTAAGGCAGATGCTCTCCCAGCTGAGCTATGCTCCCATGTCGTTGCTCACTCGCAACGTTAGATACTATACACTATTCAAGTGTATTTGTCAACACTTTTTTTAAAGTTTTTTTATTTTTTTGAATTTTTTATTTCGGCAACAATCGACATCATTTCATCATATTTTACCTCAATATCCTCAACAAGCTTAAACTGTGTTCTTGCTCTTACAAGATTGTGTTCAGGGTACTCTATTTTAAAGTAAACGTCACCGTTAATATAGTCACCAAGGAATCTCATACCACACTCAAAGGTAAGAAGCTTTGCTGCAAAAGGTAACAGCTCAATTTCAGTTTCCGTAAGACTTTCCCCTGCTGCTTCAAGGAACCCGTCAACATAAGCTTTAAAGTACTCAAGGCTTAGGGATACCTTTGACAAATCTTTTTCATCCTCGGCTGCAGTATTTGCACCAAAACGGATACTATCACCAAAATCATAAAGCGCAGAGCCGGGCATAACTGTATCAAGGTCAACAACGCAAAGACCTTTCTTTGTATCTTTATCAAAAAGAACATTGTTAAGCTTAGTGTCATTATGTGTAACTTTAAGAGGGATTTTATCTGTTCCGAGTAAATCTGTAATTACAGAGCAATCCTTCTCCCTTGCAAAGGCAAATTCAATTTCAGGTAAAGCGTTTTCTTTTCTGCCTGAAGCGTTATTTTCAACTGCAATTTTCAAATCGTTAAAACGGGAGGGTGTATTATGGAAATTGGGAATTGTGTCATAGAGTGTGTCTATTGGATAGTCTGCAAGAAGGTTTGCAAAATTACCAAAAGCAAGCGCTGCATTTTTAAAATCCTCAGAAGATGTAATTTCACTGATAGTGTAAGTGTTATCAACGAAGTTGTAAACTCTCCAACAGCCACCATCTTCAGCCATATAGTAGTTTTTACCATCCTTTGCAGGGTAAACTGTAAGTGTCTCTCTTGTGGGGTCACCACCGTTTGCTTTGATTTTATCTCTCAGGAAGGATGTAACGCCACAAACATTTTCCATAAGCTCAACAGGCTTTTTGAAAACATTTACATTAATTCGCTGTAAAAGGTAGCGTGAAACAGAGCCATCCTCCATTTCATATTCAACTATATATGTATCATTTATATGCCCTTCAGATACCGGTTTATAACCGATATATTTACCAAAATCGGGAAAAGCTTTGATAATTTCAAGAATATTTGTTTCAACTATCATACTCATAAACTTAAATACCTCATTTTTTAAAAACTGCAAAACACTCGGGGTTATGAAAACCGGGTGGTAATGTTGTTACAGGCGAAAACGCCAGATAATGCTGAACAGCACAATCGTCACCACATTTATAAAAATTGGCTTTAACTGTCGCATAGTCAATTTTTTCCTTGGGAACTTTATATAGCTCTGAAAGAAAATCCTTTGTCAATTTAACCGTAACTCCCCAGAAAGCACCGTTCATATCCTCGCCCTTAAAAGCTTCCACTTCGGGAGCGCTCTCTGTTAAAGAGCTTACAAAAACTCTGTCATACTTACCTTTACCAAACTCACAAAGAAAGACACCCTTTGAGTTCATTTCAACATTTATATATTCTTCTCTTTCTTCAAGAGGTGCAACAAAAAATTCAAGGCAGCTATCTCTGTAAACAGGGTCATCACGATTTTCAAAAACCGCTTTGGGATTTTCTTCATAGCATTGAAGCCTTGCCACCAAATCATCACCAACAACTCCCATTTTAAAATATGTATCAGGTCTGTAGGGTGGGTCACTTTCCCAATGGTAATGGGTTAAGCGATGGTAGCAGTCTTTTTCAAGCTCTTCAATGCCATTATAAACACGAAGAGCGTTATATACTTTAAATTCCATAATCAAACCTTATTTCATATATTCGGTAATACCGTTTGTTTCGTCCATAGATGCCATAATCATATAAAGTCTTGGAATATGGAAGGGACCCTTGAAGATATTACCCTTTAAGGTAGTGGAAACTGTATTGTCATAATGAAGGTAACCGTACCATTCGCCACATTCAGAATCACAGAAATACTTTTCACAATATTCTTTGATTTCGTTATACAGGTCATTGTATTTTTCTTCTTTAAACTGTAAATAGGCAAGACGAAGAGCAATCATAGCTTCACACTGAGGCCACCAGAGCTTCATATCCCATTCAAGCTGAACGGGTGGCTTGCCCTCCAGGTCTGTAAAGGCAATAATACCACCATTCTTTTTATCAATACCCAAAGGTAAAGTAATATCAATTATATGCTTTGCAACATTTACTGCTTCTTCATTATCAGTCAAAAGACCTTCAGCCATAATAAACCAGGCAGCCTCAAGAGAATGACCGGGGTTAACGATTCTGCCATTAGGGCTGTCAATAAACTCCCCTGCCTTAGTAACACTTTCAAGAAGTGCTCTTTCAGTGAGATAACCACCGTGAAGAATCTCGTCAAGACATTCCTTGCAAAGTGGATTATATTTGTCCCAAAGACCATCAATGCTACGAAGCACCTGTGCAGTTGAAAGCATAATCATAACAGGTGAAAGGGCTTTTGAATCAATGTTTGCAGGGTTAATTTTAGGCTGATTTTTACGAACACCTGTAAAACATTCATAGGCTACATTAAAATACATTTCTGCACTTTCAAGAACAGCCTTGTCACCTGTTGCTTTATAAAGCTCTGCACAACCGATTGCAGCAAAGGTTTCGGAGAAATAATATCTTCTCTTCTGAAGCTCTCTGCCATCTGCTGTAACTGTAAAATACATTCTTCCGTCAGTATCTGTGCATTTAGGTAAGAAAGAATAAATAGCTTTTGCTGCTTTAAGGTATTCTTCATTTTTATCTATCAGGTTATATGCCTTACTGAAAACCCATAAGGCTCTGCCTTGGAACCAAACGCTTTTATCTGTTCCGTAAATATTACCTTCACGGTCAAGGCAGGTATAAATACCACCATTTTCATAATCAATAGCATTTTTGAGCCAGAAAGGCAAAATATTTTCAACTAAATCTTTTCTGTAATCCATAATATCAACTCCAAAGTTAATATATTTTTATATTCTTATTAAATATAGCACAACAATAAAAAAAAGACAATACAAATAAAAAGAAAACCGCTTCATCAAAAGACAAAGCGGTAAAAAATCATTTAAAATATTCACTATTTGCTCTTACATATTCTGCAAGATAGCTATCAAGTGCCTTTTCTTCCATATAAAGCTTACTAAAAGCATCATCAAAGCTTTCATAAGAATATTTGTTGTAGCTGGTTTCCCAATCTTCATTCAAATCATTGGCAAACTCATCACCATTAATTTTATTTTCTTTTACAAAGCCACTGTATAACGAAGCATAATCACCAGCACCGATTTTTTTCAAATCATCAACAATTCTGCCACAATATCTTCCACGAGTGTTACCAAAGTATTGACAAAGCCCACCATTCAAAACTTCAGCATCAAATTCATAAACAACCCAAAAAGTCTGCTCATATTCATTCAAGGAAGACAAAGAGATTTCATAGTTTTTATCAACATCTATTTTAGAAAGAAGTCTGACACCAATTGCTTCATATAAATCGTGATCATCAAGCTTTACAAGTTCTTCTATATCTGCTTCCATATATATTTCATTCTGCTCTGACATATCCTTGAACATTTTGATACTTTCTACCAACACATCTTTTATAGGTGTCTTTACAATTACAATAATAAAAATAATGGCTACAACAAGAAAAATAATTAACGCAACTTCCATAATATTATCACCTTCATAAGAACGTTTTCCCAATTCAAATATAACATAAGGATTAAAAAAAGACAATAAATTTATTGTCTTTTAATCAGCTATATTATATAATTATTTCAATAACTTATGAGGTGTTATTATGAAAACAATGACCTTTAATATACTTTGTGCAGGCAAGGGCGAAAACCATTGGGTATTTCGTCAGAAGCTTGTGCGAGATATAATAAAAAAATACGAACCTGATACCTTTGGTCTGCAAGAGGTACATTATGCCTGGATGAGATATTTAGTTAACCAATTTAAAGATACATACGGTTTTGTTGGTGTGGGGAAGGATGACGGCAACAAAAAAGGTGAATACTCCCCTGTTTTTTATAACAAACACAAGTTTGAACTGCTTGAAAAAGAAGATTTTTGGCTTTCGGCAACACCAGAAAAACCAAGCCTTGGTTGGGACGGAGCAGAAAACAGAACCTGCTCTTATGCAGTTTTAATGGAAAAAGAAACTGAAAATGTTTATGTAGTTTTTAATACTCATCTTGACCACGTAGGAGCAACAGCTCAAATTGAAGGTACAAAATTAATTTTAGAGAAAGCAAAGAAATTCAAAGACATTCCGATTATTATAACCGGTGATTTTAATGTTACACCTGATTCAGAGGTTTATAAGCTGATGCTTTCAAATGGTTTTTCTGACGCAAGAACAATCGCAAATAAGAAAGACAGCTTTGATAGCTTTCATTGGTATGGTAAGGGCTCTAAAATGATTGATTTCATATTCGTAAAAAACATAAAATCGGTTACAGCTGTAAAAACTGCAACCGATAAAATAAACGGAAAGCTCCCTTCAGACCACTACCCCGTTATAGCTGATATTATTTAATACTAAAATAATTTTTGAACTTCCTGACGAGTTTGTTATAAATTCGTTTAGGAAGTTTTCCTTTTATAAAATTCAGAAATTTATCCGTTAAAACCGTTAATGGCTTAAACTGATACTCTCTTTCGTTTAAAGGCAAAGCATAAAGCTTTCTGAATTTCATAGTAAGGTAATTGGGACTTGATATTTTTCTTTGTCTGTTAATTTGCACCTTATACTTTAAAATATTAAAGAAAAAGCCGTGCAAATTTATTGTTCTGTATATGAATTTATAAAGACTTAAAAAGCCGGGTCTGTTAACAGCAACAGAAGACAGAACCTCAATATCTGCATTTTCACATTCAGCCTGACCGAAATAATAAAGGGCAGGAAAACAATTGAAAAGGGCATCTATTCCCTCAGCCGAAGAATAATGTGCTCTGTCATTGATCTGAATTACAGAACCATCCTTCAAACCACTGACTTTATATGTATTCACCACTTGAACAACGGCATTACCTATGGAACTGATTGCTTTTTGAGTAAGTTTTTCGGTAAGTTGGTCCTTCAAATGCCCATCAGCCCTGGGAACAAATTGATACCCAAAGGTAAAATCACGAGTGTATTTAACAGAAAAAGTGATACTATCCTCGTTAACAGCAATTTCTTTTGATGCTGCAGCCGAAACATTTATAACACTATTATCATTAAAAATTATTTCTGCACCTAAATCCTTGGATTTGTTACTAAAATAGATTTTCATCAGCTATAAGTCCTTACACAATTAAATCTGCATTTTCTCTTACATACTTAATAATATAGTCCTGCAACAAGTCGTTCATATAAAACTCCTCAATCGCATTCTCAAGCTCATCATAAGGGTACATACCTTCTGCAACCTTAAAATAATCCTTTATACTATCATCAAAATCACCGGGCTTGATATTATACTTTTTGATAAACGCTTCACAAGCTTTTGCATATTTGGTCGCACCAATTTTTTCAAGGCTTGCTGCAAGCTCAAGGGTATGCTCCCCTCTTGTGTTTGCAAAGTATTGAGAAACACCACCATTGCCGAACTCCATATCAAATTCATAAACAATATGGGCTGTCTTTTTAGCTTCACTCATATCTTCGTCACCGAAAAGAAGCTCAGGCAAACAATCAAAAAGTGCATCGTCTGAAAGCTTTGTTAAATCACTGAAATCTGTTGACTTTGAAGCAGCTTTAGCAGCTGCAAGATCATCTTCAATTACTGCAAAAAAATCACCAAACAATGCTGCCTTAGACTTCCCATCTTTACTTGAAAACATTTCTTTAAAATCCTCAGAAGATTTACCCTCCAGCTCCTTTATGAATTTTTCAATCTCATCAAGTAAATTTATCATTATAATATCACCCTTTTTAAAAATCCGCCCAAGCTACCTTGGACGGATTAATTTTATTACTGTTATATTACAGCTTCATTGCAACGTCCCAAGCCTTCCAGATAACTGTACGAAGGTTGCCGACTTTAAGAGCGTCACCGATAATGTGAACGTGCTTGCTCTTTTCAGCAATGGGAGCAGGCTTGTAACCAACAGAAAGAATTACGCTGTCTGCAGGAATTGTTTCTGTTTTACCGTCTTTTGTCATAACTGTTACGCTTGAATCTGTGATTTCAGTTGTTTTTGTTTCAAGGTAAACAGGAACCTTATTAGTCTTGAAGAAGTCACGAAGGTAGCTTGTGTTTGCAAGAGCAACACCGGGAGTTGTGATAAGGTCATCCTGCATCTCGATGATTGTAGGCTTCTTGCCCTGGAGGTAAAGCTCATAAGCGATTTCACAGCCTGTAAGACCGCCACCAACAACTGTAACATTCTGACCAACCTCTTTGTTGCCAAGGAGGAAGTCAACAGCTTCAATTGCTTTATCTGCGCCCTTAACGGGAATCTTATTAGCAACAGAGCCTGTTGCAATAATTACTTCATCAGCGCCGAGAGCTGCAATATCCTTAACCTCTGTATTCATATGGATTGTGATTGCATCATACTTCTTAACCTCACGGTTGTACCAAGCAATAAGGTCACGGTCCTTTTCTTTATAGGAAGGAGCTGCAGCAGCAATAAATACACCACCGAGCTTGTCTGTTTTCTCATAAAGGTCAACCTTATGACCACGCTGAGCACAAACAATAGCAGCTTCCATACCACCGATACCGCCACCGATGATAGCAATTTTCTTGCTCTTCTTAGCGGGAACAATTTTATATTTCTTGGACTGCATTGTTCTGGGGTTAATAGCACAACGGGAAAGACCCATTGTATCGAAAAGATCCTGTGTATTAGCGTGACCCTTGGAGGAGGAGAAGTTGAAGCAACCTGCGTGACAGCAGATACAGGGTTTGATTTCCTCTACCCTGTCTTCAATAAGCTTTGTAATCCATTCGGGGTCAGCAAGGAACTGACGAGCAACACCAACACCGTCGATTTTGCCTTCTGCAACTGCTTTAGCACCAACATCGGGCTCCATTCTACCTGCACAAACAACGGGAATATCAACAAATTTCTTGATGTGTGCAACGTCATCAAGGTTACAGTTCTGGGGCATATACATTGGTGGATGTGCCCAGTACCAGGAGTCGTATGTACCGTTGTCAGCATTAAGCATATCATAACCTGCATCCTGAAGGTATTTTGCAGCCTTTTCGGATTCGGGCATAGCACGGCCAACTTCTGTATATTCTTCACCGGGCATTGCACCGTAGCAGAAGTCTTTCATTTTTGATTCAACAGAGTAACGGAGTGAAACAGGGAAATCCTCGCCACAAGCAGCTTTAATAGCTTTAACAACATCAACTGCAAAACGATATCTGTTTTCAAAGCTTCCACCGTATTCGTCAGTACGTTTATTGAAATATTCAATAGCAAACTGGTCAAGAAGGTAGCCCTCATGAACAGCGTGAACCTCAACACCGTCAACACCTGCATCACGGCAAAGCTTTGCTGTTTTTGCAAATGCTTCAATGATTTCGTGAATCTGCTCAACTGTCATTTCAGGACATTCAATATCGTGAGCCCAACGGGATTTTTGAGGACTGGGAGATGCCAACTCGTGAGATGTATCAATAACAGGTTTAATAAGCGCACGAGTGAATTTGTTTTTATGTAATGGTGCAATAAGCTCGGTAATAGCCCAGGAACGACCCATACCTGCTGTAAGCTGAATAAAGAGCTTTGCACCGGTTTTATGGATTTCATCCATAAATTCTTTAAGCTCATCAAACATCTTGGGGTTCTGCCAGAGCCATTTGCCCCAGAAGGTATCACGCAAGGGGGCAATACCGGGGATAATAAGACCTACATTGTTGTTTGCTCTTTCAAGGAAAAGCTTAGCTGCTTCCTTGTCAAAATGGCAGCCACCAAGCTCAAACCAACCGAAAAGAGATGTACCACCCATGGGGCACATAACGATACGGTTTTTGATTTCAACATTGCCTATTTTCCAAGGAGTAAACAATGCTTCGTACTGAGGATTCATTAAAACACTTCCTTCACAAAATTTCACATCATAAATGTTCAATATTATAATAGTTTATAAAGAAAGTGTTGTCAAGTTAAAATTTTGACAAAGTCAAGCTTATTTTTCATTCTTCGAATTATTACAATTTTATTACAAACGATAATTTTTTATTGTTTTTCGATAAATTGTATGATATATTCCCCTCAAGGAGATGATTTAAATTGAAAGAATTTCAGAAATCACTAAAAATAACAAAAGTAGTAGTTATAATTTTAGCAGCATTTTTTATATTCTTTTTATTTGCTGCACCATTTGTTTTTAGTTGGTATTGCGTTGATGTATTAGGAACAAGATGCGACCGACCAATAATTTTAAGAACCGTTTTCTATGCTTGCTCACCATCGGCAGCTGTTACTCTTATTTACACATTCAAGTTTCTTAATAACCTGGAGCGTGGTGAAGTCTTCACGAAAAAAACAGTAAAATATCTTAAAATTCTTTCATACGCCTGTTTATCTGTTGTTCCGCTTTCAATTCCTTTGTGTTTCTTCTTTCTTTCAGGTTTACCAATTCCGGCAGCTGCAGGATTTATGTGGTTGATACTGAGAATAATCAAAAACGCATTTGAATACGGAACTGAAATAAAAAACGAAAACGATTTAACGGTGTAATATATGGCTATAATTGTAAATCTTGATGTAATGCTTGCAAAAAGGAAAATGTCCTCAGGCGAGCTTGCAAGTAAAATCGGCTTGACTCAAGCCAACCTTTCTATATTAAAAACAGGCAAAGCAAAAGCTGTGCGCTTCTCTACCCTTTCAGCAATTTGCCGTGAGCTTGACTGTCAACCGGGAGATATACTTGAATATGTTGATGGTAACGAGGAGTAATATATATGGATTTTCACTTAAAAGGAATTGCAATAGGTGTAGTGTTTTTGGTTTTGCAATTTATTTTCTTTAAAAAAGCAAAAAACAAATATATCCGGTTAATCCCCTTGTTTATTTCTTTGATGTGTCTGTTCTTCTGTTTTTTGTTGTACCTGGGTTTCCCACCAATAGAAACAACACCCTTCAGCAGTAATGAATTCACAGGTGCTCTTGCTATGGTCTGGTGCGGGTACGCAATATTCGGTGCTTTATGTGTGTTTATGTTTACAAGCATAAGAAAAATTATAAAAATATATCAAATCAAAGGAAAAACTAAAACAGCCACCAAAACAAAAAGAAATAAAAAAGTATTAAGAATACTTGCAATTATTCTGGTGCTGATTTTAACTGCAGTAGCTGTATACAAATATTATTTCGGTCTTATTACCCCCTACATATCTGACCTGAATATTGTTTACACTCCAACAAAGCCTGCTTACCGTTTTTACCATTGGTATTGGATTGATATTTATGACTATTATGTTTTCAAATTAAGCCATAAAGAAGAACAAATTATAATTCAAGAAGCAGAAAACGGAAACTGGAGTGAGCTGTCAATTAAACATATAGATAAGCTTGACGAGGCACATTGTGATGAGGTCTGGGGGTATGAATATAAATACCATAAGTGCTACATTTGTATATATGATGAACAGAACAATCAAATTGTCACAGATTCTGACAACAATATTCCACCTGATAGGATTATTTTTTTATATGACACTGAAACAAACAAATATTATTGTGTGTTTCAAACAATATAAAGTACAATTACTCTAAATTTATTAATCGGAGAAAACAAAATAATGAAAAAGGCGATAAAAGTAATTTTATTAACATTATCTGTACCAGTAATTTTATTTGCAATTTTGAGCATATTTGTCACAATTTGGTCAATAAATTATGATAAAAATAATATTTCACAGGAAGAAGAAATTCTCTATTCATTAGGTGAAGAGTATAAGTGTATCAATAGCTGTTTTATAGGAGTCAGAGACTATGTGCAGTATATAGAGTATGAGTTTAACGATGCCAATATCAAAAATGCAAAAAAGCTCCAAACACTTGAGGATGAAACAGAACTATTGTTATACATAGACGATTTTAATAATTGGATTAAACCTCATAAAGACAAGGAATATAAAACTTACAACTTTGACACCGGTATAATTGACAAATCCGATTATTTTTACATTTACGATAAGTCGACAGAAGATGATTTTTATTATAAATACAAATATTACGATGTATATTTTTTCGACTCACAAACACAAACCTTATATGTTTTTCACAGCCACCTCTAATAGGTAGTTTTGCTCTTTCAAGAAAATGATTACAGGTTTTGAATGATAAGCTATACCCAAATGAAAATAATTAAAAGGACTAACGACAACAGCTTTATTGAGCTCGTTGTCGTTAATTTTATAATTACAACAAAATTTTTATTAAAAAAGCAATTTGTCTTGACTGAATTTATAAATATAATATAATTACACTATACCAAAAAGATTGGATGGATTAACTATGGACAAATACGCAAGATTCAGATACCAGCCCTGTTTGCCCTTAGGCGAAGACGGACGCTGTGTTACAGCTTCCAAAAAGCACATTGACCTTTCTCACAGAGCCGCAACAGAAGGTATGGTTCTTCTTAAAAACGAAAACAAAGCTTTACCCCTAAAAAAAGGTGAAAAAATTGCTCTTTTCGGCAAAGCTACCATTGAATACATAAAAGGTGGCGGTGGCAGTGGTGATGTAAACTGCCCCTACATACGTAACATTTACCAGGGCTTTGAACAGAAGGAAAAGGAAGATAAGGTTTCTGTTTATATGCCACTTGTTGATTTCTATAAGGAATATGTAAAAAAAGAAAGCGTTAATGTTCTTACAGAAGAACAGATTAACGCCCGTTGGGATATTGTTAACAATATGGAATTCTGCACCGAGCGTGACGATATGACCTACGACACCTTTGCTGCTATGCACGTGGTGGAAGCAAAGGTTCCCGATGCACTTATTGAAGAATCAGCAAAATGGGCAGATACTGCAATTTTCACTATCAGCCGTTTTTCTGCCGAGGGTGTTGACAGACGTCCCCAGGGTAATGACTATTACCTTTCCGATTTGGAAAAAGACCTTCTTGACAAATTAACAAAGCTTTTCAAAAAGGTTGTTATAGTTATTAACTCCGGCGCAACAATCGACTGCGAATACTTTGCAGAAAACGAAAAGGTTCAGGGTATTCTTTTTGGTTGGCAAGGTGGTATGGAGGGTGGTCTTGCTATAGCAGACCTGCTTTGTGGCGATGTTAACCCCAGTGGTAAAATGGTTGATACAATCGCTAAATCTTATGATTGCTATCCCTGTAAAGAGGATTTCTGGGAATGCTTTGACCACGTTGATTATTCCGATGATATTTATGTTGGCTACAGATATTTTGAAACAATCCCCGGAGCAAAGGATAATGTGCGCTACCCCTTCGGATTCGGACTCTCTTACACAAGCTTTGAATTGAGCAGTAAGGTTTGTTGCGAAAGCGACGGTAATATTGTTGCAGTAGTTAATGTTAAAAACACAGGTAATGTAGCAGGTAAAGAGGTTGTTCAGCTTTATTACAGCGCACCTCAGGGCTTACTTGGCAAGCCCTCAAAGGAGCTTTGCGCATTCAAGAAAACTAAGCTCCTTACCCCCAATGAAGCAGAAACTATTGTTATAAGCTTTAATATCAACGATATGGCAAGCTTTGATGATTTGGGAAAGGTACAGAAATCAGCTCTTATTCTTGAAAAAGGCACATACAGCTTCTACCTTGGCACTTCTGTAAGAGATAATGAAAAGCTTGATTTTGAATATGTTGTTACAGAAAACACAGTAGTAAAACAGCTTTCCGATTGGTGCAAGCCCTTTAAGCTTGCCAAAAGATTGTTAGCAAACGGTACTTACGAGGAATTACCTCAAAGTGAACCGACATACCTTTATGGTATAAACGAGCCTACAACTGCAAAGGCACCTGAAACTGTTGTCCCCTTTGACAAGGTTGGCGAAGAAATAACACTTGATGAATTTTTAAAGCAATTCACAGATGCAGAGCTTATGGACTTTGTAGGTGGTCACGGACCAACAGGTGTTTGTAACACGGGCTGCTTTGGTGGCTTGGAAAGACTTTCTGTTCCTGCTGTTCCTACAGCAGACGGTCCTGCCGGTTTACGACTTAACACAGAAACAGGCATTCCCACAACAGCCTGGCCCTGCGCTACACTTCTTGCTTGTAGCTGGAATCCCGATTTAGCCTTTGAGGTTGGCGTTGGTGGTGGCGCCGAAATCCGTGAAAACAACCTTGGTGTATGGCTTTCCCCTGCTCTTAACATTCACCGTGACCCTATGTGTGGAAGAAACTTTGAATATTATTCAGAGGATCCGTTAATTGCAGGTAAATTTGCAGCAGCAGTGACAAGAGGTGTTCAGTCACAGAAGGTTGCAGTTTCAATCAAGCACTTTGCTTGTAACAACAAGGAAGCAAACCGTTTTGCAAGTGATTCAAGAGTTTCCGAACGAGCTTTAAGAGAAATATATCTCAGAGGCTTTGAAATTGCTGTAAAAGAAAGTGACCCCTGGACTGTAATGAGCTCGTATAACCTTATTAACGGCCAGCACACCTCTGAAAGCTACGAGCTTCTTACAGGTATTCTTCGTGATGAATGGGGCTTTAAGGGTATGGTTGTTACTGACTGGGGTGTTAAAAATGACCCTGTAAAAGAGGTTAAGGCAGGTAACGATATGAAAATGCACTGTGGTTACCCCGAAGACCTTAAAGCTGCTCTTGACACTGGTGAATTAACAAGGGCTGACCTGGAGCTTTGCGTAAAGAGAATACTTGAGATGTTTATGAAATTAGCTTAATAGGTGTTACTATGAAAGACTCAATTTTTGACCATATAATTCACGGTGGCGACTACAACCCTGACCAGTGGATTGACACCCCTGAAATATGGGACGAGGATATGCGACTGATGAACCTGGCTCACGTTAACAGCGCAACCGTCGGCATTTTTGCCTGGGGAATGTTAGAGCCGGAAGAAGGAGTTTATAAATTTGAATGGATGGATAAGCTCCTTGATATGTTGCACGAAAACGGTAAGGCTGTTATTCTTGCAACACCGTCGGGTGCCCGTCCTAACTGGCTTGCACAGAAATACCCCGAGGTTTTAAGAGTTGAAGAAAGTGGCATCCGTAACGAATATGGTGTTCGTCACAACCATTGCTTAACCTCACCCGTTTACCGTGAAAAGGTTCGTAACATCAACCGTTTACTTGCAGAAAGATACAAGGACCATCCGGCTGTTAAAATGTGGCACATTTCCAACGAATACTGTGGTGAATGTCATTGTGAGCTTTGTCAGCAGGCTTTCAGAGAATGGCTGAAAAAAGAATACCACAACAGCCTTGATGAGCTGAATTTCAAATGGTGGAATGGCTTCTGGAGTCATCAGGTTACAGATTGGAGCCAGATTAACTCCCCTAAATTCCGTGGTGAAAACCACGTAAGTGCAATGAAGCTTGCCTGGAAGCGCTTTGTTTCCGAAAGCCATATTTCATTCTTTGAAAATGAAATTGCACCACTTCGTGAAATTACCCCCAATATTCCCATTACAACTAACTTTATGAAGATGTATGACGGAATAAATTACCAGGATTTTGCGAAGAGGCTTGATTTGGTTTCCTGGGACAACTACCCTGCCTGGGATAAAGGCAATAACATTAACGAAGCCCTTGATACTGCTTTCGTTCACGATGCCTTCAGAACAATGGGTGACGGTAAACCCTTCTTTATGATGGAAAGCACACCCTCACTTGTTAACTGGCACGATGTTAATAAGCTCCCTAAACCCAACAGACAGGCTCTTTCTGCCATTCAGGCAGTTGCTCACGGAGCTGACAGTGTTCAGTACTTCCAATGGAGAAAAAGCAGAGGCGGACACGAAAAATTCCACGGAGCAGTTGTTGACCATTGCGGACACGAAAACACAAGAGTTTTCAGGGAGGTTTCAAAGCTGGGTGAAAATCTGGAAAAGCTTTCCGGTGTTGTTGGTGAGCATTGCAATTCTAAGGTTGCAATTATATGCGACTGGGAAAACGGATGGGCAGTAAAATCCTTCTGCGGCTACAATAATCTAAAAAGAGATTATTACCACGAATGTACTAAATGGTACGCTCCCTTTTGGAAAAAAGGCATTTCTGTTGATATAATTGCAATGGATGACGACTACAACAAATATGACCTTGTTATTGCACCCTTCCTTTATATGCTCAAAGCCGGTACAATAGAAAGAATTGAAAGCTATGTTAAAAACGGTGGCAATTTTGTTACAACATACCTTTCAGGTATTGTTGACAAGGATGACCTTTGCTTTCTTGGTGGCTTCCCCGGTAATGAGTTGAAGGATGTATTCGGTATATGGGTTGAGGAAACAGATTCCCTCCCCGAGGGTATGAAGAATATAGTTGAATACAATGGCAAAAATTATGACGCAATTAATTTCTGTGATATTCTTCACGCAAAAGGTGCCCATGTGTTAGCAACCTACAAAGCTGATTTTTATGCTGACTCCCCTGCTGTTACTGTTAACAGCTACGGTGAAGGTAAAGCATACTATTCAGCATTTGCAAATGCCGGAGATTTCTTCGAGGATTTCTGCAATACTCTTATTAACGAGCATAATATTATCCCCGATACTGCTATTAAAGCAGAAGCTGGAATAAGCATAAGAAAACGTGGTAAAACAGTTTTTGTTATGAACTTTGCAGATACTGAAAAAGAGATTGTTCTTGACAGAGAATATAAAGATATTATTAACGGCAATACCGTCAACGGAACAGTAACATTAAATGTTTGTGAATATATCGTTATAGAATAAAAATTAGGATTGTAAGCGTAAAAACTTACAATCCTTTTTTTTAGGTTTTCTTCTTATTTTTGAAATAAATGCCCACAGAAATGCCGAATGCTGCAATACAAACACAAGAGCCACATATTAAAAATACAGGAAGAATATCTAACGCCTGAGATAAGTTGTTTGAGCTTTCAAAAGCATAGTTGACAGTATATGTTTCATCGTCAAAAACAACTCTTTCCTGAAGGGAGCCTATGTCTATAGACTCGTTATCATTCCAACAGTTTTCGTATTCAAAATTCTCCATTTCCTTTAACGAATCAAAATACATTGTTTCATATTCGTTGGTTTGTAAATAATACGAAACTGCTTCATATCCTTTTTCAGTTTCTTCAAAATCAACAAGTATTTCCTCAACAACCAAAACGTAATTTTCGTAATCGCTGCTTACCACATTGTAAAGCTTTTTGTTTTTGGTAATAAAGCCTTTCAATTTATTGTATTCATTTTGCGCTTCTTCAACAGTTTCATATTGGTAGTCGACACCGGCAAGGAAGCAAAAGCCTGTTTTGTTCGGAACGAGGTTTTCTACCACAACAGAAACGAATGGCAAAAGGAAAGAAAGAACGATGGAAACTGCAATAATTACAGAAGTGATTTTTATATGCTTTTTTCTGTATTTTTTCAGCTCGGGTGAAAGCTCCGGTTCTTCAATCCCCCATTTTTTATTTAATTTTGAGCTTACAAAATAAGTTGGAACACCTGCAACAACTAAAAATGCCGGAAGACCAACAAAACCGAAACTTACTCCCGAATAAACAACATTTAATATAATCCCGCAAAAAACTAAGATAGTCAGAAAGATTATTATTGAAATATATTTTATACAATTCTTTTTTGTCTCTTGAAGAATATCATTGTTAACAATTTCTTCGTCATTAAGCCCCGAAAGAAGATTATTTACTGCAATTGCTATAACAATAACTGAAGCCGAAGCTAAAAGCAGAGCAATTAAAAGTCCAACCCATAGAAATTTAAAATCATAAATCATATCACCGATTGTGAATGCCAATAACACAGCTGCTACACCTAAAACAACCGAAATGATTGAAAAATTTTTGAACCTTGTGGTAGCTCTTTCAATTAAATATTTTATTTGCTTTTCGTTTTTAGTGTCTTTCTCTTCGGTGTTTTCTTCTTTTGTAATTCTTTCACCACGAAGTATTTCATCAACAGTAACAGAATAAAGCTCGGAAATTGCAGGTAGCATCATAATTTCAGGACAACCCTCATCACGTTCCCATTTGCTTACAGTTTTATTGGAAACATTAAGCTTGTCAGCAACCTCCTGCTGCGTCATTCCGTTTGCTTTTCTTAAAGCGGCAAGGAAACTGCCCATTGACTTTTTCTCCATAATATAACCTCCTTTGTGCTTCCATTCTGCTATAAATAGAGAAAAATTGAAACTCACAAGCAGTAGAATATGTCTACTAATCGTGGAAAAATTATTAAAATAATTGTAACACACTATTCCGCTATCTTCAATAACATTATTAATGCTTGGACATATACTGATATCGGAGGTGATATTATGGGATTTTTCAATTGCAATTGCAAAATAGGCTGCACTGTTTCAGGTCTTATTGCAAGTCTTGTTGCAGGTATTGTTGCGCTTGTTCTCAACATTACAGGCACAATAACAATTTTACCCCTTTTTGCCTGGATTGGCTTTGGAATCGCTGTTGGACTTCTGGTTGTAGCATTTTTGGTTGCAGCTTTCACAGGTGAACCTGAAAGAAAAGAGGGTTGTTGCATTTGCAGAGCATTATCAACCTTGCAAATCGGTGCATTGGGAACAATTTTAACTGCACTAGTTCTTCTTGCTGTGGATTTCGGTGGAATAAGTGTTATCGGCGCCATTGTTTATGGTGCTTTTATTTTCTTCTTTATACTGATTTTAACAGCACTTGCTTGCCTAACAAGATGCTTTGCGGCTTGTGGTGATTAAACTTAAAAGGGAGTTCCAAGAGGAACTCCCAATATTTATATATCATTTTTAGAAATGTATTTAGATTGTCGGGCTATATTTTGCATAATGAAACAAATTTCACTTTCATTCAGATTCCCTTTTTTAAAGCTGTAACAAAAGGAATAGCCCTTTATACCTACAACCAGCTTTGCAAGTAACGACATTTTGCATTCTCTGACCTTTACCCGAATATACATTGGGCCACCACTCATATCTACATAGCTGACTGCACTCCAAGGAATGAACTTAATAGGCACAACAAAAACAAAGGCTAAAAAATTTATAAAGGTTAAAGTGTTATGAATACCTTTATCATCAATTGTGAAGGCATTACCTTTATATTTAATTACATTTTTCAAAAGCGAAAGTACAGTTATTAAATAAGTACTGCAAACCAGAATAATAAGAACACTTGGTATTACAGCAAGTGCACCGGTTAAGGTTTCGCCACTTTCATCGACAATATCACCACTCAGAAGCATATATACAGCTTTACCTGCCATAAATAAAACAAAACAGAAAAAGGCAATAAAAAAATATACTTTTAAATTGAATTTACGTTGTATCATAAAACCCACCAAAAACAATTACTGAGCGTATTTTATCATAAACACCAAAAATATACAATATTATTTAATTGAGCTGATAAAAAATAAAATAAATTGCTGATTTAATTTATAAAACACCTTGACAAAACGAAAGTAATTTAATATAATTCTATTCGTTGAAAAACAAGGACCAATAGCTCAGTTGGTTAGAGCAACCGGCTCATAACCGGTTGGTCCGGGGTTCGAGTCCCTGTTGGTCCACCAGAAAAAAGACTTCACTTTTGTGAAGTCTTTTTTCAGTTCTATTCGCTTATGCGAGTTTTATTTTCTTCGAAAGTGATATTGCTTAGCAGTGATATTCGGCTAAAGCCGAGTTATTTGCGAATAGAATATCACT
>JAZPXQ010000028.1:0-69372 GCA_045543695.1 Acutalibacteraceae bacterium | reverse complement strand
GTCGGGTGCTGCGCACGATAATTGTAAAAGTTATAGAAGAAATTACTTTGATTTTCTAAATACTTTTATCCTAAAACTAAGTTAATTAATGTATTTAGTTTTAGATATGAAACCCCAATATAATGTTTGGAAGCGAAGCTTCCCCACCACTCCACCCTCCTCATTCCTCATTCCTCATTCCTCATTCCTCATTCCTCACTCCTAACTTATTCAATAGAGCTTCGCAATACTTTTATTTAACAAAAGGAGGAAGGCATGACACTTGCAGAGGTTATTGAAAACTTTGATAGTGAAAGAACAAACAATGTTTCCATTATTACTAAAAAACGCTGGATATCGCAGCTTGATTTGAAAATATGGGGTGAAATATTAAAGCCCAGAGGGGATAACCAATACATAGGCTATGGTAAGGAAATTCCTTTAGAGGCTGAAGTAAAAGCCCCCTCGGAATATGCTGAAATTTACACTCTTTATATGAATATGAAGCTTGATTATATGAACGGGGAAATTGCTCGTTACAACAATTCTGCAATGCTGTTTAACAGAATGTATAAAGAGATGCACGACTTTATTAACCGTCAGGACAAGCTTCCTGAAAATACCGATTTGAAAATGGGGGAATATGATGTATAACCCTGCTGTATATGATTTGGAAAAGCAACAGGAAATTATTTCAAGCTTTGGTGGATACAATCACAAAGCAGTAATTCCTGATAACTGCTTCTTTGAAGAAACCAATATGGGTGGGGAGGAGTTTCCTTTGCTTTCACCCAGAAATAAAAGGGCGTATTTCAATGTGAGTGGCGACGGGCTTCACGGGCTTTTTTCAAAATCAAAAATTATGTATATCAACACTGGTTATCTTTACTATGGTGGTGAACCTGTTGAGGGACCTCGTTTTTTGAATGTAAAAAACAGACAGTTTGTTTCAATGGGTGCAAGGGTGCTTATTTTTCCCGATAAGGTGTACCTTAACACAGCCGATTTAACCGACTATGGCTCTCTTGAAGCAGAGTTTACATCCGGTGAGGGGGTAAATGTTACCTGCTCGTTGGCTAAGGGTGATGGTGAATTATATGAAAATTATATTGTTTCTTCTGCTGAGCCGGAGGATGTAAAAAATGGGGAGTTGTGGCTTGATACTTCGGTTACACCCAATATATTAAAGCAATTCAGCGAAGCCCTTGGAATGTGGGTGGAGCTTGCTCAGACCTATGTAAGAATTGCCTGTCCCGGTATTGGCAGAAATTTCAAGGTGGATGACGGCGTTGAGATTACGGGCTTTGAAAATAATGATTTAAACGGTAACCATATTATTCGTGATAAGGGTGATGATTTTATTACCATTACGGGTATAATTCCCAACACAATAAAGCAAACTGCCCCTGTTAAGGTGGAAAGAAAACTGCCTGATATGGATTTTGTTTGCGAAAGTGGTAACAGGCTCTGGGGCTGTAATTCTAAAAGAAACGAGATATACGCTTCTAAATTAGGTGACCCTACCAATTTTAATTGCTTTCAGGGCATATCAACGGATTCCTACTCTGCTACAGTAGGCTCCGATGGTGAATTTACGGGTGCAGTTGCTTTTCGTGGTTATGTTATTTTCTTTAAGGAGCATTGCATACATAAAGTCTACGGAGATAATCCACCCTATACTATCAGCACCTCCTTCATTCGTGGTGTACAGAAGGGGTCACACAACTCCCTTTGCCTTGTAAACGAAAGCCTTTACTACAAAAGTCCTAACGGAATATGTGTTTTTGATGGTGGTGTACCCGTTGAAATTTCCGAAGGCTTAGGAAATGCCTACTACACAAACGCTGTGGCAGGGGCATTGTTCAATAAATACTACATTTGTATGACGGATAAAAACGGAGAAAGACAGCTTTTTGTGTATGACGAAAAAACAGGTATCTGGCACAGGGAGAATGGTGTTGATATCAGGGAATTTGCTAACCACAACGGTAACCTGTATTTTATAGGCGTTGTGAACGATGAAATACGACTTTGTCTTGCAGACGGAGAAAACCTTTACGGTAATTTCACAGGTGAGCTTTCCGGCTGGACTCAGGAAACAGATTTGAGCTGGTCCTGCGAAACAGGTCTTTGGGGCTTGGATTTACCCGAAAATAAATATTATTCAGGAATTGTTATTCGTGCATTTGGTGAGAAGGGTGCAAGAATAAATATCGATTTTCAAATAGATTCAAACGGAAAATGGGAAAGACAGTTAAGCTTCAAGGTTGAAAAAACAGGCTCATTTTCTTTGCCGTTTATTTCGCCCAGGTGTGACCACCTGAAAATAAGAATCAGTGGCAAGGGCAAGGTTAAGGTGTTCAGCTTTTCACGGAAAATTGAAATCGGAAGTGATTTGAATGTATGACCTTAATTTGTCCGTACCAAATCTTACTTCAAAGAAATATTCAACGGACAGCCGATTTCTTCTGCTGAAAAATTATTTGTATGAGCTTAACGAAAGCCTTTCTTATGCCTTAGGGGAAAAGTCTCCCGGTGAAATTGAAGCTGTCAAAAAGAATATTGAAGCCAATAAAGAGGCAGAAAAGCAAAGCATAATTCAGCTGAAAAACGAAAGCAAAAAGCGTTTCGAGGAATTAAAACAGCAGATTATAAGGACAGCAGAGGAAATTGAGCTGGATTATTACACTGCAATTTCTCAGAGTGAGCAAGCGCTTATGCAGGTGGCTCGGGGTGAATTTGCTACTAAAACCGAATTTGGTGATTATAAAAATCAGGTGAACACCGAGCTTTTGCAGACAGCAGACAGTGTTTCTGCTGTGGCAAAGGAAAGTGAAGAAATTTCTGCTGACCTTGAAAATTATAAAAAGCTCAACAATGCACAGCTAACTGTTCAGGCTGAGGAGCTTCTGTCCCAGGTGGAAAGAATTTACACAGCAAAAACCGATATGGGCGAGCTGGAGGAACGCATTTCCTCGCAGATTTCCCAGACAACCGAGGGCATAACAGAAAGCTTTTCACAAAGACTTTCCGGTGTTCAGGAGGATTTAAGCTCTGTTGGTGGTGAAGTCCGTGAGCTTGTTTCTTCCCTTGATGTGTATATTCGTCGTGGTGAGCTTGAGGCAGGAGTTTACGGTATTGAAATCGGCAGAAGTGACAGTAATATAAAAGCCCGTTTTACCAATGACAGGCTTTCCTTTTACCAAGGACTTTCCGAGGTAGCGTACATTTCAGGCAGCAACCTTTATATTACAAGGGCTGAAATTCTTGATTACCTTAAAATAGGCAATGCCACCGACGGATATTTTACATTTGATGTTTCGGAAAATGGGTTGGAGGTGATGTGGTCAAATGGCAATTAACATTTATGGTACTTGCACAGGCAGCTCCGGCAGTAAGTACGATATATGGCTTAATGTGAAACAAAACTCACAAAGTCTTGAAGATAATAAAAGCAATGTTACAGTAAAGCTTCTTTTAAAACGAAATGACGGATACTCGTCCTCTGCATATAACCTTACGGAAAGCGCCAATACAGTAAAGCTTTTGGTTGCAGGAAAGGAAAGGGTTAACAAAAATTTAAGCATTGACACAAGAAATAATGTGACCGTTACTTTGGTTACGTGGACAGGGGATGTAGCCCACACCTCTGAGGGTACACTTTCCCTTTCTGTTGAAGGTAGCTTTACAATGGGGGGAACAGGTTTGTCGGGTGGTTCTGTAACCGGTGCTTTTGCTTGTACGGATATTCCCCGTGTATCAACTCTGACCCTTTCAAAAGCCAGCCTTAATCCCCAAGAAAGCGTAGGCGCTACCATAAGTGCCGCATCATCAGATTTTAACCATAAAATCAAATGGCGTCTAGGGGATTCTTCGGTTACCCACAGCCTTTCTGTGGGAATTGTGAAGGATGTTTTTACTGTTCCGCTTTCCTGGGCAGAGGAAATAACAAATGCTAAAAGTGGCAATATTACCGTAACCCTTGCCACCTACAAGGGTACAAAAAAATTAGGTACAAGGTCCTATAGCTTGAAATTGGTTATACCAAAAAACTCGGAGTTCTTACCTGAGTTTGATTTTATTACAGAAAGAATTGACAACTCGGTGCCTTCAGAAATAGGGGAATATGTTAAAGGCAAAAGTCAGATTAAGCTGATGAGTGAAAACGTAAGCCTGAAGCACGGGGCAGAAATTGCTTCCTGGACTGCAAAGGTAGGGACTTCTTCAAAAAACACAATTCCTGCCACCTTTGATTTATTGAAGGCAGGGGGGATAGAGGTAAGCCTTACCTTAAAGGACAGCAGAGGCTTTTCCGTTACAAAAACAGAAACCATTAATGTGCTTAGTTACTCAGCGCCTACCATTTCAGTTAAAAGCCTTTACAGGTGCGACTCTGAGGGAAATAAAACCACGTCGGGGACGTATCTTCTCGGGAATACACAAGCTGTTTACAGCTCCTTGAACGGAAAAAATACTCCCCGTATTGTTTATAAATATAAAAAAGCCGACACCGATAGCTTTTCGGGTGAAAATGAGTTAAATGAAAATCCCTGTGTTTTCGGTGATGGCAATTTTATTAACAGCAGCTCTTATATTGTGGCTTTTAAAATTACCGACAGCATAACTACCGATAATACTTTTGTTGAGGCTTTGGTTCCCAGTGCAGATATTCCGTTTAATATTCGTAATGGTGGTAAGGGGGCAGCCTTCGGTTGCTATGCAGAAAACGAAAATCAGCTTACTGTAGCGTGGGACCTGAATGTAAAAGGTGATTTGCTTTATGAGGGTGTCGATGCAGAGCCTTCTTTCTTCGTTACCGAAAAAAGGGGGATAGCAAGGTACTTTCCTTGTATGGAGCTGGTGGTTATAAGGTTAAGGTTTACCGTTGATGAAGCTCTTTCTGCAGGTGCTACCTACGTTATTGCTACATTAGGTAAAGTCCCAACGCTTTTTACACCTGTAACGGTAAACATTAATATAGGTGCTGATGTAATTGCCAGGGGTGGCATAAAAGCCGAAACGGGTCAGCTTGTAATAACTGCTGACAAGGATATTGCTGCCGGAGATTATATTTATGTCAGTGGCGTTTATTTTGCTTATAGAAGCAAATAGCAGATAGCAGATAGCAGATAGCAAATAGCAGATAGCAAATAGCAAATAGCAGATAGCAGATAGCAAATAGCTAACAGCTAACAGCTATTTGCTAACAGCTAAATTATAAAGGAGGAATATATGTCATATAAAACAATACAATATGGCTCTTCGGGAGATGATGTAAAAAAGCTTCAGAAGGAGCTTAATAAAAAAGGCTACAAGCTTGATGTTGACGGTCAGTTTGGCGCTAAAACACAGTCAGCAGTAAGAGATTACCAAAGTAAAAATAATCTTTCTGTGGATGGTATTGTGGGTGAAAATACCTGGGGCAGTCTTTTTGCCCACAATGGTAATACAAAGACATCTGCTAAGAAGAAAACAACGACAACCAAAACAACTAAAACCCAAGCTAAAAGACCCACCTATAAAAAAAGCGATACTGTCAAAAAGGCAGAAAAAAAGCTTAATAGCTGGGAGAAAAATGCCCCCGATGAGTACGAAAATAAATACTCTGATGAAATTGAGGGGATTTTAAATGATATTCTCAACAGAGAGAAATTTTCATACAACCTGAATGCTGACCCTCTTTATAATCAGTACAAGGAGCTTTATATACAGAATGGTAAAAAGGCTATGATGGATACTGTGGGTCAGGCATCAGCACTTACAGGTGGATATGCCAATTCCTATGCAGTTACTGCAGGAAATCAGGCGTACCAGGAATATATGAATAACTTAAACGGAATAGCTCTTGATTTAAGGGACAGAGCCTATGAGCAGTACGGTGACGAGGGCGAAAAGCTTTTTGAGGATGTTAAGCTTCTGCGTTCCCTTGATGGTGATGATTACGACAAATATCTGGATCGGCTGGAGCGCTATTACAAGGACGGAGAATATCTTTTAGATAGGCTCGTTTCAATGTCAGATGCAGAATATGAACAATTTTTGCAGACTGTTGATGCCTGGGAAAATGACAGAGATTACGCCTTTAAGGAATATACAGACGCCCTTGACAGAGAAGAATTTGAAAAAGAAATGGCTTTTAAAAAGGCAGAGGCTCAGCGTGACCAGGCAAACGCAGACAGAAATTATCAGCTTTCTTTACAGAAATATTATACCTCTCAGGCAAAAAGCTCTTCAAGTAAAAAGAAAAACACAAGTAATACAATCAATTACCCTGAATCCTACGAGGAGTTTTACCTTGCAACAGGCTACTCGGGTATTATGACCGAAGCAGAATACAGAGCTCACGATTCGGTAAAGAAAAAATACAATACATATAAAAAATATCTCAAGGGTATGTATAAAAAGTACAAGGAATAAGGAGGGAGCGCAATGAGAGTAAAGGTTACAGAAAAACAGGTTTTTATAACCGAGCTTGACTCAATTATTGAGGGCGAGTACTGCATTAACAGATGCGATTTCGTTTTGCCTAAAAGCTTTGATGGACTTAGTGTAACAGCTATTTTTAATGGTATTCCCGTTCCCCTGACTGACGGTAAGTGTATTATTCCTGCGCTTAAAAACGGTAACTGTATTTTCGGTGTGTATGCCTACAGAAAAAACGGTGATGAAATGGAATTGATGTATTCACCAAGGCCTACAATGTTTTTTGTTGACAAGGGCTCCTATTGTGACGATGTAAATGAGGAAATTATCCCCGAGGTTTTTGATTATGAAACCTATTGCAGAATGCTTCAAGGTTATTGGAGAGAGCTTTTTGGTGAAAACACTCTTTCTGAATTTAAGGAGAATGCTAATGAGTACCAATTCTATTCTGCCAAGGGTATAAATGAGATGCTTATGGGTATCAATGATTTGTTTGGAATTATCAACGAAGAACACAATGAAAAATTTGCAACAAAAACAGCCCTTGAAAGCCTTAAAACCGAATTGCAGGGGGATGTTGACGCAATTTCTGCATTGGTAGGAGGTGCTCAGTAATGTCAAGCCTTAAAGAGTTGAAAGCACAGATAGAAAAGACCAACGCTTTAGGTGTTTCTAACCTTAGGGAAAAGGGTGTTAATGTTTCTGAAAATGCCACCACCTACGAAATAATGCAGGGCATTGCAGAGGTTAAAAACTTGAATGGTATAGAGTCGCTTGACCACACTGTAACCTTCACGGTTGACGGAGAAGCAGTGGAAATTGTTTCTGTAAAGAGTGGTAATTCAGTTAATATCCCTGTCAGCATAGTGGATGCTATTGGTGTTTCTTATGAGTGGTTTTTTGATGGGAGAAAGGTTAGCTTTCCCTATGCGCCAACAGAGAATGTGACTTTGGAGGGCACACCTTGTGTTAGTTTGGTAGCATCAGATTTAAACCATTGGTACAAAAATAGTGTTCAGGAAAAGAACTTTCAGCTTGTTAATTATGATGCCAACACAACCGAAAACAAGGTTACTTATAGTGGTACGGATGGCTACGAATATGCGTATTATCCGATTTCCCTTGAGAAAGGTAAAACCTATGAGTTTTCGTTGGAGTATAAAATTGAAAACCTGGTGTACCAAGCGTATGCTGAACCCGGTGTACCATTTATTTCCTTTGCGAAGGAAATTATCATAACAAGCAGTCAGACACAATGGTATAAAGCACTTGCAGGTGCTGTTATGAATAACCCTGCAGGAGAGGATTATAAAAAATATTCGGTTACTTATCAGGCAACTGAAGACTTTAACGGATATGTGGTTTTAGATACAGCTTGTTTAAGAGATGGTGTAGCAGGCACCTTGTATATTAAAAATATTGTTGTACGGAATATTACGGTGTGACAAGCTGATGCAGAAGGGTAGGTGATTCTGATGGCTGATAAAATACTTCTCGTTGCATCTGTGCTTACTGCTCTGGGCGTTATTATTGCAACTGCAATAAAAGTATACAAATTTATTCGTAAGTGGGAAAAGTGGGTAGAGGAGCAGAGTGAACACAACCTTGATAACTACTTATCTATTAAAAGGCTTACCATTATGTCCCACGAAATGCCCCTCTCTGAGCGTATTGCAGCAGGGGAAAAGTACATAAAATACGGTGGTAACGGAGAAGTTAAGCATAAATATGAGGAGCTTTTAACCTTTCTGCCAAGTGAAAATAAAATAGATAACGGAGGAGTATGAATAATGAAATTGAATTTGAAAGCAAGATTTAATAACAGGGTATTTCTTTTATCCCTTTCAGGGCTTGTTATAGCCTTTGTTTACCAGCTTTTAGGTATGTTTGGCATTACTACACCTGTCAGTGAAAGCGAAACAGCAGAGCTTATTACAATGGGAATTAATATTCTTGCGTTGGCAGGGGTACTTGTTGACCCTACTACCGAGGGCTTTTCTGACAGCGAAAGAGCTATGACCTATTGCACAGACTATGATGTAAGAATCACCGAGGAGGCGAAAAATGAATAAAAAAATCTATATTTCACCAAGTAATCAGGCTGGAAATACTTATGCAACGGGAAACACCAATGAAAAAGAGCAATGCCATAAAATTGCCAAGGCCTGTGTTGATTACCTTGAAAAGAAAGGCTTTTCCGTTAAATGTACTTATAATGACGATATGTATGTCAGAGTAAGAGAAAGCAACCTTTTCGGTGCAGCTTTGCACGTAGCTATTCATACAAACGCAACTGCCAAGCACAATGTAACAGGTGGCACGCAGATTCTTCTTTATAATCTTTCGGGGGAGCGCAAAAAGGTGGGGCAGGCTGTTTTAGACAGACTTGCACCCCTGACTCCCGGTAAGAGTGCAGAAGGGCTTGTTGAAAAGCCCGGTTTCTATGAAATAAATTCTGCTAAGGGTATTACACTTTACTGTGAATGTGAGTTTCACGACACCAAAACAGGCTCTGATTTCATAAGAAGGAATACAAAGCAAATAGGCGAAGCAATAGCCAAGGGCATTTGTGATTATTACGGTGTAAGCCTTGTGGGGGAGGATAAACAAAAAAAAGAACACGCCCCGTCCGAGGACGAAGCGTTGTATACAGTTCAGGTGGGTTCCTTCCGTGTTAAAAAGAATGCCGAAAAATATATTAAACAGTTGAAAAAAGCAGGTTTTGACGGTTTTATAGTTAAAAAGAATTAAATTCCTGCAGCCCTTGCAAGTATAATGTCTGCATCCTCAAGGTCAAAAAATCCGTTCTGGTTAAGGTCACCTAAAAGCAGCATTTCATCGGTAACGGTGGTGTCCATTCCCGAAGCAAGTCTTAAAGCCTTTCTTGCGTCCAGGGTTGTTACATTGTTATCACCGTCAATATCCCCGAAGGAATTAATTGTTCGGTCAAGCTCAATTATATAAACAGGGGCATTGTTCTTTACACTGTAATCTACACCTGCAGAGCCTAAATGACAATTAATTTTAACTGTATGGGTAAAGGCTGTGCTGTCAGGCTCACGGAAGGCGAAGGCATTTCTGCCGATTGAAGCTACATTTTCGGGAATTGTTACCTCTGTCAGCAGGGTGCAGTTTTCAAAAGCATAAGCGCCTATAGTAAGCTCACCTGTACCAAAGGTGACAGTTTCTATGGCAATACAGTTGCTGAAGGCACTGGTGCCTATGGACTTTAATGAGTCCGGAAAAACCAGAGAGGGCAACAGCTCACAATTAGCAAAAGCATAATCGCCAATGGTTTCAAGGGTGGGGGAAAGCTTTAAATAGCTAAGCTTTTTTGCACTCCAAAAAGCACGGTTGCCTATGTGCTTCAGGGCTGTACCACAGCTGAACCAGTCAAGCTTTGAACAACCATAAAAGGCATAATCGCCTAAAACCTCTACATTACGGATGTTTACACTTGTTAATTCCACACATCCGTTAAATGCCTTTGAGCCGATAGTTTTAACCCCTGTACCTATAGCAACCGAATAAAGCTTTTTGCAGTTGTAGAATGCCATATCTCCAATTACCTGTACAGTTTCAGGGATGCTTACATACCGTATTGAATTTTTCTGGCGAAAGCCTGTAACGGAAACAACGGTTAAATCGTTTATGGTAGAGGGGATAACAACGTCCTCTGCATAAAAATCGTTGTAGCCCGTAATGCTACAGGTTCCGTCACCGTTGTCCACATAAACAAAGCCGTTGTAGTTCAAGGCTGTTGCAACGGGAACGCAAGCTATTATTAAAAGTAATGCTATTGTTAAAGATAAAAGCTTTTTCATAGTTTTCTCCTGTATATAAACGCAAAATGCAAAGTGCAAAGCGCAAAGTGAGGGGAAGCGCCCCCGGGACATTTCAATTATATATCATTTTCTTGTTTTTGTATATACCAAAAATGTATATAATTTATTAAAAAACTGCATAATCGTAAAAATATACATAAAAAACTGAATACTGTGAATTAATTTCCGAAAATTTATTGCATTTTCTATTAAATAGTTGTATAATCCACTCACAAGTGGGAGAAGGGGCGTATGCTTCGACTACCACAAAAATTAAAATGTGAGGTTTTTAAAATGAAAAAGTTTTTAAAAGTTGCTTCCATCGTTCTTGTTATTGCTATGATCGCTTGCTTTGCAGCTTGTGGTGGAAATGGTGATGTTGACACAACCAAGGATGACACAACAGAGGCTTCCAAGGCTGTTCTTACAATGGCTACAAATGCTGCATTCCCTCCCTATGAATACAAAGAGGGCGATGCTTATGCAGGTATCGATATCGAAATCGCACAGGCTATTGCTGACAAGCTTGATATGACCCTTGAAATCAAGGATGTAGAGTTCGGCTCCATCATCGGTGGCGTTCAGTCAGGTAAATTCGATATGGGTATTGCAGGTATGACAGTTACTGATGAAAGACTTGAAAGCGTTAATTTCTCAACATCTTACGCAACCGGTATTCAGGTTGTTATCGTAGCAGAAGGCTCAGCTATCAAATCTCTTGATGACCTTAAAGGCGACGGTTCAATGAAGTTCGGCGTTCAGCAGGATACTACAGGTGATATCTACGCTTCCGATACAGCTGAAAATGGTGGCTATGGTAAAGAAAATGTTATCCGTTACAAAACAGGTGCAGACGCAGTTCAGGCTCTTAAAACAGGTAAGGTTCAGGCAGTTATTATTGACAACGAGCCCGCAAAAGCTTTCGTAGCTGCTAACGAAGGTCTTACAATTCTTGATGGTGAGTGGACAAAAGAAGATTATGCAATTGCTATTGCTAAAGAAAATACAGAGCTTCTCACCAAGGTAAACAATGCTCTTGCTGAGCTCAAGGATGAGGGCAAGCTTGATGAAATTATCAATAAGTATATCCCTGCAGAATAAGTTTATTTAAACAATCTGGTACGAGGGCGGTAATCCGTCCTCGTATTTTGTGGTATTAGGAGTGGATTTTTTGAAATCTCTGGAATTATGGTTTCTTGAAATGAAGGATGTTTTTATTCTTTGTTTTGTAGATGATAATCGTTGGGAATGGCTCGTGGAGGGCTTTATTAACTCAATAATAATTACAGTTCTTGCTATAGTTATAGGTCTGTTTTTTGGTATTGTGCTTGCAGCTGTGCGTTCATCATATGACAAAAACGAGGAAGCACTCAAGCTCAAGGGTGGTGCAGGCTATGTGCTTCTCAAGGCTTTGAACGGTATTGCCAAGGTATATATTACCGTTATACGTGGTATCCCCGTGGTTGTTCAGCTTATGCTGTGGTATTTTGTTATTCTTGTTTCTCAGGACAACGATATTCTTGTTGCAATAGTTGCGTTCGGCTTCAACTCTGCTGCCTATGTAGCAGAAATTTTCAGGGGCGGTATTATGTCAATTGATAACGGTCAGTTTGAGGCAGGCAGAAGCCTTGGCTTTAACTATGTGCAGACTATGATATATATTGTTCTTCCCCAAACAATAAAGGCAACACTCCCTACACTTCTTAATGAGGTTATAGCTTTGCTGAAGGAAACATCTGTTGCAGGTTACGTAGGTATTATGGACCTTACAAAGGCAGGCGACCTTATCAGAGGCCGTACCTTTGAAGCGTTTATGCCACTTATAGCAGTTGCAATTATTTATCTTGTAACGGTTATTGTACTTACCAAAGTATTCAGCGTAATAGAGAGGAGGCTTCGCCATAATGAACGATAACATTATTCAGGTTAAGGATTTAAAAAAACACTATGCTAATGGCGAGGTAAAGGCTCTTGACGGTGTGAATTTGAATATAGGAAAAGGCGAGGTTGTGGTAATAATAGGTCCGTCCGGTAGTGGTAAATCAACTCTGCTTCGCTCACTTAACCTTTTAGAGCTTCCTTCTTCGGGACAGATTTTATTTAATGGTGTTGACATTACAGATAAAAAGGTTAATATTAATGTTCACCGACAGAAAATGGGAATGGTGTTCCAGCACTTCAACCTTTTCTCCAATATGAACATTCTTAAAAATATGACGATTGCTCCCACTCAGGTTCTCAAAAAGAGTAAATCAGAGGCAGAGGCAAAGGCGCTTGAGCTTCTTGACAGAGTTGGTCTTAAAGACAGGGCGGCTGCTTATCCAAGTCAGCTTTCAGGTGGTCAGAAGCAAAGGGTTGCTATTGTCCGTGCCCTTTGTATGGAGCCTGATGTAATGCTCTTTGACGAGCCTACATCAGCCCTTGACCCCGAAATGGTAGGCGAGGTTCTTGATGTTATGAAGGAGCTTGCAGCCGAGGGTATGACAATGGTTGTTGTTACCCACGAAATGGGCTTTGCAAGAGAGGTTGCAACCCGTGTAATCTTTATGGATGAGGGTATTATTCAGGAGGATGGCACTCCCGAAGAAATTTTCGACAATCCCAAATGTGAAAGACTTAAATCTTTCCTGGGCAAAATACTTTAAAAAAAGCAGATAGCCGTTAGCAGACAGCAATTAGCTAACAGCTATCTGCTTTTTTACTAACTGGCATTTTGCACAACAAATTTGTGTTTATTTTGATATTTATTACAATGGTTAAAATTGCTTTATCGGTTGAAAAATTAAAGTAACTGTGGTATACTTGCTCTATTAGTAGTGTGTTAAAGTATGTCATTGTGCTTTACCACAAAATCTACGGAGGTGTATCTTTTGGCAGACGAAAAAACCACTGTTGTTGAAACGCCGGAAATAGACGCTGCTTCCCGTGAGTACGTCTACGAAAACAGAAGATATGTTGGTATGAAGGAAACAATCTGGTATGTTGTTTACGATATGTGCCAGAGCTTCAATATCGACTCTTTTAACGACCGTTTCATCACAAGTATTCTTCAAATCGACCTTGACTACCAGACAATCGTTAGTGTTTTCAACGGCTTCTGGGATGTTATCAACGATATCTTTACAGCGGCAATCGTTGAAAAGACCCGTACACGTTGGGGTAAATTCAAGCCTTATCTTGTTGGTTTGGGTATTCCCGGTACATTGGGTACTTGCTTCTATTGGCTCCTTCCCATGTTCTTCAAGGGAAAAGGCGCAAGGGATATGACAAAGTTTATTACATATTTCCTTCTTGCTATTGTCCGTGAGGGTGCCGGTACCTTCCGTGCTATTGCAAAAACAGGTATGCTGGCAACCATTACGCCACACCCTGTTGACCGTACCCGATTAATTACCGTTGCCGAGTTCTTTTCGGGTCTATTGGGTGAAAAGCTTCCCCAGCAGATTCTTACAGTTTTAATCGACCTTATCGGTAACAAGGTTATTAACCTTTCGTATACCTCAACCTTTATGTTTATGGGTAACTTTACTGCTATTGTAAGTGGTGTTGCTTCCCTTATTTTCTGCGTTATGACCCGTGAGCGTGTTCTTCAGTCTGTTGAAACACCCAGCATTGTGCAGAGCTTGAAATCTGTTGTTAACAACAAGCCTATCTTGTTGCTTACACTTTCAGAAACACTTTCCAACTTCAGTGTTGGTGGTAGTATCAATGACTACTACATTGACGTTCTTAACTTCGCATCAATGACAATGGTTGCCGGTATCCCAGGTGCTATCATTAACCCCTTCTCATTCTCACTTGTTCCTTGGTTCAGAAGAAAGTTCTCTACAAAGGCACTCTATCTCCTTGGTACAAAGAGCCAGCCGTTGCTTGATATCCCTGTATTCCTTGTTGGTATGATAGGTGGTAAGCATAACGGTATTTACAAGAAGGTATTGCCTATGTTCTTCGTTATGGCAATCAAGGAAGCCATTTATATGGTATTCTGGGGCGTTCGTCGAGTTATTCCCAGTGAAATGTATAACGAGTCTATGGACTACTGTGAATGGAAGAACGGTTACCGTACAGAGGCTATGACCTCCGTTGCACGTGACCTTACAAAGAAGCTTGCAAGTATTGCAAACTCTGCTCTTTCCCTTCAGCTTAAAAAGCTTATCGGTTACGATATTTCTTCTTACACAAGGGGCGAAGCACAGACTGACAATACCAAGTTTGGTCTTTTCGCAATGGCAACAATTATTCCTACAGTTACAGGTCTTTTGGGTATCATCCCCATTCTCTTCTATGACCTTAGTGGTGAAAAGAGAGAGCGTATGTACGCAGAGCTTCTTGCTCGTCGTGAAGAAGCAGGTAAGCTTGCAATGTCCGGTAATAAAGAGGATATTGAAAAGCTTGCAAAAGAGCAGTTATCTGTTGGCGAACAGAAAAAAGAACTTTAATAAATCTATCGGCGACACATTGTGTCGCCGATTTTTTACAGAAAACAGAAGGGTGCTACTATGGCAAAATCAACTTATTTATCTAATTCGGCTAAAATTTTATCTGTTTTGGCAGGTATGCTGCTGTTGGCAAATACCTTAGTGGCAGTAGGTTCTTTTACAGCCAATGGTGATATTGCTAGGTGGGGAACAAGCTTTTCAAACCTTTGCTTGTATGTTGTTCTGGTAATGGGCTACGTAGCTTTTAACGGTGAAGCTGTAGGTCATAAACGAAACCACAACAGAAAATATAAAAGGGTTTTGGGCTTCTTTAAATTACTTTTGTTTTTCTGCTTTGTTTTAAGATATGTAAAGGGTATTCCCGAAACAGCAGCTATGTCGCTTCCTGCTGATACCACAGCAGGTATTGTTGCCCGTTTAGGAATGAGTCTGTTGGCGACTGTAGGCTCTTATGGTTTCCTTTTCGGCAGCCTTTCTCTTTGGTATATTATAAGGGATAAGGGAAACTTAAAGCTTATGCTTCCTCAGCTTGTTTCTCTTTTAATAAGTATTTGCTACAATGGCTTTAAGTTTTTAAATTACGCTGTAGGGAAATACAATGTAAATGCTTTCGGAGATGTGCTTACACAGGTTTTCTCTAATAACAATATTTCGCAGATTTTGTGTGTTTTCCAATTTCTGTTTAACCTTATTATGCTTGTAAGCGTTACAGTTTACTATGGAAAAAAGGGTGACGAGGAGCAAAAGGTTTTAGACCGTAACGTAAAAACACTTGCCAAAGCACGTAATATTATGAAGGACGAAGGCTATGGTATAGACACCCTTGAGGATGATTTTTTAATCGCTGAATAAATTTATATAAGAATAAATAATTAACACTACTTGTATACTTTTTACAGGTGGTGTTTTTTTAGTGTGGAATGCGAAGTGCAAAGTGCGAAGTGTGGAGTGTGGAGTGAGGAACGTCGGGGAAGCTTCGCTTCCAAACATTAAAGATAAGTATTCGCCGGTATGTAAAAGTGTTGCGAAGCCTATCCCTCTTTTTTGCTTTAGCAAAAAGGAGGGGTGGGCGTTTGTGAGCGCTGCCGGTGGCAGAAACAGCGAACAATAAGCCCTGGGCGCAATAAGGAGTATTGCGAAGTGAACAACGAGCAAGACGACTATATTGCAACCGGTTGCCCATTCTTGAATAAGTTATATTATTGGGTGAGTATATTTCGAGTAAATATATTCAACTTTATTATATGCTCGGACGGAATGGTGGTGGGTTGCCCCGTTCCCTCTTTACTTTGTTAAAGCATTACGAAGCTATCGTTTTTTAAATCTAATTCTGCTTTTTGTGTAAAAATATACAGATTTATGTTGTTTTACAAAAATTATTCTGCTATAATCTTAAAATAATATATATTTATGGAGTAATTTTTATGTCAAAAGACTTAATGTTCAAAACATCTGCTTTTGGTGGTTTCAAGAAGGATGAGGTAATGGACTTTATAGAAAAAGTCCTTACTGAAAAAAGTGCGTTGGAAAGACAGCTTGCAGCTAACACAGCAAAGACAGCACAGCTTAACAGTCAGGTAGCTGCTTTACAAGCAGAGGCTGCACAGGTCAGTATGCTTCGTTCCGATGTTACCGAGCTTTCTGCTAAAATTAATGATTACGAAAGCACTATAGCTGATAAGGATATTCTTATAAACGAGCTTACCTCAAAGCTTTCCGAAGCCCAGGAAAAGGCTGCTGATATTGGTGAAGTGGCTGAGCTTAAAAGAGAAAACGAAAGGCTTCAGCTTGAGCTTGAGAAAAAGCATGACCTTGAACGCCAGGTTGGTGCAGCTATGCTTGATGCCAGAGTTCACTCTGAGGGGCTTGTTGAGCAGGCTAAGGAAAAGGCAAATGCTGTTACTAAAGCAGTTTATGCAGCTATTGGTGATACAGCAGTTAAAATTGATGACCTTTCAGCAGGTATAGGTGAAATTGCCCGTAACTTCACAAAGTCTGTTGAAGAGGTTGAGCTTCGTATAAAGGCACTTACAGGTGATATGAGCAAAACAGCCCAAGCTCTTATATCTGAAAATGTTTTAAGTGATGAAGAAAAGGCACCTGATTCCGATGTTGTTACAGTTTTCGATTTTAATACAAAGCAAGAGGATAACACAATTATATTCGACGATGACTTTGATGAAGAGGATTATTAATGAGCGAATATTATTTGAATACCCGGAATATTAATGAATGGGTGGCGAATCTCGTGGCAGGTGACAGGGTGCTTTTGTCCGGACCTGTTTACACCGCACGGGATGCTGCCCACAAAAGAATTACCGAAATGCTCAGCAATGGTGAGGCTTTACCTTTTCCCCTTGAAGGCTCAGTTGTTTATTATGCAGGGCCAACCCCCGAAAAGGAGGGACTTACAATTGGCAGTATCGGTCCCACCACATCTTCAAGAATGGATTTTTTTGCTCCCCTGATGCTCTCATTAGGACAGAAGGCTATGATTGGCAAGGGCAACAGAAACGAAGCTGTTGTTAATGCAATGAAAGAAAACGGAGCAGTATATTTTGCTGCTGTAGGTGGTGCAGGTGCGCTTTATTCAAAATGTGTTGAGGCGTGCACGGTAATTGCTTTCGAGGATTTAGGCTGTGAGTCTGTAAAAAAACTTGAAATTAAAGATTTTCCCTTGCTGGTTGCTATAGATTCTAAAGGTAATTCATTATATAAATAAATTGAGGTGCGTTTGAAAAAATCCTACGATTATTTCAAGACGTTTAAAATTTTAACGGAAGAGCTTTTTATAATTTATAAAAAAACACTTGTAAATGAAGATTGTTCTTCCCGTAAAATTGCTTTTTTCGCAGAGAAAAGTGAGCTTTTAAATAATTTGCAGAATGAATTTATTACTCCGTTTGATCGGGGTGATATTTTCTTGTTAACAGAATATTTGTCATCACAGCTGGAGTCTGTTTCAGATTTAAAGGAATATTTCAGCCTTGCAGGTAGCTTGCAAGCATATAATGAGCTTTCTGTGCTTTCTCATTCATTTGAAACGCAAGCCTCTGTTTTTGGCAGATTAAGAAATTTTAAAGGTAATTTAAGTCTTTTTGAACAATGCTCCGATGAAGTAAAAAAACTTAATCAAAATAAAAAAGAAATTGAAAAAAGAATATTGGATGCTGTTTATTGTAAAGGTGAGCAGCCGCTTGTAAAGTATGTTTTGTATTCAAAAACACTTGAAATAAACAGAAAAATATATAAGACCCTTGTTGAAACAGAAAGAATTTTAATAAATAACAGTTAGGTGAGTTATGGATTTTTATACATTAAGAAAACAATTAATTGAAAAAGAATTTTCACGAATGAACGATATGCAGAAAAGTGCTGTTTTTAATGTTAACGGTGCAGTTCTTATTCTGGCAGGCGCAGGTAGTGGTAAAACAACGGTGCTGGTTAACAGAATTGCATATCTTATAAAATACGGTAACGCATACCATTCTGATTTTTCCTACAGAGTGCCTACTGCCGAGGATACAGCCCTTTTGGAAAATTACATAAAAAACGGTGGAGAGCTTCCCGAAAAGGTGCAATCGCTTTTAAGTGTGGATGCACCTCAGCCCTGGCAGATTCTTGCCATCACCTTTACCAATAAGGCTGCAAATGAGCTGAAAAGTCGTCTTGAGGCAATGCTTGGTGAAAAGGGTAACGATGTGTGGGCAAGTACATTCCACTCCTGTTGTGTACGTATTCTTCGCCGTGATTGTGAAAGAATAGGCTTTTCAAAGCACTTTACCATTTACGATACCGATGACTCAAGACGAGTTATGAAAGAGGTTATTCGGGTGCTTGATATAGATGAAAAGCGTCTTCCCGTAAAATATGTTTTAAGTGAAATAAGCAAAGCTAAGGATTCTTTACAGACTCCTGCAGAGTATACTGCCTGTGCAGGGTATGATACTAACAAAAAGCTTATTGGACAGGCTTTTGAAAAGTACGAGGAAATGCTCAAAAAGGCTGATGCTATGGACTTTGATGACATTATTGTCAACACAGTCAAGCTTTTAAAGGAAAACCCTGATGTGCTTGAATACTACCAGCGTCGCTTCAGGTACGTTATGGTGGACGAGTACCAGGACACCAACCACGCCCAATACGTGCTTACATCGCTTCTTGCCAACGGCTACAGAAATATCTGTGTTGTTGGTGATGATGACCAGAGTATTTATAAATTCCGTGGCGCTACCATTGAGAATATTCTCTCCTTTGAAAATCAGTATGACGATACTGCAGTTATCCGTCTTGAACAGAATTATCGTTCTACATCAGTTATTCTTGATGCAGCAAATGCTGTGATAAAAAAT
This sequence comes from Acutalibacteraceae bacterium, assembly GCA_045543695.1. Taxonomy (GTDB): domain Bacteria; phylum Bacillota; class Clostridia; order Oscillospirales; family Acutalibacteraceae; genus DTU089. The sequence continues at coordinate 50,355 of JAZPXQ010000028.1, read as the reverse complement.
AACAAAGGAAGAAAAGGCAAAACTCTCTGGACTGAAAAAGAGGGTGGGGACAAAATTAAAATTAAAATTCTTACTGATGAGCGTGACGAAGGACGTTATGTTGCTGAGGAAATTCTCAATGCTGTTGCCCTTGGCAGAAAATTCTCTGATTTTGCTATACTTTACAGAACCAATGCACAATCAAGCAGTATAGAACGTGCGCTTGTGTATAATGCAGTACCTTACAAGGTAATTGGTGGTCACAGGTTCTATGAGCGTAAAGAGGTTAAGGATATTCTTGCATACCTTTCTGTTATAGCAAATCCGTCTGATACCGTAAGAATGAGACGAATTATAAATGAACCCAAAAGAGGAATTGGTGACACAACAATTAACAATGCAGTGTCTATTGCAGATGGATTGGGTACAACCTTCTATGATGTAATTTCCCATGCAAATGATTACCCCATGCTTTCCCGTGCGTCAGCTAAATTGATTGAGTTTACAAAGCTTTTAGAGTCGCTTGTTGTATCCCTTGAAGAAAAAACAATTCAGGATTTCTTTGATGATGTTATAACAAAAACCGGTTATTATGCTTCTCTTGACCTGGATAAGGAAACAGCAGAGGAACGCAAAGCCAATGTTATGGAGGTTCTTGCCAACCTTGTTCGATATATGGAAGACAACGAGGGTGGTACACTCTCAGGCTTCCTTGAAGAGGTTGCATTGATGACTGATATTGACAACTACAATGCCGATGCTGAATCAACTGTTATGATGACCCTGCACTCTGCAAAGGGACTTGAGTTCCCTGTAGTTTTCATAGTCGGAATGGAGGAAGGACTTTTCCCGGGAAATCAGGTAATGTATGACCCAAGTGAGCTTGAAGAAGAACGCAGACTTTGTTATGTGGGTATTACCCGTGCTAAGGAAAAGCTTTATATAACAAATGCCCGTTCAAGAATGTTGTTTGGTAATACCAGCTTTACAAGACCCTCCCGTTTCCTTTCAGAAATCCCTGAAAGGCTTACTGATTTTGAAAAAAATGAACCAAGACAAGCCTTTTACGGAGGCTCATCCTACGGTGGTGCTTCTTACGGAGGCAGCTCCTATAACAACAGCTCGTCTTACAGTGGTGGTACAAAAACCTTTTCTTCCGGAAGCAGCTCAGGCAGCTCCTATGCACCTAAAAGCAAAGCAGGTGGTTTTGCAAACGGTGGCTTCAGCTCTGCACCTAAAAAGACTGCAAACGATAATGTAGTTCTTGATTTTAAGGTTGGCGATATGGTTGAGCATAAAACCTTTGGTAAAGGTATGATTGTCAGCGTAAAACCAATGGGTGGCGATATGCTTCTTGAAATTGCTTTCGATACCTGTGGAACAAAAAAGGTTATGGCAAAAATGGCGAAGCTTATAAAGTGCTAAGTGCAAAGTATAAAAGGATTCAAGACATCGTTGTCCTGAATCCTTTTTTTCTTATTAATAAAATTATTGCAGTAAAAGTTGTGTGCAGTGCTCAACACTTAGCGTTTTGCGTTTTGCACTTTCAATACTCCGAAAAAGGAGATGCAATTCTGCTTAATCTGAAATTCACAGTTTCTCTTGAACGGTTGAATCTGTAAATACTGAATATAAGCCCTACGCCAATGTAAAGGCAAAGGGTACTGGTACCACCTGCACTGAAGAAGGGGAGTGTAATACCGATAACGGGAAGCACCATAAGACACATACCTGCATTAATCATTACCTGTGCTGCAATCATAGATGCAAGCCCGTAGCAGGCAAGCTGTCCTGCAAAGTCTTTTGTATCTTTACCGATTTTTATCATTTTAAAGCAAATAAAGAAAAGTAACAGCATAGCAACTAAACAACCGAAAAAGCCTGTTTCTTCACCAATTGCTGTAAGAATGAAGTCGTTTTCTCTTTCGGGAACCAGACCTGCCTGTGTATAAGTGCCCTTTAAATAACCCTGACCAAAGAAGCCACCTGAACCAATGGCATTAAGTCCCAGGGTTTGCTGGAAGCTCTCATCTGTAAATTCTTCGGGTCTGAAAAGCGCTAAAAATCTGTTTCGTTGGTATTCATCAAATACATATAGCCAAATAAGGGGGGAGGCTGCTATTGTCAGAATACCACCTGCACCGAAGAAGCCTATGTGAAGCCCTGCAAAAAACAGCATTGCTATTGTCATAAATATAAAAACAAGAGCAGAGCCCATATCACCGGTAAGCACAACAAGACCAATGGGAATAAGAGCGTGAATACCTAAAAGGGCAATGGATTTAAAGGAGTTGATGTTATCCTTGCATAACTCAAGGTGCATTGAATATGTGATTAAATACCCTATTTTTACCAGCTCTGACGATTGGAAATAAAAGGAACCGAACTGAAGCCAGCATTTTGAGTCAGGGCGTTCATCGGGGGCAGCGCCAAAAATCAAGGTTATAATCATCAAACCCACACAAAAGAAGCCTATAATGGGCCACATTTTCATAATCAGCTCGTAGTCTATAGCCGATATAACCAGCGTTACAATAATACCTGCAACAGCAGCAATAATCATAACAATTGCATCACGGTGTATAGCTTCACCTTCGCCTAAACGCCATCTTGATGCACTATGCACCATCATAACACCGAAAACGGAAGCTGCTGTTATAAGTAAAAGCAAAAGCTTATCTGTTTCAGCTATAAACCGTTTGGTAAGAGAAAAATATTTTTTCAAGTCCTGCACCTCTTGATTTTATCTAACAATATTGTTATTATACATATATTAAGTGTTATTTTCAAGTGTTTATAAATTGCAATTTGATTTCAGAGGTATTTATGATAGAATTGTTTTCTTCTTCACCTGCCGAGACTGAAGCTCTCGGTGAAAAATTAGGTGCAGTATTAAAGGGTGGCGAAGTTGTTGCCTATTTCGGTGGGCTTGGTATGGGGAAAACCCGTTTTACAGCAGGTCTTGCCAGGGGAATGGGTATAAATGCAGATGTTTCAAGCCCTACATTTGCTCTTGTTCACGAATATGGTGGTGAAATTCCCCTTTGTCATTTTGATATGTACAGAATTACTACATTTGACGATTTATGCACTACAGGCTTTTTTGATTATCTTGATAACGGATGTGTTCTTGCAGTCGAATGGAGCGAGAATATAGAAAATGCTCTTCCTGTGGATAAGCTTATCAGAATTGAGTTTTCCCGTGGTGAGAATGATGATGACAGAGTTTTAAGAATGAGTGGTGATAGTGTTTATGAAAATTCTTGGAGTTGACAGCACAGCAACAGCAGCAAGTGCAGCTGTATACGCTGACGGTAAGCTTTTAGCTGTTGATTTTTCAAATACAGGACTTACTCATAGCCAGACACTGCTACCTATGATTGATAATGTTCTTAAAACAGCAAGAATTTCTGTTAGTGATATTGATTATTTCGCAGTTTCCAACGGACCCGGCTCATTTACAGGTGTACGAATCGGTGTTTCTGCTGTGAAGGGACTTGCCCAGCCTCTTAATAAAAAATGTGTTGGACTTTCTACACTAGAGGTTATAGCAAAGCCTCTTGAAAATACGGGCGTTTATGCTGTTGCAGTTATGGATGCTCGCTGTAATCAGGTGTATACAGCACAGTTTGATTGTATTAACGGTTTTGAAAGAAAAACTAATGATGATGCTGTTTCCATTGCAGATTTAACCGAGCAATTAAAATCTGTTGATGGTAGAATAATGTTAATTGGTGATGGTGCTCTGCTTTGTTATAATAAAATGAAGGAGGAATTACCGGATATTGAAATTGCTCCACTTAATATCAGGTATCAGAGTGCTTCTTCTGTTTGTCTTATTGCATCGGAATTGCTGGAAATGGACAAGAATTTGTCGATTTCTGCCGATGAGCTTTTACCTTGTTATTTAAGACTTTCACAGGCTGAAAGAGAATTGAAAAATAAAAACAAATAATTTAACCGAAAGGATGTTAAATATGATTGCTATTGCTTCTGACCACGCAGGTTACCCTCTTAAAGAGGAAATCAAAAAATATCTTGCACACAATAATGTAGATTTCGTTGATTGTGGTACAGATTCAACCGATTCTGTAGATTATGCAGCTTTTGCACAGAAGGCTTGTCTGAAGGTTACAAGCGGCGAATGTAAAATGGCTATTCTTTGCTGTGGCACAGGTATTGGTATTTCTATGGCTGCAAATAAGGTAAAAGGTATCAGAGCTGCTTGTTGTTCTGACTATTTCAGTGCAAAGTTTACCAGAGTTCATAATGATGCAAACGTGCTTTGTATGGGCGCAAGAGTTATAGGTGGTGGACTTGCCTGTGAGCTTGTTGATGTTTTCCTTAATACAGAATTTGAGGGTGGCAGACATCAGCGCAGAGTTGACCAGATTCACGCCATCGAAAATGGCGAAATTCTTTAATGAAAAAGCTGTTTGAGCTTATAAAAAAAGAGCGTAAAGTTACAAAAAGAGCGTTGTGTGTTATACTGACGCTCTTTATTGTATTTTCTCTTGTAACTGTTTGGGGCAATGTAACCTTATCTGTAGAGCATTTCGATATCGAAACGGAAAAGCTTAATATTGAAAAGGGGTATAAAATTGCCCATATTTCAGATTACCACAATACAAAAAATAATTTTCTTACAGAAGCAGTAATTAATTCCTTAAAAGAGGAAAAGCCTGATATTATTTTTTTAACAGGTGATTTGGTTGACTGCAGGAAAACTGATATAGAAAAGAGTATTGCTTTTGTTTCTGATGTAATTGAAATTGCACCTGTTTATTATGTAACAGGTAACCACGAATGTAATATCAGTATTGACAGCCAATCTGCCTTTGACAATATGGTTGCTGATTTAGAAAATATGGGGGTAGAGGTATTAAGACAGGAAGTAGCAGCTGTTATATTGCCCAACAATGAAATAATTAATGTTTTTGGAATTGATGACCCGTATTTTCATTGTGAATTTTCCCGTCAGGTGAAGTCGGCAACTGCTTCATTGTGCGATTCATTTGAGGTTGATGAAAATAAATTGAATCTTTTGCTTGCCCATCATCCGGAACAGCTTGATATATATTCACAGTATGGTTTTGACGTGGTTTATTCAGGTCACGCACACGGAGGACAGGGAAGATTGTTCGGAATGGGCTTAATCGCTCCGGACCAAGGTCTTTTTCCAAAATACACAAGTGGTGTTTATGAGGAAAATAACACAAAGCTTATTGTAAGCAGGGGAATAGGCAACAGTATAGCACCTGTAAGAATATTTGACAGACCACATTTAATTTATACGATAATAAAATAAGATGAAACAACCCCGTTCAACAGTTTATCTGCTGAACGGGGTTTGCTTTATTTATGCTTGAAATATGTATGAAACAAGATAGCATTCATCAGCTTCTTCAACTATTGCAGTATTTCCGTTAATTGTTGCATATTTGAGATTCCATTCTCCACCATTTGACGGTATAACTTCAACTGTTACCTTATAGGTATGACCTGCAATAAAAGCATCATCATTGTCAATGTTGCTATCTATAGTTAAGTCATACCAAGTGATGCCGTTATAAATATAACCGAATACTTCATCATAAATTTCGTAATTAGCTTCGTTAATTGTTGCAGAGTAAGAGGGTAACTGACCTGAAACAGGCTCTGCTAAATTTGTGATAGTGATAGCATCGCCTTCTTCAATTGTAAAGATGTACGAAATTAAATAACAGTCGGAAGCCTCTTCAACTATAGCAGTATTACCATTGATAGTTGCGTACTTTAGGTTCCAATCTCCGCTATTTGATGGAATAACTTCTATTGTAACCTTATAGGTATGCCCTGCGATAAAAGCATCATCTTGATCTATATTGCTATCAATAGTCAGGTCATACCAGGTAACACCTTTATAAATGTAACCATAGTATTCATTATAAATTTCGTATTTCGAATCATCAAGTGTTACATCGTATGAGGGTAAATTGTTTGTAACAGGGGGAGTTACATCTGTAATTTCAATAGAGTCATATTCAGCTGTAATGCCACCCTCAACTAACCTTGCAATTAAGCTACAGTCTATAACGTCGATAACACCATCGCCATCATAGTCACAAAGAGAAAGCAAATAATTGTCATCGTCTGTTGTATCCTCGGGAGTGTAATTTTCCTCGCTCAAAGCAGCATTTACAACTTGCTGATAGTCTAAAATATCAATTTCACCATCCATATTTGCATCGCCTGATTCAAATATATCAATGTTTAATTCAACAGTGGAATCCTCAACTGTTACACTATAGGTTCTTACACTATGGCCATCTTTTGTAACCTTCAATGTATATGTTCCGCTTTCAATATCTTTAATTAAGTAATTTGCTGATGTGCCGTGAATTGTTAACGTTTTTATAGGTTCATCAGAGCTTCCCTCGAAAAGCTCAATAACAATTTCTGTATATTCATCACCAAAGCTGCTTACAACACCATCTATTGACGGACCAATTTCACCAACATAACCACATATTGTACAAACCATATAGTCGGTAAAATCGTGGGTGTGTTGGTTAGTTCTGTGCTCTTCAGTTACACAGAACCTGCAATCCTTCCAATGGCTTTCTTCGTCATAGCTCCATTCGGTTTCAGGGGTAGCAGGATGGTATTCAAAGGAATCACCGTGTTCTGTTTTAAGATGTTCTTCTAAATCAGGGTCACTGATACATTTACCACAGTAGCAACCAAGATTATTCATAGCCATATTACAACAGGATGAGCAACGGTCTTCTTCAAAATAGTTACAGTTATAACAGTAATAGTTTATGCAGAAGCATTGTCCGCAATCAACACAGAAATGGTGCTCATACTCGGGATTTTCAATGCACATTCCGTCGTTGCATTCTGAATTTTCTTCACAGCAATATTCGCAAAGCTCACAGTATTCACAAATATTTGCACAATTGTCACAATGAGAGTCACATTCTTTGCAAATCACAGCGCAATCCGAACACTTACCGCAGCCGAAGCAAAGGTCATAGCAGGATCCACAGTGGTTGCAATCGTCGCACCACAGACCTGATGCACAGTTTTTGCAAATTCCGCAATCCTCGCAGAAACCGTCAGATACACATAATTCGCATTGCTCGTGGCAAAGGGGACAGAGCTGAACACAGTTTTCACAGCCTTCGTTACAGCCCTGGCAAACTATAGTGCAGTCAGAGCAAAGCATACAGCTTTCGCAGAAGCCGACACCATTTGAAGCACAATCAAAGCATTTGCCACAGTCAACGCAACGGTTATCTCCGTAGCAGGCTGAGCAGTTACCTGAGCATTCGGGGCAGATTTCTGCACAACCTTCGCAGGTTTCACCACAATCGGCACACATAGTTGTGCATTCGCCACAAAGGTTACATACTTCACAGTAGCCTGCCGAGCTCTCTGCACATTCCATACACACGCCACAATCCTGACATCTGGCGTCACCGTAGCATACTGAACAATTACCGTTACAGTCGGGGCAAATTTCAGAGCAACCTTCACAGCCTTCACCACAGGATTCACAAAGCGTTACACATCCGCCACAAGCATTGCAGGTTTCACAGTAGCCGGTTGCATCTTTAGCGCAAGTATAGCAAGTACCGCAGTATTGACACAATCCACCGTTTGCTTCAGCACAATTCTGGCAGACACCACAGCTTATACAGAATTCTGCGCATTTTTCACAGGCTTCGCCACATTCTTCGCAGAGCATAGCGCAATCCATACAACCGTCTCCGCAAGGACAAACCGTTACACAAGTGCCACAGCTGTTACATTCACTACACCAGCCGTTTTCCTCTGCACAATCCTTGCAGGCTTCACAGTAACCACAGAAATCCTCATAGCAGTTGTCACAATGCTCACCGCACGCCGAGCATACAAGAGAACAGCTGTCGCAACCGTTTCCGCAGGGACAGACATAATCGGTACACTGGTAGCAGGTTTCGCAATTCTTACAGAAGTATTGTTCGCCGCCAATACAGTCTATACAGGTGTTACATCCACCGCAAATATCCTCATAAGCGCAGTTGGTACATTTTTCGTTACAGTCAGGACATATTGTTGCACAATCCGAGCAACCGTTACCACAATAACAGATAGCTTCAACACATTCACCGCAGTTATTACATTCGTTACACCATCCGCTTGATTCACCGCAATCCTTGCAGGTATTACAACCACCGCAGAAATCATCATAACAGTTGTCGCAGTGCTCGTTGCATTCGGGGCAAACTACCGCACATTCAGAGCAACCGTTACCGCAATAACAAATATCTTCTACACAATTTCCGCAAACGTCACAGTTGTCGCACCAGCCGTCGTCACCGACGCAGGATTTGCAGTTGCCACAGTGGGCGCATATATTACCGGTACAGTTGCTACATTCCTCTGCACATCCGGGGCATACCTCTGCACAATCTGAACAGCCGTTTCCGCAATAGCAAACTGTTTCAACACAATTACCGCAGTTATTACAGTTGTCGCACCAACCGTTACCTTCACCACAATCCTTACAGGTATCACAACCTCCGCAGAAATTATCATAACAATTATCGCAATGCTCGCCACATTCGGAGCAAACAATTGCACAAGATGAGCATCCGTTACCACAAGGACAAACATAATCAGTACATTGGTAGCAGGTTTCGCAATTCTTACAGAAGTATTGTTCACCGCCGACACAGTCTATGCAGGTATTACATCCGCCGCAAATATCCTCATAAGCACAGTTGGTACATTTTTCGTTACAGTCAGGACATATTGTTGCACAATCAGAGCAACCGTTACCACAATAACAGATGGCTTCAACACATTCACCGCAGTTATTACATTCGTTACACCATCCGCTTGATTCACCGCAATCCTTGCAGGTATTACAACCACCGCAGAAATCATCATAACAGTTGTCGCAGTGCTCGTTGCAGTCGGGGCAAACTACCGCACATTCAGAGCAACCGTCTCCGTTACAACAAATATCTTCTACGCAATTACCACAAACATCGCAGTTGTCGCACCAGCCGTCGTCACCGACACACCCCTTACAATAACCGCAGTAGGCACAAAGGTCACCGGTGCAGTTTGCGCATTGCTCTGCACAGCCCTCACAAATATCCGTACAATTAGAGCATCCTTTACCACAAATACAGACATAATCGGTACAGTTAATGCAGGTTTCACAGCCATAGCAGAAATTACCTTCGCCGCCTACACAATCAGCGCAAACGTTACAGCTACTGCATATACTTTCTTCCTCACAGTTAGTGCATTTTTCATTACATTCGGGGCAGACTGTTGCACAATCCGAGCAACCCTCACCGCATATACAGGTGGTTACACATTCTCCACAGGTGTTGCAGTTAGAGCACCAACCACCGTCGCCGGTACAACCAACGCAGTAACCGCAATATGCACATATAGCTCCCGTACAGTTTGCGCATTGCTCGGCACAGCCGGGGCAGATATCCGTACAGCTTTCGCAACCGTTTCCGCAATCGCATATTACTGCACAAGCACCGCAGGTGTCACAGTTTGAACACCAATCTCCATCTCCACCTGAACAGCTTTCGCAGGTGGTACCACAGGAGCTACATAGGGTTACTGCCTCACAGTTTGAGCAGGTTTCGTTACAGCCCTCGCAAAGGGTGGCACAGTTTGAACAGCCTTCACCGCAGGAGCATATTTCCGCACAAACACCGCAGGTACCGCAGTTTCTACAATAATCGTTAACATCTCCTGCACAGTTCTGGCATTTATCACATTCAGCGCAAATCCAGTCTGAAGCACATTCAACGCATTGTTCACCACAGCCCTGGCAAACTACATCGCAGTTTTCACAACAGCCCTCACAGCCTGCGCAAACCATAACGCAGCATTCACCTAAATTGCAGTTTGAACAAAAGTTATCTAAGCAATCAGAGCAATGAATTCCACAGTCCTGACAAATTTTTTCAGGAGCACATTCGCTGCATAAAATACCGCAGCCCTCGCAGATGTTTTCGGTTTTTGCGCCACAACCGCCACATCTGTCGTCACATTCACAGCATTCGTTATCTATACAAAGTCCGCAGTCTTCACAGAAGTATGCGCAGTTTACGCAGGCATCGCCACAGCCTTCGCAAATTAAAGTGCAACAGCCACCCAGGTTGCAGGTGTCACACCAGCCGAGAACAGATTCTATACAATAGCTACACATAGCACCGCATTCGGCGCAAAGCTCATCCGGAGCACATTCTGAGCATACTTCCCAACAGCCCTCGCAGAGCTCGTTTGATTTTTCTCCGCAATTATTACAACGGTTGTCGCAGTTACAGCAATTCTCAAGGCAATAACCGCAATCTTCGCACTTAGCATCCTCATTATCAAGGCAATCACCGCAGTCTAAGCAGTGCCATGCTTCATAGCAATCGGTTCGGTCACTGTCTTCACCGCAGTGCTCACCACCTGAGCAAATCCAAGAATCACCAATGAAGCTACCGCAATGCTCACATTCGCCCTCTTGCTCCCAGGCATAGCCGGTTATAACAAGTCCACCGTGTTCAGCACCGTGGTCATGGTCGTGAGCGTTCTCACTATTGGTTAAAAATGGAGAAAGGTTTAATCCGAAAATGATAAAAATAGACAATAAAACACTTCCGATTTTCTTGAGTAACCTACCTTTCTTTTTCATGAACATCACTCCTTATGAAAAAATTGATAAAGCAGTTGAAGATGAGATAAAGAACCGTGAATTTTATTATTAAATTCGCTCGTTGACACTCATTATTCATTATGCTGTAATTATTATAATTAATATAAATATTAAAATCCCCACACTTATAATAAGAAAAAGTGTGGGAAATTGGTTTTTTTTTGGAAAAAGTGTGGGGAAAAGTGTGGGAAGCACCATTCCATACCCGCATTTCTCATTTCGTATAAAAACAGAGTCCTCACCGATTTCTCAGCGAGGGCTCTGTTTTTATATTTGGAAAGAATTGAATACAGTTAGTTATACAATCAGATTTCCGTATCTTTTAATAAGAATTGTAAGGTCATCGGAATCGACTTTACCATTGTAGTTCACATCTGCTGCGAATTTTTCAGCGGTGTTCATTTTGGGAGCATTGGTTTCAATATCTGAAAGTGATGTTTGCATTGCAACAATATCGCTTTCAGTATATGCTTCACCGTCATAGTCATAGTCACCTTTTTTTATATCATATACTTCTTCAATTGTTCTGTGACCATTAACTACAAGAGCCATAACAGCAGCATCAAGAACATCCAGATATCCGTCCATCACTAAATCATAATGAATCAAATCATCATATTTTGCAGTTTCAATCTGCTCATGGTCGTCTTGGAGAACAGCATTTACAAGAGCCTGATAATCATTTTCATCTATTTCACCGTCAAGGTTAGTATCGGCATAAAGATTCAATTCTGCATCCTGAGTAACTGCTTCGCCTTTTGCCACAAATGTATAGCGGAAAGGCATATGACCAGCCTTTAAAACTATTAATTCATACACACCTGTTGCAACATCAGGTATAGAATATGTAGTACTATCACCGCTTATGGTTGTGCTGTAAGCTACACTTGTTCCCGCTACATTCCAAAGCTCAATAGTAACAGGTGATGAAGCACCGTGGCTTGATATACTACCACTTACAGAAACTACATCTTCAGTCGTTCCTTCACATATAAACTCCACCGAAACCTTCAGATTATTGTTGCTCGGATAGGAAAGTGTCATAACATATTCCTGCGTGTCAATGCCGGAAAGGATCACGAAGAGATCCTGAATGTCATCGGGGAAATAGTAATCCAACTGGACACGTGTGTTAATGCGAATGTCATAACGGTAGCTGTGGCCTGCCTGAAAGACATCACCGTGGCTCATAAAAACATCCGTACCCGTGGTCGTATCATACAATTGGGCATTGCCGAAGGCGTATCCGGCATCTTCGGGAACGCTCATGCCAAACTTGTAGGCATAATACGGATCTTCAACAGTAGCACCTGCCACAGGTTTGGTCAGACCATTGATTATGACTTCGTCCACAATAGTTGCGTAATATGCAGAAAGAACAATGTCGCTGTTACGTACCGTGTAAGTGGTCTCCGTGGATTCATCATCTCCGAACACTCCGATATTGAGTGACCTATTCCAGTACTTGAACACCTTGCCCTCGGGCGCAGGGTCTGCCACGATGTAGATCACCTGATCCTCTGCCGCATGAGTGATGGACTGAGTATGTCCTTCATCAGCGTAAGCCTTACCATTCTCAACGGTGACGTTATAAAGTCCTGTGAATGCGGCATTGACTGCAATTTCGCCTCCACCGGGTACTGTGTAAGTTTCACCCGGCTGATATGTTGTGTTGCCGATTTTCCAACCGGTGAAGGTTGAGCCCGAAGGAACGGTTGCACCAAATTCGGCAAGTGTCTTAAAGGTATATATATCGCCGTCGAGGATTTTTTCCTTTACAGTCTTTTCGTTGGCGGTAATTGTCAAGTTGGAATAGCTTGTGAAGCCAGAGCCGTCACAGTAGATGTCAAGATCCTCGGTAACGTTCTGTACGGTATACACGCCGTTTGCATCGGGGGTCACGAGGTCGCCATTGACATAGACCTCCAAAGCATCGGGGTCGGTCAGCTCGTAGTAATCGTTGGGGTAGATCTTAAAGGAGCAGGAGCCACCCTCCACGATTTCATCCCAGCCGTTATCACCGGTCACATAGCAATGTATACAGCCGTCGGTCGCGGTGTAGATACGCTTAACATCCACCTCATAGCTCTGCTCAAAAGTCAGCGCCTCTCCCCATGCGAGAAGGTACAACTCGCAGGCAACGTTTACGTCGTTGGGGTATTCACTATAATTTACTGTCACCTTAGAGTTGGAATATGTTTTGGGTTCAATGTTGGATTTCGGACGGGTAATGGTGAACACAGGTTGGCACACTACCTCGCCTTCCAAATAGGAAGGAATCGTCCAGCTCATCTCAAAGGTATCACTTTGCTTGACGGTTCTCGTAAGCTCAATAGGAGCGCCTTCACCCTTGGGTGTGGTATTAATCTTAATTGAATCCGCAGGAACCACAAAGCTCGATTGCATATCGTGAAGATCCTTCCAATTCAGATCGGAAACATCGGTAATCTTGTTGCCGTCCTTATCAATGCCCAAAATTATGGATGCTTCGGGGATAATTTCGGAAGCAGGACGGCTGTTCAGGTCGGAGTTACCTTCACTATAGGTATAGGTAAGACCAGTGAAGCCCAGCTGACCTTCAAAATACCCGCCGTTGATGGTGGGGTAGTTCATATGGTAATGGCTATCTAAATAAGCTAAGGGAGTGCCCTTGTATGGATACTCATAATAACTTGATTCAAACACACCATTTTCAGAGCAAATATCGCTGTTATCAAAATGGTGAACGGCATAACCATCGGAAATGAATTTACCACCGTTGATAACAGTACGTCCCGTTTCTTCGTACGGTATTACCACTCCGGGACTGGGGTACGTTTCAGCCGGGAAATTATACGAACTCTCAATTACTGTACCGAAGGCTGCAAGTTCACGGGCACACATATCAAGACCACTGGTAGTGAGCAAACCCTCGCTGTTTGCAATAAAAGTACCGCCGTTGATCTCCACATCCACAAAATCTGCAATAACAGTTCCTCTGTAATCTATAGATTCTATCCGAGTACCCTCCAGATAATACTCTATACAGTCAGACATTTCATAGGTACCGCCGTTGAATGTGACCTTGGCGGGATAGGAATTGGGATCTTCTTTGTTATAACCCTCGCCACGCTCCGTCTCACCGACGGTGGTGATATGGAGTGCCGCAATGTTGTTGTCGTGGTGGCGCTTGGAAGAGAAGTTGATGCCACCGCCACCCACAGAGTCGGTAAAGGTGAGCTGGTTACCACTAAGGAGCGTCAAATTGATAAAATTTGCCATAGAATAGACATCGCCGATTTCGACCGTGCCGTTCAAGGTATGTCCATTAAAGTCGAAAACAATGTTAATATCTTCCCAATCTGAAACAGGACCTGAAACCTCATATGACTTTATGCTGTATGAATCCGATGTATAATCCTCGCCGCAATACACGGAAAGGTCATCCATCAGCTTGATGGTCACATATCCATATTCATCCATGCTTTTCAGATTTTGGAACACTCGATCCATCTCGTTCCAGTCGTAGACTTCACGGACCCAGGTACCGCCCTCATCGGCAGATGCACCACCTAAGAAGTATCCGCGATTATAGTCAGATTCATAGGCGTAGATTTCATTCACATCCACCGCAAAGACGGGGAGGGTAGCCACAGGTAACAGACCTATTACCATAGCTAAGGTCAGCATCAGGCTGATAAATCCTTTCAAATTTTTCTTTTTCATAAAATCACTCCTTATACTGAATCACATAATCTAACTTCGTTGACAGTGTCACAGTATTATGATATAATTACATTGTAGAGCGGTCTGCGTGTTCATTGGCACTCCCACGCAGAACGTTACAGGACCGACAATTCCTTGTAACAAAGATACCCTTAAAGTCATAGGTTTTATATCTTTCTTATTTACCTATGTATTTATTATAATTTATACAATTAATAAAATCCCCACACTTACTGTAATAAAAAGTGTGGGAAATTGGGGTTTTCTTTGAAAAAAGTGTGGGGAAAAGTGTGGGAAGCACCAATTTTGGTGTAAGTTAGGAGTGCGTTATGAAAAAGTCAATTCTTTGCTTGATTTCTTCATTTTTAATATTGTTAAGCTTTAGCAGTTGTTCGGCTTCCGTTGAAAAAACAGCAAGCCTTGTAGGAGTTTATGTTGCAACAGCAGTAATATCATTTATGTTTCTTATTGGCTATTTTCTTTTTATTAAAAAGAGAGAGCTATGGTTTGTTTTGCTGTTTTCCTGCGTTTTTGTTGTTAATATCGGCTATCTCTGCTTAGCTGTTTCAGATACTCTTGAGTCAGCTCTAATGGCTAACAGAGTTTCCTATCTGGGTTCAGTTTTCTTGCCGATGGCTATGCTGATGATTATAGCAAAAGTAACGTGTCTCAGATTTAACAAGGCTTTACCACATCTGCTTTTTGTTGTTGGTATTTTAGTTTTCCTTGTTGCTGCCAGTCCCGGTATTCTTGATTTATATTATAAAGAGGTTACTCTTCAGGTTGTTAACGGTGTAACTGTTTTAAATAAGGTATATGGACCCTGGCACATAACATACTATATATATTTGTTTGCTTATTTTGCATCTATGGTTGGCATTATTATTAACACATCTGTCAAAAAGCTTGTTTCATCAAGTGCTCAGGCTATAATTCTTACCTTTGCTGTTATGGTTAATATTGGTGTTTGGTTTTTAGAGCAGTTTGTTGATTTTGGCTTCGAGATGCTTTCTATTTCTTACATTATCAGTGAGTTATTCCTGTTGGGTTTGAATTTTTTAATTCAGGACGAAGAAAAAAAGAAAGCTCTTTCTGTCTCAGGTGAAAATAACACAGTTGACACATCTGCAAATGTTAAGCCCCTTCAGGTAGAAAAAACGGCTGAGCCCAGGGAAAATACGGAAATAATTGAAGCCTTCCGAAAGGGGATTCTGACTCTTACAGCTACTGAAAAAATGATATTTGATTTGTATATTGAAGGCAATGGAACTAAAGATGTTCTTGCAAAAATGAATATAAAAGAAAACACCCTGAAATACCATAATAAAAATATTTACGGTAAATTAGGTGTTTCCTCAAGAAAGCAACTGTTAGAAATATTTAATAGTATATCTATAAATGAATAATGTAAAAAATATACTCACTCAACTGTTTTGGTTGAGTGAGCATTTTTTTATGTGTTAATTTTTTAGTGATTTTTATACACCAATAACAATAATTCATCAAATATTTTTTTATTGGAAGGCGTATTTATTTGTACTTTTCACACTCTGCAACAGCTAATCTGTCACATCTTTCGTTTTCGGGGTGTTCATTATGTCCCTTGACCCATTTAAATGTAACACGGTGCTTTTCCAAAAGCTCTAAAAGCTGACTCCATAAATCGGGATTCAGAGCAGGCTTTTTGTCTGCTTTTCTCCATCCGTTCTTTTTCCAGGAGTAAACCCAGCGCTGGTTAATTGCATCGCAGACATATTTGGAGTCTGTTGTTACAACAACCTCACAGGGGTACTTTAAAGCGGACAGGGCAGATATAACTGCTGTCAGCTCCATTCTGTTATTTGTGGTATCCTTTTCGCCACCACTTAATTCTTTTTCTATTCCGTTACAGCGAAGTATTGCGCCCCAACCACCGGGACCGGGATTTCCGCTACAAGCGCCATCTGTAAAAATTTCAACTGTCTTCATAAGCATACCTTTTATTTATAATATTATCATAAATATATTAACACATTTTTTTATGTTTTAAAAGTCTTTGCAATTTAATTTTTAATAAATAACGGGATATAATTTTACAAGGGGGTAGTTGAATGTATTTAATTTGTGTGGATTTTTCTGAAAATAATTTACTGACCGAACAGTTAGGTGTTCGGTCCTTTTACGATTTACCTGTTCTGAATAATACCCTTTTGTATCATCAATTAATGAGCTTTAGTGATTTGGATATTGATAATGCTCTATTAATAAATAATGAAAAAATAACAGATTTTTCCGTATTTAACACTAAGAACATAAATTCTGATGCCTTTGAAAAGCTGTTGTTTGATTTGAAAGACAATGAAAAATTAATATTATTCCGTAATGATGTATACTCGGAAGCAAATGTTTCACAGTATATAAAAGTCCCTTTTAATATTAATACCGTTACTTTTACTGAAAAACAGGGGATTTGCATTTTTATTGTGACGACAGTAGGGTTTCTAAGAAAATTATTTAGCAGAAATATAGGCATAAAGGATTTGTTTGTGAACAGTGAAAAGTTTTCTGATATTAATATAACCCTTGATTGTTATGTAAAGTATTTTAAATCGGTTAAATGTTATAAAGAGTTTTTATTTGATATTTTAAATGAAAGGCTTGCACTTATTAAACCGCCTCGACTTGCAGAAGGAGTTTTTGTTAAAGAAAATGTGCCAAAAGGGGATTTTTCAATTATTCCCCCTGTTTATATTGGCAGCACTGTTCAAATTGAAGCAGGTTCAAGAATCGGTCCTGATACAGTTATTTATGACAACACATTGATATCAAGCAATACAATAATAAAAAACAGTATTCTTCTTGGTAATGTTTTCGTTTCTTCCAATTGCTATGTAGACGGGGCAGTGTTTTGTGAAAATTCATCAGTCAAAAGAAATTCAGCTGTTTTTTCAGGGACTGTATTAGGTGAAAATGCACTAATCGGTGAAGATATGATAGTGGAACCTGATTCATTGATAAAGAAAAATGTAAAATTTGACACATTATTTAAATCTCCGTTATCAGATAAAGTCAATAGTGAATATACCAATAAATTCCAAGGTTTATCCCCGGAAAAAGCAGGGCTTCTGGGTTCAGCGATTGCTACGGTTTTTAATAAGCCAAAGATCATAATTGCAAGTGATGGCTCACCTAATTCAACTGCAATAAAATTAGCTCTGTTAAGCGGACTTATTGCATCCGGAGCTGAATGCTTTGATATGGGGAGTGCCTTTAAATCACAGGTTTTCTTTGGTTTGCTTTTTTGTGAGTGCTCGTATTGTATTTTTGTAACCGGTGAAGAAAACGGGACTGATGTTGAAATTTTTGATTATAAAAACGAGGCTTTGAGTAAGGCTGATTGCTGTAATTTATTGGATTTTTGCAATAAAAAGGAGTTTGTTTTTGTAAGCGCCGGGGAATGTAAAAATGTAAGACAAATCCGTGGCTTGAAGAAAATGTATGTCAGGGAAATTACCTCTGTTTTTAATGGCAATTTAAATGTTAAAGCTAATATAAATTGTGCAAATACATTTTTAAATAAAACATTACAGGATATTTTTAATAAAACTGTCATAAATAATAATGACAATAGCTCATTTTATATAAATATAAATGAATCCGGCAGTAAGGCTGTTCTTAAATATAAAAACAAAAATTATAATGAAAAAACCTTAAAAAAACTGGTTCATTATTACACTAAAAAAAATAACAATTTACTTGAATTAAAAAATAAATACTATAAAAACCTATACAGGAAGGACATAGTTTTTTTGCTGATGTCTGTTTTATATATTATTGATAAAACAAAAAAAGAATTACCTGAATTAGTTCAAGGCTTACCTGATTTTTTTGTTTGTTCAAAATCCTTTAATTGCAGTATGAAAAATGTGGAATTAGCAGAAAAATTCAGTGAGTTTAACAATTGCTTTTATAAAAAAGGAGCCTTTAATTTACCCTTGAAAACAGGTGGTGTCAGATTGAAAAACTGTCCTGAAAATAATAAAATCAGAATCCTTTGCAGTAGTGAAAAAATGTCAGCTTCTGAGGAGATTTGCAACATTCTCGGTCAGTATATAGCACCAACAGATGCTTGACATTATAAGTAATTAATAGTATTATATAATAATAGTAAAATAGGTTATTTTGCCGTCTGAATTTGACGGTTTACATATTGTTTAATCTTTCAAATAGGAGATTATTATGCAAAAAGAAAATATAAAGAAAAATCAGTCTTCTGAGTCTAAGCAGCAGAATAAAAAGAATAAAAAAACAACCAATACATCAAGTAATAAATCAACTGCTCCTGCTGCTAAAAATACGAAAAAAAATAATGCCTCTAAACCAAAGCAGAAGAAGGCTTCTTCTGCACCGTCAAAAAGGAATAATTCAATGAAAACAAATCAAAAACAATCCCGTTATTCTAAAATAACACCACCAAAGAAAAAAGAACCCGTTAAAATTTCATTTCTTGGTGGTATTAACGAAGTAGGTAAAAATATGACCTGCTACGAGTATGGTAAGTCTATGGTTATTGTTGACTGTGGTCTTGCATTTCCTGAATCTGACCAGCTTGGTGTTGACTTTGTTATTCCTGATTTTACTTATGTTGAAAGGAATATTGACAAGGTTAAGGGTATAATCATTACACACGGTCACGAAGACCATATTGGTGCGTTAAGCTACCTGTTAAAGAAGGTTAATATACCTGTTTATGCAACGCTTCTTACTGCCGGTCTTATAAACGGAAAGCTCAGCGAGCACAAGCTGGAGCATGAGGTGAAAATTCATATTGTTGAAGCAGGTGATACTGTTAATCTGGGCGATTTTAATGTTGAGTTTATTAAAGTTAATCACTCAATTCCCGATGCTGTTGCACTTGCAATTAAATGTGACGCAGGTACTGTTGTCCAGACAGGTGACTTTAAAATAGATTCTTGCCCTATTGATGGCAGCAGAATTGACCTTTCTCGCTTTGCAGAGCTTGGAAACGAGGGTGTTCTTTGTCTGCTTTCTGACTCAACCAATGCAGAACAACCCGGTTATTCCGAAAGCGAAAGCAAGGTAGGTGAAACCTTCCGTAATCTGTTCAATCAGGCAGGGGACCGAAGAATTATTATTGCTACATTCGCTTCAAATCTTCACCGTGTTCAGCAAATTATAGATATTGCTTCAGAAACGGGCAGAAAGGTTGCTCTTTCGGGAAGAAGCCTTGAAAATGTTGTTGCCATTGCTTCTGAGCTTGGATATATAAATATTCCCGAGGGTACTCTTATTGGTATTGATGAAATTAAACGCTTTTCTGATGACAGACTTGTTCTTGTTACTACAGGCAGTCAGGGTGAGCCTATGTCAGCTCTTTCCAGAATGGCACAGGGTGGCCACAGAAAGGTTACTGTAGGCTTTAATGATTGTGTTATTATATCTGCAAGACCCATTCCCGGTAACGAAAAAACCGTTTATAAAGTTATAAATGATTTGCTTAAACTTGGAGCGCAGGTTATTTACGAAAAAATGTATGACGTCCACGTTTCAGGTCACGCTTGTCAGGAGGAGCTTAAAATTATGCTTTCTCTTGTTAAGCCAAAGTATTTCATACCTGTTCACGGTGAGCAAAAGCACCTTCGTTATCACGCAAGACTTGCAGAAAGTATCGGAATGGATCCCAATAATATTATCATCGCAGATAATGGTTATGAAATTTCGGCAAACGAAAATAATATTGCAGTCAGTGGTACTGTTGCCAACGGCAAGGTTTATGTTGATGGCTATGGTGTTGGTGATGTAGGAGCTCGTGTTATGAAGGAGCGCTTACATCTTGGTCAGGACGGAATTATTATTATCGCAGCTACAATTGACGGTGCTTCGGGTGAGCTTTTAAGTGGTCCCGAGGTAGTTTCAAAGGGCTTTGTGTACGTTAAGGAAGCAGAGCTTCTTATGAATGAAGCTGTAAAGGTTTCAATGCGTGTAATTGACAGCTTCCCCCCATACAGCTTCGATATAAATGCTATGAATACAAAGCTTCGTGATGAAATATCCCGTCTTATGTACGAAAGGACAAAGCGCAGTCCTATGATTTTGCCCATACTTCTGGAAGTTTAAAGGTGTAAAAATATGAAAATTACAGCGTTGTTTTATCAAAATCCGGCAGGGTATTTAACATCGTTACTGTTGTTGGTATTCTCTGTTGTGAGCTTTGCTATAAATAACAACACGGCATATATTTTTCTTGTATTGTTTGTTTTTGTGCTATCAGCGAATATTCTTTATTCGTTTTTGTCATTTAAAGCAACAAGAAAGTATATTGTTAATGTCAATAAAAGTCTTTCGCAAGAGAAAATTGGCGTTGTAAATGAATTTCCTTTACCATGTGTTATGTGTGACAAAAAAGGAAATATCGTTTGGTATAACGAAGAATTTGATAAAAGCATTGTTGAAAAAGTAAAGGTCAAATTAACAATTCTTGATTTTTTCTCTGATTTTAATTACTCTGCTTATGCCGAAAAGAAAACTGCAGATGCAGAGTTCGACAACAAAAAGTATACAGCATTTATCACAAAGATTAAAAGTAAATCCAATCCTATGCTTTGCTTTTATTTCTTTGATGATACATATATGAAGGATACCGTCACAGAGTATCAGCTTTCACGTCCCTTTGTAATGTCAATTCTTGTGGATAACATTGAACAGCTTTCCCGTCAGCTGACCGACAGTAAGTTTGCTCAGGTATCCGGTGCTATCGAGCGAAAAATAGAAAAGTGGCTAAAAGGTGAAAATGTAATACTGAAAAAGACCGGTAACGGAAATTTCTTGGTTATTGGTGAAATAAGAAACCTTGATAAATTAGCTGAAGATAAATTTTCGGTTTTAAAGGATGTTCGTGAATTAAAGCAGAATAACACCCCTGTAAATGCCACACTTTCTATAGGTGTAGGAACAGGGGAGGACCTTCCGGTTTGTGAAACACGAGCTAAAAGAGCCCTTGAAATGTCCTTGGGACGTGGTGGAGACCAGGCTGCAGTTTATACTGAAAACGGTTATGTTTATTTTGGTGGTATGTCCAATCCCGAAAACGATATATCCCGTGTTTCACCCAGGCAAACAGCTGCTAATATTTCCACGCTCATAAAAAAATATAAAAGAGTTATTGTAATAGGTCATAAGTTTTCAGATTACGATGCAATAGGCTCTGCAATGGGTATTCAGTTCTTTGCACAGGCAAATGCTATTCCTGCTTTTGTGGCATTTGATGATAAAACAACTCTTGCAAGCTCATTGGTAGAGTACTCAACCAAAAAGGGCTTTGATGGTTTTATCTCTTTGTCCAAAGCACTGGAGCTGTGCGATAAGGATACAGTTTTATTTTTGGTTGATACACATCGTCTTTTGTTGGCTGACCAGCCTGAATTATATGAAAAAGCAGGTGCAAAAGTGGTAATTGACCACCACAGACGTTCTGACGATTTCATAAATAATGCAGATATCTTTTATCATTTACCATCACCGTCCTCTACCTGTGAAATGGTTGCTGAGCTTATTCAGTATTCAACTATTCAGAGCGTTTTGCCACCCGTTGTTGCAACAGCGCTTCTTTCAGGTATAGTTCTTGATACAAAGGATTTTGTCCTCAGAACCTCTAGGCGTACCTTTGAGGCTGCGGCATACCTAAGAGAGAATAAGGCTGATACAGTTTCTGTTAAAAAGCTGTTTTCAGTAAGCAGTGATATTGTGTCCCTGAAAAATGAGATATTATCTGACGGAGTTATATATAATGGTTTTATGATAGCTTCTACAGACAGTAAAAACGAAAAAATCAGACTTGTTACATCAATAGCAGCAGACGAAATGTTAAAAATTGACGGAGTTAAAGCTTCCTTTGTGCTTTCTTGTATGGGCAACGATTTTGTTCAGATTTCTGCCCGTTCATACGGAGAGGAAAATGTACAGCTGATTATGGAAGCTCTTGGAGGTGGCGGACACAGCACAATGGCTGCTGCCCAGATTAAAGATACTGATTTAATTTCTGCAAAAGCAATGCTTTATAAAGCTATTGACAATTATAATTCAGCAAAATAAATAACGGAGGTATATATTAATGGATGTTATTTTAAAAAGTGATGTAAAGGGTCTTGGTAAGAAAAGCGAAAAGGTAAGCGTTTCTGATGGCTATGCAAGAAACTTTTTATTCCCTCGTGGACTTGCTGCTGAGGCTACAGCTCAGACTCTTTCCGAAATGAAAAACAAGCAGTCCTCTGAACAGTTCAAGGCAGAGGAGGAGCTTAAAGCTGCTAAAGAAAGCGCTGAAAAAATCAATAACAAAACAGTTGTTCTTAAAGCTAAAGGTGGCGCAAACGGTAAGCTTTTCGGTTCTGTTACAGCAAAGGAAATAGCTGTGGTTGTCAGTAAGGAATTTAATGTTACCGTTGATAAGAGAAAAATCAATGTTGATGATATAAAAGCCTTTGGTACTTATAATGCTCAGGTAAGACTTCATCCCAAGGTAACTGCATCCTTTAAAGTGCAGGTTGTGGAAGAATAATTTTTCGGAGAGGAAAAAGAAATGGCTAAAAAAAATAGTATGCCGACATTCGATAATGTTGAGTTGCCATACAGCCTTGAAACCGAACAAGCTGTCATTGGTTCAATTCTTATAAATCCCGAATGTATTACCAATGTTCTTGCAATTGTTAAGCCCGATTATTTTTATATTGAGCAAAACAGGTCAATTATGAATGCCATTATGATGCTCGATACCCTTGGCTCCAGAATTGATGCTCTTACTGTTCTGGATAAATTAAGCAGTGATGAGAATTACAACATTGAAGAAGGTAAAAAATACCTTTTTGATATTGCCCAGATGGTCCCCAGTGCTGCCAATGTTGAAAATTACTGTAAAATAGTCAGAGAGAAATATTTTCTTCGTTCTTTAATTAAAATTTCTCAGGAAACTATTGATTCTGCAACTGATGGTGGCGCTGAAGCAGAGAAAATTCTTGATTCTACAGAGCAGAAAATTTACGATATACGTAAAGGTAGGGCAGTCGGCTCACTTCGTCGTTTAAGTGAGGTTATTTCAGGTGAGGTTTATCCTACTCTTGTAAAAATTTCTTCTGATGACAGTGATGAATTCAAGGGTATTCCTACCGGCTTCTCAAAGCTTGATGATATCACCTCAGGACTTAACCGTTCTGACTTAATACTTATTGGTGCCCGTCCTGCTATGGGTAAAACAAGCTTTGCTTTGAATATTGCCCGTAATGTTGGTATGACAGGTAAAAAAGTAATATTCTTTTCTTTGGAAATGTCCAACGAACAGCTTGCATCACGTGTGCTCTCTACCGAGGCACGTGTTGAAAGCCATAAATTGCGTTCCGGTTATATTACTGAGGATGAGTGGGCTCGTTTGGCAGAGGCAACTGACAGATTAACACAGTGTAATTTATATTTTGATGACACTTCTACAATTACTGTTCCTGATATAAAATCTAAAATTAAAAGAACTAAAGATGTTGATTGCATAATTATTGACTATTTAGGTCTTATGCAGTCTGCAACAAAGAAAGAAAATCGTGTTCAGGAAATTACAGAAATTACCCGTAGCCTAAAAATGCTTGCTAAGGATTTAAAAATTCCTGTTGTTTGCTGTGCGCAGCTTTCCCGTGGTCCCGAAAAGAACGGTAAGGCTTCAAACAGACCTATGCTTTCAGACCTTCGAGATTCCGGTTCAATCGAGCAGGATGCTGATATTGTTCTTATGCTTTATCGTGAGGGTTATTATAAAAAAGACGATCAGAATGCAGCTGAAATTGATATGACTAAGGCTGATGTTGATGTTGCAAAAAACAGACACGGTCCGACTGACAGAATTCAGCTTCATTGGGATGGTCAGTTCACTCTTTTCTCAACGCTGGAGTACAGAGATGAATAATTATACAAAAATTGTTACTGACAAATTTTTAAACACAGTACATAGCTATAATATGCTTAAAGGTGTTGAAAATGTTGTGGTGGGATTTTCGGGCGGAGCTGATTCAGTTTGTCTTCTTCACCTGTTGAATGAATTTAAAAATCGGTTCGGTTATAATTTAAAAGCAGTCCACATTAATCACGGTATAAGAGGCGAGGAAGCAGCTCGTGATGAATTATTTGCCCGTGATTTCTGTTCTGCTTACGAAATACCCTTTGAGCTGGTCAGAGTTAATTGTATTGCTGAAGCCGAGCAAAGCAAGGAATCCCTTGAAGAATGTGGAAGACGTCTGAGATATCAGTCTTTTAATGCTTTAGCTGAAGGTAAAGCAAAAATTGCTACAGCTCATAATGCTAATGATAATGCAGAAACCGTTATATTTAATATAACAAGAGGTTCAAGTGTTAAGGGTATGTGTGGAATCCCTTTTGTGAGGGATAATATTATCAGACCTATTCTTGCTTGTTCAAGGGAAGAAATTGAAGGCTATTGCAGTGAAAACTGCCTCACCTTTGTTACGGACAGTACAAATTTATCTGACGACTACACCCGAAACAAAATCAGGCATAAAATATTGCCTGTTATGAGGGAGTTGAATCCGTCTTTTTTAGAGGCCTTTTCTTCTTTGAGTAGTAATGCTTCATTAATTACTGATTTTCTTTCAATGAAAGCAACAAGCTTGTTGATTGATTCAAAAAAAGGGGATTTTACATTCAGCGTCAAGGCTTTTTCTGACTCTCATAAAGCAGTAGCTTGTGAAGCAATATTTAAGGCGTATAAGGATTTTTCAGGTAAAGCCTTAGAAAATAAAAAAGTTTCAGCTTTGTATGATTTGTTGGAATCGGGAGGCAGAATACAGATTTACGGAAATGACTTTGCAGAGGTCAAAAAAGGCTGTTTGCGTTTTTATCGTAATGATTTGTCAGCTTCCGATATTTCTGTTATAATTGATACAGTTCCGTTTTGTACTCGGATTAATTCTTATGTAGTTGAATTGGAAAAAATTTACAATAATTCAAAAATTGTTAACCAAATGGACTATAAAAATATGGTAGACTATGATACTATAATCGGCAAGCTTGTTTTAAGAACAAGAATAGCGGGTGATAAGTTTACCTTTAATAAAAGAGGGGTAACAAAAACCCTTAAAAAGCTTTTCACCGAGGAGAATGTTCCCGTTGAAATCAGGGAACAAATACCTGTGCTCGCTGACGATGCGGGTGTTGTCTGGGTACAAGGCTTTGGTGTAAATAAAAGATGTGTTCCTTCAAGGGAAAGTAGTAATATTGTTATTGTTAAGGGAGAATATAATGATAGGTAAAAATATGCTTGATGATATTCAGCGAGTTCTTATTACTGAAGAAGAGCTTAAAAATATTGTTTCTGATTTAGGCAAAAAAATAAGCGAGGATTATAAAGATAAGGATTTGTTGCTTGTAAGCGTGCTTAAAGGCTCAGTTATTTTTATGGCAGACCTTATGAGGGCAATTTCAGTTCCTTGCAACATTGACTTTATGGCTGTTTCAAGCTATGGCTCAGGCACAAAATCCAGTGGTGTTGTTAAAATTATAAAGGATCTTGACAAGAATATTGAGGGGAAGGACCTTTTGATTGTTGAAGATATCCTTGATAGTGGAAATACCCTTTATTACCTTAAAGAAATTCTTTCTGCAAGAAAGCCTAACAGCATTAAAGTATGTACCCTTGTAGATAAACCCGAAAGACGTGAGGCTGATATTGTAGCTGATTATACAGGCGCTTCAGTTCCTAATGAGTTTATTGTCGGATATGGCTTGGATTATGATGAATATTACAGAAACCTTCCTTTTATCGGTGTTTTAAAAGAGTCTGTTTATTCTTAAAATTGATTAAATACATTTAAGAGGTGAATTATCATTAAATTTTTCGATAAGATAAAGGCGTTTTTGCCTTATATTGTTATTCCGTTGATTTCAATACTTCTTCTCTCCTGGTATTCATCGGGAAATACGAAAAAATCAAAGCTTGAATATTATCAGGTTATCGAGCTTTTTGACAAGGGAGAAGTAACACAATACAGCTTGAATATCGGCTCAGGTGCGTTGACCTATGAATTAAAGGACGGTACTTCAGCAAAGTATTCCGTTCCCAATGTTTCACTTTTTATTGAGGATGTTCACGATAATGTTGTTGCATATAACAGAGAGCATCCTAAAACACCCATTAAATATGACTATGTTTCAGGCGCCTCAGGCTCTATCATTTTACAGCTTTTACCCGGGCTTTTCTGCGTTCTTCTCGTAGTAGTCGGTGGTTATTTCTTTATGAAGAAAATGAACAATTCAATTTCTTCTGAAAATAATCGTGCTATGGGCTTCGGTAAGGCAAGAGTTAAGTTTGGTAAGGATGAAAAACGAAAAACAACCTTTAAGCAGGTTGCAGGTGCTGACGAAGAAAAGGAAGAGCTTCAGGAAATTGTTGAGTTTTTGAGAGATCCTCAAAAGTTTACTGAGCTTGGTGCAAGAATCCCCAAGGGCGTTCTTCTTGTGGGCCCTCCCGGTACAGGTAAAACCTTGCTTGCTCGTGCAGTTGCCGGTGAGGCGGACGTTCCCTTCTTCTCAATTTCCGGTTCTGATTTCGTTGAAATGTATGTGGGCGTTGGTGCTTCCCGTGTACGTGACCTTTTTGACCAGGCGAAGAAAAGCTCACCCTCAATCATTTTCATTGATGAAATTGATGCTGTAGGTCGTCATCGTGGTGCAGGTATGGGTGGTGGTCACGATGAGCGTGAACAGACTCTTAACCAGTTACTTGTTGAAATGGATGGCTTTGGCAATAACGAGGGTATAATTATTCTTGCTGCAACAAACCGTCCCGATATTCTTGACCCTGCTCTTTTAAGACCCGGGCGTTTTGACCGTCAGGTTACAGTTGGCAGACCCGACTTAAAGGGTAGAGAAGAGATACTACAGGTTCATGCAAAAAATAAACCTCTCGCACCCGATGTTGATTTGAAAACAATTGCACACGGAACTGTAGGTTTTGTTGGTGCTGACCTTGAAAACCTTATGAATGAAGCAGCTCTTCTTGCTGCAAAGCGTAACAAAAAAGCCATCACTATGGTTGAAATTGATGAAGCTATTATTAAGGTTTCCCTCGGTGCTGAAAAGAAATCTCATAAATTTACTGAGAGAGATCAGAAAATTACTGCTTACCACGAAGCAGGTCACGCTGTTGTTTCATATTATTTGGAGCACGCACATCCTGTATACGAAATTTCAATGATTCCTCGTGGTATGGCAGGTGGCTATACTCTTTACAGACAAGAAGAAGACAATGCTTATATGAGCAAAAACGAGCTCCTTGATGAAATTGTCAGCTTAATGGGCGGCAGAATTGCTGAAAAAATTAAAATCGGTGGTGTCTGGTCCGGTCCTTCCTCGGATATTTCAAGAGCTTCTGATATGGCTCGTGCAATGGTAACCCGTTATGGTATGAGCGAAAAATTAGGCCCTGTTGTGTATGGCAAGGACAATGATGAAGTATTCCTTGGTATGGATTATAACCACACCAAAAACTACTCCGACACCTATGCAACAATGATTGACGAAGAAATTAAGAAAATTGTAACTGATTGTGAAGCCCGATGCTATGAGATTCTTACAGAGCACGAGGATAAGCTTACACTTATTGGTGATACACTTCTTGAAATTCAGAAAATCGACAAGGATTTATTCCTCAAGCTTATGGACGAAAATTACACAGCGCCTGTTATTCCTCCTGTTCCTGATTTACCTGAGCTTTCTGCAGAGTCTTTTGAAGATGTAAACAAAAGCGATATTCCCGAAAGCTCTGAAGAAGCTTTAACTGATGAGGCAACTGCAACAGAAGAAAATACAGAAGAATAAAGCTAAAGACTCGATAACCGGATGGTTACCGAGTCTTATTTTTTATTCAAAGAATTTATAAATTTCCGAGTAGTCATTTATATAATAATTACAAAGCTTTTTTACATCCTCGGGATCAGCTTTTTCGGATACATCTTTAATACCTAAAATATTGTAGCCTGCCTTGCTTGCTGTTTCAATTGCGTAAAGTGCATCCTCGAACACGTATGTATTTTCTTTTGGTGTACCAAGGTGTTCCAATGCAGCATCGTAAATAACCGGTGTATCCTTGCCGGCACCTACACTGCCACAAGTGAAAATCTCAGAGAAATACTCACGTATACCATTTCTTTCAAGTGCCTTTTCAACAAGGTGCTTGTCTGTAGCAGTTGCAATGCACATTTTTACATTTTTGTTTTTTAGAAATTCTAAAAACTCTTTTGAGCCCTCTTTTTTTATTACCTCGTAAAAATAAAAGCCTTGAACTAATGTATTTACTTCATTGACAATGTCCATTACAGTTGCTGTAGGGTCTATATTCTTAATGTAATATTCAGCTGCCTGAACCATACTCATTTTTACAAATTCATCTTCAACGCCGGGAGGGGGTTCTATTCCTTTGTTTTTGAGAAATAACAGTCCTATTTCGCTCCATATATGCATTGAGTCAAGTATTGTTCCGTCAAGGTCAAATATTGCCCCTTGAATATTTTTTATTGAGTTATCCATTTTAACCTCCCAAAATAATATATTAATTTTGCCAAATAATTAAAAGGGTTCCGTCTTCAACTGAAACATAGCCGACTTGGTTTATGAATTTATTGCTGACACCCAAAGGGAAAGCAGGGGAGAGCTGACCGTTATTTAGTTCATAATATAAACCCTTTATATTGACCTTTTTGCAGTTATCAAGAGCAAAAACAGAAATGTTTCCGGAAAAAGAAGAATCAAATACAAATTTATCGTTTTTTATAACTGTAAAGCATTCTTCATTTCCGTAAAATACTGCATTACCACCATTTTCCGTAATAAAAGCAGCCGTCTGAATATTTGCAAATGTATGGTCTAATCTTCCACCTATACAACCCACAATTCTGAAGCTTTTATAACCTCTTTTTAACGCTTCTTTAATAGCAAGCATAGTATCGGTATCGTCTTTTTCTATGGGGTGCATTATGACATTATTGTGATTTGGTTTATATCCCAGGGAATCAAAATCACCAATGATAATATCAGGTGTGATGTTTAGTTTATTTGTATTGTTTATACCTGCATCAGCAGCAATAACAAGGTCAGTATCCTCTATATTAAAATCAAATTCATTTACGGGTAAAGCACCAAATATGTAACAGTACATAAAATTCACCTAAATTTAAACACCGTCATTGTGACGGTGTTTGTCTGTTTAAATTAAAAAATTCCGTAGGTTATTAATGACATTATAAGCCCTGCGATGAAAACACCCAAAGCTATTATGGGTAAGCATTTTTTAAATCTTAAATCCATTAAAGCAGCTATTAAAGCGCCTGTCCAACCACCTGTACCGGGAAGGGGAACTGCAACAAAAACAAGAAGACCCCACTCCTGGTATTTAACAATAGTGTCTTTTTTCTTTTCGGAGCGAGCCTCCAGCTTGTCAACAATTTTTCCGAAGGCTTTGTATTTTCTCATCCATTTAAAAATCTTTCTGATAAAAAGAAGAATAAAGGGAATAGGTATCATATTAGCGATGTAGCAAATAATAAAAGCTTCAATAAAAGGTAATTCCAGAAGCCTTGCGGCAATCATACCACCTCTTAATTCCAAAATAGGACAAAGAGAAATCAAAAAGGCAACAAGCTGTGGGGGGAAATCATTCTGAAAAAAATCGACGATTGATGTTACAATATTTTCAACCATTGTTATCCTCACTAATATGATTATTTTCTAATAAAAATTTTCTTGCATCTGTCAAGATAGTTTTATCATTTTTAAATTTAAGGCTGTTTAAAGCATTATCGTAGGTTAACCAGACATAATCTTCAATTTCTTCAACCTGTATTCTTGTTTGTGTGTCTTCAGTAGTAGCTACATAAATCTGAACAGTCTTTTGGATTCGGTTTTGAATGGAATATTCAGATTTACTTATGAAACCGGGGATTATATTAATGTTCAAGCCGGTTTCCTCTAATACCTCACGTATAGCAGTTTCTTCAAGAGTTTCGCCTTTTTCAACGTGACCCTTAGGAAAACTCCAGTTAGAGCTTCGACGGTTCCTTATAAGAAGATATCTGTAATCTTTATTAATTTTTCTGTAAACTACAGCTCCGCAAGAGCGTTCGTAATAACACTCAAGCGAGTAAGGGCGGCCTTCTGTGTAAAATTTCACCAATGCGTCAATTTCCCAATTTATATAACGCTTGGATTTTGGTGATGCAATAAGCTTATGCTCACCATTGTCTTTAAATTTTAAAATTGCAACAACTCTGCCGTCAAAGTGCTTAACCGGGTTATCAATCCCTAAAATTAAAACGCCGCTTATAGGGGTTGAGGCTTTAAATTTACCAATGGGTTTACCGTGGTTGAGTTTATATGTGTTTCCGTTGGGCAGAGGTGAACCGACAGGATCGGTTATGCAAACTCTAACTAATTTGCCTAACATAATTGTTAACCTCACGAAATCAAGATAATCTATTTTACATTATATACCTTTTATTTTGTACTTTCAATATGTAATAAATATGGTTTTTTAGAAAATACCTATTAATTTATTCTTAAAATGGTACAAATTGCATATAAAACATATTTTTATTCGCTTTAAGTTGAATATTTGCAGGTTTTGTGTTATTATGAAAATGGAGGATTGATTATGAAAAAGTTTTTTTGTTGCTTTCTTGTTGTTGTAGTATTATTTATTAATTGCAGTGTTGTATCATTTGCTTCCGTTGAAGATAAAGGCATTCCCATTCCTTACACGCTTACCGGCTCAATAGATTACGATTCTGCTTCTCTTCCTGTTTTGTCAGGAAATATGCCTGTTTACTACTATGATTATGTTCACGGGAAACCGGTATGGGATGCTTTTTCTTTGTTGGACGATTGTCAAAAAAAGGTTTTTGACTATATAGTTAATGCCCCCATAGGTACTTTGACTATTAATATGACCTTTGAAAAAGGCGAATTTTTACACAGCAATTTTGTTAAAGAGTATTTAGATGAAATAATGCTTGCTGTCTGTAATGACAGACCGGAGTTGTTTTACTATAACGGCTATTCTGCTAGCGCTTACCTTTACGACAATGACAGCATTAAAAGTATTGATTATACTATCGGCATATATGAAAAATCTACTTATAATTCTTCGAATATCGTCAGCTACCATTCGGCTATGGTTGATAAATTGAAAAGTGTTCCGGTTGATTTAACAAATCGCTACAATTTTGTTAAATCCCTTCACGATTTTCTTTGTAACACAATTTATTACCCTGATTTGAATACCAGTGATTATATTGGAAATGCTCACGATGCTTATGGTGCTTTAGTTGAGGGCAGAGCAGTTTGCCAGGGCTATGCAGAAACTATCAAGCTGGTTTGCGATTATTATAAAATTCCTTGTGTTACTGTAACCGGTTTAGGTAATGGTGGCCCCCATATGTGGAATGCTGTTCAGATGGATGACGGGTTATGGTACCTTATAGATGCAACCTGGAATGACCAGACTGAAAAGCCTGCTGCACAAATCTTCTATGATTTCTTCCTTGTAGGCTTAAATACGAAAGATACATATTTTGGGGGCAATCCATTCTCAGTGTCACATGCCGCTGATTCAGATTTGTTTTTGCCTCAGCTCAAATACGCAACAGATAAATATACTCAGTCCAATCATTTTACAGAGTTTAAAGCTACCTATAACAGCTACACCATTGATACCGACAAATTATTGGTACGTTCTTTCTATGATATGGATGACAGCTTTGTCTATTATCACGGAATTTATGTAGAGGCTGACACACACGCTACCACTGCCACAATTACTGTACCAAGCGGAGTGGACGGAGCAAGCGAGAATTGGACACTTGCTCTTATAGGTGACTGTAACGGTGATGGAGCGGCTGATGCTTCAGATTACACTTATGCTGTAAACAGAGTAATAGCTGATGCTGAAATAAGCTCAATTTACGATGTTGCCGCAGATGCTTATTGTGACGGATACCTGGATGTTGTAGACTTGGGTATACTTGAGCGTGCGATATCCGGAAAAAACACCGAAATAAAAATTGAAAATTAAAAAAAGTAAGCTGCTTCAATTGAACGAAGCAGCTTTTTTTTATGCAGATTATAAATTTGTGAAAAAATCTTTGATTTCAACAGCCTTGCCACAAGTCATAGGACCTTCGGGGCATTTATGAACATAACAGCTGGGACCATAGAATTTGAAAATTGTTTCATCAGCTTCACGAAGCTTTTTGAGCATATCAACAGCAAAATCACGGATTTCCCACTGTGCTCTGTTGCAGGAACGAAGCTTCATAAACAGAAGTAACTCACGGGCATTGATTGTTGTTACAATATCAAGTGTGTTACCGCTTAACTGAACATAAGCCAGGGTTTCTTCATCAACTCCAAGAGCTTTCAATTCTTCATAAACAGCAGCTGTTTTAACAAAGGCTGTGCAATATCGCTCTTTTAAATCCTTATTGGCAGCAATTGTTTCCGGAAGAATGTGTCGTGTTCTGTCTGTTAATGAAAGCTGAGGTATGCCGATTGAGTGCATTCTGTGACGAGCAAAGTGAGTAAGGCAGGAGAGCGAAACATTATTAATTCTGAAGGTAAAGGTAGCAGCCTCCAAGGGTCTTTGGCGTTTAGAGTTTATTACCTTCTCAATAATTGAACTACATTCAGCTTTGTCGCTTATAATTTCTTCAATTTGAGCTGTAGGAAGGTTGCAGCCTTCTATAAGAGCAGCTCTTGCAACTGCTTTTGAAGGATTGGGAGTGTAGTTTAAAAGCTCAACAGCCGGTTCTTCTTTAATAAGCTCTTTATTGGGCTTGTAAGAATACTTCGGAATATCTTGTACAGTAGGACGTCTGCCTTCAAAATCCGTAAAAATACCGGGTGTCATTCTGCGAGCCTGATCTAAAAGGCTTTCACCCAGGGTTTTTAGCTCCTTATACTGTGAACCTCTGCCGTAAATCATAGCATAAAGCATATTAATTAATTCACGTGCATTCAATGTGCAGTAGAAATTACTGTAAAGTGAATAGGGGAGAAGGAAACGAGCATCTTCCTTAGGTATTCCTGCATCAATAAATGACTGATACTCGGAATAAAGGTAGTCCATATGCGCAATGTATTTATTCTGAACATTTTTTGACTCAAAGTGAGGAGTGTAATAGCCAAGCTTTGCAAAATCAACATATCTTCTTGATTTAACTGTAAATGAAGCAAGACGGAATTCTATTACAAATTGTTCAACCAGAACAGAAACATTCTGAAATGCAAGATTAAAAACAGTGTGTTCAACGGTTGAAGTATGACCGGAACGAGTAACCTTGGATATTAAAGATGCGTTCTTTTCAGCATCTTTAGAAAGCTCTAAAATTTCCAAAGCTGTACCGGGCTGGGTTGAAATTCTACCGGATGCAGCAGGTACCTTTTCACCGGTATCTGTCATTCCTATAATGATAGCCTTTGAATTAGTGTTAAACTCAGCATTCATTTTTTGTGCCTCCACAACATTTCGCATAATTGTAATTATATTAACACAATATATCAGTAATTTCAATACAAACAATCAAAACAAAATAACTAAAAAAATATTATAAAATTCTCTTTTTTTTACTACAATTATAGTTTATTTATCTTGAAAATATATAGTTCTTATGTTATTATAAATGTAATTATGGGTGTATATTGCCTTTTGGCGTTTTTTAGCCTGAAAAAGGAGGAAAAGTTATGGCAATTGTTAAGAAAGAAGCTTATTTTAACTCATCTACCGGCGTTAATAAAATACGTACATTAATCTGGTTTGATGACGAAATTGAATCTGTTGCTGTTTTCCAGATTGCTCATGGTGTTGCTGAACATATCGGCAGGTACGATGAGTTTGCACGTTTTCTGGCAGCAAATGGCTTTGTGGTGTGTGGTAATGACCATATAGGTCACGGTTTGTCTGTAAAGGATGAGGATGATTTAGGCTTTACTGCCGAAAAAGATGGCTACCGTCGTTTTGTTGATGATATGCACATTCTTTATACAATAATGCACAGACGTTATCCCAATCTGCCCTACATTCTTTTCGGGCACAGTATGGGCTCACTTTGTGCAAGAGTATATGCCAGCTCCTTTGGTGCAGAGCTTGATGGTCTTGTTATTTGCGGAACTGCTCAGCTTCCTGCAGGTCTTGATTTTGCAATTAATACTCTTGATCAGCTTGTGGATAAATTCGGTCCTAAAACCGTCAATCATACTGTAGCCGGCTTGCTTAACAAGTTTTCATCTATTCAGATAAAAGACAGAGCCTCCGATCTGGATTGGTTAAGTGTTAACAGGGAAAATGTAAAGAAATATGCTGAAGACCCTCTTTGTGGTTTCGAGCTTACACTTGCAGGGGTAAGGGACCTTGCGGCAATCGGTATATTGGCTTGTGACGAAATGTGGCCTGCAACTATTCCCACTGATTTACCCATAATGATTATATCCGGTGCCAAAGATCCGGTCGGTTCAAACGGAAAGGGTCCCATTGCCTGTTCTGATTCCTTAATTGCAGCAGGTCACGAACCAACTGTTATTATATACCCGGGTGTAAGACACGAAATTCTCAATGAGGATTGCAAAGAAAAAGTTTATAACGATATTTTAGGTTGGGCACAATCTATTCTTTAAGGTGAAAGTTTTGCAAAAAAATGTTTTTGTTTCTGAGGAAGAATTAAATATTCAAAAAGATTTTTCAGAAAAAGTCCGTATGATTTTAAATGCCCGTTTTCCGGCTGTTCCACCTAAGGCGTTTATCCATACCTATGGTTGTCAGGGAAATGTTGCTGACAGCGAGCATATAAAGGGTATGCTTGTCGAAATGGGCTATGAGTTATGTGAAACTGTTGAAGAAGCCGATTTGATTCTTTATAACACCTGTGCTATCCGAGAACACGCTGAGGACAGAGTATTTGGCAATGTTGGTGCTTTAAAAAAATTAAAGGCTGATAAGCCGCATCTCATAATTGCTCTTTGCGGTTGTATGATGCAGCAGAGTCACATCGCTGAAAAAATTAAAAAAAGCTATCCCTTTGTTTCCCTGGTGTTCGGGACACATGTTGTTCATAAATTACCTGAGCTTATGTCCAGAGCTCTTTCCGGCAAGAAAAGAGTTTTCTGTACTGATGAAAGCGATGGTGTAATTGCTGAGGGGCTTCCCTTTTCCCGTGATAGTGGCGAGAATGCTTGGGTTTCTATTATGTATGGCCGCAACAATTTTTGTTCCTATTGCATTGTACCCCACGTAAGGGGGCGGGAGAGGAGCAGAAACCCGCAGGTTATTTTAGATGAAGTAAGTCAGCTTATTAAAGAGGGGTATAAAAAAATCACTATTTTAGGACAAAATGTCAATTCTTATGGCAAGGGCTGTGATTTCAATGTTAATTTCGCAGAGCTTATAAGAAGAATAGATGTATTAGAAGGTGATTTTACCTTCGATTTTATGACATCTCACCCCAGAGACTGCAGCTTTGAGCTTATTGATGTATTAAGCGAGAGTAAGCATTTTTGTGGGCATCTTCATCTGCCCGTTCAATCGGGGAATAACAGAATACTGAAGGAAATGAATCGTCATTACACCCGTGAGCATTATTTGGATTTAGTAAATTACGCTAAAGAAAAAATTCCCGGAGTTGATTTAACAACCGATATAATAGTAGGCTTCCCCGGTGAAACCTACGAAGAATTTCTTGATACTGTTTCACTTGTTAAAGAGGTTGAATACGGTTCTATGTTCACCTTTATTTATTCGGCAAGAAAAGGCACGCCTGCTGCTGAAATGCCGGATCCCTTTACCAAAGCTGAAAAAACAAAATGGTTTATGGAGCTTTTAAAGGTACAGGAAGAAATTGCAGGTAACAAAATTGTAAAAAAAGGCTAAAACCTTTCATAAATAATTTCAAAGGAGAAATCAAAAATGACAGTAATTGAACTTACAAGACAGCTTGGCGCTGCAATCCAGCAGGATGATCGCTATAAAGCTTATGAAGAGGCAAGAAAAGCTAATGAAGCAGACACTGCACTTAATGAGCTTATCGGCAAAATCAATCTTGTTCAGATGAATTATCAGAACGAAGCAGCAAAGGGCGAAGGTGCTGATGAAGCAACAATGGAAAACTTTGCAAAGGAGTTTGAACAGCTTTATCGTGAAATTATGCTTAACGGTAATATGGTTAAGTTTGAAGCAGCAAAAACTCAGGTTGACGATATGATGAACGAAATTATGGGTATCCTTGCTTGCTGTGTTGACGGTCAGGACCCTGAAACCTGCACACCTCACCAGGAGCATAACTGCGACGGTAGCTGCAACACCTGTGGTGGCTGCCACTAATTATAAAAAATCAAACGCTGAGGTAGAAAATGGCTAAATTATCTCCTATGATGGAGCAATATTTTGAGATAAAAAAGAATTACGAGGACACTTTATTGTTCTTTAGATTAGGTGACTTTTACGAAATGTTTTTCGAGGATGCAAAAGTCGCCTCAAAAGAGCTTGAGCTTGTTCTTACCGGGAGAGATTGCGGCCAGGAGGAACGTGCGCCAATGTGCGGCGTTCCCTTCCACAGCGCCGATTCCTACATAGCAAAGCTTGTGAGCAGAGGCTATAAGGTTGCCATTTGTGAGCAGGTTGAAGACCCTGCTACAGCAAAGGGTATTGTTAAACGTGATGTTGTTCGAATTGTTACACCGGGTACTGTTATTGAAAGTAATATGCTTGATGAAAGCAAAAACAACTATCTTGCATCGGTTTTTGTTTCTGATAAAGGCTGTGGTCTTGCTTTTGTTGATATTTCAACAGGTGAGGTTCATCTAGATTCATTTTCTGAGGGGGACACAACAGCAAGAATAATCAATCAGCTTGGTTGTTATTCTCCACGTGAGGTTATTATTAACAAATATGCAGCCTCGGTTAAATCTATTGTTGCTTTTATTAAGGACAGGCTGTCTGTTGATTACCAGATTGTTTCCGAAGCACAATATAGCGAGGACGAGCTTGAAGCCTTAATTGGTGCCCATATCTCAGATGAAAATGGCTTGACACAGTTTTCTGAAAATAAAAGCCTTTTATACGCTTTTGGTTCTGCGCTTGTTTACCTTAAAGGTGTTCAGAAAAACGAGCTTCAGAATATTAATAATGTTGATTTTTATAACGAAGACAGCTTCCTTACTCTTGATATTACTGCAAGAAGAAATTTAGAGCTCACTGAAACTCAGATAAGGAGAGAGAAAAAGGGCAGTCTTCTTTGGGTGCTTGACCATACAAAAACAGCTATGGGCAAGCGCCTTATACGAAATTGGGTTGAGCAACCCTTAATTAACTATTCTTCAATAATTTTAAGACAAAACGCAGTTGAAGAATTAACTTGCGACACCATTTTACTTGATTCTTTAATGTCATATCTTTCAGATATGTTTGATATTGAAAGAATTATGACAAGAGTGGTTTATGGTACTGCTAATGCAAAGGAATTAAAAACATTAAGCCAGACAATTGACCAGCTCTATAACATAAAAACCTCTTTAAGTGGTGTTAACTCAAAAATGCTTACCGGTATTTATGAGGATATTGACCTTCTTGAGGATGTTAATACTTTAATCAAAAACGCTATAACCGATGAGCCGCCCCTTTCAGTACGTGAGGGTGGTATGATACGAAAGGGTTATAACGAAGAGCTTGATACCTTACACGACATAGTTGAAAACGGAAAGGGCTATCTTACTGCTGTAGAACAATCCGAACAGGAAAAAACAGGTATCAAAAAACTTAAAATTGGCTATAACCGAGTATTCGGATACTATATTGAGGTAACAAACTCGTTTAAAGAGCTTGTTCCCGAGCACTATATAAGAAAACAGACACTTTCCAATTGCGAAAGATATATTACTCAGGAGCTTAAAGAGCTTGAATCGAAGGTTCTCGGCGCTCAGGAGAGAATTGTTCGCCTTGAATATGAGCTTTTCTCTGCAATTCGCCAGAATGTTGCTGATCAGCTCGAAAGGGTAAGAAAAACTGCAAGAGCAGTAGCGAACCTTGATGGTCTTTGTTCACTTGCTTACACAGCAGTTAATAATAATTACACAAGACCTGTTGTAGACACTTCAGATGAAATTATTATTAAAGATGGCAGACACCCGGTTGTTGAGCTTATGCTTGGTGGTGCTCCATTTGTTCCTAATGATACACATTTGGATTGCCGTGATAACAGAACTGCTATTATTACAGGACCTAATATGGCAGGTAAATCTACTTATATGAGACAGGTTGCTATAATTACACTTATGGCACAAATCGGAAGCTTTGTTCCTGCAAGTAGCGCAAAAATCGGTATTGTTGACCGAATTTTTACAAGAGTAGGAGCTTCTGATGACCTTTCTGCAGGTCAGTCAACCTTTATGCTTGAAATGACAGAGGTTGCTGATATTCTTAAATATGCTACTTCTAAAAGCCTTATTGTTTTTGATGAAATAGGCAGAGGTACTTCCACCTATGACGGAATGAGTATCGCCAGAGCTGTTTTAGAATATACAGCAGATAAAAAGAAAATTGGTGCAAAAACCTTGTTTGCAACACATTACCACGAGTTGACAGAGCTGGAAAATACTGTTGATGGTGTAAGAAACTACAACACTTCAGTAAAAAAACGTGGCGATGATATAACCTTCCTGCGTCGCATTGTAAAAGGTGCAGCAGACGGTAGCTATGGTGTTGAGGTTGCAAAGCTTGCAGGTGTACCTAAGGCTGTTGTTGAAAATGCAAAGAAAATTCTTGCTACACTTGAGACACAAGAAAGAGTCAGTGTTATTTCAGAAATTAAGGAAACAGCTGAAAGTGAGGATATGCTTCAGCTTTCCTTCTCAACGGGTGGTAAGGAGCAGATAATTGAAAAGCTTAAAAGCATTGATGTAAATACACTTACACCAATTGAAGCTATGACAACACTTTTTGAGCTTCAGAAAAGTGCTGAAAATTTATAAGAAACTAAGTTGAAGGGAGGGCTGACAGATGCCTCGCATTAATGTTTTACCTAAAAATATTGCTGATTTAATAGCAGCCGGCGAGGTTGTTGAACGCCCTTCTTCTGTTATTAAAGAGTTTGTTGAAAACTCAATAGATGCAGGGGCATCAAATATTACCGTTGAAATAAAAAATGGTGGTAAAACATATATCCGTGTTACTGACAATGGTTGTGGTATAGACAAAGAGGATGTAAAAAAAGCCTTTATAAGCCATGCAACAAGCAAAATTACAAATATAGAGGACCTTGACGCTATTGCTACTTTAGGCTTCAGAGGTGAAGCGCTTGCCTCAGTCTGTGCAGTTTCAAAGGTTGAGCTTCTTACTGCTACCCCCGGTGCCGATTTTGGTACCCGTTATGTAATAGAAGGTGGCGAGGAAATACTTTTGGATGATGCGGGTTGCCCTGTAGGTACAACAATTATAGTCAGAGATTTGTTTTATAACATTCCTGCAAGAATGAAATTTTTAAAAAAGGACGTTCAAGAGGGGAATTATATTGCCACCCTCATGGAGAGAATTGCTGTCTCTAATCCGAACATTTCCTTTAGGTTTATAAGAGATGGAAAACTGCAATTTTCAACCCCTGGTGACAATGAATTGAAATCTGCTGTTTATGCAGTGTTTGGTAAAGACTTTACTGATAGTCTTATTCCTGTTCACAACGAACAAAACGGTATTACTGTTAGGGGTTTTATAGTTAAACCTACAGCAGGACGCAGTAGCAGAACAATGCAGATCTTTTTTGTGAACAAGCGATTTGTTAAAAGCGTTGTCTTCCTGAGTGCATTGGAGGCTGCTTATAAAAATTCCATTATGGTTGGAAAATACCCTGCTTGTGTTCTTTTTGTTGATATGCCTTATGAAGCTGTGGATGTTAATGTCCACCCTGCTAAAACAGAAGTAAGGTTTTTTGAAGAAAAAAAGGTTTTTGACTGTGTTTATTACGGTACATTAGCTGCTCTTCAAGGGGATAAAACACGTGTTCAGGCAAAATTTTCTGAAGCGAAGATTTTTTCCAAGCCTGCTGATGTAGGTGAGCAGCTGAAAATAACCGAGATTAAACAATCCCCGGTTGTCCAAGAGCAACCTAAAACAATAGAAGTGAAGGAATATGGTAAAGCTGTTACAGGGGTTGAAAACCTTGTCAGCTCTCCTGAAAAGAATGAGCCAAAGCAGCTTGACTTTTTAAAGGATGAATACACTAAGCCGGCTGTTAGTCATATTATAATTCCTGAGAAATCCGTAACACAGGCTGTTGAAGAAAAATCAGAGCCGGTTACCTTTAAAATCAATGTCAGTAAAACGTTACCTTTTGATTCAGCTTTTACTGAAACAGCGACTAAAACTGAGGTAGCTGATAACGCTGTTGAAGAAACTGAAATTTCAGATTCACCTGTAGCTGTTGAGTCAGATGAAGCTTCTGAGAAGACATTGTCATTGAATTATAAGTATATAGGTGAAGCCTTCAGTACATATTTGATAGCTGAGCTTGATGGTAAGCTCATTATGATTGATAAGCACGCTGCTCACGAGAGAATACTTTTTGAAAAATTCAAGGCAGATGGTTGTGGTCAATCACAGATTATGCTGCAGCCAATAACAGTTACTCTTTCTGCTGATGAATATACTGCAATCCTTGAAAATTCAGCTCTTTTAGAGGATGCAGGATATGATATATCAGATTTCGGAGACAGGTGTGTTAAGGTGAATGCCTGTCCTCCTGAATTGACCGATTGTAATATATCTGATATTGTTACTGAAATTGCCGGTTATCTGGCAAATAATGTAAGGTCTTTGATGCCCGAAAAGCTTGATTGGATTTACCATTCAATGGCGTGCAGGGCAGCAGTAAAAGCCGGTAATTTCACATCTTCCTACGAAGCTGAAAAATTTGTAGAGTTACTTTTAAAGCGTGAAGATATAAGATACTGTCCTCACGGAAGACCTGTAATGATTGAAATGACAAAAAAAGAGCTTGAAAAGCAATTTAAACGTATAATTTAAGGTGATTTTGTGAAGCAAAAAGCCGTAGTGGTTGTTGGTGCTACAGCGTCAGGGAAAACAGCATTAGGGGTTCATATTGCAAAGAAATTTAACGGTGAAGTAATATCAGCGGATTCAATGCAAATATACAAGGGAATGGATATTGCCACAGCAAAACCTGATGCTGAGGAAATGGATGGTATCAAGCACCATTTGATTGATTTTCTTGATATTACAGATAGCTACAGTGTTTCTGCCTATTGTGAAGATGCCCGAAAAGCATTTGACTGTATTGTAGCTAACGGAAAGCTTCCGGTTATTGTAGGTGGAACAGGTCTTTATATTGATTCCTTTCTCACTAACACCCGATTTCTTGATAATGCTTTTTCTTCTGCTGTTAAGGAACAGCTCCAAAATGAATTAAAAGAAAAAGGAATACAAGCCCTTTATAATGATTTATGTGAAATAGATCCCTCTGCCGCAAGTAAGATACACCCAAATAACACGGTGAGAGTTTTAAGAGCATTAGAGGTATATCGAACTACAGGTATGACCTTAACTCAACAGAACGATGCTTCTCATTCTGTAGCTTCTGATATTGAACCTCTATATATAGGTATCGGTTACTCAGATAGGGAAAAATTATATGATAGAATAAACCTTCGTGTAGATTTAATGGTAGAAAAAGGCTTAGTTGAAGAAGCAAAAAGCTTTTATGAATTAAATCCTTCCAAAACAGCAGTAAATGCTATAGGCTACAAGGAATTAAAGCCTTATTTGGATGGTGTTTTGTCCTTGGATTCTTGTATTGAGAATTTAAAAAAAGAAACCAGACACTATGCCAAAAGACAAATTACCTGGTTTAAACGAAATAAAAATATCAATTGGCTTTATGCTGATTTGTCGGATTATAATGAATTACTCGAAAGTGCTGATAATTTAATTGAAGAATTTTTAGGTGGTGATTAAGTTGAATAAAAAAACTGTTAAAAAGGTTTTAATTATTACCCTTTGTGTTTTATTGGCTATATTTGCTGTTTCTTATATTATTTATCACGTTATAAATAACAGAAATAAAGATTTTGAAACAGAAATTGCATATAAAGAAACGGTTTATAAAACTATAGATACAAAATGTTTTGTTATTCGTGATGAGGAATTTATTGAAAGCGATGTTGACGGCACTACAGTTTCCTTTGTTACCAATGGTGAAAGAGTTGCAAGAGGTGATACAGTAAGCGTTGTTTTTGATAATACTGCTGATGCAGCTGATTACCTAAAAAAG
Organism: Acutalibacteraceae bacterium; assembly: GCA_045543695.1. Classification (GTDB taxonomy): domain Bacteria; phylum Bacillota; class Clostridia; order Oscillospirales; family Acutalibacteraceae; genus DTU089. The sequence continues at coordinate 7,596 of JAZPXQ010000028.1, read as the reverse complement.
AAAGAGCTCGAAAAAGAAATCAGGCATTTCGAAGAGCTTGAAGGACAAGCCAATTTCCAGACTCTTAACATTAATTCACTTACCAAAAAAATTAATAATGAATTGTATGAATATTTAGATGCTGTTGATAAACGGGAATATCAAAAAGCAACTAAATCTGCCGATACCTTCAGAGATTCCATTACAGGTAAACAAATTGCTACCGGTGGCACCCTTGATTTTTCAAAGAAGTTAAATTCTCTGAAGAAAGAGTTGGAGTCTCTTGCTTTATCCGATGGCTCCTACACAGAAGTAAAAACCGAAAATGCAGGTTATTTCATCAGTGGTTCAGACGGTTATGAGAATACCTTGGATTTTGAAAAGCTTGATGAATTAACCACCAAGGATATTTCAAAAGCTATTAAATCCAAACCACAAAAAATCTCTGAAGATGTTGTTGGCAGAACAGTAGCTTCATTCAAGTGGTATATTGCTTGTGTAGTTGATTCTGATAAAACTGTTGATTTGGAACAGGGTAAAAAGATGTTTGTAAATTTCCCTGTTGACGGTGTTGAAAAATTACCGGTAACAGTTTATAAAATAGGTGACAGGACAGAAAAGAAAACAATGGTTATATTCTGTTGTGATGAAATGAACGAAAAGCTTGCAGATTTCAGAATTGAGGATATTGAAATAATTACTGCCGAGTACACAGGCTACAAAATTTCCAATACTGCTATCAGAACTCTTGAAGGCAAGCAAGGCGTTTATATTGTTCGTGGTAATTTGATGGGCTTCAGAAAAATCAACATAATTTACTCTGAGGACGATTTTTCAATAGTTAATAATCCTAAAATGGAATCCGATTATATAAAGCTTTACGATCAGGTTGTTACAGAGGGGGTTGATTTACATGACAACAAGCTTGTTTGATCCGGCTCATTTTAATGTAATAACTGAAAATATCAAAAGGATTAAGGCTGAAATTGCCGAAGCTGCTATTAAATCCGGGCGTTCGCCGGATGATGTGCGTTTAATGGCTGTTACAAAAACAGTATGTACCGAGTATATAAATCACGCCATTTCTGAATGTGATATTAATTTAATCGGAGAAAATAAGGTACAGGAATTTCTTTCTAAAAAAGATGCCTTAATTTTAGATGGAGTCGAAAAACATCTTATCGGGCATTTACAAACAAATAAAGTAAAAAAAATTGTTGGTCAGGTTGATATGATTCAGTCAGTGGATAGCTTGAGGGTGGCTCAAAGCATTTCTGCTGAAGCTGTTAAAAATGGTATTAATACTCAAATTCTTCTCGAAATTAATATTGGTGATGAAGAAAGCAAAACGGGATTTGATAAAGCTGAATTTTCAGAATCCTTAACAGAGATTTCTCTTTTACCCAATATTACAGTCAAGGGTTTAATGACAATTCCACCTATATGCGATTCTGTGGTTGAGTTGGAAAATTACTTTGAGAGAATGAGTAATTATTATAATGAAATCAAATCGAACAATTTTGCTAATTTTGATTTCGAAATTTTATCAATGGGCATGTCGGGGGATTACAAAGAAGCAATTCTCCACGGTTCTAATTTAGTCCGAGTTGGCTCCGCAATTTTCGGAGCAAGAATTTATAATTAATTGGAGGTATCATTATGTCACTTATGGATTTTTGGAAAAAATTCACAAACTCAGAGAGAGAGGATGAATTTGAGGAAGTTATTGAGGAAGAAGAGGTTGAAAACTTTGAGCCTCGTCCATTTAACAATCACGTGCGTTACGATGATTATGAGCAGCCTGAGGCTCCTCGTGCCCCCGGTCGTGCAAGAAGACCACAGTCTGATCCCAACAGAGTAGTCGATGTAAGAACTACAGCTATGCTTCAGGTTGTTCTTGTTAAGCCTGATAAATTTGAAGATGCTCGTGCAATTGCTGACCACCTTAATGACAAGAGAACTGTTGTTCTTAATCTTGAGTCTACCAGCAAGGATGTTGCCAGACGTCTTGTTGACCTTCTTAACGGTGTAGCATACGCAAATGGTGGCAATTTGAAAAAGGTTTCTTCTAACACTTTCATTATTACTCCTTATAATGTTAATGTATCAGGTGACCTTATAGATGAGCTTGAAAATACGGGAGTATTTTTCTAATTAACATTAATTCGTGGAAACGGGGAATTTTATTATGATGACACCATCTGAACTTAGAGAGTATGAATTTAAAGCTGCCGGCAGAAATGCTTATAAATCCGATGATGTTGATAATTTCTTCGGTGAAGTAGCAGTTGCCTATGAAAAATTGTTCAGAGAAAACGCAGAATATACAAAACGATTAAGTTTGCTTGCAGACAGACTTGAACAATTCAAAAATGATGAGGATCTGATTAAACAGGCTGTTATAAGCGCTCAGAAGGCTGCTGATATTATCGTTAAAGAGGCTGAAGATTCTGTTGCTGATTCAAAGACTGAGGCTGAGGCTATTCTTGCAGCTGCCAAGGGTGAGGCTGACATAATAAAATCTGATGCTGAAAAGCAGGCTATTGCTGATTCTGACCTTCTTTTATCAATAGCCAGAGATAAGGCAGAGGAAATTATTAATAAAGCTAAAGAAGAAGCCCATGCTATTCTTTTGGATGCTAATAAAGCTGCTGAGGATACCGTAGGAGCTGCAAACAGAACTATAACCAGTGAATCCATTCTTTTCGAAATGCTTAAAAAAGAGGTATCTGATTTCCGTGCTTCTGTACTGTCACAGTATAAAGCTCACATTGAATTAATTTCTCAGCTTCCTGAGCTTGCAATAGAACAGGCACAACAGGTTGAGGCTGAAGCAGCTGCTGACGAAGCTGCTGATGATATTGTTGAAGAGATTGAGTCGATTGATCCTGAAAATGATATTATTGAATATATAGAAACAGATTATGACAATACTGATGATGTTGTTGAGTTTCCTGCTGAGGAAGAAGAAAACGATGGTGAAATGGTTGTAAAAACAACTCTTCCTTTTGATTTCTTCCAAGAGGAAACACCTCTTGAGTTTGTGGAAAATGAGGTAAATGAGGCTTCAGAAGAGCCTTCTGATATTATTGATTTCAATGAAAAGCTTGAAGATAATTCTGCTGATATTGAGTTTATCAATGAGGAAGACGAGCCTTCGGAAGCAAATGACGATTCAGAGCTTGTACTTAACGACGATGCAGTCGAAAATGATGTGGAAGCGATTGTTGATCAGAGTGAAGATGATATTCCCGAAGAAAGTGATACTGAAGACGACACAGAGGCGTGTGCGGATATTCCGATTTCTAAAGGCTTTTCCGTAAATACTGCTTCAGTTTCTGAAGATATTGATGTCTTTTCTGATTCAAATAAAGAAAAAAGAAACCCTATGTTTGATTCTTTTGGTACAATTGATGATGACGAGGAAGATGAAGACGACTCAGAGGAAGAAGAACCTAAGAAAAGATTTGGTTTTTTCCGTAAAAAAAATAAATAAGGTGTAGTGCAGATGTCCGTAATAGCAGCAATATTATTATGTGCAGCGCTGGTTGGTGCTGATCAGATTATTAAAATACTTGTTATTAATTATTTAAAGCCAATTCAATATTTTGATGTTATTGACGGATTTTTGCGCTTTCGTTATGTTGAAAATACAGGAGCTATATTCGGCTCTTTTTCAGCACATACAGCTGTTTTAACTGTTTTTTCCGTAGTTTTATTGGGCGTTACAATATTTTTCCTTGTAACCAATAAAAGTAAAAGTAAGCTTGTTAATTTATGTCTTCTGTTTATGATTTCCGGTGGCATAGGTAATATAATAGACAGAATCAGGCTTAAATATGTTGTTGACTATATTGAGCCCTTGTTTGTGGATTTTGCTGTATTTAATTTTGCAGATTGTCTTATTACAGTAGGTGCATTTGCGTTAATAATTTATCTTATAGTGGACCTTATAAATGATTCCAAAAAAACCAAAGATAAATCGGTGAATGAAAATGCAAAAGATTGAGCTTTTTGTTTCGGAGGAGGTTGCAGGCTTCAGGCTTGATAAAGCCATTCCTGTACTTTATCCCGATATTTCAAGAAATTCTGTTCAGCAGTTGATTGATGAACAGAATGTATATGTAAACGGAAATGTATGTAATAAGAAGTATTCTGTAAAATTAAATGACATAATAGAGTTGAATTTACCTGAGCCTAAAGAGCTTTCGGTTGAGGCTGAGAACATACCTCTGGATGTGGTTTATGAAGACGAGCATCTGCTTGTTGTTAATAAGCCAAAGGGTATGGTTGTTCATCCGGCTGCCGGTAATTACGAAGGAACTTTGGTAAATGCCCTTTTGTACCACTGTGGAGCATCTCTGTCCGGTATTAACGGTGTAATAAGACCGGGGATAGTTCACAGAATTGACAAAGATACAAGCGGACTTTTAATAGTAGCAAAAACTGATGTTGCACATCGTGGCCTTGCAGAACAAATTAAAAATCATAGCTTTACAAGAGAGTATAAAACTGTAGTAATTGGTAATGTTAAGGATGATGAGGGTACAATTGATGCCCCCATAGGCAGGCATCCCAAGGACAGAAAAAAACAAGCTGTAACAGATAAAAATTCAAAAAACGCAGTAACACATTTTACTGTTTTACAAAGATTTAACGGCTTTACCTATCTTAAAGTAAGACTTGAAACAGGCAGAACACACCAGATAAGAGTGCATATGTCGTTTAAGGGACATCCCGTTGCAGGTGATGTTGTGTATGGTAACCCTAAGAAAACTTATGGTTTAGATGGTCAATGTCTTCACGCAGCTACTATCGGCTTCGTTCATCCTGTTACTAACGAGTATCTTGAATTTACATCTGATTTACCTGCATATTTTACAGACTTTCTCAGGAGAATTTCATAATGTCTAATAAATACAATGAATGGTTGTTGGTTTCAGATATAGACGGAACCTTAAATACAAAAGCTATGAAGTTGCCGGAAAATAACAGACAAGCTATTCGACGCTTTGTAGCTGATGGTGGGCATTTCACCTTATGCTCCGGACGTAATTTGCAATCTCTTTCAATTCATTATCATAAATTAGGTATTGATACACCTGCTATTTTTCTGAATGGTGCGGGTATTTATGATTTTTCAAAAAAAGAATATATTTACCTTAATCCCATAACCACTGAAGGGGAGAACGTTATACTGGCTGTTTTGAAAAAGTTTAAAACAGCTCAGCTCACGGTATATTCACCGGAAAAGCTTTACCTTGCTACAAGAAAATGTATTTACGGTAGAGTTATTTCTGTTATGGATAAATTAGATTATCAGCTTTGCAAAAAGGTATCTGATTTACCACGTGGCAATTGGGGTAAGGTTTCTATTTTCGGTACTAAAAGCTTAATAAAAAAACTCCGGTATATTTTTGGTACAGAAAATGGTAATTTATTTGAGTGCTTTAAGACCTCGCCCTTTACCCTTGAGGTTGTGAATAAAGGTGTAAATAAAGGCAATGCTGTAATGAAGCTTGCCGAGCTTTTAAATGTAAATAAATCTAATACTGCTGCTATTGGTGATTATTATAATGATGTTGATATGCTTAAAAGGGTAGAGCACCCGGTTTGTTGTGGTCAAGCCCCTGCTGATATCAAAGCAATTTCTGAATATGTTGCTTGTCATTGTAATGAGGGTGCAGTTGCAGATTTTATAGATTACATAGAGTCAAACTATATTAAATAATTGGAGGAATAGTTATGGACGCAAATTCTAAAAAAGAATTAGCAAAAATCGCTTGTAATGTTCGTATGGGCATTATTGAGGGAACTTTTAACGCAAAATCAGGTCACCCGGGTGGCTCACTTTCCATTGCAGAGATATTAACTTATCTCTACTTTAAGGAAATGAATGTTGATGCTGCTGACCCTATGAAGGCTGATCGTGACAGATTTGTTCTTTCTAAAGGACACGCTGCACCTGCTCTTTATTCCGTTATGGCTCAGAAGGGTTATTTCCCTGTTGAAGAATTAAAAACTCTTCGTAAGGTTGATTCCCGTCTTCAGGGTCACCCCAGTATGAACTACCTTCCCGGCATAGATATAAGCTCAGGCTCCCTTGGACAAGGTATTTCTGCAGCTTGTGGTATGGCTTTGGGTGCAAAGCTCAAAGGTGATGCGTTCAGGGTTTACACAATTCTTGGTGATGGTGAAATTGAAGAAGGACAGGTTTGGGAGGCAGCTATGTACGCTGCAGCCAAGAAGCTTGATAATCTTGTTGCTTTTGTTGATAACAACAATCTTCAGATTGACGGCTCTGTTGAAGAAGTAAACTCACCTTATCCTATTCCTGAAAAATTTGCAGCCTTTGGTTGGAATGTTATTGAAATTGATGCTCACGACTTTGATGAAATTGAAGCTGCACTTAATAACGCAAAGGTATGTAAAGGTAAGCCTACAGCAATTATTGCAAAATCCGTTAAGGGTAAAGGTGTTTCCTTTATGGAAAACCAGGTAGGTTGGCACGGTTCTGCTCCGAATGCAGAGCAGTATGAAACAGCAATGACAGAACTTAAAGCAGTTCTTGAAGGTTTGGAGGGTTAATTTATGGCAGATGTAATTAAAACAGCTACCCGTGATGCTTACGGAAAGGCTTTGGTTGAATTAGGTGAAAAGAACCCCAATATTCTTGTACTTGATGCTGACCTTGCAGCAGCTACAAAGACAGGCGCATTTAAAAAAGCTTTCCCTGAAAGATTTTTTGATACAGGTATCGCAGAAGGTAATATGATGGGTGTTGCAGCAGGTCTTGCAACAACAGGCTATACTGTTTTTGCTTCATCATTTGCAATGTTTTCTGCCGGTCGTGCTTTTGAGCAGGTGAGAAACACAATTGCTTATCCTCACCTTAATGTAAAAATCGGAGCGACACACGCAGGTATTTCTGTTGGTGAAGATGGCGCAAGCCACCAGTGTTGTGAAGATATTGCTCTTATGCGTTCAATTCCGGGTATGGTTATTCTTAACCCTGCTGATGATATTGAAGCAAGAGCAGCTGTACTTGCTGCAGCAGAACACGATGGTCCTGTTTATATGCGTTTTGGCAGACTTGCTGTACCGAGAATATTTGATGAAGATTATAAATTTGAAATCGGTAAAGCAGTTACTCTTAAAGAGGGTACAGATGTAACAATCATTGCAACAGGCCTTATGGTTAACGAGGCTATTGAGGCTGCTAAAGCTCTTGAGGCAGAAGGTATTTCTGTTGAGCTTATTAATATGCACACAATCAAGCCTCTTGATAAAGAGGCAGTAATTAAAGCTGCCAAGAAAACAGGTTGTATTGTTACAGCTGAAGAGCATAATGTAATTGGTGGTCTTGGTGACGCCGTTTGTGACGCTGTTTGTGATGAGTATCCCGTACCTGTTGTAAAGCTCGGTGTTGAAGATACATTCGGTAAATCAGGTCCTGCAGTAGAGCTTCTTCACATTTTTGGTCTTGATGCTGATAATATAGTTAAAAAGGCTAAAATAGCAATTTCTAAGAAATAATTAAATTAAGATAATTATTTCTAAAAATCTTTTTGTTATTTGTGTTTTTTTATTGAAAATATAAAAACTCTATGTTATAAT
>JAZPXQ010000027.1:0-171079 GCA_045543695.1 Acutalibacteraceae bacterium | reverse complement strand
AAATATTATTTATTATGAATAGGTAGGAGATAATATGGCTAACTGTCCTAAGTGTGGTTATAAACTCAGAATGATTGATATTAAGGCTGAATGCCCTAAATGTGGCGTAAACCTTATGTATTATAATCACCAAGAAAGACTTGCAGAGGATGCTGACAAGGCTGAAGAAGAGCATATCAGAATGCAACCCAAAATAGACAGAATAAAATTTGCTTTTGTTGGTACAAAGCTTTCTATTGTTCGTCTTATTTCATTGTTTATTCCTATTGGTATGATGTTTTTACCTTTAGCGCACATTAATGTTAATATTCCTTTTAACAAAATTGATATGGACGTTTCTGTTCTTAATGTTGTTATGGATGCCATTATGGAAATGAAATTTGATGTGCTTTTTGCTATGATTTCGGGTTCTGATTTAACCAGGGTAGCTTTTATCACCTATTTGCTTTCAATGGTATTCCTTCTTGTTGCCGCAGTATTTGCAATACTTAATATTCCTTTCGACTCTGTTTCTTGTTCACCCAAGGGCTTTAAAAGGAATATTACACTTTCTTCCTGTGGAATAGGCTTTACAGTACTTAGTATAATTTCTTTCTTGATTTTTAACAGTCAGTTAACAGCTAAGTTTGGTGCAATGTATTCCGGTAACATCAGCTTCGGTTCTTTCCTTGTAATTTTAGGCTTTGTAATTATAATTGTAGTTAATGTTCTTATTAAGAAACAGAACATACCTGTTAAGTACAAAGACCTTTCAGAGTATGTTGAAAGAATAGAAAAAAGAAAAGCTGAAATTGCTGCAATGGAAGAAAAAGCCGCTTTGGCAAGAGCTGAATATGAAGCAGCAGCTAAGTAAATTATAACTAAAAAAAGTAGTAGCAGGTTTTATTCTTGCTACTACTTTTTTATTATATAATAATACCCGCAATGCCGGATGCGATAATAGTAACCTGCTTTCAGCAGGTGGGTGTCCTCTCTGTGGTTTCACGCTCCCTTCGTCCACTATTAAGTGGGAGGTCTGCAATCCGTCACAGAAGTCCGGACTCCCTTTTAATTGTCATAGGGTTAGTATTAGTCGCATTTCTCGTACACCGCAGGCATATATATTATATTAATTTTTCAGTGGATTATTCTTCATCCTTGAATTCGTATAAATCAGCAAGACGTTCTTCAAAAATTGCGCCGATTTCATCAAATAAAGCTTCATCCTCGATAGGCTCCAAATAGGTTTCACCATCTTCATCTTCAACAACAGAAAGAATAATAACCTCTCCGTCGCTGTCAATAATTTCCTGTGCATCGTTGTAAATAGGGAGAAGAGCAATGTATCTACCGTCATCTGTCTCAATTCTGTCAAGCTCTTCAAAAGTGTGCTCAACGCCGTTTTCGTCTACTACAGAAACAATATCGTTTCCGTATGCTTCGTTATTATTTGCCATAACAATCACCATTTCCTTGTACTTATATTTTAATTTTAATATTTTTTATTAAGTAAGTCAACTGTTAATTATTCACATACAGTAACTTCCCAGGTAAACTCCTTACTCTCCTTGGAAGGCAAAGACATTATACCTCTTTTTTTGGATAAATCAGCCTTTTTGTGGTAGTCGTCATTTATTCCCCACCAGGGCTCTATACAAACATAGGGAGCGTTGGGCTTTGCCCAAATACCTAAATAGGGAGAATCAAAATCAAAGCTTATTACTCTATCGTGCTTGTTGCTGATGATTTTAACATTCTTGGATTTAAAACTACTTAAAATAAGTGCGTCATCATCAAAAATAGAGGGGGTAAGCTCTATTTTATTACCAATCATTTTAACAGGAAATTTTTCGTCTATTAAAATTGATTCGTGGTCAATTCTTTCTGTTGTCAGCTCATAATCGTCTGCAAATACAATAAAATCTCCGATTTCGCAATTAAATGCAGGGTGCGCACCAAAAGAATAGTACATTGTATCGTTACTGTTATTTGTAACCTTATGAGTAACCCTTAGGCCTTTATCAGTAAGCCGGAAGGTAACTTTAAACTCAAATTGATAGGGATAAGCAGAAAGTGAATCTGTATCATCAGTCTGGATAAAGGTTAATGAATCCTCGGTTTTTTCAACAAGCTTAAAGGGCTTTTTTCTTACAATACCGTGCTTAGGCATTGTGTATTCTTTACCGTTTAATGTGTATTTATCATCAAGCAAACGCCCGATTATAGGGAACAGGATAGGGGATTGACCGTACCATACAGCTTCATCGCCACACCATATATATTCGATTCCTGTTTTCTTTGATTTTAATGAATTAAGCTCTGCGCCCATTTCCTTGACAGCGAGAGTAAAAAATTCATTTTCAGCATTATATAACATATAATCACCTTTCATAATAAAGGCATCACACAAATTTGTGTAATGCCTTTTTAGTTTATTTAATTATATAATATGAACAGTCAACTGTCAATCTTATTCAGCAGAAGTGTTAGCTTTTTTCTTTGAAAGGACAATGTTAACTATAATACCAAGTATAAGAGCGCAAGCAATTGATGTAAGAGTAACCTTGCCGATTGCAAGAGCCATACCACCTATACCTGCAATAAGAATAACAGACGTGGTGAAGAGGTTAGCATTATCTTCAAGGTCAACCTTCTGTATCATTTTAAGACCACTTACGGCAATGAAACCATAAAGAGTAATACAAACGCCACCCATTACACAGCCGGGAATAGAATCAAGGAATGCAACAAAGGGTGAAACAAAGGAAATGAGTAAAGCCATTATTGCTGTGCAAGTAATTGTTGCAACGGAAGCATTCTTAGTAATAGCTACACAGCCAACTGATTCACCGTAGGTTGTATTAGGACAGCCACCAAAGATAGCACCAACCATTGAACCAACACCATCACCTAAAAGGGTTCTGGAAAGACCGGGTTCTTTGAGAAGGTCTTTTTCAATAATTGTTGAAAGGTTTTTGTGGTCTGCAATGTGTTCTGCAAAAACAACAAATGCAACAGGAACATAGGCAACAGCAACAGTTGCGATGTAAGATGGTTCAAGCTCTTTTATAGCCGGAATACCATTAAGGAAAGAGAACTGAGGAACCTGAATGAAGGTGCTTAAACCAAAACCATTAGCAGTAAGAGCCTGGAAAGGTGCAAGGTCAAGAGCAATAAGAGCATCATTTCCTGTTGCAACACCGATTGCTGTGAAGATTCCTGCCACAACATATCCGGCTAAAATGCCAATGATAAATGGAATGAGTTTTGCCATCTTTTTACCATAAGTAGAACAGATAACAACCACAAACAAAGTAACTAAAGCACAAATAAGTGATACCCAGATGTTAGTTGTCATAATAAAGGAACCGTTATCATCCTGCGGACCATAGCTGAATACATCTTTAATTGCAGCACCTGCAAGAGAAAGACCGATGATAGCAACTGTAGGTCCTATAACAACAGGTGGCATTAATTTGTTAATCCAGTTAACACCTGCAATTTTGATGATAATTGCTATAACTACATAAACAAGACCGGCAAAAATTGCACCAAGAATAATTCCAAGGAAGCCCATTGCAGAGCTGGCAGCACCGGCAAAGGCTGCGAACATAGAGCCTATGAAAGCAAATGAGGAGCCAAGGAAAACCGGACTTTTGAATTTTGTGAAAAGCTGATAAATAAGAGTACCTGCACCAGCACCGAATAGTGCAGCAGAGGCAGTCATACCATTACCAACAATTGCAGGAACAGCGATTGTTGCAGCCATAATTGCAAGAAGCTGCTGAATCGCAAAGACGATGAGTTGACCGAACTTAGGCTTGTCGTCAACATTGTAAATAAGCTTCATATTTACCCCCAAATAAAAATTATTTATATTATTTGCCTTGCGGCTAATAACCAAATTAAAGCTGATAGAGCTTAACACTAAAGCATTTATCGTAATCAGGAAGATGTACCTTAATTAGCTCTGATGTTGATGTAGGGACATTTTTTCCCACAAAGTCTGCACGCAAGGGCAGCTCTCTGTGACCCCTGTCAACTAAAATAGCAAGCTGTATACTTGAAGGTCTACCCATACTGAAAATGGCTTCAATAGCAGCACGAACAGTTCTACCCGTGAAAAGTACATCGTCAACGAGTATTATATCCTTACCGGTAACATCAATGGGATTATCAATAGGGGAGGCTTCGGGTAATTCTTCCACCTCGGTTAAATCGTCACGATAATGCTTTATATCAAGCTCACCGACAAAAATGTTTTTCCCCTCAATTTTTTCAATGTTTTCGGATATCATTTTTGCTAACGGAACACCACGACTTTTTATGCCGATAAGAGCTAAATTATCTGTTCCTTTGTTTTTTTCTATAATCTCGTGAGCTATTCGTATCAGAGAGCGCTTTATGGCAGCCTCGTCCATTAATTCTGCTTTTAATTCCATTATTTACCTCAAAAAAAAACACCTTACCGCAGGTGCGATAAGGTGTAATCTAACTGAAAACCTTACAGACCTCTCGGATCAACTTAAAAGTTCGTACAAGTCAATTTTAATACCAACAAGGTCTTTTGTAAATTGTCTAAATGTGAAAAATGTCGAAAGAAAATTTGTTTATTATAACATATAAACTCCGGATTCTAATTCAACAATTTCCCTGTCATTGGTTTTAATATACCTGTAAACAGGCTCGTCGAAGCTTTTGTAATCCTCAACCGTAAAATTTTTCAGATTAACTGTTCTGATTTTACAGGATTGATAATTGCAGATGTAAAGCTTGTTTTCGTAGCAGCTTAATGAAACAGGGTTTAAGAAGGCGGTTGAGGAATCTCCACCTATTCTTAATACAATTTTTTCTGTAGTAGGGGAATATCTTATAATGCAATTGTTTTCAGGTACTACACACCAAAGATATTTACCTTCGGCAACTACTCCGCTTATAGGGCAATTTTTATATTGTAAATCACCGGTCCAGTAAAGCTCGCCTTTATCATTGAATATACCAATTTCACCACTTGTATAAGCAACTGCAACGTGTCTGTTGGGTAATATGGCTGCATCACAGTATATAAAATCGCTGAGCTTTTCTGATATTGCTTCGTATTTCTCACCAAATTTGTTAAGAAGGTATGCACCCCTTGTACTGGCTGTAGGTCTTTCTAATTTTACATCATAAGTAAAAAAAGAAATTTTTGTTTTCCCACTTTTAAGAGTATCCTTTCTTGCGACAATTATCCCCTTAGAAAAGGGGACGATATCAGCAATGTCAATATCCATTATTTTCTTCATTGCTGTTCCTCACAAGAATTGTTAATTCCTTGAACCTGATAACACAAGGTCATAAGAGAATCACTTAAATGGACATTTTCTACAGCAACATTTTCATATCTGTGACCAAGGTCATATTGAGTAAAGTTCCAAAAACCTTTTATACCCAATGCTACTAATTTATCTGCGTTCTCAGCAGCGTATTCAGCAGGAATGCAAAGTATTGCGACAACGGGCTTTTCTTTTAAACAAAACTCCTCCAAATCATCGGAGCTCATAACAACTTTTCCACCAACCTTAGTTCCGATTACAGCTGGATTATTATCAAATATACCAACTAAATCAAAACCACGGTTATCAAAATGAATATGTGTTGCAATGGCGTGTCCAAGGTTACCGGCACCGATCATAATAGCTTTGGTTTTATTGTTTAAACCAAGTATTGAGCCGATTTCGTTGTATAACTGTTCTATATTATAGCCATAGCCCTGTTGACCAAAGCCGCCAAAGCAGTTCAGGTCCTGCCTGATCTGTGAAGCTGTAAGCCCCATTCTGGCTGACAGCTCTTTAGATGAGATTCTGACAACACCAAGATTTTTTAATTCTTCTAAATATCTGTGGTATCGGGGAAGGCGTTTTATTACAGGGATTGAAACTTGATGGTTATTTAAACTCATAACAATCGTCCTTTAAAGTGTTTTTAATGTTTCCATTACATAATTACCGAATTCTTCACAGGTACAACCGGTATCTCGACCTGTTATAGTCATTTTCTTTTCGGTAATCATGCAAATGTCAAGAGCTTTTTCAAGCTTATCTGCTTCTTCTTGTTTGCCGATGTGTGAAAGAAGAAGAACAGAAGCACGGAGCATTGAGCAAGGATCTGCATACTGACCACGTCCTTCTTTTACCATACGGGGCGCTGAACCGTGAATAGCCTCAAACATAGCATACTGCTTACCAATGTTAGCGCTACCTGCTGTACCAACACCACCCTGGAATTCGGCTGCTTCATCAGTGATGATGTCTCCGTAAAGATTAGGAAGAACAAATACTTTAAAATCTGTCCTGCGCTTTTTATCAACAAGCTTTGCTGTTGTGATATCAACATACCATTCATCGGTGATAATTTCGGGGTAGTCTTTTGCAATTTCTTTACAAAGGTTAAGGAATTTACCATCAGTTGTTTTTATAATGTTTGCTTTTGTGATAATGGAAACTCTTTCCTTTTTATTGTTTCTTGCATACTCATAAGCGAGCTTTGCAATTCTTTCAGTACCCTCAGTTGTTGTTACAACAAAGTCAAATGCTAATTCACCGTCAACATCAACGCCTTTAGAACCAACTGCATAAGCGCCTTCGGTGTTTTCACGGAAGAAGGTCCAATCAATGTTTTCTTCAGGGATTTTAACGGGACGGATATTAGCGAAAAGGTCAAGTGCTTTTCTCATTGCAACGTTTGCACTTTCAATATTGGGGTAACCATCACCCTTCTGAGGTGTGGTTGTAGGTCCTTTAAGTATAACGTCACAGGCTTTAAGCTCTTCCATAACATCATCAGGAATCGCCTTCATAACCTTTGCACGATTTTCAATTGTAAGACCATCGATGTATTTGAACACAATCTTACCACTTTCAACATCATCTTTAAGGATGAATTTAAGCACCTCTGCCGATTCCTTTGTGATAATCGGTCCGATACCGTCACCACCACAAACACCGATAACAATTTTATCAAGAGCTTTGAAGTCTTTAAAATCTTTTGTTGCTTTAATTTTCTGGTTTCTTTCGTCCTGCTCTATAAGAAGCTGCTTAAACTTAGCAAGAGCGTTCTCCATCTGAATTTCGTTCATTATTTATTTTCCTCCTTGGTATAGTCGAGTAAGCCACCTGCGCAAAGAATATCTACCTGTCTTTCGGAAACATCACAAATAAGCTTGTACTCTTCGTTTTTGGTAATGTTTTTAAGTGTTATTTCTTTACCTGCTTTAAGCTCTGCTTTAATTTCGGGGAGAACAAGCTCATCACCCACAGAAATTTTATTGTAATCTTCAGCATTAACAAAGTTAAGGGGAAGAATACTTGCGTTAACAAGGTTCGCTTTGTGAATACGGGCAAAGGATTTTGTGATAACAGCTTTAACACCAAGATAAAGGGGAACAAGAGCAGCGTGTTCTCTTGATGAGCCCTGACCGTAGTTGTTGCCACCAATAATTATTCCTGAACCTGCTTCTTTGCAATGCTGGGCAAAATTCTCATCACACTGACGGAAGCAGAATTGTGAAAGGTAGGGGATATTGGAACGATAGGGAAGAATTTTAGCACCTGCCGGCATAATATGGTCAGTTGTAATGTTATCCTCAACCTTGAGCACAGCTTTTGCTGAAATAGAATCTGCAAGAGTTGTTGTCTTGGGGAAGGGTTTAATATTAGGACCATAGTAAACCTCAACCGCAGCAGCCTCTTCTTTGGTTTCAGCAGGCATTTCGATCATATTATCGTTAATAATAAATTTCTTAGGAAGTGTAACTGAAATATCATCAGTCAATGTTGTGGGATCTGTGAAAACACCCGTAATTGCAGATGCTGCAGCTGTTTCGGGGCTAACCAGGTAAACCTTACCGTCTGCTGTACCACTTCTGCCTTCAAAGTTTCTGTTAAAGGTACGAAGTGAAACGCCGGAGGAGCAAGGTGACTGCCCCATACCGATACAAGGACCACAAGCGCTTTCAAGGATACGTGCACCTGCATCAATCATATCCGCAAGAGCACCATTCAAAGCAAGCATATTAAGAACCTGTTTTGAACCGGGAGCAATGCCGAGAGATACAGAGGGATGAACCTTTTTACCTTTGAGAATTTTTGCAACCTTCATCATATCAAGAAGTGAAGAGTTTGTGCACGAACCGATAAGCACCTGATCAACCTTAATGTTTCCTATTTCGGAAACTGCTTTAACATTATCGGGCATATGAGGCATAGCTGCAAGAGGTTTAAGTGAGCAAAGGTCTATATCAATTACTCTTGAGTATTCAGCATCTGCATCCGGAAGCAATTCAACCCAATCACTTTCTCTGCCTTGAGCCTTCATAAATTCGTATGTTATTTCATCTGATGGGAAAATTGATGTAGTAGCGCCTAATTCAGCACCCATATTTGTGATTGTTGCTCTTTCAGGAACAGAAAGAGTCTTTACGCCTTCACCACCATATTCAACAACCTTACCAACGCCGCCCTTAACACTGAGTATTCTGAGAACCTCAAGAATAATATCTTTAGCAGCAACGTAAGGGGAGAGCTTACCTGTAAGATTAACCTTAATAACCTCGGGAACAGTTATGTAATAAGCACCGCCACCCATTGCAACAGCAACATCAAGACCGCCTGCGCCCATTGCAAGCATACCGAGACCACCACCTGTAGGGGTATGACTGTCAGAACCGATAAGTGTTTTTCCGGGAATACCGAATCGCTCAAGATGTACCTGGTGACAGATACCATTGCCGGGACGGGAGAAACGAACACCTCGTTTTTTACAAACACTTTGGATAAATTTATGATCATCAGCGTTTTCAAAACCTGTCTGCAAAGTATTGTGATCGATATATGCAACAGAAAGCTCTGTTTTTACTCTGTCAATATCCATTGCCTCAAGCTCAAGGTATGCCATTGTACCTGTTGCGTCCTGAGTGAGAGTCTGGTCAATTCGTATACCAACTTCGTTACCCGGTGCATATTCACCATCAACAAGATGGTTTTTAATAATTTTTTCACATAAAGTGATTGCCATTTTTTTAACCTCCAGAAACTTGTTTGCTTTTTTAACAAAGTTATTCTAATATCTTTTCAAGTCTTTGTCAATAAATTAACAGAAATAATAAAAATATCTATTATAAATATATTCTGCCAAATCTTGAACTTTTTTGTTTATTGTGCTATTATATATTAGTTAAAATGGGTTTAAAGGCATTTTATCCGGATTTCAGGTTATACTAACAATCGGTGATTAGTTTTATGTATAACGAGCTTTATAAATACTTTGCCTTTGCTGCTCCTGAAACTCAAGAGGAGGAAGCCGACGATAACAGTGAAAATCAGCTTGTGTCTACTGACAGTGAGGAGGATACAGGTGTTACGGTTTGTCATAATGGTAGATACATTCATTGCCTGACAATTATTGGTCAGGTGGAAGGACATTATAATTTACCAAACAACACAAAGGTAACTAAGTACGAACATATAATTCCACGTCTTGTTGCAGTGGAAGAAAATGATGATGTTTCCGGTTTGCTTCTTATTTTAAACACTGTCGGAGGAGATATTGAAGCAGGTTTAGCCATTGCAGAATTGGTTGCCAGTATGAACAAGCCGACGGTGTCTCTTGTTCTTGGGGGCAGTCACTCAATCGGCATACCCTTAGCTGTCAGTGCTAAACATTCATTTATTGTGCCGACAGCTTCTATGACTGTTCACCCTGTAAGAATGAATGGTCTTATAATAGGTGTTCCTCAGTCTCTTTTATATCTGAAGAAAATGGAAGAAAGAGTTCTGGAGTTTGTAACACGGAATTCTTCGATTTCCGGAAATAGATTTAAGGAATTAATGCTTAACAACGACCAGCTTGTTACTGATTTTGGTACTGTTTTAAGTGGGGATGAAGCTGTAAAAGAAGGTTTGATTAATGAAATCGGTGGGCTTCATCAGGCTTTAACGTATTTAGACAAGCTTTGTAATTAATGGAGGTAATATGGAAATATTAAAAGCTTTACTACTTGGTATAATTCAAGGTGTTACTGAATTTTTACCAATTTCCAGCAGTGGACATCTGTCATTGTTTTCCCATTTATTTAAAGTTGAGTTTGCTTCTGCAGGATTATTTTCTGCAATGTTACATATTGGTACTTTGGTTGCAATACTCATAATGTTTTATAGACCCATATACGGTCTTTTTGAGGAATTTATTTTATGCTTCAAGGATATTTCCCGGAAGAAATTCACATTGAATCTGAAAGATATGAATTCAACCAGAAGAACATTGTTTATGTTTGTTATTTCCTGTGTACCTCTGCTTATTTTGTTGATACCTACCGGTAAGGATACTAATCTGATGGATACCGTTGGTGTTTTTTCCTCTGATGATAGTGTATTAGCTGAGGGTATATGCTTTATGTTTACGGGTTTTATGCTCGTTTTGGGAACAACTCTCAATGATAGCTTCAAAAAGAAGAGAAACGTTACTCCTTTTTCAGCACTTTTAATTGGTATTGCACAGCTTATTGCTGCTTGTTTTCCCGGTATTTCACGTTCCGGCTCTACCATTTCTGCAGGTCTTTGCTGTGGAATTTCAAAAAAAAATATGATTAGGTATTCTTTTATTCTAAGCATACCCGCAGTCCTCGCCGGTGCTCTTGTTGAATTTAAAACTGCCATAGAAAGTGATGTAATTACACCTGTTTTGCCTTTGGTTGTCGGTGTTATTACATCTGCAGTTGTTGGTGTATTTGCTATTAAGCTCTTACAGATAATTATGAAGAAAAACATTTTTAAATATTTTGGATTTTACTGTCTTGCGTTGGGCTTTATTACTACAATAATCAGCGCAATAGAAAAACTATAAGGAGGGGTATTTATGGCGCAAAATAAAAAAACTGGTTCTTCTGCTAAAAGACCTGCAAGTAACAATAAAAAGAAAAATACTAAAACTACCAAAAAGAATGTCGCTAAAGAGTCACTCTTTAATGCTCAGCATAAGCAGGTAGCCTCATTAATCTTCTGCTTTTTTTCATTATTTATGGGTGCTGTTGTTTTTATTGACGCAGGAAGTCTCTGGGGAATGCTACGTAATTTTTTCTTTGGTGTATTTGGCTTAACTGCATTTTTATTTCCTTTCTTTATTTTTACTGTTTCGGTTATCGCAGCAATCGGAAAGGATTCAAGAAAATATAAGCAAAAAGTTACAGAAGGCTTTATAATTTTTACATTACTTGTTGCATTCCTTCATATTGTAAATTGTCAGCCTGAGGCTACATACGGTGAACAGATTACTAATGCTTACAAAATATTCAAAGAATATGATGGTTCGGGGATGCACTATGGTTATGGAGTTTTTGGTGCATTAATCGGGGGGCTGCCTCTTTTAATAACCGGTGGACATAAATTAGCTGCCGGTGTAATTGTAGTTTTGATTTTGCTTGCCCTTCTTACCTTCTTCACAGGAACCTCGTTAATTAAAATATATACAAATCTAAAAGAGCCTGCTCAGGCAGCTGTTGATTATGCAGGTGAAAAAATGGAGGGCTTCAAGGAATCCTATGAAACAATGAGCGAGGATATCAACGAAAGACGTGCCCGTAATGCAGAAAAGCGCAGAAGAGCCAGTCAACAAAAATTTGAGCTGGATGTACCTGTTGATGATGCATTACCACAAGATAATGGTACTGACGAAATTGTTGATGACTCTCCGTTTGTTGAGGAGCTTGAACCCATTGACTTACTTGATGAAGATACAGAAATTGATGTCATTCCTTTAGATAAATTAGATCCTCCCGTTGATGTTGCAACAGAGTTTGATGATGTAAATACTGTAACTGAACAAGAAGTAAAAGAAATTGATGAGGCTTTTGAAAACGAGTATGCAACTGACGATGAATTTGAAGATGATGGTTTTTCTGAGGTTGTAGACGAGGTAGTGCCTGAAATTATTTATGAGCTACCACCACTTGATTGCCTTAACAAACCCAAAAATAATACAAATATGGGTGGTACTGCCGAGCTTCGTCAAAGAGGGGAGACAATTGTAAAAACCCTTAAAAGCTTCGGCGTGGGCACCAGGATTGTTGATATATGCCAGAGTCCGTCTGTTACTCGTTTTGAATTGCAACCTGATCCCGGTGTTAAAATCAGTAAGATTACAGCTCTTGCGGATGATATTGCAATGAACCTTGCTGCTTATGGTGTCAGAATTGAAGCGCCAATACCTAATAAAAACGCTGTTGGTATTGAAGTGCCGAATGCCGAAAAAGCAATGGTTACCTTGAGAGAGATTCTTGAAAGCGATTCTTTTGTAAACTCGAAATCAAAAATCAATGTTGCATTGGGCAGAGATATTCAAGGTGAAGCTATTTGTGCCGATTTGTCTAAAATGCCACACTTGCTTGTTGCAGGTACTACAGGTTCAGGTAAATCTGTTTGTTTGAATACAATGATTATAAGTCTGCTGTTTAACGCTAAGCCTGACGAAGTTAAGCTTATTATGATTGACCCTAAAAAGGTTGAGTTTACAGTTTATCGCTCTATTCCACATCTGCTTGTTCCTGTTGTTTCAGATCCGAGAAAAGCAGCAGGTGCCCTTTCCTGGGCTGCTGCTGAAATGGATAAGCGTTATGCGTTGTTTGCTGATAAAGGTGCAAGAAATCTTGAAACCTATAATAAATACGCTCTCTCCAACGGTCTTCCTAAAATGCCGCAGATTGTTATTATTATTGATGAGCTGTCTGATTTGATGATGGCTGCATCAAATGAGGTTGAGGATTCAATATGTCGTCTCGCACAGAAGGCTCGTGCAGCCGGTATGCACCTTATTGTTGCTACCCAAAGACCGTCTGTTGACGTTATTACCGGTCTTATTAAATCCAATATTCCCAGTCGTATCGCTTTTGCTGTTAAATCTCAGATTGACTCACGTACCATTATAGATACACAAGGTGCTGAAAAGCTTCTAGGTAATGGTGATATGTTGTATTGTCCTGTCGGTCTTTCAAAGCCTGTTCGTGTTCAGGGCTCTTATGTATCTGATGAAGAAATCGAAAAAGTAATTGATTTCGTTACTTCCCAGGGTGAGGTTAAGTACGATGATTCCGTTATTAAGGAAATTGAGCTTAAAGCTGCTCAGGAGGGTAAAAAGAAATCATCGGCAGTTGATACTGATAGCCTCGGAACAGGAGGGGATTATGAAGACGAAATGTTCCCTAAAGCAGTTGAGGTTGTTTTGGAGTTGGGACAGGCATCTACCACACTTCTCCAAAGAAAGTTAAAGCTCGGTTATGCTAGAGCCGCTCGTGTTATGGACGAATTATCCGATAAGGGAATTATAGGTCCTTACGAAGGTAATAAGCCACGAAAGCTGCTCATTACAAAAGAGCAGTGGTATCAGATGCTGAATGATGATACTGATAAAAAACCAAAGCAGTTATCAATTGATGATATTGAAACCAATCATACTGTCAAAGATGAGCTTTCGCAGACAACAACAGAGCCTAACTACTTTGGTTCTGCAATTAACAATACTAATTATGAGGTTGAAGAATAATAATGGATATTTTTGTTGAATATCTTGATGGTGATTATGCTGTTTGCAGGTTGCCTGATAAGGTAGGTAATCTTATTCGAGTACCTTTAAAGGAGCTCCCGGGCGGAACTGCCCCTTTAAAAGTAATCACTATGCGAGATAACGGCAGTTTTTATATTAATGAATATGCAAGAGAGCTTAGAATGAAGCAAATTACAAGATATATGAGGTACAAAAGATATTCTTTTACCCCGAATTCTCGTTAAAAAGCATTATTTTTGGGAAAATATTCATAAAAAACTCTTGCATTTTTTGTAAAATGGTGATATACTTTTCCAGTCAAAAACTCACGCAGGGGAGATTATGTGTGTCGTGTGCATCGAAAGATGTGGTATACGTAAGTCGACACCTTCCGGCGGTTTAACAAAAAGGAGGACAAAAATTATGTCAGTAGTTTCAATGAAACAATTACTCGAAGCAGGTGTTCACTTCGGACACCAGACCAGAAGATGGAACCCCAAAATGGCTCAATACATCTTTACTGAAAGAAATGGTATTTATATCATTGACCTTCAGAAAACTGTAAAGAAGCTTGAAGAGGCTTACACCTTCATTAACCAGATCGCTCAGGAAGGCGGCGAAGTACTTTTTGTAGGTACTAAGAAACAGGCTCAGGATTCCATTAAGGAAGAAGCAGAGCGTTGCGGTATGTCATTCGTTAATGCTCGTTGGCTTGGTGGTATGCTTACAAACTTCAACACAATCCAGAGAAGAATCAGAAGACTTGCACAGCTCAACGCTATGGAAGCTGATGGTACATTCGATCTTCTTCCCAAAAAGGAAGTTATTAAGCTCAACCTCGAAAGAGAAAAGCTTGAAAAATTTATGGGTGGCATTACAGAAATGAAGAAAATGCCTGCAGCAATGTTTATTGTTGACCCCAAAAAGGAAAGAATTGCAGTTCTCGAAGCTAAGAAGCTCGGTATCCCGATCGTTGCTATCGTAGATACAAACTGTGATCCCGATGAAATCGACTATGTAATTCCCGGTAACGATGATGCTATCCGTGCTGTTAAGCTTATTGCCGGTGCAATGGCTGATGCTATCATTGCTGGTCGTCAGGGCGAACAGACAGTTGCAGCTGAAGAAGCAGCAGAGGAAACTGTTGAAGACGCAGAATAATTGTAAACAAAATAAGGCGGAAGATTTTTCCGCCTTGATAACTTTTTAAAGGAGGTAACACCTATGGCATTTACAGCTTTGGATGTTAAAAACTTGAGAGAAAAAACAGGCGTTGGTATGATGGAGTGCAAAAAGGCACTTACAGAAGCTGACGGTGATATGGATAGAGCATTTGAAATTCTTCGTGAAAGAGGTCTTGCTGCTTCCGAGAAGAAAGCAAGCAGAATCGCTGCTGAAGGCGCTATCATCGCTTACACTGACGAAGATGCAAAAGTAACAGTTCTTCTTGAAATCAACTCTGAAACAGACTTTGTTGGTAAAAACGAAAAGTTCCAGGAATTTGGTCTTAGTGTTGCTAAAACAATCGCAGCCAATAAACCTGCAACAGTAGAAGAACTTGCAGGTCTTGCTCTTGTTGGTTCTGACAGAACAGTAACAGAAAATCTTAATGATCTTATTCTTGTTATTGGCGAAAATCTTAAAATCCGTCGTTTTGAAATTGTCGAGGGTGATGTTGTAACATACATCCACGCCGGTGGCGCAGTTGGTGTTGCTGTTAAGTTTGAAACAAACCTTAGCGACAAAGCTGAATTCACAGCAATGGGTAAAAATATCGCTATGCAGATTGCTGCTATGCGTCCCGAGTACCTTGGTAAAGAGTGCATCTCTGATGATGAGCTTGCAAAGATGAAGTCTATCACAATCGATAGCTCACTTAACAAACCCGACTCTCTTCCCAAGCCCATCCTTAAAGATCTTTTCGATAAAGCTATTGCAGGAAATCTTTTCAGTGCAGAAGATGTTGCTGCTTACGAAGAAAACCAGAAGAGCCCCTATCTTTTCAATTTCCTTTCAAAAGAAGCAGTTGCAACTCTTGCACAGCTTGCTATTGCAGGTAAAGACGAATATATTACAAATAAAATCTTTGCCGGTGCAGTTGAAGGTCGTATTAAGAAGCAGATTAAAGAAATCTGTCTTCTTGAACAAGCTTTTGTTCGTTCTGACCTTTTCGATGGTTCAGTTGCAGGCTATGTTGCAAATGTTGCAAAAACAAACGGCGCTGATGTAAAGGTTGTAAGCTTTGTTCGTCTTGAAAAGGGCGAAGGTCTCGAAAAAAGAGAAGACAATTTTGCTGACGAAGTTGCCAGCATGATGAAATAAGATTTCAATTGAGGGCGGCTTTCTTAGGAAGTCGCCCCATACCTTTTATTAAATGTATTAAATTCCAATATTGGTAAACAATATAAAGTGGTGAGATTATTATGGAAAGAAAAGTTGGTACTGTATCAAGAGGTATCCGTTGTCCTATTATACGTCAGGGTGACAACCTTGTTGATATTACAGTAAACAGCGTTATTGAAGCTGCAGAAAGTGAAGGCTTCGCCCTTCGTGATAGAGATGTTGTTGCACTTACAGAATCTATCGTTGCAAGAGCACAGGGTAACTATGCTACAGTTCAGAATATTGCGGACGATGTTAAAGCAAAGCTCGGTGGTGGAACTATTGGTGTTATTTTCCCCATACTTTCAAGAAACCGTTTTGCAATTTGTCTTAAAGGTATTGCAATGGGTGCTAAGAAAGTTGTTCTTATGCTCAGTTACCCCAGTGATGAAGTTGGTAATGCACTTTTAACTTATGACCAGCTTGATGATGCAGGAATTAATCCTTATTCAGATGTTCTTTCTCTTGAAAAATACAGAGAGCTTTTTGGCGAAAACAAACACGAGTTTACAGGTGTTGACTATGTAGCTTACTATTCAGATATTATCAAAGAAGCAGGCGCAGAGGTTGAGATAATTTTTGCAAACCAGGCTAAAACAATTCTTGATTATGCTGATTGTATCCTTACTTGCGATATCCATACTCGTGCAAGAACTAAGAGAATCCTTAAAGCAGCAGGTGCGAAGGTTGTTTGCGGACTTGATGATATTCTTACAGCTCCGGTAAATGGTGGCGGCTGTAACGAAGCTTACGGACTTTTAGGCTCTAATAAATCAACTGAAGATACAATTAAATTGTTCCCAAGAGAATGTAATGGACTTGTCAAGGATATTCAGGCAGAATTACTTAACAGAACAGGTAAACATATTGAAGTTATGGTTTATGGTGACGGTGCATTTAAAGATCCTCAGGGCAAAATCTGGGAGCTTGCTGATCCGGTGGTTTCACCTGCACACACAGATGGTCTTATTGGTACACCTAACGAGCTCAAACTTAAATACCTTGCAGATAATGACTTTAAAGGTCTTTCCGGTGCAGAGCTTAAAGAAGCCATTTCCAACAGCATTAAAGCCAAATCCGGCAACCTTGTAGGTAATATGGCTTCACAGGGAACAACACCCCGTCAGCTTACTGACCTTATCGGTTCACTCTGTGACCTTACAAGTGGTTCAGGCGATAAAGGTACACCTATAATTCTTGTTCAAGGTTATTTTGATAACTATACTGATTAATTGATAACGGAGGTATATAATATGGATTGCAACACACGTCCCGAAGAAATGAAAAGAATTACAACCAAAGAGCTTGCTGAAGCATTTATTGCAGAGCAGGTTGAAGCAATCCGAGCGCAAGTTGGCGATAACCGAGTTTTACTTGCACTTTCCGGTGGTGTTGATTCATCAGTTGTAGCTGCACTTTTAATAAAAGCAATTGGCAGTAAACTTGTTTGTGTTCATGTTAACCACGGCCTTATGCGTAAAAATGAAAGTGAACAGGTTATTGAGCTTTTTGGAAAAGAACTTGATTGTGAACTCGTTTATGTAGATGCAACAGATCGTTTTCTTGATAAGCTTGTTGATGTTTCTGACCCTGAAGCTAAACGTAAAATTATTGGTGCTGAGTTTATTTCAGTATTCAATGACGAAGCTATCAGATTACACAAGGATGGTGTAAAATTCCTTGCACAAGGTACAATTTACCCCGATATACTTGAAAGTAAAAGTGGTGTAAAATCTCATCATAATGATGGTGGTTTACCCGATGATATTACATTTGAATTAGTTGAACCCGTTAAATTCCTTTATAAGGACGAAGTAAGGGTAGTAGGTGAGGCACTTGGTCTTCCTCACGCCATGGTTTATCGTCAACCATTCCCCGGTCCCGGTCTCGGTGTTCGTTGCTTAGGTGCAATCACTCGTGATAGACTCAATGCTTTAAGAGAAGCAGATGCAATTCTTCGTGAAGAATTTGATATTGCAGGTCTCGCAGGAAAAGTTTGGCAGTATTTTATTGCTGTTCCCGATATTAAAAGTGTTGGTGTAAGAGACGGTAAAAGATACGAGGGTTGGCCCGCAATCATGCGTGCTGTTAACACAACAGATGCAATGACTGCAACAATCGAGGAAATTCCTTACCCGGTACTTCATAAAATTACAGATAGAATAACCCACGAGGTTGAAGGCATTAACCGTGTAGTTTTTGATATTACACCCAAGCCCATCGGAACAATCGAGTGGGAATAATACCAAAACTCCGAAAACCCTTGTATATCAAGGGTTTTCTTTATTTTTTCGCTTGCTCAAGTATTACAGCAAGGTGGTTATGCACAACAAGGTTTGTTAGTTTTTTGGGTCATATCATTATAAAAAAATAAATTAAAATGTTACGCAGATGTTGAAATGTTGTCGGTTTAGCGCTATATTAATTTTATGAAAAAGTAGAGGAAAATATGGAGAAGAAGAGTTTAATTCTATTGGGTATTCTTTTAATTGTTTTAACGTTTTTCTTGTAGGCTGTACCGGAAAAACTGAGACAATAGAAAGTTCATTACCCGAAACAGAAATTACAACCGAATTAACTACAGAATTAACCACAGAGGAAACTACAACTGAACTTGTAATAACTAAAAAGGATTTAGAAACAGAAACTGCTGCAAAGATACCAGAAGCCTACTTAACCAAAACCAACTGAACCTAAACAGACTCAGACAAAGCCAACACAGTCTACTGGTGGAGGAAGCGCAAGTGAGGATAGTTGGAATTTTTTCTGCTAAACCGCTCAACGCCGGTGGATATGTTCAAGACCCGAATACCAACGCTACTGACAACGATGTTGAAATAAATGGTTGGAAAACTGATTTTACATTGGCTTAAAACTTACATTGGAGATATTTATGGAAGATAACTCGATTTACTTGAATAATAACGCAAGTAGAAGCTTGATCACAATAACAGCCACTAAAACAGACGGGGCTGTTGTTAAGGACTGGCTTAGGAGTAAAGGCGTTATTGACAATCAGATTTATTTTAGCTCAGGCATAGAAAACATAGTTAATTCTGATACAGAAAACGGTGAAGAAATTCTGCGAAACATTCAGAAAATGTACTGCTGTTCTCAAATAGATTACCTTTTAGACGAAGCCGAGGATAATCGTCTTTTGCGCAGTATTGAAAGCTTAGACGAATTGCTGACAATTGAAATTACAGAAGAAATTACCGGCGATGTATTAGTTGAGGTTGTATGTGTAAATGATGAAGGGGAGTTTGTATATCCCACTTCGGCTTCTGTTACCGTTTCCTATGATGTTGTGAATAATACATACTCTGATATGTTATATACAGCGTTAGATAATGATGGTAATATCCTACGAGTTGCTCAAGAGCCTTTTCTTGATGATTTATTTGATGATTAAATATATTTATGTTTTTATAAAAGTCTTTTGTTTTAATATTGCGAAAGGCTTTTATTTTATGTTAAAATAAATAAAATTATTTATAAAC
Organism: Acutalibacteraceae bacterium; assembly: GCA_045543695.1. Lineage (GTDB taxonomy): Bacteria > Bacillota > Clostridia > Oscillospirales > Acutalibacteraceae > DTU089. The sequence continues at coordinate 151,646 of JAZPXQ010000027.1, read as the reverse complement.
ACGAGGCGTTGTTATGTTTTCACGAATTTATGTGGAGATTACTAATATATGCAATATGAATTGCTCTTTTTGTCACGGTCATACTCGTCAGTTAAAACAGATGACAGTTGAAGAATTTGAACAAGTTATTTTGAAAATTTCAGGCTATACGGATTATATTTATTATCACCTTATGGGTGAGCCCTTAACCCATCCGGATTTACCAGAAATTTTACAGATTGCAAAAGAAAAAGGCTTTAAATCAATGCTAACCACAAACGGAACATTATTAAAAGAATACGGAGATAAAATTATTGATGCCGGTATTCATAAAATTAATATTTCGGTTCATAGCTTCGAGGATGGTACGAATGAACAACTGAAAAAGTATCTGTATGATCTGGTTGAATTTGCAATTAAAGCAAATAACAATGGTGTTATTGTTGTCTTCAGGCTATGGAATAATGGTTTTGATGAGGGAAGAAACAACCAAATTATTGAGTATTTAAAATTGAATATTAATGACGGTTGGACTACAAATTCAAAAGGCTTTAAAATTCGTGAAAAAATGTTTGTTGAATATGGAGAACGGTTTTCCTGGCCGGACTTGAATGCAGAGGAACAAGGTGATAATGTATTCTGCTATGGTCTTCGTGACCATATAGGTATACTTAGCGACGGAACTGTTGTACCTTGCTGTCTCGATAGTGACGGTACAATAAAGCTGGGCAATATTTTTTCAGATAATCTTTCCGAAATACTTAATTCTGAAAAGGCAAAATCAATTAAATATGGCTTTGATTGCAGAAAAGCAGTTGAAGAATTGTGTCGTAAGTGTGGTTACGCCCAAAGATTCAAACTCAAATAATTATAAACGAGGTATTACATGCAAAACATAACTTTTGAAGAATTTAATAATTTAGAATTTAAATTATACAATGATAATCCTATATTGAAAAATCCGTTAAACAGCTTTGTAATTGCTGATCCAAGTGTTCTAACCCCCAACGTTTCACACGATGGAATCTGGCATTTGTTTTGTCATACTTTTTTTGGTGTTTATATGTATGATAGCAAAGATGGTATCAGCTTTAGTGAAAAGGGGAGAATTGTTAAAAACGCAATGCGCCCAAATATAAACTATATTGACGGTAAATACTATCTTTTTTATGAAAAAACAAAAACACCAATCGAAAATGCACTGGCAGTTTTCGGTGGTAAATGGAAATCTGAAATATATTGTACTGAATCAGTTGATTTAAAAAGCTGGTCAGATCCTTATTTAGTTTTAGGTAATACAAGGGATTATGAGGTTGACGAAAACGGTCAGGCTCTTTCAAATCCGTTTTTATTAAATATTAACGGTAAAAACAGACTATATTATTCCTGTGGACAAACTTTTATTAGGGATTGTGGCTTCTGTGAGCCCAGGTACATTTCCTTCGCTGAAAGTGATAAAATAACCACAGGTTATGTATCACAAAACGAGCCTATAATTAAACCGAGTAAAGATATAGAATATCTTAACTTATGTTCAGGTTGCCTGAAGGTATATAAACTAAAGGATTGTTACATAGGGCTTCAGAACGGTTTATTTGAAAAAGGTGGCAAAAGTCATTCTGCAATCGTTCTTTTAAAATCCGATGATGGTATTACTTTTGATTTTATTAAATATTTTTTAGTGCCTCAAAAATGTGGTGAAAGTAATTGGATGGCGCAGTATGTATATGCTTGTTGCCTTACTTATTACGAGAATAAATTCAGACTTTATTTCAATGCACGTAATGTATCTAATAATTTACTGGGCAGGGAAAGCATAGGTGTTTTAGAAAGTCAGGTTATTAAATTATGATATATGAATTAAAAAACTGTAGGGATGGCTCTGTGGCACCTTATAAAACTACCGTTGATATCAGCGAAAGTGATGGTATTTTAACTTTTAAGTTTTTCGCAGAGCACACTAAGTTTTACTGTCCACACCACAACTATAATGATATTCACTCTGAAGGTGACGCCTGTGAAGTTTTAATAGGTTCAGACCCTGAGAGAAGATTTTATTATGAAATAGAAATCAGTCCTGAAAATAAGCTGATGTGCGCTCTTATGGAAAATAAAGGTGATGATGAAAACGGTATCCCTGTATTAGAAATAAATTTTGTTGATGATTGCTTCGTTCAAAGTAGTGTTGTTCGCACTGAGCAATCTTATGAAGCAACTGTCAGCTTTCCTAAGTGTAAAATATTATCGGGGGATGGTAACATCTATTTCAATGCCTACAGATTGGAGACAGATGGGGGAGAAATGGATAAGCATTTATTCGCCTTGAATCCAACTATGAAACCTAAATTTCACAGACCATCACATTTCCTTTGGTTGAGTGAGTATTTGAAATAAAAATAATGTAACACCTTTTGTTAACTTTAACAAAAAAACATTGAAAACGTAGAAATATTTTGTTATAGTGTGATTAAGGTTAATATTTTTTATTAAAGGGGATGGCAAAATGAAAAAATCTTATAAGATTACAGCATTAACACTTGTTCTCACGCTTCTTTTAACTTGTATGATTGTTCCGGCATTTGGTGTAAGCGGAAACATTCCGGCTGATGTTATTGCAATGTCAAGCCAGGTTGCAGTTGAAATTGAGCAAGAGGGCATAGTTCTTCTTAAAAATAATGACAATGCTTTGCCTCTTGCAGATAAAAAAGTTAATGTTTTCGGTGCTGCATCTGTTGTACCTCTTTTAGGTGGCGCCGGTTCGGGTGCTATCACCACACATAATCCTGTGTATTTTTATGAGGCTTTGCAGGAAGCTGGTATCGCTTACAATACAGAGCTTATGGAGCTCTATGATAAATATTGCGGTTCAAATGAAATTCTCAAAACAGGAAGTACGGTTTTTAATAATCTCACTCAGCTTCTGCTTGCAAAAAGCGCACTTAATGAAATGGAACCTGAGAAGCTTACTGATGATATAATGGAAAAAGCAAAGGCTTTTTCTGATACTGCAATAATAGTTATCGGTAGAACAAGTGCTGAAAACACTGATCTTACTCCCGAAACACTAAGATTAAGCGATAACGAAAGAGCGATGGTTGAAAAGGTTGCATCTACATTTTCAGAGGTTATTGTTCTTTTTAACATTGGTAATGTTATGGAAATGGGCTTCCTTGATGAATACGAAAGCATAAAAGCTGCAGCAATTATATGGATTCCGGGCGAATTCGGTATGAGGGCTGTTGGACAGATGCTTAAAGGTGAAGTTAATCCGTCAGGCAGACTTGCAGATACAGTTTCTTACAGTATTTATGACCATCCCTCAACACAGAATTTTGGTACCTATGAATATGATGGTGGCGAATATTATGTTGAGTATCAGGAAGGTATATATGTAGGTTACCGTTACTTTGAAACCTTTGCTAAGGATAAAGTTCAGTATCCCTTTGGTTATGGTCTTTCATACACAGCTTTCACAAAAGAAATTGTATCATCGAATATTGATAATGGTATAATAAGCCTTGAAGTTAAGGTTACAAACATAGGTGATGTCAGCGGTAAAGATACTGTTCAGATATATTATAGCGCTCCATATAGTGGCAAAATTGAAAAGAGCGCAATTGCTTTGGGTGGTTACGAAAAAACAAAGCTTCTTGCACCTGATGAAACAGAAATTGTCACAATTGAATTTGATATAGATGATATGGCTTCTTATGACAGAGTCAATAATGAAGCATGGGTTCTTGAAAAAGGTGATTATCAGATTATTCTCGGTGAAAATGTCCGTGAGCATATCGATGCTTTTACTTACACAGTAGATGAAGATGTTGTGATAAAAAACGATGATGTTACCGGAATTGAAATCAAGAACCTGTTTGATGACGCATATTCAGGCTTTACTGTTCTTTCAAGAGCAAATCCGGATGATACTTATCCCGCTGCAAGATACCTTGTTAAAACAGATGAAATTGATGATGCTGACAAATACCCTGCGGCAACAAAAGAGGGTACCGCTCCTAAAATGGGTGTAACATATAGTTCAGGCGTAATCACTCTTCAGGATGTTTATGAAAACGAAGAGCTTATGGATAAATTCCTTGACCAGCTTACCCTTGATGAAATGACGAATCTTGTTTGCCGTGGTGGCTATCAAACACACGGAATTGAAAGGCTTGGCGTTCCACAAACCTGGGATAACGATGGTCCCTCCAGTATAAAAGGGGCTCATGGTATTGCTTATACCGATAGTGGTACTGCTTACCCTTGTGCTACTGCGATTGCTTGCACTTGGAATAAAGAGCTTGCAAACAAAATGGGGGATAGTGTAGGTATTGAAGCAAGATGCATAGGCACAGATATATGGTACGCTCCGGGAGTTAATATTCATAGAAATCCGATGGGTGGCAGAAATTTTGAGTATTTCTCAGAAGACCCCGTTCTTTCCGGTACAATAGGTGCTCAAATTATTGATGGTGCCTGGGGACAAGGGCTTGTTACAACCATAAAGCATTTTGCTATGAATGACCAGGAATCTCACAGGGCTGGTATTTTCACCTGGGCAGACGAACAGACAATGCGAGAAATTTACCTTAAAGCCTTTGAAATTCCCGTTAAAGAATCAGCTTGCTATGGCGTTATGTCTGCTTACAACAGAATCGGTACTGATTGGTGTGGCGGATGCTCAGAGCTTCTCAAGGATTTGCTTCGTAAAGAGTGGGGCTTTGATGGTTTTGTTGTTTCCGACTATTCAAACAACTTTATCGGTAATGGTCATATGAGTCCTGTACTTGCAATTTATAATGGTAACGACACAATGCTTACAGGTGTCTGGTTCCTTAATATGCCATCACATATTGCTGCAGTTCAAATACAATATTATGCAGATCCTATTGGCTTTGGTACAGCAATGCGTGAGGCCTGCAGAAATATTCTTAATGCAAAAATGAAGACTAAGGCATTCCTTGAACCCGGATACTTTGTTGATAACGAGGATCTTACAATTAAAGAAGAGGATTGGGAATACACAGAACCTCGTATTCTTTCAATGTTGAATTTAGAGTTTTCAAACTTTATTAATCAAATTGTTATGATATTCAGAAAATTTATAGATTGGCATTTTTGATTTAGATAGTTATATATAATTAAATTAAAAGGTAGGTAGTTCATTGAAGCTACCTACCTTTTTTCATTTTATGAATTATATGCTTATGATTTAAACAGTGTAAAAGCTATATAGATGAATGTTGCAATTTCTGCAAGGGAAATACCACAGCTTGCAAGCAGGAGCTTTTTATACAGCTTCTTTTTAGACTTAACAGCGAAAATAAGTGAAACTATAAATACAACTGCAGGAACAACTGCAAAAACGAAGGTAAAGAATATTATTGAAACCGTCTCGGTTAATTCATCATTATAAACATAACCATAATCGTCTTCGTAATATTTTTCTACGCCCAGTTCTATTGTTTCAATGATATCCTTGTCGGTTAACTCAATAACCTCAGCTGATACATCATCTGAATTAAGAAGCTCTTCTTCTGAGTTTATATCACCATCAATAAAACTATAAAAATAATATTTTCCTTCGTTAACAAAAAGCGAGCCAATTTCTGCTTCAAAGCTACCTGTAGAAGCTTTTGCATACACTAGAAATTCTTCTTCGTAGTCCCAAATGTCAATTACAGTTTTATTACCTTTATATAATTTTTCTTTTGTAACAACTGCTTTGTTATCTTCGGGCCAGAAAAAGTCTATTGTAAACTCGTCTACATTTCCTTGAGTAGTTCTGTTGTATTCATCAACTAAATCCTCTTTAAGGAAATCAACCTGAAGCTCTGCACCATCAAGGAAATATATGTACAAAACAAACACTGTTTCGTCGTGATTAACATTTGTTATCTCAATCATATCTATTTCCTTGTGCTGGTTTTCGGTTAATTTAATTGTGTAATATTTATCGTAGCTTGTTGGTATAGGGCAATCAACATATGAATTATAATCGCTATGGTTATAATCTGTTGATTCAAAATAACTTTCATAATAGAGCATATCTGTATCTTTTCTTACATAGGTTGAACCACTGAAATAAAGATTTTTATAATCTTCTGAAAGGGTTACAACTTTTTCAACAGTAATTGCAGAAGCAGGAATACATAACACCAAAGAAAGAACGATTAATGTAATAAATATTGATATATACTTTTTCATTTTAGTCCCTCCTTAGTTAAGATTAAGCTTACGGTCAATAAGCCAGTTAATAAGCGTGTAAATCACTACGCAAAGCATAAGCATTATAAGAACAAACAACAGCAATATAAACGGAATTAATGCCAGCTCTTGTTCATTAGGTAATTTTGCCATCCAGCTATCAAAAGTATCTACACCAAAGAAATATAATAAATACAAAAATACTGTTTCAACGGTAGATGCTGCATAATAAATACCTATTGCAGAAGCTAATTTTGCTTTTTTGGCAACAATGCTGCCGATTGTAATGCAAAGGTAGGTAAAAAGAGTAATTAATAATATTGCTAATAATACAATTATTAATATTTCAATTCCCTCAATAACAAGATTGAAAATTCCGTGTGCTGCAACAAGGTCATTTACAGCCTTTTCAAAATCCTTTTCCCAGCCTTTATATAAAAAATCATCCTTAATAACAGGCGAAAATGCAATAACAGAATTTACTATTGTAACTAACGCTGTTAGGAAGGTTGCTAGAAAACCTGTAATAAGCTTTGAAGTTAAAATATTATTTCTTTTTACAGGTAAAGTAAAAGTAAGATAACCCTCATCAGAAAATAAGTGCTTATAAAATCTTAAATATACAAGCAACGCTGTAATAAAAGCAAATGCAGCAAAGCTTAAAAACACCAGGATTGCACCTAAGGTTGCGAAAACATAAACAGATTCGGGGAGTGTCTTAGGGGAGTAAATGACCTTTTCGCAAGCCAGCCCGGCAAAGGAAAGTATAAAGGTGGTTAAAGCCCCAACCCACCAGAATTTAAAAATTGCTTTAAAATCATATTTTAATAATTTCTTTAGCATTTGAATACCTCCTTAAATAACTCGTCAAGAGATTTCCCTGTTTCGTTTCTGGTTTCTTCAGCATTACCGCTCATAATAATCTGACCACCATAGCTGATAAAAATAAAGTCATCAAGAATCTGCTCAACGTCTGTAATAAGGTGAGTAGTTATAATAATTGTGGCTTCCGGATTATAGTTGCTTACAATAGTACTTAATATGTATTCTCTTGTAGCAGGGTCAACACCTGCAATAGGCTCGTCAAGAAGGTAAAGCTTTGCCTGTCTGCTCATTACAAGAACAAGCTGAACCTTTTCTTTTGTACCCTTGGAAAGCTTTTTCAATTTTGCATCTTTGTCAATTTTCAAATCATCTAACAGCTTTAAGGCTCTTGGTTTATCAAAATCCTTATAAAAATCAGCAAAATAATCTATAATATCCTTAACCTTCATTGAAGCCGTAAAATATGTTCTTTCGGGAAGGTAGGAGATATACGAGCAGGTTTCTTCACCAACATTCATTCCGTTAACAAGAACCTCTCCGGTGGTTGGTTGTAATAAGCCTGCAACCATTTTAATCATAGTTGATTTACCGCAGCCATTGGGGCCTAAAAGACCAATAATTCTGCCCTGTGGTATTTCTAAATTAAGGTTACTTATAACATATTTGTTTTTTGTATATGCTTTGGATAAGTTTCTGAATTCTAAAATATTCATAGCTTTTCCTCCTCAATAAATTTTAGCATTTGCTCCGGTGCAATAGAAAGCTCAGTCATATTTTTAATAAAAGCCTTAACAATACTTTTGGCTAAGTCATCCCTGCACGCTTCAATTACAGCTTCATCATCTGTAACAAAACGCCCGACAGTATTTTTTGAAATAATCAAGCCGTTGTTTTCAAGCTCTGTAAAAGCGTGTTGTATTGTATTAGGGTTAACTGCTGCTTCCAGTGCTAATTGGCGAACGCTGGGTATTTGTTCACCGGGTTTGTATTCACCTGATAATACAGATTTTGTAAGTCTGTCTGCTATTTGAAGATAAACAGGCTTATCTGAAGTGAATTTCCAAGCCAATAATATCGCCTCCTTGTATTACTGTACTAGTACAATAATACACAAAAAGAATATATTTGTCAACTAAAAATAAAAGGTAGCCTTAAAAGCCACCTTTTACTACGTTATTTTGATTTATAATTGTTTTAACATTTTTGGTTTTAATTTCAAAATCGGTATCAAATATGTTATTCTTTATTTCTGCTTCTTTCAAATATTCAAGCCAGAACAGGTGTTTTTCACCTATTGGATTTCTAAAAATATTGTTTTCAAGCAAAAGCTTTTGGTGAACATATCCCGAAAATTCTTCATCCATAATTTTTGGGGTGTAACGTATTACAGGCGCACCCGGATAAGTGGTACCATGATCACAGCTTATTACTTCATTATTTCTGAATATAACTGTTTTTGAGTAACCTGACTCAAACCAGAAATTACAATCATCCTCCATAAGCAGAGCAGGGCCCCATAGCTTATAAAATCTGTTATTTTCAATAATTACCTCGCCACGGGTAGTGCAAAGAATACCTCTGCCACTTGTAGCACCAAAATCGCAATTCCTTACATACAAATTGGGTGTCCAAGTAATATTTTCAACTACATCCTTATTAACTTCAATTTCAGGTAAAGCTCTGTCAAGTGTTAGTAAAACATCTGTATCATTTAGCTTTTTAAATGCGATAACCTTGGTTGAGTCATAAGGTTGAAGGGTATTCCATTTTATAAATTCAAGCTCGTCACCAACCTCAAAAGCCTGAAAGCCCCACGTTTCATCGTGCATAAAGCGAACAACAATGGAATTATTATCATAATTTGCATCTACGATTCTTAAATGAGTACCGTGAACATTGATATAATCATCGTGTGCCCCTTGTGCTTTACAATTTTCTACAATTAAATTACCTTTGCAACCTGAAAATTGGAAAAAGTCTGCTGTGCTTGTAATTGTTCGGTATTCAGCAGGGGTCAAGTCACAATTTTTGAATGTAACGTTTTCACAGAATTGAGAAACCATACCTAATCCGTGCATAAATTTAACTCGTAAATTCTCAAACACGAGATTTTTACATCTTTGGAAAAGGCTACCTGTCTGGTCACGAACAATATTTCTTGTCTGATAAATACAACCTACCTGAAAATCTGCTTCTTTATTCTTTAAAACAACCTTTAGGCGATTATTACCTAAATCTTCAATACTCTCAAAATCTAAATCTGCTCGTTTAAAATCTCTGCTTATTTCAGTTTCTGGGTCATATATTTTAATATGTCTACGGTTTCCTATGTAAGAATCCTCCCAATAGGGGTTACCATTCGAGTCATTTTCACCTTTCCAAATTAAATTATTATTTTCAATTCTATACAGGCACTCTTTATTTATTTCAATTATGCAAGCACCATTTTCAATTGAAAGCAGTTTAAATTCAGCCATAGTAGGACAAGCATAGTCAATAGTTAAATTCTTAATAGTTATATTTTTGCAATCATTTAATAAAAGGGGAGTCATTTTACCGTGTACAAGCAAGGTTGCACCGTTTCCTTCAATAGTGACATTATTTACTCCGTCTAAATAAAGAGCAGAAAAACGTGTGCCATCAGGGTTTTCGTGTTTTTTAGCAGTATTAGAGCAGAAAAAACCAGTAAAACAAAATGAGTCATCCTGACGAACATCATAAATCTTATCTTTTTCTAAAATGACTACGGTATTATTTTCAATATTATTAACTAATTTGCAAAACTCGTTCATATTAAACCTGCTTTCTACATTATATATCAATTATACTTTTGTTGAATAAAAAATACAATGTATTTGAGGTAGATATTTCATTTTATTTGTGATAGAATAAATTAAATTAATTGTAAAAAGAGGTTTTTATATGAAATACTTTATTGGTGTGGATTTAGGTACATCATCATTAAAATTACTTTTGGCAGATGTTGAGGGGGAAATATTAAACTCAGTATCTAAAGATTATCCTGTTTCATATCCTAACCCCGGCTGGAGTGAACAGAATGCCGAGGATTGGTGGAATGCGTTCAAGCTCGGTATTCCCGAGCTTATCAAAGATATATCCGGTGAAGATATTGCAGGTATCGGCGTTGCGGGTCAAATGCACGGACTTGTTATTCTCGATAACGAGGATAATGTTATTCGTCCGGTAATTCTTTGGAATGACGGCAGAACTGCAAAACAAACTGATTGGATAAATAATATATTTGGTAAAAGGCTTGTTTCAGCTCACACAGCAAATATTGCTTTTGCAGGCTTCACTGCACCGAAGCTCCTTTGGTTAAAAGAGAATGAAGCAGAGAATTTCAATCGTATTTCAAAAATTATGTTGCCTAAGGATTACATTAATTACCTTCTCACAGGTGTTCACGCTTGTGATTACTCTGATGCTTCCGGTACACTTCTTTTTGATGTGCAAAATAAATGTTGGTCTAAGAGAATGCTAAGCCTTTGCTCTGTTAAAGAGGAACAAATGCCAAAGCTATTTGAAAGCTACGATGTAATTGGCTCTGTTTTGCCTGAAATAGCCTCAGAATTGGGAATTAGTGATAAAGCTATAGTTGTAGCCGGTGCAGGCGACAACGCTGCTGCAGCCATCGGAACAGCCACAACAGGCGAAGGAAAATGCAACATTTCCTTAGGTACTTCAGGAACTGTTTTTGTTTCCTCTGAAAAATTTAGTGTTGATAAAAATAATTCTCTTCATTCATTTGCTCACGCAGACGGTGGTTTTCATCTTATGGGCTGTATTCTTTCTGCTGCTTCCTGCCACAAATGGATATGTGACAGTATATTTACAGAAAAAGATTACTCCTTGCTTGAAGGTGAAATTGATACGGAGCTTTTAGGTAAAAACGATTTGTTTTTCTTACCTTATTTAATGGGTGAAAGAAGCCCTATAAACGATACAGATGCTACGGGTGTGTTTATAGGTCTGAGACCGAATACAACACGTTCACAAATGCTTCTTGCAGTTTTAGAAGGTGTCAGCTTCGCTATACGAGATAATATAGAAATAGCAAAGTCACTTGGTATTGTTATAAAAACTAGCTGTCTTTGTGGTGGTGGCGCAAAAAGCAAGCTTTGGAGAAAAATTCTTGCAAATGTACTTAATATTGAGCTTAATATTCCTGTTGCAGAGGAAGGTCCCGGATATGGCTCTGCAATACTTGCAATGGTAGGTGCAGGCGTATATGATACTGTTTCAGAAGCTGCAGAAAAGCTGGTTGATATCAAAGAAAAAGTTCTCCCCGAAGAAGCTCTTGTTGCTTTCTATGAGGAAAGATATCAAAAATTTAAACTTATTTACCCAACGGTAAAGAGTCTCTATAAAGCTATAAAATAAATATAAGTCGCTTGATTTTTATATGGTCAAGCGACTTTTATATGTTAATATTTCTTTAAGAAATTTTACTGTTTATTGACTGAAACATTAAAATTTTGTATATTTTAGGTATAAGTTTATATAAACCAAAGAAGGTGAATTAATGAATTTCGAAAACCTAAATAATTATTCAACATCAAAGGAAGCTATTTGTCGCAAAAATGACAGTATCGCTCCCGAGCTTTACAAGGAGCACTCAGTAAACAAAGGACTTCGTGATATGAACGGCAACGGCGTTGTAACAGGTCTTACCAATATATCCAAAATCGTTTCATCAAAGGTTATTGCCGGTGAAAAGGTTCAGTGTGATGGTGAACTCTGGTATAGAGGTTATAAGGTTCAGGATTTAATCAACAATCTTGCTGAGGATGAATTTGGATTTGAAAAAATTGCATATCTTCTTTTATTGGGTGAAATGCCTGAAATTGAAGAACTGAGTGAATTTAAAAAATATATTAGTGATTGCAGAACTCTTCCTACAAACTTTACCCGTGATGTTATTATGAAGGCTCCGAGCAGTGACATTATGAACTCAATGACTCGTAGCATTCTGACCCTTGCTTCTTATGACCAAAAAGCAAATGACACATCAATCCCAAATGCACTTAGGCAATGTATACAGTTAATAAGTGAATTTCCTCTTTTGGCAGTATATGCTTACCACGCATATAATTACTCAGAAAAACAGGAAAGTATGATTATTCACAGACCTGACCCAAAGCTTTCTACTGCAGAGAACATTCTTTTAATGCTTCGTCCGGATAAAAAATACACAAAAACCGAAGCAAAGGTTCTTGATACAGCCTTGATTCTTCATATGGAACACGGTGGTGGTAACAATTCAACTTTTACAACTCGTGTTGTTACATCATCAGGCTCAGATACATATTCAACTATTGCCGCAGCAATGTCCTCGCTTAAAGGTCCTAAGCACGGTGGTGCTAATATCAAGGTTATGGAAATGATTGATGATATTAAAGCAAATGTTACTGATTACAATGATGTTGAAGCATTAAGTAATTATCTTTCGAAAATAATTGATAAAGAGGCTTTTGATAAAAAAGGACTCGTTTATGGTATGGGTCACGCTGTTTATTCTCTTTCCGATCCTCGTGAAAGAGTTTTCCGAAGCTATGTTGAAAAGCTTGCTGCAGAAAAGGGCAGAGATAAAGATTTAATGCTTTACGAAAATATTGAAGAGCTTGCACCGATTCTTATTGCTCAAAAGAGAAAGATTTATAAGGGTGTAAGCCCGAATGTGGATTTTTACAGTGGTTTTGTTTATGATATGCTGGGAATTCCTCAGGAGCTTTATACTGCAATGTTTGCGATTGCTCGTATTGTTGGATGGAGTGCACATCGAATTGAGGAGCTTATCTGCGTTGATAAGATTATAAGACCGGCATATAAAAGCATTATGGAAGAAAAGAATGTATAATATTTCTTGTTGATTTTTAATATAAGTTAATATATAATAGCTATGTATTAAACAACATAATAATTAAGAGGTGAAAATAATGAAAAAGGTTATTTGCAAAGTTGAATACGACACTGCTACAGCAGAGCTTGTAAAAAAGAACACTTTTGGTGCTTTTGGTGACCCCACAGGTTATGAAGAAAGCCTTTACAAAACAGCAGACGGTAAATTCTTCCTTTATGTAAACGGTGGCGAAGAATCACCTTACGCAGAAGAAAACATCAAGAGAATGTCTGCAGCAAAAGCTGAAGAATGGCTTGCAAAATAATTTTTAAAAGAAAAATGCAGCAGGTAAATAAACCTGCTGCATTTACTTTATTATTCAAGCTTCATTCCGTATGCTGCACCTGTTAGCTTTTCTTGTAAAAGTACAAAGCCGTTTCGCTCATAAAAACGTCTTGCGCCTTCGTTTTCAATACCAACGATTAACATTACACCTTTTATGTTCTGTTCTTTAAGTTGGTCACAAAAAGCTTTTATTAATTTTGAACCAATACCTTTAGACTGGTATTCTGGTAAAATATCAATATGTAAATGGGCAGGGTAGTCCTTTTTATAAATGGCGTGGTCATACATTTCGGTAAGAGCTTCACCAAGAAATCTTCTATCCTCTATTTCAGCAACCGCATTAATATATTCTGAAAAATTATTCTGATATGTATCATAATCGCTTGAACCATAAATATAACCAATAGGTTTATCGTTTTCATCAACTGCAACGAAACAATTTTCCGGCTCTTTTTCAAGATAATACCTGCAAAACATTACCTCAACATATTCAATAATTGTTTTGTAATCTTCTTTGCCAAGCATATCATTAAGACAAATATATTTAGTTGCTTCAAAATCTTTTACTTGATATTTTCTGATAATCATTTACATACTCCTAAATTGAATTTATATAATTATATCAATTTAATAATAAAAAGTCTATTTATTTTTGTAAAAAGATGTGTTAATATAAGGAACAAGGAAGTGATATTATGATTTTAAAAGAAATTAATAATGGTGTTTACCCAACAATGATAACACCTTTTACAGATGATAATAAAATTGATTACAACGGTGTAAAAGAATTGCTCCAGTGGTATGCAAGAAAAGGCGTTGATGGTATTTTTGCAATTTGCCAGAGCAGTGAAATTTTCTTTTTAAGCTTTGAGGAAAGACTTGAGCTTTTAAAGTTTATTATGGCAAATAAACCGGAAGGAATGTCTATTGTTGCATCCGGTCATACAGCTGATGATTTAGATACACAAATAGAGGAAGCAAAGGCCTTTATAGCTTGTGGAATTGATGCTTATGTATTTATCTCTAATCGCTTTGCAAAAGAAGATGAAAGCGACGATGTATTTTTGAAAAATATGGAATACGTTGCTTCAAAGCTACCGGACGTTGCGTTAGGTGTATATGAATGTCCTTATCCTTATAAACGTAAAATTTCACCTTATGTTTTAAAGAAAATGGTTGAAAGCGGACGTTATCAGTTTATTAAAGACACCTGCTGCAGTATTTCGGAGCTTAAAGAAAAGCTTGATATCATAAACGGCACAAGCGTTAAGCTGTTCAATGCCAATGCTGCAACACTTTCTGAAAGTATTAAAATGGGTTGTTTAGGTTACTCTGGCGTAATGGCAAACTTCCATCCCGAGCTCTATGTTGAGCTTATAAAAGCCCACAAAGAGGGGAATACAGAAAAAGCAGAATTTTTACAGAATATGGTTGGTTATTTTTCTGTTACAGAGTGTCAGTGCTATCCCGTTAACGCTAAATACTACGTAAGTCTTGATGGTGTTAACATTGGAATACATACAAGAACCAGAAATGCTGCTGAGCTCAGTGAAAGCAGAAGACTTGAAATGGACCAGATGTACGCCTTCACAGAGGCTATAAAAGAAAAATATGGTATCTGAAATAAATTAGAATTACTTTTTGTTCGGGGTTCACGTATTGTGAGCCCCGTGTTTTTTGTCGTATATGAATTTTATATGTTGATATGTTGTATATTTACTTGATAAATAAAATTTGATGTGCTATAATTTTAAATTGATAAATTGTAACTGAGGAGATATTTATGACAAGACGAGAAGCAAGAGAACAGGCATTTATTGTTTTGTTTGAAAAAATTTTTGATAATGAAGCAACTATATCTGAAATAGTAGAAACAGCTAAAGAAGCAGAGCTTATTAAAATCAATGCCTTTGCCGAAAACATTCTTAATACAGTTGAGGAAAACACAGAAGCTATTGATGAAGTTATTAACACTAATTGTCATGATTGGTCAATTAGCAGATTACCTAAGGTTTCACTTGCAATTCTACGCCTTGCTGTAGCTGAAATTAAGCTTATGGATGAGGTTCCTGCAGGTGTAGCTGTTAACGAAGCTGTTGAAATTGCAAAAAAATACGGTACCGCTGAAGATGCCGCTTTTATAAACGGTATTCTTGGCGCTATTGCTAAAGCTTAATATGAGTGGCTATTTAGGCTTTGATACAAGCAACTACACAACATCTGTAGCAATTTTTGATAACAATAATGTAACTCAGGTTAAACGTCTTTTACCTGTTAAAGAAGGTGAAAGAGGCATAAGACAAAGTGATGCCGTTTTTCATCACACAAAGGCGTATGCTGAGCTTTTAAATGAAGTCTTATCGGGTTATGATGGAGAAATTAAAGCTGTTGGTGCATCTGTAACTCCGACAACACAAAAAGGTTCATATATGCCGTGCTTTTTGGTTGGAGAAAACGCAGCAAGAACCTTTGCTGCTGCACTGAATATTCCTTTTTATAGTTTTTCGCATCAGCAAGGTCATATCGCAGCAGCGCTATATTCAGCCAATAGAATTGACTTATTAAAAAAGAATTTTCTTGCTTTTCATATTTCAGGTGGTACTACTGATTTAGTTCTTTGCGAACCTGACGCCGATGCTATTATTAAAGTAACACCTATATCTTGTTCATCAGATTTAAAAGCCGGTCAAGCTGTTGACAGAATCGGCGTTAAAATGGGGATTAATTTCCCGGCAGGTGTCGGTCTTGAAAAACTTGCAGAATTGTCAAAAAAACAGTATAAGAATAAAATCAAATTGGTAGATGGCTGTTGTTCACTTTCCGGGCTTGAAAATAAATGTTTAAGGATGCTCAACGAAGGTGAGAGCAAAGAAAACACAGCAAAATTTCTGCTTGATTATATTGCTGATACCTTAATTGCAATGACAGAATACGCTTTAAATATTCACGGCAATTTACCCGTTGTTTTCGCCGGTGGCGTAATGTCCAACAAAATTATAAAAAGCAAAATATCTTCCTGCTTTGATGCTTATTTCGCACAACCTGAATTTTCTTGCGATAATGCAGCCGGAATTGCTTTTTTAACATCATTAAAATAAAGTTTCGGAGTAATTATTTATGTATACGCCTACACCCACTGTATATAGTGTTTCACAATTGAATAACTATGTTAAGGGTGTTCTTGACAAAGATGAGAATCTTGCCTATGTTTTTGTAGCCGGTGAAATATCTAACTATAAACCCCATTATAGTGGTCATATGTACATGACCATAAAAGACGAAAGTGCTGCAATCAAAGCTGTTATGTTTGCCGGTAACACCGGTAAACTTAAATTTGCTCCCGAAAACGGAATGAAAGTCCTTGCCTTCGGTACTGTATCTTTATTTCCTCGTGATGGTACTTTTCAATTTTATATTAAAGATATGCAACCGGATGGCTTAGGTGCATTGAATTTGGCTTTTGAGCAACTAAAAAACAAGCTCAGTGCCGAAGGGCTCTTTAATAGTGAATTTAAAAAGCCTTTACCTAAATTTCCCCGTCGTGTGGGTGTTATCACTTCGGCTACCGGTGCTGCTGTTCAGGATATATTTAATGTTTTAAAACGAAGATATCCCGTAGCTACAGTCGTATTAAGATCATGCCAGGTTCAGGGGGAAGGCGCAGCCGAGGATATTGCTAAAGCAATCAACGAGTTCAATGCATTGAATGCTGCAGATGTTATCATCCTTGGGCGTGGTGGTGGCTCTATTGAGGATTTATGGGCTTTTAACGAAGAGCTTGTGGCTCGTACAGTATTTGCATCTAAAATACCCATAATTTCTGCTGTAGGACACGAGACAGATTACACAATATGTGACTTTGTTGCCGATTTCAGAGCCCCTACACCTTCTGCTGCAGCTGAATGTGCTGTTCCTGACATTTTCGAATTAAAATCAAGTTTAATAACAACACAGCAACGAATGTTATCATCGGTTAAGGCTAAGCTGGATAGCGAAAAAGGTAATATCGCTTCTTTAGAAAAAAGGCTTTCATTACGTGAGCCGATTACCAATATAAATGATCAAAGACGTGAATTAGTTTATTTAACAGAAAAGCTTGTGGCTTTAACTAATTCGGTTTTGGAAATAAATAAAGCTAAAGCTTCAACTCTTGCCGGTAAACTCGACACATTAAGTCCGTTAAAAGTTATCTCAAGAGGATATGCACTTGTTGAAAAAAATAATATTCCTGTAACTAACATTAGTGGACTAAACACAGGAGATAATATTTCTATTAAGCTTTCAGATGGTACAATTAAAGCTAATGTCACAGATATTGGAGAATAAATTATGGAACAAAATTACGAAAACTCATTAAAAAGACTCGAAGAGATTGTTGCCGTACTTGAAGAAGGGGGACAACCTCTTGAAAAAACACTTGAACTATTTTCTGAGGGTACTGCCTTACTTAATATTTGCACAAAATACCTGGATAACGCAGAACAAAAAATAATTAACCTTATGAATGGTGATAATAATGCACAGAAAAATTAAGGATTTTTACGAACTGTTTGAAAAATCACTTTATGATTATTTTCAGGATCATTTAGATGAATATAAATTACTATTTGAATCAATGGAATACAGTGTTAAAAACGGTGGTAAAAGAGTCAGACCACTTTTAACATTACTTTTTTGTGATGCTTGTGGTGGAGATGTAAAAACGGCTCTCCCTACGGCTCAGGCTGTTGAATTTATTCACACTTATTCGTTGATTCACGATGATTTACCTTGTATGGATAACGATGATTATCGTAGAGGTAAGCCGTCTAATCACAAGGTTTACGGTGAAGCCTTTGCCCTTCTTGCAGGTGACGGACTTCTTACAGCTGCTTTTGAAAAAATTTCACGAGGCTGTCTTGAAGGCCTTTATGATAGTGAAACTGCCATTAGTGGTGTATCTGTTTTGTCTTCGCTTGCCGGTAGCAGAGGAATGATCGGGGGGCAGGTAATTGACCTGCTTAACGAAAACAATCCGGGGGCTGATTTTGAAAACCTACAGCTAATGGACTCATTAAAAACAGGCGCACTTATTGAAGCTGCTTGTGTTTTGGGTTGTGTTGTTGCCGGAGCTGATGAAGAAAAGCTCCGTGCTGCAAGCTCTTTTGCACAGAGTATCGGACTGGCTTTCCAGATTAAAGACGACATTCTTGATGTCACAAGTACATTGGAGAAACTAGGTAAATTAACAGGTAGCGACTCCCAGAATGGTAAATCTACCTACGTTACTCTTTTAGGTGTTGAAAAATGTCAGCAGCTCGTTGAAAAGCTTACAACAGAAGCTATGGTATCACTGGAACAATTTGATTATAATGAGGCTTTGATAGACTACGCAAAATATTTAGCACACAGAGAGAATTGATTTAATGGAACACTATTTGCTTTCAAAAATTAAGTCACCATCTGATTTAAAAAAATTAGATGAAGCTCAGCTTCCTTTGCTCGCAGAGGAGGTAAGGGACACCATTATCTCAACTGTATCACAAAATGGTGGTCATCTTGCATCAAATTTAGGTGTTGTTGAACTTACAATCGCTTTGCATAAGGTTTTTAAGTCACCCGAAGATAAAATTATATGGGATGTTGGTCATCAGGTATACACACATAAGCTTCTTACGGGAAGATATGATGATTTTTCAACTTTACGTCGTGAAAATGGTATTTCAGGTTTTTCACGTCCGGACGAAAGTGAACACGATATTGTCTTCAGTGGCCATAGCAGTGTTTCTGTTTCAACAGCTTTGGGTATTGCTTCAGCAAATAAAATCAATGGTAAAAAGGACTATGCTATTGCAGTTTTAGGTGACGGTGCACTTACAGGTGGACTCATTTATGAAGCTCTTAACAACGCCGGACATATGAAGGGCACCAGACTTATTATTGTTCTCAATGACAACGGAATGTCTATATCTAAAAATGTTGGACACCTTGCTAAAAGGCTTGCTGTTATGCGTTCACGTTCAGGGTATTTCAAATTAAAGGCATTAACAGAAAGAGCCGTTTCTAAAATCCCGTTTATCGGTAATAGACTGGCAAACAAAATTTTCAAAATCAAAACCGACTTGAAGAATATGCTTTATGAAAGTAACTTTTTTGAGGATTTAGGAATACGCTATATGGGGCCTATTGACGGTCACAACATTACACAATTATGTAACGCCCTTGAAGGTGCAAAGCTCGTTGATTCACCTGTTTTGGTGCATATCAATACAGTAAAAGGTAAGGGCTACAAGCCCGCTGAAGAAAGACCGTCAGAATTTCACGGGGTTGGTCCATTCGATAAAGCTAGTGGTACACTTAGTGTATCAACTAATAACTTCTCTGAAAAATTTGGTGAGTTTTTATACAACCAAGCTCCAAAAGATAAAAGAATTTGCGCCATTACAGCTGCAATGTCCTTGGGTACAGGTCTAAAAAGATTTTCAGAAGAATATCCGGATAGAGTTTTTGACGTAGGTATCGCTGAAGAACACGCTCTTCCATTTGCTCTTGGTCTTTCTAAAAACGGAATGTTACCTGTTTTTGTAGTTTATTCCACCTTTTTACAGCGTTGCTATGACCAACTTATGCACGATTGTGCTTTACAAAATACAAGAATGGTAATTGCTGTTGACAGGGCAGGTATTGTTGGTGACGATGGAGAAACACATAATGGCATATATGACACTGCTTTCTTCAACGGTATACCAAATATAACAGTTTATTCTCCAAGTTTTTATTGTGAACTGAACAATGCGCTTGTAAATTCACTTTATCACAGCAACGGTCCGTGTGTTATCAGATACCCACGAGGTGCAGAGCCTGCAATGCCTGAAGAATTTGAGTGCAGTGGTAATGCTTTTGACGTATTTGGTGATAACGATGCCGACGTGGTTCTCGTTACCTACGGAAGAATTTTTGCAGATTGCTACAAAGCATATCAAAAACTTTTATCTGATGGTGTAAAGGTAAAAGTAATTAAATTGAATGTTATCGTTCCAATTCCCGAAGCTTGTATTAATTGTCTTAATGATGCAAAAAAGATATTCTTCTTTGAAGAGGGAATTAAAACAGGTGGTGTGGGTGAGAGCTTCGCTACGCTTTTATTGGAAAACGATATTAAGGCTGATTATTCTCTTACAGCATTTCCTGATTGCTTTGTAAAGCAAGGCAAAACAGATAGTATTTTAAAACAATATTCCCTTGACGAACAAGGAATGTACAATATTGTTTCAATGGAGTTAAACAAATGAGTGATAAAAAAAGACTTGACTTAGCTCTATTTGAGCAAGGCTTTGCTGAAAGTCGTGAAAAAGCAAAAGCACTTATTATGTCAGGTATTGTATATGTAAACGATCAAAAAGAAATTAAAGCCGGGCGGGATATTAAACCGGGTGATGTTATTGAGGTACGTGGAAGCACTCTCAAATATGTAAGTCGGGGCGGTTTGAAGCTTGAAAAGGCTATGGAATCTTTCCCTATAGAGCTATCAGGCAAATTGTGTATGGATATCGGTGCTTCGACCGGTGGTTTTACTGATTGTATGCTTCAGAACGGTGCAAAAAAAGTATACTCCATTGATGTCGGCTATGGTCAGCTTGCGTGGAAGCTTCGTAGCGACGAGCGTGTTGTAAATATGGAGAGAACCAATTTCCGCTATGTTACGCATGAGCAAATTCCTGAAGATATTGATTTTGCCTCTGTTGATGTTTCTTTTATATCGTTAAAATTGATTATACCGGTAATGTACAATCTTCTCAAAGCTGATGGTGAAGCTGTATGTCTCATAAAGCCACAATTTGAAGCAGGACGAGAAAACGTTGGTAAAAAAGGCGTTGTACGTGATCCTGCTGTACACGAAAATGTTATTAAAACAATAGCTGAATTTGCAAATTCTCAAGCTTTTCAGGTATTAGGACTTGAGCATTCGCCTGTTAAAGGCCCTGAAGGAAATATCGAATACCTTATGTACTTAAAAAAATGCGATGAGCCCCAAAGCTCTGATGCTATTATCGCAACAGCAGGTGAGCTTGTTGAACGCTCTCATAAGGTATTGGATAAGTAAGGTGATATTATGAAATTTTTTATAATTCCCAATATGACAAGAGAGAATGCCTTCTCTGTGACCTCACTGACAATTAATGAATTGTTATCCATAGAGTGCTCTGTTTTATTGGACGAAGAGCTTAAAGACTATTTTCTTAACTATTCACCCGAGATTATATGGGGGAAGCAGAATGAGCATTTAGAAAACTGTGATATAGTTGTTTCTATTGGTGGCGATGGTTCATTTATAAACGCTGCAAAACTGGCAACAGATTTCAACAAGCCTGTTCTGTGTATTAATGCCGGTAAACTGGCATATCTTGCCTGCCTTGAAAACGATGAATTAACATTATTATCATCCGTTGTTAAAGGCGATTACATAAAAGAAAAAAGAATGATGCTTGATGTCAGTATTCTTGACAAAAATGAAAGAATAATATATCATTCAAATTGCATAAACGATGCAGTTGTTTCTAGAAGTGGCGTAATCAGAATAATGAAGCTTTCCGTTTCGTGTAATAATGCACCTCTTATTGATTATTTGGCTGATGGTGCTATTGTTGCAACACCAACAGGTTCAACTGCTTACTCTCTTTCAGCCGGTGGTCCTGTAATAGAGCCTTGTGTTGAAAGTATTTTGTTAACACCCGTGTGTCCGCACAGCGTGTTCTCTCGTTCAGTGGTTTTAGGGGGGAATTCAACTCTGGAAATTACTCATGACAATAGTGGTGAGGCAATTTTATCCTGTGATGGTCAAAGTGCTGTAGTTATTCCTGAAGGGGCTGTAGTCTGTATTAGACGCTCTGATAATTACGCCTCTTTTATTAAAATAAAAAAAGATACTTTTATAGATGTGTTAAACAGAAAAATATCGGGTTAAGGTGAAAGAAATGAAAAAAAGAAGACATAAACTTATACTTGACTTAATTGAACAGTATGATATAGGTACACAGGAAGAGCTACTTGCTCTTTTAAGGGATAAAGGCTACGATGTTACCCAGGCAACCGTATCAAGAGATGTAAAAGAATTACGTCTTTTAAAAACACTTGGTGCGAACGGTGTGTATAAATATACAGTTGAAACAACAAAAAACACTGGTTATTCCGGTATGTTTGATGCACTTTTCCAGAGCGCAATGACTAAGGTTGATTATGCAGGTAATATTTGTGTTATTAAATGCTCACCGGGTCTTGCGGGTGCTGCTTGTGCCACTATTGACTCAATGAATGTCCACGATATTGTTGGTACCATAGCCGGTGATGATACAATATTTATGCTCTGTCGAACCGATGATGAAGCTCGTGGTGTGGCAGAAGCACTTAACAGAATGATTGGTAGGTAAATCCTTATGCTTTCCCTTTTAAAAATCGACAACATAGCAATTATCGAGAGCGCCGAGATTGAATTTTCTAGGGGCTTTAATGTGTTGAGTGGTGAAACGGGAGCAGGTAAATCTATAATATTAGACTCTATTAACGCAGTACTTGGTTTCCGTACCTCCCGTGAGCTTATCAGAACGGGAGCTACAGAAGCAAAGGTTACTGCGTTGTTTTCATCTGTAAGTGAAAGCGTAGAAAAAAAGCTGGAAGAGCTGTCTTTACCATTAAGTCCCGATAAAACCTTACTTGTAAGCAGGGTTATCAGTCCGGATAAAAACGTTTGTAAAGTAAATAACGCTCTTACAAACGTTACTGCATTAAGAGAAATCGGAGCTGAGTTAATTTCAATACACGGACAGCAGGACAACAGAGAACTCCTAAACAACGAAACTCATATTTTTTATATTGATTCGATAGGTGGTTTAACTGAATTAGTTTCTCAGTACAACGTTGCTTATAACGAGCTTTTAACCTTAAAAAATCAAATAAAAAAGCTTACAGGTAACAAGGAAGAAAAGGCAAGAAGAATAGATATTTTATCTTATCAGATTGACGAGCTGGAAAAAGCTGAAATTAATCCCGGTGAATGGGAAGGCTTAAAAAACAGACGAACAGAGCTTCAGAACTTTGAAAAGATACAAGAAGCTCTTGCAGCTTCTTATGCTGCGCTTTGTGGTGGTGATTCCTATAAGGGCGCTGTTGAAATGGTTTCCGGTGCTTATAGGGAGCTTTCAGTGATTGGCAAATTTTCAGCAGAAATACAGGAGCTTTCTTCTAAGCTTGGTGATTTATACTATGAATTATCCGATATAGCTGACAATATACGATTTAATATAAATGGTGACGGATACAATCCTGCTGAACTCGAGGAAATTGAAAACCGTATTGATTTACTTTATAAGTTAAGTAAAAAATACGGCGAAACTGAAGACGATATGCTTGTTTTTCTCGAAAATGCAAAAAAAGAATTAGGTCAGATTTCACTTTCTGACGAAGTACTTGATAAATTAAAAGCTGAATATTCACAGAAATTTAAAGTGACTCAGGAGCTTGCTGAAAAGCTTTCTGAAAAAAGGAAAGTTGAAGCCAGAAGCTTTTGTGAAAAAGTATGTGACGAGCTTCGTTTCCTTGATATGCCAAATGTTGAGTTTCTTGTTGATTTTAATAGAGTTGAGCTGTGCGAAAACGGATTTGACAGTGCAGAATTTTTAATATCTGCCAATGTAGGCGAGGTCCCCAAACCTATAGCTAAAATAGCAAGCGGTGGTGAGTTATCAAGAATTATGCTTGCTCTAAAAACTGTTCTGGCTGATAAAGATAAGATAGATACAATGATTTTTGATGAAATTGACGCCGGTGTAAGTGGCAGAGCTGCTTTAAAGGTTGCCTCAAAGCTTAAAGATGTTTCAAAAGGTAAGCAAGTGCTTTGCGTTACTCACCTTGCTCAATTGATGTCTTATGCCGATAGTCATTACCTTATTGAAAAAGCTGTTCATGACAATAAAACATATACAGAGGTTACCTTACTGGATTTAGAAGGCAGAACGAAAGAAATAGCAAGAATTACAAGTGGTGGTGAAATTACTCAGACACAGCTTGATAATGCTTTAGAAATGATAAATAAAGCTTCAGGGAGTTGTTAATATGAAATTCGGTGTTTGTCGTGGTCTTGATGATTTTGATAGCATTAAGGCTGCAGCTAAAGCGGGGGTTGATTACTACGAATGTGGTTTTGGCAGTCTTGCTAAATTAGATGATGATAAGTTCAATTTATGCAAAGCCTGTTTAGATGAATATTCTTTAAAATGCCTTGCTGCTAACAGCTTTCTTCCGGGTGATTTGAAGGTTGTGGGTGATAATATTGATTACGGAGCTTTGGCTGAATATCTTGAAATAGGCTTTAAAAGAGCTGAAATTTTAGGGGTGAGGAAAATTGTTTTTGGTTCCGGTGGAGCCAGAAGCTTTCCAGAAGGCTTTTCTATGGAAAAAGCAGAGGAACAGCTAGCCTATTTTTTAAGTGAATATGCAGCACCGATGGCTGAAAAAGCAGATTGTGTTATTGTAATGGAACCATTAAGATTTGGTGAAACATCAATGATTCACACTGTAGCAGATGGTATAAAAATTGCTCAAAGGAGCTGTAAAAATAATGTTGCCGGACTTGCCGACCTCTATCACGTTTACGGTAATAACGACAGTATAACCGGAATAGGGGAGTTTAAAGGAAAGCTTATACACGCACATATAGCAGAACCAATAAAAAGAACATATCCCTCTGTAAACGATGACAAAGAAATTATTAATATTTATAAAAACTTTCTTTACTCACTAAAAAAAGCAGGGTGTGAGAGCTGTTCAGTAGAGGCAAGAACAGATAATTTTGCAAACGCTATTACAGATGCACTTGCAATTCTAAAATCTTTGGTATAAAATATTTTTGTAATATAATTACTAACTGAAAGGATGTTAATTGTGGGAAAAATTGTTATTATGGATCATCCGCTTATTCAGCATAAGCTTTCCATTCTCAGAGATGTTAACACAGGTTCAAAGGAGTTTCGTGCTCTTATTTCTGAAATAGCAAACCTTATTTGCTATGAGGCTACAAGAGATTTGCCTCTTGAAGATGTTGAGGTTGAAACACCAATATGTGTTATGAAGGGAAAAACTCTCGCAGGTAAAAAGGTTGCTATTGTCCCCATTTTGAGAGCCGGTCTTGGAATGGTTGATGGTATGCTTGCACTTGTACCTTCTGCAAAAGTGGGTCATATCGGTCTTTATAGAGATCCCGAAACCGTTCAGCCCGTTGAATATTACTGCAAGCTTCCGGCAGATATTGAACAAAGAGATGTTTTTGTTGTTGACCCTATGCTTGCAACAGGTGGTTCTGCAATAGATGCAATTACCCAAATCAAAAAACGTGGTGCCAAACACATAAAATTCCTCGGTATCATTGGTGCTCCGGAAGGACTTGATGCTCTGGCTAAAGCACACCCTGATGTTGATATTTTCCTTGCTTCTCTTGACGAAAAGCTTAATGATCATTGTTATATTGTTCCCGGCCTTGGCGATGCAGGAGATCGTATTTTCGGTACTAAATAATTGAAGAAAAAATCGTACTCAAATAATTGAGTACGATTTTTTCTTCATTCAACCTTATCATCAATAATGTCATTTCTTGATTCAACCATCTCGTTCTCTCTAAATAGGAGAGAGATACACCAGATACCTGCAAGTGCAACAAGAACATATACAATCCTTGAGAGAATAGCAGCTTGACCTCCAAAAAGCCACGCTACAAGGTCAAATTTAAAAAGACCAACGCTACCCCAGTTAAGAGCACCAATTGTAACAAGAATCAAAGCAATTCTATCTAACATTAATAAAACTCCTTTCAAAAAGCTATTTTGCTTCATAAATAGTGTTAACAGAAAAACACCGATTATTATTTTTCTTTTAAATTTTTTAATTATTAATATAATTTGTGTCTGTTCCGTGATATTACTCAAGTACAATTATTAGTATCTTAAAATTTGCTTTTTATTATATAAAATGCTATAATATCAGCAAAATGTAAACATACTATATTTTTCAGAGGTGAATTATGCTCCATCTAATAAAAGGCAGAGCAGGAAGCGGTAAAACTGCCGAGCTACGTCGTCTGATTACCACATTAATAGGTAACAGAAAAAGCAGACCTGTTCTTCTCGTACCTGAACAATTTTCGTTTGAAACAGAAAGAATAATGCTTGGCATTTTGGGACCTAAAGAGTTTAAAAACATTGACATATTTAGTTTTTCTCATATGGCTCTTTCTGAATTAAAGCAAGCAGGAATTGTTAATTTGAAAATAGCTGACAATGGCATCAAATCCACCATTATGAGTGAAGCTCTTGTGCAGTTAGAAGATAAACTTGCCATATTTGCTAATGTAAGACATAACGCAACAGCTTTAAATCCTCTTGTGGATTTTTGTAAGGAGCTAAAATATTGTTGCATTGACAGTAATACTTTGAAAGAAAAACTGGAATGTTCAAATAATTTATTCTTAAAAAACAAGTTAAACGAGTTAGATTTAATAAGAAATTCCTACGAGGCACTTTTAGCCCAAAGCTATTTTGATGACGCTGATGCAGTTTCTTATTTTACTGATCTCGCAATAGAACAGGGCTACTTTAAAAATAAGACTTTATTTATTGATGGTTTCAGAAATTTTTCAAAGCAACAGCTTGATTGTCTTAAAGTTGCTTTTGCACAATGTGATGATATTTATATTACAATCTGCGCAGATGACAAGGTAAAGAAATTCTCTTCTCTGTTCTTTATGAAGGAATTTGAAAATAAACTTCGTACTATTGCAAATGAAACCAATATTGCTGTTGATGAAGTATATTGTAAACAAGTAGCCGACGCATTTTCACCTGATATTTCAATACTTGAAAAAACACTTTTTCCAACAGAAAACATTGAAAAAGCACCTTATAATGGCGATATATTAGTTGCAAAATGCTCTGATCTTGATGATGAAGTTGCCTTTGTTGCAAACACAATTAAAAAGCTTTTGAAAACAGGGGAGTATCGTTGTCGTGATATTGCTGTTATTGAACGTACCAATGGTACATATAAAAAGGCGATTATTGATGCACTTGTTCGCTTGTCTATTCCTGTTTTTGATGACAGCCGGCATCCTTTGGCAACAGAAACACTTTTTATTAATATTTGCTCAGCTCTTGACTGTATCACTAAAGGTATAACTACTCAAAGTCTTATGAGTTACCTTAAAACCGGTCTTACTGATATATCCCTTTCAGAAATATCAAGACTTGAAAAATATGCTTTAATATGGGATTTAAAAACCTCCGGTTGGCTGAAGGATTTCACTATGCACCCCGATGGCTTTGGTAATTCCTTTGACGAAAAAGCACAAAAGACTCTTGATGAGCTTAATGTTATTCGTAAAAAGGCAATCTTACCGTTACTTAAACTTAAAAAGAGTTGCATTGACAACGATGGTAAAGCTATTGCAAAAGCAATTTATGAATTTATTATTGACTCCAACATTAAAGAAAATTTATATAAATTAACTCTGGAGCTTGATAATAATGGTTTTCCGCTTGAAGCAAACCACCAGGAATATTCGTGGAATTCTTTGATGCATATTCTTGATACAATGGCTCTTATTACTGAAAATAAGTTTTATTCATTAAACCGTTGGTATGAGTTATTTATGATTCTTGTTACAACAGGTGATATGGGTGAAATACCTCAAGGTCTTGACGAGATTACAGTTGGAAGTGCTGACAGGATACGTCTTGAAAAGGCAAAGGTTGTTTTCCTTGTAGGCGTTAATAAGGATGAATTTCCTCTTGTTAGCGTAAACAGTGGCATTTTGACTGACTCAGACAGGGTTCTTTTAACTAACTTAGGTATAGAGGTGCGTCCACCTTTTGAAGACACAGTTGATGAAGAAAGGTTTATTGCCTATTGCTCTGTTACAGCAGCCTCAGAAAAGCTCTATTTAACTTATAAGTGCACAGACGGTGAAGGCGGAGCCTTTTTTAAATCTGAAATTATTTCAACAATTGAAAAATCTTTTGATAGCTTTAGTGTTATTTCAACTAATGAACTGCCTGCTGAATATTTCATAGAAAGCGAAGAAAGTGCTTTTTCCGCATACGCAAAGAACTATCTTTATAAAAACGAGATTAACTCTACTCTAAAAGAATATTTCAAGGATAAAAAAGAATATGAAGGTAAGCTCCGATCACTTGAAATATTAAGTGGAAAAGAACCCTTTGCTTTTAAGGATGAAGAAAAGTCAACAGAGCTTTTTGGTAAGGAGGTTCATATTTCAGCAAGTAAAGTAGAAAATTTCTATAATTGTCCCTTTGCCTATTTTATACGCTACGGACTCGGCGCAGAACCACTTAAACAAGCTACTCTTGATCCTGCACAGAGTGGTACAATCATCCACCTTATTTTGGAGGAAATTCTCAAAAAATATCCGCATAAAGAATTTATTAATACCTCTAATGAAGAGCTGAAATCTACTGCCGTCAGTGTTCTCGAAACATACTTAAATGAAAAAATGGGTGGTCTTGATGACAAAAACGAAAGATTCATGCACCTTTTTAAGCATCTTATTGATACAGCAATGGCTGTGATTGAAAGATTAAAGGTTGAACTTGGCTGTGGTCTTTTTTCACCTACAGATTTCGAGTTAAAAATTGGCAGTAAAGAGATTCCGGCATACGAATTACCTCTTGAAAAGGGGAGCGTAAAGGTTACAGGCTCCATTGACCGTGTTGACATTATGGAAAAAGATGGTAAGAAATATCTTCGTGTTATTGACTACAAGACCGGTCAAAAGGATTTTAAGCTTTCAGAGCTGTTTGAAGGTCTTAATATACAGATGATGCTATATATGATGGCGTTAGAAAAAAATGGTGGAGATTATTATGGTAAAATAATACCCTCCGGTGTGCTCTACTTACCATCAAGGATTGGTCTTAAAACCTATCTCGAAGAAAGAGCTCCTGCAACTGAAACCATAAAAAAGCAAAAACAGATTAGTGGTAAGCTTTCAGGTATGGTGCTTTACGAAGACGATGTGTTTAAAGGAATGGGAATTGATGAGCACCCCGAATATTTCCCCGCTTCTTTCGCAGCCAAAGGCGGAGCTAAAGGTAATTATTATACAATGAAGCATTACCATAAGCTTTCAAAATTAATTGATGAAAAAATAATAGCTATGGGTAATGCGCTTCATAAAGGAGAAATTCCTGCTTTACCTATAGCTGATGGTGACAAAAATGACGGTAAAATGTGCGAATACTGCTCATATAGATCCATTTGCACAAGAGAGGGTGGAGAGCCCTTAACAAAAATAGAAGGGCTCAAGCACCCACAAGCTCTGAAAGTATTGGAGGGATAAGATAATGAGTAGAAATTGGACAGATAACCAAAA
This sequence comes from Acutalibacteraceae bacterium, assembly GCA_045543695.1. GTDB lineage: Bacteria > Bacillota > Clostridia > Oscillospirales > Acutalibacteraceae > DTU089. Next base: position 122,022 of record JAZPXQ010000027.1, on the reverse strand, counting down.
AAAGGCTATCCAGGCACATAATATGCAAATACTTGTTTCTGCTGCTGCTGGATCAGGTAAGACATCTGTTTTAACAGAAAGAGTAAAAAGAATACTTTGTGACACTACCCATCCTTGTCCGGTTTCAGATATTCTTGTTGTAACCTTTACAAGAGCAGCTGCTGCAGAAATGCGTGACAGAATTTACAAAGCGCTTTCAGATGAAATTGATAACAATGTGGAGGATACAGATTTTCTTCGTCGTCAGATGACCCTTTTACCAACAGCAGATATTTGTACTATGGACTCCTTCTGTGCAAAGCTTGTGCGAGAGAACTTTCACCTTGCTAACGTTGGTGCTGATTTTAAAATACTGGATGATAAAGATATAAAAGAGTTGATGAAATACTCAATCACTGAAGTCGTAGATGCACTTTATAAAGAAAACGATTCACATTTCATTGCTTTAACACAAATGTTTCTTAATGAGCGTAATGACGTTAAGCTTGAAGAAATCATAGAGGATTTATACACCTTCTCACGTTCATATCCATCACCGGATTTATGGCTTAAAGAAATTTGCGAAAATTTTGCAGCTGCTTCTGATCCGTTTAAAAATGGCTGGATTGACATAATTTGTAAATATCTTTCAATGTTTGCTGATTTTTATTATCATCGTTTGCGTCGTTGTGCTGCTTTAATTGAGTCCGAGCCCGAGTATAGTGTCGATTATGCCGATAAATTCTCAAAATCTGCTGAAAAGCTTTCAATCTTAAAAGATCTTGCTGATAACAAGCAATGGGATTCTATGGTTAACTTTTTGAGAGAGGGGATTGTAGTTAAATCTAATTCCAAGAAAAAGAATCCAATTAACGACAAACTAAAAAAAGATTGTAAAAATGTTTTTGACAGCTATGAAAGAAATGTTAAATCAATTGTAGAACATACATTACCTACACTTGCCGAGCACAAAGATGATTGTGATAAGCTTTACCCAATGGTAAAAAAGCTTTGGGACGCTGTAAGAATGTTAACAGATATTCTCGACGCAAAGAAAAAAGAGCGTAATGCTTATGGATTTGATGATATCCTTCACAAAGCAATTGATTTACTTGTTGATTTTTCAAGCGGTACTCCCGAAAAGACTCCGCTTGCAATTGAATTAACTAACAGTTATCAGGAAATTCTCATCGATGAATATCAGGATACAAATAAAGCACAGAATATAATTTTTGAAATTATTTCCAGAGACAAAACTAACCTCTATACTGTTGGTGATGTAAAACAAAGCATCTATGGCTTCCGTCTTGCAAGCCCTGATTTATTTATGGCTTTAAAGGATTCTTTGACTTCTTACGATGGTACCAATAAACCTTCTCAGATAATATTAGAAAACAATTTCCGTAGCAGAGAGGGAATAACAAAGGTTGTTAATGGTGTTTTTTCTGACATAATGTCAAAAGAAATGGGCGAAATTGATTATAATACAAAAGAATTTCTTAATTATAGTGCAAAATACCCATTGAAAAACACCAACGATATGGAGATAATATGTGTAAACGCTGATAAAAAGGATGAAAACGCACCTACTGAAGCTGAAACTGTTGCGAAATACATAAAAAGTGTAGTTAACTCCGGTGTTATGGTTACAGAAGGTAATAACCAAAGAGCTGTCAGGTGGGGGGATTTCTGTATCCTTTTAAGAAGTGCAAAGGGTAAAATGGGAGCTTATGCTGAAGAATTGAAAAAACTTTCAATTCCTGTAAGTGCTGCAGCCGATTGTGACACGTCTTTATCTAAAGAAATACAGTTTTTATCTTCTCTTGTTAAGACAATTAACAATCCATTAATCGATATTCCACTAATTTCAGTTTTGATTTCTCCTGTATATGGTTTTACCCCGGATGAGCTTTCTGAAATCAGAAAAATTAACAAAAAAGCTGATTTCTATGTATGTCTAAAAAAATATGCAGAAAACTCCGAAAAAGCACGTGCATTCCTTTCAAAGCTTCAGCTATATCGCAACATTGCCTCTACATATCCCATTGACGAGTTTGTACGTTTTATCGTAAACGATACATCTCTTTCAGATATCTACTATGCCTGTGGTGAAGGTGATATAAGGAAAGCTAACATAAAAGGCTTTTTAAAGCTTGCCAAGGATTTTGTTGATTCCGGACGAACCGGTTTAAATGACTTTGTTCGTTACATAGATATCGCTGCTGAAAAGGATGGATTGAAAAGTATTGATGGTGGCTTTTTTGACGATAATAGTGTTAAAATTATGTCTATACACAAAAGCAAAGGGCTTGAATTCCCTTATGTTTTGATTGTAGATTTTGCCAAAGGATTCAATAAATCAGATGCCTACAAGCCAATGGTGATGTCCCGTGAAACCGGCATTGGAATGCGAATCCGTAATGATGATTTATTTACACGCTACCATACACTTTCGTCTGCAGCAACAGAAAACGCAATTAAATTCAGTACTCTTTCCGAAGAATTACGTGTATTATACGTTGCCATGACCAGAGCAAAAGAGCATTTAACCTTCTTTATAAATGTAGCTGACAGTAAGCTTACAACAAGAGTAAGAATTAATCACACTCTAAAAAACAATTTGAACGATAATTTACATCCGTATGGTGTGTTCAGAGCTAACTCTATGGCAGAATGGCTTTTATGCAGTCTTTCTGCGCACCCTTCTGCTGACGTAATAAGAACCGTTTGTGAAATTCCTAACACAGGAGCTTATCCCAAATCAGATTTTTCTTTTGATTGTTCTTATATAAAAAGCCGTGATGATGACTTTATGGTTGAAGGAACTGATGATAGTGTAGTCCCTGTTAACAATGAGCTGCTTGATAAAATTAAAGCAAATATCGAATTTGAATATACTCACGATTTTTCCGGTATTCTTGCCAAGGTTACTGCATCATCAACTGAGGCTCGCACAAAAAAGAGAGCGTTTTTCGGTACAGCTAAACCCAGATTTCTTAATGATAATATGTCGGGTGCAGATAAAGGAACTGCTGTTCATAAGTTCCTCGAGCTTTGTGATTTTAATGAAGCAGCTTTGAATATTGAAAAAGAAAAAAACAGACTTCTGGAAAATGGTGTAATGACAGAGGAAGAATTTTCTGTACTTGATTGTGATGCTGTAGAACACTTTCTGAAAAGCGATGTTGGTTGTAGGCTTTTATCATCTGATGAAGTTTTAAAAGAATATGAGTTTAAGTTTTTGAAAAACGCAGGGGAGCTTTACCCCGATTCGCCCGAAAGTGCAAAATCCGAAAAAATTGTTATTCAGGGTAAGCTGGACTGTGCTTTCAAGGAAAGTGACGGTTATGTTCTGATAGACTACAAAACGGATAACGTAGCAGACGAAAGCTATTTTACTTCCGTTTACAGACCACAGCTTGCAATTTATGCCGAAGCACTTTCCCAATGTACTGAAAATCCTGTTAAAGAAATTTATATCTATTCCTTTAAACTAAAAAAATTCATCAAGATTTGAGGTGTTTTTATGAATAAGAAAGCTATTTTGATTATTGCAATCATTTTGGGTATTTGTTCGGTTTTAGGAGTAATTATTGTGAAAACACTCCCAAATAATTCCAACAAAGAACCTATGGAAGTTGTAAGTGGTGAGGCAACGCTTCAGGCGCAGGAAGGAAAATACTCTATTAAAATTACTAAAGTTCTTGAAGTTAAGCCTAATCCTGATAAAGCTGACCCACCAAAAGCACAAAGTGTCGCAATTGTTGTGTATGAATATACCAATGACGATATTGCTCACGGTCTTACTATAGGAAACACCCACTTTAAAGCATTCGACAGTAAAGGTAAAGTGCTTGAACAGTATCCCCAGAAGGACCTTTTCGAGCCAAGCGAAGTCGGTGCATCCGGAACCTTTACTGCAAGTGTAGCTTTCGCTCTTAATAATGATGATAATTATTTAAAGGTTGAATATTTTAACGATATTTCTGCAAAAAAGGCTGATGCCGTTTTTGAGCAGGAGTGGTAATTTGATTTTATAAAAACGCTTCACCCGAAGCATAAATATTTATTTTTAGGAGGACTAAATATGGCAGAATTCAAGTATGAGATTCAGGAAAACCTTGGTGTTGTTTCTGAATCAGCGACAGGCTGGACTAAGGAGCTTAACCTTATTTCCTGGAATGGTGGCAAACCTAAATATGACCTTCGTGACTGGGCACCTGACCACGAAAAAATGGGAAAAGGTGTTGGTCTTACCAAAGACGAGCTTGAAGCTCTTTATGGTATTATCGGTCAAGTTTTAGAAAAATAAAATATCTGTTTAATTACATAATGAGGTGTATGAAAATGGATTTGGAACGATTTTTGTCAGCCCAGGAAAAAAACTATGACAATGCCTTAAACGAAATAGAAAATGGTAAAAAGAAAACACATTGGATGTGGTATATATTCCCTCAATTCAAAGGTTTGGGGCGTAGTTCAACATCACAGTATTATGCAATTCAAAATCGTGTTGAAGCTGAGGAGTATATGAAGCATCCTGTTTTATCGGTACGTTTACTTGAAATTTCAAGTGAGCTTCTGAGTCTTGAAACTAATGATGCTACTGAAATTTTCGGCTATATTGACGATATGAAGCTTCAGTCATCTATGACCTTGTTCTTTCTTGTTTCAAATAACCATATCTTTAAAAAGGTGTTAGATAAATTCTTTGACGGAAGGTTAGACAAAACAACAATCAGATTGCTGAATGAAACTGAATAATACAAAAAGCTCCTGCTTCAGTAATCGAAGCAGGAGTTTTTTTGTATTTATAAAATAAATTAAATGCGTTTACCCTGGCAATAAATTTCAATACCTGTAATGTCACCGATAAGATTATAATTAATCATCTTACCGTCCTTCCACTCAATATCAACTGTAATATCACCAATTGCTTTAAGACCGGTTACCTTGCCATTTTTCCAATTACTCGGAAGGGCAGGCAAAAGGAATATTTTTCCCTGTCTTGACTGGAGAAGCATCTCTGCAATACCTGCAGTGCAACCATAGTTACCGTCAATTTGGAACGGTGGATGAGCATCAAAAAGATTGGGGTATGTTCCACCACCACGGTATCTTACATTTCTTACTGCAGGAACCGGACGTAATTGCATATCAAGAAGCTTTAATGCGTGGTCACCATCCCAAAGACGTGCCCACATATTAATTTTCCAGCCCAAACTCCAACCAGTACCATTATCACCACGAAGCTCAAGGGAACGAATACAAGCTTTAACTAAATCAGGAGTTTCATCGGGGGTAATTAAATTACCTGGGTGAAGTCCGTAAAGGTGAGATTTGTGTCTGTGGTCGGGTTCGTGCTCTTTAAGCTCCTTATACCACTCTAAAAGCTCACCACGACTACCGATTTTAAAAGGAAGAAGTCTTGGTAGGGCTTTTCTTATTGCCTCAATATCCTCATCGTTTTCACCAAGAATTTCGGCTGCAGTGATAGTATTAGCAAAAATCTCTTTAACTATACTCATAGTCATAGTTGTGGTTTCGCTTAAACTCATCGCAACGCCATCGATAAGGAACTCATTTTCCGGCGAAGTTGATGGTGCCATAATTAAGTAGCCATCTTTATCTTCGATAAGCAGATCAAGAATAAACTGAACACATTTTTTCATAATCGGGTATGCAGTATCTTTTAGATATTGCTTATCATTTGTGTATAGATAGTGATTAAAAACGTGCTGACACAACCAAGCTCCCGACATATTCCAGAAGCCCCATTGAGCATCGCCACAAGCGGGATCGCAATATCTCCAGATATCAACATTATGATGTGCACAGAAGCCACGAGCACCATAAATCTCTTTAGCAGTTCTTTCCCCCTTGACCGACAAATCCTTAACCAAATCAATAACAGGTTGGTTAAATTCTGCAAGATTACAGGGGAGAACAGGCCAGTAGTTCATTTCAGTATTGATATTTACTGTGTAGTTAGAGCTCCAAGGGGGAGAAACCTTGTCATTCCATATACCTTGAAGATTTGTAGCTTGTGAGCCCGGTCTTGAGCCTGAAATAACAAGATATCTGCCGAAATTAAAAATAAGTGTATAAAGAGCAATATCACTTTCACCCTTATTATGCTTAATAAGTCGTTTATCGGTGGGAATATCGCCTTTTTTGTCTGAACCAATATCAAGTGAAACTCTGTTAAAAAAGCTTGAAAAATCATTAATATGTTCCGTTTTCAGAACAGAAAAATCATCTGCATTAACCTTATCAAGCTTTTGAAGGCAAGCATTTTTATACTCTTTTCCCTCAATTACAGGGTGCTTGTCATACCCGTTAAAGGAGTTTTCTGTACAGAAAACAACTGTTACATTTTTAGCATTTGAAATAGCAATTGATTTTGTTTTATATTCAACCTTACCGTCTGTTACAACCTTTAATGCACAACGGAAATGTGTTCCTTGAAGTGCCGGATCATCGGGATACTGAGGTGCATCAAGACGTGCATAGGTATCCTGATTACAAGGTGAATCAGAGGGAGCCATACCATCAAGAAGCAATACACCGTTTTCGCAGAATGATTTACCTTTCAACTGTGTTGTAAGTGAAATTTCAAAATTAATAGCATTATGGTTACATGAAATATTTTCGATATAAGCATCGTCAATTGCACTCACAAAACTTTCTCTTTTGAAGTTATTTTTACCACGTGAATATATAACGGTATTAATACCGGTTTCTAAATTAAGCTGTCTTTCATAATTTTTTAAAAGACAAGAATTCTTGAACTTATACTTAATGTGACAAAGAGGCATATAAGCCTGTGAGCAATGAGCAAGGACTTTGTCTTCAATTAAATCCTGTGCTTTTCTGTATTCTCCTTTCATAGCAATATCTCTTGCTTTTAAAAACGCTTCGTTAGCACCTTCTTTAACCTGAGAAGGGCGAGGGAAACCTGTCCAAAGGGAATCAGAATTCATTGCAATTGTTTCATTGTCTGTTCTGCCATAGACCATCGCTCCAAGGAAACCATTACCAAGTGGCATAGCTTGTAGCCATTCTTTAGCAGCAGATTTGTAAAATAGTACTTTTGAATCATTTACCATTGTGAACACCACCTTGTGATAATATTTTTATTCTACAATATAACTATTGTAAAATCAACCTATTTTATTTCATATAAACTGTTGTAAATATAATTTTATTATGTTATATTTGTTATGTATTTTGAAAATGAAGGTGATTTCAATGAAAACAGTTTTATCAAAACTTGATGCGGCTAAAATCAACCTGGATGCAAACACCGATTATATGGTTAATAAGATTACGGAAATCTGTGAAAAAATCGGTCCTCGTGCCCCCGGTAGCAAGGAAGAATTTGCAGCGCAGCAATCAATGGGCGAGGATTTAAAGAAATGGTCTGACGATGTATCCTTTGAGGAATTTATTGTTCACCGTCAGGCGTTTATGGGCTTTATACCCTTTACTGTTGCTATGGCAATTATTGCAACAATTCTTTACTTTAGCTATCCTCTTGTAGGTTTTTTACTCACAGTTCTTGGCTTTATTCCTTTGGTACTTGAATTTTTAATGTATAAACAGTTTATTGATCCACTCTTCAAAGGTCATACATCACACAACCTTATTGCAACACGTAAGCCCACAGGAGAAATCAAGAAAAGAATTATTTTTGTCGGCCACTCTGACTCACAGTATGAATGGATACTTAATTATAAGCTCGGTGGCACAGGAATGAAGCTTTTCCTTATTCCTGCTGTTGTTGGTCTTATTGCTTGTTGTATTGCAAGCTTAATTAAGTTTATTGCACTTGAATTAAAGGGTATAGATTCCGCCGGCGCAAACACCTTCTTCCTTGTCGTTGGTATTGTTCTTTGTGTATTCGTTATTCCTTATATAGGCTTCCTTTTCTTCCAGAGCTACACGAAAAGCGTCCCCGGAGCAAATGATAATCTTTCCGGCTGCCTTGCATCCATGTCTGTTCTTAAATTAATGGACGAGGCAGATATTCGCTTTGAAAACACAGAAGTACGTGTTATTCTCTCCGGTTCAGAGGAAGCAGGACTCCGTGGCGCAAAAGCTTATGCTAAAGCTCACGAAAAAGAGCTTAAAGAAATTGAAACTGTTGTTGTAGCTTGTGACACAATGCGTGACCTTAAAGATATGGCAGTTTATGACAGAGATTTAAGTGGTACATTAAAACACGATAAACAGGTAAAGGAGCTTGTAAAACAGGCAGCACTTAACTGTGGCTACGACATTCCCTATGCTTCCATTTACCTTGGAGCTTGTGATGCAGCAGCATTCACACAAAAGGGTATTAAAGCTACCGGATTTGCTGCAATGGACCCCACACCACCCAGATATTACCACACAAGACTCGATGCCCCGGAAACACTTGTTCCGGAGGCATTAAAGGTTGGTGCAGAGGTGCTTCTTGAAACAGCATTCTTATATGATGCTGAAGGCTTGAAATAATTAATTTTTGGACTTGACCATTTCTTGAATGGTCAAGGTTCACTTTTTGGATGTAGGAGTTTTTAACTGTGAATTATATCATAATGGACCTTGAGTGGAATAACACTTATTGTAAAAAGAAAAAAGGTTTTATGAATGAAATCATTGAGATTGGTGCTGTGAAGCTAAACAGCGCTCTCGACGTTGTTGATACATTCTCCGTTTTTGTTAAACCACAATTGGGTAAAAAACTTCACGCCAGGGTTAAAGAGCTCACCAATATTACTAATGATGATATTAGCAGTGGTATTCCTTTTTCCCAGGCAATGTCCAATTTCCGGAAATGGGTATCTCACGAACCCAATATAATTTTAACTTGGGGAGATACCGATGTCAGAGTTTTAATCGAGAATTTTAAATATTTCAATGGTATCTCATTTATTCCGTTTTTAAGCAATTATGTTAATCTTCAAAAATATGCACAGGCATTTATGAATATTTCTAAGGCTGATCAAATCGGGCTTTCTGCGGCGGCTGAAAAATTGGGTATCAACTTTGATGATTATTCACTTCACAGAGCTTTGGATGACAGTAAGCTTACTTCTGACTTATTCAAAAAAATTTATAATGAAAAGATGCTAGCCTCCTATACACTGGTCTGTGACAATGCTTTTTATTCTAAAATAACCTTCAAGCCAAAGGTTATTACTGATATTAACAGTCCGCTTATTGATAAATCAAAAATGCGCTGTCTTTGTGATGTATGTGGTTCATCTTGTGAACGAATAAGCGAATGGCGTGTTATGAACCAATCCTTCAGGGCTATCTTTCTTTGTAAAAAATGCAAGAGAAAAATTCGTTTTAATATAAGATTCAAAGAATATTATGACAGAGTTGATATAAAGGCATCCTCTGTTCCATTTATTGAGAAAAAAGAAATCAAAAATATTGTCGCAGTTGAGTCTTCGGCAAATCAACAACCGAAATCGGAGGAAAAATAATGATTTATCCAATTAAATTACAACCCGTATTTAAAGAAATTGTCTGGGGAGGTAACCGTTTAAAGAATGATTATGGTTTTAAGTCTGATTTAAACAACATTGCAGAAGCTTGGATGCTTTGTGCCAGAAATGATGGTGATAATGTTGTTATTAATGGTGAGTATATCGGAAAAGCTTTTACAGCGCTCATAAAAGAACATAAAGAATTACTTGGTACAAAAGGTGAGAAATACGAAGAGTTCCCGCTTCTTATAAAATTTATTGATGCCAAATCAGATTTATCCGTACAGGTCCATCCGGATGACGAATATGCGAAAAAGCACGAAAACAGCTACGGAAAAACTGAGGCTTGGTATATCCTTGACTGCGATGAAGGGGCACAGCTTATTTATGGCTTTAACAAAGCTTTAACCCGTGAGGAATTTAAAAAATCTATTGAAGATAACACATTCCTTGACCATGTAAACAAGGTTAACGTAAAAAAAGGTGATGTTTTCTTTATAAACGCAGGTACGCTTCACGCAATCGGTGGAGGAATCCTCCTTGCTGAGGTACAGCAGAATTGTAACACAACATATCGTGTTTATGACTATGGCAGACTCGTTGACGGAAAACCTCGTGAACTACACGTAGAAAAAGCACTTGACGTTACAGACACAGTTCCACCGACACGTTCAGGTAATCCTGATGGAGAAAAAATAAGACTTGAAGGTGCTGTTTCACAAGAGCTTTGTTCCTGTGAATTTTTCAAAATGTCAACACTTGATGTTGAAGGCTCTTATAGCTTTGATGTAAACAGTGAAAGCTTTGTTTCACTTCTTGTTACCAAAGGTGAAGGTACTGTTGAATGTAACGGAAGCGTTGTTGAAATATCATCAGGTGACAGTATCTTTGTCCCTGCTGATGCAGGCAAAACAATTTTAAAAGGAAAATTTGAAGTTTTAGTAAGCACTTTATAATGGTTGTGTTTTTATGTCTCTTTTAACTGCACAAAACTTAACATTCGGTTTTCTTGACGGCGTCTTGTTTAAAGGCGCCGCTTTTAAAGTGGAAGAAAACGATAAAATTGGCTTAATTGGTGCTAACGGCACCGGTAAAACATCTTTATTCAAGCTCATAATAGGGGAGTACACACCTAACGAGGGTGGTATTGTTCGTGGCAAAGGTGTTCATATCGGTTATATGGAGCAATATCTGGAATGCGACGATAATCAAACCCTTTACGACGAAGCTTTGACAGTTTTTTCCGATGTAGCCGAAATGGAAGCAGAGCTGGAAAAAATAACAGAACAGCTCTTGAATGACAGCAGTATTGAATTAATAGAAAAACAACTAAAATTAACTGAGGATATCGAGCGCAGAGACGGTCTTGTTTACAAAGCTAAAACAAAATCTGCTTTGTTAGGGCTTGGTTTTACTGAAAATGATTTGAATTTAAAAGTAAATTCGTTAAGTGGAGGTCAACGCTCAAAGCTATCGCTTTGTAAATTGCTGTTATCTGACACTAATCTTTTGTTACTTGACGAACCCACAAACAATCTTGATATTGACGCTGTTAGCTGGCTCGAGGACTACTTAATAAAATATAAAGGTGCAATTATTGTCGTTTCTCATGATAGATATTTTTTGGACAAGGTAACAACCTCAACAATGGAAATCGCTCACAAAAAGCTTACTCTTACAACAGGTAATTATACAATTTTCCAAAAGCTTAAAGCCGAACGTGAGCTTACAATCGAAAGAGAATATGAAAAAACAGTAACAGAAATCAAACGAATTGAAGGAATTATCGAGCAACAAAAACGATTTAATCAAGCCCGGAATTATATTACTATTGCAAGTAAAGAAAAACAAATAGAAAGACTAAAGGAAGCCCTTGTGGTTCCTGACAAAGCACTTAAAAGTATTCATTTCAGCTTTAAAACAGATGTCAGAACAGGGGATGAGGTTGTTTTTGTAAAGGAGCTTGAAAAAAGCTTTCCGGATAAAAAGCTTTTTTCTGATTTTAATCTTTCAGTTTACAGAGAGGAAAGAGTATTTTTATTAGGACCTAATGGTTGTGGTAAATCAACTTTTTTAAAAATCCTCAACAAAGAAGTACAACAAGATAAGGGCATTTTTCGTTTTGGCAGTAATGTTAAAATCGGGTATTTTGACCAGAATATAGATAAATTACATTCGGAAAAAACTGTACTTGATGAAATCTGGGATATGTATCGTCATTTGACAGAAACTGAAATTAGAAGCGCACTTGCAATGTTCCTTTTCTGTGGTGAAGACGTATTCAAAAAAGTTTCCTCGCTTAGTGGTGGTGAAAGAGCAAAGCTTTCATTATTAAAAATAATGCTTTCAAAACCGAATTTCTTAATTCTTGATGAACCAACCAATCACCTTGATATTACTTCAAGAGAGGTACTTGAAAATGCACTGATAGATTTTGACGGTACAATGCTTGTTGTTTCTCACGACAGATATTTTATTAATAAGCTTGCTACTAAAACAGTGTACCTGACTCACGATGGTGCTGTTAATATTGATGGTAACTATGATAAATACCTTGAATACAGGGAGGCACAAAGCAACCAAATCAGTAACTCCAACGAAAGCAAAAAGCCGATTATTAATGACTATAAACTAAGAAAAGAGAAAGCCAGTAACGAAAGGAAGCGAAAAACAAGAATAGCCCGCCTTGAAGTTGAGATAGAAGAAGCCGAAGGTCATATTATTGAGCTTGAAGCTGAAATTTCAACCCCTGTGGTTGCTGCCGATTACGAAAGGCTTTTAGAATTAACAAACTGCTTAAATGATTTAAGAGGCAAGCTTGATGGTATGTACGTTGAATGGGAACAGCTTCAGTTGGAAGAATAATTTTTTTATCACCTGCATATATTTTTGCAGGTGATTTTTTATGGTTAAAAATAAAAAGGATTATTTAGCAAAAACTTTATTATTGCAATTTATTGTTTGTTTGGTTTTATTTGGGTTACTGTTTATATTGAAAAGTTCGAATAATAAATTATTTACCAGCCTCGAAGATGCTTTTTCAGAAAAGCTTGAAGAAAATTTAAAAATCGAACAAGCGCAACAAGTATTCTCAAATATCCTAAATAATCAAAAAAAAGATATTGAAGAAAAAGAAACAGAGAGCGAAACCAAAAAAGATATAATTGAAGAAGAGACTAAATATATTCCCTTGGAAGAGCCATCATTGAGTGCTGAAATAATAGCCACCGGTGGCAACGATGTAAAAGTTTCTTCTGAAAACGAAATCCCCAAAAGTGTATCCGTTAATAATTACAAATTAAGCAAGCAAATGGTTTTGCCATTACGTGGTAACATTACTTCAGAATTTGGCGTAAGAACACACCCGATAAGTGGCGATCTCCGTTTTCATTCCGGAATAGATATTGCTGCAAAAGAAGGTTCAAATATATATGCAGCATTTGATGGAGTAATTACAGAGGCTACGTACGATAAATGGAATGGCAATTATTTAAAAATAAAACATGACAACAACATTATGACTGTTTATTGCCATTGTCAGGAATTAAATGTAAAGAAAGGTGATAAAATCAGAGCCGGGGAAATAATTGCAACTGTCGGCTCAACAGGAAGCTCTACGGGCCCACATTTGCATTTTGAATTAAGGGTGAACAACATCTCATACAACCCTCAAAAAGCGCTTGATGAGGCTATAAATGAGTTTTAAAATAAAAAATACGGAAGTTAAAATAAGTTTTACGTTTTTTGCTTTAATTTTACTTTTTATTTCCGTAAACAAATTCAAGATGTACTTGCTGACCTTAGTTTTCGGACTATTACACGAGTTAGTACATCTTTATTTTATTTGCAAACTATCTGTTCCGCCTGACAAAATTACTCTTACTCTTTTCGGTGGAAACATTGTAAAAAACAGCAATACCTCATTAAAAAACATTTATGATTTCATAATTAATATCAGTGCGCCTATATTCAATATTTTGATAGGTCTTATGCTTTATTTTATAGTAAATGATAAAACAGATAATATTCAAATTATCATTTTGGTAAACTTATTGTTGGGGTGCTTTAATCTGCTCCCGTTTTATAATTTTGATGGTGGTAACGCTATAAGAAGCTTATTACTGTTGAAACACAACGAAGAATTTACAGAGAAGCTGCTGACATACACATCTATAGGTGTTGCTTTGTTTTTTGCTGTTTTAACAATAATGGCTTTTATAAAATATAAAAGTAATTACTCATTGATATTAATGTCACTATATTTTATTTTCTCTATAGTTTTTAAAAAATGATATTCACTTGATTATTCTTTATAAATATAGTAAAATATTCTGAGAATTTATTTTGGAGTTTTTACTATGTTTAAAGAAAAAATTGAGAGCGTTTTCCCTTTGGTGCAAAAACCCGCAAGGTACACCGGAGGAGAGCTTAATTCTGTTGTAAAAAACAAAGCTGATGTAGATATTCGCTTTGCTTTTTGCTTTCCTGATACTTATGAAATCGGTATGTCTCACTTAGGAATGAAAATTCTGTATAGTTTAATTAATTCACGTGAGAATTTTTGGTGTGAAAGAATTTTTGCGCCTGATACCGATATGGAAAATATTATGAGGGAAAGAAATATTCCTCTTTTTGGTTTAGAAAGCCGAGATATATTAACAGAATTTGATGCAGTTGGTTTTACTCTACAGTACGAGCTTTCTTATACCAATGTCTTAAATATGCTTGATTTAGGTAAAATCCCTCTTCGTTCTAAAGATAGGGGAGATACGCTTGCAATACCCATTGTTGTTGCAGGTGGTCCTTGTGTTTGCAACCCTGAGCCTTTAGCAGATTTTATTGATGCTTTTCAGATAGGCGAAGGCGAGGAAATGATGCTTGAATTTCTCGATTTACTAAATGAATATAAAAAAGCAGGTAAATCAAGGAACGAATTTTTAATTGCCGCTTCTCATATTGAAGGTATCTATGTGCCTTCTTTGTATGATATTGAATATAACGAAGATGGTACTATAAAAGCTGTTACAGCCAAAGATGGCGCCCCCGAAAAGGTTAATAAACGTGTTGTTTCGGATTTAGACAAAGTTTTCTATCCCGAAAATTTTGTTGTTCCTTTTGTTGAAGTTGTTCACGATAGGGTAGTACACGAAATTTTCAGAGGTTGTATTCGTGGCTGTCGTTTTTGTCAGGCTGGTTTCTGGTACAGGCCAATAAGAGAAAAAACTGTGGAAACCATAAGCAAACAAAGTCAAAAATTAGCTTGCACTACAGGCTATGACGAGCTTTCACTCTGTTCTCTTTCCAGTAGTGATTATACAAAAATAACCGAGCTTCTTGAGGAGTTACTTGGTTGGGCAAGTCCTCAAAAAATTAATATTGCTTTACCATCTTTAAGAATTGATAATTTCTCTGATGAGCTTAAAGAAAAGCTTGCGCTTGTACGTCGCTCCGGGCTTACATTTGCAGCTGAAGCCGGCACACAGAGAATGAGAAATGTTATTAATAAAAACATTACCGAAGAAGAAATTCTTTCAACCTGCAGAAAAGCTTTTGTTGGTGGTTGGACTGCTGTTAAGCTTTATTTTATGGTGGGGCTGCCAACAGAAACAGATGACGATGTTATAGGAATTAACCAGCTTTCTCAAAAGGTGGTTAATGAATTTTATAATAACCCGGACAAGCCGAAAGGCAAAGGTGTAAGCGTCAGTGCAGGTGTTTCCTCCTTCGTGCCTAAGCCCTGTACACCATTCCAATGGGAGCCTCAGGATACAAAAGAAGAGCTTAAACGCAAGCAGCAGCTTCTTCTGGAAACCTGCACCACAAAGAAAATTACTTTCCGTTTCCATAATACTGACTTAACCTTCCTTGAGGGCGTTTTTGCACGTGGTGACAGAAAGCTTTGTGATGTTCTTGAAGCGGCTTACAAAAATGGTTGTACATTTGATAGCTGGGATGATAAATTCAACTACGATGGTTGGGTAAAGGCTTTTGAAGATTGTGGTATTTCTACTGAGTTTTATGCCAACCGCAGAAGAAGCTATGAAGAAATTTTACCTTGGGATCATATTAACAGTGGTATAAAAAAATCATTCCTTGTTTCTGAAAACGAAAAGGCTAAAAAAGCTCAGACGACAAGCCATTGTCGTCAGCAATGCTCAGCCTGTGGCTCAAATTCATTAAACGGAGGTAAGTGCGATGCGCTCAATAAGAATATGGTTCACTAAAAAAGATGCTGCAAAATACATCTCGCACTTGGATTTAACCCGTTGCCTTATAAGGGCATTCAGAAGAACCGATATACCACTCTGGTACACAGAGGGCTTTAATCCCCATCCCTACCTTGTTTTCGGTTTACCTTTGCCGCTTGGTGTTGAGGGTTTACGTGAGGTTCTTGACATTCGTTTAACTGACGATGACTATTCAAATGAAAGAGTATTATCCGAATTAAACAGAGTGTCAGTACCGGGAATCGAGTTTTTAGAGGTAGCTGAACCGATTGAAAAAAATCTCGCAATAAACAAGGCTAAATATACTGTTACAGTTCCAAACTCAAAAGATTCAAAAGGTCTCTATTATTTAATTAAAAACACAGTTGAAAAAGGACAAATTATAATCGAAAAGAAAACCAAGAAGGGGGCAATTAAAGAAATTAATGTATGTGAACATTTAATCGATTTTAATTGTAGCTTCAATGATAACTCTTTTAATATGTCCTTTATTTTACCTGCTGGTAATGATTTCACCGTAAATCCCGTTTCATTTTGCAAAAACTTATTTGAAACAGCAGGGGAGCCGGACTTACTTCATAGAATCGTAAGACATAAATTACTTACAAAAGATTTGAAGGAATTTAAATAATTCCTCTCCGAGTCGAAAATATGTAATTTGTTGACACAGGTCGAAAAATATGCTATATTGTATTAGTTAAATTGTGTTTTAACTATTAAAAATCTTTTTAGGAGAATTATTATGGAAAAGCTTTTAGAAATTCTTAAATCTGTTAGAGATGATGTTGATTTCGAAAATGAGGACAAGCTCATTGATAATGAAATCCTTGACAGCTTTGACATCGTTTCAATCGTTGGTGAATTGTGTGACGCTTATGACATCACTATCACAGTTGACGATATGGAGCCCGAAAACTTCAACAGTGCACAGGCTATTCTTGCCTTGGTGGAACGTCTTATTGACGAAATGTAATTTTATGGAGGCAAAGCTTAACTGACCTTGGTCGGATAAGCTTTGCTATTCTATAATCAGAGGAGATAGATATGCCTTTTACGTCATTTAGATTCTTTTTCTTTTTGGCAGCTGTAATTTTCGTTTATTATGTTGTTCCGAAAAGATTTCAATGGTTTGTACTATTAGTATCAAGCTATGCTTTTTACCTATACAGTGGTGTTGAAAATTTATTTTTTATTGGCGCTACTACAGTTTTCACCTATTGCTCGGGTTTGTTTATGCAACACCTGCGAAACAAAAACCAGAAAAAAATCGATGCAATGGGAGAAGAGCTTACAGTTGATAAGAAACGTGAACTGAAAAAAGAGGTTTCTAAAAAGATTCATACAGTTCAGGTAGTTACAGTTCTTGTGAACTTAGCAACACTTGCCAGTCTTAAATATCTTAATCTTTTCATCGGTGGTGTAAATGATTTATTTATGCTTTTCCGTTGGGATGCTTCAATGCCCTTTGTAAATTTATATGTTCCGTTAGGACTTTCCTATTATACCTTTAACAGTATTGGTTACCTTATTGATATCGGCAGAGGTAAATATGCTGCTGAAAGACATTTCGGTAAATTTGCTCTTTTCGTTTCGTTCTTCCCATCGGTTGTTCAAGGTCCTTTGAACAGATTCGGTGATGTTGGTGTTCAGCTCAAGGAAACACATAAATTAGAATACGATAACCTCAAAAATGGTGCTTTACTTATTTTATGGGGACTTTTTAAGAAGCTTGTTATAGCTGACAGAGTAGCTGCAATTGCAAGAACAGTATTTGCAGTAGGCTTTACCGAATATACAGGCTCTCATATTCTCTTTGGTGTTATCGCATATTCTTTCCAGATTTATGGTGACTTCTCAGGTGGTACTGATATTACAAGAGGTACTGCTCAGATGATGGGAATCAATCTGCCAATGAACTTCGAAAGACCCTTCTTCTCCACTTCTTTGGCAGATTTCTGGAGAAGATGGCACATGTCACTCGGTGCATGGATGAGAGAGTATGTTTTCTATCCCGTAATGCTTTGCAGACCTGTTTCCAATTTAAGTAAGAAAATGCGAAAAAAATACGGAACCTATGCCGGTAAGCTTGTTCCTTCAGTCGCAGCTCCTTTGGTTGTTTTCTTCCTTATTGGTATATGGCACGGAGTAACCTCCCAATACGTTATTAACGGTTTATATAACGCTTTACTGATTTCCGGCAGCGTTGCTATGGTTCCCGTTTATAAAAAATTAATCGAAAAATTACACATAAACACCGAAAACTTCAGTTATAAGCTGTTCCAAATTTTCAGAACAACAATTCTTCTTTTCATTTCAAGAATCATTGTTAAGGCTCCCAGTCTTCACGACGCAGGCTTAATGATTAAAGCATTATTTACAACAGTTGATTTTGACTTTCTTTTCGGCCTGAACGGTGAAATTTATAAGATGGGTGTAAGCCAGAAGGAAATGTCACTTGTAATTTTCTCTGTTCTTATATTGCTTGTAGTTGGTGTTCTTCAGGAAAATGGTATGAAAATTCGTGAAACACTTGCAAAGCAGAACATTTTTTTCCGTTGGATATTAGTTTTAGCTTTTATTGCTTTTATCCTTATTTTCGGTATTTATGGTCCCGGTTACGATGCAAGCACATTTATTTACGGTAATTTCTGAGAAAGGAGGGTGCCTGTAAATGACAAAAAAACAATTTATAAGAAGCGTTGCATTCTTTATGGCTGTAGCTATAATGGTTTTTGCTTTATGTGATTTGTTTGAAATGGAAAACACTTCAAACTATAACAAGCGCTTTTACACATACAGAACCTTCCCCAAGGATACCGTTGATGCTGTTATGATCGGCACAAGCGGAATTGACAGATATTGGGTTCCTTCTCAGGCTTATGAAGAGTATGGTATTACTGTTTACCCACTTTCTACTGACGCATTTCCACCATGGCTTTACGAATACGCTGTTGAGGAAGCTTTGAAATATCAGGATGTTGAATTGTTGATACTTGACGTCAGACCATTCACATACGCCAATTATGACATTGACGATATGGATGTCCGTGCACGTCGCCTACTTGATGTTATGCCGCAGTTTTCTATCAACAGAATCAAAGGTTGCTTTAAAACAATGGCTATTCGTGATGATGTTGATAAGAAAGCCTCACGTCTTGATTTATCCTACTTGTTCCCTATTATTAAATTCCACAGCAACTGGTCCAGTAAGAAATTTTTAATTGAAAATAACTGGAGCAATACACCTCACGAATATTTAGGTTTTTATATCAAGGACACAATTACAGCTCGTCCGACGCCTCAGAAAAACAGAGGCTACGATGCAGATTATTATCTCGAGTTAGATAAATTTGTTGAAGAAAGTTTGTATGAGTTCCTTGATTACCTAAAAGAAAAGGATTTAAAGGTTCTATTTCTTGATACACCGCAGATTAGGTACACAGATGAAATAGGCAGATCCAATACAATTTATAAAATTCTTGAGGAAGAAGGCTTCGACTGCATTCATTACTATGATGAGAACTCCGAAAACACTTTCTCAATCGATTTAGATTTGGAAACTGATTTTTATAATGCCGGTCATACAAATTTCTATGGTGCAACTAAATTTACAGATGTTTTCGCTAAACATCTTACAGAAAACTATGATTTAAAGGATCGTAGAAATGACGAACATGTAAAGGAGCATTGGGACGGAGTTCACGATACTTTACTTGCAAAAATTGCAGAATTGGAAGAAGCAAGAAGGCTTAAAGAAGAGGAAGAAGCCAAAAAGAATGCTGAAATAGTTGCAAAGGCAAAAGCTGAAGAAGCTGCAAAAGCAGAGGAAGCCGACAAAACTATAGATGCAGTTATTCCACAAGCCGTAGAAGCCCAATAAATCTTATTTAGAGGTTATAATATGAAATCAATCGCATTAAAAATTCAGGAATTTGGTAAAACTACACCTGACCAGGTTGCGCTTATCATTAACGATGAAAAGTGCACCTACAAAGACCTTGCACAGTTTAACAGAAAAGCTGCACTTTATTTACAGAATAAAGGTGTTAAAGCAGGTGACAGAATAGTTGTTGAAGCAGACCATATTATGTCCTATGTTTATTTTTGGTATGGTATTCAGTTGTTGGGTGCAACTTTTGTTCCTGTTGAAAAAAGCTCCCCAAGTAAGCGTATAATTGAAATTGCAGAAGAGCTTGACGCAAAGGTTATGGTTACTCTTGAAAAAAGAGATGATTTGGAGAGTGCTTGGAGTCTCGCTGATATAATCAAGGAAATTGAAGCTACTGATGATTGCTTTAATGCTACAGAACCCGATTCCGAAAGCCTCGCTGAAATTCTTTTCACAACAGGTACAACGGGTAAATCAAAGGGAGTTATGGTTTCCTATGGTAACCAGGTTAACATTGCTCTTGCAGGTATTGAAACAACTAATATCAAGCAAGATAATATTTGGCTTATCCCTACCCCTATGAACCACGCTGCTGCTTTAAGAAAGGTTCATATCGCAATGGCAGTTGGTAGTACAACCTGTCTTCTTGATGGATTCAGAAACTTCAAACAGTACTTTAAAACAATTGAAGACCACAAGGTTACATCCTTGTATCTCCCTCCATCAGCAATACATCTTCTTCTGGGTTTTGCTTCTAAGAATTTTGCTGCTCTTAATGAGCAATTAAGATTTGTTTATTCCAGCTCAACAGCTTATCCCGAAACAGATAAGGAAAAAATGCGTAAGCTTATGCCGGATGTATATATGTATAACTGCTTTGGTTGTTCAGAAGCAGGCGTTGTATGTACTGATGAATTCTGTGTTTCAGGTGGTTCTGAATATGCATCAAGCGTTGGTAAACCCAACTCTTACAGTGAAATTGTTATTCTTGATGAAGACGGCAACGAAATGACTGATGCTTCGGCTGAAAAACCCGGTCTTATTGCAATCCGTAGCAAATCCGTTATGAAGGGTTATTGGAACGAACCTGAATTGACAGCTCAAGCTATTAAGAACGGTATGCTTGTTATGAGTGACCTTTGTTATTTTGCTCCCAACGGAGAAATTATTCTTGTTGGGCGTAGCAACGATACAATCAATTTAGGTGGCTTAAAAGTTGCACCAGTCGAGGTTGAAGAGGTTGTTATGAGAGCTGAATGCGTTGATGAATGTCTTCTTATTCCTACTATAAAAGGCGATAACACTTCATTGAAATTGTTAGTTGTTCTCGAAGATGGAAAAGAGCTTGACGAAGGTGAAATACGTAAATTAATTACAGAAAACCTTGAGCCATACAAGCTACCAAAGAAAATTGAAGTTATCGACGAAATCATTAAAACCTTCAATGGTAAAATAGACAGAAAGCAAATGATTGCAAAATATTCATAATATCTAATCATCCTCAACTTACTAAAAGTTGAGGATGAAGCTTTTTTATATTGAAAATATTATTATTTTAACTTATAATAGTAATATATTATCTGCATATAAATGTAATGGTGATAAAATGAAAAAGTACCTTTACATTATATTGTCTGTTCTACTCTCAGTTTCTTTATTTATAGCATCATTATTTATTAATGAACAACCATCTGTAAATACTGATTCTGTAGCCATCAGCTTGCCGATTATAATTATTGACGCAGGTCACGGTGGTTTTGATGGTGGTGCAGTAACAAAGGATGGTATCCCTGAAAAAGATATTAACCTCAACATAGCTTTATTTTTAAATGAGTATCTTTCTTTGCTCGGCTTTGATACAATTCTTACCAGAGAAAAAGATCAATCCTTAGAAAGTGAGGGATTTGATACAATCAGAAGTAAAAAGACCTCTGATTTACATAACCGAATGAAGCTTATGGAAGAAACAGATAATTCGATTTTTATTAGTATCCATCAGAATATTTACACCCAAGAGAAATATAGTGGTATGCAAGTTTTCTATTCACCCAAAACAGCAGAAGAAAGCTCATTATTGGCTAAATCCATACAAGAGACTGTTGTTTATGAGCTACAACAGAATAACACCCGTCAAATCAAAGAATGTGGAACTTCTGTATATTTAATATATAATGCAGTCAAACCCGCTGTATTAGTTGAGTGTGGTTTTCTGTCAAATTTTGAGGAAGCAGAAAAACTAAAAACAGAAAAATACCAAAAACAAATAGCATTTTGTATTGCAATGGGAATACAGAATTATATAAATTCAAGGTGAGAAAAATGGCAAAAACTAAAACAATTTTTGTATGTAGTCAATGTGGTTACGAAACAGCCAAATGGTATGGTAAATGCCCAAGCTGTGGAGAATGGGACTCTTTAAACGAGGAACAAATTATTACAGAAACTGCTAAAAATCGCAGTTCCAAAAACCATACTTCAACCTACGGCGCACCACTTAGACTTTCACAAATAGATTCGAGCTCAGAGCTTAGATATAACACAGGAATCAGCGAATTGAACAGAGTTCTTGGTGGTGGTCTTGTTAAAGGCTCGTTAGTTTTGCTCTGTGGTGATCCCGGAATTGGTAAGTCCACAATATTACTGCAAATTTGCGAAATTCTTTCAAAAAAGCTTTCTGTTTTATATGTTTCAGGAGAGGAATCTGCTTACCAAATAAAAATGCGAGCTAAGCGCCTGGGTGTCACTAACGAAGAACTGGCAATTATGTGTGAAACAGATGCTGAAATGATTTGTGAATACATAAGAAAAGAAAAACCCGATATTGTTATGATTGATTCTGTGCAGACAATGAGTATTAATGACTTATCATCAAGCGCAGGTAGTGTTACACAGGTAAGAGAATGCACAAATCTCTTTATGAGAACTGCAAAAAATAATGATGTATCTATTATACTTGTAGGACACGTAAATAAAGATGGTAACATAGCAGGCCCCAAGGTGCTTGAACATATAGTTGATACAGTTCTATATTTTGAAGGTGAAAGAAATCTTTCATACAGAATTTTAAGAGCTGCTAAAAACCGTTTTGGTTCAACAAATGAAATTGGCGTTTTTGAAATGACAAACAAAGGACTGGCAGAAGTCGAAAACCCTTCATTAGCAATGATTTCCGAGCGCCCCTTAAACATATCAGGCACTTGCGTAACTTGCCTTATAGAGGGCTCAAGACCAATTTTAGCCGAGGTCCAGGGACTTGCTACAACTTCAGGCTTTGGTAACCCAAGAAGAATGGCAACCGGCTTTGATTACAACAGAATGGCAATGCTTATCGCCATTTTAGAAAAGCGTGCAGGTTATTTTCTAGGAAATATGGATTGCTATGTAAATATAGTTGGGGGACTCAGGGCAGACGAACCTGCTTGTGACCTTGCAGTTGCTCTGTCACTTATTTCAAGTCTTAAAGATGCAGTAATTGACAGCTCTACCATTGTATTCGGTGAAATAGGCTTAGCCGGTGAATTGCGCACAATCAATAATTGTGAACAGCGCATAAGAGAATGTCAGCGTCTCGGATTTAAAAAATGTATTATTCCTCGACAAAACATCAAAAAGCTCCCTAAAGGTGAGTTTGATAATATTGAAATAATCGGTGCAAGAAACGTCCGTGAAGCCTTTGAGTGTGCAGTTGATTAATTATGTGTTACAAGATAGTACAAGCCCCTAATTTGCCTCATAATCAACTCAAACATTGCCTTATTGGCAGCAAATATACAGAAGAAATTTCTGAATTGCAACGCTTAGGCGTTACCTGCATACCTTTAGTAAAAAACACTGCTTTAGACAATGAAATTAATAACCACGCCGATATCCTTTGTTGTAATTTAGGTAATGGTGAAATTCTTGTAAATCATAATTCAATAGGGGAGAGCAAGCTAAAAGAAATTGGTTATATGCCCATATTTATCAACAATATAAAATCACCCTATCCCTATGATATTTCTATAAATTGTGCAGTTATTTGTAATAAATTCATCTGTAACAAAGCACACACAAACGCTTATATAAAAGAGTTTATAGCCAAGAATAATTGTGATTTGATACACACAAACCAAGGATATTCCAGGTGCAATTTATGTATTGTAAATGCTAATGCAATTATTACAGAAGACAGTGGACTCGCCTCTTTGTTAAAAAAATATCAATTTGATGTTTTAGAGATAACCGCCGGTGATGTATACCTGTCCGACAAGCATTATGGCTTTTTAGGTGGTGCTACCGGTAAGCTAAGTGAAAGCGAAATATATTTTAGCGGGGATTTAAGCGCCCATAAGGACTACAATCAAATTATAGCATTTCTTAATAAGCATAATGTTAAGGCTGTCTTTAACAAAAATCGTAAACTCAGTGATTTTGGTGGATTTATTCAATTAACCGAAAAAGTTTAATAAACAACGCCAAAAATCACTAAAACGCCAAAAAAAGCGTTTAACCAGATTTTTCAAAATGACCTGAGCATCGTTCAGAAAATTTCTATTAAACGTATCAATGAGTAAATTTTGAAAGGAAAAAACAAAAATGAAAAATCCTGAAAAAAATGCAGTAGCAAAGCTCGGTTATACAATTACAATGGTAATCGTTACATCAGCAATTTTAATTTGTATGAAAAAATACAAAGAGAAATAAAAAATTAAATTAGATGCTTTATTTTAAATACATAACAAATACTGTATACAATAAATCATTTTGCATTTATAAAGCAACAAGCAAAAACAGCAAATTGTGAACAAAAACAATATTTTAAGCCAAACAAGTCTTTTTTGGCTTTTTCTCACACCCCGACTTATACAAAATTTTTATTTTGTATAAGTATTTGTATAATAAAGAAGAGTAGAGAAAAACCTCTACTCTTCTTTATTGAAACGCAGTAAATGGTCACAAGTTGCAAGTATTTCACGTTGTATTTGATTTAATGCATTTTGATATATTTTAGCTTCAAGCAAGGTTAAGAAATCGTATTCATCAAACCGCCTGAACATCTGATATGTATTTTCTAATGCAATTAATTCATTGCAATTCTTAGCTTCAAGTCTTTGGAAAACCTTACACAAACAAACAAAGTCATAGTTATTCATAAATCACTACTCCTTCCGAACTGATACAGTAGTTTTGAGAAAACGATCGTACTCTCTTGACTCATTGGACATTTTACATACTTTAGCACTTTCATAGAAAGGAGTAAAACAAGATTCGAAAAAATCAAAAAGAATTTCGCTATCCTTTGAAGTAGCACCGCCACCATTATAAACATACACTTCATTATTGATTGTAATAGGCTTTTTAAGACCTTTAGAACATCTGTATACTTTTTCATTCCACTCCGCCACACTTTCCTTTGTGATATATTTGCAGACATAAGAAGCGGGATTTTTAATAAGCTCTTGAGAGACCTTATTATTCTCACATCTTAAACCGTCTAATATTTTTAATTCAACTCTACCGTGTTTCCAACAACTTTTTAAAACCGACATATCTATCTTTTCATCATTAAAAACAATCATATGAACATGTAAACAACCTATATTCCCCTCTTTTTTACCTCTTTTAGTTTGTCTCTCATAAACATATAAATAATCTAAATCATAACCTTTTCTTTTCATAGCTTGTAAAAATGTAGTTAATTTTCTTTGAAATGTAGGAACGTCTAAAATAGTCTCTTTAGTAGTTAATGTTAAAAATTTAGTATGAGGGGTTAAATTAGAATAAACAATCTGAGCAACACAATCTCTTGCACGTTTTAAATTATCAGCTCTTTTAGGGTTATTAGAAGAATTATCAAAAGAATGAAAAATATTATCATGTTTCGTAACACCTTTTAAATAAGGTAAACTATACTCTTTACAAATACAATAATCACCACAAAAAATAAATTTCTTATCAAAGCCTTCACATAAATATTTGTAATATTCACCGCCCATAAAAACCACCACCTTTTATGTGTGATATAGCCTATTTTTGTGTGAGTTATGAGTTATTAGATAAAGAAAAGGGAGCCTCGCAACGCTCCGCGTTGCGGAGTCTCCTTTTTATGCTGCATTTTGATTAGATAACCACTCTCTGAACTCATATTCAGGAAGCTCTTGAGGAATATCCCAACTATCAAAATACTTATACCATTTAGGTCTAAAACAAAATTGTTTAGTTCTACCAAAGAAACGTTCAAAGGTAGTCGGAAAACGATAACCGGAGACAATCTCTTTAGTATATTCGTTAATATCAATTGTACGGAAAATCCTACGAGCAACACTAAAACACTGAAATGGCTTAAACAATAAACCGTTAACATTGCTAAATGCTTTCTTAACATAAAACAAGTCACTTGTAAGATTACGGATTTTCTTGTCAACAGCGTCCCATTGCTGAGTAAAGTAAATAATATCGCAATTGTAATGCCTGTGCATAATAAAGAAATATCTTTTTTCTTTAGGAAAGAATTTATAATCTCTGCTATCAGCATCAAGAGTTATCTCATCAAGAAGTATCAAACAATTAGTAAGATTAAATTTACCTAAATCAACATATTCAATACGATATGTACCCTCACAATAGAAATTAGTTAAAACTTTTTCATATTTAGATTTACCAAGAGCAATTTTTCTTAATTCCTTTTGTGCAATCATAGTCAAAAAGGTTGTCTTACCGCTTCCGGGAAGACCGAAGTAACCAACTATCATAATTTCACTCCCCTACCAAAAAAACTGCAAATAACAAGGATTAAACCGCAAACAAGGGCACAACAAGGCGCATAAAAGAAAAATTCAACCTCATTCATTGAGGCCCAAATATTAAGAAGAAACTCAATCATAAAATAGGTCCTTTCAAAAGAATAACTCCCCTACCCGATTGAGTAAGGGAGTAACGGTTATCGAATAATACGATGAACAAGACCGATTGTACCACCGATAACGAAGAAGCCGAGACCGATAAGGGCAAGAGGCGTTTCAAGCAATGTTGAAGCCATATCGGTAAACTCCCCTATAATGTATGTAACAACAGTACCGAGGGTTGCAAGTGCAGTATCAGCCAAAGGAATTCACCACCTTCATATATTCAAATACCACACCGTTTTAGCTCAATTAGTTAATGATTCTCTTAACGAGACCAATAGAACCGCCTACTACAAAGAAGCCTACACCGATAAGGAAAAGCGGTGTACTAAGCAATGTAGAAGCCATAGAAGTAAACTGACCAATGATATAGGTCACTACTTCAGGAAGAGCTGTACCCATACAAGTACTCCTTTCAAAGTTATTTATATACAACCGTCACTGACGATTAAATATACCACCTATCATAGAACAGATAAGACCGTATGCAAGACTAACGGAAATTATAATAACAACACATATAGTCAAGTACCGGAGAAAATAAAACTCCGTCGGGAAAGTCAAAAGGCTATCTAACCATTCAAGCATTTAAAGTCAACCACCTTTTCGAAATAAAGTTATAAGCAGTAAACAACAAACCAAAGAAGCAAACCGCTTGAAGAATATGCTTAACATCTACAGAAAGAGAGGTTAAAAGAGTTAAAATATCATTAAGAACCTCAAGTATCTGAGGACCATAAATAGAATCAAACATTATTTTTTACTCTTCCTTTCCATAGATTTTAATTTTTGTTGTCGCATATATTCAGCATTTGATTTTTTATTTTCATTAGAAATCGCTTGAATACCACTACCAGAACGCGGAGCAAGGAAGAAACCAAAGATAATACCAATAGTAAGAAGTCCAAGAATTAACTCCCAAAAACTTACGCCTACAGTACCTACAGTAAAAATATCAACATCAAGTGCTTTTACAACACTTTCTAATGAATCGAAAATCATTTCAAGACAATCTAAAAACATTAACTTGCACCACCAATTGTAGGAATAAATTGTGATACTCTAAAGAGAATAGCAATAGATATCAAAGCGTAGAAAGGCATATAAATCCAAGCAGGAAGAGCTGTAACCACATTTAAAAGTGAATTAGCGCAATTTACACCAATAGAACCAATTTCACCTAAAAAATTTAAACTTTCCGTTAATACATCAAAAAGGAACATAGCAAAATCTTTTACATACATCATAAGCCTATAAACCTCGTAATTACTATTAAGGCAAGACAAAAAACTGCAATACCTTTTAACCAAGGAAATCTAGAAGTAAATTCATCAAAAATATGTAATCCACCGGTAATAGAATCAAGAACATTTTCAATTGAAGTACCGATACTATCGACATATTCAATAAGGTTATCAAAGAATTCACTTACCTTATCAATAGGACTATCTTCACGTTCAAATGGGTTAGTATACTCACCTTCCCAATTGAAATACAAAATCAAATTACCAAACCCACGAAAAAAATCTATTATACCTTCAAGTTGTTCATCAAAGAAAGAACCAATAGTATCACCAAGATTAGAAAGTGAATCAAGAAAACTGTTTTTTAATTCAGTAAGCTTGTTAACTAAATTGGTGAAGCTATCCCCTATTGAATCAAATTTCTCTTGAAACCAATCAAAGAGTTTAGCAAAAAAACTATCTTGCTCAGCCTGACTGTTATCAACAAGAGATATATCCTTCATAACAATATAAGTGTTATACGGACTTGAATTAATTTCTGTATAAGATATCACAATACAAGGGTTAACAATATTAGGTAATTCAAAAGAAATACTATTAGAGCCACCATAATACTTCAGATAATTGGTTTTATCAATAACAATAGAAGAACCTTCTACTAATTCAAAACGATTTTCACCTTGAACATAACTAGCAAGACCAACTAATAAAAAAGCGTTGTTATTCAAAAAACCATAATATAAATGCGTAGAGGTCCAAGCCAACCCCAATTCCTGACATTGTGCCAAATCAAGAAGATTAAAATTAAATGTATAGCTATTACCGGAAACCAATTTAGGTAACTCATAAAAATACGATACTTTAGTATTAATACCATCACTATCAGTTTGTGGTTTAATAGTAATATAGTTAATATCAGGAGAATTACCCAAAACATTAACAGAGGAATATTCTGGATCATAATTCTGCCAATATCTCAAATCGTCAGATACCAAATTATCACTATCTGCAGCACTACCAGAAACGGTAAAGCAAGATATTAATATTAAAACAATTAAGAATAAAGAAAGAGGGCGAGAACGTTTCAAGCCCCCACCCCCTTTTATTAAATTTTACTGTTTATAAGGTGTAATCGAAACAAGAACAGGTTTACCTGTAAAGCCTTTCAACTGATAATTGAAATCATATTCAGCACCGATAACAAGCTCAGGAAGTTTTACCTTTGCGTCATCGGAAAAGAATTTCATATCAGCACCCAAACCATTGATACCGTCATTTTTATATGTGATATAAACGCGAGTACCTTTAATGGACTGACCGTTCTGACCTTCGAAATCAACTCGTTCAAAACCTACAACTTTTGCTACCATAATTTTTAACCTACTTTCAAAATTATAATTTATGCTATTGGTTTGATATTTTCTCGCATATCAATACCATAGTCACCCAAATAAATACCGTCTCTATTAGTCGGATAAATCTTTGCAGTTGAATGAAAAGCGTCACGAAATTGCCGAGCTTCTTTTTCATTTGGAAAGATACCGCAAACTATATTAGACCTTGTAAATCTGTGGTAAGCTACCACAAAAATGTTATATGTATCAACCATTTTTATCACGTCTTTTAGAAAAGAAAACTAAATGAGGAGAATCATATAATTTTTCAATACGCTCTTTATTATAGAAAAAACGTTTTTCAGAAATAAGAGAACACAATGAAAAAGATTTTATAGAATTATCAAGTTTTTTATCAACTTTTGTAACTTTATCAAAAAGTTCATCAAAATCAACATCAAGAGAATCAACACAAGTTGATATATCAGCAATTCGATTATTTGTAGCACAGAAGAATTCAGCTGATGTTTTTGATATATTTGCTATTTGCTTTTCGAGATCGTCAACTCGGTCTTTAACTTCATTATATTTACGAATATCAACCCAAGTAATAATATAAAGAAAAACCAAAAAGACAAAAAATAAGCTAACAGCAACAATATCAGCTTCAGTTAAAACAACACCCATTATTCCACCTCACCTTCAACATCAACAAATGTTGCGTTGTTCACCTTTTTAAAGTTAGCTGATTTAGATTTTGACATCTGTTGCATAACCTTTAAGGCTTTTTTTTGTTTATACCGAACCATAATGACTGTTGCAATTGAACCTACTGCAAAGCCAAATAAAAAACATAACATATCAAGACTACTCATTTAAAATCCTCCGAAAAATATTCATAATCACAGAAAATGAAAAACATAAAACACCCAAAAGGACACAACCTTTAAAAAGCGGATTATCAAATGCAGTTAAAAGAACTTCTCGGAATGTTTCAAACACCTGTTCACCTGCACCACTTGAAACTGTTTCAACTACTTCTGTTGTTTCTTCCGGTGTAAATATAGAAAACCTTTCACCAATACAATCAGGACAATAACATGTACTGCCGTCAAATATGGAAAGCAAATTAAAGTAGCTCAATTTAACCACACCCTTATACCAAAATTAAAATCATTTAATTTTTAATAACGATAACAAATTAAAATCAGTTAAACGAGAAACATAAGAAGGTTCACGAATAACAGAACAAATAAAACGAAGAAAATCACGTTCAGAAGAAGTTAACTTATCATTAGAATCAAGTTTTTTAAGAATATCAATTAAAAATCTTGCATAATGACGATAACGAATTTTTTCAAATAAATTCATATAACCACACCTTTCATAATTAACCACACCTTAAAGAATTAGCATTGACAAGGGCGGTGTGGTAGGTGAAAACTTGCCAATGCTATTTCACGAACTAGACCCTACAGTATTATTGCTCCCCTGTAGGACGGGACAAGCAAATCGCAGAAAGCGAAACTGAATATTTATATACCGCGTTCAGTACACGGATAAAGGAGAACTATTAGCGCGTAATAACGATAGATACCCTTGCACATTACCTGCAACTAATAGAATGGGTGCAGAGGTGGGATTCGAACCCACGTTCTTTAGATTATGAGCCTAACAAGATACCGCTTCTCTACTCTGCAATATAGTGGGCAAGGTTGGATTCTAACCAACAATCCAGGTTCACCGGGGTTGCTTTCGCTCTGCAGAACCTACTTTAACCATTAAGATACTTGCCCATATCAATAGTTCAATTCTGAACTACAATTCGAATTATAGTCGAGATGTGAACTAAAGTCAATAGTTTATATATGAACTATAGTAAAATTGTAACAATAAACATAAATAAGGCGGTGAAATTATGATTTATGCACAAAGAATAAGAGATTTAAGGGAAGATAAAGACTTAAATCAATCAGAAATAGCTACAATATTAAAAACAACTCAATCATACTATGCACAATATGAAAACGGACATAGACCACTCCCTATTGAACACTTAATAACATTATGCAGATTCTATAACATATCACCTGAATATATATTAGGATTCACAAACACACCAAAAGAATTACCAAAGAAATGAGGAAAACAAAATGATGGATTTTTTCGCAGAATTATTTGCAGTAATAACAATGGCGATAATTTTATTCGGACCGATAGTATTAATAATTTACATAATAAGAAAAATATCTAAGAAAAACAAAAACAAACAAAAAGAAAATAATAAGACTGTATTTAAAAATGTAGCACAACAACCAATACAACAAACAACAAACAATAATCAAGAACCAGTAACAAAAACTGACGATAAAGAAAGTATTGATGAATATTACCATAATCAATACATACCATACCGACCTAAATACTTTTTAACCAAAAACGAATTATATTTTTATAAAGAACTAAAAGAAATCGCAAAAGATAACAATTTAATAGTATTAGCTAAAATAAGATTAGCTGATTTAGTTGAGGTAGAACCAATGGATAAAAGTAGTTGGCAAACATACTTCAATAAAATCAATAAAAAGCATGTTGATTTTGCTTTAGCAAATCCACAGAATTTACAAATAAAATTACTAATAGAATTAGACGATTATTCCCATAATGACCAACAATATGAACGTGACCGATTTGTTGAAGCAATATACAACAAAACAGGTTATAAATTATTAAGAGTAAAAGGAACTTTCAATTTAAAAGAAAAAGTCGAGGGTACATTAAAACAATATTAAAAACAAATAAAACTGACTGCACTCAGTAACTTTACCGAGTGCAGTCAGTTTTATTTTCTCTCAAGCTTCGCTAACATCTACAATTCGTCCTATACCACATAAATGTTATGGTATCAACAACTTTGCAAATTACAAATCCATTACAATTTTTATTCCTACTGCACTCCCCTAAATTTACTGAATCCGTAAAAATTGTAATAATTTTGTAATTTACTTTTGTTGACACCTCAACATTTTTGTAGGTGAAAAAATTAAGAGGTGTAAGCACAGCAGTGCTGACACCTCAAATTCTAATATGCTTAATCTCGGTTAGGCGAGTTTACATAGATATCACCTATTTAGAGGGGGTGAGCTCTTGAAAGCTATTTTTAAAACCCTGCAGGGCAAACTGCAGAGCCTTAAGAAAATCACTTTTAAGATTGAGTTTTTATTCAGATAACCTCTTAAGTGATTAAACAGTATCGGTAATACCTAACTGTTACCGGTATTGTATCACAATAATTTAAATTTGTAAAGGAGATAAACAAATGATTGATGAAAAAACATATATAAATCTATACAAAACATTTAACTATAAAGATTTATGCTTTTTAGAAGATGCAATAAAATGTTATGCAAGCCAAACTAACACTTTAAAAGAAAATAAAAATTTAATTGATAATATTGAATGTGCAAGACACTATTCAAAACAAATGAGTAAAACAGATAGATAACTACTTATACAAAATTTGCGCTGATACTCACATTCCTTGTATTATATAGTATTACAACCAGCCACCTTATTTTTATTTTGTATAATTAATATTGACTTTTAAAATGAGTTACTTTATAATTAAAGTAACTCATTTTGTTGTTCCCCTGATGCTTCAATATCATTTATATATATTTAATACCACTATTAAAGCTACAATAAATCATAAAAAAGGAATTAATTATTATGAAAAAAGAAGATTTTGTGTATGTGTTCCCTTCTTACGCCTTTGAATTTTTAAATTATAACAGTGCAATTAAGAATCGCTCTGATCTAACAGTTTCTGAATACGCTAATGATTTGCTTACTTTTTTTAGGTTTTTCAAGGTAATTCGTGGTTTAGTACCCAAGGATACACCCTTCGAAGAAATTTCCGTTAATGATTTATCTCTGGACACAATTGCTACTGTTACTTTAAGCGATGCTTATATGTTCCTGGTTTACTGTAAAGACCAACGTGATAATAACGAGCGTACCCGTGCAAGAAAGTCTACTACATTAAGAATGTTTTTTAAATATCTTACAGTACAAAAGAGAGTTCTTGCAGAAAACCCATTACAAGAACTGGATTCCCCAAAAATAAAAAAGACATTACCAAAGTATCTTACCTTAGATGAAAGTCTTGCTCTTTTAAATGCTGTTGATGGTAAATTTAAAGAAAGAGATTATTGTATTATTACTTTGTTTTTAAACTGTGGTATGCGACTTTCAGAATTAGTTTCCCTCAACTTGTCCGACATTCGTTCTAACAACACAATGGTAGTAACAGGCAAAGGTAACAAAGAAAGAACGATTTACTTAAATGACGCTTGTATTGACGCAATAAACGCTTATCTCCCCTTCCGCCCTGTTGATGGGGTAAAGGACAAGAATGCTTTATTTATAAGTCGTCAAAAAGACAGAATAAGCCCAAAAACTGTTCAATACATTGTAAAAAGCACCTTAGAAAAAGCAGGCTTACAAGACAGAGATTTATCTACTCATAAGCTGAGACATACTGCTGCAACTCTTATGTACCAGCACGGCAACGTAGATCTTCTTTCAATAAAAGAAATGCTTGGTCACGAAAGTCTTAGCACAACCCAGATATATACACACATTATGGATGAACAGCTTCAAAAGGCAGCAGCAGCTAATCCACTAAGCACGGTTAAAGCTCCAAAAAGACCCGTTTATACTGATTTATCCGAAAATTCAACTGAAGATAAATAAAGACGAAAACAGTTTGAATCCCAAAGCACTTAATAAAGCGCCTATAAAAATTGGTATACAAAGGGCAAGATGATTTAAAATAAATTCATTAAAGCTCAGAGCCCCCTTGTGATTATCCATTCTAAGGCCTCTTATACAATTTAGAATACGAACAGACATTCTTGTTCCCTCACAGCAGCATCTTATTAAGGTTGCTGCTGTTATTGCATAACAGGGAAGATTTACCAAAGCATAATAGCATAACCCCTTCAAACCATAGCTTATAAACATACAGGAAACACCAGCACCACAAAACACACCAAAACAAACAGGAAGCAGCCAGATAATCGGTACACCTACTGCGCACAAACCAAATAAAATATCAAAGAACAAACACAAAATAAGAACTGTAAGCGTACCTAAAAAGCACTCAATAAAACTGCAATCACTCTTTATAGATATGAAGTTTTTAACATATTTAAACACAAGCTCTTTTAAATCATCATCACAGTTTTTTATTAATACAATTCCCCAAATAACCCCACAAAGAAAAAGTGTAAACAAAAAAACAGCTTGAATATCAATTTTGTGTATTGGTAATCTTTTAGTATTTATAACAAAATTCCTTTTTAACATACCTTTCTCCTTTTTTACAACCTAGTATTTACTGCTGTAATACCACCTAAAAAGCCACCAAGAAATGATAAGAAAAAGACCATTATAATATTCGGTGAAATATTAAACTCAGATAAAACCAAAGTGAGAATAAACACAAATAAACTATAGGGAACCGCACTCAATAAACCAATTAAAAATCCCCTGCCATTTAATTTTTTACAGGAAGCAATAGCGCAGACAAAACTACCGAGCATTATGAAAACATACAAACTATAGTACAATACAGAACTGTCTTTTTTCAAAAGATTCATAAGCAATGCCACGGAACACAAACCTATCACATAAACTAACACTCCCTTTAGTGTACTAAAAAAAATTAATATTGACTTTTTAACAAGTTTATTTTCTGATAAAGCTTTAAACATAAAAAAACCTCCGCATACCTTTTGTACAAGATATGCGGAGATTAATTTTTTATGATTATTCTTCGATGTTTTCTTCAGCCTTTTTTGCTTCTTCTTCGGCTTTCATTTCTTCAACATCGCCAACGTTTTCAACCTTTTTGGTCTTTTTTGACTTGCCATTAACAGCTTTATCAATAGCAGCTTTTTCACTCTGTGCTTTTTTTGCGTCAGCAGCTGCTTTTCTTTCAGCTTCCATACGTTCGTTAGCAGTGTTATTGGTCTGAATAGCCCAACGCTGGAATTTCATTTTAACTCTGTCTGCGCCGGTTTCAAGAACAATGCTATCATCCTTAACGGTAACAACTCTACCCATAATACCACCAATGGTTGTGATTTCATCACCGATCTGGATGGTGTCACGCATCTGCTGTTCTTCTTTTTGTTTTTTCTTCTGGGGGCGAATCATAACAAAATACATAACTGCAAATAATCCAACCATAAGAAGAAGTGACATGGGGTTACCACCAGCTGCACCACCACCTTCTGCGCCTGCTCCGGAAGCAGCACCAGTACCGAAAAGATTAAACAAAGTAATAAATTCGT
The DNA here is from genome assembly GCA_045543695.1 of Acutalibacteraceae bacterium. GTDB lineage: Bacteria > Bacillota > Clostridia > Oscillospirales > Acutalibacteraceae > DTU089. The sequence goes on along the minus strand of JAZPXQ010000027.1, from coordinate 86,624 downwards.
TCATAATAAATTTCCTCCAAAATTTTCATACTCAAACATTATACCTGCGAAAACACAAATATACAAGTCTTTTTTTGAAATTTTATTATTATATTTATATTCTTGCATCTAATAAATCAACATATTTGTTCTTGAAATCATTGAATGTACCATTATCAAGCTCGTCACGGATTCGTTCCATAAGAGTATTATAAAAATAAAGGTTATGAGTAACTGCCAGACGCATTGCCAGTATTTCCTTTGCTTTAAACAAATGGTGCAAATACGCTCTTGAATGCCTTTGACAGGTTGGGCAATTACATTGTGGGTCAATAGGAGTATCGTCATTTGCATACTTTGCATTATTAAGATTAATAATTCCGTTCCAAGTAAACAGGTGTCCGTGACGGGCATTTCTGCTGGGCATAACGCAATCAAACAAATCAACGCCCCTGCTTACACCTTCAATAATATTACCGGGTGTACCCACACCCATTAAATAACGTATTTTATTTTTAGGTGCAAAAGGTTCTACTGCTGAAATAATGCGATACATATCTTCTTTGGGTTCACCAACTGCCAAACCACCAATAGCATACCCATCGAGATCTAATTCTGCAATTTCCTTCATATGCTCAATTCGCAAATCATCAAAGGTTGCACCTTGGTTAATACCGAAAAGGAGTTGATTTTTATTAAGCGTATCAGGAAGCGAATTTAATCTTTCCATTTCATTCTTGCAACGAATAAGCCATCTGGTAGTTCTTGCAATAGACTCTTTTGCATATTTATATTCAGCAGGATTCTTAACACATTCATCAAAAGCCATAGCTATTGTAGAGCCTAAGTTAGACTGAATCTGTATACTTTCTTCGGGTCCCATAAAGATTTTTTTACCATCAATATGTGAATTAAAGGTTACACCCTCTTCTTTAATTTTACGAAGACTTGCAAGAGAGAAAACCTGAAAGCCACCACTATCGGTGAGAATAGGACCGTCCCATCCGGTAAATTTGTGCAGGCCTCCTAACTCTTTAATTAACTTGTCGCCGGGACGAACATGTAAGTGATAAGTATTGCAAAGCTGAACCTGGCAATTAATATCCTTTAAATCATAAGCAGACAAACCACCCTTAATTGCACCACAGGTAGCAACATTTTGAAATGCCGGTGTTTGTACCGTTCCGTGTACTGTAGCAAACTCACCACGACGGGCTGTGCCCTCAGTTTTTAATAATTTGAACATACATTATAACCTCTTAAAGAATTAACATACAATCACCGAAGGAGAAAAATCTATATTTCTCATCTACGGCTGTTTTATAAGCTGAAAGCGTTTTTTCGTAACCATAAAATGCAGAAACAAGCATAATTAGTGTACTTTCCGGTAAATGAAAATTGGTTAATAATCCATCAATACATTTGAATTTATAGCCGGGGTAAATAAAAATATCTGTGTTTCTGTCATCTTCTCTTATTTCCCCACAAAATGTACCAACACTTTCCAAAGTTCTGCAGCTTGTTGTACCAACAGCAATTACTCTGCCACCATTTTTCTTCGTTTCATTAATTAATTCGGCTGTTTCTTTAGGTAAATGGTAGTGTTCGGAATGCATCCGGTGATCTTCTATTTTTTCGGCTTTTACAGGACGGAAGGTACCCAAACCAACATGTAAAGTAACATAACCGATGTTAACACCTTTATTGATTAATTTTTCAAGAATTGCTTCGGTAAAATGAAGTCCTGCTGTAGGTGCAGCTGCAGATCCAAGCTCTTTGGAATAAACTGTTTGGTATCTTTCTTTGTCCTTTAACTCCTCAGTTATATAATGAGGAAGGGGCATCTGACCGATTTTATCAAGAATGTTATAAATATTATCGCTTTTATCATAGAAGAAGCGAACAATTCTGTTACCGTTTTCTAAAACATTTTCAACCTTTGCTGTTAAAATACCATCGCCAAAGATAAACTCCGTCCCCTCTTTGGCCCTTTTACCGGGTCCAGCAAGTGTTTCCCATAGATCATTTTCAATTTGTTTTAATAACAAAAACTCAACAACTGCACCGGTTTCAACCTTTGTTCCGTAAATTCTGGCAGGAAGAACTCGGGTATTATTAAGAATAAGGCAATCACCTGCATTAAAATAATCGCAGATATCATAAAAATGCTTATGCGTTATTTCATCAGTATTCTTTGAAAGCACCATCATTCTTGAGCTGTCACGGGGTTCAAGGGGATGCTGTGCAATAAGTTCTTCGGGTAAGTCGTAGAAAAAATCAGATTTGTTCATAGTAATTCCTTTATTTACAATTTAATATACAAAAATAAATGCTTAAAAACATTGACTAAATTTTCAGTTGATGGTATTATATATAATCGTTAAAAAGCGGATTCTATTATAATTCATTTATAACGCATTTACAAGTATTTTTTTACAATACGGAGGTTACTTATGAAAAAGTACAAAGTTGGTATCATTGGTGCAACAGGTATGGTAGGACAGAGATTTGCTCTTTTGCTTGCAGATCACCCCTGGTACGATGTAACTGTTCTTGCAGCATCATCCCGTTCAGCAGGTCAGAGCTACAAAGAAGCACTTGGTGACAGATGGTGTATGGCTGAACCCACACCCGAAAAATATCTTGATATGACAGTTCTTGATGCTGAAAAGGATATTGAAAAAATTGCTTCAGAGGTTGATTTCGTGTTCTGTGCTGTTAACCTTTCAAAAGCAGAAACAAAAGAGCTTGAAGAAAAATATGCAAAGGCAGAATGCCCCGTTGTTTCAAACAACAGTGCACACAGAATGACCCCGGACGTTCCTATGGTTGTTCCGGAGCTTAACCCCGAACACATTGAGGTTATTCACTCACAGAGAAAACGTCTTGGTACAAAGCGTGGCTTTATTGCTGTAAAATCGAACTGTTCATTACAGAGTTACGTTCCTGCTCTTTTCCCTCTTCACGACAAATATACTGTTAAAGATGTTGTTGTTTGCACATATCAGGCAATTTCAGGTGCAGGTAAAACCTTTGAAAGATGGCCCGAAATGGTTGATAACGTAATCCCCTTTATCGGTGGTGAAGAAGAAAAAAGCGAAAAAGAGCCTCTCAAGCTCTGGGGTAAAATTGTTGGTGACGAAATCGTTTCAGCTACAGAGCCTCACTTTACAGCACAGTGTATTCGTGTTCCTGTTTCTGATGGTCACATGGGTGCAGTTTTCGTAAGATTTGAAAACAAACCCACAAAAGAAGATATGATTGATATGTGGAAGAATTTCAAAGGCAGAGCGCAGGAGCTTGAACTCCCCTCTGCTCCCAAGCAGTTCCTTCACTATTTTGAAGAGGATAATATGCCTCAGACAAAGCTTCACAGAAACCTTGAAAATGGTATGGCTGTTTCCATTGGTCGTCTTCGTGAAGATACACAGTATGATTATAAATTCGTATGCCTTGCACATAACACTCTTCGTGGTGCTGCAGGTGGTGCTGTTCTTCTTGCAGAGCTTCTTTGTGCAGAAGGTTATATGGATTAATAATATTTCTTAATTTTTTATTTGGAGGTTTTCGCTGTGAAAAAACCTATTTTCACGGGAGCCGGTGTTGCTATTGTAACACCCTTTGAAGGCGAGGATTTAAAAATTAATTTCCCACTTTTTGAGGAGATAATCGAAAACCAGATACAAAACGGAACAGATGCTATTGTTGTTTGCGGTACAACAGGTGAAAAATCCACACTTGTTTACGATGAGCATATTGAAGCAATACGCACTGCAGTAAGAGTTACAAACGGTAGAATCCCTGTCATAGCCGGAACAGGCAGCAATGACACAGTTCACTCCGTTAAGCTCTCAAACGATGCAGAAAAATGTGGTGTTGACGGGCTTTTAATGGTAACACCTTATTACAACAAAGCTTCACAGGATGGTCTTATTGAATCCTACACTTATATTGAAAGACGTGTTTCTACACCTATAATTCTTTATAATGTACCTTCCCGAACAGGCGTTAATATAAAACCCGAAACTTACCTTGAGCTTTCAAAGCTCCCCCTTATCAATGGTGCAAAAGAGGCAAGTGGCGATATATCAGCATTTGCAAAAACAGTCGCTCTTTGTGGTGATAACCTTAACTTCTATTCCGGTAACGATGACCAGATTACAGTTTTCACTGCTTTAGGCGCAAAAGGTGTTATATCTGTTCTTTCTAATATCGCACCAAAGCTTACACATGATATTGCAATGCTTGGTATCGAGGGCAAAACACAAGAAAGCGCAAAATTACAGTTAGAGTACATTGATTTATGCAATGCTCTTTTCTGTGATGTGAACCCAATTCCGGTTAAAGCCGCTATGTGTATGATGGGTATTGATGTTGGCAGATGCAGAATGCCTCTTTCCCCTCTTAACGAAGCAAATGAGAATCTATTAAGAGATGTTCTGAAGAAGCATAATATGATATAATTTATGGGGCGGTTCATACCGTCCCCTACTATTAAATAAAGGAAGTTTAATATATGACAAGAATTCTTTTAAGTGGTTGCTGTGGAAAAATGGGCAGAAATGTTATTTCTGTCGTTAATTCACGAAAAGACTGTGAAATAGTTGCAGGTATTGATATTATTGACGACAACACAATCGGCTTCCCTGTTTTTCAAAACTATGAAGAAGTCGACATTAAAGCAGATGTTATAATTGACTTCTCAAATCCTGCTTTATTGGCTGATATGCTCAGCTTTGCAAAAAAGACACACACAGCAGTTGTTCTGGCTACAACAGGGCTTTCAGATGAGCAAATCAAAAGCGTTGAGGAAGCTTCAAATGAAATTGCAGTATTCTTCTCCTATAATATGTCTTTAGGTGTAAGTCTTCTTTGTGAGCTTTCCAAAACAGCAGCGAAAATTCTTGGAACCGATTTTGACGTTGAAATTGTAGAAGCTCACCACAATCAAAAAATTGATGCTCCCAGTGGTACAGCTATTATGCTTGGTAACGCTATAAAGGAAATGATGCCCGATGCTTATTTTGAATATGACAGACATTCAAAAAGAGAAAAACGTCACACAAACGAGATAGGTATTCATTCTGTACGTGGTGGTACAATAGTTGGTGAGCACGAGGTGATTTTTGCTGGCAATGATGAAATTGTAAAGCTTTCCCACAGTGCTCGTTCAAAAGCAATTTTTGCACAGGGAGCAGTAAATGCGGCAGCATTTCTTGACGGAAAGGCTAACGGAATTTACAACATGACTGACCTTGTAAATGCGTAACCATTGTGCCTATGCTTACAACAGCCACAATGGCGCTTATAATAGTACTAGATATAGGACTTTAATCAAAAATTCGATTTTTCTTTACAAATAACTGTTGTAATTTTATTCTCGTTAGTATATAATGTTTATAAGTTTTTAGGAGGTGTTTCTATGACAGATAAAACAATACAGTTCACAATCAGCGATGAACATGAAAGAGAGATGCGTGAGATTCTTGTGACCGTTTATAACGCTTTGGTGGAAAAGGGTTACAACCCCACAAGTCAGCTTGTAGGTTATATCCTGTCCGAAGACCCCACTTATATCACAACTCACAATAATGCAAGAAGTCTTATCCGTAAGATTGACAGAGATGAGCTTCTCCAAGCTCTTCTTAAAGCATATCTTAACTAAGGAGTGTTTATTTTGGCTGACAACTTTTTAACCTATAAAGGCAAACCTCTTGTACGTAAAGGCAATACAATTTACTACGGCGATATTAATGATCCTTATGTAGCTCTCCTTACAGTTATTGACGCTCATGAAGTTCATGGTGTTAAAATCGCAGATAAAGTAAAGGTTCAGCTTGTTAACACAAGAGAAACTAATCCCTTAGCCGCTATTGAAAAAAATTCCGAAAAAAACGGAATGTATGCAGCAATAGAAATTGCATCAATATGGCTTGACAAAGCATTAAAAGCTTAAAATAAATTCAGAGATGCACCAGAGTTGTGCATCTCTTTTACTTTTGTAAAGAATATAGTCACAAAACCACATCCCCTTTCCATTTGGAAACAGGATGTGGTTTTATAAAAATATAACTTAATTATTAATAGCTTTTATTATTTCCTCAACCGTGTCTGCAATAGCCTGAGCTGTCTTGGGCCCCATGGAATTTGTTTCCTCATAATGGCGTCTGTTGTGCTTATCTCTGCCATTATCAATATACGGAGATTTTTCATTAAGGATAAAATCATTCGGTGGCAGAACATAACCCAATTCATCATTGGCAAGACCAAAAACAAGAAGATTTTTGTCATTAACAATATCACAAAGAAGCCTTGGATTAATTTCAGCTCCTTTACCTGTTGCCGATTCTTCAGCACTTAAAGCACCACCAAACACTAGCTCAGGGAACAATTCACCGGGTAACAAAAGTAGCTTTTTTCCACCTATTTCAAAATACGTAATCTCAGATTTAAGACACCAATAGATAGCTGCATCTGCACGAGTATACTTGTCAGCTGTAAGAATACCGATATCACAAGCTAGTGTTAAAACCGGATTCTCAACATCAGCGTAAAACTCTTTATATGCAAAGTTAACGACAGGCTCAAGCTTCTTATCATTATTTATGGATAATGCGTAATCAGCAAGCTTATAGCCAATATTACGTGTAGATTCTATAAGCCTGTGTTCATTTCTGAGGATATTTTCATCAGGAATATCCATACTTATCATACCACCGATAGCGCCAACAGTATAGAAGGTTTCAGCGCCTGTAGTATTCCTGATTTTTTCTCTTAAATAACACGGAAAATCAGCACTTACAAGGTGATTACACCCCTGCAAGGACTCAGAATGGGATGCAAAATTAAGAAGCCATACCTCATTAGAGGCATCATCAGGAACAAAGCGAAAACGAGTTAATGTTTTAGAATATACAATAGGTGTTCTGATATCCTCCTGCATATCAGGAACTTCAATTTCACCAAGGAATAAATCACCATTTTTTCGATTTTTATAAGCTTCGAATGCACATTTAACAACAGCTTCAAAGAGCAAATTCATAAACTTAACATCTTTGCCACTAAATGGTAATTTTCCCCAGATACCCATTGTATCAATACCTGCGTGGTTATGCGTAGACATAACACCAATATATCGACAGCCGGTTTGCTTTGAAAAGCCTTTTAATAATCCACGAATCTTATTTACATCTTTATTAAGAAGTCCTACAACATCAAGTGAAATAAGCAGAATACCGCCTCGGGAACTGTTATCATCAATCCAAACTGCATGGGCAAACTGTGGGTCGATAACTCCCCTTGCAGGATTATTCTCACCATACCCTGCTATATAATACTTTTTTGTATCAATATCATCAGGTAAAATCACCTCACGATGAAAACCTATGGTGTATTTATCAGCAACAGGTGCATCAATAAAATCGACCTCAACCGGCTCCAATGGTTGTGCTTTCTTTGATTTCAAAGACATTTTCCCGTGTCCTTTTACAATTCCGTTGAGCAAATAGTATAAAACAGATCTCTCCATAATTTCACCTCAAAGTTTGTCTAGTTCTTTATAGTCAGGTATATATTGTTCAACTAATTTATAAAAATCTCTACTGTGATTATGGTGCTTTATGTGTGCCAATTCATGAACAACAACATAATTTATAAAGCGCTCATCCTTATCCATCAGATACAAGGAAAAATTCAAATCATTTTTACCTGAGCAAGAGCCGTAGCGTTTTTTTGCTGATGTTATTTTTACAGAATTTGGTTTTAATTGCATTATTTTTGAATAATATTCCACTTTACCGGGTATTATTGCCTTTGCTTTTTTACGTAAAATTTCAATTTCTTCAGCAGAATATTCTTTAATATTCTTTTGCTTTTCTTGTTGGGAAACAATAGTTTTTTCAACCCAACTTTTTTTATCTGCTATTATTTTCTCAATTTCACTAACAGGCAAGTTATTCGGGGCTCTGACAATAACAGAGCCATCAATATTCACTTGAATTGAAACCGTTTTTCGTTTTGAACGAATCAAAGTATACTCAAAATCCATAATCAAAAACCATTCTTATATTCTTCTATGGGCTTGCCACCACGCTGAAGATACTCATTATAGAGTTGTTCTTTTCTTTCTTTTGTATACTCATAGCACCAAAGGTTGAAAACACCGGAAAAGCTTTCAAAGGTTTCATCCGGGAAAACTGTAAATTCACCGGATTTATAAGGCAACGGTATTTCCACTGTACCATTAGATGCAATAAAATAATATTTCGAAATTTCTATAGACTTTCTGTTTGCTTCGTAATTAGGCAGTTCTTCATCAAATTTAATTTGAGTTACAGGGAAAAGAGCAATCTCTGCGTTAACAAACTCATAAAATTTTACACTTGTACCTAAATGACCGTGATGTGCTTGTTGGACAATATCAGCTCTAAGGAAGTTTGGATAACGCTCCTCAAGAATCTTACTTTCAACAAGTCCGGCATCCCCGGGAAACAAAATTTTAGTACCCTCTGCCTCTGCCATAATAACAACAGATGAATCATTGTAATTTTCATTAGACTCAGGAAAAACATCCTCATGTGAGCAAAGAACATCAAAGCGAATATTATCTGCATAAAAATACGTTCCGGTATGTAATCTACACACAGGTATTTCGGGATGTTTATCCATTAATTCATAAAAGGATTTAACATAATTCAAGTTTGAGGGTGTCCAATATGTACCATCACGGTGGTCATTGGGAACAAAATTGTGATACACCTTCTCGATTATTGTATCGTGGGTGTAATAACGAATATAATTCATAAATTGAGCAATATGGTCTTCGTGACCATGACTCAAAAACCAACCCTTTATACGAACCTTCTGACCTTTCGGTGTTCTCTCACGAAGGAAATCATATATTCTGTCACAATCCCTGATAGAGTAAGTATGGGCGCTGTCAATAATAAAGAAAGAACCTTCACAAGTACGCAAAATATAACACATACCACAGTCGATTAAGGTATGGTCAACCTCATACTGCCAAAGGGTAGTTTGTGATTTATTCTGATAATCTTCTCTTTTGTATTGAGGAAGTGCAGTTTTACTGTCAAGTGAAATTCTGACAGTTTTATCACAAGGATAATATCCGAAAGATACCAAAATATCATCAATTAAACAGAAAACAAATTCATTACTTTCTATTTGGTTATCAAATAACCGCTTATTTTTATAATCTGAAACTAACTCACAAAAACACTCATTTTCTATGTTGCTATAAAGCAAAAGTTCAGAGCCTTCACCTGAGTTATAGCACATTGCTTCACAATTAAAAAAAGCATTAACTTTACTTTTAAATTCAATTAAATATTCGTTAAAATCCATATAAAAAGCCCCGAAAAATTAAATAGCTGTTAAATCAAGGTTATTAAAATAATCAGTAATAGCCTGTTTGTTTGCAGTAATTTTGCCTTGTGTCATCGTACCTCTTCCTCCACCTCTGCCATTCAAGGCAGAATTAAAGGATTTTGCAAATTTATTTAAATCAAGCTTCAGGCTTCCTGCAACATAAGAATAACCTGCATCATCATTACCGGAGAAAATGACACATAGCTCTTTCTGTTCCATTCCGTAATTTGCAAGCTCACGCATCATATCAGCATCATAAAAGCCTGAAATAAATATTGCACAATCACCAAAGTAAGCTAAATTCTCCTTATCACTTTCGGCTATCTGCATTTTAAAGTCAGTATACTTTCTGTGCATAGCTTCAATTTCTGTGAGCTTTTTCTCAACAAAAGAAGCTATTTCATACTGCTTCGCTGAAAGCATAACAGAAACATCGTAAACACTTTCATATTTTTCTCTATAATCCATTAGTGCCTTTAAACCGGATTTCATAACGATTCTGACGCCACCTCTATGACGCATAAAATCAAGTATTTTAACAACACCTATTTCCCCGGTCCTCTTAACGTGAGGGGCACAGCAAGCACAAAGGTCAGCCTCTCCAATTCTTACAAGACGAACACCATCTTTTAAATCAAGCTTACTGCGATAATCAAGTTTTTCAATTTCGGCATCATTCGGAAAAAAACATTCAATTTCAATATTATCATAAATATATCTATTGGTCTTTTCTTCAACTTCATTAAGCTGCTCACGGGTCAACTCACCACTGAAATCAACGGTAACATAATCTTCTTCCATATGGAAACCAACATTATCATACCCGAAAAGAGAATGAACAACCCCCGACACAATATGTTCGCCACTGTGGTTTTGCATACGCAAAAAGCGTTGCTCCCAATCAAGAGAACATTCATACTCAGTATTTATGTTCATTTCTCTGTCAACATAATGAAAAATATCCCCGTCAATTTCCTGTACATCCGTAACCCTGGCTTCACCAATAAAACCTGTGTCAGGCTTCTGTCCACCACCCTCCGGAAAAAATGCAGTTTTATCAAGTATTACTTTATAACCTTTATCAGTCTCTTCGCAAGATATGACAACTGCTTTAAAATTTTTTAAATAGCTATCGAAATAATATAATCTTTCTGTTTTCATAGTTAACCTCTGTAAAATGCTAAGGATAATGCTATAATGTATTGTGCAACAAAATATGTCAAGTGATTTAACACTATTGCTGTTCTGTTTGTTCTGTCTTTTTCGTTTTTGCTGAAATATAGCCCTGCAAGAAAACCGTCAGAAAGAACAAACAAAGCAAAGCCAATATTTAGCAAAACACTATGAAGCGTATAATTTTCAGTAATAGTATATCCACCGGCAAAACCAAGTGTCATACATAAAACAGCAGTGTAAAGAATAGTGATTTTTTTAAACTTGCCATATTCAAGCTTCATAATTTTTTCAGTTGCAATAGCAATAATAACACCTGCAATAACACCAATGGCAACACATATAATGTTGATTAATTCAATACCATAAACCGAAACCATTGCAATACTGTAGAAAATGTGACCTATAAGGAATGTCCAAAAGCCCATATTTGTACACCGGTCAGCATCATTCAATTTAGAATATTTTAAGTCAAGAACAATATCTCCAAGCATACCGAAACAAGCGCCACCGATAGTAAAAGCACCTAATAAATCCGGACAGGCATCGTTGTTAATAAAAAAGAAAATACCTGAAAGAATAAAACCCAAACTTGCCAAAGACTTAATAGCAACAACATCTATTGTTACACGGGGGGTTCTTTTAGTCAGGAAGATAATAGTAGCTACAATGCCTAATACCAAGAAAAAATACCCCATAAAATACCACCTTATTTGTTATTAAAAAGATATTAACATAATGATATATAAATTGCAATTAACAGCACACAAAAACGTTTGCATAATTTTAGTTCACAAAATTTGTTTATTATAACCAATGATTTTTTCTTGATTTTTTGTTTAAAGAGTGGTAGTATATAGGCAAGTTAATACGCCAATAACTTACGCAAACACCGACAGCCGTTCACAAAGTTGAGCGGCTGTCGGTGTTTTTACTTATGTTTAATATATATACAATTTTATTAATAAAATTCACAAATATATATTGATTTACTGACCCGTTTAATGTAAACTTATGTTAAGTATTTACTTTTACAAAAACAAAAAACATAACAAAATATTCAATACGGAAAAAATCAAAATAAGGAGCGCTTATTATGAAATACATTGAATTTGACAACTCGAAGGAATACGATTTAATCCTTTTAGGACGTGTAGCTGTTGACTTTAATCCTACAGATTATTACTGTCCTCTGTCACAGAGCACAACCTTCAAAAAATACCTTGGTGGCTCCCCTGCCAACATTGCTGTAGGTCTTTCAAGACTTGGTAAAAAATGCGGATTTTTTGCTAAAGTTTCGGACGACGAATTAGGTACCTTCGTTGAAAACTTCTTTAAAAATGAGGGTATAGACTGTTCACATATCACCCGTTGTACGAATGGTGAAAAAATTGGTCTTACTTTTACTGAAATTCTTTCTGAAACAGAAAGCTCAATTCTTATGTATCGCAATAATGCTGCAGACCTTAAATTATCAGTTGAGGATATCGACGAGGAATACATAAAGAAAAGCAAAGCACTACTTATATCCGGTACAGCTCTCTGTGAAAGTCCTTCAAGAGAAGCTGCTCTGAAAGCAACAATTCTAGCTAAAAAGAATAATGTGCCTGTTATATTTGATATAGATTACCGTGCCTACAACTGGAAAAACAACGATGAAATCGCAATTTACTACTCCACCCTTGCTTCAAAGGCAGATATTATTCTTGGCTCAAGAGAAGAGTTTAACTTAACTGAAAAGCTTATTGGTCTTGATGGTACTGATAAAACAAGTGCTGCCTACTGGCATTCACAAGGTGCAAAAATTGTTATTATCAAGCACGGTAAGGATGGCTCAACTGCATACACCAACGACGGAGAAAGCTACAATATAAAGCCTTTCCCGGTAAAGCTTCTTAAATCCTTTGGTGGTGGAGATGGCTATGCTTCAGCATTCCTTTACGGATTATTTGAAGGCTGGGAAATCATTGACGCACTTGAGTTTGGTTCGGCAAGCGCAGCAATGCTCGTAGCAAGTCACGCTTGCTCACAGGATATGCCCTCCGTTGAAGCAGTAAAGGAATTTATAAAAAAAGAAAAAGAAGAGTATGGTGAGATGATTGCACGTGGTTAAAGAATTTACTGATAAATTCAAAAAAACTGTAAGCTTAATCTTGCTTTTGATTTTAATTTTTGTGCAAATTCCTATTCTGATTAATGCTTATATGTATGAATTTTCATCAAAATACTTTTTAACAGTAGAGGAAGCCTCAAAAGAAAGCTTTGATTGTGTACTTGTTCTTGGTGCAGGTGTATGGGGGGACTCCCCTTCTCATATGCTTGAAGAAAGACTTAACCGAGGCGTTGAGGTTTATAAAGCCGGTTGCACAGACAGAATACTTATGAGTGGCGATCACGGAAGAACCGAGTACGATGAAGTCAATGTTATGAAAGACTTTGCTGTAGACAAAGGCGCTGTTTCCGAAGAAGTTTTTATGGATCACGCCGGCTTTTCTACTTACGAATCAATGTACAGAGCTAAAGAAATTTTCCAAGTAAAAAAGGTTGTAATTGTTACACAAAAATACCATTTATACAGAGCTGTTTATAATGCAAGGAAATTAGGTCTGGAGGCCTATGGTGTTGCTGCCGACGGTCAGTATAATTACTCCTTACCTGTCAGAACATATAACAATACAAGGGAGTCTATAGCACGCTGTAAGGATTTTATATGGTGTATTTTTAAACCTGCACCAACTTACTTGGGCGATTCAATTCCAATAAGCTCAAGTGGAGTTTTAACCGATGATAAAGCTAAACAAGGTGATTAATTATGTTTGAACAACTGTCCTTTAATGAAAATGGCATAAAAACGATTTGTGAAATGACTGGCAAGCATTCCGACATGCTTATGGATATTAAAGTAAAAAAGTTTTCAGAAAACGAAGCTTTTACAGTTTACAGTGAGGATTGTGAATCTGCTTTTCTTATACTTTATGGCGATGTTGAAATCTCCTGGGATGGCGAAAGCAAAAATATGACAAGAGAAACCCCTTTTGTAAAAGCTTCATATTGCTTACATGTACCAAAATGCACAGAGGTTTCAATAAAGGCAAATAAAACCTCTGAAATACTTATTCAGCAAACAGACAACGATATAATATTTTCCCCTGTTTTCTATACCCCCGATATGATTTTGTATCAGCATTTTGGCAAAGACCAATGGGAAGGAACAGGCTATAGAATTGTTTCTACAGTTTTTGATCCCGACAATGCACCTTATTCAAACATGGTGCTTGGTGAGGTTTATAACCAGCCGGGGCGTTGGTCAAGCTACCCACCACACCACCATCCTCAACCTGAGGTATATTACTATCAATTTGACAAACCACAAGGCTTTGGTGCAGCTTTTGTAGGTGATAATGTTTACAAAAGTGTGCAAGGAAGTGCAGTATACATTACCGACGGAAATGATCACCAACAGGTGGTTGCCCCGGGTTATGAAATGTGTTATATCTGGATGATTCGCCACTTACCAGATGACCCTTGGTATAAAACTACACGTTTTGTTTCCGATGAACACTTATGGCTCACAAAATAAATTAAATTTTTAATTATTTCATAAGGAGTGGTATAAATGGCTATTATGACTATGGGTCAAGCCCTTGTAAAATTCCTTGACAACCAATACATTTCCTTTGAAGGGAAGGAAAGTAAATTCGTTGATGGTATTTTTACCGTTTTCGGTCACGGAATTGTATGTGGTCTTGGTCAGGCACTTGATGAAAACCCAGGTTCTTTGAAAGTGTATCAAGGTAAAAACGAGCAAGGCATGGCACACGTAGCAGCAAGCTTTGCTAAACAACACAACAGAAGAAAGATTATTGCTTGCTCTTCTTCTATAGGTCCCGGAGCTGCGAATATGATTACAGCTGCTGCTACAGCAACAGTAAACAATATTCCCCTCTTACTTTTCCCTGCTGACACCTTTGCTTGTCGTCAGCCGGACCCGGTATTACAGCAGTTCGAACAACCCTATTCGCTTTCTGTTACAACAAATGATGCTTACAAGCCTGTTTGCAGATATTGGGACAGAATTGTTCGTCCTGAACAATTAATGTCCGCAATGACTAATGCAATGCGTGTACTTACAGATACTGCTAACACTGGCGCTGTTTGTATTGCTCTTTGCCAGGATGTTGAGGGTGAAAGCTATGACTACCCCGATTATTTCTTTGAAAAAAGAGTACATAAAATCACAAGAATAGCTCCTGCTGAAGATGAAATTCAGGATATTGCAGAAATTCTTAAAGCAGCAAAAAAGCCACTTGTTATTGCCGGTGGTGGCGTAAGATATTCAGAAGCCGGCAGAACAGTTGAAGCCTTCTGTGAAAAACACAATATCCCTTTTGCTGAAACACAGAACGGAAAATCAGCTGTACTTTCATCACATACACTTAACCTTGGTGGCGTTGGTGTTACGGGTAACCTTTCAGCTAACTTAATTGCTAAAGATGCAGATGTAATTCTTGGTATCGGCACTCGTTTTTCTGATTTTACTACAGCTTCCAAATCCCTTTTCAGAGCTGATGCTAAATTCATTACAATCAATACTGACAGATTTGACGCATACAAGCTTTCTTCCGTTAAAGCTGTTTGTGATGCTAAGCTTGGTATTGAAGCCCTTGATAAAGCTGTCGGTGAATATAAAACAGCTTACACAACCGAAATTGCTGATGCAAAAAAAGCTTGGGCAGAAGAAATGGAACGGCTTTCCACTTATAGCTATTCCGACGATTTTGAGCCCATTATTAAAGCAAGATACGAAGAAACAATTCCTGAATTCGTTGAAAAAATCGGTGGCACAATTACTCAAACCTCTGCACTTGCGCTTATCAGAAAAGTAATTGATGACGATGCTATTGCTGTTGCTGCTGCAGGCTCTCTCCCCGGATGTATGCAAAGAATGTGGACAACGGATGCACCAAATTCCTATAATATGGAATACGGCTATTCCTGTATGGGCTACGAAATTGCAGGTGCTCTTGGTTCAAAAATGGCTGAGCCTGATAAAGAGGTTTATGCTTTCTGTGGTGACGGTAGCTACTTAATGCTTCATAGTGAACTAGTAACATCAATTCAGGAAAACAAGAAAATTAACGTCCTTCTTTTCGATAATTCCGGTTTTGGTTGTATTAATAATCTCCAGATGTCAAATGGTATAGGTAACCTCGCAACAGAGTTCCGTAAACGCGATGAAAACGGAAATCTTCTCGGTGAGCTTATTCCTATTGACTTTGCAATGAGCGCTGCTGGCTATGGTGTCAAAACCTACACTGCAAAAACACTCGAAGAGCTTGAAGCCGCTCTTATAGATTCAAAGAAACAGCCCGTTTCAACCCTTATTGATATCAAAGTTCTACCAAAATCTATGACCGACGGTTATGGAGCTTGGTGGCACGTTGGCATTGCATCCACTTCATCAAAAGAAGCAGTAAACACTGCTTTCAAAAATAAAGACGAAAATCTTAGAAAAGCGAGGAAATTCTGATGCTTGATAAAAACAAAGTAAAACTCGGTATTGCTCCTATCGCGTGGACAAACGACGATATGCCGGACCTTGGGGCAGAAAACACATTCGAACAGTGCATTTCCGAAATGGCTCTTGCCGGCTTTACAGGTTGTGAGGTTGGTAACAAATACCCCAAAGATACAGCTGTTCTCAAAAAAGCACTTGACCTTCGTGGTATGCAGATTTGCAACGCTTGGTTCTCAACCTTCCTTACAACAAAGCCTTACGAAGAAACAGAAAAGGAGTTCATTAAGCACATTACATTCCTTAAAGAAATGGGTGCTAAGGTTGTTGGTGTTTCTGAACAGGGACATTCAATCCAGGGAACAGACCTTTCAATCTTCGATGACAAATATGTTATGAATGATGAAGAATGGGATATGCTTTGCACAGGTCTTAACAAGCTTGGTAAGGTTGCAAAAGATATGGGGATCACTCTTACATTTCACCACCATATGGGTACTGTTGTGCAAACAGCAGCAGAAATTGACAGAATGATGGAAAATACTGATCCCGAGCTTTTCAACCTTCTTTTCGACTCAGGTCACCTTGCTTATTGTGGTGAAGATTATATGTATATTCTTAAAAAATACATTAATCGCATTAAGCACGTTCACCTTAAAGACATCCGTCCTGATGTTATTGCTGATGTAAAAGCCAATGGTGAAAGCTTCCTCCAAGGTGTTCGTAAGGGTACATTTACCGTTCCCGGTGACGGTGTAATTGACTTTGCACCTATTTTTGATGTTCTCGCTGAAAATAATTATGAGGGATATGTTCTTGTAGAAGCCGAGCAGGACCCTGCAGTTGCTAATCCCTTTGAATACGCACTTAAAGCAAGAAAATACATTGCTGAAAAAGCAGGTCTTTAATAGAGAGGTAATTTAAAATGGCTGAAAAAATCAAATATTTTTGTAATGGTCAGTTTAAAGAATCAAAAACTGATGTATGGTACGACCTTTACAACCCCAGCACAGGTGAAATAACCGGTCACGCCCCCTGCTGTACAAATGACGAGGTACTTGAAGCAGTTGAAGCTGCAAAGGCAGCATATCCCGGTTGGAGTGCAACTCCTGCAATTAAAAGAGCTCAGATTCTTTACAATGTTCGTGATCTCCTTATTAAACATATGGAAGAGCTTACAACTCTTGTTGCAGAGGAAAACGGCAAGGTATGGAGTGAGGCTGAAGGTGACGTTCTTAAAGCAAAAGAAGGAACTGAGCTTGCAACACAGGTACCTTCTCTTATGATGGGTGAAAGCTTAATGGATGCTTCCAAAGGCTTTGATACAACTCTTTACAGAGAATCTATGGGTGTTTTTGCAGGTATTGTACCTGTTAACTTCCCCGCTATGATTCCTTTTGGTTGGATGGTTCCCACTTGTGTTGCGTGTGGTAATACAATTGTTCTTAAAGCAGCTTCACTTACTCCTAAAACTGCTTTAAGAATTGCAGCACTTTACAAAGAAGCAGGAATACCCGATGGTGTAGTTAATATCGTTACATGCTCCAGAAACGAAATCAATACTCTTCTTGAGCATCCTGATATCAAGGGTATCACTTTTGTTGGTTCAACACCTGTTGGTAAGCTTATTTACGAAAAAGCTGCAAAAGCCGGTAAACGTGTGCAGGCTCTTTGTCAGGCAAAGAACCACGCTCTTGTTCTTGAAGATGCACCCATTGAAAGAACTGTTGCAGGTATTATTAACTCTGCTTACGGTTGTGCAGGTCAGCGTTGTATGGCTCTCTCCTGCTGTGTTGTTCAGGAATCTATTGCTGATAAATTTGTTGCAGAGCTTAAAAAACAAGCTATGAATATTAAGGTCGGTAAATCTATTGATAAAACATCTAAGCTTGGCCCGATTACATACAAAAAACACTACGATGAGGTTGTTGCTGATATCGAAAAAGGTGTTAAAGAGGGTGCTACACTTGTTCTTGACGGTAGAAATCCCGAGCTTCCTGAAGAAATCAAAAACGGATATTTCGTTGGTCCTACAATCTTCGACAATGTTACAGAAGATATGACAATAGGCAGAGATGAGGTTTTTGGTCCCGTTCTTTGTATCAAAAGAGTTAAAGACTTCCACGAGGGTATTGCAGTTATGAACGCTAACCCCTACGCTAATGGTTCTGTTATTTTCACACAGAACGGTCACTATGCAAGGGAATTTGCTCGTCACACCCATGGTGGTATGGTTGGCGTTAACGTTGGTATCCCGGTACCGATTGGTTTCTTCCCGTTCTCAGGTCATAAAGATTCCTTCTTTGGTGACCTTCATTGTCTTGGTAAAGACGCTTATCGCTTCTTCACAGAAAGCAAATGTGTAACAACCCGTTGGTTTGACGAAGACGAAATCAAAAGGACTGAAGTTTCCACTTGGGACGGTACTATCTGATTTGTTTAATTTATAAATGAAAGGACATAATAACTATGCTTAATATTGGTATTATCGGTGCAGGACGCATCGGCAAGGTTCACCTTGAATCAATTTCATATCACGTTAAAAATGCAGTTGTAACAGCAATAGCTGACCCCTTTATGAACGACGAAACCAAAGCCTTCTGCGAAGGCTTTGGCGTTGAAAAAATCTACACTGATTACAAGAAAATCATTGAAGATGACACTATTGATGCTGTTCTGGTTTGTTCTTCAACCGATACTCACGCTCCAATTTCAATAGAAGCTATTAATGCAGGCAAACACGTTTTCTGTGAAAAGCCCCTTGCAAACACAGTTGACAAAATTCTTGAAATAGCAGAAGCCCTTAAAGCTCATCCCGAGGTTAAATTCCAGGTTGGCTTCAACCGTCGTTTTGACCACAACTTTGCAGCTGTAAGAAAAGCTTATGACGAAGGAAAAATCGGTGATGCACAGATTCTTAAAATCACATCTCGTGACCCTCAGGCTCCCCCTGTCGGCTACTGTGCAGCAAGCATTTTCCTTGATATGACAATTCACGATTTCGATATGGCTTGCTTCCTTACAAACAGCGATGTTGAAGAGCTTTATGTTTATGCAGATGCACTTATCAATCCCAGCATCCGTGAGTACGGCGATTTTGATACTGCCATCATTTCAATGAAAATGGAAAATGGTGCTCTTGCAGTTATCGATAACTCTCGCCAAGCAATGTACGGTTATGACCAGAGAGCAGAGCTCTTCGGTTCAAAGGGTATGGTTGCAACCACAAATGACACACTTTCAACAGCAGTTATTTCTGATGCTAACGGAGTAACAGGTGAAAAGCCCCTTTATTTCTTCCTTGAAAGATATATGGGTTCGTTCTCAGAAGAGGTTAGACAGTTTGTTGACTGCTGTATAAATGACAAAGAAACACCTGTTGGTATCCATGCAGGTCTTCAGTCAGTCAAGATTGCTCTTGCTGCTGAAAAATCAGCTAACGAAGGCAGACCCGTAAAACTTTCGGAGATTAAATAAATATGTCAGAAAACAACTATGATATTATAGTTATAGGTGCAGGTTGCGGCGGTTTAACTGCCGCTGCTTGTGCTACCAAAGAAGGCAAAAAAGTTCTTTTACTTGAACGCCATAACGCCCCCGGTGGTTTTGCCTCGAGCTTTGTCAGGGGGAGATTTGAATTTGATATCAGTCTTCATCAGCTCTGTGGCTTTGGAAAAGCTTCGGAGTCTGGTGACGTGCGTAAAATTTTTGATTATCTCGGTATATCTGATAAAATAAAATGGATAGACATACCACAAGCCTACAGATTAATAACTAAAGCTTCCGATGGATCAGATATAGACGTTATAATGCCGTTTGGTATAGACAACTACATTGAGAAAATGGAAGAATATGTTCCCGGAAGCAAGCCATCAATGACAAAGCTATTTAATTTAGCAGAGGAAATTGTATCATCCTGTGAGATTTTAGCTAATTTTGAATTCAAGAAAAATATCAGTACATTAAGAAAAGTTTTAAAGGAGCACGGTAATTTTATAAGAACAGCGCCCTACTCTGTAAACAGGGTTTTAGATGCTTTAAAAGTACCTAAAAAAGCACAGGATATTTTTACTGCTTACTGGCTTTATCTTGGTGTAGACTGTGATAGATTAAGCTTTACTCATTATATTTCAATGGTTTATATGTATCTGAAATATGGAGCTGTTACCCCCATCTACAGAAGTTACGAAATGAGTATGGCGCTTGCTACTTACATTGAAGATAATGGTAGCGAAATTCGATACAATTCCCACGTATCAAGAATTTTATTAAAAAACGGACAAGCAGCGGGAGTTATACTAAAAAATGGCGAAAAAATTATGTGTAACCATATAATCGCTAACTGCTCACCTACAACAGCATACGGTAAAATGATAAAGACTAAGGATGTTCCTACAAGTGCATTGAAACGTACTAATGCTCGTTCTTTTGGTATGAGAGGAGCTTGTCTGTATTTAGGTTTGAACCGTTCGGCTAAAGACTTAGGCATTAACGAGCATTCATACTTTATAACTGATACAGCAAATTCTGTTAATCAATATAATTTAATGAAATCCATTGACTCAAATAATGCACAGGTTGCTGTTTGTCTGAATAACGCTAATCCGGCTTGCTCGCCGGCGGGCACAACATTACTTTGCATTACAACCCTTTATAGTGATAATTGTTGGGCTGATATAAATCCTGAAAATTATTTTGACGAAAAGGATTTACTTGCAGCCCGCTTGATTGCGAATTTTGAAAATGCCACAGGAATTACAATACACAATTCCATCGAAGAATTAGAGGTTGCAACCCCTGTTACCTTCGCAAGATACACATACACCCCTCAAGGTACTGTATATGGTTATTATGGTGATGATTGGGATGGTATTGTTCCAAGAATTATGACTGAAGCAAGTGATTGTGATGCAAAAGGCCTTCGTTTTTGTGGTGGTTGGGGTGCCCAGCTTTCAGGAATTAGTTCCGCCATTGCCTCGGGTAGAAATGCCGCATTTGCAACATTGAACGATATATGTGAAGAAAACAAGGAGGAAAAAACCGATGAAAAATAAAATCAAGGTTGACTCCTCTTTTAGAGATTTGAAGAATTTTATAAATCTTCCTAAATTACGTAAAGGTGTCATAGAGGAAGCCCCTGAAACACCAATTAATGCAAATTTTGCTGTAAACTCTGCAGCAAACTTTCTGCACCCCACAACACAATATCTGAAGGTTAAACAGGTTGCTGAAATATCAAAAGATGTTCGGGCTTATGTGCTTGAACCTGATACTGCACACGGTACTGCAAAGCTTGCATATTTCCGTCCCGGTCAATACATCAGTTTAACACTGAACATTGGAGCTGCTGTTGTTACCAGACCTTACACTCTTTGTTCTTCTCCTCTCAGATCTGTAGAAGATGAATATGTAATTATCGTCAGAAAACAGCCTAACGGTTTTGCGTCGACATACATTTTTAATACCTGGACAAAGGGTACTGAAATAACTGCATCAGCACCAAAAGGGAATTTTTATCACCAGAAGCTACGTGATTCAAAGAACATTATTGGGGTTTGTGATGCTAACGGAATTTCAGCTTTTCTTTCAATGGCTGAAGCCATCGCTGACGGAACCATAGATATTGACCTTACACTTCTTTATGCTGCACGCAAAAAAAACGAAACTATAATGACAGAACGTTTATCTGCTCTTGCAGAAGCCTGCAACAAATTCAGAGTGGTTTATGTTTTAAGTGACGAAAGAGCCGAAAAATGTGAAAGAGGTTTTGTTACCAAAAGCCTTATTGAAAAATATGCTCCCGCAACAAAATACAGTATATTTGTTAACGGGTCTACAGCCTTATACAACATAATTACACCTCAAATTTCAGAGCTAAAGCTTGAAAAGAAATATATTCGCTATGGACTAAGTGGACAAATCCCCGTTCCTTCAAGCCTACAGGATTTTCCCAAAGATGAAATTGGTAAAACCTATTTTTGCAAGGTAATAAAGGACGAACAGGTTATTGCAACAATCCCCTGTTCTACCGAAGAAACCGTTCTGGTTGCACTTGAAAGAGAGGGAATAACAGCATATTCATCATGTCGTTCAGGTGAATGTGGATTTTGCAGAGCAAGGCTTATTGCAGGAAACGTTTTTATTCCCGAAGGAATCGATTTAAGACGACTTGCCGATTCAAGCCACGGAATTATTCACCCTTGCTGCTCTTATCCAATGAGTAATCTGACTTTGGTAATAAACTAAATAAGTATACAAAAAGAGTATTCAGAAAACACTTTTCTGAATACTCTCAATTTATTTATAGTACTTTATTTAAAATCATCAAAATTATCATCAATAACTTTTTTAGGATCGGGAGCTGCTTTAGGTTCAGCAACTATAAGAGGTTCGGCAGGATTCAAGGGAATATTAAAAGTATTTTTTTCTTCAACCTTGTTTTCTTCTTTTCTTTTTGGTTCCTCAAGCTCTGTATTTGAAATCTTATAAGCTATTGCAGCATTCTGCATTTTTATTTCTTCTAAAGCACTCTCTAATGCTTTTTCCATAGAACGAACACTTGCAATTATATAACCTAACACACTGAATATAATAAGTGCGTATACGAATATGTAGGTTGAAAATCTGCTTTCAGTATCTACAAAAAACAACATAACAACCATTGGTAAAACAAGAGCAACAAGAATAAAAGCTATAACAAAAATAATTTTCTTCATTACTGGATTCATATTATTTCCTCCGATTAATCGTTTTCCTTTGCAATGCGTTGTAATCCCTCAAAACCAATTTTTACTGACTCAAACACATCCATATCATAACACAAATCTTGTTCAATTACAATATATTTAACTCCAATTTCTTTACAAGCGCGATAACATGCACCTAAATCAAGGTTACCGGTACCACATTCAGCAAAGCGCTGGGTGTTATTAACTATTCTCATATCCTTGAAATGACAAACCTCAACTCTGCCTTTTAATTTCTTAATATATTCAGCAGGATTTACACCACCCACCTGCATCCAATAAGTGTCAGGAATAAAATGCAATGTTTCAGCAGTAGTTTCTTCAATTAATCTTTCAAATGTACGTTTGCCATCATACACTTCAAATTCGAAAGCGTGATTATGATAGCAAAGCTGTTTCCCATTTTCGTGCATTTTTTTACCTATTTCATTACATTTCTGAATAAACCCACTAACACCTTCATAGGATTCGTGAATGTTACCGGGCATTGCACCAATACCGATATTTTTACAATTAATTAAATCGTGCTCGTGTATTAATGCATCTAAGTCATTTTTCATTCTATCATACGGTTTGTGAGTTACACAAACATCCATTTTATACTTGTCAACGAGCTCAGCAACAATATCAGGATGAATATCGCCTATTGCAGAAATCTGAATTACGTCACAGCCTATACCTTGAAGAAATTTTAATGTATTTTCAAAATCAATTGCATTCTTACATTGCTCTCGTAAGGTATACAGCTGCACACCAAGCTTAATATCACTCATATAATCACCTATTCTATAATTGATGAGTATATTTTATCACAATTTTTTATAAAGTAAAGAATATTGTGCATATTATTTAGAAAAAGTATTGATTTTTTTTAAAAAATGTATAAAATAGTATGTGTATGTAATATTTACAACACTTTGATTTAAGAAGGCGAAGCTATGGCAAAATATCTTATTGTAAATGCAGACGATTACGGTATGTGCAACGCAGCTAACACTGCTGTTGAAGAGCTCTTTCAGGGTGGTTGGTTAAAATCAGCTACTATTATGATGCCCTGCCCCGGAGCAGAACATGCTGTTCAGTTCTCTATTGACCATCCTGAATACGCTATCGGTGTTCATACCACTCTCACAAGTGAATGGGGAAAATATCGTTGGAAACCATTAACCGATGGTAAAACTCTTCTTGATGAAGAAGGCTTTATGTGGCACGAGAGCGATCAGGTTGAAAAGAATGCTTCTTCAGAAGACATCGAAAAAGAAGTTCGTGCACAGATTGATCTTGCTCATAAAATGGGTATGAAGCCCAGCCATATAGATAACCATATGGGTTCTCTCTATGGTCATTATACAGGAAGACTTGGTCTTTCAAAACTTGCTCTAAAAATATGTGGAAGCTATGGCTACGCATATCGCCTTTATACAAAAGCAGATAAACGAATTTGCCCCAAAGGTACACCATATGTTGCATACGCAGCAGTTACAATTCTTTCTAAATATTGGGGTAAAAAATACAATGTTGTTATCCCCGATTACTTGCTATTCCCGGATTGGAACGACGATATGAGGGTTAGTTACGAGGTTTACCGTGACACAATCCTTAAAATATGGACAGATATCCCGGAAAACGGAGTAACAGAAACCTTTGTTCATCCGTCTGTCGAAACAGATGAGCTTAAAGGCATTACAGCCAGATGGCTTGACAGAGTATGGGAATACCAGCTTATGAAAGACCCTTATGTACATAAATACCTTAAAGACCACGGTGTTGAGTTAATAAGCTACAGAGAGCTTATTAAAATGAAGGGTGGCAAGGTTAAAGGCTAATATAAATGATATAAAACCCTTGAAGGAAACTCCTTCAAGGGTTTTACTTTAATCTTTTACCTATTAATTAATATGCCTTACCCCAATAAACCATATACTTAGCAGGTTTACCACAACAAATACAAGTATCAGCAAGATTTTCCTGTTCAAAAGGAATGCAGCGTGAACCAACTCCGGTAAGCTCTTTTACCTTATCTTCACAGGCCTCTTCGCCACACCACATTGCTTTAACGAAGCCGTCGCCATTTTCACTGAGCTTTGTATTGATTTCATTAATACTTGTACAGGCAAATGTACGTTTATTAAGATTTTCAAGAACCTTATTGTATATAGCTTCTGCATAATCTTTAAGAGTAGCGCTAAGGCTTTCTTCAAGGTTATCAAGAGAAACAAAGATTTTTTCTCTGTTATCACGTCTTACAAGAACACACTGATTATTTTCAATATCCTTGGGTCCGATTTCAAGACGAACAGGAACACCTTTCATTTCATATTCCGCAAATTTCCAACCTGCAGAGTTATCGGATGAATCAACCTTTACTCTGAAATTCTTAGCAAGACGGTCACGAAGCTCGTAAGCCTTGTCAAGAACACCCGGTTTGTGCTGTGCAATAGGAAGGATAACAACCTGAATAGGTGCTACATCAGGAGGAAGAACAAGACCATTGTCATCACCGTGGGACATAATAAGCGCACCAATAAGACGAGTGGTACAACCCCAAGAAGTCTGATGAACATAAGAAAGCTTGTTTTCTTTATCCTGATATGTCATATTAAATGCTCTTGCAAAGCCATCACCAAAATAATGGGATGTTGCAGCCTGAAGTGCTTTACCATCGTGCATAAGAGCTTCAATAGCGTAAGTTGCTTCAGCGCCTGCAAATTTATCGCTTTCAGTCTTTTTACCTTTAACAACAGGCATACAAAGAGATTTTTCACAGAAATCTGCATAAACGTTAAGCATCTGCTCTGTTTCGGCAACTGCTTCCTCTGCAGTTGCATGAACAGTATGACCCTCTTGCCACAAGAACTCACGGGTTCTGAGGAAAGGACGAGTTGTTTTTTCCCAACGTACAACACTACACCATTGATTATAAAGCTTAGGTAAATCTCTGTGAGATTGTATAATTTTAGCATAATGCTCACAGAAAAGTGTTTCAGAGGTAGGTCTTACACAAAGCTTTTCCTCAAGCTTTTCGCTACCACCATGTGTAACCCAAGCAACCTCGGGAGCAAAACCTTCAACATGGTCCTTCTCCTTCTGTAAAAGACTTTCTGGGATAAACATAGGCATATAAACATTTTCGTGACCTAACTCTTTAAATCTTGTGTCAAGAATCCTCTGAATATTTTCCCAAATAGCATAACCATAGGGACGAATAATCATACAGCCTTTAACACTTGAATAGTCAACAAGATCTGCCTTTTTAACTACATCTGTGTACCATTGAGCAAAATCAACCTCCATAGAAGTGATAGCTTCAACCATTTTTTTCTGTTCTGCCATTTTTTCTTCCTCTTATTTCATATTATTTTCAATAAATTTTACTAAATCGGCAACGGTTTTGATGTTATCAAGAGCATCCTCGGTAACTTCTATTTCAAATACATCTTCAACATCCATTGATAAATCAGCCATATCCAATTCATCAAATCCGAAATCTCTGAGTAAAGATGCTTCCGGAGTAAAGTCTTCCTCTTCAATTTCAAAATAATCACAAATTAACTCTTTCAGTTTTTCAAAAACCATAATGCCCTCCGAAGGTACTCGTGAAGATTTAACTAATAAATTGTATTAATTTTATCTGATTTTGTCAATAGAAAAACTGATTATTATTTGGTTTTAAACAGTTTTTTGTATTCTTTCAAAACAACAGGTGCAATTATATTAAAAACAACAATATTTCCACCTGCTTTAATCAAGTTAAAAGCAACGCAAACACCTAAAAAACCTTTAATAAATGCTGTAAAATCAAGATTCATAAATACAGAGGTAAGCCAGATATTCATTGGAATCATAACAAGAACAACTACTAGAACACCACATAAACCGGAAATAAATGCGCCTTTTAATCCCGTTATTTTTTTCTTAACGAAATGTAAGGTAAGAATCATAAGACCTGAGGATAAAAAGTGCATTAAAAAGCCTATTATACCACTGGATGCACTAACAGTAAGAGTCTGAACAAGGCAAACAACGAAAAGACTTGCAAGCGCATATACAGGTCCTAAAACTGCTGAACAAACAAGAATGGGAACATCTGCAAATTCCATTTCATAAAAAGGTGCAGACGGAAAAATCGGAAATCTGATTGTTACCATAAGCACAAGTGACAGTGCTGCCAAAACAGCAGCAGTAGTAAGTCTTTGAAGCTTTTGTTTGTTAGTGTACCTGGATTGGTTTTTCATAAAAACACCCTTTCAATAAAAAAACTCGCCCTGAAAGACTCAGGGCGAAAATAAAGGTTTCAAATAAAGATATTATCTTCTGAAATCTTCTTTCATCCGGACTATACCGTCGGTACAGGAATTTCACCTGTTCAGTCAAAAGACTCGCAGACTTTACTGCCGGTGGGGAATCGCACCCCGCCCTGAAGTTTCACAACTATATGATAACACATTTACATATTTTGTCAAGAAATTTAAATAAGTTATAAATGTTGACTTTCCTATTATAATGTAATATAATTTATTTTGTATGAAATAATATTACATAGGAGTTTTACAAATGGGAATTTACGAAGAATTAGTCGCTCGCGGACTTATTGCGCAGGTAACAAACGAAAGCGAAATCCGTGAAATGATAAACGCAGGTAAAGCTAAGTTCTATATCGGCTTTGACTGCACTGCCGACAGCCTTACAGCAGGTCATTTTATGGCACTTACACTTATGAAGCGCCTTCAGATGGCAGGTAATAAACCCATCGCACTTATTGGTGGTGGTACTACAATGATTGGTGACCCCTCCGGCAGAAGCGATATGAGAAAAATGCTCACTAAAGAAGATATCGACCATAACGCAGAATGTTTCAAGCATCAGATGGAGCGCTTTATTGAATTTGGTGAAGGTAAAGCACAGATGGTTAATAACGCCGACTGGCTTCTTAACCTTAATTATGTTGAGCTTCTTCGTGAGGTTGGTGCTTGCTTCTCTGTTAACAATATGCTTCGTGCTGAGTGCTACAAGCAAAGAATGGAAAACGGTCTTTCCTTCCTTGAATTCAACTATATGATTATGCAGAGCTATGACTTCTACTACCTCTTCAAGCACTATGGCTGTAATATGCAGTTTGGTGGTAACGATCAGTGGAGTAATATGCTTGGTGGTACTGAGCTTATACGTCGTAAGCTTGGTGAAGATGCTCATGCTATGACAATTACCCTTCTTACAGACTCACAGGGCAAGAAAATGGGTAAAACAGCAGGTAATGCTGTTTGGCTTGATCCCAACAAAACTTCTCCTTATGAATTTTATCAGTATTGGAGAAATGTTTCTGATGATGATGTACTTAAATGTATCAGAATGCTCACCTTCCTTCCTCTTGAACAGATTGACAAAATGGACAAATGGGAAGGCAGTCAACTTAACAAAGCAAAAGAAATTCTTGCTTATGAGCTAACAAACCTTGTTCACGGTGAAGAAGAAGCAACAAAAGCTCAGGAAGCTGCTAAAGCAGTTTTCGGTGGCGCAGGTAATGCAGAAAATATGCCTTCAACAGAGCTTACAGCAGAAGATTTTTCAGCTGATGGTCTGGGCATTATTGATGCTTTATGCAAAGCAAGTCTCTGTCCTTCTCGTGGTGAAGCAAGAAGACTTATTCAGCAGGGTGGCGTAAGCGTTGACGATGTTAAGGTTACTGACCCGATGTACATAATTCCCCTTTCTGATTTTGATAAAGGTTATGTAATCATCAAAAAGGGTAAAAAAGTATTCCATAAGATCGTGAAATAATTATGAGTAAGTTATACAAGGCTTATATTTCTTCTTATCGCATGGATACCCCTGATTGGGAAAATTATTTAAAATGTGCAGGAGATATTTATAACTCCCCTCAATTACAGAAGCTAAGTGGTTTTGAACAACATTTCAAAATAAACAGACTTCAGCACATTCGGAGTGTTGCATATTTAAGCTTTTTAGTTTCCCGTAAGCTAGGACTAGATTATAAAAGTACAGCAAGAGCTGCAACAATGCATGATCTGTTCTATTACGATTGGCGAGAAGATGATTTAAGTCACAAACTACATGGTTACAGACATCCGGGTACAGCATTAAAAAATGCTTATTACCTCTGTGGAACTCTAAATAAAAAAGAAGAAGATATAATAAAAAAGCATATGTGGCCATTAACTGTTGTACCACCAAAATACTTAGAAAGCTTTGTGGTTACTTCAATGGATAAATACTGTGCCACAATAGAAATGATATATTCATCTTCTGAAAAATACCGTAAAAAGTTTCACAGTCTGACCGGAATAGGTGGTGAAGAATGACTGTTTTAGATTACATCTTCTACTTCTTCTTTTATAGCTTTATCGGTTGGTTTTTTGAATCCTGCTACTGTTCAATACGCCCTAAAAAATGGATTAACAGGGGCTTTTTAAGAGGTCCTATCTGCCCAATATACGGCACAGGTGCTTTGGTTATGATGATAGCCTTAACACCTCTTAGACACCTTACAAAAAACCTGTATTTAAACGAGCTTTTAATTTTTGTCGCCGGTGCTATACTTTGTGATATAGTTGAATTTATGACAAGCTATATTATGGAAAAATTATTCAATGCACGTTGGTGGGATTATTCCAACAAGAAGTTTAATATTCAAGGTAGAATTTGTTTAACCCACACACTTTATTGGGGTACCTGTTCGTGTCTTTTTGTTTTCATTCTGGAGCCAGTAATTGACCTTTATCTTGTTGGTCAGGTAAGCGAAAACTCAAGAAATATATTAACCTATATTTTCTTAACTGTTTTTGCTTTTGATTTATTAGATACTGTTATAAACGCTCTTGGTATTCGTGATATTTCAAGTAAATTTATGAAAATCTCAGAAGATGTCAGCGAATTCGCTGTACTTGTTTATACAACAATTGGTGGTAAATCAGAGAGTGATTCCACGGCTTTAAGAAAAGAACTGAATGATAAATTCAACGAATTAAACACCCAATACGAAAAATTTATAACTGATTTTAAAAGTATAAAAAGCAAATCAAAAACCAGATTATTCAAAGCCTTCCCCTTCTTAAAAGATGGTATGGCTAAGCAAGATAAATTGATTGAAGATTTATTAGCTGATTTAAAAGAAAAAATCACTAATAATCTCAACAAATAAATAGACGGAGGTTTATTATGAGTTTAAAACATGCTTATTACAGAGGTTACCAGAAAACAATGAAGTTTGCTGTTAATTTCCTTGATTGGACTCCCCCAAAGCTTGTTAAGGGTGCAGGCTCTGTTAAGGAATTGCCTAACATTGTTAAAAGCGAAGGAATTAACAATGTTCTTGTTGTTACAGATAAGGGTCTTATGGGCTTAGGTCTTCTTAACCCCTTGTTTGAGGCTCTTGAAGCTGAGGGTATTAAATATTCAGTATTTGACAGCGTTCAGCCTAACCCAACAATTTACAATGTTGAAGATGCACTTAAAATGTATAAAGAAAATGGCTGTGAAGGCTTTATTGCTTTCGGCGGTGGCTCACCTATGGACTGTGCAAAGGTTACTGCTGCAAGAGTTGTTAAGCCAAAACAGACACCTTCTGATATGAGAGGCGTTCTTAAAATTCTCAAGAAGCTCCCTCCCTTCTTTGCAGTACCCACAACAGCAGGTACAGGCTCAGAATGTACTATAGCTGCAGTTATCTCCAATCCCGACACACACGAAAAGAACTCCATTATGGACCCTGTTCTTCGCCCTAAATATGCAATCCTCGATCCTGAGCTTACTGTGGGTCTACCTCCTCACATTACTTCAACAACAGGTATGGATGCGCTTACACACGCTGTTGAAGCATACATAGGACACAGCAATACAAAGCAAACTGAAAAGGATGCTATTATTGCTACAAAGCTTGTTTTCGAAAATATTGAAACTGCTTATAAAGATGGTAAAAACGTTGAAGCTCGTGAGAATATGCTTGTTGCTTCATTCCATGCAGGTCTTGCTTTTACAAGAGCTTATGTTGGTTATGTTCACGCTATTGCTCACAACCTTGGTGGTATGTACAACATTCCTCACGGTCTTGCAAATGCAGTAATCCTTCCCTATGTACTTGATTATTTTGGTGAGACAGCTTACAAGAGACTTGCTGAGCTTGCCGATGTTGCCAGTGTTTCCGGTGCTGCACAGGGTGACCGTGAAAAAGCTAAGAACTTCATTGCTGCTATAAGAAAGCTCAACGAAACAATGGGTATTCCTGAAAAATTCGAGCAGATAAAAGATGAAGATATACAGCTTATTGCAGAACGTGCTCTTATGGAAGGTAATCCCCTCTACCCCGTTCCCAAAATTATGGACTTGGAAGACTGTAAGGCTCTTATTAAGAAATTACAGAAATAATTACAAAAGCTACCGAGCTAAACTCTCGGTAGCTTTTATTTTTAAAGATACTTTCTGATATCTACTGCTAATTTTTCTTCAAGGTTTATAAGTCTTTTGGTAATATCCTTTGTTACTTCATCTGCAGCACAATATTCGTTAAGGTATTTATTAAGAGATTTAACACCCATATTGCAACCATCTGTCATTAAATCAGCAATAGTCTCGTCAGTCTCCTTCACTGCCAGCTTCATATTAGTTTTCATCCAGGACATGCCTTTGGCAATCGGATTCGGCTCTTTGCCTTCATCCATATACTTATGAAGAAGCTCTTGTATTTCTCTTTCAAGCTTAATGTGTTCGTCTTTACAATTAACAAGGTATTCCTTCAGCTTTACAGATTTTACATCTCCAAGCACATCATCAATGGAAGAAATACCCATTTTAACACCTGCGTCACACTCTCTTAGGAGTCTTATTGTATCTTGTTCTATCATAAAATCATCCTTTCTATGATAGATTAACCATTTTTTACTGAAATATTAAAAGACCTGCCACATTAATGTGACAGGTCAATTTAATTACAACATTAAAGCTTTTCAATATCTTCAGCTGTAATCATATGGATACCTTGTTCAACAAGGGCACTTTGCGCAGAAGCAACATCTTCAACACGGAAAATCATATAAGCGTGCTTTGTTACACCATTGCCCATAAAAGCATACATATAGTCAATATTTGTACCCTTACCCTCAAGGATATTTAAAACCTTATTAAGACCACCGGGAACATCGGGGATTTTAACACCTAAAACATCAGTTAAGGAATGAATATAACCTGCATCCTTCAAAACAGTTGTAGCCTTATAAAGGTCTTTGACAATAATGCGAACAATACCAAAATCACCTGTTTCTGCAAGTGAAAGTGCTCTCATATCAATATTATTTTCAGCCAGAACGCTTGTCATTGCGCTCATTGAACCGGGTTTATTTTCGACAAAAACTGAAATCTGTTTAATACTCATAACATTTCCCCCTTATATTTTTCTCTTATCAATTACACGAACTGCTTTGCCTTCACTACGAACAATTGATTTAGGTGCAACAAGGGTAACCTTAGCAGAAATACCAAGCATTGAACGAAGACCATCAACAATTTCTTTCTGTCTACGGTCAATTTCGCCCATATTGTCTGTGAACATTTCAGGCGTCATTTCAACCTGAACATCGAGTGTATCAGTATTCTTTACTCTATCAACAATTATCTGATAGTTAGCAGAATAGCCCTGATTAAGAAGAACTGTTTCGATCTGTGATGGGAATACATTAACACCACGGATAATAAGCATATCATCGCTTCTGCCCATAGGCTTACACATTTTAACAAATGTACGACCACAAGAGCATTTTTCATAATTAAGCATACAAATGTCTTTGGTTCTGTAACGAAGAAGCGGGAAAGCTTCTTTTGTAATTGAGGTAAATACCAACTCACCCTTTGAACCCTCCGGAAGAACCTCACCTGTATCGGGATCAATAATTTCAGCAATGAAATGGTCTTCGTTAATATGCATACCATTCTGAGCAGAACATTCAAATGAAACGCCGGGACCGGAAAGCTCTGTAAGACCATAAATATCATAGGCTTTGATACCAAGAGTTTTCTCGATATCTCTTCTCATTTCTTCACTCCAAGCCTCTGCACCAAAAATACCTGCTTTAAGCGGAATTTGCTCAGGAGTAAGCCCCATTTCTTTCATAGATTCACCAAGATAAGCAGCATAAGAAGGTGTGCAGCAAAGTATAGTTGCGGACAAATCCTTAATAAACATTATCTGGCGTTCTGTATTACCGGAGGAAGTGGGAACGGTAAGGCAACCAACCTTATGACTACCACCGTTTAATCCGGGACCACCTGTAAAAAGACCATAACCATAAGAAACCTGGCATACATCTTCATTTGTACCACCTACAGCTGTAATAGCACGAGCACAGCAATCTTCCCAAAGGTCAATATCCTTTTGTGTATAGAAAGCAACAACACGTTTACCTGTTGTACCTGATGTAGACTGTATTCTTACACACTCTGATAATGGTTTTGCCAAAAGACCATAGGGATAGCACTCTCTTAAATCGTCTTTTGTTACAAAGGGTAATTTATGTAAATCCTGTGTACCTTTTATGTCATCGGGAGTAACGCCCTTTGCTTCCATTTTTGCACGATAATAAGGTACATTATCCCATACATGCTTAACTTGTTTAACGAGACGTTCATCCTGCCAAGCTTTAATCTGTTCTTTGCTGGCAGTTTCAATCTCGGGTTGATAATAGCGTTCCATAGTAGGCCTCCTTTAATAAAAAAACGCTTTATAAAAATTCACAAAAACGAATAATTATACAAAAAATTATAAAACTGTTAGTTAATAAAGTCAATAAGAAAGTTGATTTATTTTTTCTTCTTGTTAAACTTTTTTGAAATAGCAATGACCATTACCCTCAAAAGAGAAGCTGCGATGATGCCACCACCAATTCCAATACCAACCGTTAATGTAATCAAAAAATACTCAAGAGCAGCCTCCCTGTTTTCAGAAAGCAGATTACTCATAGCGTAATAAAGAGTTCCACCGGGAACAAGGGCAATACAACCTGGAAGTATAAAAACAGTTGATGGCGCTTTGCAAACTCTTGCAAAAAGATCTGCAAAAACAGATGCAACAAAAGCAGCTAAAAGATTAGGAAGGAAATTGCCTCCAAAAAGCTCTGTAAAGGCAAAGTAACAAACACAAGCAAACAACCCGTCTAACACTGCAAAAGGCCAGTGTGATGGCTTTAAACGAAAAAGAATTGCAAAACCTAGAGTGCTTATTGTACCTGCAATAATTTTAATTAAAATAGCATCCAATTAAAACACCCTCCCGAAAAACATAATAGCAACTATATAACCAAAAGCAACCATAACAGCAGTTAAAACAGCCTGCACTAACTGGATAATACCTGAGACAGTATCACCGAATAACAAATCCCTTACAGCATTACCAAATGCTAAGCCCGGTATCAGAAGCATAATAGTACCTATCATAACCATATCTATATTTTGCCCTATACCAAAATGTACAAGTAACAATCCACAAATTGCCCCTACAAAAGACTGTGCAACTGTATAAAGCATCTTATTCATAAGGTTAACCTTATGTCTGTTCATAACAGAAACAAAAAAACCGGCAATAGCAGCTGCAAGTGCATCCCATAAATTACCACCAAAGAAAACTGCAAAACCACCAGCTGCGATGATTCCACCAACAATTGATAAATACTTTGGAAATGGTTTATTATGTAAGGCGTTATGAATCTTCTCTTCAACATCCTCCAAAGAAATTTTCCCACTACAAACATCACGGGAAATAGTATTCATTTCGTCCAGCTTATACATATTATTAGTAGTTTTATAAACTCGTCTTACCTGGGATGCTGTTGTGCCATCTGCCATTCTTATACCGGCAACTACAAGCGACGGTAATGCGAAAACATCAGTGTGAACAGCACCATAGGCAGAACAGATACGTTCAATAGTATCCTCGATTCTGTGAGATTCACCACCACAACGCAGTATATTCTCCCCTATGTCAAGTGCTTTACCGAGAATATAATCAGCTGTATAAACCGTAGGAGTAAAGATTATATTCTCATTTTCTTTTTCTGTTGTATTTTCAGTTATCTTTTTATTCTTTTTAAACATACAAAAAGCCTCGGTTTATAATCTATTTTTTCTTGAGTCTATGTAATCCTGTAAAATAATATCTGCAGCTACAGCATCGACTACATTTTTTCGTTTTTTGCCTCTTACATTATTTTCGCTAAGTATTCTATGAGCAGAAACTGTTGTAAGCCTTTCATCCCAGAATACAACAGGTATTTCTGTTAAACCACAAATAACACTACCCAGCTCTTCACAAGCATCAGCACGAAAGCCCTTAGAGCCATCCATATTTTTAGGTAAACCTATAACGATTTGTTCGGCTTTTTTTTCAGTTGCTAAATCAACTATTTTTTGAGCCAAAGTATTCTGGTTCCATTCAGTTATTACACAAACCGGAGATGCCAACATCTCAAGCTTATCACAAACAGCAATACCTGTTCTTTTATCACCGTAATCTACAGATAATATTACCATAATTATACCTCAAAAAGGGCTGATAGAAAATCTATCAGCCAATTTTATTAATCTAAAACCACTACTACATCTTCTGTTGTTTCAGGCAAGGTTGCTACATCTTCAGTTTCAGTTGGTATTTCAACTGTTGTAGAAGGAAGTGTAGTTGTCGGAGCCTGTGTAGGCTTGACAGTTGTAGAAGGTTTTGTAGTCTTTTTATTCTTATCTTTCTTCTTTTTCTTTGTTGTTTCTTCTGTTGCAGAAGGCGCTGTTACCTCATCGGGAATTTCAGAGCCGATTGCGTGTATCATTGCACAGTTTTTACATTTCACAGGAATATGTGAAGCTTTGTAATAACCTGTACCCGTTTCTGCGCAGGTTGGTGAAGCTATATCACCGGTGATTTTACAGTAAGACCTTACAACAACACCACTGGCACTTGGATAAGACATATATTCCAAATCCTCATGAACATCATTCATAATAGCCTTAAAAATTTTACCTGCGGGGTTACCGGAAGTATTAGTTATAGGTCTCGGTTCATCATAACCATACCAAACAGCTGCAACATAGTAAGGTGTTCCACCAACAAACCAACGGTCTTTATCATCAGATGTTGTACCGGTTTTGGCAAAGGTATCAAAACCACTAACACCATAACCACCACCAGTACCACCATTTACAACAGTTCTGAGAAGCTGACGCATAACACCTGCTGTACTTTCGGAAACTACCTGCTCACCATCACTATTACCTGATTTAAGCAGTGTTTCTGTACCGTCGTTATTTGTAACCTTGTAATAACAATATGGCTCAAAATAGTAACCGTTGTTACCGAAAATAGCAAAGGCAGCTGTCATATCAAGAGTGGTCATACCCTCGCTTGCACCACCAACACAAAGTGTTGAGAAATTACCATCGTAGTCAGGGTCATCCTCATCAGTAACAAAAGTAGATATTTTTAAATCATCAACAAGGAAATCGAAGCTTGTTTCAAGACCGATTCTTCTCATCAACTGAGCCGGTACTGTATTAAGAGATTGTGCCAAAGCAGATTGTACAGTTACAAAATTGGTTGCAGAACCATAGGAGCCACCATAGTTAACCGGCCAACGGGAAGATCCAAGTCTTATACCATAATTCTGCACCTTAGTTGACCAGGTACAAACATTATTTTCGATAGCAGGTGTATACACAGAAATAGGCTTAATAGCTGAACCGGGCTGACGAGGTGAATCAGCAGCTCTGTTAAGACCACGGAAGGTGTCTTTTTCACCTGCTCCACCTACCATTGCCACAACCCTACCACTATAATCCATAATGGTAATTGCAGACTGAACAGCCGGTTTTTCCTTTGTAGGCTTTTCCTCCGGGAAGGTTATTCTGTTAACATAAACATTCTCTGCTGCTTCCTGGACATCAAGGTCAATTGCAGTATAGATACGAAGACCACCAAAGAAAACCTTCTTCCAAGCTTCGTTATATGTTAAATCATATTCTTCTTGTAAATCCTCAATAACAGAATCAATTACATACTCTACATAGTAAGATGACATTTTATTATCTGTTTTGTCAGTATATTTAATATCATCTTCTGTATATTCTTTGTCGTCATCATCTTCTGTTTTAGTTACCTGGCTACCTTTATACTCTTCACTATTAGTAAATACCAAGTCATACTTAAGAGCTTTTTTATACTCTTTTTCAGTAATACTGCCTTCATTAAACATACACTGAAGGCAATATTTCTGTCTTCCGATATTACCTTTCTCATCTGTTTCAATCAAAGCAGCAAGACCATCCTCAGTTAATGGGTCAAAGGTTGCGGGAGCTTTTGTTATTGATGCAATAATTGCACATTCAGCTGCATTTAAATCTTCAACATCCTTGCCAAAATATTTTTCTGCAGCTGTTCTTATACCATAACAACCGTTTCCAAGGTAAACAGTATTAAGATAGAACTCCATTATCTTCTTCTTGCTATAGTGACGTTCAACATTTAAAGCATTAAGAATTTCATAGAATTTACGGGATACAGTTCTACCGTCTTCCTTGGTTAAGTTCTTAATTAGCTGCTGTGTAATAGTTGAAGCACCACGTTCAAAGCCGGATGAAACAACGCCAAAAACAGTTCCGTACCAGTCGACACCATTGTGTTCATTGAAGCGCTTGTCCTCAAGATCACGGAAAGCATCAATCATATCCACAGGAATATCCTTATAGTCAATCCACACACGATTCTGTGCACCATGAAGACGTAAAAGCTCTACAAGCTGCTTATTAGAATCATAACCGTAAATGATACTTGTCTGCTCCTGATTAGCCTTATATTCCTCAAGGTCAATCTTTTTCTTACCATTTACGTACTCGTCAGCAAACTTGTAAATATATGTGCAAGCAACAGTACCACAAATAAGACAAATTGCTACAAGCACCATAACAACAGAAAAGAACCGTTTAAGTATTTTATGCTGCTTTTTTGCTTTTTTAGTTTTAACTGAACGCTTTGGTTGTTTAAAAGCCATAAAGGAAGCCTCCTTTAAAAAAAATAGGAAATATATTTATAATTATTATTTTACTTAACACAAATAATAATCTAAAAAATAAATTAAGGTAGATTAGAAATAATAGTTTCTGCAACAGCTATGTCAAATGGTGTTGTTATTTTGATATTATTATCTAAACCTTCAACAAGCTTCACTCTGAAGCCTCTGTCAGCAAATACAGAAGCAACATCCGTATATACCTCTAACTCCTCTTCCGAAAGAGAATTTATAACATTTTCCAATTCCATTAGTTTAAAGCTCTGGGGTGTCTGTACTCTATATAATTCTTTTCTTGGAAGATGCTCCGATAAGAAATCACCTGTTGCAGTTCTGATTATTGAATCAAATACCGGCATAACTGTATTTGCTGCACCATATTCTTTCGTGGCATCTATATTATCTCTTATAACACGGGAATCAATAAAAGGTCTTACAGCATCGTGGGTGAGAACAATATCATCAGCTGCTATATTAAAGCTCTCTGTAAAAAAACGACAACCATTTTGAACAGATGAATTACGATTTTTACCACCGGGAACCACAAAAACTGTATCTGTCGAAATACCATATTCAAGCAACAGTGCCTTTGTATACTCGATCCAGTCTACGGGACAACATATAACCCCTGCTCTAAATGAACCAAAATCAATAAAATTCCTGACAGTCTTGATTATAATCGGCTCCTCACCAATTTTCAAATACTGCTTCGGCAGCTCCGGTGAGTGCATTCGGGAACCGATACCACCGGCGAGAATCATAAAATATAAATTCACTTATTTATTACTTCCTTTTTTATCAAATCCTTCAGTACTATCCTTTTTAAAGAGAATACGAAGCGTCATTAAAATCAATTTAAAATCCAGGGCAAGTGAATAATTCTGTATATAAATTAAATCCATTTTCAGTTTATTGTATGGTGAAGTATTATACTTACCATAAACCTGAGCATAACCGGTTAAACCACCCTTAACCTTATACCTGCACACAAACTCCGGAATTTGTGCAGAATACTTTTCAACATGCTCTATTCTTTCAGGTCTTGGACCAACAATTGACATATCACCTTTAAGAATATTGATAATTTGTGGTAGCTCATCAATTCTTAAAGCACGAATCACTTTACCTACAGGTGTAATACGTGAGTCATTATCAACAGCAGGCTGGGGTCCGTTTTGCTCTGCATCAACAATCATACTACGGAACTTCAATATATTAAATGGCTTTAAATCCCTTGTACAACGCTTTTGTTTGTAAAAAACGGGACCACCATCATAAAGCTTTATTGCAAGTGAAATAACCATAAACAAAGGCGAAAGACATATTAAAGCAAGAAGTGAACACACTACATCAATAATTCTTTTTATAGCCCTTTGTTCAACTGTTAAACCGACAGAACCACATTTAATAATTGGTGAATCGAAGTATGTGATATCAGAAGCACTTCTGATAACAATGTCTGAAATTTTAGGAACTACATAAATACTTTTATTTTGCTGATAACAATATTTCAAAAGGTCATTACGCATACGAGCAGGAACATCACAGATTATTATACTGTCAAACCTGTCGATTCGCTGCATAAGGGTATCTTCACCCTCATCAACATTAGCAGATTCGGTAATAACATATTTCTCCTCAATTTTGCTCATTTTATAAACGATTTCGGTAGCCAGGTGACTACCATAAATTATAAGCATTTTTTCAGGTGGGCTAAGTCTGTGAACAACACCGAAAGAAAAGTTTGTCCATAAAATCAAAATCAAAATCTGTCCAACCAATAAATAAAGCAAAGGTATAACATTGGCAAGTCTGGCTGTTATAAGACAAACCTGAGTATATGCAATTGCATTGGTAAAAAGTATTGCTATAACCTCATAAAAAAGTATTTCGCTTTTTCGCAATTCATCAATTCGGAAAGCACCCAGAATCAAGCTCGTTATTAAGAGTACACCAAAATAAACAGCGGCAATAAACAAACGTCCTTTACCGATATACGGATGCTCAAAATCGGGATTATATGCAGTAATCCACACACCAAAATAAACTGCAGTAAGCAATAAATCCAAAATTGTAATTGCAGTAACACGTACCGTTGTACGGTATTGTTCAATCTTTTTCATAAAACCTCTTCTTTATCCCCGAAACTAAGAATATAGTTTATTGGGGTGATTTAATGAATTTTATATACCTAATAAGTAATATGCTTTGCTTGATTCTTCATGTAACAGACACCGAAGCATTTCCGAAGCCATTACCCAAAAAGGTAGAAAACGAGCTTTTAGAAAAGCTTGTGCAGGGTGATGAACAAGCAAGAAAAAAGCTGATAGAACATAATTTGCGGCTTGTTGCTCACATTGTAAAAAAATACTATTCCAACTACAGTGAACAAGATGACTTAATATCAATAGGCACTATTGGGCTTATAAAAGGAATCAATAGCTTTAATCCACAAAAAGGCACTAAACTAGCTACATATTGTGCAAGGTGCATCGAAAATGAAATACTTATGTATTTCAGAAACAACAAAAAGCTTTCACAAGAAATATCATTCAGTGAGCCAATTGACACAGACAGCGAAGGCAACCCATTAACGCTAATGGATATAATCGCAATTGATGACACAATAGTGGATGATATCGACACTAAAAGCAAGCTTATAAAGCTGATTGATATAATCAACAATATAAATGACGAGCGTGATAAAACAATAATAATTAAAAGATATGGCTTAGACGGAAGAAACCCGTTGACACAAAAAGAAATTGCAAAGGAGCTAAAAATATCACGCTCGTATGTATCAAGAATTGAAAAAAGAATTTTAGAAGAAATACGGGATCTACTCTGAAATTCTATGAATGAAGCATTGGTATCTTATAGGAGTACCACCCTCATCAATAACACAAAGGAAATTAGCGCTATAGTTTCTGTAATGCTTTCTGTCGCTCAATGTAGAAAGTCTGACAGTAGTATTAGTAAGTGAAAGATTAATACGCGAGTTAACTAATGCATTATATACAACCTTCGCATCATCGGGATGAACAAAAGATAAAACCTCGACCTTTTCTTGCTTGCTGAAGTAATCAATAATATCGAAACCGAAAACATCGTTTGAATTAGGCGACATATAAATAACATCATTCTTAATATCAGCTGTTAAAATAGCACAGGGACTCTTTACCAAGTCGAAATAAAGCATATCCTTATCGACTTCAGCAATTTTGGCTTTGGAGATTTTAACGTTTTTACTAAGCTTTTTATTTCTGATTGCAAAATCTTCCAAAACAGCATTAGTTCCAAAAACAGCTTTACCTGCGCTTGAAAAAGGCTTTGCTCCCGCTTTGAGAAGCATTTCAATTTCAAAATCTTCCAATTTAGTGGGAATGGTAATTTCTTTAACAAATGTCTTCAGATTATTGAGTGTATCAGCAGCATAAGAAATATTTTTCTCTGTGGCACCGGTAGCAAGGGTTTTTGCAATAAATTCTGACGTAAGGATATATCTGTCGAAAATATCAGAAACATAGCAATTGTTATGGATATAGCGTGTACCAATAAGATATAAACCTAAAGAAAAGCCCATTTCCTTTATAAACTCAGAAAAAGTTCTTAATTTTCTTAATGAAACATTTTCTAAGAAATCCTGTGGTAAAATGATACAAACATCAAGGTTTGAGCAATCATTTTCTTTCACGAAATTTGAAAGCTCCTGGATAACACCGGGCATATCATCCGGCAAAATCATTGTATAAACTGAAAGTGGCGGAACCTTCTGACCACTTTTTTTCATACTTATAGCAGTAAGTAGCAATGATTTTATAGAAATCATACTAAGATTTTTACGGGTTGAAGCATTTTTATTCAACTCATAATAAACCTCTGATGTAACAGATATAGAATCCTTAAACATAGCAAAAGGAATATAGTCATAACATACTAACTCCCCTGTAACTGCATCGACAATAGGAGCGAATTTGGGCTCATATTCTGTTTTTGAAACAAAACGGTTTGAATCATCGTAGTTTACCGAATATGTAGCAAGGAATTTCATTCCGTTATTGTAGAAGGCATAGGCGTTTTTGCCTGTTGTTTTCGCTGATTTCGAAGCGTATTCAGCAGCAAAAACTAAATCCTTGTATGTTGCTCCATCGTTAGGATAACGAGAAATACCCATAGTAGCAGTAAAGAAACCATTCTCTGTAGCTGTATGGTAAGGCTTCTTTAAAAGATTATGTAATTTCTCTATAAAAACAACCATCTCCGGCTGATTAGTAACATCCTTTACAAACAGACAGAATTTATCCGATGCTGCTTTACATATCAGCTTATCTTTAGATTTAATACCTCTGAGCTTACCGGCAAACTCCTTAATAAGAGCATTACCGTATTCATAACCAAAAATATTGTTACACATACTCATATCGTCAATATCAATAAAAATCATAAGATTTTTTGAATTGGGATTAGTTTTCAGATATGAGTCTACATCGTGCTCAAACTGTTTAGGAAGAGAAAGTCCTGTTAAACCATCTGTAACTCCGAAACCACGTTTGATATCGGTAAGAATTTCATCATCATTATAAATACTAAAAGCACCGTTTATGCCACAAAGCTTTTTATCTTCATCAACCTTAAAAACAACAAAACCAACGGTCAGATATTCAATTCCGTCTTTTATAGCACGAAATTCAATTCTTGTTTTTCTTCTACCTAAATTTACAAGCTCCTGAAATGCTTCTACATTTACCTTGGAATTAAAACGTGTAGCATCAGCAGGATGGCACATTTTATTGCACTGGTTGACGAATTCCAAGAAATTCTTAGGAACATAAGGGAAAAATCGTAACCAGTCTCCTCTTACAATAGAGAATAAGTCTTTTTTTAAGTTAGCTTCAAAAATAATATCATAAGAGTCAAGAACATCATTCTCACAATTATTGATTTTAACATCTTCTTTTTTGGTAACTTCTTCAGTAGTGATTTTTGCGGGTTGTGTCTCTACGGGATTATCTACAGCAGAGCTTTTGAATTCACTTTCTATTTTTGCAAATTCAGATAAAACACTCTCAAAGCATTTTAACAGAACAGGTGAAAAAGCACCACAAGCTCCTGTTAATATTAAATCAACTGCATCCTCATGAGATAGTGCAGCTTTATATGTACGGTGGCTTGTTAAAGCATCATAACAGTCAGCAATTGAAACTATCTGAGCTGAAATGGGTATCTCGTCACCTTTTAAACCACGTGGATAACCGTTTCCATCCCATCTTTCGTGGTGACTATAACAAATATCCTGACAATATTTAAAATAAAGATTGTTGTCACTAATATCATCAAGCATACCAAGCAGCTC
Source organism: Acutalibacteraceae bacterium (assembly GCA_045543695.1). Taxonomy (GTDB): domain Bacteria; phylum Bacillota; class Clostridia; order Oscillospirales; family Acutalibacteraceae; genus DTU089. Next base: position 43,418 of record JAZPXQ010000027.1, on the reverse strand, counting down.
AGCACCACGAGTTGTATGAGTTTTCATAATTTCAAACTCATCCTCTGTCAGCCGTCCGGGTTTGAGCATAATCGCATCAGGAATAGCAATTTTTCCTATATCATGAACGGAAGATGCATAATAAATATGGTCCGCCTGTTCACGGGTTATACCATACTCCGGACAAAGCTCCATAACTGCTTCGGTCAATGCTTTAGTAAAAAGTCGGATTCTTTTGATATGCTGACCTGATTCAAGATCACGACTTTCAATAGCAGCAACAAGCAACTCAACCAAATCAAAGTTCATTGTCTGCATTTTTACATTCTGTTCTTTAAGCTTATTAGCTTGATTTAATATTCTTCTTGTGTGGATTTGTGTAAGGTTGGAAAGCTGTGCTTTAAGCTGGCGGATTTCATCAATATTCTGGATTCGTTTAGCTGCAATATCATAATCAAAAGGATACGGTAAAACATCATAAGCAAAAGCAGAATATCCCGAATTTTCAAAAACATACATCGCCTCAAAACAAGTGAACAAAACCGGTACTGTTGAAAAAACTCCATCCTCAACAAGTTTAGAAACAATCCATACTACTTCATTATCTTCCGGGAATTTGTCAAGAACAAAAAGATTATTATTGGATGAATTAAAATCAAGATCAGCCCATGAATCAGGTGATTCATAGGAGCATACAGAAACATCGTAATTAATTTTCAGCAAATTAATCAAGGGGGTTAATTCTTCTATATTACTGGTAAAAATTATAGCAACAGCGTTTTTTTTCAAAAAAACCACCTCATCCAAGCGTAATTAAACATAATAATTTTACCATTAAATGCTATAAAAGTCAACAAAACCTCAACTCTGTAATCATATTGTAATTTATTTTTAAACAATCTTTCATTATTTGCTATTCAGACAAAAAATAACCGTCATTCCGTTGTATCAGAATGACGGTTATCATTTGGCGCAGACGGTGGGATTCGAACCCACGTGCCGGTTAAGGCTAACGCATTTCGAGTGCGCCCCGTTATGACCACTTCGATACGTCTGCATATTTATTAACTTGTGTATTTTATCAAACAATATAAATTGTGTCAAGATTAATTACACATACTATATTTATTTTTATAAAAAGAAGAACAGGCATTACACCTGTTCTTCAGTAAAATAGCTATTTAGAATCAAAGAAGACCATAATCGAAATCTCTGTACTCAGAAACCTCTGTAACTGTGCCTTTAGAACCAACAGGAATTACAAGAAGGTCACCCTCAACAGAACCAACATAGGTTGTAGTCTGTTTTATAGAAACAATTCTGTTAAGAAGAGGATTGAAAATAAGCTCAACAGTACAATTCTTATATGTAACATTTGAGGATGTAAGAGATGTAATTTGAAGACCTGCAGAAACCATATTACCAAATTCTTCACCTGTAATTACCGGGAACATTGCGCTTGTGAAGCTTGCAGCTTTTTTAGCATCGGGGGCTGTAACTGCAGGATCAGCCTCTTCACGCAAGGTAATAGTAATTTTCTGTGTGCCGTCTTCGAGTTTAACAATTGTTGCAGATTCAATAGCTGCAGCCGCATCAGCATTTGCAAGCATACCTGCATATAATTCGTTATTAATAAGGAGTTCGGATGTATCTGTGTTAGCAGGAACTACAATAGGAGCTGCTTCAGCATTCTCTTTGGAAATGAAATATTCGGGATTTGCAGACTGAAGGTTGCACATAAGGATAGCATCTGCGCCCTTGTCAAGTGTTCTGTATGTAACCTTTGTAAAAGCAGGCTTACCAATTGTTTTAGCATAATTGACAATTGTATTATATTTTGAAAGAACATCTTTCTTCTGCTCAATAGACTCTTTAGATTCAGTTGTTGATTCAGTAGATTCTGTTGTTTCCTCTTCAGAGCCACCACCGAGGCCACCAAGAAGACCACCAACACCATCAACTATACTGCCAATATCAATACCACCAAGAAGACCTGTAATGGTACCTAAAATATCACCAATACCGCCACTTGAGCCACTATCACCTGCAGGTGGTGCTGTCGTTGCTGTAGTATCGGTTGCAGAGGTATCTGCTTCTGTAGTAGGTGCTTCAGTTGAAGGCTGTGTTGTAGGAGCAACTGTTGTAGCAGGTGCTGTTACAACAGGAGCTGTTGTTTCAGGGCCGGCAACATTATTATCATCAACAATATTGTCAATAACCTGCTGGATTGTAGGGTTACTTACTTTCAACTTTCTTTTTGTCTGCATATAGTAGGTTGAAGCAACCAGCTTAATTGCAGCACTTGAAAGAATGCCCACAACCATTGTTGTAACAAGCAGTAAGGCAATAACTTTTTTTAGTCTGCTGTTGTTTTCCAAATTGTTCATCCGAGTATCCCCCTTGATACTAAATTAATTCTTAATCATTTTACACAATAATTCAAAAAAAGTCAACACATATTATCAGTTACTTATAATAAAAACAAATTAAAATGTGATTTTTGTGCAAAACATTTAACATTATTGCCATAATTTAGGCAAAATGATAGTTGAAAAATATTCATATATATTATAAAATATACAAGAAATATTATTGTCGGCTTCGACAGTAAAAAAGGAGACTACAAGTTATGAAAAAAAGCAGATTAACAAAACTTCTTGCTGTTATTCTTTCGCTGACTATTGCTTTTGCATCCTTCGGCGCTGTTACAGCAAGTGCTTCAAGCGCTTATCCCATTATAAGTGGCAACAGCGATGACCCCATCGGTGTTATCTTCTCAGATATCATCGAAAGCCTTTTGAACTTCATTTTAGGCTTATTTTCCGGCTTATTTGATGACGGCCCCGGTTTCTTCCCCGAGGAAGACGTTATTGACAAAGCAAGCCAGAATTTCTATGATGGAATAGGCAACGAATTCCAGACAAGTGCAAAAGAAGATGCACAATGGAACCTTGGTTATGCTAACACAAGCCTCATCCCCGATGATTACAGCAACGGCACATACTACATTGGTGGTTATATTGCTATTGAAAATGGTTTTTCAAACGTTGTTGAAGGCATTGCTGAAATCCCCGGTATTGGTCCTGATGATATGAAGGTTCGTTGTGTTGCTATTAATGACGGAACAGGTGCAGGCACTGTTTTATTTGCAACAATTGACTGTATCGGTATAACAAACGCTGATATTAAAGACATTCGTGCTCTTCTTGCTGACTATGCTGCAGCTAATAACATTGTTTCTATAAACGTTTCCTCCACTCATACACACAGCTGTATTGACACAGAGGGTCTTTGGACAAAACTTCTTTATAAATTAGCGCACAATGGTATCGTTAGTGGTACAGGCGCTGATAAGGAGCTTATTCAGGGTACAAATCCTGCTTACATGGAATTCCTTAAAGAAAAGGTTGCAGATGCTCTTATCGAAGCTAACGAGGATTTACAGCCCGGTACTCTTACATACACAGAGAAGGATCTTGGCCAGGATTATTTCACTAACAAAAACCGCCCCTCATCCGGCCAGTTAATTACAGACATTGACGAGGAAGGCAAAATTGTTTACACCGGTGAAAAAGAAATCGCTATGACTGATATTTCAAGATTCATTTTCACTCCCGATGATGAAGCTGCAGAACCCACAATGATGATTAACATTGCTGCTCACCCCGACGTTGCAGGTCTTCCCACAAGCTCCAACTCCGGTCGTGAAATCAGTGGTGACTACCTCTTCTACTGTGGCAAATTCCTTGAGGATGCTGGTTACAACTTTATGTTTTTCCAGGGCGCTATCGCAGGTATCTATATGTCCAGAAGCGTTACAGGTGACAATGTTCCTACAGAACAGAGAGTAGAAGAATCACAGAGATATGGTTACGAGCTCGCCAGAATGGCTCTTGCTCTTACAATGACAAAAGAAGAAGTTGAAGCAAACGATATGCTCAACTGTGCTGAAGAAATTGCTGAATACGGCGATGAAGAAGGTTATTCAATCTGGTACGAAAACTGGAACAAAGATGAAGAAGGCAACGATGTTATCCCCGAAGAACAGGAAGTTGAACCCTTCCTTAACCTTCTTATCAAACAGGTTAAAGTTCCGATTTCCAACAACCTTATTGAAGCAGTTGGCAAACTCAACATGGCAAACTATGTTGTTATTGCTGAAGAAGACGGTACTTACTCAACAATTACAGAAATCGGCTACATGGAAATGGGTAACCAGTTCAAAACAGTTTTCTTACCCGGTGAAATCTGTCAGGATCTTATCGCTCCCGATGGTGCATCCCTTCTTCCTGAAAACGCAGTAACAGCTATGCCCTTCCAGGCAAGTCCCGCTTCCTCAATCTTCGGCGTAGATGTTAAGTGCTTCGGTCTTATGAACGACGCTATCGGTTATGTTGTTCCTGATAACGACTACACAATGGGCGATCCTGTTAACCACTACCACGAGTTAATCTCACTTGGCAAGGGTGTTGCTTCTGCTCTTATGATTGGTCTTGAACAACTCAACTCTGAAATTGTACGTGTATAATTTAATCTGCAAATTATAGAATTAACCCCTCGGTTTTAAACCGAGGGGTTAAGTTTTTACAAATTATTAAACTCGTCTGAATAACCGATAACACTTTGTTGTCTTTTTTCTGCAAGCTCTGCATACATCCATTCTCTTTTTTGTCTGGATATTGGCCATAGAAATTTAGGAACTATTCTTAAAATACCTGTAACAGTAGGAACAATTGTACAAAGTGCAAATTCCCAGAACTTTGTTCTATCGTTCTGTGCGCCAATTTCAAGACCTTGTACATAGCCGATTCGTTTCATTATAAGACTGGTTACAGAGCCTAGCAGTGCTGTCTGGACCTTCAATATCAACCCCTTGGCAACGCCTGTTGTAGCTTCCATACGGTAACCATTTTTCCACTCACAGTAATCCATGGCTTCATTCCAAAGGTCAGCATTAATTACCTTTGAAATCCCCCAGGACCATTTGACAAACCATTCCTTCAAACCAAAAGCTATACACATTGGTATTGTCTTTTTAAACATAGTTTTCTTTTTAGTCATACCAAACAGAAAGACCGCAGTCATAATTACACTGTTATAAATATCATTGAAAATCCATAATGATTTTGAGGAAAAACGCTTTCTTAAAGGACCAACAAATGCATAGCTGATGCTACCGTTCATTGATGAGGGTATATTTAATAATGTAATAAGGGAATAGCTGCCTAGAACATCTATAAAGTAGTTTGTTTCACTTTTGCTGATTGAAAAGTTACCTAAAAACTCTGATAAGCACATAAGCAATACAGGATAATTTGAAACAATAGCCTTCATCCCCTGTTTAATGCTCGGTTTTTCAATTGATTGAGGCACTCTCTCCTTTGACTGTAGAAAAAACCAAAATGTACAAAGGGAAGAAATTAATGCAGTTCCACCACCCATTACCATAAATACCGAGCTTAGTTTCCATTTAACTACTTTATTATTGACCAAATCAATTAAAACACCCATTATGTACCGAGGTAAATCCTCCCCCATATAGCCTGTTAAAAGCTCGGCTAATGTAATTAACCGTATTCGTTCATTTGGATTCGGAGTTATTGTTGACATATATCCACTTTTTGCAACATTTGTAAATGTTCCGGCAGTTTCGTTTATAATTGCAAATATATAATAATAAATCAGCTTAGGTAAATGTGTTCCGGCTGTACCGGGAAAGAACAGTGGCAGTAACCAGGTGAATATACCTATTATGGTTAATGGTATTTGCATACCGACAAGATAAGGTCTGAACTTTCCTATTCGTGTTCTTGTTCCATCAACAATAACAGAAATAAAAGTATCGTTAATTATATCCCACGCAGCTGTAACAAGATTCATTACTGCACTAACGGTGAAATCTATATGAACAACGTCCCAGATATATCGTTCTGAAAATGAGTTTATATTAAAGGAATTGGACCAGTCATTCAACAGATATGCAACAGTTTCCCTAACACCAACATAGTTGAAGCCTTCATAATATCTTACTTTTTTATTATCGGAGCTTGTGCTTTCAATTACGTTTTTATCACTCATAAAGGCACCTCCCCTATTCACGATTTACGTTTACAGCACATGTGTCTGTAAATATTTTATCAAGATAATTCAATTTAACGGTAATTATTACAGGCGTATCACTATTTTTAACGCCTTTTACATAGCCCATTTCATCAACAGAAACAATTTTCCCATCTGAGGACGAAAACTCAACTTTGTATTCGCTATCATCATCGATTACTGCATTGACATCAAGCATATATTCCTCGTTCATTCCTATAGTTATTTCGTCTTCACCAAAAGAAACACCCGCATAAAAATATTCGTAAGTATCCCTAACAGAGTAAACAAAAGTCAGTTCCTTGGAGCCTAAAAAATCTGTTTTGTTTATAAAGCTCACATCAAGAGTGATTTTATAATTTCTTATTACATCAATATATTCCAGTTTGTCTGTTTCACGGTTAATCTTAGCTTCAACAGTAAAATCAACCGGTTCTGAATTAAATTTATTTATGCTTATACTATCTTCAGAAGCTTCAATAAATAAATTTTTAGCATTAATATCATTTTCAGAAGAAAACATAATAGATAATTCCTCATTATCAGATATGGTTTTACCATCAATAACAAAGGTTAAATAATAGTACTCAGCGTCTACCACATTGCCTTCATCATCTAAAACACTTTCTCCATTTTCATCTACCTGACCGACTGAATAAGCTGCCTTTGCCATTACTCCATCGTTAAATCTAAGATTTGGCTTATAGCTATCATCCTTAGCAAAAGTACCTTCGAAATCTTCTGTGTAGTAAGAATCAAGCATGGGTTGAATTTGTTTTACAACAAAGTCAAACAATGCTATATCCTGTTCCTTATTGCTTGAACCACCGGAAACAACCAGCTCGCTTATTGATATATTTGTATATGTTTTTGTTTTTACAAATCTGTCTTCGGTATTTGAAATAACAGTGTTAAAATAATGCTTTAAGGTTTCCTTAGAATTATCAAGCTTTGTAAGGCTTTCAATCATCGGGGGCTGAGATGTAGCTTGTTCTTTATCAAGATTATTAACAGTTACAACAAGCACAGCTAAGCACACTGCAAGAGCTACTACACTACAAATTCCAAAGCCTATAAACTGCTTAATTTTACTTTTCATTATTTTTGCCCTCCCTTTTTTGCAGTTTGGACAAGTTTTTCTTTTTCTGAATCAGAGCGCAATCGTTCCTCTTTTTCTTCAGGCGATTCTAAAACAGGCAAGGGTAAATCCGAGTATGATAATTCACCGTTTTTAATTTTTTGCCTTATTTGTACTCTTTGTATATCCACCTCTTTGATTTCAGGTAGTATATTTTTACAAACAATAAGTTTATTTAAAATAAACATAAGCAAAAGAACTACTGAACAAGCAATACCCCCAAAACCAAATTTGCTTTCAATAAAAATACAATCAGAAAGAATATTGGGAAGCAAAATCACTTCAATAACGGATGTTAAAGAAATAATCATTCCGGTAAAAGAAAAGCCTTGCGCTATCTTAGCAGTTTTTTGAATATTAATAAAAGAAAACAATAAAGTTAAAAACAAACCCAGACCACAAATGAAAACAAGTACAATTAAAGCAAGAAGCAAGCATACAGATATTGTTAATTGTGGCTTATAACTATGTAAGCTAAGAATGGCTCGTAAAGTACCATCAGTAAAAGCCTGATAAATCCCCCAAGCACCAAAGCTAAATTCTGAAGCAAACATACTAAAATGTGCTTCAATAGTCGCAAAAGGAACGAAAATTGCACCAATTGCTATAAGCATTACAATTATTCTTAATATCTGAATTTTCCCACCAATGAATGCTGTTTTTAATTTTGCAACTAAAATATGAAAGGTTGCGTATTCCAGTTCGCATCTTTTGGCATCCTCTGCAAGCAAGCCTTCTTGTTGAGCATAAAAAATATTGACTCCACAATGCTTACAATTTGGGGAAAGCTCAAATCTGCCTATTTCTTTTTTACAGTTTGGGCATTTCATTTTTTCACCTTATTTCTTTTATTAATTTTTCAATAAAAATTCTACCAAGTCCCCTACCTTTTGTGGACGGGGCTTATTTATTTTAAAAAGCAAATCATCAATATTCTTATCCACTGCATCTACTTCTCTTTTAAAATCCTGTGCCGATACCCTTAAAACACCAAAACGCACAGCAGAAAGCTGAATAAGATTATCAGAAGTAACAACACGAACATTATCATTTTTTCCGATATCACTTATAAGCTTTTCTATGTAATTATCACCTAACTCACGCTCTTTAGTATAAACAACGTGAATATTGTTGTAATTAAACCGTTGACCATTATTCCCTGAAACCTTGTAGGCATCAAAAACAACAATCGTTTCACACTTGGTAAAAGCAGAGTAATTGCAAAGAATGTCTAAAAGCCTGTCTCTTGCAGCACCTAAATTTTCTTTTGCAACATCCTTCAATTCATCCCAAGCAAATATAACATTATAACCATCTACAATAACATATTTTTTTCGTATTTCCGTATTATATTCTGTATTAACAGGCTTTGCAGGGGTTTTGTTGTGACTATAACGATAAAACGGGTGCTTGTCTTCCCCAAATTCACGAACCATAATAGCCTCAAGCTCTTTGTCGTCAATATGGAAGTTTCTTTTATTAATATTAACTTCATAAGGCGTTTTTTCTTGCTGTAAACAAGAGTCGATGTGCATATATTCAAAAACCTTATCCCATTTCACATTGAAGCCTGCACCATGAGCACAGAAAACTGAATCGGGCGTATTCTCCAAATCACTTTCAGGTGAATAATTCAGCTGCTCTATTAGTTCAGAAGAATTGTGACATACATCGTAGCCACACACCTCAAAATACACTCTACCTCTACCACCTGTATATGCTGCAACCTCTGAAGCATAACCATTCAAAGTAGTAACAGGAGCTTTGCCTACTAAAACGCTGTAACCATTAAACTCTTCAGGTGCTTCAATAGTTCCGTTTTTCATTCTGATGTCATTAATCGCTCTACCTATTTGTTCTGTGGGAACTTCAAGTCTGAAGCTATAATAAGGTTCCAAAAGAACGGAGTTTGACTGCATAAGCCCCTGTCTTACAGCTCTATAGGTGGCTTGCCTGAAATCGCCTCCCTCTGTATGCTTCAGATGGGCTCTGCCGGCAGCAAGCGTAATTTTCATATCTGTTATGGGCGAACCTGTAAGCACGCCAAGGTGCTCTTTTTCAGACAGATGCCCCATAATTAAATTCTGCCAATTACGACTTAATGAATCTTCGCTACATTTAGACGCAAAAACAAGACCACTTCCTTGTGGCAACGGTTCAAGAATAAGGTGAACCTCTGCATAATGTCTTAATGGCTCATAATGCCCGACACCTTCGACCTTGTTCTGTATCGTTTCTTTATATAAAACTTTGCCATTATCGATTTCGACTTCAACGTTAAACCTGTTAGAAATAATACTTTTTAAAATTTCTGTCTGAATATCGCCCATTAAAGAAACATTTATCTCTTGTATAAATGAATTCCAGGTAATATGAAGCTGCGGATCCTCCGCTTCAAGCTCTTTTAGCTTTGGAAAAAAGGTTTTTGAATCACAATCCTTTGGAAGAACAATTCTATAGTTCATAACAGGCTCTAAATAAGCTTTAGCAAAGGATTTTTCAAATCCTAAGCCATCACCTGTGTTAACTGTATTTAAGCCGGTTAAAGCGTATATACCACCACTGTCCGCCCTTTCTATAGTGGTAAATTTATCACCTGAATATATACGAATATTATTTACTTTTTCATTCTTATCATTAATAGTTATTGTGTCTTTAACCTTTAAAGAACCACCTGTAATTTTAATATGAGTAATTCTTTCACCTTTGGAGTCGTGAGTAATTTTATAAACTTTTGCACCAAAATCAGCAGGATAAGCTTTAGGTAAAATATATTTTCCAAGGCCTGCTACAAACTCGCTAACTCCATCACCTTTCAAGCCTGAACCAAAATAGCAAGGAGTACACTTTCTGTTATATATAAGTTCTTTTATTTGTTGTTTTTCAATTATACCACTGTCAAAAAACAAGTCTAAAAGCTTTTCATCACACAAAGAGATATTTTCAAAGAACTCTTCGGTAGAATCATCGGTAAAGTCAATACAATTATCAGAACAGAGCTCCTTTAAATCTGAAAGGATTTCCTCCTTTGAAAGTCTTGCATAATCCATTTTTGTAACGAATACAAAGGTTGGTATATTGTATGCACAAAGTAATTTCCATAGTGTTCTGGTATGAGCCTGAACACCATCAGTACCACTTATAACCAATATTGCATAGTCAAGAATTTTAAGCATTCTCTCTGTTTCAGCAGAAAAATCTACATGCCCGGGTGTATCTAACAGATTTATTTCCAGATCACCAATATTAAATACAGACTGACCTACAAATATTGTTATACCTCTTTCTCGCTCAAGGGTATGGGTATCTAAGGTCGTATCACCATTATCGACACGACCTAATTTCCTTATTTTGCCCGATTTATAAAGCATTGATTCTGCAAGGGTGGTTTTACCTGCATCAACGTGGGCAATAATACCTACTACCACTTTACTCATTAATACTTTCCATTCTAAAAAACCGACAGAACAATGGACTCGCTCTGTCGGTTATTTTAATTTTTAATTATGATTTGAATGCTACTGAAATTTCACCATCAACAGCATCAACGGTAATCTCGTTTACAAGTACGCCCACATTGTCAATAAGAATATTTGCTATTTTATCTTCAACTTCTTTTCTTATTGTGCGTCTGATATCACGAGCACCTCTGCCACCATCCTCAGACAAATCAGCAATAATCTCATAAACACCCTCACCAACAACAAAGTCAATTCCTTTATCCTTGAGTGGGGCTTTAAGCTCATTTAAAAGAACCTCTGCGATTTTTACAAGCTCGGGCTTTCCGAGAGTATTAAAGGTAACAATCTCGTCAACCCTACCTAAAAATTCAGGGCGTAAAAACTCTTTTAAAGCTTTCATTGTTTTGTCCTTAGACGCCTGATTCTTATCTCTATTGAACCCAAGTGCATTCTCTGTTATATGGCTACCTGCATTGGAGGTCATAATAATAACAGTGTTTTCAAAGCTTACTGTTCTGCCCTGCGCATCGTTTGTTTTACCTTCATCAAGAATCTGAAGAAGGATATTAAGCACATCAGGATGTGCTTTTTCTATTTCATCAAAAAGAACAACAGAGTATGGTTTTCTTCTAACCTTTTCAGTAAGCTGACCTGCTTCATCATAACCAACATATCCGGGAGGAGAACCAATAAGACGGGAAACGCTATGCTTCTCCATAAACTCTGACATATCAAGACGAATAAGAGTTTCAGGTGTTTCAAAAAGCTCATTGGCAAGCTGTTTCACAAGCTCAGTTTTACCAACACCTGTAGGACCTACAAAAATAAAAGATGCAGGCTTTCTTACAGCAGAAATCTGAACTCTGCTACGTCTTATTGCAGCTGAAAGAACCTCGATTGCTTCGTCCTGACCGATAATTCTTTGTTTAAGTTTATCCTCCAGACCTGAAAGCTTACGCATATCATTTTCTATAACCTTTGATGTAGGAATACCTGTCCAAAGGTTAATTACCTTTGCTATATCTTCCTCAACAACAGTATTATCTTCTGCTTTATCTTTATGGTATGCTGCTTTCTTTTCCAAGGCAAATTTTTCTGATTTAACAAGTGAAATAGCTTCATAATCAGGCGTACCACTTGATGACTCCTCAACCAATTCTTCAAGACGTTCATCTAACTCTTTGATTTTTTTAGTAAGCATCTGATATTCACTGATTGAAACATTGCGAAGATTTGCGCAAGTGCACGCTTCATCAAGAAGATCAATGGCCTTGTCGGGTAAAAACCTATCGTTAATATAGCGTTCAGAAAGAAGAACTGCTTTATAAACAAGTGCATCGGAAATTCTTACTCGATGGAAATCCTCATAATATGACTTGATACCAATAAGCATCTGATAACACTCTTCTATAGATGGTTCTTCTACCTTGACAGGCTGAAAACGTCTTTCGAGAGCAGCATCCTTTTCGATATGCTTTCTGTATTCATTAAAGGTTGTAGCGCCAATAACCTGAATCTGTCCTCTTGAAAGAGCAGGTTTAAGAATATTAGCAGCGTTCATAGAACCTTCAGCATCACCTGTACCAACAAGATTATGAACCTCATCAATAAACAAGATTATATTTCCTTCAGCCTTAACTTCGTCTACAAGACCTTTAATTCTGCTTTCAAACTGTCCTCTGAACTGAGTACCGGCAACAAGTGCTGTCAAATCAAGTAGGTGTATTTCTTTATCCGCAATTCTCGCAGGAACATTACCTTCAACAATCTTAATAGCCAGACCTTCTGCAATTGCAGTTTTACCTACACCAGGTTCACCAATAAGACAAGGGTTATTTTTAGTTCTTCTGCAAAGTATTTGTATAGTTCTGTAAATTTCTTTTTCACGACCAATAATTCTGTCAATTTCACCATTTCTTGCTTTTGCAGTAAGATCAGTACAGTAGGAGCTTAAAAATTTACGCTTGCTTTTACGTTTACTTTTACCTTTAGGAGCATCATCAAGCTCGTCTGCAACTTCATCTATCTGTTCATCTAGTGAAGCTGAATCACTACTATCATCGCTGTTTTTTATGTTATTATTGTTATTTAAAATGTTCTGAATAAATGGCATTGTCCCGGCGCCACCCAGCTGGAAATCATCTAAATTTTCCATCATTTCGTCGAACTGTTCGCTTACAGACTCAACGTCATCCTCGGTGATGCCCATTGATTGCATCATTTGTTTAATGGGCCCTATATTCATTTCCATAGCACATTTAATGCAAAAACCTTCCTGTGTTGTTTTGTCTCCATCAACACGGGAAACAAAAATCACAGCAGGACGTTGTTTACATTTACTACATATCATTTTATTATTCATTTAATTCTCCTGGTAAATCATTTTTTTGAAAATCTTTCCTTAAACTGGCGGAAAGTTTCGGGAAGGTAGCTTGCAAAAGCAACCAAAGTTAGTATTGCTGAAATAATAACAAGTATCATCATAAGAGCATTCGGAAGTGTGAAAACAGTTCTGAAAACACCAACCTCGGGACCAAATGCAATTACAATAATCATAATTGCGTAGAAAGCAAAGGTTGCAACCTTACCATAAATCTCAGCTGCGCCCGGACGGATTCCACAAGCTAACATTACAGCGCCACCTGCTACCATAACAAACTCTTTAATAATAAACACAAGGAAAACCCAACTGAAAGCTTTAAGTGTAGTATCCTGCGCATTATTGAACGAAAGAAACAAAAGAATTGCTAATGTAATTTGTGTTAACTTATCTGCAACAGGATCAAGTATTTTACCCAAAGCACTAATCTGATTAAATTTACGTGCAATTTTACCATCAAAAAAGTCTGATAACCCGGAAAGAACAAGGGTAAGCACTGCCCAACCATACTGCTGATTATAAAACAAAACAGCAAAAACCGGAATAAGAATAATTCTGATTACACTAAGCAAGTTTGGAATTGTCCAACAGCCTTTAAATAAGTCCTTCATCTTTCATGCACCTCTTAACCAATCATTGTAATAATCGGATTATTCTGAATTATAAAGTTATAAATTATGGAGCTATTAACAGCCTCAACTACGGGAGCGGCACCTGACATACCTGCAATAAAGTAGAAAATTGTGCAACCAATATAAAGAATTGCAACTGCTTTTACAACACCAATAACTCCACCAAGCATACCATTAAGCTTTCCTAAAACAGGAATATCATTAGCTTTTTTCATAATTGTTGCTAAGAATTTTAAAAGAAGCGTGATAAGAATAAACATAACAACAAAGGTTATAAATTCTGTTATATTAATCATTATTGTATGACCTATTTTCTCAACAGCAAACTTAATAAGCTCATCTTGTGAAAGTCCACCGGCAGAAACCATTGAACTCATAACAGATGCCTTGTTGACACCAACAACCTCGGCAAGCTTAACAGCGCCCTGAGGCAGTCCATCAATCATAGCACTAACCTTATCCTCAATAGAAAGGTTTACCGTAAACTTATCAGCTACTCTTGTAAAACGAGTTTCAACAAGATTTCGAACAAAAAGGTTATAAGCCTCTTCTGCAATCATTTTATAAAACTTACTTGTAACCACACCGGAAACAACTACTGCCAAAGCATCAATCGCAGTAGATAAAAAGCCTTTTTTGTAAGCTCTGAGCACTATAAAAACTAATAATGCAACTATGATAATATCAAGTATGTATGCCATAAAACAAACCTCCTGTTATTTACTCAATTCAATGGTGGTATTACCAAATGAATAGCAACGTGAAATTTTATCGAGAGAATTAATATACAAATATTTGTCGGTAGCGATCAAACTGCCGGCATCACCTTTGACTTCTATTTGTGAAATTTTCTTCCCATTTAAATTATAAACCATAATACTGTTTTCGGCAAGAGCAAAAATATATTTATCGCTCATAGTAACGCTTTTTACGGGGTGATCTATTTCGATTAATGATTTTTGCTTACCCTTAGAAGAGTAAATAGTAATTAAAAAGTTATTTGCACTACCATATCTTGCCAATGCCACCACATATTTCCCGTTTCCGGAATAATCAAAAGAATTAAACTCAGATGAATAGTATTCACAAACGGCTATAGGACTTTCGTCTTTTTTGTTAATTGAATACACACCTGTATCGGAAAAAACGGTTAATGTATTTACAGCTGTAAACTCAATATCCATAGCTGTAGTATTTTTTAATGTGTGCGAACTAATTGGCTCCTGGTAATCAAAACCGAAATAATTAATCTCAGTAAAAACCTCTCCGTTTTTCGCACCAAGCGTTGCAACACCGGCAAATTTATTGTTTTCAGACAGTGCAATTGAAGAAACAAATTCATAAGCGCAATTCCACTGAAACAACTTCTTGTTGGTAGCTGAAAAAACTACAAGAGAGCTTGTAGATTTATTACCTCTTATACCTAAAGCGTAATTACCTCCTGAGCCAAACTCAGCACAGATAATATCCCCTGTTGCTTCACCTGTATAAATTACTTTTTTCTCATTAATTAACTTAAAACTGCTTTTTCCACGATCAAAAACAACAGCCCTGTCACCATTTAAAGAAATCGTAGGTGAGGAATAATTGTGAGGTTCAGAATATATTTTCTTGCCACTATGAGAATACACCGTAAAATCCTCTATAGTTAAAACAATAATACTTTCACCAATAATTTGCGTGTTTATGGTTGAATCCGAGTCTACCGTTAAAGGAAAATTCTTATTATCCTGAGTAACAAAGGAAGATATTCTTGCTGAAAGAGCATCGAAGGGAACGATACCCACAGAAGAAAGAATATAAACAAAAATGAAAACAGCAACCAAAATACCGGCAACTATCATTTTACTTCTTGTTTTTTCTGAAAAACGAGAAACCTTATTATATCCCGTAAAACCACTATTAAGCTCTGTAAACTTAACCTTCACACACATCACCTCCGTAAAATACTTTATTAAGATAAAGACCGTCAGGAATTGCTGTAATACCGGCAGCTTTCCTGTCTTTATTATTTATTATTTCAGGTATGGAATCTGCAGATATTTTACCCATATTAACATACAGTAATGTACCTGCCATTATACGAACCATATTGTAAAGAAACCCATTTCCACACACACGGAATTTAACAAAATCACCTTCACGAACAACCTCTGCATTATATATAGTTCTGACTTTTGAATTAACCTGTGCATCGGCAGCGCAAAAAGCAGAGAAATCGTGAGTACCTATAAAATACTTAGCAGCTTTGTTCATAAGCTCCACATCAACACTGTACTTATAATTAAATGACCTTTTAAACATAAAGGGTGAAGCAACTACTCTGTTTTCAATTACATATTCATACTCTTTTTTCACACAGTCGTAACGTGCATTAAAGTTAAAATCCACCTCATGACACGAATATATTGAAATTTCTTTAGGCAATTTTGCAGACATAAGTGCTACAGGAAAGCTTGTAACCGGTATATTTGAATCTGTTCGCACATTAAAGTAGTACTCATTTGCGTGCACACCTGCGTCTGTACGGCTACATCCAATAATATTCGGTATTTCTCCTGTAAGTCTTTCCCAGGCTTTTTTTAATTCCCCCTGGACAGTGACAGCGTTATCCTGTTGCTGCCAGCCGTGAAAGGCTGAGCCATCAAAGGCTATTTTAAACAGTAAATTTCTCATATTAAATCACGTGATCAAAAAATATATTTAAAAGCACGATTCCTACACATACACAAATCATTATGGAAAATGCAACGAAATCACGATAAGTAATTTTCATCTGCCTTAATCTTGTCCTGCCTGCTCCGCCTGTGTAACAGCGACAGGACATTGCATCCGTCAGCTCAATAGCCCTTTTGAACGCTGAAATAAAGAGAGGAATAAATATCGGAAAAAGTGCTTTGATTCTTTTTACAATATTTCCACTTTCAAAATCTGCTCCTCTCGCCTTCTGAGCAGACATAATCCTGTCAATTTCATCAATCAACGTAGGAATAAACCTTAAAGCAATAGTCATCATCATAGCAAAGGTATGAACATCAACCTTAAACACCTTCAAAGGCGACAAAAGCCTTTCTATAGCATCTGTCAAATCCGTCGGAGAGGTTGTGTAAGTTAACAATGAACTTATTAAAAGTAAAGTGAATATTCTTACTACAATGAAAATTGCTGTGAAAACGCCTGTATCAGTTATTGTGATAAACTTCCACTCAAAAAGAACATTACCTTCCTTTATATAGTAAAGCTGTAAAGCAGTTGTAAGCAAAACTATAGGCAAAAGTGGTTTAAAGCTTTTAAGAACAAGCTTAGGAGAAAGTCTTGTTATAATAAAAACAAGCACCGAAAAGGCACTTAAAAGACCTAAAGCCCAGAAATTCTGACAAACAAAAATAAATATTATAAACAAAAAGGTTAAAATTATTTTGGTTCTTGCATCCAATTTGTGTATTGGTGAGTTACCGGGGAAAAACTGACCGATTGTAATATCTCTGATCATTTACGCTCCCCCTTTCGCAGATAACTCAAAATAGCTTCTTTAGCACCTTCAACTGTATAAGCTGTATCACCTAAATCGAAACCATTCTTATTCAATTCCAGGAAAACATTGGTTATTTCGGGAACATCAAGACCTAACTTCGAAAGAGTTTCTCCTTGTGAATAAACCTCCTCAACTGTGCCGGAAAGTGCTACCAGCCCCTTGTTCATTACAACAACTCTATCTGCAACATTTGCAACATCATCCATGTTATGCGATACAAAGATAACTGTACTCCCTGTAGAAGCATTATAATCTCTGATTAGCTTCAGGAGGGCATTTTTGCCAACCGGATCAAGCCCCGCTGTAGGTTCATCAAGAATAAGGAATTTCGGCTCCATTGCGATTACACCGGCAATAGCGACTCTTCGTTTTTCACCACCAGAAAGGTCAAAGGGTGATTTCTCAAGATAATCCTCAGAAAGACCAACATAGGAAATAGATTTAAGAACTCTTTTTCTTATTTCATCTTCTGTAAGCCCCATGTTTTTAGGACCGAAGGAAATATCCTTATAAACAGTTGACTCAAAAAGCTGTTGTTCCGGATACTGGAAGCAAAGTCCTACATTGAAGCGACACTGTCTGAGTGTTTCTTTGGAGGTATGAATATCCACACCATCAAAAAGAACCTGTCCTGAATCAGCCTTCAAAAGTCCGTTAAGGTGTTGTAAAAGTGTACTTTTACCTGAACCTGTATGACCTATAAGAGCAACTATTTCACCCTGCTGGAAATCAAGAGACACTCCTTTCAGGGCACCTGTTTCAAACGGAGTGCCTTTTGAATAGCCATATATTAAATTGTGCACTGAAAGCACGGACATAATTTAACCTCTGTTATCTGTATAATCTTTAAAAGCCTTTACAAAGGCCTCTGCTGTAAGGGGTGTCGCATCAAAATCAACACCTTCATTTTTTAAAGCAACTGCAAGCTCCATAGGCTTCGGCACAGTAAGACCAATACTGTTTAAAAGCTCAATATTTGTAAAAACCTGCTGTGGTGTACCATCAAGGCACACACTACCATCATTCATTACCACTACCCTATCTGCTTTTACAGCTTCATCCATAAAGTGGGTAACAAGAATAATGGAAATACCTAATTCCTCTTTAAGCTTCAAAAGAGCATTCATAACCTCTCTTCTGCCTTTAGGGTCAAGCATAGCTGTCGGCTCATCAAGGACAATGCAATTTGTCTGCATTGCAATTACACCTGCAATGGCAACCCTTTGCTTTTGTCCACCGGAAAGACGATGTGGCTCGTGTTTTCTGTAATCATACATATCTACAAGCTTTAAAGCTTCGTCCACTCTTTTTCGGATTTCGTCACGGGGAACACCTAAATTTTCAGGGCCAAAAGCAACATCGTCTTCAACAATAGTTGCAACAATCTGATTGTCGGGATTCTGAAAAACCATCCCTACTTTTCTTCTGATAGGTATTTCATTTTTCTCATCGGTTGTGTCATAGCCATAGGTTATAACATTCCCTTTGGTTGGATATTCTAAAGCATTTATCAGCTTTGCCATAGTTGATTTTCCCGATCCGTTGTGACCTAACACACAAGTGAACTGACCTTCATAAAAATCAAGATTCAAGCCGTGCAAAGCATCACCGGCTTCATCAGCGTAGCGAAAATCAACATTTTTAAATTCTATAATTTTATTCATATTCATTTAGTCCAGACTGCAGTAGAGCCACATGGGAGAACAAGACCACTATCAGTAACCTTCAGACCGATTTCATCTGCGGTTGCAAAGCCCCCAAAGCGTTTTGCTACTGTTGTATTTAATATGTAACTCATAACAGCCGGTGAAACACCTGCTGTATATGAATTGATAAGCACAGCTAAGGAATTGTCTGTTAACAATTCACAGCATTGTTTAACAAAGCCATATATTTCATTTTCCAGCTTCCAGACCTCTCCACCGGGACCTCTGCCATAAGAAGGAGGATCCATTATTATAATATCGTATTTATTGCCACGTCTTATTTCACGGGCAACAAATTTCATACAGTCATCGACAATCCAACGGACACTTCTGTCTGCTACACCGGATGATGCTGCATTTTCCTTTGCCCATTGGACCATACCTTTTGAAGCGTCAACATGAACAACTGACGCCCCCTTTAAAAGAGCTGAAACCGTAGCCGCACCTGTATAGGCAAAAAGGTTAAGAACCTTAACATCTGATCTGCCGCTTTTTTCAATTATATCCCCTACTAAATCCCAGTTACAGGCTTGTTCAGGGAAAACACCTGTGTGCTTAAAGCCCATAGGTTTAAGATTGAATTTTAAATCCCTATAACCAATCTGCCAAACCTCGGGAATTGTTTTGTAAAATTCCCAGGAACCACCACCCTGGTTAGAACGGTGATACCTTGCGTGGGCTTTTTTCCACGTAGGATTTGTTCTGTTAGTATTCCAGAGTGCTTGTGGGTCAGGGCGAATAAGAAAAATATCTCCCCAACGCTCAAGACGTTCACCATCAGAACAATCTATAAGCTCGTAATCCTTCCAAAAGTCAGAAACACGCATTAAAGTAATCTCTCCTTAACAACCTGAGCAATTTCCTCAGCCAGGATGTTTATCTTTTCTTCATTCTTGCCTTCAAGCATTACACGAACAAGTGGCTCTGTGCCTGAAACACGGACAAGCACTCTGCCATCATCGCCCAGTTCTTTTTCAACAGCAGAAATAGCTTTCTTGATTTCCTCATCTCGTGGAAACCTAGCTTTACCAAAATCAGAAACACGAACATTAATAAGGGTTTGAGGAAACACCTGCATAACAGATGCTAATTCAGAAAGCTTTTTACCGGTTGCTTTCATAATACAAAGAAGCTTCAATGCAGAAAGCTGACCATCACCGGTGGTTGCAAAGTCTTTAAAAATAATATGACCTGACTGTTCACCACCGATTACATAGTCATTTTCCAGCATATTCTCAAGAACATATCTGTCACCGACTTTGGTTTTTACGCAGTTAATGTCGTTGTCTTCACAGAACTTGAAAAAGCCCATATTACTCATAACTGTAACAACAGCAGTGTTATTTTTTAGTGTTTCTCTTTCCTTCATATATTTAGCGAAAATAGCTATTAATCTGTCACCATCTACAACATCACCATTTTCGTCAACAGCAAGGAATCTGTCAGCGTCACCATCAAAAGCCAAACCCACATCGCATTTATTGCGTACAACAAAATCCTGTAGTAATTCAAGATGCGTTGAACCACATCTATCGTTGATATTCGTTCCGTTGGGGTGTGAAGCAATAAAGAAACAATCATCACAAAGACTCATAAAAACCTGTGGTGCTGTAACAGATGAGGAACCATTTGAGCAATCCACTGCGATTCGTAACCCCTCAAAGTTTTTGTAATTATTAATACTCAAATCACTTTCAGCCACATCTACAAGATAGTTAACATAATCTGTGCGAGAGGTTTTTGAATGTGTAATTCTACCCACTTCGCCCCCTACTTTAATAGGAGGAATCTGTGATTTATCAAGAATTATACTTTCAATTTCTTCCTCAAGAGAGTCCGGAAGCTTATATCCGGTACCTTGGAAAATTTTGATACCATTATATTCACAAGGGTTATGGGATGCAGAAATCATTATGGCTGCATCGTATTCATACTTTTTCACAAGATAGGCTACTGCCGGAGTAGGAATTTCACCTAAAAGCATTACATCTGCTCCCACGGAGCAAAGCCCGGCTGAAATTGCAGATTCAAGCATTTGTGAAGATGCTCTTGTATCCATACCAATTAAAACACGAGGTTTTTTATGACTATGCTCTGTAAGCACCATTGCTGCTGCTCTGCCTATTTCCATCGCAAGCTCACAAGTAAGCTCGGTATTTGCAATTCCTCTGGCACCATCTGTCCCAAAAAGTCTTCCCAAATTAAATCCCCCCAAAAAATTAGTATGATTCAAAAGATCCCTGGGCATCATCTCCAACAGGATTAAAGCCTAAATGCCTGTAGCCCAGTGCTGTAACCTTTCTTCCTCGAGGTGTTCTTGTCAAAAAGCCTAATTGCATCAAATAAGGTTCATAAACATCCTCAATTGTAACTGCTTCCTCACCTATCATTGCAGCAATTGTATCAAGACCAACAGGACCACCATTGTAATTTTCTATCATTGCCCTTAGAAGATTTCTATCAACAAGATCTAAGCCTAATTCGTCAATTTCCATCCTCTCAAGAGCATTTTGCGCAGATTCTACTGTAATTATACCGTTCCCCATAACCTGAGCATAATCCCTTGCTCGTTTTAAAAGTCTGTTTGCAATACGTGGTGTACCACGAGAACGGGAGGCAATTTCGAGTGCTCCATCGTGCTCAGCTTCAATATTCAAAATACTTGCACTTCGTTTAACTATTTTTGCAAGCTCCTCGGGTGAATAAAGCTCAAGTCTTAATATAACACCGAATCTATCTCTCAGGGGCGCTGAAAGCTGACCGGCTCTGGTTGTAGCACCGATAAGTGTAAACTTTTTAAGATCGAGTCTTATTGAGCGAGCAGAAGGTCCTTTACCAATGATAATATCAAGCGCAAAATCCTCCATTGCAGGATAAAGAACCTCTTCAATACTTCTTGAAAGACGGTGTATTTCGTCGATAAAAAGAATATCACCGTCATTAAGGCTGGTAAGAAGTGCTGCAAGGTCACCCGGTTTTTCAATAGCAGGACCTGAGGTAACACGAATTTGCACACCCATTTCATTCGCAACAATACCAGCCAGGGTAGTTTTGCCCAAACCGGGAGGACCATAAAGAAGGACATGATCTAAAGATTCGTGTCTGTTTCTTGCTGCCTCTATATATATTCTGAGGTTTTCTTTTGCTTTTTCCTGTCCCACATACTCGTCAAGGGTATGGGGGCGAAGAGATGTTTCGATTTCGTTATCATCCGAAATATATTCCGGGGCAATAACTCTTTCTTCATCAGCAATAAAAAAATCGTTCATTATTTTCTCCTGTTTTTATATCAATCAAAATCTTAATGTCATATTTTTTAAAGCACCCTTAATAAGCTCTTCAACTGAAAGATTTGGTGAAAGCTTACTGACAGCAACAGAGGCTTCAGTTTGTGAGTAGCCTAAAGCCGTAAGGGCTGCAATTGCTTCTGATGTATTACTCATAGAATTAACGCTGTTAACAGCATTTGAAACAGAGCTGCTTTCTTCTGAAATAAAGCTTACATTGGCTATTTTATCTTTAAGCTCCATTATTACCCTTTGAGCCAGTTTAGGCCCAACTCCATTCGCCGCTGTAATTGCCTTTGTATCACCCGAGGCAACTGCCACAGCAAACGCATCCGGCGTAAGCTCCGAAAGAATTGCAAGTGCTGCCTTGGGGCCAACACCCGAAACGGTTATAAGAAGCTTAAATGCATCAAGCTCATCACTAGTTGCAAAGCCAAATAAATCAAGAGCATCTTCACGAACATTCAAATGTGTAAAGACTGTTACCTCACCACCTTGTAAAGAGAGCTTTGCAAGAGAATTGCGTGTTGTGAAGCATTTAAAACCAACGCCACCACAAGAGATTGCAAGTGTTTGTTCGTCTTTATATATTATTTTTCCGGTTAAGCTATAGAACATAAAGTCACCTTTATAAAATCAATTTTTCAAAATCAACGAATCACTTGCGTGACCGTGACAAATAGCAAGAGCCAGTGCGTCAGCAGCATCGTCAGGCTTTGGAATTTTATCAAGATGAAGAAACATTCTTGTCATTTCCTGTACCTGCTGCTTTTCTGCCCTACCGTAGCCAACAATACTTTGTTTTACCTGCAAGGGCGTGTACTCAAAAAGAGGTATGCCAGCCTTTTGTACTGCCAGAACAATGACACCTCTTGCCTGAGCAACATCAATTGCTGTTTTTTGGTTTGTATTGAAATAAAGCCTTTCAATACTTATTGCATCCGGCTTAAATTTTTGAATAAGCTCAGTTAAATCGTCGTAGATTTTACTCAGGCGTTCATTAAACGGGGCATCTTTGTCTGTTGTAATTGCACCATAGCCAATAAGAGAAAAGCTATTCCTCTCATATCTGACAATACCACAACCAACTATTGCATAGCCGGGATCTATGCCCAGAATTACCACCATAACACACCCTTTCCCCAACGAATAAAACCACACAAAAATATTCAAATTATTATACCATAATATAACAATAAATATCAACATTTTTACAGGAGTTTTTTCGTTTATTCATAATTTTTTCACACCTTATTTTCACTCTTTTACAGACTATTGATTTTTTATACAAAAAATGCTATAATTATGGTGTTAAGTTTAACTTGCATGTGAAACAAGGAGAATTAATATGGAAAAATTAAAAAACAAAAATACTGTAGTACTCATAATTTCTGCTGTACTTGTTCTGATAGCAATAATCATTGCAGTTGTTGCTACTGCTTCATCAAACAAGAACAAAAAGGAAACAACTACAAATTCAACAGAAGAAAGCGTTTCCATCGATCTTGGCTCTATAGCAGATTTGAACAATGTGCCCACAACAAAGAAAGTACAGCAGACATATTCTTACGCACCCGGTAAATACAAGGTTGCTACGAAGGACGATCCCCTCGGTCTTCGTCTTGAGCCAAACACAACTTCTGACAGACTTATTTATGTTCCTAAGGGACATGAGGTTGAGGTTATTGCTATCTGGGAAGATTGGGGCTATGTTGTTTATGACAGAACAGGCGGATGGCTTTCAATGAATTACCTTGAGCTTGTTTCCGGCAATAAAAAAGAAGCAACCACAAAACCCGTTACAACAGAAGCTGCACAGTAATATGACAACTTGTAATTTATGCCCCAGAAAATGTAATGCAGACAGAAAAGCTCTTACCGATAACGGTAAGGGCTTTTGTGGTATGTCGGAAAACCCTGTAGTGGCAAGAGCAGCCTTACATTTTTGGGAGGAACCTCCTATCAGTGGTACACACGGTAGTGGTACAATCTTCTTTTCCGGTTGTAATTTACAATGTGAATTTTGTCAGAATGAAGCAATAAGCCGTGGTAATTTTGGCAAAGAAATAACCGTTGAAAGGTTAAGAGAAATATACTTCGAGTTAATCGGACAAGGCGCTCATAATATCAACCTGGTTACAGGCACACATTTTATTGATGCAATTGCAAAATCCCTTGATACACCCCTTCCCGTTCCTGTTGTTTACAATTGTGGTGGTTACGAAAGTCTTGATGCATTACATCTTTTAGAAGGAAAGATACAGATTTATCTTCCTGATTTAAAATACGCTGATGATTATTTAGCAATTAAATATTCAAAAGCGCCAAATTATTTTGAAGTCGCAACTAAAGCAATTAAAGAAATGTACAGACAAGTAGGAAAATGCGAATTTGACGAAAACGGGATTATGACAAAAGGCGTTATAATCCGTCACCTTATTTTACCAAACAACCCACAAAACACAAAAAGGGTTATTGACTGGGTTAAAGAGAATTTCAATGATGGTGATGTGCTTTTCAGTCTTATGAGTCAATTCACGCCCAACAAAAGCTGTAAATTTCCCGAATTATCCAGAAGACTCACCACAGAAGAATACAACGAAATAGAAGAATATCTTTTTGATTCCGGTATTGAAGAGGGCTTTTTCCAAGAGCTTTCATCTGCAAGTGAAGAATATATCCCACCGTTTAATTTAGAGGGTGTTTAAAATTTTGTAACAAAACACATTTTTCCTCATAGTATGTAATGAAGTTGAGGATTCAGCTTCAATACTTATTTCAGGAGGAAAAGATATGGCTGATAACAAAAACTGTACTGACCTTCACCATATTAAAGAAGCAATCTGCATTGACACTAACAGAGTTTATGACTCCTGCGCAGACAAAGATTGTCTAACAGATTTAAGGGTATATTTAACCGACAGAGGTCAATGTATTCTTGATGGTGCTTCTTCCGTGCGCCCCAGAGCTGCACAAATACTTAATTGCCTTGTTGAGGTTGAAAAAGTCCCCTTCAACAAGGGCTGCTATTCTGTAGACCTGACATTCTTTGTCAAGGTTTGCCTTGATGCCTTCACCTGTCCTACTGCCTCCCCCACTATGCTTGAAGGTCTTGTAACCTTTAACAAAAAGTGTATACTTTACGGCAGCGAAGGTAATGTAAAAATCTTCTCATCCAGCTATGTTTGTGATGGTTTTGATGACCAAAACCCTGTGGGTAACTCTAACCCTAAAGCAAAGGTTCAATGTGTTGACCCGATTATACTTGATGCAAACATTTGCAGAATTTGCGATTGCTGCAACACAATGGGGAATTGCTGCGACTCTGTTCCAAACCACATATGTCGTTGCTTTGAAGGCAATTTCTGCTGTTGCGAAGGCGAAAAAGCAGTAAAGGTTACATTGGGAATTTTCACAATTGTTCAACTGGAAAGAGACGTGCAAATGTTAATTCCGGCTTATGATTTCTGTGTACCAACCAAGGAATGCTGTTGTGATACGGAGGATCCCTGTGATACCTTCAGAAGAATCAGCTTCCCCATTGATGAATTTTTCCCACCAAGCGCAAGTGACTGTTCCTGTGAAATTAATTTCAAACCGAATAACAACTGCGGTTGCAAATAAAAGATCAGAGTGTATTCAATCTAAAAAATTGAATACACTCTTTTACTTTACTTGTCGAAAACTATATTATCCTGCTTCATTTTATCAACATTTAATTTATCGTACCATTTGGCTTCAATTTTTATTGTTTCTTTTATATCCTTTTTCTCAATAGCAAATATACATTGCTCAATTGCGTTATAACCTAAATTAAATGAATCCTGAGCTACGCCACCAATAAAACCTTCATTTTCAGACATCCATTTTAACTGTTTTGCACCTGAATCAAAGCCACAAAAAACAATTTCTTTATATTTTTCCGGTTCTGACATTACTACATCGCTAATTTTATCAGCGATTTCAGTATGGGTAATAAAAATAGCTTTAGCATCATTTTCTGTTAACTCATTAAAGGAAGCCTCATAGCTACTTTCAGCTTCTGTTTCCACACTGTATTTATCTTTCAGCTGTGGATCTGCATCGGCTAATTCGGTAAACTTTTCAACAAACCCCTCTGACTTTTCCTCGTCTGAAATACTGTCCTCTCTTTTTATAACACCCACCATAAATGGCTCAGTTGTTTTTTTTATATCTTCCTTAACCTTCTCGAAAAGCTTTTCAGCAGATATGGCTCCAGCTTGTCTGTAATCCGTTGCAACTGTTGAAACAACTGGATTTTTCTTATTACCTTCGACAGCTTCAAAATCCTCCTCTGTCACATAACCAATTTGCACAACAGGTATTTTTTCATCATATAATCTGCTGTAAATTTCACTGTACCCTTCACCATCCGGTACTATTACAACCCCTGCAGTTCCGGCATTAATTGCTTTTCCTATACTTGCTATATGTGAAGCTACAGCATTAACCGTGCCCTCATCAACACCAACAAAATCAAGGCTATAGCCATATTTCCCAGCAGCTTCTTCAGCACCTTTTTTCATACTTTGCACAAAACCATTTTCTTCATCTCCACCAACGAGAGTTATAGTTTTTTCTTGAACCAGGTTTGTATTTTCGGTAGTATTTGTTACACCTTTATTTGCTTCACCACAACTACTAAACGCAGTCAAACCAAAAACAGCAATCATAATTAAGCACAATATTTTTTTGTAATTCATCAATTTACCTCCAAAGCCAAATATAATTTTAAATTATTATTGTCACTTTTTTACACTTAATACAAAAGAGAGAGTTTTTTACAACTCTCTCCCGAAATATTTGTTATTTAATTATTCACCTATTAACCTGTTTATTATATCTGAATACAATGCACCCGGGTCATTAAGAAAGCCTTCTTTTAACTGGTCTGCCTGCCATTCATCTGTTACATTAAGGGTTAAGGACAAAAGCTTATCACCATTACTTTCAATTTCAAAAGTAACGTCATAGCCATTATCAACTTTCTTTACAAAAACATTGTTTTCTTTTTCAGAACGGGCACGTGCAAGAATTTGAAGTGCTGTTTTTACAGCCTTTTCTCTCATACCGTGAAGAAGCTGATTTTCAAGCTCTTTTGCACTATTCATCCCCTTTGTTGTAATAACGATTAAGCTCTCCTCGTTATTTTCATCTTCTTTTATAGCTTCGTTTTCTAAAAGCTCATCCAAAGCAGAGTTTATATCAAAATAATTTGCAAGACCATTCTTCTGTAAGGTATCACAAATCTGACTTCTTGTCATAGGGCATTTAACACTATTAAGAATATAACAAACAAGAATTTTTATATCAAGAATCTTACGAAGTCCACCAAATTCAATACCTTTTCCAAAACCATCATAATTAACCATAAAAACTCTCCCTTCGTAATGTATTAATATCTTAACATTTTTTCAGTTTTAAATCAATAAATGTTCTGTTAATTTTCAAAAGATTTCTAACAGGGCTTCACGTACCTCTCCGGCTAGGTATAAAGAGCCTACTATACATAAAACATCATCTTCACTTAACAATGATTCTACTGCTTTCACAGCCTTTTTAGGAGAGTCAATTACAATGATATTATTACAATATTTTTTTGCAATTTGCGAAAGCTCTTCACCTGTCATAGCACGAGGATTATCAGGAGTAACACAAATAAAACAATTACTCTTTTTTATCAACGCCTTCAACGACTCCTCAACAGCTTTATCAGCCATCATACCGGCAATAGTATATACATTAGCCTTAGACTCTAAAACAGCTGAAACAGCATTATAAAAGGCTTTAGCACCATCCTCGTTATGTCCTCCATCAAGGATTACAAGAGGTTTTTCTGAAATAACCTCTACTCTAGCCGGAAGGATAGTTTTGGTTATGCCTTTTACTATATTTTCATCTGTAATATCAAAGCATTTTTTTAAAACATTGCAAGCTTCAATAACACAAGTCATATTTTTGACTTGGTGTTCCCCTGCCATTTTAACAAAATAATTCTTATTCTTATAACTAAACTCAGTTCCGAAAATATCGCTTTTTCTAATCACAACAGCACTTACATCAGGAATTGTGAGAGTGTTATTTTTTTCGTTTACTGTTTTTTCAATAACATTTAATGCACCTACCGGTTGACCAAATGAGCAAACAACGTGGCCATTTTCCTTAATTGTCCCACATTTTTCAAAGGCAATTTCCTCAATAGTATCACCCAAAATTGCAGAGTGGTCAATCGAAAGTGATGTAATAACATTAACTAACGGTGTATCAATAATATTGGTTGCGTCAAGTCTGCCACCAAGACCAACCTCTAAAACAACTGCATCACATTCCAGCTTTTTATAGCATAGGAAAGCCGAAGCTGTTAAGGCTTCAAATTCGGTTATAATAACACCGTCTTTTTCTAATGCTTCAACGGCAAACCTCACTTTTTCTACAGATTTTGCAAAAAGCGCTTTGTCGACAGGCTTACCACAAAACTGTACTCTTTCAAGAAAATCTGTAACATACGGAGACGTATATAATCCTACCTTATAACCTGCTTCAGTCAACACATTTGAAATTGCTGTTGAGGTTGAGCCCTTACCATTTGTACCTGCAATATGAACATATTTAAGGTCTTTATGAGGATTACCAAGGAAACGCAATAAGGCATCCATCCCGTTAAGACCGGGACGGATACCGAATTTTAATAATGAATGTATATATTTTACTGCTTCAATATAATTCATTTGAGTTTAAGGATACTTTCTTCCAGCATTGCAATTTTGGCTTTATGCTTTGCCTGTGCCTCACGCTGCTGCGCAACAACCTTTTCAGGTGCTTTTGACATAAAGCCGGGATTATTAAGCTTGTTTTCAACAAACTCCAGGTCCTTCTTTGCAGCATCAAGCTCTTTCTGAAGTCTTGCTTTTTCTGCTTCAAAGTCAACTAGCTCATTAAGAGGAATGTAAATTTTTGCACTTTCTGTAACAACGCTTACACTACCCTCAATTTCAAACTCGTCACCAATTTCAACCTCAGAAGCCGAAGCAAGTCTGTTCATAAACACGCTGCCATTTGTAAAGTCTTCAATATACTTTGTAGCAATATAAAGCTTTGCTTTCTTTGAAGGAGGAACATTCATTTCTGCACGACGGTTACGAATAGCCTTAATTGCTGTCATAACACGGTTCATAGCCTCTTCTTCAACAGGGAAATTGAGAGCTTCGTCATACTTGCACCAGTCAGAAATCATTATAGATTCGCCTTCGTGAGGAAGAGCAAGCCAGATTTCCTCTGTAATGAAAGGCATAAAGGGATGGAGAAGCTTCAGTGTGTTACTCATTACATAAACAAGAACTGCTTTTGCTGTCTTTTTACCTTCTTCGTTATCGCCATTAAGACGAATTTTTGCAATTTCAATATACCAATCGCAAAATACATCCCAGATAAAATCATATAGATTCTGAACTGCAATACCAAGCTCATAGTTTTCAAGTGAGTTTGTAACAGCTTTAACAAGAGTATTAAACTGACTTAAAATCCACTTATCCTCAGTTGCAAGATTTTCAGGAATATGGGGTGCAGGCTCATCCTCATCAAGATTCATAAGAATAAAGCGATTTGCATTCCAAAGCTTATTAGCAAAGTTACGGCTTGCCTCAATTTTTTCAGGCAAGAATCTCATATCATTACCGGGGCTGTTGCCTGTCGCAAGAGAAAATCTAAGCGCATCAGCACCATACTGGTCAATAATTTCAAGGGGATCAATACCGTTACCGAGAGATTTGGACATTTTTCTGCCCTGTGCATCACGAACAAGACCGTGAATAAGAACTGTGTCAAAGGGTACTCTGCCTGTATATTCAAGAGCAGAGAAAATCATACGGGATACCCAAAAGCCAATAATATCGTAACCTGTAACAAGTGTATTAGTGGGATAATAATGCTCTAAATCCTTTGTTTTGTCAGGCCAGCCCAGAGTTGAGAAGGGCCAGAGAGCTGAGCTGAACCATGTATCAAGAGTATCTTCATCCTGTGTAAGCTTTGCAGAACCACATTTACAGCACTTTTCAGGAGTACCAACGCTAACTGTTACACCACCACAATCCTCGCAATACCAAGCAGGAATCCTGTGCCCCCACCAAAGCTGACGGGAAACACACCAATCACGTGTACCATTCATCCAGTTAAGGTAATTCTTGGTAAATCTATCAGGAACGAACTTTGTTTCGCCCTTTTCAACAGCTTCAATAGCAGGCTTTGCAAGGGGTACCATACGTACAAACCACTGCTTTGAAACCATAGGCTCAATAGTGCTGTGACAACGGTAGCAAGTACCAACCTCGTGCTTGAGAGGCTCAATTTCTTTAATATATCCACCGGCCTCAAGGTCAGCAAGAATAGCCTTTCTTGCTTCCATTGTAGTCATACCTGCGTACTTACCACAATCAAGAACTTCGGGTTCATTTTCAGTAGCCCTGCCACTTGCAATAAGCTCGTCGGCAATTCTCTTGTCTTCAGCACCGGTAAGGCGACCATCGTAAGTAAATGTACGAACAATAGGAAGGTTACATCTTTGACCAACCTCAAAGTCATTTGGGTCATGTGCAGGAGTAATTTTAACAACACCTGTACCCTTAGTCATATCAGCGTGTTCGTCACAAACAATGGGTATTTCTTTATTAAGAAGAGGTAAGATAACGTGACAGCCGTGAAGGTGTTTGTATCTTTCATCCTCTGCATTAATAGCAACAGCAGTATCACCGAGCATGGTTTCAGGACGGGTTGTTGCAAGCTCTAGCTTTTCACCTGTTTCCTTAACAGTGTAAAGAAGATGCCAGAAATTCCCGTCTTTTTCTTCATACTCAACCTCTGCATCAGAAATGGAGGTGTTACAGCAAGGACACCAGTTAACCATACGGTTACCTCTGTAAATTAAATCCTTATCATAAAGAGTTTTGAATACTGTGTTAACAGCCTTATTGCAGCCTTCGTCAAGAGTAAATCTTTCCCTGTCCCAATCGCAGGAGGAACCAAGCTTTTTAAGCTGCTCAACGATTCTGCCACCGTACTGCTCTTTCCAAGCCCAAGCTCTTTCAAGGAAGCCGTCACGGCCTAAATCCTCTTTAGAAATACCTTCCTTACGCATAGCTTCAACAATTTTAGCCTCTGTAGCGATTGAAGCATGGTCTGTACCGGGAAGCCACAATGTATCAAAGCCTGACATTCTCTTCCAACGGATAAGAATATCCTGAAGAGTATTATCAAGGGCATGTCCCATATGGAGCTGACCTGTAATATTGGGTGGCGGAATAACGATTGTGTAGGTTGGCTTACCTTCTTCACACTTAGCGTGGAAGTACTTACCATCAAGCCAAGTTTTATATATACGTTCCTCAACATTTTTAGGATCGTACTGTTTTGCGAGTTCTTTAATCACAAAAAACTCCCCCTTAATAAAAAAATCATTCACCGGTTATTATCACACATATTCCAAAGAATGTCAATGATTAACGGTTACATTTTCCCCTTTTTTCATACAATTTATATGAACATATTATATTGCTTTTTGTTAAAGTCACTAAATACACAACACATTTTTCTACACCGAAAAGAAAACAGTTAATTGCAATAACATTAACTGTAAGCTATAATAAAACCAACGAGGTGATTTTATGAGCAAAATGTCTTTGGGATACTTTTTCCAAAAAGAGCCTAAGGCTGAAGGCTATGTTGCTAACAGAGATATACTCAACTATGCTATAGGTCTATCAGGACAAAATATTTCTTACGGTTATATTTCCGGTTGGATTAGGTATTTCTGTATTAATCTTTTAAAAATTAATCCCAAAAAGGTTGGTGATATTTTTTCATTAACTTATATATGGGACGCTATCAATGACCCTGTTGTTGGTGCAACAATTGACAGAAGACGACACAAACCATACAACAAGCTTCGTCCTTACCTTTTATACTTTCCACCTATTATTGGTGCACTGTCAGCATTGCTGTTTATGAATGTGCCATTTGACGAAAACGGTAAAATAGTTTACATATTCATAATCTATCTTATTTGGGACTTTTTCTATTCCTTCCAGGATGTTGGCCTTTGGGGGATGATTGCTCTTGCCTCACCGCACTCAAATGAAAGAGCAAGAATTGCACAATGGGTTTCAATTGGTGCAGGTGCCGGAGGAGCCATTTGCGGATTATTCCAGCAATTCAGAACAATGTTGAACGGCGCAGGTATTGACGATATGCACGTATTCATCATTTTCGGAGCTGTGTTTGGTCTTGGTGGCGAAATACTCTCTATGCGTGCACACAAAATACACGAATTAGTTGATGGTGGAGAGCCAGAAGAAAACGTTTTCAAATCTCTGACAATTCTTCGTCACAACCCCACCCTTTTACTTATCTCATTAGCAAGATTTTCACAGGGCTTTTGTCCCAAGGTACAAAACGCATACTTTTTTGAAAATGCAATTACTTTTACAAACGGTAAATCACTTGAAGTTCTTTTTGGATTGCTCGCAGGCATCCCCGGTACAGGTGCAATTTTCTTTGCGAACAAAATTGCAGAAAAGGTTGGTGGAATGAAAAAGCTGCTTTTGATTTCACAAATAGCAGCAATAGGACTTCGTGTTACCGCCTATTTCGTAGGATATGATTCATGGCCTCAGTTTATTATAATGTGTGCACTAATATCCCTTGTAAACCTTCCGGGAAGTCTTATGGATATTGCTCACAGGACACTTACAAGCAACTCTATAGACGAGGTTGAGCTTAAAACAGGTGTTCGTTCCGAAGGTGTATCTTTCTCAATGCAGAACTTTACTACTAAAATGACAACTGCTGTTACAACATTTATCGAAGGCAGAATGTTAAGCTACCTGAAATATGACAGCTCACTTCTTGAGCTTGGCAAAAAACAAAATGCACGTTTCCTAAAATGGCAATGGCCAATGTTTATGCTTGGTCCCGTTGTAGGCGCAATACTGTATTTGATTATAATATCCTTCGTTAAGGACAGCAAAGAACACAGGGAGGATGTTGAACGACAATTAAAGGAGCGAAAAGCCGCTTTAGAAGGTAACAGTACCTCATATTCCCCTGCCGAAACTCAAAACACTTGATTTTCACTGAGTAATATAATATAATCTTGTAAAATAAACTTACTTAAAGGAGTTTTGTAAAATGAATAGTATGAAAGAAAAAAGCTTAGCTGCTTACTACGTTTTCTCAATTCTTACCCTTGGCATTTACGCACTCGTTTTCTGGGGCAAATTTGCCAAAGATGTTGATCGCCTTTGCGAAGGTGACGGTCAGAAGACAATGAAATTTAAATATGTTATGCTTTTAAGCATAGTTACTGTTGGCATTTTTTGGTTTGTGTGGCGATACAAGCTTGCTAACAGACTAAAAGACAACGCCGAACGCTATGACCTTAAATTTAAAGAAGGCGGTGTTCTTGTAGTAATCTTTAGTATTCTAGGTATTGTAATAGGCGATTTTATGCTTATTAAAAATCTTAATAAAATGGTTAAAGCATACAACGACTACAACGGTCTTGAAACACCCGAAGAAGACAAAAGAATAGATTTGTTTGCAGACTAATATTTATTACATCATAAAGAACGAGCTCGAAATTCACTTGAAATTCCGAGCTCGTTTTTCTTATATTCTTAACCACAGTTCACTTAATAAAAACAACTCCCTGCATTGCTGCAAGGAGTAGGAAAACACAAAGAAATTATCTCTTTGAGAACTGGGGTGCACGACGTGCGCCTTTGAGACCGTATTTCTTTCTTTCTTTCATTCTGGGGTCACGAGTAAGAAGACCTGCTTTTTTAAGAATGGGACGAACATCGTCTTCAGACTGAAGAAGTGCTCTTGCAATACCATGACGGATAGCACCAGCCTGACCTGTAACGCCACCACCGTTTACACGACAAACAACATCGTATTTTTCAAGAGTCTCTGTAAGAGTGAGAGGCTGACGAACGATGAGCTTGAGTGTTTCAAGACCGAAATAATCATCGATATCTCTGTCATTGATAGTTACTTTACCTGTACCGGGATATACACGAACACGTGCAACGGATTTTTTTCTTCTACCTGTACCGTAGAAATAAGATTTGCTTTCGTACATAATTAGTGCCTCCTCCCTTAAAATTCTCTAACAATAGGCTTCTGAGCAGTCTGTTCGTGTTCTGCACCTGCATATACACGAAGACGAGCAATAGCAGCTCTGCCGAGAGTGTTGTCAGGAAGCATTCCCTTAACAGCCTTCTGAACTGCAAATTCGGGTTTTTCTTTCATGAGAATACCGTATTTTACGGATTTCATATTACCCACATAGCCTGTGTGATGATGATAGTATTTGTCTTCAAGTTTGTTACCTGTGAGAACAACCTTAGCAGCATTGATGATGATAACGCTGTCGCCACAGTCTGCATGAGGAGCGAATGTAGGTTTGTGCTTACCACGAAGAAGAACAGCAGCTTCAACAGCAACTTCACCGAGAGTTCTGCCTTCTGCGTCAAGAACATACCACTGGCGCTCGGGTTTGCCTTTGGGCATATAAGTAGACATAACAGTTACCTCCGAATAATTTTTAGGGTTTCCCCTGTTCATTGCCTTGATATATTATCACAAGGAGTTAGCAAAGTCAACTGTTTTTTCGCGAAAAATCAAAATAATTCTGACTATCTCTTGTTTTCTCTCGTTTTCTTCATTTTTCATATATTTTTCTAATGCAGCAAATTTAATATTCCACTAAAAAACAATGTGAATTCTGCAAAAAAACGCAAAACTCACATTGTACAATATGACTATTACTTAGACAGCTTACTATAGTCCTTGACTACCTCTACCCTGTTCTTTTTTCTCTTTTTTTGTTCTCTTTGTTTCTTTGTAGTAAAATAAAGGATTATTAAAACAACAATAACCAAAACAACTGCAACAACAAAAAGCTTTGACATCGCAATTTTCCCTATCCAATTGAACATTGCCCACAGATAATTCTTTTTTACCGTCTGGTATGCTACAAGCTCAACCTGAGCTATTTCAACATCCTTATACATTAATTTTGCAGTGCCGACTTTATCGCCTTTTTCAATTGGCGAATCAACAATATCCGGAAAATCCCCCGGCAAAACAACCTTTAAATCTTCGTAATTCAGATCCTTATGAATAATGGTAGCAACCGGCTTGCTGGGTACAAGACCAACATAATCAACGCCCCTACCATATTTAACGCTGACCTCGCCCATAACATTAGAGCCGTCTGCTAATGCTTTCATTTTCACATTATTGAATGCCCAACGAAGCATATAACGACACATAAGGAAAGCTGTGTTCCACTCTTTATTATCAATAACTTTATCGGTTACACCTTTCATAGCAATTGAAATGTATGTATAACCATCCTTTGTTGCGCTGGAAATAAGACAAGCACCAGCTTTGTCGGTGGTACCTGTTTTAAGTCCTATAGCACCCTCATAGTGATAATCAGAATAACTGTTAATAAGAGGGTTTGTGTTATAAAGGTATCTTACATCACTTTTATTGGTTTTAGGCATTGTTTTACCGTATTTAGAAGACATCTTCACTATTGTTTCGTTTTCTAATGCCTTTTTTGCAATGAGATACATATCTGAAGCTGTGGTTCTGTTTTGTGTGTCACTACCAAAGCCTTTTACAGATTCATCATCAAGACCATGTGGGTTAGCAAAGTGTGTATTTTTGCATCCTAATTCCTGAACATAGGCATTCATTTTAGCAACAAAATTTTCTGTCTTACCATCGCCAAATTCCTCTGCAAGAACAGCACAAGCATCATTTGCACTTGGTAAAAACAAGCAAAACAAAAGCATTTCAAGTGTTGTTTTTTCATCGGGCAAAAGACCGGCAACAGAGCTCCCCGTACCATCCAGACTATGAATGGCATCATAAGAGCAAACAATTTCCTTTTGTAAGTCCTTGCACTCCTCAAGAACAACCAAAGCCGTAACAATTTTTGTAAGTGAGGCAGGGGCTGTTATTTTATCTGCATTTTTGCTGTAAATTACAGTATCCGTGTCGCTGTTAACCAGCAAAGCTATCCCTGTTTCATATTCAGGCGAACCTATATCATAATATCCGTTTTTGGTACGAACACCTTCCTCCTCTTCCTTTTTCTTCTCTGCAAAAGCAGGTGTAAAAAGAGAGAAGCATAAAATCAAACAATTTATTAAAATCAGTAATTTTTTCATAGACAACCACCGAAAAATGTTATAGAATATATTTATGCTCTAAGTATAACATTTTTCTTTATAAATTTAAATAGTATTTTTTAAAAAAGGAGTATAAAATTATGGTTTTTGTTACCGGAGATACTCATGGTGATCCAGAAAGACTTTCAAAATCTGCTTTAAAGGTTTTAAATGACGGAGACACACTTATTGTTTGTGGTGATTTCGGCTTTATATGGGACAAATCAAAAGCAGAACAAAAGGTATTAAAATCCTTCTCAAAAAGAAAATACAACATCTGCTTTATAGATGGTACCCACGAAAACTTTGATCTTTTAAACGGTTACCCTCTTACCACCTGGAACGGTGGCAAGGTACATCAGATTTCAGACAATATATTCCACCTTATGCGTGGTCAGGTGTTTACAATTGACGGTCTCAAAATATTCACAATGGGTGGCGGAGAAAGCCCGGACCTTGATTCAAGAATAGAAGAGAACCCTTGGTTTAAATACGAAATTCCTTCGAAGGAGGAGCTTCTTGAGGGCGCTGAAAACCTGGAAAAGAATCACTGCAAGATTGATGTAATAATCACCCACGAGCCATCCTCCAAAATCAAAGGCTTTTTAAAGCTGGGTGAAAGCGAAGCTGTGCGTGTTACAACCCTGAATGCTTACTTTGATGAGCTTTCAAAATGCAGTGAATTTGACCGATGGTTTTTCGGCAGTCTGCATCTTGACAAATACATTTCCAACACATATATAGGTGTTCACAAGGCTATTGTAAACGCCCACACAGGCGAAAGAGTAAAATTTTAAAGAAAGGTGTTCTTATGAAAAAAGTGATTAACAAAAAGAAAGTAAAGAAAATAGTTTTAATTATTGTTTCGGTCATTTTTGTTTTGTCAATAATAGCAGGTGCTGTAGCATTCATTGCAAACAAGCCTGACGAAAGAACGCCTGTTTTTAATGACAGTAATAAGGAAATTAAAAAACCAGTCTTTGATGAAGGTAAATTCAAAATGGGTCAATATGATTTGATAGTGTCAGTAAATGGTAATGATAACGCAAACGGAACATTGGAGGCACCGTTAAAAACATTAAACGGTGCAAAAGAAAAACTAAAAGCTTCTGATATTCCTGCGGATGCAAATGTAACTGTTTGGTTCAGAGAAGGAACTTACACTATTTTTGATACAGTAGCATTTGATGAAAACGATAAAGCTAATGTTCTTTACCGTTCATACCCCGGGGAAGATGTTACTTTCTCAGGCTCAAAAGAAATTAAGGGTACCTGGAAAGAAACAAAAATTAACGGTGTTAAAGCATTTGTAACAGATATGCCTATTGAAAGTGATGAAGATTATTTCCGTTCACTTTTCAAGGATGGTAAAAGGCTTTCTCGTTCAAACTACCCAAAAGAAGGCGTATTAAAGGTTAAAGACCCTAAGGTTGATGAAGCTGTTGTCCCTGAGGTTGACCCCGATTTTTTCACGCATTCCGTTGCTTTCTATGCCCACTCCACAGACCTGAAAAAATTTACCAACCAGGAAGATATTGTTGTTAAAATTATGCACTTCTGGTGTGATGAAATTTTACCGTTGAACTCAATTGATGCAGAAACCGGCAGAATTGAAACAACAAAGCCCACAGCAATGACAATAAGAGTGGATGATAACTACATACTTGAAAATGTAAAAGAAGCCCTTACGCTTCCCGGTGAATGGTACCTTGACCGAACAGAAGAAAAGCTGTATTACATCCCCCGGGAAAATGACACCATTGAGAACACCGTTGTTTATGCCGGTTCAAACGATCAATTCTTCACAATAACCAATACAGAAAACATTTCTTTTCAGGGTATAAATTTTGAAAACACAGATTGGGAGCACATAAACGGTACCCACACAGGTAACCCCTTTGAAGAAGCTCACCCGTTATACAAAACAATAAAATACGGTTCGGACCACCCTCAGGCTGCTTTTGAAGTACCTGCAGCTATTTATATCGCAGGTTCAAAGGGTATCAATTTCACAGATTGTAACTTTGAAAACATTTCCTACACAGCAGTAAAATTTGAAAAAGCATCAAAGGACTGTAATATAACAAGCTGTTTATTTAACGAAATCGGTGCTAACGCAATTTTCATTCACGGTGATTTTGTTGTTCCTGCATCAACACAGAACATTAATGTTACAGACTGCCACATCAGCAACTACGGTAGAATTTTCAACAACGCTATTGGTATTCTTCTTACCCACGCTGTTGACTGTGACCTTACCCACAACGAAATACACGACGGATGGTACACAGGTATTTCTGTTGGTTGGAACTGGGGTTACACAGACAATCCGACTAATGACATAAACATCAGCAACAACCTTATTTACAACATCGGTAACGGCTGGCTTTCAGATATGGGTGGTATTTACACCCTTGGTATTCAGCCCGATACAGTTATTTCAAACAACATTATTTACAATGTAGGTTGTGATGAAGGCGCTTATGGTTATGGCGGATGGGGTATTTACCTTGATGAAGGCTCATCGGAAATACTTGTTGAAAAGAACCTTGTTTATGACTGCTCCTCACAGACCTTCCACCAGCACTACGGTAAAGACAATATGATAAGAAATAATATCTTTGCTTTCGGTGGCGAAGGTCAGTTCAGAATAACAAGAAACGAAGACCACAACTCTTTATATCTTTACAACAATATTCTTGTTGGTGATGATTCTGTAATGTATTGGAACACCATAAGCCTGGATTGGTTTAAGGATAACAACAACCTGTACTGGGATTATAACACTTACGGAAAAACAGTTTATTCAGGTAATTCAACAAGCATTTTTGATAGCGAAAATATACTTGGTATGTATGGCAGAGGCTATTATAACAATGCTATTCTGGCAGACCCGCTTTTCAAGGATGCTGAAAACCGTGATTTTACACTTGCCGAAAACTCCCCTGCTTTTGACGGTGGCTTTGAGCCCTGGGAATATGATGCAGGTACTATAACTAAAAGATAACTAAAAGAGAAAGAACTCGTTTAATCCAAAGATTGAACGAGCTCTTTCTTTTTTTATATTAATTTTTAAAAGGTTTCAAGCATTACGACTCAATCACAGAACCGTCCCCTGATTGGTCCGTTCTAATCTTTCGCCGAACCAAAATAAAATAGATAACCGCTACTTCACCAATTACAAATAACACATTCAATATTTTATCAAAAGTTGAAGAAAACAATGGTGCTAATTCATTAGGATAAAACTCGTAAAAATAATAGCACGCCTTCTCTGTTTCAAATTCATACAAATCTGATAAATCATCTTCAGATTTATATACCGCTGATGTTAACTTCAACTCACTATCAATATATTCAGTGAAGCCAATAATCACATAAAAGGAATTAAATATATCAACAACCTTAACAGAATTAACAAAAGATTTATTTTTTGTATCAACATCATATGGATTAAACGGAATGAGCTTATATGGTTTAATCTGAATGAGCGAATTGTTTTTGGACTGAAGAAAATTAATTATAATATTCTCAGTTCTTGTTAATCGAGTTAAATTAGCACCCACAACTTGTTTTGGCAATTCAGAACAACTCAAACAATCTTCTTTGCCGTATGCCCAATTCAGGAGATAATAGTCTTCTATGTTATTCTCCGAATTATAATTAAAAATATCGTTAAACACAAGTTTGTTGGGTAGAGTGTTTGTCTCCTCCTCCGTTTTAAAAGCAACAACCACTATGAATAATGAATTTAATAATATCGTTAACAAAAAGGATACAACTAAAAATTTAAAATTCAATTTTTTCATAGTCCACCTCGTTAATTAAAAAATACCAGGATAATCAGGGGACAGGATAATCAGGGGACGGTTCTATGATTGGTTTTTTCGTGTAATAAAAACCGCCCCTGATTTTAATTTTTGAAATGGTAAAAAGCCTTATTCTATAAGGGATCAAGATTCTATCACAGAACCGTCCCCTGTCTTATCCCCTGATTGGTCATTCCATTTTAACCCTGCTGTAGATGGCAATTTATATCGCTTATACAGTATTTCACCTGTTTTGGCAACAGAAACACTCATAGTATGAACAGGCGAACCAAAAAAGCTTATAATATAATCGTTGGAATAATAATTATATGAGTAGTATTTTCCAACTAAAAACTCCTTTGGTTGAGCATTGAACAATGAAACAACATTATCGTATTTCGTATCGCTTTCTTGGGCTAACGAATCCACCATTTTTGTTGCAACATCAAGAGTCAAATCACCTATTATTCCATTTGCAGTAGTGTTGTTATAACAAATAGTTTTATCACAGTAGGATACATTGGCATATAATCCACTTATAAATCGACCAAGGTCTATTTTTTCGATTTCATATGCAATTTTCCAACAAAGCATAAGTGCATAGTCCATAGTTTCTTCGGATGATTGTTGGACTGAAAGAGTTACTACTCCCAAAAATGTTTCTAAAAAATCTCCCTCACCAACATAACTATCAGCAACAAGAACTGCTCTTTCTGCCGTAGCATCATAGTCTTT
The DNA here is from genome assembly GCA_045543695.1 of Acutalibacteraceae bacterium. Lineage (GTDB taxonomy): Bacteria > Bacillota > Clostridia > Oscillospirales > Acutalibacteraceae > DTU089. The sequence continues at coordinate 2,399 of JAZPXQ010000027.1, read as the reverse complement.
CAAAAGCATAAAACATAAAGGATAGAGCTCATTTATAACCGATTCACTTTCAACATAATTGCGCCGCTGCTGCTTGTCTGAATCATACAAAAATGAATACATAAACAACCATATAAAACTTTCGTACAAATTGGCAACAGATTCATCAGTAAAAGTATCGTCCATTTCAAGCCAGGCTGATGAAAATTCGTTGTATAAAATATCATTGTTATCTGAAAACAAAAATTCTTCTCCGTATTCATTGATACAATTGAGATTCATATCATTCATCGAAGCAACAACAACTTTCGACAGATTTTTTGAACTTGGATTTTCCTCATACTCTTTAATCATTCGATTCAAATAGATAGTTCTTGAATCGAGACTACAACTGCAAAGACAAACAAGTTGAATAGCAAAGACAAGTAAAAATGATATAATTCTTAATAATGTTTTCTCCATCAGGGTATGATAGCTCCTTTCGAGGGAAAATCAGGGGACGGTTCTATGTCTTGGTTGATTTTACACAAAACGCCCCCCTAATCCTATTAATTTTTCAAGAGCAAAACCATTGATTTAAAAGGATTTTTAAGAGGTTTCAAAACAGGACACAGAACCGTCCCCTGTCTTATTCCTACCTAATTAGACTCCCATACAGCGATAACTTTGCCGTTTGAGTAAATCAATGTATGTATTTCAAAACTCGGTTCACTTTTGTTATAAACTCCTTTTACATGCCAACAGGAATTGATTTCATCAAATGCTACATAATATTGCATTTCATTTAGTTTATTATAGGCTGTTTCATACTCCAGGTTTTCAAAATATGGATCATCTAACCACAAAACCTTTGCTCTTTCAATAGCATCTTCTGATACTTCAATTTTTGCCATTTGGATATCAACCTTATACATTTCACTCTCTCTTTTGAAATCACTTAAATCAAATAAAGAAAAATAATCTGAATCTACTTCTTTATTTGCTTCATTTAACTTTAAGCTATAAAAATCAAATTCCTTTTGTAAACCAATCTCACCATACCACATTTTTAGAAACTCATAAAAAACTATTTCCTCATATACTGCGTATTCTTTTTCTTCCAACTGTTTGGAAATTAATTGTAAACAAAACTCAACCTTTTTGTCATTGATTTTTGACGTACTTGAACTATGTTTATAAGGAAAATACGATTGAATTACCTTAAATAGTTCACAACTGTTATTTTGGTCTATTTTGCCTAACTTAAGATAATTTTGATACTTAGTTAGCTCTGAGAGAAAAGTCTTTTCGCCTTTTTCTTCATATACGGCATTCAGATATTGAACAACATACAAATCAACATATCCATCGTATGAACTTGAATCATCTTGTTGAAGTTCAGAATTAATTATATCACTTTGGGTAATTACATCAACAATATCGTATTCTTCAAGCATTATAGAATAATATTCTATAATTTTTGAGTGATTTTCATCGCCAACCAGCAAATTACACACATTAAATATGTTTTGTTTTGTCGGATTTGAATCAAATTTATGCTCTGCTAAAGGCAAGCTTAATTTTGATAATACTGTCAAAAACAAAAATGGCAAAGATACAAAAAATACCAGCACTAAAACAATTATCGTAATTTTTTTGTTTTTCTTCTTAATCAATCCTATCACCTACATCTTTTACCATTTCTATAAATAAAAGGTCACATGTTCTAAATGTTACGTGACAACACATCATAAAATCCCATGAACCGATATCTTGAGCAATAACTTCTGCGCTATATGTTGTACCAATCGTTTCTTCTATATAAGATTTTTGCATATACTCATATCCGACAGAACATCGTTTTTTATAGGCTTCTATATCAGAAAAATAAACTGGATTGGGTGGATTTGTTAAAGTACCATTTTTCTCAATGGATATTGCGTCTTTTGTATATTGTTCAATTACCCTATCTTTCTCTTTTAATATCTTGTCATAACGCTCGATATCTGTTTTATGAGTTTTTTCATCAAATTTATTTCTGCAATACGAACCAAGCATTGCGACAATTGTATTGTCTGATTCACACATATCATTGATGAAATTATCAACTTCGTAATATAAGTTTTCAAGCCAACTAATAAAGGAACGACCTGATGGGTCAATATATCTTATCGGATTATTTCTACAATACGCAAACATATTGTAACTAAGAACTCCTTGACCGGTTGTAATGTATCCATCAGCATTCAAAAACCTACCAACATCAGCGTTGTAGTATCTTGACTGCAGGTAGTAAAGCCCAGTCTCTGAATCGTAATAATAGCTTCTGTAACGAATGGGGTTGACAACCAAAAGGTCTCGTGAAGCAGTGTTGTTTGTAAGGTCTTCAGTTACTTGTTTGCCGTCGGCATCATAATAAATATCTTCAATTTTTATTACAT
>JAZPXQ010000026.1:0-2725 GCA_045543695.1 Acutalibacteraceae bacterium | reverse complement strand
AAAAACTGCAAATTTAAGTAATGTTGCCCCAACTGATATTTCAACAATATTCAATAACCTTCTTGATAATGCAGTAGAGTCAGCAGAGCAAAGCGAAAAAAAGGAAATATCAGTGAGCATATTCAGAAATCAAGGCTATGATGTATTAAAAGTACAGAATAGCTGTGACAGTAAGCCACAATCCAAAAACGGAAATCTGCTAACAACAAAGAAAGAGAAGCAGCTACACGGTTACGGTACACAAAGTGTAATTAAAACAGTTGATAAATACGACGGAATGTTCGATTGGGAGTATTCAGAGAAAGATAAGCTTTTTACAGTAACGGTGGCAGTGACTGGTTACCCAAAAGAGGTGTGAATATGGAAACAGTTTTTTTGAATTTTGTTTTACAGGTTATAGAGTGCTTAATATTTTTTGAGTTTTATGAGAGTGTAAAACCATCTTCACATAAGAATAAAACGCTCTTTTTGCTTCTTGTTGGCTATGTTGTAATGTTTGGTGTGAACATAGCATTTGATTATAATGTTATTGTAAATCTTATTGTTTTTTCTGTTTTTCACTTTCTTTTTTCTTTCTATTTGTATAAATTTAAGTTTCGGTTTTGCTTGTTGTATCTTTTTTTATCGGAGTGCCTAGTTTTAATAACTGAAATAGTTGCGCTTGAGTTGATTGCAATTATAACCAATAGCGATACAAGAGAATGCTTTAATGATACATACTCATATATTTTGCTGATTGGATTGTGTAAATCTCTATTATTTGTTTTATTAAAAGTAGTTTCCTTTATAATAAACAAGTTTAATTCAAGTGATAGCGTTCGGTATTCAATAATGCTTTATCCTGTAAGCTTGTTATTGGTGTTGGTTGATTTTACACTAATTTCAAGCGAAGTTGATTTGAGTCATAATTTAAGAGTTATGGTTTCGGTGTCCGGTTTGATATTAATAATTGTGGTTATAGCCACCTGCCTTTTTCAGCAGAAAGAATCACAACGTGACAAGGAATTATCGGAGCTTCGTTCCGAACAACAAAAGCAAGCTATAGACACCCAATACCTGCAGATTATAGAACAGAACAACAAAAATTCTGCAATTCTCATACACGACATAAAGAATCATTTACAGCACATAAAAAGCATGGATGCTACCGAGGAAATCCATTCATATATTGAGTCTATTTCCGATGAGGTACAGAGCTACGGATATATCGGGATGAGTAAGAACAAAACATTGGATTTGCTCATCAGTAAATACCTTAACCTATGTCAGGGAAAGGGCATAAAAATTGATTTTGATGTAAAAACTGCAAATTTAAGTAATGTTGCCCCGACTGATATTTCAACAATATTCAATAACCTTCTTGATAATGCAGTTGAAGCAGCAGAACAAAGTGAGAAAAAGGAAATATCAGTGAGCATATTCAGAAATCAAGGCTATGAGGTATTAAAAGTACAGAATAGCTGTGACAGTAAGCCACAATCCAAGAACGGAAAGCTGCTTACAACAAAGAAAGAGAAACAACTACACGGTTACGGAACACAAAGTGTAATTAAAACAGTTGATAAATACGACGGAATGTTTGATTGGGAATATTCAGAAAACGAAAGAATATTTACAGTAACAGTGGCAATGCCAACATAATTAAGGTGAGTTTATGAACTTGTTAGTTAACGCATTTACCTATATTTCTGAAGTTTTTATTATATATATTTATGCAGTAGGTATCTTTGAAAAGAAATTCTATTTATCAAAAACGTTGCTTATAGGTTTATTAATTTTTGTTATACCATTCATATTGAATCAGTTGTGGAACAATCCTGTTGTTAATATTTTGTCGTTCTTTATTGCAACAACAGCTTTTTTAGGTTTGACTCATAAAATGAGTTTAAAACACAGCGTTTTACAAGGATTACTTCTGACTGCAATTATGTTTGCAACAGAAATGATTGGTAGCTATGCTGTTTCAATTGCTCTCGGCAAAGGTTCTTTTTATGCCTATAGAGATAATGTGTTAGTTTTTGTTCTTAATTCAATCATAAGCAAGGTATTCTTTTTGGTTGGTTGCAGGCTTTGTAATTTTTTGAAGCTGAGAAAAAATAAGCTTTATACAACACCGTTTTCTTATTTTATATTTTGCTTTACTGTAATAGTAGCTATGTTGGTTTTTATAATGATCAATACAAAATTTACCTTTGAGATTTCTTTGCAAGTTTTAATAATCGTTGTATCAATATTGCTGATGTCAAGCTTAGTCCTTTTGTTTATTACCCACGAAAGACAAGCTGTAAAAAACGCAGAGCTTTTGGAGTTGCGTACAGAACAACAGAAAAAAGCAATAGACACCCAATACCTGCAGATTATAGAACAGAACAACAAAAACTCTGCAATTCTCATACACGACATAAAGAATCATTTACAGCACATAAAAAGCATGGATGCTACCGAGGATATCCATTCATATATTGAGTCCATTTCCGATGAGGTGCAGAGCTACGGATATATCGGAATGAGTAAGAACAAAACACTGGATTTGCTTATCAGTAAATACCTTAACCTGTGCCAAGGTAAAGGAATTAAAATTGAGTTTGATGTAAAAACTGCAAATTTAAGTAATGTTGCCCCAACTGATATTTCAACAATATTCAATAACCTTCTTGATAATGCAGTAGAGTCAGCAGAGCAAAGCGAAAAAAAGGAAATATCAGTGAGCATATTCAGAAATCAA
>JAZPXQ010000025.1:0-100605 GCA_045543695.1 Acutalibacteraceae bacterium | reverse complement strand
AACGAAAGTTGGAGTTAGTGATCCGGCGGTATGTGAGTGGAAATGCCGTCGCTCAACGGATAAAAGCTACCCTGGGGATAACAGGCTGATCTCCCCCAAGAGTCCACATCGACGGGGAGGTTTGGCACCTCGATGTCGGCTCATCACATCCTGGGGCTGTATTCGGTCCCAAGGGTTCGGCTGTTCGCCGATTAAAGTGGTACGCGAGCTGGGTTCAGAACGTCGTGAGACAGTTCGGTCCCTATCTGCTGTGGGCGTAGGAAATTTGAGGAGCGCTGTCCCTAGTACGAGAGGACCGGGATGGACGCACCGCTGGTGCATCGGTTGTCACGCCAGTGGCACGGCCGAGTAGCTATGTGCGGATTGGATAAACGCTGAAAGCATCTAAGCGTGAAGCCATCTCCAAGATTAGATTTCCCATAACTTAAGTTAGTAAGACCCCTCAAGGACTATGAGGTTGATAGGCTGCGTGTGTAAGCACGGTGACGTGTTCAGCTAAGCAGTACTAATAGGTCGAGGGCTTGACCATTTCGTTTGTTTCTTCGCTTTCTCTTTATTCAGTTTTCAGGGTATATGCCTTGTTTGCAGGAGTTATTCGCACCTTTAGCTCAGTTGGTAGAGCACCTGACTCTTAATCAGGGTGTCCAGGGTTCGAGTCCCTGAAGGTGCACCATATTCCTTGAAACGTTCCACGTTTATGTGGCCCGTTGGTCAAGTGGCCTAAGACTCCGGCCTCTCACGCCGGCAACACGAGTTCGAATCTCGTACGGGTCACCAATTTTTTTAGGAATAAACGGTCCAAAAGCTGTTTATAATATATTAGTCGGTGTTGATGGCGTTGAGGGTCCACCCGTTCCCATTCCGAACACGGTAGTTAAGCTCAACAGCGCCGAAGATACTTAGTGGGAAGCCGCTTGGGAAAATAGGGCGATGCCGACATAAAATGCCTTAATAGCTCAGTCGGTAGAGCACTCGGCTGTTAACCGAGTTGTCGTAGGTTCGAGTCCTACTTGAGGCGCCAAAAAATTCCGTTCACGAGAGTGGACGGAATTTTTTACTTATTCACTATTAGCTATTCACTCTTCACTAATTTAATTTTTTGAACGGAATTTCAGGTAAAAAGTAAGAGTGAATAGTGAAGAAGTGTATTGTAAAATGTAGTTAATGTTGCGACAATATACTTGTGAAAGGTGGTAATCTTATGAAGGAAAGTCCTTTAATTAACAAATCTAAATCTTTTGCTCTTGAAGTTTTAAAAGTTTGCAAGGAATTACGAGCTACTAAATGTGAAGGAGTTTTGATAAATCAATTTATTCGTTCGGGAACAAGCATAGGCGCAAATATAAGGGAAGCTTTTTATGCACATAGTTAAGCTGATTTTGTGTCAAAGCTGCAAATAGCATTAAAAGAGTGTTATGAGACTGAATATTGGATTGAACTTTTAATAGATGGTGGATACTATAATAATAAAGAAATACAAGATAAATGTATTGAAATTAAAAAGATATTAATAGCATCCATTAATACTGCAAAAGAAAATATGAAATGAATTCATTTATAATTAGTTTGATTTTCGTTACCGAGACACAAAAAATACAGATACCATTAGGTATCTGTATTTTTTTTACTTTTCAGAAGAACTTAAACTAAGACAATTCAGATTTAACAGACGACGCTGTTAACAGCTCTAAGCCTTGCCGCTGCCGGTGCCAGATGCAGGCAAGGTTTCGAGAGGAAGAAACAAGGAGTATCACGAAGCGAACAGCGAGTGAGATGATTATGTTTCTGACTGTGGTTGTCGTAGGTTGTGAATTTTGCATTGATTTTTAAATACTATATTGATATAATCAGGCAGAGGTGATTCAATGAAAAATTTTCCCGAAAAATTTGGAGAGGCATTTGTAACATTTTTTATTGTAACTCTTTTAGTTTTGACATCACCTATTATATTTATATGGTTATTCATTTCAACAACCAGAGATTATTTTAGATATAAAAAATCCCGTTATTTTCTCAAAAAAACAGACCCAGCTCGTTTCTGAACCGAGTCTGTATCTTAACTTAATGGTATTGGTGCTTTGGTGGGTGTTTTCTTTCAATAGTTCTTGCAGTGGTTGCATTTATTGTAATTATGTTGCTTGATATTTTTGTATTTTCGGTATTGTTCGTTGATACAGATAAACCTGCATTGGTGGCAGCGGATTATTCTACGATTACATATCATAAAGATGTTTATGTCAGAATTGATGAATTGCCTGAAGATGCTGAGCCTGTTGAAGTTCTCGGCGCAAAAATATGGAAGGACTCACGAACAGATGGTCTTTCAAATTGGGATCAGTCTTTGCAGTATGATAAGGTTCAGCTTTATGAGGATAATGAAGGCAATGAATATCTGTGGTTAGTAGAAAATTATCCGGAGGAGATCCTCGGTGCAGGGGAGAATGGTGAAGATAAAGAATATGACGATTTTGATGATCATTATGTATATGTTTGTGAAAATCATAAGTAGAGGCTTCAAATTGAATGTTTTTTACAGATATATGATTTTGACAATTTAAAAGATATTGCATTTAGTTTTTGCGATATGATATAATGAATAAATCTATATAAGTTGAAAAGGAAGATCTTATGTTCGCAAAAATTTATGATACAGAAATAAAAATCAATCACAATCAAGTTGATGGTTTTAACAGATATCCTTCTGATATAATGGCTGAATATCAGCAGAGCATTGAAGAAGGGCTTGATCTCGAGGGACAGAAAGAGCTTTTTGAATCTGTTGCTTCACTTGGAAATGGTGAAATGAAAAACCGTATGAGCGATTTGATTTATGAAATGGTTATAAACGCAAATATGCGTTCCGATTATAAATATAACGAGCCCAACAAATTAGAGGAAATAAAAGCTTTAAGAAAATCCTATGCTTTTGAAGCAAAAATACCTGATGTGAAAACCTTACGAAATAAGCTTCTTGGTGCATGGACAGGTAGAGCTTGCGGTTGCCTATTAGGAAAGCCTGTTGAGGGTATAAGAAGTAATGAGTTTGTTCCTTTTCTGAAGGAAACAGGAAATTACCCTATGCAACGCTATATTCTTTCAACAGATATTACCGATGAAGTTTGCTCACATTATAAATTTTCCTTTAAAAATAAACCATATGGCGATAACGTAGATGGAATGCCTGTTGATGATGATACTAACTATGTGGTTTTGGCACAGCTTATTGTAGAGCAGTTCGGTAAGAATTTTGAATCTGAAGATGTAGTAAAATCCTGGCTCAAATACCAATCTGTGTATTCGTATTTCACAGCAGAAAGAATTGCTTATATCAATTTCCTTAACTGTATTGAACCACCTGCATCGGCAATGTATAAAAATGTTTGTCGTGAATGGATTGGCGCCCAGATAAGAGGGGATTACTTTGGTTACATAAACCCGGGTGACCCTGAAGCCGCAGCAGAATCAGCCTTCAAAGATGCACGAATTTCCCACATTAAAAATGGTGTTTACGGAGAAATGTTCGTTTCGGCTATGATAGCAGTTGCAGCAATAACAGATAGCATTGAAGATATAATCTTTGGTGGTCTTGCTCAAATTCCGGAAACCTCAAGACTTTATGAAGCAGTTACAAAAATCTATAATGATTACAAGAACGGTGCAACTCTTGAGGACACCTTCAATTATATCCACGCTTGTTATGATGAACATACTGACCACGGTTGGTGTCACACAATTTCCAACGCAATGATTGTTGTAGCTGCCCTTCTTTATGGTGGGGGTGATTTCGGTAAATCAATTTGCATAGCAGTAGGAATGGCTTTTGATACGGATTGCAACGGCGCAACCGTAGGCTCAATTCTTGGTATGCGTGGTGGCATCGCTTGTATTGATGATTGCTGGAAAAAGCCCGTCAACAACAAAATACATACATCTATTTTTGGTGTGGGCACAGTGGACATCGAAAAAGCTGTTGATAAAACTCTCGAGCATATAAAATCATAATATATTCTTTGTAAAAAAATCCAACGCATTTCTGCGTTGGATTTTTAATTAAAGCTTTATTCTTTGGATTATTGTTTCGCCCTCTTTTGCGTATGGACTATAAGCAACAATTCGGACTTTGTATTCACCGCTCAAAATCTGACCGATATTTACACAAACATCATCATCGGTAGCTCTTACATATTCAGAAATAACGGTTTTCTCATAAACAACCTTTAAACCTTTAGAAACAGTGATTTTATAATTTTCAGCAGGATAATAACCTTTTGCTTCGGGGAAGGTGATTATGGTATCACAGTTTTCATCCATATAAGATGTTACTGTTGCATCCTCAGGGAATACAGGAGCAGTATCAAGTGATTCTTGTTTCTCCCAAGTGTATGTTCTGTTGGAAGCATCGCTTAAATCAGTGAAATAATAATCAATGTCGCTGAAGAACATTCTGTTTTCAATATCATAGAGCTTCATACTAACATTGCCCTGTGCGTCACATTCAACAAGCCAAGCACCACCGGAATTACCGGGAGCATCTTCATCGCCTTCAATGTAATTAAGGTTACCCATAAATGCAGATAATGAGCCACATCCTACAGCAGTAAATTCACCCTGCCATACGCTTCTGGGATCAGTTGCAGAGTAGTGGGAGTGACCTGAAAAGTCAACAACCTGGGGATATTTGCTTAAAACATTTCTGATATCTAAATCCGCCCAGCTTACACTACCATATACGGTAAGGAATGCGTGAGGATGCTGATAAACGAAAATGGGCTTGTCGGGATCTTCAGCTGTAGCTTTTGCAAGTCTGTCCTCGAGCCATCTTACCTTGCCACTGAAGGTTTTACCATTAGGATCATATGATACACCAATAAAGTGATAGCCATTGATAACAACATCTGTGTCAACATATTCGTTTACATATTTCTGATAAACGTCATAACCGACACTTGCATCTACATCACGGTAGTCGATAAATTCGTGGTTACCAAGAATTGTAAGCAGCTGTGTTTCTTCTCTTTTGTTTTCTTCAACGATTTTATTGAAGACCTGATACTCTTTTTCTGCGCCACCTTCGGTAAAGTCACCGGCAACAATAATAGCATCAACTGTCTGATATTCGCAGTTTTCAGCGTAATCATACATATCGTTGAATAAATTTGCGAATCTTATTGCAGCCTGTTGATTTTCATCACCATCGAGATGGATATCTGAACATGCAATAAAACGAAGCACCGGTGTAAAATCATCGGGTGTACGCACTACACCTTCGGGTGTTAAGCCACCACTAGTGCCTGTAAAAGCAAATGTAAAACTAAGGAGCGTTGAAAGAAGTTTAAAAATCAACTGAGAAATAGCATTCATTATATTTCTTCCTCTCTTATTATGGTAAGATTTATTATATCATAGATTTTTAAAAAAGCAAATAGAAATACATATAATTATTTGTTTTAAAAGTATATTTCGCATTTTTATATGTGTTGAAAAAGAACTTATGATATGTTAATATGTTTTTGTTGATGTTATTAAGTTTAAAAGCCAGAAAAAACAAAATATTATGAGGATAATAAACACAATGAAAAACAGCAAAAAAATTATAATAATCACAACCGGCATTGCCATACTTGTTGCAGGAATTGTGTGTAAGCAGGAATTTTTTCTTATGATACCTCTTTTTATCTCTCTTTTTGTAATGGCTTTTCAGTCAGAAGCAAACAGGATAGGGGCGTTGATAGGTTCAATAAATTCACTAATTTATACAGCGGCTTATATTTATATGGGTGTTTATGCTTCTGCAGCATCAGCAATTCTTTTCAGCTTCCCCGTTCAGTTAATGACCTTTTTCCGCTGGAAGAAAAACGCCTATAAGAAAACAGCTGTTTTCAGAAAAATGACAACAAGAATGAGAGTAGGTTGTATTGTTGCTTTTCTTGCCGTGTGGGGCATAATGGCAGGTGTGTTTATGCACCTTGATTATGACTATGCCATTCTTGACAGCTGTTCATTTATATTTGGGTTTGTAATACCCGTTTTAACAATGCTTGCGTATATTGAATATACATATCTCTGGATTATCCAATGTATTGTTGGTGTTTTCCTTAACATACAAATGGTTATAAATGATTATAAGGAAACAACCTATCTTATATATGGTGTTTATGCTCTTTACTGTGTAATCGGCGCATACTTAAATGTTCATAAGTTTTATAAAGAACAGCAGAAAACCTTGAGTGAGGTGTAAGTTGTGGAAGTTTGGTTTGGAATAACATTAACTGTGCTTCTTATTCCCGGTTTAATGATAATCTGCGGAAAATATTATATTAAAAAAGCTCCGAAAAACATAAATCACTTTGTTGGTTACAGAACAAAAAGGTCAATGAAAAACAATGAAACATGGAACTTTGCTCATAATTATATGGGGAAATTATGGTTTAAATATGGAGTGGTTTTACTTATTGTGTCTGTTCTACTAATGTTTCTACCAATAGGACAAGATGAAGATGCAGTAGGTGGATTAGCTGCTATTATAACTATGGTTCAAGCCTTTGTTATGATTGTTCCAGGTGTTTTAACGGAAAAAGCCTTGAAAGAGAATTTTGATGAGGAAGGAAATAGAAAAAATGGAAAATCTGAAAAATGAAGATATATTAGAAATAGTTTTTATCCGCCACGCTGAAACTAACTATACCGACATTGGTGATCGTGATAATTGCGATGGTGAACTGACCGAATTTGGTGAAAAGCAATGTGCTATACTAGGCGAAAAGCTGAAAGATGTTGAGATAGACGGCTTTATATCAAGCTCACTTCTCAGAGCCTTCAAAACTGCAACAGGTGTTTGCAAGGCGAAAGCAGATAACCCCGTTCTTCATATCTGCCCCGAGCTTATTGAATGCGGTTGCACTCCCGGTTATTTCGGTTGTAGTGAGAAATATCTGCAGAAATATTATAAAAACACTAAAATGTGCAAAAAGCTTTTCGGAACAAAGGAGTATGAGTTCGGCTGCGAAGCAATTGAAGATAACAATCTTCGTGCTAAAAAGGTGATAGAATATATAAAAGATAATTATACATACGGAAACCGAGTAGCGGTTTTCAGTCATCACGGAATGCTTGAATATCTTATTCCTACTGCATTGGGTCTGGAAACCCGAAAGTTTTTCTTTTCCCTTGATAACATTTCAATGACTGTTGTTCAATATACCAGAGATGGTGCGTGTATTTTAAAAGAAGTGAATAAATAAAAAATGGCTACTTGTTCAAAAATGAGCAAGTAGCCAAAAAAATTATTTGTGGTTTTTTATGTAGTATTTATAGAATTTTACACAGTTTGCAACTTCCCAAATACCAATGCTTTCATTTGCGGCGTGCATTGCTGCAAGCTGTTCATTGCTCATTTTAATCGGGCAGAAGCGTAAACAGTTGTCTGCAACACTTTCATAATGGCGACAGTCTGTGCCACCTGTCATTAAGTAAGGGATAACGCCTGCATCGGGATAGCACTCGTTGAGACATTTTTTCAAATAACCGAATTCTTCACCCTTGTGGTCAACAGTATTTGATGCATTTCTTGAATGGATAATTTCAAATTCAAGGTCATATTTATCTGCATATTTTTTTAGCACAGCAAGTGATTCTTCAACATTCTGGTGGGGAGCTGTACGAAGGTTACAAACGATATATGCTTCAGAAGGAATTACATTGGGCGTGTGTGAGCCTTCAGCCATTGTGCAACAGAAGGTTGTTTTTACAAAAGCGTTACACATGGGGGAAACCATAGGAAGAACCTTGGTGAGCAGGCCTTTAAAAAGCCACATATTGCCAAGAACCATACGGAGAGGGAAGCCTAAGTAGGGAGCAGCTTCGTCAAGCATTGCATAAACAGCACCTGAAATTTCTGCCTTAAAGGGTTTATCCCTTTCAATATCTGCAACAAATTTTGAAAGTCTTGCAAGGGGGGTGTTGCTTTTTGGGGTAGAGGAATGACCACCCTTACCTTTTGCAATAACTTTAAGGTCGATGTAACCTTTTTCAAGAAGACCAATTGCTGCGCACCAGCCATTCATTGTGGGAAGCTGGTCTTTAAGAATTGCACCACCCTCATCCATTGCAACATCAAGGTGAACGCCTTTTTCTTTTAAGTAATTTACAAGCTTGGGAGCACCTTCACCGGAAATTTCTTCATCAACTGCAGTTGCAAGGTAAATGTCACAAGGGGGCTCATATCCTTCTGCAAGCAATTCTTCAATAGCCTGAAACTCCGAAAAAACAGTTGATTTACAGTCCATTGCTCCTCTGCCGTGAATGTTGCCGTCTGCAATTTCGCCTGAAAAGGGATCACGCTCCCAGTTAGGCTCATCGGCTGTAACAACATCTTGGTGACCCATAAGAAGAATACCATTTCTTTTTGGGTCTTTACCTTGCCAACGGAAAAGAAGGTTTCCTTCAATTTCAGTACATTCAAGTTTTGAGAATATGAGAGGGAAGCTTTGTTTCATAACCTGGTGAAGCTTATAAAACTCGGTTAAATCGGTGTTGCCTCTTAAAGAAATGGTTGGCACCTTAACCATTTCAGAAAGCTTTTTGGCATAATCATTTGCTTCATCCTCGGTAGGGTTGATTGCAGGTGCGTTTGTATTGGGCTTTGCTTTGATTTTTACTGCCTTAATTGCAGCTATTACGAGCAAAAAGACAAAAATTGCCAAAACAGCAAGTAATGCGAAGCCTATATATTTCATTTTATCAAATCCTTTCACACACATTATGATAAGTATACTACTAATTTTAAAATAAGTAAATAAGCTTTGATTGTTTTTATTTTGTGGTAATGGTATAATATTGGAAAAAAATGTATTGAGAGGGGTACGTCAATGAAGAAAAAATATAAAATTGCAATATTACTTTGTAGTATGCTTTTGGCGATAGCTATAGTTTTTGGTGTTATCATTATTCCTTATATACCAATGGGCAAAAAAGTGGATATGAGTAAGTTTACCCTTACTTTTGAGGATGATTTTGAAGGTGAGCTTGACAGAAACATTTGGTCAGGACACTATCAATACGGAGAAAAAACAGAGGCAAGAAAGGGCAGTTACTGGAATCAATTTCTTGCACAGACCAAAGAGGGAAATCTGATTATACCGGTTAAATATCTTGAAAATGGTATGGGTGAAGCAGGAGCAGGCTGGTACTCTGCCGGTATTGATACCGATGGAGATGCCCCAATTGGCTTTAGTCAGAAATATGGTTACTTTGAATGTCGTTGTATATTGCCAAAGGGTGCAGATATATGGAGTGCCTTCTGGCTTATGAACGAGGGTGTTTACAACGAGGATGGCTCGGGTAAAGACGGAACGGAAATTGATATTTTTGAAAGTGACTGTTACGGAGATTTTCTTCCCAACAGTATAACAAGCAATTTACATATTGATGGCTATGGTGATGCCCACGATAGCTTAGGTGCACAAAAATTTTTAACAGGAAATAATCCTTATGAGGAATATAATACCTATGGTCTTGAGTGGAATGCAAAAGAATATATTTTTTACATAAATGGCAAAGAAACCTTCCGAAGCGATTTCGGTGGTGTAAGCCAAAATGAAGAATACTTAATTCTTTCAGTTGAAATGAAGGGTGAAAACGGTATTCCTTCCCAAAGAGAAAATATTGTAGGGGAAGAAGCAGAATTTATAGTTGATTATGTAAAGGTTTATCAGTACAAATAATGTGGTTTTCTTGACAAAATATAGCAATTTATTGTAGGATAGGCATAGGCATTATGAAAGGAATGGAAATATGAAAAAGATACTTTCAGTTTTATTGGCTATTGTAATGATATTTACAATTACCGTACCTGCTTTTGCAGCAGATGCAGCTGCTCCTCATTCCGAAAATTATAACGGAAATCCCGTTATTATTGTCAGAGGTATAGATTTTGCAGGACTTACTTATGACAATGGTGAAAAAGCACTCAGTGTCAGCGCCGGGGTAATAATGTCAGCATTGATGGATGGATTTTTAGGTATGCTCAAGCTTAAAGAGGTTGATTCTGTTTTAGACGGAGTTTTCCTGGCAGCTAAAGAAGTTTTTGAGCCTATTTCCTGTGATAAAGAGGGTAATTCAAAGTATTATAATGTTTCTATGAAGCAGTACCCCGAATCAATGGCAAGCTATCCCGAATTTGTTGCAACTCTTCCTGATGGTGGTGAAGAGGGAATTGTTAAAACTGCAATAGAAAAATACGGTGCAGAGAATACATATTTCTTTACTTATGACTGGAGAAAAACGCCCGAGCAAATTGCAGATGAGCTTCACGGCTTTGTAGAAACAGCAAGAAGAGACAGTGGTAAAAATAAAGTAAATATCATTTGTGCATCTATGGGCTGTATGGTTACAACTGCATATTTCTACTACTACGGTACATATAATGTTGAATCTGTAGTATACCTTTCAGGTGCACATAATGGTACCTATGTTTGTGGTGATGCCCTTAACGGAAGAATTGTTATAGATGGCGATGTTCTTGTTAATTTCATTAATGGTGCAACCGATAACAACCTTTTTCTTAAAATTTTCATCGGTATTTTCGATATGCTTGGTGTGGTTGATTTTATTGCTGATGTTGCTAATGATATGGTTTCCTCAAGCTTTGACAGAGGAAATGATTTAATGCTTCGTGACAGCTTAGGTACATTCTGTGGCTTCTGGGCACTTTGTCCTGATGACGATTTTGAAAGTGGTGTAGAAAACATTTTCGGTGGACACGAGGAGGAATACCCAGTGCTTCTCGAAAAAATTGAAGGTGTAAAAGCTTTCGTATTCAGCACAGAGAATACGCTTTCAAAAGCAATGGCTGACGGTGTTAAAATTGCATTTGTATCTAACTACAATTCCGGTCTTGTTCCCGTTTATGAAAGAGCAAACCTTAATGGTGACAATGTTCTTGAAAGTGAGCTTACCTCAAACTTTGCAACCTTTGCGCCTTTAGGTGAAACACTTTCAAAGTCATATATCGAAAGTGCAAACAGCAAATATATTTCTCCCGATAATGTAATTGATGCTTCAACTGCTGTATTCAAAGACAACACCTGGTTTGTTAAGGATGCTCCTCACGTTGCAGCTGATTACAGAACAGGCTTCAGCAAATTTACCTTTACACTTTTGGAAAGCAAAACACAGCCTACAATTGATATGTTTGAGGAATATCCTCAGTTTATGATTGCAGACGAATTCCTTTTCGTTTCACCCCTTAAATAAATCTTTTAAAGAGGTGTAAGATGTCTAAATTAATAAGACAAATCAAGCATACGGTGGATGCTACAATTCCCGATAAAAAGGAATTGACTCACGAGGACCACCCTAAGCTTGATTATATAATGCTGGTTACAAGAAATTTACTTGTGACCGGGGCAGCGATTTTGTTTGTTCTTTCGTTCTTTTTGGACGAGCATTATCACAATCTTAAAGCAGTAGCATATTTTTTAGGTGCAGGAGCATATTTCTTTGAATGTCTGCTTATTACAGATTGCTTCAAAATTAAAGTTCCTCACGAGGAAATGTTTATGATTTACTGCTTGGGACCATTATATATTTTGATGGGTCTTAACTACATATTAAAATAATTACAGGTGTTTTATGGAAATTTTATCTTATATATTAAGCCTTTTAGGTCTTGCTTCAATGATAACAGCATCTCTCATAAAAGGCGAAAAAATGAAGAAAATCCTTTTCTTTGTTTTTTGTGCTAATGCCCTTATTGCAACAAGCTATCTTGTTGACGGAAGCGGGCTGAATGGTGCAGCATCCTGCTACATAGGAGCAATACAGTCAATAATCAACTATTTCTTTGATTCAAAGAATAAACCCTTGCCAAAGTGGTTGGTTGTAATATATGCTCTTGCTTTTATTGTATGTAATCTTGTAGTTGGTGGTTTTAATCCTCTTGGTATTCTTGCAATAGTTGCTTCACTTACCTTTGTTATGTGCATTGGTCAGTCAAGTGGTGCGAAATACAGATTCTGGACGCTGTTCAACATTACCTTATGGGGTGTGTATGACATTCTATCAGAATCCTACAGTGCACTTATTACTCACGTAGTTCTTCTTGTGTTTACAATCGTAGGAATGATTGTTCACGACAGAAAGAAAAAAATTAAGGAATAAAAAATACTCCTGCGAACGATATTCGCAGGAGTATTTTTTATGTGTTTCCTAAATGCTCTGTGTTATTTATATAATCAAAAACTACATCACCATATGGGTTTGTTCCCTTTTTGTAAAATATTACACGAGTTATACCAGTATTAGCAAAGTTTATATCATAAAAAGGCGTTTCAGTGGTGAAGCCCATTATGGAAAAAACTATAAATGTCAAAAAAGCTGCATGGCATACCAGAGCAACCTTTTCCCCATTGTTAAAGTTTTCTCTGAGGTGCTCCAAAATAAATCCGGCTCTTTTGAAAAGGGCGGCATCATCTTTATTGTCGGAGGGGATGAGAAGAGGAGTTTTAGGGTCAAGCTCGGGAGATAATCTTGCAGTTGGGTTTATTTTATGAATTGTTTCTAAGGTGGTTTCGTATTCAGCACTTAAACCTGCTTCAGCTAAATGAGGGAAAATGTACAAAGGTTTTTCTGTAGGTTGCTCTTTAAGAATTTCTGTTGCTGTTCTTACGGCTCTTAAAAGTCCGCTTGAATAAACTCTATCGAAATCAATATCTGATAAATGATTACCTGCGAGCTGTGCCTGTTTAACTCCTTTTTCGGTTAATACAGGGTCATGCTGCTCTTGCGGTGTTAAATCTTCCTTGTCATAACCAATATTTCCCTGGCTTTGCCCGTGGCGAATCAAGTATAATTCAAGCTCTATTACCGGTTTTTGTTTTTTCATATTAGTCCTCCGAAAAAAGATATTAATAAAAGTATAATTTTTTCGATAGTATATGTCAAATTGTTTTTCGTTTTCATTGAAAAGAAAATAATAGAGTGGTATAATTAAAAAAATATGTTTTCAGGTGATAAAAATGGAAAATAACAAAGCAATAATTGCACTTTCAGGAAAGGGTGGCGTAGGTAAAACTTCAATTTCTGCAGCAATAGTCAAATTGCTTGTAGAAGCTTACCCCGACAAAAAAATATTGGCGATTGATGCAGACCCTGCAGTAGGGCTTTCAACTGCTTTGGGTATAGAGGTTAAAACCACAATTGACGATATAAGAAAAGAAATTGTTGAAACTGTTGAAGATGGCGAGGTTAAAGCTGCCATTGAGCTTTTAGGTGAGGCAAGATATAAAATTTTTGATGCACTTGTTGAAACTGATGGCTTTGCATTTATTGCTGTAGGCAGACCTGAAAGTGCAGGCTGCTACTGTAAAATTAATACTTATCTTAAAGAGGTTATAAGCATACTTTCACAAGAGTTCGATTATGTTGTAATTGACGGTGAAGCAGGTATAGAGCAGATTAATCGAAGAGTTATGGAAAAGGTTTCCCATCTTCTTCTTATAAGCGATGCTTCGAAAAAAGGTACACAGGTTATTTCTACAATAAAAAGTGTTGCAGACGAGCTTGTTATGTATAAAAAAATAGGTGCAATCATCAACAGACTTCCCGATGAAAGTGTTATTGATCACATAAACACTAACGGAATACCCGTTCTCTCATATATTGAAAACGATAAAAATCTTGCAATATATGACATTGAGGGTAAAAATATAATTGAACTTCCCGATAACTCAAATGTTGTTGAGGGTGCAAGAAAAGCTCTCAAAGAATTAGGAATCATTGAATAAGGAGTAAGCTATGAAAGATTTAAAGCATCTTTATTATTTTGAAAATCTTTTACAAGAGGCAAACAATGATCTTGTTAAGAAAGCGAAGGAGGAGGGAGGCATAGCCTTAGGCTATACCTGCTACCATATTCCCGAGGTGCTTCTTAACTGTGGAAATTGTTTTTCTGTAAGACTTCGTGCTCCCAGAACAGGCTCAATGGATATTGCCACATATTATATGAGTAATTTCCTTTGTGGTTATTCAAAAGCAATTCTCGAACGAGCCATTGAGGGCGGATACAATTTTCTTAATGCCTTACTCTCCTCTGAAACCTGTTCAGAAATGAACAGAGCAGCAGAGCATTTTGAGCTTTTGGATTTAGTTCCAAATGATAAGTTTTTCCTGACATTCCTTGATGCCCCCTTTAAAATCCAGGAACACACAATTAAACACTATGTAAATCAGACAAAGGTTAAAATCCTTGACAAATTAGCAGAGGTTTATGGTGTTGATACTTCAGATGAAGCACTTTTGAAGGCAGTTGAAGAGCATAACGAGGTTTGCCGACTTATGACAGAAATAGGGGATTACAGAAAAGAAGAAAATCCCAGAATAACAGGCTACGAATATCACATTTTAAATCTTATTACATATTGCTGTCCTAAGGCTTTGATTTTACCGGCTCTTAGGGAAACAGCAGAGGAGCTTAAATCCAGAGAGCCCGATCAAAAGAAAAATTACAGAGCAAAAATTGTTGTGGTAGGCTCTGAAATGGATGACCCTGATTTTACAGCGCTTATTGAAGATAGTGGTGCACTTGTAGTTGCAGACAGATTCTGCTTCGGTGCATTACCCGGAAGACAAGAAATTATTATTGATAAAGAAAAAGATATTCTTACACAGATTTGCACACATTATCTTAAAACAAGTCAATGTCCACGGTTTATGAGCCACGAAAAGGTGCAGGAACGAAGAGATTATGTTAAACACCTTGTTGACGAATATCACGCAGATGGTGTTATGTATGAGCAGCTTAAATTCTGCGAATATTGGGGCTATGAAAGAGCTTTAGCTTCTTACGTTATGAATGGCGATTACGGTGTGCCTACAGCAGCAGTTGACCGTCAGTATACAGCATCTGCTTCAGGTCAGCTCCGTACAAGGGTTCAGGCTTTTGTTGAAAGCCTTGAAATCAAGAAAATTCAGAAAGCAAAGGAGATGAGCAATAAATGAAAAATTACGGTAAGCTTTACAAAGAGCATACTGCCATACTCAAGCACAGAGAATGGCGTGGCTTTAAAGACACAATGTATGATTATTACAGATGGCTCGTCACCTGGAAGGATATGATAAAAATGGTGCTTAAAGCACCTGTCTCCACGGTAAAGGGTATTTGGAAATATCGCTGGATGGCATCGTACCTTTCTGCTCCGTCCTTTGTAGACAGACACGTTGCAGGTCTTCGTGGACCTCAGCTTCGTATGGCTCACCTGCATTATAATATGATTGTTAAGCACACTACAAAGCTTATTAATATTTCTTTAAGGGCAGATGAAAAAATCAACCCCAACAACAAGCTTTCAAAGAAAATTGTGTTGATGGACGAAATTGTTCCCAACGAAATTTTCACAGGCTTCCCCAATTTAATCCCTATGCCCCTACAGACATTACCGATTTTCCTTTCCTCAATGGTAGATCAGCAGATTACCCCACCTTATCTTGAGGTTACAGAAAGCTTCGGTGTTCCGGCTGACGTTTGTCCTCTCCCCAGTGCAGAAGCAGGCGTTGCTATTGAAGATGACTATCCCAAAATGGGCTGCTGTATGATTGGTACAAATATGCCCTGCGACGGTTCAATTATGAACTCCTCCTTCCTTGACAGAAGGCTTAATCTTCCTACACATTTCTTCGGTGTTCCCCTTCGTTACGATGGTGAAGATGTACAGGAGTATGCAGTTGATGAAATTAAAGCTCTTATTAAATTTATAGAGGAGCAGACAGGTGAAAAATTTGACTGGGATAATTATTTCAGAAGAATGAAGGATTATAACAAGCAGCTTGAATATGAAAGGCAGAAATGGGATATCAATAAAACTCCTTATCCTCAGATGACAGGTGCTTGCTTCTGGCTTTACAGAATTTTCTATTTCAACCTTTCAGGTGGCTCGAATGAGAAATTCCTGAAGGTTGACGAGAAGGTCAATAAAATTATGATGAAAGCATACGAGAAGAAAACCCCTGTATCAAAGGAAATGCGTCACCGTGCAGTTGTTTGGTCCTGTCCTGCAAACTATTACACAAGCTTTGCAAACTGGCTTGAAAATTGCTGGGGTATGAATGTTGTTATGGATATGGAAACAATGATTTCATACCTTGAAATTGACACAGAGGACAAAGAGCAGTCTCTTAAAGATCTGGCAAAAACATACCAGCGCTCTATTATGCGCAAGCACACAAAGGGCGGCTATAGAAATGTTGTTGACGAGCTTTGGAGAATTGTTGAAGAATACAATGCCGATACGGTTATTATGTATGACCAGATTTCCTGCAAAGGTATGGATGGTCTTGCAGGTATATTTGATGACCAGGCAAGAGAAAGAAACATAAACTTTATCTGGGTTAAGCAGGACCTTATGGACCCAAGAACAATTTCAAGACGAGATATGCGTGAGCAGGTCAATAAATACATGCAGACTGTTTTACAGGAAGAACCTCTTGACGAAACACTTGTTGACTTTGAAGACGATTTAGCTTGGTAAGGAGATAGAAACTTATGAAATATTTTGGTGGATGCGATGTAGGCTCTACATACACAAAATGCGTTATTCTTGACGAAAATGGCAAAATGGTTGCCAATGTTACAAACAGAAGCAAAATAAATCCTGTTGCAAGTGCTGAAATTGCTCTTGGTGATGCAGTTGCACAGGTTGAAGGACTTAATTCTGCTGAGGAATTGACATACCTTATCGGTACAGGCTACGGAAGAAACAAGGTTCCATTTGCCGATGAAAATATATCAGAAATCAGTTGTCATGCAATGGGTGTTCACGTCACTAACCCCGAGGTAAAAGCTATAATTGATATCGGTGGTCAGGACGTTAAGGGCATTTCCATAGATACTGACGGTACAGTTAAAAACTTTGCTATGAACGACAAATGTGCTGCAGGTACAGGCAGATTCTATGAAGCAATGGCAAATGCTTTTGAAATGACACTTCCTGAATTTTCAAAGCTTTCACTTGAAGCAAAAAATACAATACCCATTACTGCTCAGTGTACAGTTTTTGCCGAAAGCGAGGTTATTTCCCTTGTAGGTGAGGGTAAGCCTATGGATGAAATTGCTGCAGGTATTCAGCTTGCAGTTGCAAAGCGTTGCTTTGTTATGGCTAAAAAAGCAGGTGCTACCGACAGCATTACTCTTACAGGTGGTTGCGCTAAAAATGACGGACTTAAAAAAGCCATTGAAAAGGTTTTAAAAATCAAGGTTGTTGAGCTTTCAACTGACCCCCAGCTTATGGGTGCATTAGGTGCAGCTGAGTATGCCCGTCAAAAGGGTCTTGCAAAGGAGAATTAAAATGGACGTTATTTTAATAATATTAGCAGTTATTGTTGCTCTTTTTGTATTAACCTTTGCAATTTATTGGTTTAACCTTGATATGAAGCTTGTTCGCAAGGTGTACGAATTACTTGGCAAGCACTACGACAATATGAAAAGAGATAAAAAGCTGTAATGGAAATTTTTGATTTTTTAATTAAAGAGGTTTCCGAAATTCTTGCATCATATCCACAGAAGAAATATGGTTATAATAAAGACCTTTTCTGGGAGGATGTAGGACATAATCAGGTTATTCTTCAGAAAGAAACTCTGTTTGAGCTTGATGGTGTGGGCTTTAACCTTTTAACCTCTTCAACCGTTGAAGACGGTGTTGTGGTTATCGGCAAGGACTTGCAGGATTTAAAAGAAAATACAAAATTTGCCAGAATTTGCATTATTGAGTTTCAGGAACAGGAAGATACACAGAAAACATATAACCTTATAAGGAAAATTGAATATACAAAATATCATTTTTTCCCCGATGGTTATATGATAAGAACCTCTGCAAAAGCTCATAAGGAAAGTGTACGTATTTCTAAAGCTGCAGTAAAAAAAGGTATAGATTTTCAAAGAACAGGCAATCTTCTTATAAATAAATACAAGGAAAACCCTGCTGTGAATGGTGTTAAGGTGTTTTTTGTAACTGAAAGCACAGCTGATTTTTCACTTCTTGAAAGCCTTTCAAGAAAAAATCACGAGATTACAGAAACACTTAATCAGGTTATGAATAATCTTACATTTGACTGCGACACCTGTAACCTAAAAGCGATTTGTGATGAGGTTGAGGGTATGAGAGAGCTGCATTTTAAAAATGCCAGGGGTATGTAATTATGGAAAAGAAAGATATTATAGATTTCTTTGATAATTTAGCTGCAGGGTGGGATGCAGAGCAAATCCCCAGGGATGCCATAATCGAAAAAATACTTGATAATGGGGGAGTAGAAGCAGGTAAAGATGTTCTTGATATCGCCTGCGGAACAGGCACATTGTTTCCCTATTACTTTAAAAGAAAAGTAAACTCTGTAACAGGAATTGATATTTCACCCGAAATGGTGAGAATAGCAAAACAGAAATTTCCCGAAACAGAAGTAATCTGTGGGGATGCAGAAGAATACTGCTTTAATAAAAGCTATGATGTAATAATGATTTATAACGCATTTCCTCATTTCCCTGCCCCCGAAAAGCTCATAAAACATCTTTCGGGCTTTTTGAAAAAGAGTGGTAGACTTTGCGTTGCCCATTCAATGAGCAGGCAGGAAATACAAGCTCGTCACGAAAAAAGAGCAGCAAAGGTTTCTTTGGAATTACCCACAGCAGAAGCTCTTGCAGAATTGCTGGAGTCATATTTTAATATAGATATAGTTGTTTCTGATAATGAGATGTATCAGGTAACAGGAATTAGGAAATAACAAATAAAAAGCCCTTTCCATTAATTGACATTGGAAAGGGCTTGTGTTAATATAAAAATTGTAATTTTCAATTAGGAAAGGTTGTTTTTTATGCAGAAAAAAATTGAAAACATCATCAACCTTATTAAAGAAAAAGACATTAAAATGGTTGACTTTAAAATGGTTGATATCAATGGTCAATACCGCCACGTTACAATCCCTGCAGAAAATTTTTCTGAAGATACAATGAAAAGTGGTATAGGCTTTGACGCTTCCAACTACGGCTATGCTGTTGTTGAAAAAAGCGATATGGTGTTTATTCCCGATCCCGATACTGCTGTTATTGACCCGTTCTGTTCTATTCCTACATTATCAATGACAGGCAATGCTATGATTATTGATAACCCCCAGAACAGACCCTTGGCTCAGTATCCCAGAAATATTGTTCTTGCAGCAGAAAAATATATGGCAGATTGCGGCGTTGCAGATACAATGCTCGTTCTTCCCGAATTTGAATTCTATCTCTTTGACCAGGTGGGCTGGAATGTTTCACCTGACAACATCAGCGCAAGCGTTGATGCTAAGCAGTCCTATTGGAACAGCGATATTTCAGGTGATGGTGTTATTGTTCCCAAGCAGAAAAACTATCACATTGCAAAGCCCTTCGATGTTACTTATGAATGTCGTAGCGAAATGTGTATGCATATGGCAGATGCAGGTATTGAAATCAACTACCATCATCCCGAGGTTGCTGCATCAGGTCAGTTTGAAATTGAACCTCAGCTTGGCAAAATGTCAAAAATGGCAGATGCTACAATGTGGATAAAATATATTATCCGTAATACAGCTCTTAAATACGGTAAAACTGCTACGTTTATGCCTAAACCTATTTACGGTGAAGCAGGCAGTGGTATGCACGTGCATATGCTTCTTCTTAAAGACGGTAAGCCTGTTTTCTCTGACGATAATGGTTATGCAAATCTTAGTGAAACAGCACACTACTTTATGGGTGGTCTTCTTAAACATATCGCTTCACTCTGTGCTCTCACAAACCCCAGCACAAACTCCTTCAAGCGCTTGATTCCCGGCTTTGAAGCACCTGTAACAGTTGGCTATGCAACATCAAACAGAAGTGCAGTTATCCGTATTCCTGCATACGCTAAAGCTCCCGAGAAACGTCGTTTCGAGCTTCGTAACCCCGATGCTACCTGTAACCCCTACTTCTGCTTTGCAGCTATTCTTATGGCAGGTCTTGATGGTGTTAAAAATAAAATTGACCCTCATGCAAACGGTTGGGGTCCCTATGACTTTAACCTTTTCAATCTTCCTGAAGAGGAAAAGGCAAAGCTTCAGGGCTTACCCACAACTCTTGATGAGGCTCTCAATGCTCTTGAAGCAGATCACGATTACCTTACTGCAGGTGGCGTATTCCCCGAAGAGCTTATTAAAAACTTTATCAAATCAAAGCGTGCTGAGCTTGCTGAAATGGCAAAAATACCTACACCTGCTGAATTTGAGAAATATTATAATCTTTAATTAAAATAAATTTTTATTAAACAGCGGAGAGAAATCCCCGCTGTTTATTTTATTAGAAAATATTGCTTTTCGGCTGTTTTTTTGCTATATTTAGCTTAAAATTATGAAAAACTCTTGACATTTACCTTGGGTGAAACATTAAAATCACTGAAAAGGAGTGATTTAGTTTTGAAAATTAAAGAAGTAATTGAAAAAACAGAGCTTACCGACAGAGCAATCCGATTATATATGGAAAACGGTCTTATTGACCCTTATTGCAAAGAAGCTTATAACGGCAGAAAAAATATTGATTTTTCCGAAGAGGATGTTGAGCAACTCAAAAATATTGCATTATTAAGAAAAGCAGGATTTTCTATTGCAGAAATAAAAGAGCTTCAATATGGCGGAGAAAGTGCCAGAATTGCTTTTACTGAGTTTATTGAAAAAACAAGAGAAAATATTGAAAAAAATAAAAGTGTATTACATTTACTTGAATCTTTGGAAAATTCAGAGTATATAAGTGTCAAAAAAATTTGTGAAAGACTTTCAGTGGAAACAATTTCTGAAGATGTTCCCGAGGAAGATTTGAAACCTTCCCGAGGTGAAATGGCGGAAAAAATAATATACTACATTATTGGTATAGTTGGATTAATATGGTCTGTTTTGAATATATTCCTTATCATAGCGTATTATAAAGCAGAATTTATATATACGACTTTTTATGAATTTGAGCCCGAGGAAGCACTTTTGATACCAATCAGATTGTTTTTTGTAATTCAACTTTTATTATCATTATTAATTATTATACTTAATAAGAAGCCAAAAAAACTTGTGCTAAATGAAAGAGGAAAAAGAATAATTCTCAAAATAGTGCTTGGCTTGTGGTTGCTTTCTTGGTTTGCGCTACCTTTTTCAGTAGCAATGATATCATTAGCACCTCCCGTTTATTCTTATACGGAAAATCCTCAAAATTATTTAGTTTTAGATGAGTATGTGCGTATGTATGGTAATGATATTTATACTTTGTTCCCTGCCAATATACCTCGTAGCGTAATTTCTGAAGAATCATCATGGTATCCGCCGGATGAATTTCCTGAAACTACTAAATATTATTATATATATGAAAATATGATCGATGAAAGCTTCGATATAGTGGCAGAATGGAAATTACCTGAGGAAGAATATGAAACCACCAAAGAAGCAATACTTGACAAAAACGGAATAAAAGCAAAAAAGCAAAAAGGCGATTGGCAATGTGTTTATTTTGAGGATTGTGAAGATGACGACAGTATAAAACACAGTTTTTATTTTCTAATCTTTGCCTATAATGATAAAACAAATACGGTAAGATATATTTCCTCTTATTGTCTTGATGCGGCTAACGGAGCATATACACCATATTATTTTGAGTTGGATTGGTAAACAAAGAAAAGAACTCTTGTCTTTTAAAATTAAAGGGTTATAATATTAAAAGATTAAAACGAAAGGCAGAGAAGCTCTCGCAACTATGATTATAGACTTCCATACCCATGTATTTCCTGAAAAAATTGCAGAAAAAACAATAGAAAAATTAAGCTTTGTTTCAGGTGGACTTATTCCCCAGACAAATGGTACATTGAACAGTCTTAAATTGTTAATGGGGAAAGATGGTGTTGATAAAAGCGTTGTTTTATCAATTGCCACCAACGAAAAACAGCAGACAGCTGTTAATGATTACATTAAATCCTGCGAAAGTGCAGATATTATTCCTTTCGGCTCTGTTTACCCTCACGCAGAAAATGCTCTGGAAGAATTAGAACGTATAAAGGAAATGGGTCTTAAAGGGATTAAGCTTCATCCCGAATATCAGCAGTTTTTTGTTGATGACCCAAAAATGAAACCTCTTTATAAAAAGATTTCGGAGCTTGGTCTTATTGTGGTTTTCCACGCAGGTGTGGATTTCGGTTACCCTGCACCCTATCACGCCACACCTGAAAGGTTGCGTGAAGCAGCAAAATGGATTGACTCACCAATGCTTTGTGCCCATTGGGGCTCTGCAGGTATGGGTGAGGATGTTTTAAAATATCTTTGCGATGCTCCCGTTTATTTTGATACAGCTTTCGGTTATGGCTCAATGCCTAAAATTATGGCACAGCGTATTCTTGAGAAAAAGGGTGTTGATAAAATTATTTTTGGCTCCGATGCACCCTGGCATGCTCCCTCATGGGATATCAGAATGATTAAAACCCTTGAGCTTTCACCGGATGAAGAGGAAAAAATTTTCTCAGGCAATGCCATTAAGCTTCTGGGTATTTGATTTTAATCATTATTAAGTATTTATTAAATTAAAACCCGTTATATTGACATTATTTTTTATGAGTGTTAAAATTTCTGTAAAGAAAAATACTTTTAAAAGAAAAGAGGTATAATATGAACGGGAAAAGATTGTATAAAAAAGAAGATGGCAAGAAGCTTGCAGGAGTTTGTGGTGGTATTGCAGAATATCTGAATATGGATCCCACTTTAATTCGTCTTGCTTGGGCATTTTTCTGTTTGGCAGGCGGCAGTGGACTTATTATTTACATTGTTGCAGCTTTTGTTATGCCCAATGAAAGTGATGTAATACAATAAAAAACGCCGGAAGGCGTTTTTTTATTTAGTGAGGAGTTAGGAATGAGGAGTGAGGAGTGTCGGGACCTGCGGTCGGCATTATAGAGTTTTTCTGCTATAGTGTATAGCTGGGTATGGGCAAGCCCATACCTTACGGTTACTGTTCTATCTGATATATTTATAAAAATAAACCTATTCACCCGTAAGGCACCGGCTTGCCTGTGCCATTCAAGAAATTTGAAAGGTATAAATATGCAAACAAGCTTACAAACAGAACTGTTTGAATTACAAGATTTGAAATATAAAGAATTTCATCAGAGACTGATGCCTACTGTGAATCCCGACAAGGTTATAGGCATTCGTACCCCTGTTTTGCGAAAATTTGCAAAGAATTTCAGCAAAAGGGAAGAAGCAGAACAATTCTTAAAAAATCTTCCCCATAAATATTATGAGGAAGATAATTTACACGCTTTTATATTGGAAGAAATTAAAGATTATAAAATCTTAATCCAAGAATTGAACAAATTTCTTCCTTTTGTAGATAACTGGGCTACCTGCGATATGCTGCGCCCTAAGATTTTAAAAAATCACAAACAAGTGCTTTTAGAAGATATAAAAAGGTGGCTGAATTCAAAAGATACGTACACAATTCGCTTCGGAGTTAATTGTTTAATGAATCATTACCTTGAGGATGATTTTAAAAGTGAATATTTAGATTGGGCAAAGGCTATCGAAAGCGAAGAATACTATATTAATATGGTAAGAGCCTGGTATTTCGCAACAGCACTTGCCAAGCAATATGATGAAACAATTAAAATTTTAGAAAATAAAAGTCTTGACAAATGGACCCATAACAAAACAATTCAGAAAGCAATTGAGAGTTACAGAATAACTAAAGAGCAAAAAGAGTATCTGAAAAAATTGAAAAGATAAAGATTACAACCCCTCATATTTCAAATGAAATATGAGGGGTTGTGTATTATAAAACTTATTCAGCCTTGGGAGCGTAGAGATCTTTGAGTCTGAGAAGATGCTCATATCTTTCAAGAGCTGTCTGTTCGGACTGTGCAAAGAGAGCTTCTGCTCTTTCGGGGAAGGAACGAGTAAGAGCTGAGTAACGTGCCTCATTAAGAAGGAATGCTTTGTAATCGCCTGTAGCAGGTTTGGAATCGATTGTGAAAGGATTCTTGCCTTCTGCTTTAAGAGCGGGGTTGTAACGGAACATGTTCCAGTAACCACATTCAACAGCTTTCTTCATTTCGTTCTGGCAGTTAATCATACCACCCTTGATGGAGTGCATTTCGCAGGGTGAGTAAGCAATGATAAGTGAAGGACCATTGTAAGCTTCAGCTTCTTTGATTGCTTTAAGAGTCTGGTTCTGGTCTGCACCCATTGCGATCTGTGCAACGTAAACATAACCATAGCTCATTGCGATTTCTGCAAGGCTCTTCTTAGCGATAGCCTTACCTGCAGCAGCGAACTGTGCAACCTGACCGATGTTGGAAGCCTTAGAAGCCTGTCCACCTGTGTTGGAGTAAACTTCTGTATCGAATACCATAATGTTTACATCTTCACCGGAAGCAAGAACGTGGTCAACACCACCGAAGCCGATGTCGTATGCCCAACCGTCACCACCGAAGATCCATACGGATTTCTTGGAAAGGAATTCTTTGTTATCAACGATTGATTTGCAAAGGTCGCAGCAAGCACCGTCACCGATAGCAGCAACAAGAGCTTCTGTAGCAGCACCATTCTTTTCACCGTCGTTAACAGTTGCAAGGTATTCTTTAGCAGCAGCTTTAACTGCGTCAGATGCTTTGTCGGATTCTGCAATCTGTTCAACCTTAGCGATAAGGCTGTTACGAAGAGCATTCTGACCAAGAAGCATACCGAAGCCGTGTTCTGCGTTATCTTCAAAGAGTGAGTTAGCCCAAGCAGGACCCTGACCCTTAGCATTTACTGTATAGGGAGATGTAGCAGCAGGACCACCCCAGATTGAAGAACAACCTGTTGCGTTAGAAATATACATTCTGTCACCGAAGAGCTGTGTAACAAGACGAGCATAAGCAGTTTCAGCACAACCTACGCAAGAGCCTGAGAACTCAAGGAGAGGTTTCTTATACTGGCTGGAGATGATGTTTGCAGGACCTGCAACACCTTCTTTTTCTGTTACGTTAGCTACGCAGTAATCAAATGCAGCCTGCTGAGCATCCTGGCTCTCACGAGATACCATTTTAAGAGAGTTTGTGGGACATACGCCTACGCAAACGCCACAACCCATACAATCGAGGGGAGAAACAGCAAGTGTGTAGATGTAGTCTGTCTTAACAATGGGCTTGGGAGCTTTCTTGAGAACCTCGGGAGCGTTTGCAGCTTCGTCAGCGTCAAGAGCGAAGGGACGGATTGTTGCATGAGGACATACATAAGAGCACTTGTTACATTTTGCACAAGTTGTGGGATCCCATTCGGGAACCATAACTGCAACACCACGTTTTTCGTAAGCAGAAGCACCCTGCTCAAAGGTACCGTCTGCATGGTCTGTGAATACGGAAACGGGAAGAGCGTCACCGTTCATAGCACCAACGGGCTTCATGATATTGTCAACCATCTTAACAAGCTTTGCAGGACCTTCGGATGCAACAGCGTTTACATCGTCAGTTGCGTTTGCCCAGTCAGCAGGAACATCAAATTTCTTGAATGCACCGAAACCTGCGTCGATAGCTTTGTGGTTCATGTCAACGATTTCCTGACCTTTTTTGAGGAACTTCAATGCAGCGTTCTTCATGTAGCCGATTGCTTCATCCTTAGGAAGAACGTTAGCAAGAGCGAAGAAGGATGCCTGAAGAATTGTATTTGTTCTCTTACCGAGACCGATTTCAGCAGCAAGGTCAATAGCGTTAACTGTGTAAAGCTGAACATTGTTCTTTGCAATGTACTGCTTTGTTTCTGCGTTGAGCTTAGAAGCAAGCTCTTCGTCACTCCACTGGCAGTTAATAAGGAATACACCACCGGGTTTAACGTCATTAACAATCTTGAAGCCTTTTTCAATGTAAGCAGGTGTATGACATGCAACGAAGTCAGCCTTGTTTACATAGTAGGGGCTCTTAATGGGCTTGTCACCGAAACGAAGGTGAGAAATTGTAACACCACCGGTTTTCTTTGAGTCATACTGGAAGTATGCCTGAACATATTTGTCAGTGTGGTCACCGATGATTTTAATAGAGTCTTTGTTAGCACCAACAGTACCGTCACCACCAAGACCCCAGAATTTGCACTCGATTGTGCCTTCAGCAGCTGTGTTGGGAGCTTCTTCTTCGGGAAGTGAAAGGTAGGTAACGTCGTCGTTAATACCAAGAGTGAAGTGTTTTTTGGATTCTGCTTTTGCGAGGTCTGCAAAAATTGCAAAGATTGAAGCAGGGGGAGTATCTTTTGAACCAAGACCGTAACGACCACCGGAAACAAAGATACCGGATTTGTTGCAAGCGTCAAGAGCAGCAACAACATCAAGGTAGAGGGGTTCACCGATTGAACCGGGCTCTTTTGTTCTGTCAAGAACAGCAATTTTCTTAACTGTTGCAGGAAGAGCTGCAACGAATTTTTCAGATGCGAAGGGTCTGTAAAGACGAACTTTAAGAAGACCAACCTTTTCGCCTTTAGCAAGAAGGTAATCAATAACCTCTTCAGCAACGTCGCAGATTGAACCCATAGCAACGATTACGTTTTCTGCATCAGCAGCACCGTAGTAGTTGAAGAGCTGGTAGTCTGTGCCAAGCTTAGCATTAACCTTGCCCATATATTCTTCAACAATAGCAGGAACTGCATCATAGTATGTGTTACAAGCTTCTCTGTGCTGGAAGAAGATGTCACCATTTTCGTGAGAACCACGCATTACAGGACGGTCGGGGTTAAGAGCTCTCTTTCTGAAAGCATCAACTGCGTCCATATCGCACATTTCTTTAAGGTCTTCGTAATCCCAGATAGCGATTTTCTGAATCTCGTGAGATGTACGGAAGCCGTCAAAGAAGTTGATAAAGGGAACTCTGCTCTTGATTGTTGCAAGGTGAGCAACAGCGCCGAGGTCCATAACTTCCTGAGTGTTTGTTTCAGCGAGCATTGCAAAACCTGTCTGACGGCAAGCATAAACGTCAGAATGGTCGCCAAAGATGTTAAGTGCGTGTGAAGCAACACAACGAGCTGATACATGGAAAACGCTGGGAAGAAGTTCACCTGCGATTTTGTACATGTTGGGGATCATAAGAAGAAGACCCTGAGAAGCTGTGTAGGTTGTTGTGAGCGCACCGGCTGCGAGTGAACCGTGAACAGTACCTGCTGCACCTGCTTCGGACTGCATTTCGGAAACCTTAACAGTTGTTCCGAAGATGTTCTTCACACCCTGAGCTGACCACTGATCAACATAGTCTGCCATAGGGCTGGAAGGGGTGATGGGGTAAATACCGGCAACTTCTGTGAATGCATAAGACACATAAGCAGCGGCATTGTTACCGTCCATGGTTTTCATTTTTCTAGCCATAGTATTTCCTCCTATAAAAAATATCAATTTAAAAACACTATAATAGGTATCACTACATACCACCAAACATAATAACACTTATTTTCCTAAAAGTAAACTGCAAAAACTTAAAAAATCGTGGAAAAATTAACAATATTTTGTTTATTTTGTGTAATTTTTCACAAAGTTCATAAAATTAAGTAAAAAAGGCAGATATTTGTAAATATTCACCTAAAACATTGACAAAATGAGGTGTTTAAATATATAATATATGCTAATGTGGTATGGTGTCTTTTCATATCACAAAGTATTTTTATTTTTGAAAGGAGTAAATCCAACTATGGATGACCCCGGACCTAATTTCATACTGGCCCAAGCTATGGAGCTTTCACAAAATGCAGCAGGTGGAAGCTTAGTTTTAAAAATTCTTTTGCTGCTGGCACTTATTCTTGTGAATGCCTACTTTGCTATGGCGGAGATTGCTGTCATTTCACTTAACGATGCAAAAATAGAAAAAATGGCAGAGGACGGACACAAGAAAGCAAAGCTTGTATTAAAGCTTACTAATAATCCTACAAAATTCCTTTCCACTATTCAGATTGGTATAACCCTTGCAGGATTTTTGACATCTGCTTCTGCTGCTACATCCTTTGCAGAAATGCTTACAGACGCAGTTACAGGCAAATTCGGACTTCCAGAAAGCATTGTTTCGCCTGTTGCAGTTGTTTTGATTACTTTAATTATGTCGTACTTTTCTCTTGTTCTGGGCGAGCTTGTTCCCAAAAGAATCGGTATGCAAATTCCTGAAAAAGTAGCATTTGCAGTGGCAAAGCCCCTTTATGTAATAGCAAAGCTTACATCTCCATTTGTTAAATTTCTTTCTATTTCTACCAATGGCGTTGTTCGTCTTTTAGGCTTTGACCCAAATGCAGATGAAGAGGTTGTTACCGAAGAAGAAATCCGTATGATGGTTGACGTTGGTGGCGAAAAGGGCGTTATTGAGAATGACCAGAAGGAAATGATAAATAACATCTTCGAGTTTGATGATATGGATGCAGGCGATGTTATGACACACCGTACCGATGTTGTTGCAGCTGATGTTAACGACACAACATTGGAAGAGTTTATGGCGCTTGCTATTGAAAACGGCAGGTCAAGAATCCCTCTTTACGATGAAGATATTGACAACATTGTGGGTATAGTTTACATCAAAGACCTGCTCAAATATGTTGGCAAAGAGGTTAAAGTAAAAGGTACGTTAAAAAATATAATGAGAGAGCCTTATTTTGTTCCCGAAACCAAGGCCTGTGGCGAGCTTTTCAAGGAAATGCGCCAGAAACGAATCCAGATGGCTGTTGTTGTTGACGAGTACGGTGGTACAGCAGGTATTGTTACCCTTGAAGACATTGTTGAAGCTGTTATGGGTGATATTCAGGATGAATATGACGAGGAAGAAGAGGAAATCTCAAAAATCGACGAAAACACCTTTACTGTTGAAGGAACAATAGATATTGAAGAAATTGATGAGCTTATAGGGAAAGAGCTTCCCGAGGGGGATTATGAAACCCTTGCAGGCTTCATTATGGACGAGCTTCAATGTATTCCTAAACAAGGTGAAATGAACGAGGTTGTTTTTGAAAATGTAAAATTTACTGTTCTTGAGGTTGAGGACAGACGAATAGAAAAAATCAAGGTTGAAATCACTCCCGTTGCTGAAGAAGTCCAAAAGGACGATGACGAGGATTAAAAATAAAAACTGCATCAAAGGATTACCTTTGGTGCAGTTTTTGAAAGAGGAAGTTTTATGAAAAAGGCAGCAAGTCTTATTTTGGCTATATTTATTTTCTGCTCCCTTGCATTAACTGTGAATGCAGAGGTGTTTAATGGTGATGACCTTTTCACTGTTGATTTGCCTGAGGGCTTTGAACAGTCGGCAACAAGCACCAGTGACTTTTATTTTACCAACGAAAAAGACGATACATTTACAATCAGCTATTCAGATAATACTCAAAAGGGTGGGATTTTTTCTCCTGCTGATATGAGCAAAAAGGAAATCGAAGAGTACACAAGCTCTCTTTCCGAAGAAGCAGAAACAGTTATGAAGGACTATTCCGATTCCTTTGAGTTGAGGTTTTTAGCAGGGGAAAAGGTAAAGCATAAAAATGGTAAAACAGCGCTTGTCTGTAAAACAAAAACAACTATAACAAAAAATAAAAAAACAGCAGTATATTATCAGACAATGTATGAATTTGGTGGTAAGGATTATAAGTACACCTTTACATACACAACTTCTGATAAAGGCGAAAAAGACAGCTTTGACTCGGTTTTTGAGTCTATAAATATTTCAGAAAAGGAAACTGAAACAAACCTGGACAGAATTAAAGGCTTGGCATTGGCACTTGGTGTAGTTTTGTTGATTCTTATAGGTATTGTACGCTTTATAAGAACCCCTGAAAAACGTGCAAAAGGGAAAATAAAATAAAAAACAGAAGGGAGAAAGTTTATGAAGCCATTTATCGGTATAGATATTACTGAAAAGAAGAACAACGAAGAAATCAACGGGAAAGAATTTGTTGTTCAGACCACATCTCCGGTATTGCTTGAAGCATATAACAAAGCCTCTGAAGAAATTGATGGCTTTTGCAAAAAGGTTATAATGCCCTTGCCGGTCAGAATAGTTTACGGAGCTTTAGGCTTTGTTGCAATGGTTGTTACAGCAGGGATTGGTAAAGCTATTGTAAAAAATGATGACATTAGCTTTATTGACGCATATAGGAACGCCCCTGTTATGTTTTGGATAGGTATTGCTGCCTGGATTTTGTTCTGGGTTATATCCGTATTTTACAACAGAAAAGGAAAAGCGATGGCAAAAAGTGACGAGTTTAATCACGCCCAAGCTAAAACCTTGTCTTTAGTTAACAGTATATATACAGAATTAGGTGTTCCTGCCCAGGCTCCTTTTGTTGATATTCTCAGCTTTCAGTATAAAATCAAGGATGGAAAGCTTAAACCCAAAAATAAAGAAGGTAAAACAGTACCCTTTATTAATATTGCTTTTAAAATACATAACGACGGGCAAAAGCTTTATTTAACAGAAACCGAAAATAAATATGCCTTTGAATTATCAGCTTTAAAAGGGATAAAAGTAATAAAAGAAAAAGGCTTTATTCAGAACTGGAATAAAGAAACTCCTTTTGATGACCCTGCATACGAGCAGTACAAAATCACAAACAACGATCACGGCATTTATTTCAAAAAATACTGTATTCTTGAATTAGAGCACAACGGAGAAAGCTGGGAAATATATTTCCCGGATTATGATTTACCCGTTGTCGAACAGGCTACAGGCTTAAAAGCAGAATAAAACAAAGAAAACCAGCAAGTCCAAAAACGGACTTGCTGGTTTTAATCTGTTATTCATTCATTCCACAGCATTTTTTGTATTTTTTTCCGCTACCACAGGGACAGGGGTCATTTCTGCCGGGTTTTTTATCTGCTTTTTTAGGCTCTTTTTTTACTGTTCCGTCATCAGCACCGGATGTGGAGGTGATTTTTACTGTTTCTTTCCTCTCCATAGGTGCTTCCTTGCGCAATCTTGATTGTAAAACAAAGTCAACAGTACCTTCACGGATTCCGTTTGTCATTTCCTCAAACATATCAAGACCTTCGTCACGGAATACAATAACAGGGTCCTTCTGACCATAGCCCATAAGGCTCATACTGCGTTTGAGCTGATCCATTGCATCAATATGCTCCATCCAACGAATGTCAACATTACGAAGAAGTCCCACTCTTTCGAGCTCTTTTATAATATCTTCGCCGTACTCAGCTTTTCTGCTGTCGTAAAGCTCCTGTGCCTTATTAAGAATAACCTCTGCTATTTCTTCGTTTTCTGTAAGTCCGCTAACTTCACTTTCTTCAATAAGCCAACGATACTTTGTAATAAGACCGGACATATTCCATTCTGATTTGTCAACCTTTGCAGGACAGTAAAAATCAACAGATTCAGAGATTGTATCAACAATCATTTTCTGAATAAGTGCGCTGATGTCTTTTCCGTCAAGCACCTGATTACGCTGACCGTAAATAACCTCACGCTGTTTATTCATAACATCGTCGTATTTAAGAACGTTACGACGGATTGCAAAGTTGTTGCCTTCAACCTTTTTCTGTGCATTTTCAATTGTAGAGGTGAAAAGCTTTGCCTCAATTGGCATATCGCCGATGCTCTTGAAAGCATCAAGTGTATTATAGAAACGGTCACCTGCGAAAAGTCTTAAAAGCTCATCTTCAGCAGAAAGGAAGAAACGACTTTCGCCGGGGTCACCCTGACGACCTGCAC
Organism: Acutalibacteraceae bacterium; assembly: GCA_045543695.1. GTDB lineage: Bacteria > Bacillota > Clostridia > Oscillospirales > Acutalibacteraceae > DTU089. Next base: position 68,902 of record JAZPXQ010000025.1, on the reverse strand, counting down.
GACCACGAAGCTGGTTGTCAATTCGTCTTGATTCGTGACGCTCTGTACCGATAATGCAAAGACCACCTGCTTCACGTACCATTTCAGCTTCTTTTGAGGTTTCAGCCTTGAATTTTGCTTCAAGCTCACGGAAGGTTTTTCTTGCATTAAGAATATCCTCGTTATCTGTTTCAGCAAAGCCTGTAGCTTCTGCAATAAGCTCATCGTCAAAGTCCATTTTCTTCATCTGAGCCTTTGCCATGTATTCAGGGTTACCACCAAGGATAATATCGGTACCACGACCTGCCATATTTGTGGCAATTGTTACTGCACCGTATTTACCTGCCTGGGCAACAATTTCAGCTTCCTTTTCGTGGAATTTAGCGTTGAGAACCTCGTGCTTGATGCCCTGTCTTTTAAGGAATTTAGAGAGCTTTTCACTCTTTTCAATGTTAACAGTACCAACAAGGACGGGCTGACCTTTTTCGTGGCACTCAATTATTTTTTCAACAATTGCATTGTATTTGGCTTCCTCGGTTTTATAAAGAACATCATCATTATCTTTTCTGATAAGGGGCTTGTTTGTAGGAATTTCAACAACGTCAAGACTGTAAATTTCACGGAATTCATCACTTTCGGTCATAGCAGTACCTGTCATACCCGAAAGCTTTTTATAAAGACGGAAATAGTTCTGGAAGGTGATGGTTGCAAGTGTTTTGCTTTCGTGCTCAACCTTTACGCCTTCTTTGGCTTCAATAGCCTGGTGAAGACCCTCGCTATAGCGTCTGCCCATCATAATACGACCGGTAAATTCGTCAACAATAAGCACCTGACCGTCTTTAACAACATAGTCAACATCACGGATCATTGTACCATGTGCTTTTATAGCCTGATTGATGTGGTGCTGAAGGGTAAGGTTTTCGGGATCCATAAGGTTTTCGATATTGAAGGCAGCTTCTGCTTTTGCAATACCTGATTTTGTAAGGGTAGCAGATTTTGCCTTTTCATCAACAAGATAATCGCCGCCTTCTTCAGCAACAACATCTTCAGCATCAAGCTTTGAGTCAAGCTCTTTAACCTTTACCATTTTAAAACGCTTAACAAGGTCATTTACCATACGATAAAGGTCTGTTGAAGCTTCACCGATACCTGAAATAATAAGGGGCGTTCTTGCTTCGTCAACAAGAATGGAGTCAACCTCGTCAACAATTGCAAAGTTGTGTCCTCGCTGAACTCGTTGCTCGGCATACATAACCATATTGTCACGAAGGTAGTCAAAGCCCATTTCATTGTTTGTACCGAAGGTAATGTCAGCATCGTATGCTTCTTTTCTTTCGGCATTATCTTTTTCGTGAATAATAAGACCGACTTTCAGACCCATAAACCGATAGATTTTACCCATCCATTCAGAGTCACGCTTTGCAAGGTAGTCGTTTACGGTAACAATGTGAACACCGTCACCTGAGAGTGCATTAAGGTATGCAGGAAGGGTAGCAACAAGCGTTTTACCTTCACCTGTTTTCATTTCAGCAATTCGTCCCTGGTGAAGGATAATACCACCCAGAATCTGAACGGGATAGTGCTTCATACCAAGTACACGCCAGGCAGCCTCACGACAAGCAGCAAATGCCTCTGGAAGAATATCATCAAGAGTTTCGCCTTTTGAAAGTCGCTCTTTGAATTCAGGTGTTTTAGCCTGAAGCTGTTCATCGGAAAGAGCCCCGAATTCAGCATCAAGAGCAAGAACCTTGTCTTTAAGACCACTGATTCTTTTAATTTCTTTGGAGGAATAATCTCCGAAAAGTTTTTTAAATAAACCCATTTTATTATCGACCTTTCGTAGTTACAAAAATACAAATTACAGTATACCACACACAACGATTTATTGCAAATAAATTATAATATTTAATTTTTTATTTACATTTAATTATAAAATTGCTACCATAAAAACAGAAAAGAAAAAATTTTCAAGTTTTTTGAAACAATTTGCAAAATTCAACAGTCTATATATATGAGAGCCAAAACATTGAGTTTGGGGTGAAAAAAGTGGTTATCGATAACATTAAATTAATTGATCTCTCAAAAAACGGGGATAGCTCTGCTTTTTCCCGGCTTTATTCCCAATATGCCACAGAGCTTTACAGGTTTGCCCTTTATATGACGGGAAGCATTGAGGACGCAGAGGATGCTGTTCAGGAAGCTTTGCTTTCTGCCTGGAAAGGGATACATAGCTTGCAGGATAACTCGCTTTTTAAGGCGTGGCTGTTTAAAATTCTTGCAAACAAGTGTAAAACTCTTTTGATGAAAAGGAATAAAGTGCCCGATACTCTGCCCGTTGAGGAATACGAATTTCTGGTTGACTACGAGGCAGACGGGAATTTAATTAGCAGTACAGAGCTGAAGGATGCACTCTCTGAGCTTACGCCGCCTGATGCACAAATTATTCTGTTATCAATAATAGGTGGTTTCACAAGTCACGAGTTAGGGATTATTTACAATATGACGCCCGGTGCTGTCCGTACAAGACAAAAACGTGCTCTTGAAAAGCTTAAAACCATACTTGCGTGAAAGGAGAATTAGTATGAATGACAAAATAGATTTTGAATTTTTTACTGAAGAAGAGCTTAAAGCTTTGGACGAAAAGCTAAAAAAATCAGAAAAAATTGACTTACCCGAAAGTCTTTCTCCCGAAAATATTGAAAATTTAATTAAAGATGTTCCACAGGATACAATTCCTATTGAAACAGCAAAACTCAAAAAGAGGAATAAAAAGAAAACAATTCTAAGGGCGATTTCTGCTGTTGCAGCGGTTATAGTTGCAGTAACCTCTGTTGCTGTTATAAGACCTTGGGAAAAAGTTCCACCAAAAGTAAACGACAGCGTTTTAGGAAATCCGCCTAAGCAAACTGAAGATTATACAGAAATTGAAGATATGTTTGCAGATTATGCAAATAAATACCAGTCCTACAAAGAGTATAATACTGTTACGCTTAAAGGATTTGGAAATATTTGGGGAAACAAGGCTACAGAAGATGGATTAGTATTGCAAAATACTGCTGATATGGAAGCCGAGGCACCTATGGCAAATGAAGGTGCAGGAAGCATCGGCGGTACAAATGATGTGGTTCAAAGTACAACCAGAGATGATAGTGCTTCTCAAATCACCCAGCACGGTGAAACCAACGAGCAGGTAAAGGGTGTAAGCGAAGCAGATATTATTAAAAATGATGGAAAATATCTCTATATTGTAACTCCCGAAAATGCTGATTGGGACACCTATTACAGAGAGTGCCATCTTTATTATAATTATGTGAACGGGCTCGAAGAAACTACAGCTAAGGTACAGGTAACTCCGGGCTATAATCCTGATGCTCAGAGTACACCTCCCATAGCACCTGAAACAACAGAAACAGAAGAAAAAATGACTGAAGCTGAGGTAATTACAGAACTCCCTAAGCTGGAATATACCTGTGAAATTTCTATTATTGAGCCCGGTGCAAAGGGCGAATTGAAGAATATTAATAAATTTGAAATAGCAAAGCCTGAAAGAGAAGATATTTTCTATATGAATGTTCAGGAAATGTATGTTGTGAACAACCGACTTATAGCAGTACTTAATTGTCAGCTTAAAAGAGAAGAAAACAGCGACAAAAAGGCACTCGCATATGATTGTCTTTACGGTGGCAGTAGTGGAAAAAATATCACAATGGCAGTTGCATACGACATTTCTGATAGAGAAAATGTAAAAGAGGAATGGAAAATTTTCCAGGATGGTGGCTACATTTCCTCCCGTCTTATAGGTGATGAGCTTGTTCTGCTTTCAAATTACTATGTTGATATTACACAAGAAGTTGACACTGTTAAGGAAAACTGTGTTCCTGAAAACAGCTGTGACGGTAAGACTTTTTCCAGAGTAGGCGTAAATGATATTTGCATAATGGAAAATGTTAATGACACAAGCTATCTTGTTGCCTCCGTTTTAGATGCCGATGATAAGAATACTTTAAAAACAGAGGCTGTTTTAGGTGCAGGTCAGAATGTTTATTGCACAACAGAAACGCTTTATGCAACAAGCACAGAATATAATTATAACGATGCTCGAAAGGCAGAGGTTTTCGGTCTTTCAGGGGCAGAAAAAACACAGATTTATAAGTTTGATATAAGAGACTACGACATAAAATATGTGAAAAATGCCTCTGTTGACGGAAGTGCATTAAATCAGTTCAGTATGGACGAATACAATGGATATTTAAGAATTGCTACCACCAGTGGAGATTGGGGCGAAAACCTTGTAAATCAGGTTTATGTTCTTAATGAAAGCCTTGAAACAGAAGGGCTTTTGAAGGACATTGCAAAGGGTGAAAGAATAAAGTCTGTTCGTTTTACAGGCAATACAGCCTATGTGGTTACCTTTGTCCAGACAGACCCCTTGTTTGTAATAGATTTAACTGACGTTAAAGCACCGAAAATTTTAGGCGAGCTTAAAATCCCGGGTTACTCTGCATATTTGCACCCGGTGGGGGACGGCCTTGTAATGGGTGTTGGACTTGATGGTACAGAAACAGGCACAAACGGTGGAATGAAGGTTTCACTTTTTGATGTAAGTGACCCCACGAAGCCCGTTGAATGTGGAAAATTCACAATGTCGGGTTATGAAAATGAAAACGCCCAGGTTTATGTTGATTCCGATGCCTACTATGACCATAAGGCACTTTGCTGGGATGCACAGAACAAAATAATGTATATTCCTTACAGCAAAAATATTCACAAATGGGCATATTCCGATGGAAAAAATTACAGCAAAACTACAGCGGGTATAGTCGCTCTTAAAGTAGATGAAGCAGAAAAAACACTTAATGTCGCAGGGGAGTATATAGCAAACGCTACAGATTATGCTCAACCAAGAGAGCTGTCAAGAGCAACCTATATTAATGATGTTGTATTTGGTTATTCAACACAAACCGGCTTGCTTTGCTCCTTTGATAAAACCACACAAAAACAGCTGGGCACCCTGAATGTGAGCCGATAAGGAGCTGATAAAATGAAGAAAGCTTTCAGAATTTTAATTATAATAATTTCTTCTGCAATTCTTTTATATGGCGTGTTTGTTGGAGTTGATTGTGTAAGATTATATAATGCTGATGAAAGCAAACCACCAATTGTCACAATCCGACCCGTTCAGCTTCAAGGTGATGAAATAAAATATACAGGGTTAGGCTATACCATAACCTATAAAACAAATGCAGAAACAGAAGCCGAAGGATGCGAAAGTAAAAATGCAATTTATGATATTTGTGGTGCAGAATGCAGGCTTTTTGATAAAATTCTTCTGTGGGCTTGGATTGAATGATAAACAACAAACCGTAAGGTTTTTATCGTAGAACAAAAAAAGAGCATAAATTTTTGACAGATGTTGCATAAATTGCAGCATCTGTTTTTGTTTATAGTGTCCCTTGCTAAAGAAATAAAATTTTTGTATAATGCACTATGGTAAAATATAAATTATTATTTTGGAGTTGATTTAATGAAAAAAGTATTGTCACTTGCATTGGCAATTGTAATGATTTTTTCTGCAATACCCTTAACGGCTTCAGCTGCAGAATCAGTTACTACAATTACAACAGCTGCACAGCTGGCTTCAATTGCAAACGATCTTTCAGGTAATTATAAGCTTGGAAATGACATTGACCTTTCTGATTACGGCGCTTGGACACCAATCGGTGGTTCAACAGCCTTCTCCGGTACCTTTGAGGGTAACGGAAAAACCATTAAAGGCTTGAGTGTTAATACATCAAGTGCCTATGGTGGTCTTTTCGGTAGTGTTTCAGGTACTGTTAAAAACCTTAATGTAAAAGGTACAGTTACTGTAAATATGACATCTTCATCTGCTACAAGCATTTATGCAGGTCTTGTTGCAGGTAATGTCAGTCTTTTCGGAACTGTTGACAGCTGTTCAGCTGAAGGTAATGTTTCTGCAACTCTCAGCTGCTCTGCATCCTCATCATTCCTTTCATCGCCTAAAGGCTATGCTTATGCAGGTGGTGTAATAGGTAACAGCTCCTCATTCTATGAATTTTCGGAGCTTTCACACAAATCAGGTACAGTTACTGCAACTGCAAATATGACAAATAAGGGCAATGCCTTCGCTTATGCAGGTGGTGTTGCAGGTAAATCAGGTGCAACTATCGTAGATAGCTACAATAAAGGTGATGTTACTTCAACAGCGACTGCTGCAAGTGGTGAAACAACTGCATATTCAGGTGGTATTTCCGGCTATGGTAAAAGCTTTGCAACATCTTACAACACAGGAGAAATAAAAGCTTCAGGTACAACTGTTGCGAATGCAGGTGCTATTGCAGGTTATGCAACAGGCACAGCTAAGAATTGCTATTATCTCAGTGGTTGTGCAACAAAGGCTTTTGGTGGCTATAGTGCAGACACTGCTCCCACTGCAACCTCTCTTTCTTCCTTGAACTCTAAGAAAAAAGCAAGCTATGCAGGCTTTGATTTTGATAATACCTGGGAAATAGTGCAGCTTGTAGGTACTCCTAAGCACTATGACAAGGACGAAATTATCACAGGTACAGTTGCAGTTACAGGTACATATCAGTATGGTAATACTCTTACTGCAGATATGTCCGGTGTTACTCCTGCTAAAGCTTGGAACGGTACAATCAAGCAGGTTAAATACCAGTGGTACAGAGGTGTTGAAGAAAAGGACACCGAATCAAACCAGACAGTAATTAACTACACAGCAATCAGCAAAGCAACTTCAAATACATATAAAATTACAGCTGATGACATCGGCAAGTATATTAAGCTTGTTGTTCGTGGCAGATTAACCTATGGCGGTATGCTTGAATCAAAGGGTACTATGGTTGAAAAGCTTACTCCCGCTACACCTGCAGCACCTGTTGTTGAAGAGCTTGGTGATACTTATGTTATCATCAAGGCTGTAAGCGGTGCAGAGTATGGTTATGCTAAAAACAGCATACTCAACTGGGGCAGTACGATTACCTGGGGAAGCAGTAACAGAATTGACGGGCTTTCTGCGTCAACAAAATATAAGCTTTACGTAAGAATACCCGAATCTGCAACAACAAATGCAAGTGCCAACAGTGCAGCAACAGAAATTACAACCTTTGAAGCAGGGTATAACCCCTATGCAGTAAGTGGCTCGGTTTCTGTTAGTGGCACAGGTGCTTACGGCAACACCCTTACAGTTGATACCTCTGCTCTTGCAGCAGGAAAGAGTGGTGCAACCTATTCTTATCAATGGAACAGAAACGGTGTTGCAATTGAAGAAGCAACAGGCAAAACCTATAAAATTATTGCAGAAGATATCGGCACAAAAATTTCTGTAACAGTAACTGCAAAATCTCCTTTTGTTGGCTCCTTCACAAGTAGTGAAACAAGTGTTTCTCTTGGTCAGCCCGCTAACCTTTCAATTAAAAATACCGATACCGGAATTGAGCTTAACTGGTCTGCAGTTAGTGGCGCAACAGAGTATGTTATTTACAAAAAGAGCACATTCAGCTGGTCAGAGGTTGCTACTGTTACAACTAACTCTTATTCAGTTGGTGCACTTACAAGCGGAACAACATATCAATATACAGTTTCTGCAAAAAGAGGTACTATTGAAAGCGCAAAGGATTCAACAGGCGTAAAAATCATTTATCTTGAAAAGCCCCAGAATCTTACAGCTGATGAATATACTGCAAATCAGGCAACTCTTTCCTGGAGCGCAGTAAGCAATGCAAAATCATATAATATATACAGAGGTACTGCAACAGGTACACTTTCCCTTATTAAATCAGGTGTTACAGGTACAGAATATCAGGACACAACCACAACAAAAGGTAAAACCTATGGCTATGTGGTTGAGGCAGTAAGTGGTGATTATGCTTCTGCACAAAGTGACAGAGTAACAATTAAAATCACAGGTACAGCAAGCCATCGCTACAATGCCTGGGTTATTGATAAAGAGCCTACCTGTACAGAAGCAGGCTCAAAGCACAGAGATTGTACAGAGTGTACCGATGTACAGACTGTAACAATTCCTGCAACAGGACATAACTATGGGGACTGGACAGTTACAAAAGAGTCTACCTGTAGTGAAACAGGTTCACACTACAGAATTTGTAGTGTATGCTCTTATAAGGAAGAACAGGCGCTTCCGGCTAAAGACCATTTATATGGTGAATGGGTATTTGATAAACTCTCAACCTGCACTGAAGAAGGCCTCAAGCATACCAGTTGTACTGCTTGTGGTCACTATAAGGAAGTTATAATTCCCGAAAAGGGTCACCTTGAAGATAAATGGGTTATTGACAGTGAAGCAACTGTTTACAAAGCAGGCAAAAAGCACAGAAATTGTTTGCGTTGCGAGGAGGTTATTGAAACAGTAACAATTCCTCAGCTTAAATGCTCCAAGCCTAAGCTTAAAACTATTTCAAATACTCAATCCGGTGTGAAAATCACTTGGGGTGGAGTAAAAGGAGCAGATTCCTACAGAGTTTATCGCAAAACTAAAAATGGCTCATACAAATATCTCAAATCTACAAAGAAAAAATATTTTACTGATACAACAGCAAAATCAGGCAAAAAATACTATTATGCAATAAAAGCAAGAAATGAAGCCGGTAACACTTCATATTCAAGCTCCCTTTCAAAGCTGTATCTTTCTGATCCTACCTTGAAAACACCTTCAAGCTCATCAAAGGGTATTGCTCTTAAATGGACAAAAACACCGGGTGCGCAAGGTTATATTATTTACCGTAAAACCGGAAAAGGAACATACACTAAGCTCAAAGTTGAAAAAGGTGTATCAAATCTTTCTTACAGAGATACCTCTGCAAGGAAGGGTAAGAAATATACCTACAAGGTAAAAGCTTATTACAGTAAAACCTACAGCGCTTATTCCAACACAAAGACAATTACAGATAAATATTAAAACAAAAGAAATGGCATCATCTTAACCGATGGTGCCATTAAATTTTTCTTGCATTTTCAACACATAAATAGTATGATTATTATGTATATTTATGTATTGGTACACTATTGTTCAGAGGTGAGTTTATGTATCTTTGCCCACAACCAAGAATACTTGAATTGAAAAAGGGTATGCTTCATTTCCCCGTAGGCACAATGCCAATTATAGAAAAAAAGAAAACACCCGAGCTTTCGGAAAAAGAAAGCTATCGTATCAATATTGATGAAAACGGTATTTTAATAGAAGGTGCAGATGATAGGGGGCTCTATTATGGTGAGCTTACTCTTAAACAGTTAATGCTTAATTATCGTGGTTGTTTGCCGTATCTTTACATATATGACGAGCCTGAATTTTCCTATCGTGGATTTATGATAGATTCCTGTCGTCATTTCTTTAAAGCTGATGAAATAAAGAAAATGATAGATGGTGCAGCCCTGTTTAAATTTAATAAATTTCACTTTCATCTTTCCGATGATCAGGGGTTCAGAGTTGAAATGGAAGCTTACCCCTTGCTTACAACCGTAGGCTCTGTAAGACCTTCATCTAATTTCGGAAAAGGCGAAAATGACAACACTCCTTATGGTGGTTACTACACAAAAGAAGAGCTTAAAGATATTGTTAAATATTGTGAGGAAAGATACATAGAGGTTATTCCTGAGTTTGATTTTCCGGGTCACACAACAGCAGTAATTTCTGCTTATCCTGAGCTTTGCTGTACAGGGGAAAAAATGGCTGCAAAAACCACAGCAGGTATTTTTAAAGACATTCTTTGTGTGGGTAACCCTGATACCTTAAATTTTATTTATGCAGTTGTAGATGAGCTTTGTGATATTTTTCCGTCTAAGTATATCCATATTGGTGGGGACGAAGCGCCCAAAACCCGTTGGCTTAATTGCTCTAAATGTAAAGCAAAGCTTGAAGAAGAGGGACTTCATACAATGGATGAGCTTCAGGGTTGGCTCGTAAACGAGGTGGCTGCCTATTTAAAGAAAAAGGGTAGAAAGGCAATCTGCTGGAACGAGTCCCTGAACGGAAAAAATCTTGATAAGGATAATATTACAGTTGCCCAATGGACCAATAAAACGGACAAGGGCGTAGAATGGGCAAATGGCGGTAACCCGGTTATTATGGAAAAATTCACTCCCTATTATGTGGATTACCCCTACGGTATGCACTCTTTGAAGGATGTTTATATGTTTAATCCCCGAAAGGTGAGAGGGCTTACTTCTTTGGGTGGCGCATCTGTAAAGGGTGTTGAGTCACCTATATGGACTGAATATGTAAGAGATTTCAATAAAATGAGCTATATGTGCTTTCCACGTTGGCTTGCAGTTGCAGAAACAGGCTGGAATGGTACACAACCCAAGGGCTATCAAGGCTTTTTGAAATCTGCTGAATTTTACTGTGATATTTTAAGGGGTATGGGGCATAATCCTGCCCCCAAAGGCGATTGGAATGTTGCACCCCATACACGGTTAAGTAATACAGTAGGATTTTTCAAAAATACACTTAATGCAGAAACTGTAAAAAATTTCTTTAAGAAAGATTAACTATTATGATTAAATATTCTGTTATCGGCACATCCTGGATTACAAATTCATTTATTGAGGGCGCAAATCTTTATGAAGATTTGAATCTTGATGGAGTTTACTCACGTTCCTTTGAAAAGGGTAGTGCTTTTGCAAAGGAAACAGGTGCAAAAAGGGTTTTTACAAATTTCAATGAGCTTCTTTCTTCTGATACGGATTTGGTTTATGTTGCAAGCCCAAATGTATGTCACTATGAGCAATGCAAGGCCTTGCTTCTGAATGGTAAGCACGTGATTTGTGAAAAGCCTATAACAATTACCGTGAGGGAATTTAAAGAGCTTTGTGCTATCGCCAAAGAAAACAACCTTGTGTATTTTGAGGCAATTATGTATATGCACACTCCTTTAAGACAGGTTTTGAAGGATGCTGTTAAGAAAATAGGTACAATAAGAAGTGCTACCATAGATTTTTCACAGCTTTCATCAAAATACCGGGCGCTTAAAAATGGAGAATTACCCAATATTTTTAATCCCGAAATGAAAACGGGAGCACTTAATGATTTGGGGATTTATTGTGTTTATCCTGCAATTGATTTGTTTGGTGTGCCCGAGGATATAGTCTCAACTCAGTACTTTCTTGAGACCGGTGCAGATGGTAGTGGTAGTGCAGTTTTTGTATATAAAGATAAGTTAGTTACGGTTACATATTCAAAGGTAGGACAAAGTCGTTCTCCATCACAGATTATAGGAGATTTGGGAACAGTTACTATTGATAGTATATCAAAGCTTGACGGAATAAGACTTTATAACAATGCCGGTGAGGAAACAATTCTCAATGGTGAAACTGAGAAAAAATACCTTATGGGTAATGAAGCCAAAAGTGCAATAGATTTTATTTTAAACAGAAAAGAAACTGACGAGCTTCTCAGAAAATGTCAGTCTATGAACGAAAAAGTTCTTAAATGTATGGAAAAAATGAGGATAGAAAATGCTTGAACAAGAGCTTAGAGAGTTTTTGCTTAATAAAGGTGTAACCGATGTAGGCTTTGCAGAAATTGACAATGCAGATACAGGTGATTTAAAATATGCAGTCAGTATTGTTGTTAAGCTTTCAGATGCCATTGTTGATGAAATAGACGGTTCGCCAACACCCACGTATTTTAATCATTACAGAACAGTAAATGCTTTTATTGACCGTTGTCTTCTGGAAGCCGGTCTGTTTTTGCAGAGCAAGGGCTATAAATATATAACTGTTGCTGCTTCCCAGAGTATGCCCACAACTCCGTATAATGGCAGGTATTCTCATAAAGAGGCTGCTCACAAGGCAGGGCTCGGGAATATTGGAAAAAACGATTTATTTTTGCATAAAAAGTATGGCGCAAGAGTGCGTTTGGGTACTCTTTTTACAGATTGTCCTCTTGAAGGTGAAGGTGTTTTAAAAGAAAATCCCTGCATCAATTGTGATAAATGCGTGAAGGCTTGTCCCAGTGGCGCAATTTTAGGTGTAAGCTATTATGACGGAATTAAAAGAGAGGATATGTTCAGTCCGTCTGTTTGCAGCGAATTTATGAAAAAGGAATACCAGAAAATCGGCAGAGGTGCTGTTTGCGGAATATGTATGAAGGTATGTCCTGTTTATAACCTTGAAAAATAAGAGGGGTAACAATGGCAAAAATTTTAATTGCAGATGATGAACAGCTTATAAGAAAGCTTATTGGTGATTGTCTGAAAAAAGAAGGTCATGAGGTTTTGGAAGCAGATAATGGTGAAGAAGCCTTAAACATATTTGAAAAAAATAAGGATATTGCTTTGGCAATGCTCGATATAATGATGCCTGAAATTGATGGGTGGGAGGTTTGTCGACGTATTCGTGAAAAAAGCGATATGCCCATAATGCTTGTTTCAGCTCGTTCACAGGACTTCGATCAGATTATGGGCTTTGAATCAGGTGCAGACGATTATGTAACAAAGCCTTTTTCCCTTACCGTTTTGTCCCACAGAGTTGAAACACTGCTTAAAAGGGGAACAAATCTGGAAAGAAAGAAAAAGAATTCCGAAGAAATTGTTGTTGATGGTTTAATAATTAATCCATCATCTTACGAGGTTGAGCTGAATGGGCAGAATATTGACCTGACCTTGAAGGAGTTTAATATTCTTCTGCGCTTGACTCAGACTCCGGGACGTGTTTATACCCGAGAAAAGCTTTTAGACGAGCTTTGGGGGTATGATTATGTTGGTGATACAAGAACAGTAGATTCACACGTTGCCAGACTTCGCACCAAATTAGGTGATTGGGGTTTAAAAAATATTATCACTGTTTACGGAACAGGTTATAAGATAAAAGAAAAAGAATAAAAAAGGAGGTGCCGTATGAGACACAAAAAACTAGGTATTCGAGCTAAAGTGTTTTTAGAAATCGGAGCTATAATTGCAGTTTGTCTTATCGGCATTTCCATTGCAAACTCTCAGCTTCTTGAAAGTGTTTATATCTGGAATGTTGAAAGAAGCCTGAGCACAATGGCACAGGCTGTTGAAAATGCAGAGGATGATTATTTTTCTCTTATTGCCGATTATGAAAATAAGCAGGGAGTTAGTATTGATCTGTATGATGAAACAGATAATTACCTTTATGAGGGAAGTGGCAAATTTATTTCCTCTAATAAGCTGAACATTATCAGCAGAACTGAAAATGAAGATGGTAGTTACTTTAATGTTGTTGCAGAGGATGGCAGCACAACACAGTATATTGTTTATGGTAACGATTTTGAGAATGGCTGGCATATTGAAATAACAGCACAGAAGGATCCCATTCAGGAGAATGCCAATCTTGCTACGAGTGTTACAACAACCATAACAGTGTTAGCACTTGTTTTGGCACTTGTTTTTATTTCAGGTTATTCTAAAAGATTTACAAAACCCCTCATCCAGATGAGTGAGGTTGCCAATAAAATTGCAAATCTGGACTTTTCTGCGAAATGTGAAGTAAACAGAGGTGACGAAATCGGTCAGCTTGCAGATAACATAAATATTGTTTCGGATTCTCTTAACAGAGCTCTTTCAGAGCTTCGTGAAAAGAACGAACAGCTTATGGAGGATATTGAAAAGGAACGTCGCATAGAGCAAATGAGGGTAGATTTTATTTCCTCGGCATCCCATGAGCTGAAAACCCCTATAGCAATTATTCGAGGCTATGCTGAGGGCTTGAAAATGAATCTTGACGAGAGCGACGAAAGCGCTGTTGAATATTGCGATATTATTATGAGAGAATCTGACAGAATGAATGTGTTGGTTCTTAATATGCTTGAGCAATCGCTTTATTCTTCGGGGGTTAAACAGCCCGAAAGGAAAGCCTTTTCAGTCAATGAATTTGTTGAGTCTTTTTTAAAATCGGCTACGCCGATTTTTGAAGAAAAAGCTGTTAATGTAAAATTTTTAAAAGAAGATAATTTTACTGCATTTGCAGATATAGGACAAATGACAACGGTGCTTTCGAATATAGTTCTTAATGCTTGCAGCCACGCAAGTAATGAAAAATTAATTGAAATCAGCACTGAAAAGCTTGATGAAGAAATAAAGGTCAGCGTTTTCAATACGGGTAGTCGTGTTGAGGATAAAGATAAGGATGGTATTTTTACATCCTTTTACCGTGCAGATAAAGCCCACTCAAGAGCCGAAGGCAGATTCGGTTTAGGTCTTGCTATTGTAAAGTCAATTACAGATAATCACGGTTGTCAATGTGGCTTTGAAAATAAAGAAAATGGCGTAACCTTCTGGTTTACAATGCCACACAATAATTATACGGAAGGAAAAAACAATGAATATTAATTTTGTAATACCTTGTTTGTTAGGTGTTGAAGGAATAATTGCAGATGAGCTTCGTTTTTTAGGCGCAGAAAATGTGTGTGCCGAAAACGGAAGAGTGCTTTTTTCTGGTGATGAAAATATGCTGGCAAGGGTGAATATATGCTCCCATTTTGCAGAGCGTGTTCAAATCAATATGGGATCATTTACAGCAAAGACCTTTGAAGAGCTTTTTCAGGGTGTAAAGGCACTTCCCTGGGAAGAATGGATAGGTAAGGAGGACGCATTCCCTGTAAAGGGCTATTCCCTTAAATCAACCCTGTTCAGTGTAAGCGACTGTCAGGCAATTATCAAAAAAGCAGTTGTTGAAAGACTTAAATCAAAATATGGTATTTCCTGGTTTAATGAAAGTGGACCTGTACATCAGATTCAGTTTTCTATAATGAATGATCAGGTTACTATGCTTATAGATACAACCGGTGCAGGTCTTCACAAGCGTGGCTACAGACTTTCTCAGAACGGTGCACCTATCAAAGAAACCTTGGCAGCATCTATTTGTGCCCTTGCAAAGCTTCGTCATTACCACACCCTTTATGACCCTATGTGTGGTAGTGGTACACTACTTATTGAAGGTGCTTTATATGCACACAACATTGCCCCCGGACTCAATCGCCACTTTGCAGCAGAAAGGTTTGATGTTCTTCCTAAAGGTATATGGAAGGAAGAAAAGGAAAGAGCAATAAGCCTTGAAAAGGTAGATACAGATTTTGTGGGCTATGGTTCCGATATTGATACAGAGGCAATTAAAATCGCAATAGAAAACGCTTCAAGGTTACCCATAGGTAAAAAGCTTAATTTTGAAAAAAGGGATTTAAAGGACTTCAAGAAATTAAGCGAAAGAGGAACTGTTATTTGCAACCCGCCCTATGGAGAGCGTCTTCTTGACTTGCAGGAGGCACAGCGACTCTATAAGGAAATGGGCAGAGTGTTTGACAAAGCTCACGGTTGGAGTTATTATATAATTACTCCCGATGAGGAGTTTGAGCAGTGCTTCGGCAGAAAAGCAGACAAGAGCCGAAAGCTTTACAATGGTATGATTAAATGCAGATTGCATATGTATTTTAAATAAATAATTCCCCTGAAGGAGAATAAATATGAAACATTTATTTATAGTTAACCCCGTTTGCGGAAAGGGCATTTCTATTGAAAGATGCACCGGCGGAATTGTCAAGACAATGGCAGAATTAGGCATAGAGAATTACGAAATATACACAACAAAAGCGCCTCGTGATGGTTATGAATATGCCAAAAAAGAGGTTGAAAAGGGTGAACACATCCGTGTGTACGCCTGTGGTGGTGACGGTACTCTTTATGAGGTTGTTAATGCCTGTGCTTGTCACAAAAATGCTGAGGTTGCAGCATTCCCCTTGGGTAGTGGTAACGATTTCATTCGTATTTTCGGTGATAAAAAGGATTTAAGAAATATTGCCGATCACGTAAATGGTACGGTTATGGATTTTGACCTTATTAAATGTGGTGACCAGTATGCAATAAACCAATGCTCAATGGGCGTTGATGCAGAGGTTTGCGCAAAGCAGGTGGATTTCAAAAAGCTCCCCTTCCTTTCAGGGGAGGCAGCATATACTGCAGCACTTCTTTATTGCTTTATCGGCAGAATGAAAAGCAGATTCACAATAACAATTGATGATGAAGAGCCCTTTACAAGTGATGTGCTCTTTTGCGTTGCAGGTAACTCCCGCTGGTATGGTGGTGGTTATATGGCAGCTCCCAAAGCACTTACCTATGATGGTCTTTTGGATTTTATCATTGTTAAAAAAGATTGTTTAAGAATTAAGCTTCTTACTCTTATTAATCCTTACAAAAAGGGTCAGCACCTTGGTTGGGACAGAACAATATTCAAAAGAGGTAAAAAAATTCATATAAAAAGTGAAAAGCCTGCGGCTATGAATGTTGACGGTGAGGCGGATTACGTAACAGAGTGTACCTTCGAAATTGTTGAAAAGGGAATTAAGTTTGTTGTACCTGCCTGCTCCGACTTTATGGAGAGAGTAAAAAATAATAATGTCTGAAAACACTTTCACCCCATTAAAAAGTTTTTAACTTTTTAATGGGGTGAAATATTTTATTTAAACTATCTTTTTTCTATAACCTATTATACCACACAAAAAGGAAAATTACAATACTTGCATATAGAACGGAAATATAGTATGATTAACTTTTGCAGAGACCATATTTTTTGTTTTTGGAGGTAGTGTTTTGCTCGGTAAGGATATGAAAATCGAAGAACAAAATGCAGAAAAAGTACAAGCGTTTTTAGACAGTGAAATTATACGTCTTAAAGCTCTTATAGAAGAGTACAAAGCCAATGTAAAGATAATGGGTGAGGACTTTAATATGGACAATCCCAATGGTGGTATGTATTCCGGTATGGAGCTTACTCAGATTCATCACGAAATGGAAAAGCAATTCCTTTATTCTGAAGAAGCCACCAGAGATATTTATTTTTATGGAAAGCTTCGTAAGGCACCATATTTTGCGAGGGTGGATTTTAAAGCTGATAAAGCTAATAAGGAAAAGACTGTATATATAGGTTTAAGAACACTTCAGAAGCACGATACCTTTGAAATGCTTGTTTGTGACTGGCGAGCACCCATTGCTTCGCTTTTTTATGAGGATTTTGAGGATACAGCATATTTTGAAGCACCTGCCGGTAGAATAACAGGTAGCTTGCTGCTTAAAAGACAGTTTAAGTTTGAAGACGGAAGGCTTAAATATTATGTAGACAGTGACCTTAAAATTGATGATGATATTTTAAGAGATGTGCTTTCGTCCTCTTCAGGAGAGCACCTGAAGGTTATTGTAAACAGTATTCAAAGGGAACAGAATAGGGTTATTCGCTATACAGATAACGAGAATCTTCTTGTTATAGGTCCTGCGGGAAGCGGTAAAACCTCTGTTGGCTTCCACAGACTGGCTTATCTTCTTTACCAGAACAGAACAGAGCTTTCATCGGCAGAAATTATAATGTTCTCAAACAATGACATTTTCTCAAGCTACGTTGCTGACATTATTCCTGAGCTTGGCGAAATGCCAATTAACTATGCTTCCTTCTATACAATTTTTGCTGCAGAAATTCCCACTGCTTCAACAGGCGATTACTATTCTTTGGCAGAAAGCATTATAAACGGTGACACCGGACGCAGCAAAAGTGCAAAAATCAAATTAAGTAAAGAATTTGTCCATTTTCTTGAAACAGATACAGATGTATGTGAACCCAATTTTTGTGATATTACACTTTTTGGTAATGTTATTTTTTCGAAAGAAGCTCTTTTAAAGAGATTTTTAAGCGATTCAGAAAATTCTCAAAAATCAAGAGGAGAACGCCTTGCTGCATACGTACAAGGTGTAGTTGATGAATATTTCATTAACCACAGAGAAGAAATTTATCTTCATATAGATGCAGATTCTGAAATTGATGAAGATACAGCAAAGCTTTTTAAAGCAAAACGCAGAGAAGTAAAGCAGCACGCAACAGAAATGATAAAATCAGCAACTCTTGTTGACCCTGTTGCTGTTTATTTCAAGCTTCTTGAAAAATATGCAGAAGAGGTTAATTGCCCTGAGTTACTTGATACAAAATCTACTTTAGATAAAGGCTACCTTGAATTTGAGGATGCTCTTGGAGTTGTTTATGTAAAATCCGTCCTTGGAATGTCTGCTGTGCTGTCAGGTGTAAAGCATATACTTATAGACGAAGCGCAGGACCTTTCCTATATCCAGCATAAGCTGATTTTAAAAATGTTCCCAAGAGCAAAAGTAACCCTTCTTGCTGATACAAATCAGGCAATTATTTCAGAGCTTAATACTACAAGCAAGGAAGAGCTTGCCCGAATTTATAACGCCAATACGCTTAATCTTAATAAGAGCTATCGTTCAACCAAGGAAATCAATTCTTATGCTTTAAACCTTCTTCCTGAAGATAAACGATATGACATATTTGAGCGTTCCGGCGAAAAGGTTAAAGAGATTATCGGAAGTGCTGAGGATTTAAAAAATGCTGTCAAAGATATGGCAACGGATAGTCCTTCAACCTGCATAATTACACGAAATCTGAAAGAAACAATAGAGGTTTATAATAATCTTAAAACAGAGATAGAAGGCCTGAGAATCTGTGACAATAAATCCTTTGAGCTTTCTCACAACCCCATAGTAATGCCTCTTGCTCTGACAAAGGGTCTTGAATTTGATAATGTAATAGTGTACGATAGGGGTGATGCTTTCAAAGGTGATAAAAATAAAAAATATCTCTATATGGCAGCTACAAGAGCGTTACACAAGCTTACAATTTTCGAGGTGGAGAAATGAACAAACTGAAATTCTTTGTTATTACAGATCCCCATTATTTTAGTGAGAAACTAGGTGCATACGGAGAAGGTTACGAGAATTTTATGGATTATGAGCAGAAGTGCTATGCAGAAACTGCTGCCATAAATAAAGCTGCTAACGAATACCTAAAAAACAGCACGGAAGCTGATATTATTCTTATTGCCGGTGACCTTTCCTTTAACGGTGAAAAGGAGAGCCATATTGATTATTCAAAAGAGCTTAAAGCTTTAAAGGATAGTGGCAAAAAGATTTTTGTTGTTACAGCAGGTCACGATATATCCCGTAGCCCCTTCCAATATAATGGTGGTGAAAGGGAGTCTGCAGAGGGCATTGAATTCAAAGACCTTTTAACCTATTATGGTGATTTTGGGTATAATGATGCAATTGCCTTTAATGAGGAGCATCTTTCTTATGTGGCAGAGCTTTCCGAGGATGTACGTTTGTTGGTTTTATGTAATGATACTGCTGAGGGAAATAATAAAACCTATGACGAGCAGTTCTTGAAATGGATTGAAGAACAAGCAAAAAAGGCAAAAGCAGAAGGTAAAATGATGATTGCAATGGAGCATTATCCCGTGCTTCCCGGTCAGCCCATTCTTACGCTTATTCCCGATGCCAGACAGAAAGAAAGCAAGAAGCTTATAGAAACTCTTGCAGATAACGGAGTACACCTTATTTTTACAGGACATATGCACAACCAGAGTGTAAATGTTGTTGAAACCGAAAAGGGTAATAAATTCTATGATGTTTGCACAGGCTCGCTTATTGGTTGTCCTGCCTTTATGCGTCTTGTTACAATTGAGGATGAAAATACAGTAGAAATTAAAAGTATTCCCGTTCCTGAATTTGAGTGGGATAAAAAGGGCAAAACAGGAGAACAGTACCTTCAGGATCAATTTGACAGAATGATTGTTACATTAATTGGTGGTATGAAGGATAATCCTGAAAGAGTTTTAAGGAAATTCGGAGCAGGGGATAAAACAGCTCTTTATAAGCCTATGAAGCTTGCCGGTAAGGCGCTCTACACCTGGTCTGTAGGTAAAATCGCAAGACTTTTCTTTGTTAAAGCTCATCCCGATGTTAAGAATGACAGATTTTTTGATTACCTTGTCAGCATAGTAAGGCTCGCTTTCTGTGGTGACCAACCTTATACAGAAGACACGCCTTTTGGAGAAACCTTCCTTAAAGTGTTGAAAAGACTTAATCCCGTTCTTAAAATTCTTAATAAAAAGCTTCACGGCGCACAGGGCGAAACGCTTGACTTTTATGATATGCTGAAGCATACCATAGGAAATTACGGACTTTCAGATTATAATGCCACATTGAAGTTTTAAATTGTAGTAATTAAAAGCAATAATCAAAAATCCAACTGAAGCATTGTTTCAGTTGGATTTTTTTCTTAAATATTTAACGAAAATTACGATTGATGCACCCAAAAGCGCAAATACAACAACCGTCATCATAAATTTTACGGGGATTATATCATAAATTTTATCCCCTAAAAGGGTTATAAGTATTATTCTTGGCATAACCCCAAAGAAGGATATTAAAATGTATCTTATATACCCCATATTACTTGCTCCGAAAAACAGACTGACGAAGTCGATGGGGAAAACAGGCAACAGCCTTGCAATATAAAGATAAGGTGTTTTTTTGTCTCTGAGTGTTATTATTTTTTCACCTTTTTTAGATTGCTTTAGTTTTTTCTCAACCCTTTCGCCACCTAAAAATTTACCGATAAAGTATGTTAAATTAAGCTCTGCAAAAAGTCCTATTGCATTTACAATAAGCCCGGGAAGAAAATCAAAAGCCATACCAACTGCCATATAGAGCACCGAGGCAGGAATTACGAAAACAATAGCTTTAAGGGAATATACTCCAACAACTGCTGCCCCTGCCTCGAAAAGGGTGTTAGTTTTTTCTACAAGAGCACGCACATCTATATTAACAAGGTCGTTGTATTTGAAAATAATAACAAAAAGGATTACCAATACAAGACCAGCTCTTAAACTTATGCCAACGGCACGTTTAATTTTATTATTCATGGTGCCGTCCTTTCTTGCTTAAAGATTTATATGTACCAATTCTCCACCCTTTTCCCTTGATTCGTCTGCAAGGAAAATTACCTTGTGACCAGGTACAGAATCAAAAATTGAGGTGCAGGAGATAGAATGGCTTTCGCCTCGTTGAAAATTAATGAAATCCTCTGTAAGTCTTTCGTCACCACCACTGTGGCCTTCACCTGAAATATGGCTCATATCAATAATTTCTTTATCAAAATATTTTGCTTTTGCAGGATTTTGTTTTTTTACTTCAATGAAAGCGTGTTCAAACTCACCGTATATTTCGCCCTTTGTGCCTATAACACGAATTGTTCTCAAGGGCTCAGGGGAGCCACCTACCATATTGTGTGTACCTGTTGCGCCACTTTTGAAATTCACAAGAACACTCTGGTGGTCAACAACGTCATTATCACATTTGTATATACATCTGCCGTAATCACTTTTGGTAAGAAGCTCTCTTCTTTGCTCGTCTGTAGGATTCTCAATATCCTCAATATCACGCCAGACGTAAACGGTCCACTCGTTGGGGTGCTCAATATAAAGTCTTTTCGCACTGAAGCGACAATCGTCTACATTGGGACAGTCAACAAGGCAACGGGTTCCGGAGTTTTCGGGGGCATTTTCTCTTTTGAATTGCATTTTTGAACCAACAGAAGAAACGCTTACAGGCTTATCGTCACCCATTAACCACATCATAATATCAAGGTCGTGACAACATTTTGCAAGAAGCATTGAAGTGTGGCATTTTTTTGAGTTTGCCCATTTACCTCTGACAAAAGAGGTCGAAAGGTGATGGTAGCTGACATTTTCAATAGTCTGAATGTTAACAACTTCACCGATTTCCCCATTTAATATTCTTTGCTTTATTTCTGAGTAAAATGGTGTATAACGCAGCACGTGGCAAATCATAACTTTATTGTTATTGCGCTTTACAACCTCGATTAAACGCTCCATTTCCTCGTCATTAACTGCAAAGGGCTTTTCAAGGAGCATATCATAGCCTCTTTCAAGAAGGGGAATAGCAGTTTCAACGTGTTGTTCGTCCATTGTTCCGTTTATAACAGCATCTGCAAATTTGGGAACTTTTGCCAGAGCTTCTGCTGAATCAAAGCAGTAATCTTCTGAAAAGCCAAATTTTTCACTTACCATCCTCTGACGATATTTGTCAGGGTCTGCTACACCTACAATTTTAAGCTTTTCTGGGTATCTTAAAGAGAAATCGGCATAAGCCATAGACCTATGCCCTGCTCCTACTATTATTGCTGTTACCGGATTGTTTGCCATAAAAAATCACTACCTGTGAGAAAAAGTTTATTTTGTTAAATCAATTGCCATTATATTTTCGCCAAAGCCCTTGAAAATTGTTTTGAAGCCGTTTCTTTTGTAAAATCTTTC
Organism: Acutalibacteraceae bacterium; assembly: GCA_045543695.1. Classification (GTDB taxonomy): domain Bacteria; phylum Bacillota; class Clostridia; order Oscillospirales; family Acutalibacteraceae; genus DTU089. Next base: position 46,737 of record JAZPXQ010000025.1, on the reverse strand, counting down.
TGCTCCATGATTCCAGATTCCTGCAATAAGCATTACGCCTTTTACATTTTTCGATTTCAAATCCTCCAAAAGCATTTGCATCATTTTGGTGCCATAGCCACCATTCTGGTATTGGGGCAACAAATCAATATGCAAATGTGCAGGGTATTTCCAACCCATTAAGGTATATGGAACAGGGAAAAACCAGCACCTGAATCCACTTTTTTTGTCTAATTTAAAGATTTCCGGAACATCAATTTTTCTGAAAAGCTTGCTAAATCGGTGGTGATCAGGTTCACAAAGAATGTAGCCGACAGCTTTGTCGTTTTCATCTACAAGAACAAAGCAGGAATCATAGCATTCACGAGCATAGTAGGTTGAAAACATTTTGGACATTTTTCTTCCTACTTTTTCATCATTTATGCTTAATTCCCCTGCAGTCATTCGGCAGACATATTCAACATCTTTAATATCCTCTGCCCTCATTCGTCTGATGGTTGCCATAATACCCTCTCCTTCGAGATTTTGTATTAAGATTTCTTTCTTTTTTTGACGCTTTCCCTTGTTCCGTCGGGGCGCTGAATAACTGTGTTATCAAGAGTGTTTTCAAGAGATTTTCTGAAAGCAGCAACATATTCTGCACGAAGAGCCTTCTGCTCAAGCTTTTCTTCTTCTGTCAATTCTTGCTCACGGGCTTTACGAGCAAGAAAATTTATTCTGTCAATTTTTTCGGGAGTAATCATACCAAAATCCTTTATTTATAGAACTAATTTATATATTTACATTAATGTAGTATATCACATATTTTATTTTTTGCAATGAATTTATAAAAAAAGAACCTTTCTTACGAAAAGCTCTTTTTGTAACCATTTTCTCTTGTTCTTTTTATAAACAAATCAAATTCCTCTTGGTTTATCAATTCAGGGAATGATAGTATTTTCAAGGGTACACCTTCGCCGCCGTGGTAAGAGGGCTGTTTATAGTAATAAGAGTTTATTTTAAAGCCCAGTCGGTCATAAAATTTTATCCTTTTGATTTGTTGCTCTGTTTCAGGGGCTTCTGCTTCAAGTATTATTGGTTTATTATAGGTTTCTTTCAACAGCTCAATTGCTTTTGAGCCATAGCCACCGGAGCGTTTATTCTCATCTATGGCAATGTGCTCAATGAATACAAATTCAGGGAAAACCCATAAAGCAATAAAGCCTACCTCTGTTTCGTTATCGAAAATTTCTGAAAACTTAAAAAAGTTATTACTCAAGCATTCTTTCTGGTCTGAAATGTCACGGCGCTCCTCATAAGGAAACGCCGCTGTCATTTTTTCGTAAACCAAATCGAAGCTTTCTTCTGTAATCGGTACGAATTTAATCATAATTATTTAATCTGTGTACCTGCAGGAACGCAGTCAGGAACAAATACTACCTGACAACCACAAGCGCCATTTGTTGCTGCAAGAAGCATACCGTTACTCTGAACACCGGAGAATCTTGCAGGCTCAAGGTTTGCAATAACAATAATCTTTTTGCCAACAAGCTGTTCACAGGTGTATTCGCTCTTAATGGAGGAAACAATAACTCTGTTTTCGCCACTGCCATCATCAAGCGTGAGCTTTAAGCAGCTGTGAGATTTTCTGATTTCCTGTGCTTTAAGAATTTCGCATACACGAAGGTCAAGCTTTTCAAAATCTTCAATGGAAACTGTATTTTCTTTAAGGGGAACAAAAGCATCTGCTTCGCCATAAATGTGCTTATCCTCTGTTTCAACAACCTCTTCAGCCTTTGCAGCTTCCTCTGCCTTTGCTTCTTCCTCTGTCTTGGGATATGAGAAATCAAGAAGACCAACATATCTCTTGGGGTCAATAGCGAAAAGGAAAAGATAAAGACGAGGCCCTTTTTCCTTGTCTATAAGAAGCTTGTAAACATTCTTGAAGAATGCACCCTGAATTGTTTTTAGCTCTTTTTCATCAAGCTCGCCGTGTATTTCCTTAGGAATAGCATAAAGCTTTTTGTTAAGCTCATCAAGGTCATAGCCACCGGCAGAAATATATTCAAAAAGTGCTTTGATTTCTGCCTTCTGTGCTTCGTTGAGAGTTTCATAAACCTCCCAGTTACGCCCTTCTCTTAAACGGTTAACCTGGTCGGGAGCACAATTTTCAAGCCAGTATTTTGCTTTGTCAAGTCTTGCGCTGAATTGCTCACTCTTATAAGGAGTACCGATTTTTTCAAAAACAGTTTCAAGCATAGGAACATTAAAGTCAACAACACTACCAAGCTGAACAAGAAGACCCATAGGAACTGTTTCGAGAACTCTGTCACCAACAGTTGTGTTATACATAATGTCCTTCTGAGCATCGTTTGCTGTGCCATCTTTTACAGCAGTATACATTTTATCGAACTCAAAATACTGTCTTAAAATACCGTCATCAAAGCAGAAATCGAATGCCTTGAGAGGCTCTGTTTTTGAGTAAAGCCACAAAATAACCTCGGGCTCATAAATTTTAAGAAGAGTCTCCGGAGTAAGGTTAAGACCTGAAGAACCGGACATTTTACCTGTTGTACCCTTGATACCGATGAACTCATAGCCCTGGAAGAGGGGAGGCTCGTAACCAAAGATTTTCTTTGCGATATCCTTACTTGTGTCATAGCTGCCGTGGGGGCTTGCGTGGTCTTTTCCACCGGGTTCAAAGTCAACGCCTTCATACATCCAACGCATGGGCCAGTCAATTTTCCAGGCAAGCTTGCAGTTAAAGTCCTTTGTAAAATCAAAGGAGCCTTTATGACCACATTCGCAGGTGTATTCAGCCTGTGTGCAGTCATCGCTCAGGGAAACAATTTTTGTTGTGTCCTTACCACACTCTGAACAGTAAATGCTAACGGGGTAATATGCCTCACGCTCACCCTCCTGAACGGGCTGAGTACGGTGTGAAGCAAGAATATCAAAGATTTCTCCTCTCTTTTTAAGAGAATGAAGAATGTGCTCTGTATATTTACCGCTTCTGTACATTTCTGCCTGGTGACGGTAGTCCATGTTGATACCGAATTTTACAATTGAACGCTCAAACTCGTGTTCGAAATATTCAGCATAAGTTTTTTCTTCTGTATCAAAGGGGTTTTTAACGTCAACGTAAGGACAGCCGATATATTTTTCCATATCGTTGTCAATAGCGGCAACGTTAACAGGAACCTTTCTCATACGGTCAAACTCGTCCCAAGAGAAAAGAAGCTTAGCTTTTTTACCTTTTTTAATAAGTGCGCGAACAACAAAATAGCTTGTTGCAATATCACGGAAGTTACCAATATGAATTGAACCGGAGGGACTGATGCCTGCGGCACAAACATATTCTTCCTTATCAGGGTTGCGCTTGATAATACGGTCTGCGATTATTTCGGACCAATGCATTAAAATCACACTCGTTTCGTTAAAAATACATAATATAACAGTTTAGTATTTTACTATATTTAACAAAATCTGTCAAGCACGATAAAACCTAAACCAATACCGAATTTCAGAAAAATTAAATTTCTCTTAAAAATGTAATAAAAAAGGCGAAAAACAGTTGCTAACTCTGCTATTTTTTGGTATATTTATTATGTATTTTTATGTATAAAAAGTTAGGAGGATTATGGATGTTAAAGCTGTTGCGTTATTTAAAACCGCATAAGCATTTTGCATTGTTTACACTGTTTCTGGCTGCAATAAACAATGTGCTTACCCTTGGCTTCCCGTTGCTGCTTTCCGAAATCATCAACGAAGGCATCAACAAGGGCGATTTAGACTCCATTAAATCCGATGGTATAATTATGCTTGTTTGCTGTTTTGTTGCAATGCTTGTTTCCATTGCCAACAGCTACTGCTCAAGTCGTGTTTCAACAAGCTTCGCAGGGGAATTACGTGCTGATATTTTCAATAAGGTAGAATCCTTCTCTCAGGGCGATATTGATAAAATCGGTATACCCTCGCTTATAACAAGGACAATAAATGACATCCGTCAGGTGCAGGACTTCATTCTTATGAGTCTTCGTACAATCATTTCCGTACCGATTATGCTTGTCGGTGGAACCTTTATGGCTGTTATTATGGACCCGGGGCTTTCCCTTGTTCTGCTTATTGTTCTTCCTGTTATTGCGTTGATTGCTGTTCTTGTTGCAAAAAAAATTCTGCCCTATTTTGATAAAATTCAAAAACGAGTTGATAAGCTTAATTTAATTATTCGTGAGAAAATAAGTGGTATAAGAGTTATTCGTGCCTTTAACCGTTCAAAGCACGAGGATAAGCGTTTTAAGGATGCCAACGATGACCTTACAGGTATGGTTGTTAAGGTGCAAAGAATATTTGCTTCTCTCATTCCTATTGTAACATTGCTTGCGTTTTTGCTTATTATTCTTCTTGTTGCTATCGGTTATGTTCAGATTAACCGTCTTACAGATGCAGTTGAAATTCAGAATACTATCGGTGATTTACAGGCATTCATTATTTATCTTGTGTTTGTAATAGTTGCTCTTTCTAATGCTGCAGCAATGTTTATTATGCTTCCCAGAGCAAAAATTTCTGCAAAGCGCATTAATGCTGTACTTGAAATGCAGCCCGAAATGAAAATTCTTGAAAAAGAAGAGAATGATTCTCAAAAGGGTGTTATTGAATTTCGTAATGTCAGCTTTAGCTATAAAAATCCCGATGGTGAACTGACCAATGTCCTTAAAAATGTCAGCTTTACTGCAAACCCGGGCAAGGTAACAGCCATTATAGGTGGTACAGGGTCAGGTAAATCAACAATACTCAATCTTATTCCACGTTTTTACGATGTTGACGAAGGTGCAGTTTTCCTGGATGGGTATGATGTTCGTCAAATGGATTTTGCAACAATTTATTCAAAAATCGGTTACATACCACAGCAGGCATTTCTTTTCAGTGGTACCATTGCAGATAATTTGCGTTACGGTAAAGAAACCGCAACAGATGCAGAGCTCTGGAAAGCACTTGAAATAGCACAGGCAAAGGATTTTGTTGAAAAGCTTCCCGATGGACTCAACAGTATGATTTCGCAGAACGGAACAAACCTTTCCGGTGGACAGAAGCAAAGACTTTGTATAGCCCGTGCCATTGTTAAAGAAGCCTTATTCTATATGTTTGATGACAGCTTCTCTGCTCTTGACTTTGCAACAGATGCACGTCTTCGTGCTGCGTTAAAGGAATCACTTGAAAATTCATCTATTCTTATTGTGGCACAACGAGTTGGCACAATAATTGATGCAGATAAAATAATAGTCCTTGATAAAGGTGAAATCGTAGGCACAGGTACTCATACAGAGCTTGTGCAATCCTGTCAGGTTTACAAGGACATTGTTGCATCCCAGCTTAGTGAAGAGGAGGCAACAAAATGACAAGGAAAACACGAAAACTTGACGAGAACCGTCAGAAGGTTCTTGAAATGCGCAGACAAACCCGAAGACTGCGCTACTCTTCATATCGCAATGTGCAAAAAGGGGAGGAACGGGCCCGTAGCTTCGGTAGAACAATGAAACGCCTTATAAAATATCTTCTTGAACATAAGGTTGGTTGTGTAATTGTTTTCATAACCTGTATTTTAAGTACAGTATGTAATGTTATTGGTCCTACATATATTGGTGATGCTCTTGATGTTCTTAATGAACAGGTTGCCCTTAAAATAGAAGGCTATGAAATTTCGGCTGAAACACTTATTCCCTACATACTTATGCTCCTTGCTGTGTATGGTGGTATGGCAGTTTTTTCATTTGTTCAGCAATATACAATGGCCGGAATTACTGCAAAGGTAGTTCGCAGGCTGAGGGAGGATTTAAACTCCAAGCTGTCACGCTTACCCCTTAAATTCTTCGACTCTAATGCAAAGGGCGATATTCTTTCACGCCTTATTAATGACATTGACAATATCAGTAACACCCTTCAGCATAATTTAGTTTCTGTTGTAACATCAATTATCACCCTTGTAGGTGTATTCACAATGATGCTTATAACAAACTGGTTTTTAACTCTTGTTATTGTGGTTATAGTTCCCCCTGCAGCAATAATAGCTTTAAGCATTATGAAGGTTTCAAAAAAGCTTTTTAAAATTCAGTGGGACAGAACAGGCGAGCTTAACGGACACGTAGAGGAAATGTACACAGGTCATAAAATCGTCCGTCTTTTCGGTCAGGAGCAGTTAGCTGTTGACGAGTTCAATGATATTAACGATGAATTGACAGAGGTTAGCAGAAAGGCACAGTTTATTTCAGGTACAATAGCTCCGTTTATTAACCTTATTGATAATTTCGGTTATATTCTTATTGCTATTATAGGTGGTTACCTTATAGTAAATAACGGAGTATTTGCTGTTAACGGTACAGTTCTTTTCGATATGGGCGAAAGCTTCACAATAGGTGGTATTCTTACTTTTATTACTTATTCAAAGCTTTTTACTTCTCCTATTTCACAGCTTGCTCAGATAGTAAACAATCTTCAATCAAGTATGGCTTCCTCTGAAAGAGTTTTTGCTATTCTTGATGAAAATGAAGAAGCTGAAGATAAAAATAAAAAGAAAATCGAATTTAAGGATGTTCTTAAATTTGAAAATGTTTCTTTCTCCTATTCTCCTGACAAGCCATTAATGGAAAACCTTGATATTTCTGTTAGATGTGGTGGGCTTGTTGCTCTTGTGGGTCCCACCGGTGCAGGAAAAACAACATTTGTAAATCTTCTTATGCGTTTCTATGATGTAAATGAAGGTAAAATTACAATAGACGGAACAGATATCCGAGATATTCCCCGTGATGATTTACGCTCCCTTTACGGAATGGTATTGCAGGACACATGGTTGTTTAACGGTACAATTAAAGATAATATCCGTTATGGCAGACTTGAAGCTACCGATGAGGAGGTTATTGCTGCTGCAAAGGCTGCCCACGCAGATGAGTTTATTTCAGAGCTGTCAGAGGGCTACGATACAATTCTTGAAGAAAACGGAGAAAATCTTTCACAGGGACAAAGACAGCTTCTTACAATAGCTCGTGCTCTTTTGAAAGACCCGAAAATACTTATTCTTGATGAAGCAACAAGCTCGGTTGATACAAGAACAGAGCTGCTTTTACAGGCTGCTATGAGTGAAATTATGAAGGGCAGAACAAATTTTGTTATTGCTCACAGACTTTCAACTATTAAAAAAGCAGATGAAATTCTCTTTATTGACAAGGGTACCGTGAAAGAGCGAGGCACACATCAGGAGCTGCTTAAAAAAGGTGGACTTTATGCCGATATGTATTACAGTCAGTTTGGTGGCAAGGTTTCTGACAAAAAGTTAGATACGGATTTTTAACAGTTAATTATCTGAAAGGACAGATTAGTATATGAAAAACACAGAAAAATCTATGGAAAAGCTGGTTGCACTTTGCAAGGGTAGGGGCTTTGTTTATGCAGGCAGCGAAATTTATGGTGGTCTTGCAAATACATGGGATTACGGTCCCCTTGGTGTTGAGCTCAAGACAAACATCAAAAATGCTTGGCGCAAAAAATTTATTCAGGAAAACCCCTACAACGTAGGTCTTGACAGCGCAATTCTTATGAATCCTCAGACCTGGGTTGCATCAGGTCACCTTGGTGGCTTCTCTGACCCACTTATGGACTGTCGTGAGTGTAAAACCCGTCACAGAGCAGATAACCTTATTGAGGACTTTGACGGTACTAACGTTGCAGGCTGGACAAACGAGCAGATGATGGATTACATTAAGGAAAAAGCAATTGCTTGTCCCCAGTGTGGAAAACATAATTTTACAGATATCCGTCAGTTTAACCTTATGTTTAAAACCTTCCAGGGTGTAACAGAGGACAGCAAAAATGAGCTTTACCTTCGTCCTGAAACAGCACAGGGTATTTTCGTAAACTTTGCAAATATTCAGAGAACAACAAGAAAGAAAGTTCCTTTCGGTGTTGCTCAGATTGGTAAATCCTTCCGTAACGAAATTACACCCGGTAACTTTATTTTCCGTGTTCGTGAGTTCGAGCAGATGGAGCTTGAATTTTTCTGCAAGCCCGGTACAGACCTTGAGTGGTTTGAATATTGGCGTGGCTTCTGCCGTGATTGGCTCTACTCCCTCGGCATAAAGGAAGAAAACCTTCGTCTTCGTGACCACGATCCCGAAGAGCTTTGCTTCTATTCAAAAGCAACTACTGATTTTGAATACCTTTTCCCCTTCGGTTGGGGCGAGCTTTGGGGTGTTGCTGACAGAACGGACTATGACCTTACACAGCATATAAATACATCAGGAAAGAGTCTTGACTATTTCGATCCCGAAACAAACGAAAGATATATTCCTTATGTTATTGAGCCCTCTTTAGGTGTTGAAAGACTTTTCCTTACAATCCTTACAGAGGCTTATGACGAAGAGGTTGTAGATGCTGAAAAGAATGACACAAGAGTTGTTCTTCGTCTTCATCCCACACTTGCACCCTTCAAATGTGCAATTCTTCCTCTTTCTAAAAAACTCAATGAACAGGCAACAGAGATTTTCACAAAGCTTTCAAAGAAATTCAATGTTGATTTTGATGATGCAGGTTCAATCGGTAAAAGATATCGTCGTCAGGACGAAATTGGTACACCCTTCTGTATCACATACGACTTTGACAGTATTGAAGATGGCTGTGTAACAGTTCGTGACAGAGACACAATGGAGCAGGTTCGTATTTCTATTGACGAGCTTGAAGGCTACATTGAAGAAAAAATTGCGTTCTAATAAAATATCAGAAAACACTCTTAAACTTAACAGTTTGAGAGTGTTTCTTCTAGGTGGGTAATTTATGAAGTTTGAACCATTGAAAAACTTTCTTGACCATTTAACCTCCTGGCGTATTCCCGGGAACTGCGTTTGCGTTTATAAAGACGGAAAGAAGGTTTTTACTTATGAGTCGGGATTTGCAGATTTAGAAAACCAAATCCCCATGACATCGGACAGACTGTTTTACATATATTCCTGCTCCAAGGTGGCAACCGTAACAGCAGCCTTACAGTTATATGAAAAGGGAGTTTATTCTCTTGATACGCCTGTTTACGAGTTTATTCCCGAATATAAAGATATTACAATTATAGATGACAGCGGCAATCTTGCTAAACCAAAAAATCCTATGACCCTTTGGCATCTTTTCACTATGACCTCGGGGCTTTCCTACGAAACGTGCACCCCTGCCTTCAAGAAAGCAGAAGCGCTCACAAATGGTAAAATGGATACGCTTACTTTGGCTCGTTGTCTTGCTGAAACAACAATGAGCTTTGAACCGGGCAAGCATTGGCAATATAGCCTTAGTCACGACGTGTTGGCAGCTGTTGTAGAGGTTGCAGCAGGAAAAAGATTTAAAGATTATATGAGAGAAAACGTTTTTTCACCCTTGGAAATGTATACCACTGTTTACCATATTGCAGAGGCAAAGGGTGTTTTTGCAGAACAGTATCATTTTAAAAATTCCAGTGAAGAAAACATCGGAAGGCTTCAGGCAGGTAATGATGATGCAAACAAGCGTGAGGGTGGATTTATAATAAACCGTGGTCTTAAAAACATTGATGTGTTCGGAACAGAATACGATAGTGGCGGTGCAGGAATTATAACCACAGTAGGCGATTATGCAAAGCTTTGCTGTGCTCTTGGAAATGGTGGTGTAGGCGCCAATGGTGAAAGAATTTTAAAGCCTGAAACCATTGACCTGTTGAGAACAAATCAGTTAAACGAGCAACAGCTTAAAGACCTGAATTGGACTCAATTAAAGGGCTATGGTTATGGCTTGGGTGTTCGTACAATGATGGATACTGTTAAAGGAAGCTCTAATGGAAATATAGGTGAATTTGGCTGGGGTGGAGCTGCCGGAGCAACAGTGTTAGTTGACCCTAAAGAAGGATTGGGAGTTTTCTATGCTCACCATATGACTAATCCCCAAGAGGAGTATTATCAACCAAGGTTAAGAAACGCTATTTATGAGTGTCTGAAATAATATGTAAATAAGTCGTTTTTTATATGTTGAAATTTTTACTGCAGAGGTGTAAAATGTAAAAAAATTCTTTTATATAAAGAAAGAAGGCTTATTTTGAAAATTACTTCACTTTTTGACGGAAAGAAAACAGTTTTATCCTTTGAGGTTTTTCCACCAAAGAAAACCGGCTCTGTGGAAACTGTTTATAATACAATTGCAGAGCTTCAGAATCTTCGTCCGGATTATATAAGCGTAACCTACGGTGCAGGTGGTTCTGCAGCAAACAATTACACATGTGACATAGCATCTCTTATAAAAAACAAATACGGAATCGAAGCTATGGCGCACCTTACCTGTGTTAATTCCACAAAAGCAGATGTTGACAGGGTTTTGAGCGAGCTAAAAGAAAACAACATTGAAAATATTTTGGCTTTGCGTGGCGATAAAAACCCTGACTTTGAGCCAAAAACAGATTTTATACACGCCAATGACCTGGTTTCATATATAAAAAGTCGGGGCGATTTTGGTGTTTCTGTTGCAGGCTATCCTGAAACACATTTTGAGGCGCCTAACGGAAAGGTTGATATTGCAAACCTTAAAAACAAGGTGGACTGTGGTGCACAAAGCATTGTTACACAGCTGTTTTTCAATAACTCTTATTTCTATCGTTTTCGTGACAGATGCGATATAGCAGGAATAACTGTTCCCATTTCAGCAGGTATTATGCCCGTCACAAACAAAAACCAGATTGAAAGAATGGTTTCAATGTGTGGTGCCAGCCTTCCTCGCAAATTTGTAAAAATGATTCAGAAGTACGAGGACAGACCCGAGGCACTTGTGGATGCAGGAATTGCATTTGCAGTAGACCAGATAGTTGACCTTGTGGCAAACGGTGTTGACGGAATACATATTTACACAATGAATAACCCATATATAGCAAAAAAAATAACCGAAAGCATAAAAGGCTTGTTGTAAAAAAATATGACTCCCTTGAAACAGATTTTCTGTTTCAAGGGAGTTGTTTAGTTTTTATTAGTCTCTTTTATCACGTTTGTGGAAATTGTTACGACGGGGACGCCTGTCTCTTTCGGGCTCGTCATCGTTTTCGGGAACAAGACCTTCAACTTCAATAAGAGCATCTCTTCTTGAAAGGTTGATTCTGCCCTGATCGTCGATTTCTGTAACCTTAACAATTACTTCGTCGCCAACGTTTACGCAGTCTTCAACTTTTTCTGTTCTCTTAACATCCAGCTTGCTGATATGAACAAGACCTTCTTTACCGGGAGCAATTTCAACGAATGCGCCGAAGGACATAAGTCTTGTAACAACACCCTTGTAGATTGCGCCAACTTCGGGGTCATTTGCAATTGTGTTGATAATATCAAGAGCACGGTTTGCATCGTCAATATCAACTGCTGTAACGAAGATTGTACCGTCTTCTTCAACGTCAACCTTACAGTTGCATTCTGCGCAGATTTTCTGAATAACTTTACCCTGCTTACCGATAACATCACCGATTTTATCAACATCGATTTTTGTTGTGAGAAGCTTGGGAGCATATTTAGAAAGCTCTTTTCTGGGCTCTGCAATACAGGGAAGCATAATTTCATCAAGAATATACATACGAGCGTCGTATGTTTTCTGGAAAGCTTCTTTAATAATTTCAGGAGTAAGACCGTGTACTTTAAGGTCCATCTGGATAGCTGTGATACCGTTCTTTGTACCTGCTACCTTAAAGTCCATATCGCCGAAGAAGTCTTCAAGACCCTGAATGTCAACCATTGTCATGAAACGGTCACCTTCAGAAATAAGACCACAGGAAATACCAGCAACGGGAGCTTTAATGGGAACACCTGCTGCCATAAGAGAAAGTGTTGAACCACAAACTGAACCCTGTGATGTTGAACCGTTTGAAGAAAGAACCTCGGAAACAACACGGATTGTGTAGGGGAATTCTTCCATTGAAGGAATAACAGGAAGAAGAGCTCTTTCAGCAAGGGCACCGTGACCGATTTCACGTCTGCCGGGACCTCTTGAGGGCTTTGTTTCACCAACAGAGTAGGAGGGGAAGTTGTAGTGGTGGATGTATCTCTTTTCTACATCCTCGTCGATACCGTCAAGAAGCTGTGCATCACGGGCAGTACCAAGTGTTGTAATAGAAAGAACCTGTGTCTGACCACGGGTAAACATACCTGAACCGTGAACCCTTGAAAGAAGGTCAACCTGAGCGTTGAGGGGACGGATATCGTTGATACCACGGCCGTCAACACGCTTGCCTTCGTCAAGAAGCCAACGACGAACTACAAATTTCTGGAGCTTGTAGAGGCAGTCTTCAATTTTGTCTGCTTCTTCGGGGAATTTTTCATCAAATTCAGCGTGAACTGCATCGTAGATGGGACGAAGTCTTTCGTCACGGATTCTCTTGTCATCTGTATCAAGAGCAACCTTAACATCTTCAATAGCGAAAGCCTTGATAGCTTCATAAAGCTCTTCGCTGGGATCGTTTGATTCAAAAGCAATCTTTTCTCTGCCGATTTCAGCAACGATTGATTTGATAAATTCAACGATTTTTTTGTTCTCTTCGTGAGCGAACATAATACCGTCAAACATAACTTCGTTAGAAATTTCGTTAGCGCCTGCTTCAATCATAGCAACAAGGCTATCTGTTGAAGCAACTGTAACTGTCATTTCTGTTTTTGCTCTTTCTTCAAGAGTGGGGTTGATAACATATTTGCCATCAACAAGACCAAGAGAAACACTGGAAACGGGACCTTCCCAGGGAATGTCAGAAATAGCAATAGCTGTGGAAACACCCCAGAGAGCTGCAATTTCAGGTGAGCAGTCGGGGTCAACAGACATAACTGTTGCAACAACAGAAACGTCATTTCTCATATCCTTGGGGAAAAGGGGACGGATAGGTCTGTCAATAACACGGGATGTGAGAACAGCCTTTTCTGAAGCCTTACCCTCACGACGCTGGAAGGAGCCGGGGATTCTACCTACTGCATAGAGCTTTTCCTCAAAATCAACAGAAAGGGGGAAGAAGTCTACGCCTTCACGGGGTTTGTCTGCCATTGTTGCAGTACAGAGAACTTCTGTTTCACCATAACGAACAAGACAAGCACCATTTGCAAGACCTGCCATTTTGCCGGTTTCAATAGTTAATTTTCTGCCGGCAACTTCGGTTTCAAAAACTTTGAAATCCTTGAAAAACATACTTATTACCTCATTTTTATTTATTTCCGCTTCAATGGATTAGCAACAAAGAAAAACACAAAAGGCTTGTACTTTTCTTTATCGCTAAAACCTAATCAGCGGATTTATACAGTATTATACCACAAACTATGTGGAAATAAAAGACTTTTTAAGCACTTTATTCCTGCCTAAAAAAACGGCTAACGGGACAAACGGTTTTCCGTTTGTCCCATTGTTTAAAGAATTATTTACGAAGACCAAGACGAGCAATAATTGCACGATAGCGTTCGATATCTGTCTTCTGAAGGTATGCAAGAAGATTTCTTCTGTGACCTACCATTTTAAGAAGACCGCGACGAGAGTGGTGGTCCTTCATATTGTTTTTAAGATGTGCGTTAAGGTCGTTGATTCTTTTTGTAAGAACAGCGATCTGAACTTCGGGAGAACCTGTGTCGCCTTCATGTGTAGCAAACTCTTTGATGATTGCCTGCTTTTCAGCCTGTGTCATTTTTTTCACCTCGTTTAAATATTACCAAACAACCCAGCAATATGGCAGGTGAATGCCCTGAAAACAGGCTTACTCCATACTCCGAGTCATAAGGCTTCGATATTATAGCACAACCAGATTCAAAAAGCAAGTAAAAATTTAAAATAGTTTTTAGTCATCATTTTGCTTTTTATTGCGAATTATAAAAATAGCTTTAGAAACAAAATCTGTCAACAGATAAAATTTCAACCATTCAAATACCCCGGAAACACCACTTACGGAAACAGCAACTGCATCAGGAATATGACCGATAGAGTCAAAAGATACTATTTCCCATATTATAAATGATAAAGCTAAGGGCACTATTTCCAAAAGGACATAGCCGATGCCTGCTGCAACAAAACTTTTCTTGAATTTTCGGTTCAACTCATAAGGCTTTTTTGAAAGCTTGATAATTGAGAAAATTATTAAAAATAAAATTACTGCAAATTGTACCCAGGCAATAGCTAGGCGACCATAATTCCAGCTATATTCCCATATCAGAGTTCTTTTTATATCACTCCAGCTTATACCCATTGTAGCACGGATAAAAATATCTGCAAGTGGAATAAGCGCCCAAAGGCACCTGAGGAAGTAATTGTTTTTGGCTTTATAAAAAATGATACTACAGGCAAAAAGAGGAATGGCTATAAAAAAACCGGTTATTCCAAGACCTAATAAAAGAAAAACAAAAATTGAAATTACGCCTGTAATTAAAAGACCTTTGCCTATTTTCCTTTCTTTGGCGTTGGGTTTTGCAGCATAACTCTGCTCGGGTGTATTTATAATTGTTTCATCTTTTTCTTCATTTTTTATAAGCTCATCAAGAGATACATTAAATATTTCTGTAAGCTTGACTATTTTGTCTAAATCTGGAGTTGAGTTGCCGTTTTCCCATTTAGATATAGATTGCCTTGAAACATTTAACTCATTTGCCAAATCTCCTTGAGATAAATTGTGTTGTGTTCGTAATTTATAAATTTTTTCTCCTAGAGTCATAGCTTGTCACCCCCCCCTTAGTTTATGGGCTTATTATACCATGAAAAAAGTGTGTTTGTCTATCAAGAACGCTTTAAAAATTAGCAACCAACAGTTGCACTTTATAAAAATTCTAAATTCGGAATGCGTAATGCGGAATTAAGCATCGCAATACTGTTACAAAGGGAAGAGGAAACGGGGCGCCCCACCACCATTCCGACTGAACATAAAATAGAGGTGAGCATATTTACCCGAAATATACTCACCTAAAAAATATAATTTATTCAAGAATGGTCCCCCTCCCTATTTGCCAAGGCAAACAAGGATGATAGGCTTAGCAATATTTTTACATACTGGCATCTGGGAACTGGTATCTGGCATCTTCATTCCGCACTCTGCATTCCGCATTTACATCTCCACTGCTGCTCTTTCAACGGAAAGCCCTTTTTTATAGCTTTCCATAAACAAGTTGAAGGATTCAACAATGTCCTTGTCGGGTTCAAGTGTAGTCATTTTCTGTGTTGCAAAAATCTTATTGTCAAGGTAATCGGGGAAAAGCTCGTTTTCTTCTTTGTTAGCTGAGAAAGCAGCAAGAACTGCAATACCCCAGGCACCACCTTCACCTGCAGTTTCCATAACAGAAACGGGTGCGTTCATAGCAGCAGCAAGAACGCTCTGACCGATAACAGGTGTTTTAAAGAAACCACCGTGACCAAGAATTTTATCAATCGCAACATTTTCTTTGTCAAGAATTTCCATGCCGATTTTTATGCCACCGAAGGCTGTGAAGGTCTGTACCCTCATAAAGTTTGCAAGAGAGAATTTGCTGTCAGGCTCTCTTACAAAAAGAGGTTTACCTGTTTCAAAGCCTGTAAGGAATTCACCAGAGAAATAGTTGTAGGAAAGAAGGTTACCACAATCTTTATCTGCTTCTGCAGATTTTTTGAAAAGAGCAGTAAACAAATCACCCATTGAACACTCTGCACCCATAAGGTCAAGAACCTCTTTGAAAAGATAAGTCCAGGCGTTAATATCTGATGTACAATTGTTGCAGTGAACCATAGCAACAGGCGCACCATCAGGAGTTGTTACCATATCAATTTCACGATAAAGCTTTGAAAGGAGCTTTTCAAGAACAATCATAGCAAATACGGAAGTACCTGCTGAAACATTACCTGTTTTAACTCTTACGGAGTTTGTTGCAACCATACCTGTTCCTGCATCGCCTTCGGGGGGACACATAGGAATACCTGCTTCAAGATCGCCTTCTTCATCAAGAAGCTTTGCGCCTGCTTCCGTAAGAATACCTGCATTTTCGCCTGCAACGAGAACCTTTGGGAGAATATCTCTGATTTTCCAAGGGAAGCACTTTTCTGCTACAAGAGCATCAAAGCTGTCAAGCATTTTTTCGCTGTAGTTGTTGCCTTCCATAGGGAACATACCTGATGCTTCACCAATACCAAGTACCTTTTCACCTGTAAGAAGTGTGTGAATGTAGCCTGCAAGTGTTGTGAAATATGCAATATTCTTTACGTGCTCCTCACCGTTTAAAATTGCCTGATAAAGGTGGGCAATGCTCCAACGGTCAGGAATATTAAAATCAAAAACCTCGGTCAATTTACTTGCAGCTTCACCTGCAAGTGTGTTTCTCCAGGTACGGAAGGGACAAATCAATTTGCCTTCGTTATTAAAGGGAAGGTAGCCGTGCATCATACCACTGATACCAATAGCTTTAAGGCTTGTAAGTGTTATGCCGAATTTTTCCTTTACATCTTTTTTTAGTGAGCCATAGCAGCCTTTAAGACCTGCAAAAAATTCTTCCTCTGCATAAGTCCATATACCATTTACAAGGCTGTTTTCCCAATCAAAAGCACCAACTGCAAGCACCTCGCCACAGTCGTCAATAAGAACGCCTTTGATTCGGGTTGAACCAAATTCAATACCAAGTATTGCTTTTCCGTCAAGAATTAATTGTTTTTTGTCCATAATAATATCTCCTTTAAGAGTTTATATTTCAATATTTAATTCATTGATTTTATCTCTCAATTTCTGAAAATCAGAAAGAGCATCGGGCTTGTTGAGCGGGTTTCTCAGAAGTGCAGCAGGGTGGTAGGTACCCATAAAAAGAATGTTTCCTTTTTTTATAAATTCACCGTGCTGTTTCGTAACACGAAAATCCTCGGAAATGAGCTTTTGTGCTGCAATTCGTCCTAAACAAACAATGATTTTAGGCTTTATAAGCCTTGTCTGATTTCGTAACCATTCAATGCAAATATCTTGTTCTTCCGGTTTGGGGTCACGATTATGAGGTGGTCTGCATTTGACAATATTTGCAATATAAATATTTTTCTTTCGGTCAAGGTCTATTACGTTTAAGTACTTATCTAACAGTTGCCCTGCCTTGCCTACAAAGGGTTCACCTTGTAAATCCTCGTTTTCGCCCGGTCCTTCGCCCACAAAAAGAATATCGGCATTTTCATTACCAACACCAAAAACAAGGTTTGTTCGGGTTTCCCCTAAAGGACATTTTTTACAAATTGAACAATCTGTTTTTAATTGTTCAAAGCTTTCGTATTTCAAAGGATTATCAACTCCTTTGGAGTAGTTGTAAGGTTTTCAATACCGTTTTCGGTAATGAGCGCCATATCTTCAATTCTTACACCGAATTTATCGGGAATATAGATTCCCGGTTCAACTGTAACAACATTACCAACCTGAACAATAGCGTCGCTTCTGGGGGAAAGATTGGGCAGTTCGTGTATTTCAATTCCCACACCGTGCCCTGTTCCGTGACCGAAATACTCACCGTAACCTGCATTAGCGATGACATTTCTTGCGGCAGCATCTGCATCCTTGCAGGAAACACCTTTTTTCAAAGACTCTAAAGAAGCCTTTTGCGCTTTTAAGACAATATTGTATATTTCTTTTTGCTCCTCGCTCACATTTCCTACTGCAACGGTTCGGGTCATATCGCTATGATATCCTTTATAAACTGCACCAAAATCCATTGTAACAAAATCGCCATTTTCAACAATGGTATCATCGGGAACTCCGTGGGGCATTGAGGTTTTTTTTCCTGTTACTGCAATTGTTTCAAATGAAAGTGCTTCTGCTCCGTGAGAGAGCATATAAAAATCAAGCTCAAGAGCAATTCTTTTTTCTGTTACACCGGGTCTTATAAAGGTAAGTATGTGCTCAAAAGCATCTTCTGCAATTTGTTGTGCCTTTTTTATGCACTTAATTTCTTCTTCGGTTTTTACCATTCTCAACTCGTTGATTTTAGCTTCTAATTTTTTTGAGGGAGTAACACGGCAGGGAAGAAAGGCAGTTTTGAAAAAATCTGCTATACTGACAGTAAGTCTATCTCTTTCGGTGTACGCTTTGAGAATGTTTTTCTCTTTTAAATAGTCTTTTATTTCAACTGATGCTTTTGTAACTAATTGAGCTTTGCAGGACGCATTTTTCTGAGCTGCTTCAATATATCGGCTGTCAGCGAAAAGCACAGCATCATTTTTGGTTATAACAAGGTAACCGTCTGTTGAAGGGAAATTTGTAAAATATCTTCTGTTTTCAGGGGAATAAATAAGGATTGCTTCCCGTGAGCTTTTAAGAAATTCCTGAAGCTTATTTATTTTCTCCATAATAACCGTGCTCCTTTATGAATGCGTCTCGGATGGGTTTTTCCTTGGCTCTGCTTCTTTCAAAATGCTTTTTAAAAAGTCGTTCTTTCTCAATAGGATCAACAAGAATAGGAATAGCGCCGCAACGGTTAGCAGCGGCAACATCTGTCAGAACCTGGTCACCCACCATAGCAATTTTGGAAATATCTACATTGAGCTTTTTTGCCATTTTGATAATTCCGTGGGGGAGAGGCTTTTTGGAATAAGCGTGGAAGGGTGCGCCGAAGGCTTTTGAAAACCAAAACGCTCTTATATGAGGCGTGTTGGTAACAATAGCAACCTTAAAGCCTGCTTTTTTAAGAGTTTTTATCCAGGATATTGAACCGGGAATAGTTGTTAGAGTTGAATCTTTTACAGATGTGTTATCCAAATCAAAGGCTACAGCTTCAACGCCGATTTCTCTTAAAAACTCAGGGGTTATATCGTGAACAGAGTGAAACATATATTTTATTGTGGTATCTTTTTCTCTCATATTATCGCCACCGGAATAAAGTCAAAGTTCTACAGTATAAATAATAGCATAAAAAAATAAAAAAGAAAAGATATGAAACCTAAAAATAAGGCTTCATATCTCATTTTCTTAATACTTTCTCTTACGAGCTGCTTCGGATTTCTTTTTTCTTTTTACAGAAGGTTTTTCATAATGTTCTCTTTTACGAACTTCCTGAATAACACCGTCTCTTGAAGTCTGTCTTTTAAATCTACGAAGTGCGCTATCTAAAGATTCGTTTTCTTTAACTTTTACCTGACTCATTTAAGTTCCCTCCCTCCGCTGTTACCAACAAAAGGTATAAATATCAATATACATTTAGCATTATACTATGTCAATGGTAAAGTGTCAAGAGGAAAATGTTAAAAAAGTGTAAAAAATCGGAACTACTGCAATTTGCAACAGTTCCGATTTTGAATTATTTAGCCATAGCGCCTATTTCCATCATATATGCACCAATCTGTGCACCAAATTCGGGAGCGCCATCCATAATAAGCTTACCCTTCTGAACGGATTCAAGCATATCGTCAATAGACATCAATATACCTAAAGCGCTGTCAAGGTTGTTAAAGCGCATTGTGAAGAAGGGGAGAGCACGTTTGTATTCGCCTCTTCCAGCTTTACTTTTACCTGCTTTAATTCTGATGTAAGCAGAAACAGAATCTTCACCATCCACCTTCCAGGCATAAACACGGTCGGGGCTTTTTGAAGTCCAGTCATGGATTTCGGGGTGTCCCATTTTGTTAAGTGTGCTGATACCTGAAGAAAGAAGGTAGAAATAGCATTTAACTGTAAGGCGTTTATCTTCTTCCTTTTCCGGTGGCTTTGCAGCTGTCAAAAGGCTTGACATTTTAAGAAGAGCCATCATAAATACGCCAAATTCATAAGCATTGTTAAGACCAATCATTTTGGGAAGTGTTGCAGGTCCGATTTTGCCTTTGAAGAAAGCGTTCATAGACTCAACATTCTTGAATTGAAGCTCAACAAATTTTTGTTTTTTAACTCTGTATGCAACTTTGTTAGCGTGAACGAGCCACTCGTCGCCGTTTACCATAAAGTGTGTTGCCCACTTTCCTTCGGGAGCATCCGGGTCAAGACAACTAACCTGATAGATGCAGTGTACCTTCTCAAATTTCTTTTTGAGAGAGGGAACGTCTGCAACGATAGTTTTCAAGAGGGGCAACGCACCGCAAAGGAATATTTTATTAGTATATAAAGCTTCCTGTGTATTAGCCAAGAAAAACCATTCCTTTCTGTAAGGTTCGTGAACTGAATTTTGAGAAGGGGGTGCAGATTTGATGTTTACCGCCCCCTAAGCGTACAAAGGTACGTGAGTTGGGGGAGATAAACGACAAAGATGTGCACTCATTTCTCGAAATTAGAATTCGTCATCCCAGTCGTTGTCTTCTTCAAAATCAGCCTTCATAACTTCACGAACTGCTTCGATAATACCGTTGGAGTCGATACCGAGGTAGCTCATGATGTCTTCGTGAAGACCAATAGGAGCAAATGTGTCCTGAACGCCGAGCTTCTTGAATGCGCAACCCTTACCGGATTCAACGACAACCTCAGCAACAGCACTGCCAAGACCACCGATAACTGTATGGTCTTCAACTGTGATAATACGGCGAGTGTCCATAACTGCTTTAAGAACAGCTTCTTTATCGAGGGGTTTGATTGTGTGCATATCAAGAACACGAACTTTAAGTCCGTCTGCTTTCTCAAGGAATTCTGCAGCCTGGAAGGCCTGGAATACACAAGATCCGCAAGCAATAATTGTAATATCGCTACCTTCGTGAACTTCAACTGCTTTACCTACTTCAAAGCCATAGTTGGCATCTTTATAAAGAACACGGTCAAAACCACGGTTGATTCTGATATAGAAGGGACCGGGTGTATTGTAAGCAGCCATAACTGCGTTGTAGGTTTCATAACCATCAGCAGGGCATATAACTGTAAGATTGGGGATTGAACGTGTTAAAGCAAGGTCACATATAGCATGGTGAGTTGAACCTGCCTGACCGAAGGATGTACCTGAATGAGTAGCAATAACTTTTGCATTAATATTCTGGTAGCAAAGGTCTGTGTGAAGCTGGTCTGCTGAACGGAAGGATGCAAACTGTGAGAAGGTTGAAAGGAAGGGAACAAGACCTGCCTTTGCCATACCTGCAGCAACACCGAACATATTTTGTTCTGCAATACCTACGTTAAAGAAACGGTCGGGGAATTTCTTCTGGAAATCACCGATTTTTGTTGATTTTGCAAGGTCAGCAGTAAGAGCAACAACCTCAGGATGTGCTTCTGCCAATTCAACAAGAGCCTGACCGTAAATTTCGGCTGTGGAGAGAGATGTTGATTGTTCAGCTGTGTAACTTAATCCGCCTGCCATAATTATTCAGCCTCCTTTTCTGCACGTGCAACACGTTTTGCATAAGTTTCTTCAAGAGATTTTTTACCGTTAGCATACTTTTCATCATCAAATGCACCATAGTGCCATCTGAAGTCGCCTTCGATAAAGTCGATACCGCAGCCCTTAACTGTATCACAAAGGATAAGAACGGGTTTATCGGTTTCGTTTTCATAAGCAAAGTCAATAGCTTCGCACAGCTCTTTAATGTTGTTACCGTCAATTTTCTTTACGATAAAGCCGAATGCTTCCCATTTGTCTGCAAGGGGCTCAAGAGCCATAACATCTTCTGTGTTACCGTCAATCATATTATGGTTACGGTCAACAAGGGTGATAAGGTTTGTAAGCTTGAAATGAGCTGCGCTCATTGCTGCTTCCCAGTTGGAGCCTTCGTCAAGCTCACCGTCGCCAAGAACAACGAAGGTCTTATAGTCTTTTTTGAGAAGTCTTGCTGCAAGGGCAGTACCAACACCGATGGAAAGACCATGACCGAGAGAGCCTGTAGAAGCATCAACGCCAACAACCTTGTTGGAGTCAAGGTGCATACCCATTTTTGAACCTGAAAGGTTAAATGTTTTAAGCATTTCCTTGTCGTTGAAGCCAAGGTCGCAAAGAACAGGTGCATAAGCAATACCTGCGTGACCTTTACTGAGAATAAATCTGTCACGATCCTCCCAGTTGGGGTCCTCAACCTTAATGTGCATATATTTGTGATAGCACACTGTCATAATGTCCATAACGCTCATACCGCCGCCGATATGACCTGAGCCTGCCCAGTAGGTTGTATCAAGGCAGAGGTTACGGAGTTCGTGAGCTTTCTTTTCAAGAGCAAGCCACTCCTGTTTTGAAAGAGCCATTATAAATTCCTCCTAAGATTTATTTGATTAACCGAAAACTCGGTTTGATTCCAATGATTAAACTAATTATATCAGCCTAATTCGGGATGATTCTTTTTAACAGCTTTGAATGCATCCTCTGCAATTTCGATTGAGAGGTTAATATCTTCGTGGGTAAGGGAAGCGTTAATAAAGTGATTGTGGTGAGATGTAATAAATAAACCACGGTTTACACATTCTGCCACCCAATCCTGGTGAAGAAGAAGAGAATCATCATTTGCTATTCTTAAATAGAAGAGTGCGGGTGCACCGGAAACAACAAGGTCAAAGCCGTGCTCTGCGCCGGCTTTTTTGAAGCCGTCTGTAAGCTCTCTGCCCATAGCGTCAAAGAGCTTGGGAGCGTCCAGCTTTTTAAGCTTGTTGATTGTAGCTATGCAAGCTGCAAAGGGAACAGCACTCATCCAGTAAGAGCCTGTGTAAGAAAGGCTTGATGCAGCGTTTCTGAGGAATTCCTTACCACAGAAAGCAGACATATTATAACCATTTGCAAGAGCTTTACAGAAGCAGATAATATCAGCCTCAAAGCCGAAGAAATGGTCACTACCTGCAAGGTCAAGACGGAAGCCACAACGAACATCGTCAACAATAAGCACAATTTCATTCTTGGTGCAAAGCTCACGAACTTCTTTCCAAAAGCCATCAATTGGGAAAGAGTTATCGTTAAAGTTACCGTGGTTGTAAGGCTGAGCAATTACTGCAGCAATTTCGCCTTCATTTTCTGCAAGAAGTTTTTTGAAGTTTTCAATGTCATCCCAAGGTGTGTAAAGGTTGTTTGCAACATCTTCAGGAGTAACACCCGGGTAGTCGATTTTCTGAACCATAGGCGATACACCGTGGTAGAAGCCATTGAAGAAAATAAGTTTTTTTCTGTGGGTATGAGCACGAGCTGTAAGGATAGCACCCTGTGTAGCGTCGTTACCATTTTTTGCAAAGAATGCCCAGTCAGCAGTGTTAACTGTATCAACAAGAAGCTCTGCACATTCAACCATTATTTTATCGGGAGATGTTACACAGTTACCTTTTTTGATTTGTTCAATAACAGCTGCATCAACATCTTCGTCACCATAGCCAAGCACGTTGGGACCATATGCACACATATAGTCGATGTACTTGTTTCCGTCAACATCCCAGAAATATGAGCCTTTTGCCTTTTCAGAGAAACGGGGCCATCTGTTAACGGGGATGAACTGACCTTCAGCAGGTCCTAAATGTCCGTAAACACCTGAGGGAATTACCTGGGCAGCACGAGCATACCATTCATCTGATTTTGTTGTTTTGTATAATGGAAATTTTTTACTCATTTTGCTACCTCCT
Source organism: Acutalibacteraceae bacterium (assembly GCA_045543695.1). Classification (GTDB taxonomy): domain Bacteria; phylum Bacillota; class Clostridia; order Oscillospirales; family Acutalibacteraceae; genus DTU089. Next base: position 23,309 of record JAZPXQ010000025.1, on the reverse strand, counting down.
TATGCAAGATATAATGCAACTCTGTCAAGTATGCGGTTAACATTGTCAAGCATACTGACAAGACCGTGCATTTCAATTTTACCTGTACCGATGCAGGTAAGAGCGTTAACTTTTCCGTCGAAAAGAGCACGTGCAGTTTCTATTGAATCAAAAATCATAGCAGCACGATACTTTTCGGGTGCCTTTTTGATTGTTATAAGTCGATGATCTTTGCAAACAAGCTCTGCTGCAGGACCGTTTTTTATACCAATAAGAACGCTGCCGTCTGCAATGTATTTTGCGCTGAATTTACCGATTTCATCATTGTTACCAATCTGAGCGATTGCAACACCGATTGTGTAAAGCATAAGAGTTGTGCTTCTTTCAAAGAAAACAGGGTCTTTAAGGTCTTCTTCGCTTGCTCGCATATACTTTGAAAGTAAATCGGTAAGCGCTGTAAATTCTTTAAGAAGAAATTTGATGTGTGTGAAGCCCTTTGAAGGAATAGGAGTTACAGTGCCGTCAATAAGACCATTGAATTTTTCACAGCTTGAGAAGGGGAGCTTAACATCACAGTTGCTGCAACCCTGCTCCATACGGCATTTTCCGTTTTTGAAATAAAGGGTAGCCGCAGGACCATCTTTAACCTCCAAGCCGATAGAAATGGGCTTTTTGCCCTGCAGAAGCTCGGATGCTTCAGGAACGATTTCACAAAGGTTTTCCAAAGTACCGAGAACCGCATACATATTTATGTACGCAAGTGTTTTTGAATCCATTAAATTTTGCAAAGCGATTGCCTCCTTTTTAAAAATAGAATTCAGTCCATTATATTTTAGCAGAGCATTCGGTCAAAGTCAACAAATACCTGAAAATTTTTAATAGTTAATATGGTAAAAAATGACACAAAACTCAAAATTTATTTTCGTAAAAGGAAAAAATCCCGTTTGTGGTTAATTTATTATAAAAAGTACATAAAAACTCAGCTTTTATTTTGTTTAGTTTGAAACAACGGACTTATTGACATTTTATTTTAATAATGTATAATAAAAGTGAATACAAATTCACTTTTGTTATCAAACTCTATTTTTAGGAGGTGTCTTTATGGACACAAGATTCGCTATTAATGAGTATCATGACGCAGCTGCTATAACAAAACAGCTTGATGAACTCATTAAGAAACCCATTTACACAATTAAGCCCGATGTACTTAAACAGTACGAAGAAGAGTATTATGGCAAAAAATGTGCTAAGAGTAAGGAAATGATTGAGGAAGCAAAGCAGGTAATTCCCGGCGGTGTTCAGCATAACCTTGCATTTAACTATCCCTTCCCCCTTGTTTTCACAAAGGCAGACGGAATGATGCTCTACGACGTTGACGGTAACGAGTATTTCGACTTCCTTCAGGCAGGTGGTCCCACAGTTCTTGGTTCCAACCCCAAGGTTGTCAGAGATCAGGTTATTGACCTTCTTAATACTTGTGGTCCTTCAACAGGTCTTTTCCACGAGTTCGAGTATAAGCTTGCAAAGAAAATCTGCGACAGCGTTGAAACCTGTGATATGTTCCGTATGCTCGGTTCAGGTACAGAAGCTTGTATGGCAGCTATTCGTGTTGCAAGACTTGCTACCAAAAATAAAAATATTGTGAAAATGGGTGGTGCTTACCATGGTTGGTCTGACCAGCTTGGTTACAGCATCCGCGTTCCCGGTTCAAAATTCACTCAGGCACACGGTGTTCCGCTCTACCTTTTCAAGCATACACAGGAATTCTTCCCCAATGACCTTGATTCTCTTGAAAGAGTTCTTCGTCTTAACCAGTTCCGTGGTGGTACAGCTGCTGTATTTATGGAGCCCATCGGTCCCGAAAGTGGTACAAGACCTCTCGATAAAGACTTCAATAAGGGTGTTGAAAGACTTTGTCGTAAATATGGCGCGCTCCTTATATTTGATGAGGTTGTTACAGGCTTCCGTATTGGTATGGCTGGTGCTCAGGGCTACTACGGTGTATCTCCTGACCTTACTATCTTCGGTAAGGTTATCGCAGGTGGTTATCCCGGTGCAGGTGGTATCGGTGGTAAGAGAGAATATATGAAATACCTCGGTGCAGGTCTTGATGCAAGTGGTGAAAAGGTTAAGAAAGCATTTATGGGTGGTACAATGGCTGCTACTCCTCTTTCTTGCGTTGCAGGTTACTACACACTTGAAGAAATTGACAAACAGAACGCTTGTCAAAAAGCAGGTGAAATGGGTGACAGACTTACAAAGGGTCTTCAGGAGCTCATTAAGAAATATAACCTTCCCTTCGTTGCATTCAACCAGGGTTCAGTTTGCCACATTGATACAGTAGGTACAATGCACTACTCCATCAACTGGTCCAAACCTTGGGAAATCCCCGGTGTTCTTTCAGCAACAAGCGAAAGAAAAGCAGAAATGCAGCACATGGGTGCAGCTTATATGGCAGAAGGTCTTGTTACTCTTGCCGGTAGCCGTCTTTACACCAGTGCAGCATACACACCTGAGCTTATCGACGAGGCTCTCAGAAGATTTGACAGAGTATTTGCAAACGTTGCAATTAAAGAATAATAAAAACAAAAAAGCCACGGCAACCCCGTGGCTTTCTAAAACTCCAGAGAGGAGATATTTATGGATATTTTAGAAGCAAAAGAATTAGTCATTAAAGCCGGTCACGAGCTTTTAGCAGCAGGTCTTATTGTACGAACATGGGGTAACATCAGCTGTAGAGTTAATGATAAGCAGTTTGTTATTACTCCCAGTGGTATGGCTTATGATGTTCTTACTCCCGACGACATTGTTCTTGTTAATATTGCTGACCTTTCTTATGAAGGTGATGTTAAACCCTCATCAGAAAAAGGTATTCACGCATCCTGCTATGAGCTTCGTCCCAATATCAATTTTGTTATTCATACCCATCAGAAGAATGCTTCTGTTGTAAGCACGCTTGGTCTTGATATTAACAATATTGATGGAGAGGATGCAGAAATTCTAGGTACAGATGTTCCCTGTGCATCATACGGTCTTCCCGGCCAGCCTAAGCTTCGCCAGGGTGTAATTGGTGCGTTGGAACGCTCAACATCAAAAGCAGCCATTATGAAGCACCACGGTGCTGTTTGCCTTGGCGAAAGCTATGAAGATGCTTTCGCAGTTGCAAATGCTCTTGAAAGGGTTTGCGAGAAATTTATTGCAGCCCGTTGCTCTGAGGTATCAGGTAAAGCAGTTGATACCTTCAGTGGTGTTGTTGATTATGTTACAGAGGTTTTCAAATCAGGTAAAAAATATAAACCTGCAAAGGAATTTGCTCCTTGCGACAGCGAAAGAAAAGGAAGCTGCTTCTTTGTTGGTGAAGAAGGCAAAGAATCTGCTATTATTGATACCAAGAGTGGTGCTTGGGTAGGTGGTGGAGAAATCCCGGACAGCGCAGATATGCACTGGGCAATTTACAAAAAGAGAGATGACGTTAACTTTATTCGTCATACAAAGAATGATTTTGTAGTTGCAATGTCAAGAAAAGGTAAAACAATGAGACCCCTTCTTGATGACTTTGCTCAGCTTTGTGGTCCCGTAGTTAAATGTGCAACATTTAATCCCTCAAACACTCTTAAAACAAGCAAAAAGGTTGCAAGAGCTCTTGGCAACAAAAATGCAGTTCTTGTTAAAGATAATGGTGCAGTTTGCGTAGCAGGTAACCAGTATGATGCAGAAGCAGTTGAGTTGGTTATGGAAAAAGCAGCGAAAACAGCAGTTGGCGCAGAGCTTTATGCAGATGTTAAGCCTTTAAGTGCACTTGATTCCAACCTTATGAGAATCATATACAAATTAAAATATTCCAAAAAAGCAGGTAAATAATTCAAATGAAGTCCCTCTACGACTTAATAGTCATAGAGGGATTTGTTTTAAGTTAATATCTGTTTATTTTAATACTTTTTTGTGACCAGTGACTATATATTCCTGTTGAATATTGGATTCGTGCACGAACATAATATGTTTTTGATGGTTCTAATCCTGTGACTTTATACGAAAGTTTTTTATCAGTATCTACTGAAATATTTTGTATTAAGGTTTTTGTGCTTTTGTCTGATTTTTGGAAAGTGGCAGATAGGGAATATTGTATTTCAACCTTTTTTACAAATGTGTCAACAGGGAAAGCTACAGAAAAGCCTTTGGGGCGATAGTTTTTTACAGTTATATTCCAATTGAATCCGGATTTTATGGTAAAGCTTTTTTCAATAGAGCCCTCGTAATAATCTCCAATGAAATTAATTTTTACCGTAGCAGAACCTACATAGATATTGTTGTAGTACTCAATAGTATAATTATTAGGGGCTATTATACAACCCTCTGTATCATAAACAGTAACACCGGGGGTTATTTCTTTGCCTGTATATTCAAAAGAGGTTGTAGTAAATTCTATTGCTTCAGGTTTTCTTATTTGTTTGTTTTCCGAATAGCCACATACAGAACAGACTCTTTTTATGTTTCCGTCTGCTTCGATTGTAGCTTTTTGTATGCTTTCTGAAAGTCTATGCCCTAAAGGGTTGATTTTTTCTTGTTCAACCATAATAACATTGCATTTTGAGCAATGAGAGCCCTCTTTGAATCCATAATCTGTGCAGGTGGGAGCAACAAAGGTGTCAACAATTTCCGTGTGTCCTTTTGCTTCATATGTAAAGGTTGTTGTGTAACGACAGAAAATACATTTATATTTTGTGTAGCCCTCTTCCGTACAGGTAGGGGCTTTTTGTTTTGTTAGCATACAAATATGCCATTTCGAAATAATCAGATTATTTGTAATGTATGTAATTTGTTTCTTTTTAGGTGTTAAAGAACTTGCGAAAGCAGTTGTTGAAGCTGTTGATGATAATGTAGCCAGAATTAGTATTAAGCTTAATGCTTTAATAAGATTTTTTTTCATAATCGTAATCTCCTTTTTTTTTAGATTTTTTTGATTAAGTATTTGTAACACCTCCTTTTAAAGCCTTTAAACAGTATAAAGTCACTTTACAGTCAAGTGTTTTTCAAAAAAAATTAAAATTTTTTAGAAAATAAAAAACCGTCCAAACGGACGGTCTCAAAAATATAATTTAGATAGATATTAGCACACAACTAATAAAGGCAACAAAAAAAGCAAGTATAGAGTAATGTCGCCATATACCACAAATTCTTTGCTCATCACTATTAAACTTTTTCTCAATTAAATCATCAAATATCAAAGAAAAAATCAAAAATGCTGCTAAAGGCATTATACCTAAAGAAAGTGAATTATCTGATAGCAAAGATATGGATATATTTAGGATAGTATAGAAAAGAGATATTAAAGAGAAAAATTTAAAATACCCTGACAGGATTTTAGCTTTTTTTCCGATATTGTTTTTGTTAACGGGGGATTTTTTAAATTTTTTTATTACACTGAAAACATAGGTTAAAAACAAACCTGTTGCGCCGATAAAAGCAAACAGTATTCCCCATATTTCATTTGCCAAAATGTAATAAGCCGGCTTCCGTACTATGTATTGTTGAGAGTTAAATACATCATAGGAATTGAAGGAAAAGCCATTGTTATTCGCCTTATCAAAATCTTCAATATGATATGTATCGTACGTGTCACGCCAATCAACAATTCCCAGCTTTTCTATATAAGTTTTTTCTATAAATTCACCACTGGTTGCATTGTAGATATAAGCATCGGCATTACGGTCAATAATAAGTTTGTTACCGTCAAGATAAAAGTAAGTAACACCTCTTGAATTTTCGTAATGAGGCAAAGAAACTGCCCATTTGAAATTACCGTTAAAATCATATACATTTACACAGGTTGCCCGGTCATAGCACACATAAAGCAGATGCTTTTCAGTATTTATTTTGACAGTATCAATTACACAAAATGTATCTATTTCCGGCTGTATTGTGTCGTAATAATAGTTGTCGTGAATTTGTATTTTAACACATAGCAAAGAATATATTATACCGACAAAGAATAAAACCAGAAAAACAATAACGGAAATTTTAATTCTCTGTTTGTTTTCAAAACCACTGATATCTAAACCAATAAAGTCGTTAAATTTATCGCCTGAATTTTCTCGGCTTGCAATTTCATTCCAATAATGCTCTGTGTCAAAGGTTTCGTTGGTAATATTATTTTTCAGAATTTCATCACAGAATTTTGTGGCTACAGTTAGCTCTGATATTTGTTTATTAATAGAAGCTACATTTTTGCTGATGGCAGAATCAAGAGTTAATTCGCCATTAAAAACACTCTTTATGTCTCCGATTGAAATACCAAGCTTTCTGTAAATTACAATTTTCTTTAAAAGAGTAACTTCATCTTCGCTGTAATCACGGTAATTATTCTCTTTTCGGGCAGGGTTCAATAATCCCTCTTTCTCATAAAAACGAATGTTGGCTCTGCTTATATTGAGCGTTTTTTCAAGTTCATTTACTTTCATAAAAGACCTCCTATACGCTCAATATAAACTATGAAGCCGCTTTACAGTCAAGTATATTTTGCAAATATTTTCTAAAAGCTATGAAATTTATTATTCTGCGCTAATCTCATAGAACACAACTGCGTGTGGGTCAAGATTTTTTTCAAGAGTGATTTTACCGTTTTCAACCGTTACAGTTTCTTCTACGGGAACAAGCTTTGAACATTCAGTATATTTTGAGTAAAGCTCGTTGAAATAAATGTCTCGTGCTGCTTGGTTTTCAAGAGTAACGGGACTATCTATTTGAGGATCATCTGGTGACCAGTTGAAGCAATCATCACCGATGTTATAGGTTTTTCTGTCCTCAACCCATTCGTCGAAATAGTTGCAATCATCATCTATTGTATAGGTGATGATTTTTACTTTTTTACCATCAAACTGAGGTGCGTTTACATTAAAGGTAAGGTTTACATCATGCTTATAATCCAAATCATTTTTAAAGTTATAAGCCATAATATGAAGTGTGTTAGTTTCCTCGTTGAATGCGGAAACTGAATCAATTTCGCCACCGATAATATTACCCTCTTCGGAGGTTTCGGTGCGCACAAGCTTTGCGCCTGCCATTTTAGAAACGTTTTTCGCAACGTGGTAGCTTACTGTCGGGTTACCCTCTAAAAGACCGTTTGAAAGGTATGACCAGGCAGAGAAATAATCTATGCCATTGTTGAACATCTGTGCAAAAAGGCGGGCATCATAGGCTGCCTGATATGTGTAACCACAGGTACGGCTTAAAAGCTCATTATTATTAGCACCGCTTGCACCGCAGAGGATTCTGCCTTCATCAATGCCATAAATAAGGTCTGTTAAACCATTGCTTTCTGCAACGTTTCTTATGTACGCAATTGTTTCGGGGAGAGTGTAGCCATCGGTATATTCACCGGGTGTTGAGTCGTAGAAGGAAGCAGAAAGGTATTTAATAGGAGAGCCTGTTTTACCTGTTTTGTAGTTCTTGCCCTTGGCACAATGCTCAATGAAAATAGCTTCATCCCAAATGCCTTCAGTGACACTCATTGAATGAGCACCAACAAAAACATCCTCGCCAAGTACATCAACAAGAGCCTGGGCAGTATAGTCGTAAAGTTTGCAGTAAGCTTCGGCGCTTTCTTTCGCAAGAGTTTCTTCATCCTCGCTGTCGGAGCCAACAAACCAATCGTAATTTTCATATTCGGTCATAACACCAAAGCGCCATGTAAGTACCTCTTCTTTGCCGAATTCTTCAACAAGTGCCTCTGCAATTGCTTTTATGTAGTTGTAATAAACATCGAAGTCATCCGGTGGATAGCGATTCATACCGAAGCCAACATCTGTAGCTGATTTTTCTGAATATTTAAGCGGTACGCTGCCTAATTTAAGCATAGGCTTACCACCCAATTCCACAACGCCTCTGCAGTTTTCTATAAGAACTGTGAAATCGTAGTCATCAAGAACTGTTCTGTCAAGAGGATCTTTGAATAAATCTCTTGCTTCAGTACCACCGGAGCACTGCATAAACTGAACATATTCAACGAAATCAAAGATATTGTTTTCTTTGTTTATAGTTGCGTTTACAAATGGGTTACCCTCTATAGACCAAACGTTGACATTACTTACAGGATTTGAAAGGGTTGTTCCTGTGTTAGAAGCATCTACGTTGAAGGTGAACTGGTTGTCGTTACCGGAAATAACACTACCAATGGTTCCGAAAAAGCTGAGAATCAATGGTATGAGAATACTTAAAAATTTTACCAGAGCAGTTGACATAAAAATCCTCCTTTTATTTATTCTTCAATAGCAGCTTTCTTTGTGTTGATTTTGTAAAGAATTTCCGAATCAAATTTCTTTGATCTGTCGTATCTGAAAATACCGTTTAATTCCTGCTCAACATCTGTAAGCTGAGTATAGCAGAAGCCTATCATCTTAGGGCAGTCAATTAAAGCAGTAGTAAGTCCGTCATAACGAGCATAAAACTCTTCAAGGCTTGTTGCAGCATTTCCGTAGCCCCAGGCTTTTTTGCTGTCGTTTTCTTCAAAATCTTTAAGCTCCACACGGATTCCACCGTATTCACTCATAAATACAGGCTCACCCTTCCAGGTCTGTCGATGTCCCTGGTGGTCGAAAAGGATGTTTTTGTTTGCAAGGTCTTCATAATGCCCCTTGAAAAGCTCGCAATCCTGGTCGTAATCATGGACATCAAAAATATCTGTTTCAACGTGGAAGTTACCACTGGTGTCGATACAAGGACGGGTTTTATCCAGGTTTTTAACGGTTCTGTAGACGATTCTTAAAATATCATCGTCCTGCTTTCTTCCGTTAATATCCCAGGTTTCATTATATGGACACCAACCGATAAGTGCAGGGTGGTTGAAATCTCTTTCAATTTCTTCTTCGATTTCAAGAAGGAAATATCTCAAGGATTCAAAGTTAGTGTGGTCTGCACCCCAGTTACCGTGTTCACCCCAGACAATGTAGCCTAATTCATCACAGTAGTGTAAGAAAAGGGGTTCAAAGATTTTCTGATGAAGTCTTGCACCGTTGAAGCCAACCTCCATTGAAAGAAGAATATCGTTTTTAAGAGCTTCTGCAGATGGTGCAGTATAAATTCCGTCGGGGTAGAAGCCCTGGTCAAGAACAAGTCTTTGGAAAACAGGCTTACCGTTAATGTTAATTGCTTTGTCTGTAAGCTTAACCTCACGAAGTCCGAAATAGCTGGAAACCTCATCACCACCAAATGAGAGCTCAAGGCTGTAAAGTCCACCCTTACCAACCTCCCAAAGGTGTTTTTCGGAAAGGTTAAGGGTAAGTGTTGCTGTTTGTCCGAGGGAGTCGGTTGAAGCAGCACCAACCTCTTTGCCATCCCAGAAAGCCCTTGCAGCGAATGTGCCATTACCAACAAGCTCTGCGTGAATTGTGAGAGTACCCTCTGTAATATTGGGGTAATATTTTACTGATTTAATATAGTTTTCAGGACAGAATTCCATATAAACAGTCTGCCAGATACCTGTTGTTCTTGTGTAGTCACAATCGTGAGAATAAACAAGCTCGCTCTGTTTTCCACGAGCCTGAAGGGGAGAACGGGTATCATCCTGCGCACAAACAGTAATTGTGTTTTCGCCAACCTTTAAGAATTTTGTTGCATCAATTCTGAAGGAGGTGTAACCACCGAAATGCTCGCCTGCAAATTCACCGTTTACATAAACATTTGCGTGGAAATCAACTGCACCGAAAATAATAAATGCTTTTCCTTTTAACTGTTCTTCGGTAATTTCGACAGTTCTTTTGTACCATACAGCAGCCATAAAATCCTTGTACCCAATGCCGGAAAGCTCACTTTCAGGGCAGAAGGGAACATTGATTTTTTTTGAAAACTGTGCATCAACCTCGAACAGCTTTCTTTCCTTGCCACTGTTACCAAAGTCAAATTCAAAATCCCATTGACCATTGAGATTAATATAATCGTTTCTTTTAAAGTTCGGATTAGGATGTTCGTTTCTTGGTATCATAAAAACTCCTCATTTCTTCAAATATATCAAAAGAACTGCAATATCGGCAGGGGAAACACCACTTATTCGTGATGCCTGACCGATAGTCTCAGGTTTGATTTTCTTTAATTTTTCTCTGGCTTCAAGTCGAAGATTCTGTACTTCATCATAATCAATGTCGTAGGGAAGCTTTTTAACCTCAAGCCTTTTTTGTTCCTCAACCTGTGCTAACTGACGTTTTATATAGCCTGCATATTTAAGGTTGATTTCAACCTGCTCAAAAACCTCACGGGGCAGATCGGGGCGTTTTTGGTCAAAGGGTGTAAGCAATTTATAAGAAAGCTGAGGCCTTTTTATAAGCTCGGAAAGTCTGCAGCCTGTAACGGTAGGAGCTGTTCCTGCTTCCTCAAGCACCTTGGAAAGCTCTTCTGAAGGCGGAATTGTAATTTTCGAAACTCTTTCGGTTTCTTCTTCAATAAGCCTTTTCTTTTCCTGAAGCTTGTCATATCTTTCTTGGCTTATTAGCCCAATTTCATAACCCATTTCAGTAAGTCTTAAATCAGCATTGTCCTCTCGGAGAATAAGTCTGTATTCACTTCGGGAGGTCATCATCCTGTAAGGGTCACGACAACCCTTTGTGACAAGGTCGTCGATAAGTGTTCCGATGTACGATGTGCTTCTGTCAAGGGTGAAGGGTTCCTTGCCTTGCACCTTGCGAGCAGCATTGATACCTGCTATAAGTCCTTGTGCAGCAGCCTCCTCGTAGCCTGAGGAACCGTTAAACTGTCCTGCACCGAAAAGACAGGGGAGATTGTTAAATTCTAAGGTTGATTTAAGTGCAAGGGGGTCAACACAGTCATATTCAATGGCATAAGCTGTCCTCATAACCTTAACATTTTCAAGACCCTTTATACTCTTGAGTATTTTTAGTTGAACATCTTCGGGAAGTGACGAAGAAAGTCCTTGAAGATAAAGCTCTTCTGTACGGAGTCCGCAGGGCTCGATAAATACCTGATGGCGACCTTTTTCAGCAAAACGGACAATTTTATCTTCAATGCTGGGACAATATCTTGGTCCTACTCCCTCGATTTTGTTTGAATAAAGAGGTGAGCGATGCAGATTGTCAAGAATAACCTGCTTGGTATCAGCATTTGTGTATGTAATGTGACAAATTGCCTTGTTTTCTAAAACACCTTCGGGCGTTTCAAAAGAGAAGGGAGTTATTTCTTCGTCACCGATTTGTTCTTCAAGGTCCTCAAAGTTTACGCTGTTTCTGTTAACTCGGGGAGGTGTACCTGTTTTGAAGCGTCTTAATGGCAAATTTAGTTTTAAAAGTGATTCAGAAAGCTCGTTTGAAGGGAACATACCATCAGGACCACTTTCATAGGAAACATCGCCCACATAGACCATTCCTTTAAGGAAGGTGCCTGTTGCGATAATTACGCATTTAGCTGTGTATTCTGCTTCAAGCTTTGTGGAGAAAACCCAAAGACCATCTTCGTTTTGGGAAAGCGAAATAATTTCGCCCTGTTTTAAATCAAGATTTTTCTGGTTTTCAAGGCAACGCTTCATATAGTCGGTATAATCACGACGGTCAATCTGTGCCCTTAATGAGTGTACAGCCGGCCCTTTACCTAAATTAAGAATACGACTTTGGATTAAGGTCTTGTCAGCGGCCTTACCCATTTCACCACCAAGGGCATCTATTTCACGGACAAGGTGTCCCTTTGATGTTCCGCCGATGGAGGGGTTACAAGCCATATTGCCAATCCAGTCAAGATTAACTGTGAAAATAACAGTGCTTGCACCAAGCCTTGCAGATGCAAGGGCGGCTTCGATGCCTGCGTGACCTGCACCTATAACTGCAACATCATAATTTCCTGCAAAATATTTCATATAGATTCCTTACTTAATAAATTTAATGTGTCCGTCTTCTCTTTCCTTGAAGGGAGGTTTTTCGTTGGGATAACCCAAGGACATACCTAAAATGAAATGCCAGTCCTGAGGAATATCAATAATCTCTTTCCACTTTTTTGCACCCTCTTCATCATCAAAGAGAGCACCGAGAGAGGCTATCATACAAGAACCAAGACCCAAAGAATGTGCTGCGAGTGCAATGTTTTCAGCCATAAGGCCACCTGACATACCATCTTTGGTGGGTGCAACAATAAAAATAAAAACGGGAGCATTGTGGTAAACAGGACGAAGATTCCAGCCTGTGTAGGCAGGTGTGTCCCAACCTACAATATCTTTGAAATCCTTGTTCATTTCTTCAAGCCTTTCACGATTGGTCAAAACTCGCAAATGACAGGGCTGAGAATTTCTGCCACTGGGAGCACGAATAGCTGCATCAAGCACTACCTGTAAAAGCTCGTGGGGAACTTGTTGGTCAGTGTATTCACGGATTGTTTGACGTGACATTATATTTTCAATTACGGGATTCATTTTTCTCCCCCTTTTCTTTTGCAATAAGTGAATAATATCCGTTGGCAACAGAATTATCTATTTCAGTTTTTACAACCAAGGATTTTTCGATTTTTTCGTCAATTTCATTTCCTACGATTATTTCAATCATTTCTGTTCTTTTTTCATTAAAATATGCGCTGTTTGTGTCAGCGTCACCACGCAGAACAAGGAAAATGTATTCTTCTGTACCAATTACTGTTGCACGACGGGCTTCAGTGTTTTTTACTTTTTCAAAAAATCCCGGAGGGTAGCTTGTATCATCCTTGTGGAGCACAACCGTCTGCACAGAGCTTTGGTAGCCTGATTCAGCAAGGAAATCTGCTGCCTGCTCCATATTCTGTTCGCTTGCGTTTACCATAGCAGCCATGTTTTGAAATTTAAGAACAAGAGCTTCGCTTTCGGTTTCACTGATTTTTACGGTTTGTCCGTTAAGGTCTGTTTGGGTAAAGTAGCCTGTAATGGCTTGGAAAACAATGTAATTTGTTTTGAATTGGGCATAAAGGCGTGTAAGAGGAATTTCTTCTTCTCCACCGGTGCCGTAGTAGTGAACAAGTAAAGCCTCACGAAAGCTGTCTGCAGTAAAAATTTTAGTGAGAGTTTCTTTTGTTACACCTATTTTTGAGTAGTATTCACCGTAGATTCCCCAAAAAGCATTTACTCTTTCGGAAACTGCTGCTTTTTCTGCTGTAGAGAGTGTAACACCTTGAGAATGGGCAAGCGAGTTTGTTTTAAAATACGTTTCTGCATATTCACTTGCTCTCTCTTTTAAAGATTTAAGGGGGGCATCCACTCCCAAATCTACAACTGCAAGGTCAAGAAAATATGTGAACACATCATTGCTTATTTCAACGTCATTTATTTCCATTGCAGTTTCCTTATCAGTAAGTGTGCAACCGGAAAATGCAAGGGTTGAAACCAAGCAACAAATTGTCAATATAGCAGATAAAATTCTTTTGAAATTCATATTCCACTTCCGTTAGTTTATTATAATTTAATACATAAATATACATAATATAGTATAACAGAGTTGTTTTCTTAAAACAAGTATAAAAGATTAATAAATTCAAATAATATACTCAACTAAAGCTACCGACTATCAGTCTCCGGTGTGTAAAAGAAGAGCGAATTATATCATCCCTGTTTGCCATTGTGCAAATAGGGAGGGAGACCATTCTTCAATAAATTTATTATTTTTGATAAGAAAACTTAGGGTGAGTTATCTATTGAAAAATAATGTTGAGGCGGAATGGTGGTGGGTTGCCCCGTTCTCTCTATACATCGTTGTTGAGAGGAAATAAGGATTTTAAAAAGGAGTTAATATTATGGGAAAAGATAGGCAGAAGAAACAACGCCATATTGCAAAAATTAACGGGGTACGAATAGTAAACGCAGAAAATGCTAAAAAGCAACAGGAAAAGCCACAAAAGGATGTAAGTGCAGGTACAAGAAGCCTGATATGGTTGAAGGATCAGGATAATTTAGAGTTATAAAAAAGCCCCCTGCTGAACTTTCAGCAGAGGCTTTTTTTACGCACCTAAGTTTTCGTTGTTTTGCCTTACATATTCATATACAGGCTCGAGCTTTTCTTTTGTGAGTGGGTAGAAGAATTTGTAAAGAATAAATACAAGTGTATATGTAATTGCAGGAATGAGAGTGCATACGGTTAAGATACCTTCACTTATACCCTCAACAAAGCCTGCGTTTGCCATTGTTTCTGCTTCGTAGCCGATTTTACCCAAAAGCATAAGTCCGCCATAGTCGGCAGCGGTCTGACCAAGCTTTCTGCAGAAGGTATAAACAGCGTAAACGGCACTTTCGTTTTTTATTCCTGTTTTATAAAGCTGGTAGTCAATAACATCTGCAACAATTGCCCAGTTTGTTATAGAAACGAAGGAGTAACCAAAACCAATTACGAACTGCATTACAAGGAATAACCAGGCCTGGTCCGGAGCAGGCTTAATAAAGAATGTAGCAACTGCTGCAATTGCCGCTACAAAAGAGGTAACTCCACAAATTTCCTTTTTGCCATATTTCTTAACGATTTTTCCTGAGAAGGGAAGCATAAGAACAAGGGGAGCGTACTGTGCAATGGTTCCTACAACAGAAAGAGAGGTGTCACAGAAATAGTTTTTATAAAGATACTGATTAAGTGAACCAAACTGGAGCTGGCCACTTATGAGAATACCTGTAAGAGCAAGGACAACAAAGGGCTTGCTCTTTATCATTCCACCGTAGATTTCTTTCATATTAACTTTAGGCTCTGCTTCAGAGGGTACACGCTCCTTTGTCATACCGAAGCAAGCGTAATAGAAAATAATTGAAAGTATACCCATCACAAGGGCAAATTTAAACATGCCGGGACCATCTGCCACATTGTATTTTGAACCGTCAGCAGCAGTAACAGATGTGTAAATAAGGAACGGTGCCAAAAGGGCAGGAGCAGCACCACCGACACCACTGCCGATGGTACGGAAGGTGGAAAGCAGGGTTCTGCCGTCGGGGTCATCTGTAATAACTGAAGCCAGGGAGCCAAAAGGTACATTCATACCTGTATAAAGCATACCGAAAGCAATATATGTAACGTATGCAAATACAAGAAGCAACAGTGGGTTAGTTGTGTAAGAAGAAACATCAATAAAGCACAAAATCTGTGAAAGCGCAAGGGGGATTGCTAACCATTTAAGATAAGGTCTGTATTTACCGTCTTTGTTGGGTTTCTTTTTAGCAACAATTGCACCCCACATAGGGTCATTTATAGCATCCCAAAGGCGAGTCCATAGGAAAAGGTTGGCAACCTGTCCTGTGGGGATTTTCAGAACATCTGTATAGAAAACCTTTAGGTATGATGATACATAGGTGAGCAGGAAAAGGTTTCCGCCATCACCTAACATATAGCCAATACCCTCACGAACACCTATTTTGTTAGGATGTTCGTTTTTTATTTCTGTTGAAGCTATGCTTTCCTTTGCCATATTGTCAACTCCTCAAATAGAAAAAAATAATTAATCTAAAGCCTGATAATTAACTGCAAGACCACCTTCACTAGTTTCACGATAGTGCTGTTTTAGGTCTTTACCGGTCTGGTACATGGTTTCTACAACAGTATCAAATTTAACCTTTCTTGTGGATGTAAGGAAGTTTGCAAGCGAAAGAGCGTTGATTGCTCTCATAGCAGCAACAGCATTTCGCTCAATACAAGGAATCTGAACAAGTCCGCAAACAGGGTCGCAGGTAAGTCCCAGGTAATGCTCCATAGCATTTTCTGCTGCGTATTCTATCTGGTCAAGGTCCATAAAATGAAGCTCTGCAAGTGCAGCTGCAGCCATTGAACAAGCTGTTCCTATCTCTGCCTGACAGCCTGCTTCCGCACCACTTATTGAAGCGTTCTGCTTTACAACGTTTCCTACAATACCGGCAGCAGCCAATGCCTTTGCAATTTCAAAATCAGTAAAGCCCTTCTTTTCCTGCATATAGAAAAGCACTGCAGGAAGAACTCCGGATGCACCACAGGTAGGCGCAGTTGTAATTGTTCCGCCTCCGGCGTTTTGTTCGCTTGCTGCGTAAGCATAGGCACAAACAAGTCTGTTTTCACGGGTTTCTGGAGTTTCGTCCATATGTCGCTGAGCATAAAGGTATTTAGCTTTCCTTTCAACCTCAAGACCGCCCGGAAGAATACCCTCTATTGAAAGACCTTCTCTGATAGTCATTTTCATTTGCTCCCAAACAGTTTTCAAGAAAACAAAAATTCCTTCGCCCTCGTAGTTGGAAACATAGTCACTTAAACGAAGATGGTGCATAAGACAATATTCTTTTATTTCGTCAAAATTTTTCTGAGGGTAAATTTCGGGGGCAGTAACTGCAGGCACACCCTCTATACGGATTTCACCACCACCGATGCTCATTGCCCTTATTTTGGCAATTTCATTTTTTTCATTGTCATAAACAACAAAATCAAGTGTGTTGGGGTGGGGTAAATCCGTTTCCTCTGTGTTGAGTACAATTTCGTTGCTTGCAGAAAGAGTTTCTTGCAATACCTTGTCTGTGCCGTGTCCCTCACCTGTGAGAGCAAGAGAGCCATAAAGAACAACCTTTACAAAGGCAGCATCAGGATAGTTTTCATTAATATATTCTGCGGCGTACTGAGGTCCCATCGTATGTGAGCTAGAGGGACCTTTACCGATTTTATAAAGCATTTTTAAGGATTGCATATTGTACCTCCACCAATTAAAATGTCATCAATATAAATTGCAGCAGTCTGTCCCGGGGCAGCAGCTCTCTGGGGCTCCTGAAAGTTGATTTTTCCGTTGCTTCCCGAAAGAGTAAGTGTTGCTTTTGCTGGTCTTGCAGCACAACGAATTTTTACCTCGCATTGGAAGATCTCAGCAGGAGCACTATCGGACAAAAAGTTAATATTTTCTATAAAAATTTCGTCCTTGAACAGCTCGTTGTTGTCACCGATTATTACTGCATTATTTTTTGCGTCAATAGAAAGTACATACATAGGCTTTCCGAATGCACCCAGCCCCTTTCTTTGACCTATGGTATATTTATAGATTCCTGAATGTGTTCCTAGCTTTTCACCATTTGAAGAAAGGAAATCTCCCGGGGTTGCTTTTGGTTTGAATTCCCTCTCTATAAAAGAAATGTAGTCGTTGTCGGGGATAAAGCAGACCTCTTGACTGTCTTTTTTTTCAGCAACAGGAATGTTGTGGCTTGATGCCAATTCACGGATTTCAGGCTTGGATAAATCTGCTATAGGGAAAATTACGTGAGAGAGAATATGCTGGTTAAGACCACATAAAAAATAGCTTTGATCCTTACTTGAAGGGTTTTTCCTTATATAGAAAATATTGTTTTCGTCTTTTACTATGTTTGCATAATGTCCTGTGGCTAACAGCTCGCCACCTTTAGCCAGAGTGTACTCTAAAAGCTTTCCTAATTTAACATTCGGATTGCACATTACACAGGGATTAGGAGTTCTGCCTTCCATATATTCTTTACAAAAATAATCTGTAACTTTTTTAAATTCATCCCTCATATCCAGTACGTCAAGAGGGATATTTAAAGTATCAGCCACTGCTTTTGCATCTTCAATATCTTTGTCGGCAAGGTTTTCGGGTTTAAGGCGCAGGGTAACACCACGGACATTATAGCCCTGCTCTTTTAAAATTATTGCAGCAGCTGCTGAATCAACGCCGCCACTTATAGCTACAAAAACTGTTTTGGTCATAGTTTCCCCACTCTGAAATTATTTCTTTAAAAATAATAGCATAGCTATATAAAAAAATCAAACAGTATAGACTATTATTCACAAAAATATTTGATAATTGAATAAAAAGAGAATAAAAATTCACTTGCATTTTTTTGGAATTTGGTGTAAAATAATGCTATTGATATATTCGGGGTATATAGGCTATTTTGTAGATAAAACCAGCTTTTACAAGATAAAGTGTGAAAGTGCCTGTGTCTCCGGGGTGAATTTAGGTAAATATGGAAAGAAACTTTCGCATCAGCGAAAGCAAGAAAGGATGGATTTTTTTGTCAGCGGATTTGCATTGCCATACTCGGTTGTCCAATGGTTCACTTGGTATTGAAGATTTAATTGTGCTAGCTAAAAAACGCGGTATTTCAACAATTGCCATTACTGACCACGACTGCCTTGCAGGTACTGTAAGAGGAAAGGTTATCGGTGAACGACACGGAGTTACAGTAATTCCGGGTGTTGAGCTTACCGGCACAGATAAGACCACAGGTCAGGAAATACATATGCTTTGCTATAAGCCTGACTTTCCGGACAGGCTTGAAGGACTCTGTCGTCGCAGCTCCCTTATAAGAAAAAAATCGTCCCATATTATGATGCTTAAAGCAGCTCAGCGTTATCCCATAACAACAGAGTTTGTTGTTAAATGTGCATCAGGTTCAACTAACATTTTTAAGATTCACATTATGCAGGCTCTTATGGAAAATGGCTACACTGACAGAATCTACGGTGAGCTTTATAAAAAACTCTTTTCTTCAGATGCAGAGGGGAATATCAATAACGTTCCTGAGTATGAGGATATATTTGATGTTCTTAAAGCTATTCATGATGCAGGCGGCATAGCAGTTCTTGCAAATCCCCATCGTTGTAAAAACGCAAAGCTTCTGGACGAGCTTGTTAAAGCAGGTCTTGATGGTATAGAGGTTTACTCTCCTGAGCTTTCCGATGAAGAGAAGGCAGAGTTTATTAAATACGCAAAGAAAAATAAAATTCTTACAACCGGTGGTTCAAATTTCAAAGGACTTTACAATAAAATGGTTGTTTCTGTCGGCGATTGCGATTTACCCGACGAATGTGTACAGGAACTGAATACATACAAGGCTCGTAAAAAGAAAGCCGAAAAGAAGGCTGCAAAAGAAGAATAAAAAATATCAGGTGGTTGGTTTTGAAATACCAACCACCTGTTTTTTACCATTTGTTTTCTACATATTCGCAGAAAGCGTACATATCTTTTATTTCAAGCTTTGTTCCGTCGTCCAATGTAACATCACCATTCCAAAGACCGTGTACCTGGTGAGTGTGCATTCTTGCTACACCAACGTTCATATCGGAGTGCTGGTCAAAGAAGGGGGTCATTGTAAGGTTGAATCTGCCGTCCTCTGAAATGAATTTCCAGGGTTGCATATATTTATCGGGCTTGGGGAAGGTTTCAACGTCTACTGCACCGAATTTGTGTGCCTTGCCATCAAAGAAAAGGCAGGTTTCTGTTGCGTTGCTTTCATCACCGATTGCCCAGGTGATTTCAAAACCAAAGATATGCTTTTTGCCTTCAGAATCCGTTAAGTAGGTTGAGCCATTACCCCAGTACCAAACCATTCTGTGGGGTGTATTAACTCTGCCCCAGTCAAGAGCACAGAAAGTGTTTTCTTTTGAAAATTCCCATACATCATCGCCGTATTTGAAGGTGCCTTCACAGGGCATACAATTCTGCTTCGTTGTCATAAAGTATTTTGTGGGTGCATTTTCAAAGGGAAGAACAGTGGTTATGTTTTCAAGACCGGGCATAATATCCATTTGGAAATTACATTCAACCATTTTACCCTTTACAGGCATTTTAAAGTAAAGAGTTCTTGAGTTTTCTTTTGTGTCAAAGTCAAGCTCTGCTTTACCAACCTTTGCTTTGAAACGATTGGGCGCATCTCCTTTTGCAGGGAGAATGTACTTGTTATCTCCACCAACGAAAAGAGCGAAAGCATCTGCAAGTACCTTACCATTTTTAATATCAATAAGCTTTGCAGCAGCGTAGCCACCAACAGAAATATTTGCGAAGCTGATCTGAACGGAATAATCTTTGTTGCCTAACTGGTAAAAATCCCATTCTTTTTTTCTTTTATTAGGTTTAGAGAAAGAGCGCTCATAATCAAACACATTGTGTCTTGCCCAGCCTTTTGCAAGAAGTGTACCATCGGAAGATAACAGAGGTGTTCTTTCTGTATATTCTGTTTGTTTTGAGGGTTCTTTCCATTCGTTAAAAGGGACATAAGTTCTTTTTGTCTCGTTACTCATAATAACACTCCCAAAAGATAAATATTTTATGTTTTCATTGTAACAGATTATTATATTGTTTTTCAATTGTATATATGTTAGAAAAGCGAATGGATTTTTTGAATATATTACCTAATCATTGTGAAAAGACAAATTAAAATTTGAAAACCACAATTTTATAAGTGGTTATTAACCCTCACAGGGTTTTAATAAAATCCTCCAAAAGCCTTGAAAATAAAGGGTTTATCGCAAAATGCTCACCTTAACTTATTATACGATTTCACACTGTTTTATTCTTCCCTTTGAAGCTGATAAGGGCAAACACAAGGGCAAGAAAATCTGATAACAAGATATAACAGAATGTGGCAATCGGAGAACTGTGACGTATGTGCGAATATATTATACTGGAGGATTTATTATATGGACAAGTACATTTTTGATGAAAGCAATGGTTTATGGTATGAATTGCAGGGCGATTATTATATCCCTTGTCTGATACTTTCCAAAGAAGAAACACAGCCTATCGGATTGTGGGGACACCGCCACAAACAGTACCTAAAGGAACATAAGCAGTTCCTCTATACAACAATGCTGATTGAGGGTACGTTGAACTCTTACCTTGCCGATATTGACAGACAGGCACAGGAACGTTTGCTCATGCTGACAAAGCAGATTGCAGAGCAGGAAAATGTGACTGAACAACTGAAAGCAGACAATGCCATGCTGTGGGTGCAGAAAATGAATGAAATTCAATCCAGAGTCAGAGAAATCATTTACAGCGAGATTATCTACGCATAACAGAATGAGTAATTGGGGCGGTAAACCAGTTCTTGGCTTATCGCCCTTGTCTGCTCATAAGTAAAATAAAGAAATACCGTCAATGGCAGTGCTTGCACTGTTCATCAAGACCATTGACGGTATTTCGTATTTTGCTACATACAATTACTTTACGATTCGTTACTGCTTTTCATAGTAGCATTTCCCATTTTTCTTCTACGACGCCATCACCCCATTCGGATTTGTCGTAGGACACAACCTTATAAAATCCGTGTGTTTCATAAACATGACGGGCAATGACCTGTGCCGTAATAGTCAGCAGAAATACTTTCTCATATCCTTTTTCTCTGCAAAAATCAAGAGCCATATCCATAAGTCGGTTTCCGTAACCACGCTGTCGCATTTCCGGTTCAAGCATGAAAAAGCGCAGCTGTGCTGTTTTTTCATCAACCTTTGCTATGGCAATGCTTCCGGCGGGAACACCGTTGCACTCTAGAATCTTCAAGCAGTCGGTCTGCGGATTGAAATTATCCACAAAGCGATACACGATTTCGTCTACATATGCTGAGAACGTACCACTCAAATGTCGCTCGGCATAATAAAGGGTCTTGTGGCGGGAAATCACATATTCAATGTCACTTTGTGTAAACGGACGAATGGTAATCACATCATTTGCGTCACTCAGCTTATTTCTAATCAAAACCATTGCTTGCCACACGGTCTGTTGGTCTTCTTCGCTGAGCTTGTTGAAGATAGCACCGATGTGATTGCTCTGAATGTCACTGAGAACGTTGATCTCTTTCCGCCCAAGTTCTGTCAGTCGAATATAGCGGATACGGCTGTCGGTCTGAGATTGCGTTTTTTCTATCAGCCCATGTTTTTCAAACTTCGCTATCATTCGGCTCATATAGCTGCGGTCGATGCTCAACTGCTGGATTAGAATGTTAGCTGTACATCGTTCTGTTTTGCTGATTTCAAGCAGAACATCTTTTTCCGTAAGCGTATATCCTGTTTCAAGAATAGCAGAGTCAATCTGTTTTAATAGGTTTTGATATACTTTGTTAAATCCTTGTATATCGGCTATTTGGTCAGCGGAAAACATCTGTACCTCCCTAATCCTTGGCTTTAGGTGAGATTTCATTCCAGAGCGTAAAGCCGAGAATTAAAATACCGCCTATCACTTGCCACAATGTCATTGATTCACCTAAAATCGTGACGGAAATCAAAACCGCAACCAAAGGGTCGATGTAGCTGAGAATGGCCGCTTTCTGTCCAGGCAATTCTTTCAAAGAAGAAAAATACATACAGTATGTTACACCTGTGTGGATGAGACCAACGATCAACAGATTTATCCAACCAATACCATCAAGATTTCCTAATGTCACTCCGCTTGTAATTATAACATAAGGAATCAAAATTACAATGGCGGACAGAAATTGCAAGAATGTTCTATGAATGCCCTCTACATTCTTAATGAATTTGTTCAAGAGAATTACTGTCGCATAAAAAACAGCAGCCCCAAAACCGAACAATATGCCGACAAAATCATTTCCTCCACCAACATCGCCAATTCCTGTAATCAATACAAGTCCAAGCGTTGACATCACAAAGCAAACTATCTGTTTTCCTGTCAGCCTTTCCTTGAAGAGAATCGGGCAAACAACTGTAACAATAACCGGAGCGAAATAATAACTAAGGGTAGCAACTGAAACAGTTGTGTATTTGTATGCTTCAAAAAGAAGTATCCAGTTAATCCCCATTGCTACGCCTGATGCAAGAAGCAATGGGACTTCTTTTTTAATATTTGCAAACGGAATCTTTTGTTTTGTAACGAGCAGAAATACTGCTATCAACATTGCTGCCAAAACAGCACGGTACAAAGCCAATTCGCCAGAAGAAACTGGAATGTTTCTGACAAAGATACCCAATGTTCCGAATACGGTCATTGAGGTAATCAGCATCAAACGGGGATTCATAGTTCTTTTCATAATAGTTCCTCTCAATCTGCCAACAAACAAATAGTTGACGCAGTCCATTATATCGCTCCTTGTGGACTGTGTCAACTATTTATCGGCATTTCTTGTGAATTATTCGTAAATATATAAAGATTTTTTCTTATGCTCTGATATATGTAAGACCGCAAGGCAGGTCGCCCTGCGGTGTCATTTCCTATGTCGTGATTATCTGTCCCTGTCTTGGGATTTCTTTCTCTGCTTCGGCTGAGAGTTCTGTTTGCCTTCTGACTGCAACTGTCTGAGCCTGTTACGCACACTTTGCCTTTCGGGCGGTCTGGTTTGCTTTTCGGCAGGTTTCTGTCCGTTCTTAACTGCCTGCTCCCATTCTGCAAGGTCTTGGTTATACTGTGTCACAATAGCCTCTGCTTTGCGGTAAGTTTTCATAAATGCCTGTACATCAGGATAACCATCATCTGTAAGAATATCGGGAAGTTTATCCAGTTTTTCATCAAGCTCAGCTTCGGTCTGCTGTATCTGTTTTTCCAGAGCCTTGCGTTCCTTGCCCTTGAAGATACCCGTTGTTTCAGCAAGCTGCTGTCGCAGATTCGGGAGTGTGATCTCCTGTATCTTCTTGATTGCTTTCGCCTGCTTC
>JAZPXQ010000024.1:0-19547 GCA_045543695.1 Acutalibacteraceae bacterium | reverse complement strand
CTATATAAAAGACGACGTTAAAAGAAAAGTCACAACTACTATAAACGATTGATTTGACATTGATTGAATGACCCCCTGCAAGACTTCAAAATCTTGCAGGGGGTTTTTTCTGTCAAAATGTATGTAATCCCGCAAGGCAGGGGTACTGCCCTGCGGTGTTGTTTTCGGTGTTAAAGCTATCTTTCTCTGTCACGGGATCGGTGCTTGGTTTTCTGCTTGCCCTCTGCCTGTAACCGTCTGAGCTGGTCACGGACACTTTCTCTTTCAGGCGGTGCATACCGTTCTTTTTCGGCGGGTCTGCGGCTTTCTTTGATTTTGCGTTCCCATTCGGCAAGCTCTCGGTTATAGTTTTCAACTACAGCTTCTGCTTTGCGGTAGGTTGCCATAAATGCCTGCACATCAGGATAACCGTCATCGGTGAGAATATCGGGGAGTTTATCCAGTTTTTCAGCAAGTTCAGCTTCAATCTGTTGTATCTGTTTCTCCAGAGCCTTGCGTTCCTTGCCCTTGAAAATACCCGTTGTTTCCGCAAGCTGCTGTCGCAGATTCGGAAGTGTGATTTCCTGTATCTTCTTGATTGCTTTCGCCTGCTTCTGTACCTTTAGCATAAGTGTCTGCATTGTGCGGAACTCGTCCATATCCATATCAAGGACTGGTTTAGGCGGCATATCCTTTTCACGGATGATGGCTTGCAGAAATTCCTTTGCCTTGCCTACGATATCTCGGAATAAATTCGGAAGCCAACCATTTTCACGGATGGACTGACCGGCTTTGTCGTGGATTTCAGTCTGTTTGATTTCCAGTATCTTGGCTTCTTCAATGCCCGATACAAGAGCCAAATCCGCCGTCCTGTTCCATTCCTGCCTTGCGGTGTTGTCCGCTTCGATTTCGGCAGCCTTGGGGTTGTTCTTGCCTATCTTTTTTGTTGGGAGATACACGCTGTTCTTATCAAACACTTTCAGTCGTTGTTCGGGATCTGAAATGTGGGAATTGATAAGTGCCGTGTAAACTTCCTTTGCTTCTGCTATGAACGCTTCACTTTTATAACGCTCATCTTTGGTTGTGAATAAGTGGCTTTCGTAAACTTCCCCCTTTTTGATAACGGTACAGCCTTTTCGGACTTGACCGTTCTCGTCTGTGATTTCTTTTTTGGTTCGTACCCTTTTTCCTGTTTCGTCATAAAATACGCTTCTGGTGGCAATCTTTACATCAGGTTCGGGAAGCAGTTTTCTTTCACTGAATATGAGGTGAATGTGGTAGTTGGTCTTGCGTTTATTGTGGTGCAGAGCCGATACACATTCCACTCCGTACTGCTGTCGGAACTTGTTCGTAAATTCTTCAAGCACCTGCTGTGGGTCAAAGGTGGTGTAAATCTCAGGCAAGGCAATGATTAGCTCCCTTGCTTCGATACATTTTCCCTTTGTTCCGCTTCGCAGGAACTCCTGCTGACTTTCCCTGGCGAGATTGTTCCAAAAGGTATTGTCGGCGGTACGATAGGTGGCATAAAGGTTTTCCTGTTTGGCGTGGCTCGTGATATATGAGATTCTTCCCTTAACATTGGGCAGCTTCGACATCTGAATGAACGAATGTCTTGCCAACCTTTTGCTCCTTTCTTCGCTGAGAATACCGTACTCATTACGCAACCGACTTGTCGGGTGCGGCTGTCACAGCTATCGGTGATTGGTGGGACAGCAATGGAAATTGCACCGCAATTTCCTCTGTATCATAACTGAGGTGGTGGTGTCCGAAGTTGTGATACAGGCTCCCCGCAGGGGCGAAATACCCAGAGTACAAATCGCAGATTTGTGCGAGGGGTGTATTTCGCTTTCAAACGCCGAGGGCTTGAGAGAACGGTTATTCCACTTTTCGTACATCGCTTGGATTGAGTAAGTTCCTGCCTTGATTGACCGTCATAAAACGCTCCAGCGTATCCCTGCGGATAATGGTCTTACGTCCGACTTTCAGAACAGGAAGTTTGCCCCAGTCCACCAGTTTTCGCATTGTGTTCCTACCGATACCCGTACATTCCGCTGCTTCTTCGATAGTTAAGCCCATTTTAATTACTGCCATTACACATCTCTCCTTTCGAAATACTCATTTTGCAACTTTGCAATTATCATTATACTTATTTTGCTATTTCTTGTCAACTCATTTTACAACCCATTAAAGATATTTTTTAATTTTTATCAGAAAAAGAGTTGCAAAATAGGTTTTGATATGTTATACTTGGTTTCGATAGGAGGTGTAAACCTTGAAAAAAGAAATTACATTCACCGCAAAACAGGTCGGTGAACGAGTGAAAGAACGTCGAACAGAATTGAATCTTACAATGCCAGAGCTTGGCAAGCGTATCGGAGTGAACAAGTCAACGATACAGAGATACGAAGCAGACGGCGTAGACCCAAAGAGAACAATGATTATCAATGGACTTGCAGAAGCACTGCTTACCACTCCTGAATGGCTTACAGGTCTTTCAGAGGATAAGGAATATGACAGCAGAACGCTCTGTGAAAAAGACTTAGAAGAACATATCAGAAAGTACATTGATACCGTGTCTACGGTTGTGAATGGAGAACCACACCAACAGCTCCTTACCACATTCCTCGGAAAGATGATTGATTTGTATTCCGTTCTCTGCTACCACTTCTCCGATGCTATGGCAGAGGTTGACCGTGTGGCAGAAGATGAAGGACTGAAACAGTCTCTCCGCAGATATGCGATTGAATCGGGAGCGATTACAGAGCGAGTTTACCATAAAGAAATGGAAGCACCGATTGAGGATATGAAACGATTCTTAGACGGAATTTTACATATCTACGATGAAGGACGCACCGCTGTAAAGATGGGTGACCTTTTCGGGATAGTAGCGGAAGCCGAAGCAAGGCTTGCCGAAAAAGAATAATTCCGTGGCTCTTTGACAATGAAAAAAAGCCGATTAAGAACAATCGGCGGATGTGACACTATTTACTTTACGCACACCATACGTCACAGTTCCGATTGCCACGGATAGAAAGGAGACGATTTATCAATGGCAAAAGGATCTGTAAGAAAAAAGGGCAAGAAATGGTACTACCGCTTCTATGTAGAAGATGAAAGCGGAAAGATGGTACAGCGTGAGTTTGCAGGCACAGAAAGCAAATCCGAGACGGAAGCATTGCTCCGCAAGGCAATGGAGGACTACGAAGCGAAGAAGTTCGTGGCAAAGCCTGAGAACACCACTGTGGGTATGCTGCTTGATATGTGGGTGGAGGAAGAACTGAAACCCGGCAATCTGAGCAACGGCACTGTGATGGCATATATGGGAACAGTGAACAGGATAAAGAAATATCCTATTGGCGACAGAAAGCTGAAAACGGTCACTGCGGAACATTTACAGGCATTTATGGACTTCCTTACTTTCGGAGGACAAAACCCTGACGGGACAACAGCAAAGGCACTCAGCAAAGGGTATCTGAGGTTGTTCTCAGCAGTATTGCAGGGGACGTTCCGATTTGCAGTATTCCCAAAAAAACTGATTTCCTTTAACCCTATGCAGTATGTGGTATGGAGAGGAAAGAAAGAGGAATACGAACTGTTTGCAGACGAGGATGGCGAAGTTGACAACGCTCCCACCATAGACCATCAGCAGTTTCTGATGTTGGAGGACTTTCTGAAAAAGAAAGACAATCCTGCATTGCTCCCGATGCAGATAGCCTATTACACAGGACTTCGTATCGGAGAAGCGTGTGCTTTGACTTGGCAGGACATCAACCTTGACGGACAGTACCTTACAGTACGACGCAGTATGCGATACAACGGGCAAAGGCACAAGACAGAGATAGGTGCTACCAAACGCAAGAAAGTCCGTACGGTGGACTTCTGTGACACTCTGGCAGACATTCTCAGAAAGGCAAAGACGGAACAGCACAAGAACCGCTTCAGGTATGGCGAACTCTATCACCTCAACTACTACAAAGAGGTCAAAGAGAAAGACCGTACTTACTATGAAGTCTACAGCCTGCCGAGAACCGAGGAAGTGCCGGATGGGTACAAGGAAATATCTTTTGTCTGCCTTAGACCTGACGGAGCATACGAGTCACCGAGTACGGTTGGTGTTATGACAAGGTCGGCAAAAAAGAAACTGGAAGGATTTGAAGATTTCCATTTTCATATGCTGAGACACACGTTTTCCAGCAATCTGCTCTCCAACGGTGCAGCACCAAAGGATGTACAGGAACTGCTCGGACACTCTGACGTAAGTACCACAATGAACATCTACGCTCACTCTAAGAGGGAAGCGAAACGAACTTCCGCAAGACTGCTTGATAAAGTGGTCGGGGAAGCCTAAAGAAAAAGTTTCCCTTGTTTCGGCTCATAAGGGCAAAAACAAGGGAAAATACATAAGGAACGAGTATTAAAATGCCGATTTCCCTTGAAAATACAAGGGTTTCGGAGGATTAAATAGATAAATTTGAATTTGTCGAACAGATAATTTTGCTTTTTTCAGGGTCTTAGGTTCTACTAACAAGTGATATTTTATTCGCCATATCACTGCGCAGCAATATAACTCGCCAAAGGCGAATAAAACTGGCGTTGTATCCTTACGGGTACAACGCCTAAGAGCAAGAGTTTTTTTACTGATTAATACATTCCGCCACCCTGTGCTGCTGCCATTGCTGCTGCCTGGGCTGCATCTGCTGCGGGATCGGGTTTGTCTGTAACAAGGCTCTCTGTTGTAAGAACCATTGCTGCAACGCTTGAAGCGTTCTGGAGTGCTGAACGTGTAACCTTTGTGGGGTCAAGGATACCTGCTTTAGCCATATCGGTGTATTCTTCTTTTGCAAAGTCGAAGCCATAACCGGTTTTTTCGGAACGAAGAATACCGTCAATTATAACTGAGCCTTCAAGACCTGCGTTAGCTGCAATCTGGCGAACGGGCTCTTCAATAGCCTTGCGAACGATTTTTGCACCTGTTTTTTCGTCTGCATCATCAAGAGATGCAATGTAAGCGTCAAGAGCAGGAATTGCATTAAGAAGAGCAACGCCACCACCTGCAACATAGCCTTCTTCAACAGCTGCCTTTGTAGCTGCAAGTGCATCTTCAATACGAAGCTTCATTTCCTTCATTTCAGTTTCTGTAGCCGCACCAACACGGATAACAGCAACACCACCTGAAAGCTTTGCAAGTCTTTCCTGGAGCTTTTCTCTGTCAAAATCAGAGGTTGTTGTTTCAATCTGTGCTTTTATCTGCTGAACTCTTGCAGCGATTTCGTTGTTGTCACCTGCGCCATCAACAATGATTGTGTTTTCTTTGGAAATTTTTATCTGGCGAGCTCTGCCAAGCTGTGTAACAGCTGCATCCTTGAGGTCGAGACCAAGCTCTTCTGTAATAACCTGACCACCTGTAAGGATAGCTATATCACGAAGCATTTCTTTTCTTCTGTCGCCAAAACCGGGAGCCTTAACACCAACACAGGTGAAAGTACCACGGAGCTTGTTTACAAGAAGCGTTGCAAGAGCTTCACCTTCGATGTCTTCTGCAATAATTACAAGCTTTTTGCCTGCCTGAACGATTTGCTCAAGGAGGGGAAGAATCTCCTGAATGTTAGAAATCTTTTTATCTGTAATAAGAATAAAGGGGTCGTCGATTACAGCTTCCATTTTATCGGTATCTGTTACCATATAGGGAGAAATGTAACCACGATCAAACTGCATACCTTCAACAACATCGCAGCTTGTTTCTGCAGTTTTGCTTTCTTCAACTGTAATAACGCCGTCTGCAGTAACCTTTTCCATTGCCTCTGCTATAAGAGAGCCGATGTTTTCGTCTGCAGAAGAAACAGTTGCAATTCGTGCAATGTCATCTGTGTTTTCAACAGGCTTTGAGTTTGCTTTGATTGTTTCAACAACATTGTCAACAGCAAGCTTGATGCCTTTTTTGAGTACCATAGGGTTTGCACCTGCTACAACGTTTTTCATACCCTCACGAACAAGTGCCTGGGCAAGAAGTGTAGCAGTTGTGGTACCATCACCTGCAACGTCGTTTGTTTTTGTTGAAACCTCTTTTACAAGCTGTGCGCCCATGTTTTCAAAGGGATCATCAAGTTCAATTTCCTTTGCAATTGTAACACCGTCATTTGTAATAAGGGGAGCACCGTATTTCTTGTCAAGAACTACATTTCTGCCTTTAGGACCAAGTGTGATTTTAACGGTATCGCAAAGCTTGTCGATACCTGCCTGAAGAGCTCTGCGAGCTTCTTCACCGTAAATGATTTGTTTAGCCATAATATTGCCTCCTGATTAAATGGTTAATTACTCTACAATAGCAAGAATATCGCCCTGACGAACAACTATAAGTGTTTCGCCATCGATTTTAACTTCAGTGCCTGAATATTTGCTGAGAATTACCTTGTCACCGACTTTTACTTCCATTTTAATTTCTTTGCCATCGATAATTCCACCGGGACCTACAGCAAGAATTTCTGCAGTCTGGGGTTTTTCCTGAGCTGCAGCAGTAAGAATGATACCACCCTTTGTGGTTTCTTCTGCTTCGCAGAATTTGAGAACAACTCTGTCGCCTAATGGTTTGAGTGTCATAACATAGCCTCCTATATATAAAGTTAATTATTGGTGTTTTAGCACTCTATCTTGTTGAGTGCTAAATATATAATAACTCTTATTTGTGAACAAATCAAGACTTTTTTGTAAATTCATCCATATTTTTACCATAAATATTCCAAATTATACCATAAATAAAATATGCTACCTAAAAAGCTTTAATGCAATAACAGTTGAAAAAATAAGGAGCATTTGATAGAATATTTTTAATATTGAAAACAAAGGTGACAAAATGTTTAATTTTTTTGTGGACAAAGATAAAAGAGTCGGGAATTGCTATTATATAACTGACTCGGACTATAACCATATTACTAATGTATTGCGAATGCAGAAGGGTGACAGCTTCCTTGTAAGCGAGGAGGGCGTCAGTAATCTGTGCTTTATTGAAGCCATAAACAGTGACAGTGTTGTAGCAAAAATAATAAAGGAAAACTACCAGGACACAAATCTTCCTATAAAAATAGTTCTTTTCCAGGGGCTTCCAAAAAGCGATAAAATAGAGCTTATTATTCAGAAATGTGTCGAATTGGGTGTTGACAGTATTGTACCCGTTGAAATGAGCAGGTGTGTCGTTAAAATAGAAGAAAAGAAAAAGAAAACTAAGCAGGCTCGCTGGCAGGCAATTGCAGAAAGCGCAGCAAAGCAAAGTAAGAGAAGTATTATTCCGGAAATTGGCGATGTGGTTTCCTATAAACAGGCTTTGAAAATTGCGGATGAGCTTGACGTTGTTCTTGTGCCATACGAAAACAAGGATGGAATGAAAGCTACAAAAGATGCTCTTTCAGAAATAAAAAGTGGAATGAGCGTTGGCATATTTATTGGTCCGGAAGGTGGCTTCGATGAAAAAGAAATTGAGGCTGCTATGGAAATAGGGGGAAAGACTATTTCTTTAGGAAAAAGAATACTACGTACAGAAACAGCTGCAATAACTGCTGTGGGAATGTGTATGTTATACGCTGAAATGGAATTGGGTGAAGACTGATGAAAAATTTACCCGTTGATTTTTCTGAAAGAATGAAAGCTCTTTTGGGAGAAGAATTTACAGACTACGAAAGAGTATTGAACGAAGCTCCCGTAAGAGCATTTCGTGTTAACACAGAAAAAATAAGTCTTGAAGACTTTGAAAAAATCAATATTTTTTCTACAGAAAAAATCCCCTATGTAGAAAATGGATTCTATTTTGATTATGAAAAAATCGGGAATCATCCGTATCATCACGCAGGGTTGATATATGTGCAGGAACCCGGTGCAATGGCACCTGCAGAATGTGTAGAAATTGAGCCTGATTGGAGTATTCTTGATATGTGCTCTGCCCCCGGTGGAAAAAGTAGTCAGTTAAAAAACAAATTGGGCGAAAAGGGTGTTCTTGTGTCCAATGAAATTATTCCGTCAAGATGTAAAATCCTGACAGGGAACATAGAAAGATTGGGGCTTAGAAACACAGTTACCACTTGTACTGATACAGGCAAGCTTGCAAAAATTTTTCCCGATACATTTGATTTAATTATGGTAGATGCTCCCTGCTCCGGCGAGGGTATGTTCCGTAAGGATGATACAGCAATAGAGGAATGGAGTCCTGAAAACGTTCAGAAATGTGCTGAAAGACAAAAAGAAATATTAGAAAATGCAGCAATTTGTCTTAAAAATGGTGGTTATATAGTTTACGCTACCTGCACATTTTCTCTTGAAGAAAACGAAATGATGGTTGATAGCTTTCTTTCAGAGCATCCTGAATTTGAAATTGTGAGGGTGAGAGGGGTTATTGAAGAAAATACCGAGGACGGGATTTTCTTTGAGGGTTGCAAGTGCGAAAATATTTCTTATGCCCGAAGATTTTATCCACATAAAAACAGAGGAGAGGGACAGTTTATGGCTGTTCTTCATAATAAAAATGCGTATTATGGCAGCTATGAAGCAGCAAAAAAGAGAACAGAAAAAATTGATAAAACAGTTTTTGATTTTCTCGACGACACATTAACAGAATATAGTAAAGACAATGTTTTAATGCACAAGGGAACGCCTGTTTATTTCACTCCCGATTTTGACATGAAAAATGTTACAGCATTTTCTGTGGGTGTTACAATAGGTGAGGTTAAAAAGAATTATATTCAACCCCATCACCAGTTTTTTATGGCAATGGGTAAGGATTTTAAACGAAAAATAGAGCTTTCAGCAGACAGCGAAGCTGTAAAAAAATACCTTCATGGAGAAGAAATCTCCGTTGATTGCCCTAACGGTTGGGCTGTTGTTATGGTTGATGGTTGCGCTTTAGGTGGTGTAAAGGTATCAAACGGAAGAGCTAAAAATCATTATCCGAAAGGCTTGAGAACAAAATAAAATACTGTGAGTGATTTTCACTCACAGTATTTTTTCAAGCTCTGCAGCTTTTCTTAAAATTTCAATGGACGGACCGGGGATTCTGCCTAAATGGTCAGGTCCCACGTTTACAAGATAATTTATTCCCAAATCATTAAGATGCTTTTTGTTTTTGTAAAGCTCTTCAGGAGATTTCCAATTGTGGTCTCTGTATGAGAAGCCCCAGGAATTATTGAGGGTACAGGCAGATTCATATAATCCGTAGGGACTTGGTTTAAATCCGTCAATGCTTTGATAATTCACTTTATCAGGATCGATTTTTGAAAGCTTTTCCCAATCTTCCTTTGTTTCGGGGATTTCATTGTCACCCAATGAAACATAATCATACATACCGTTGCCCAGACGGGAGTTAATAAGGCAGTCGGGCTGTAAAGACTTAACTGTATCATAAATTATTTTACTCTGCTTGTCACTCAAGGTCATAGGTACATCAAACCAGGCTAGGAATATGTCGCCATAGTTTGACATAATTTCTTTGATTTGAGGAAGAATTTTATTTTCAAAGCAAATATCAAAATTTTTCTCTTCGGGATTGGGAAAATCCCAGCTATTATCCCAGGTAACGCCTGAACAACCCATATGATTTGAAAGATAGCCACCCCCGTGCTTTTCGTGCCAGTCCAGGTCTTGTGAGTAGTAGAAGCCAAGCTTTACTCCGTGCTTCGCACAAGCGTTTGCAAGCTCTTCGATTATATCTTTCCCGTAGGGGGTTGCATCTACAACATTGTATTTATCAACCTTAGAATGAAAAAGGGCAAAGCCATCGTGGTGCTTTGTTGTTACAACAAAATATTTCATACCACAGTCCTTTGCAAGCTTGATTATTTCGTCAGCGTTAAAACAAATAGGGTTAAATGCAGTTGTCAGCTTTTCATATTCCTTGATTGGAATTGCAAAGTGGGAGCCAATCCATTCAGCGTAGTTATCACCAAACCTGCCCTTGTACTCGCCACCAAGAAGGGAATAAAGACCGAAATGCATCATCATTCCGTAACCTGCATTTTTAAAAAATTCAACATTGTTCATAGTGCCACCTCATTTTCATACGTTAAGTATATAAAATAATCACCGACAATGCAACAAAAAATATCAGTCAAAAGATATATTCTTCTGACTGATATTTTAATTATTTATATTCTATAAAATTATATTTTTCTAAAGTCTTGAAATACTGAGAAAGCCTTTCATAAAGAGGATTTGCTTTTTCGCCAAAATGTTCTTCAACATATTTGCCGATTTCAAGAATATCTTTTTCCCCATCCATAAGTGGCCAGATGAAGCTGCCTATTTCATCAAGGTGAATGTAACTGATTTTTGGTTTTTTTATAAGCTTCTGCATTATTCTGTTTGCAATGCCCTTGTTTTCCATTTCAAGGGTCACATTGCCGTTTTCGTCCGTTGACCAGTTAAGCCCTTCTTTACAGACAGGCTTTTTTTCAAGATAATTCTCGTCTTTTATATTCTTTTTCATGCTTTTTTATCACGCTTTTTCCAAACTGTGAATTTAAGAACGGTAAGAATAATCAAAGCGAAGAGAAGTAAACCACCAAGATCAGAAACTGTAGCAGGAATACCAAGCTTTGCTGAAAGGTTGAGAGCCTTGTCAACGCCAAATACAGCAAGAAGAGCAAGAACAATACCTACAAGACCTTCACCGGCAATCATACCGGAACAGAAGAGAATGCCGTCGTTAACGATTTCTTCTTTGTGTTCAGCTTTTTTACCTTTGATTTTGTCAAGAGCAAGTCTGATAAGACCACCCACCATAATGCAAGCATTAAGCTGAACGGGAAGGTAAACACCAATTGCAAAGGGAAGAACGGGAATACCAATGAGCTCAACAGCAACTGCAATAAATACGCCGATAAATACAAGAACCCAGGGAAGATCTCCACCCATAACGCCTTCAACAATAAGCTTCATAAGTGTTGCCTGCGGAGCGCCAAGCTCGTCTGCACCAAAGCCCCAAGCTGAGTCAAGAAGGTAAAGAGTACCACCTATAGCAAGAGCAGAAGCAATAACACCGATTAATTCACCTGTCTGCTGTTTTCTGGGTGTTGCACCTAAAATATAACCTGTTTTAAGGTCCTGGGAGGTGTCACCTGCAATAGCTGAAACAATACAGATAATTGAACCGATTGCAATAGCGCTGCACATTCCGTCGACACCGTCTGCGCCTGTAACTTTAAGGATAAGTGTTGCAATAAGAAGTGTTGCAATAGCCATACCGGAAACAGGGTTGTTACTGCTTCCGACAAGACCAACCATTCTTGATGAAACAGTTGCAAAGAAGAAACCGAAAATAACAATAATGAATGCGCCAAGAAGTGATACGGGTATTGCAGGAATAAGCCAGATAAGGATTGTAAGAACAAGAATAGCAATAATAACTATTTTAAGGTTAATGTCCTTTGCTGTACGTTCTGTTGAGGAAACACCGGCACCCTTCATGCTTTTTAAAGCACCTGTAAAGGTTTTTACAATAAGAGGAAGTGATTTAACAAGGCTTATGATACCACCTGCTGCAAGAGCACCTGCACCGATGTAACGGATATAAGTACTCCAGATAGCACCTGCGCCACCCTCTGCAAAAATTTCACCGATAGGAGCAGTACCGGGGTAAAGTATCATTTCCGAACCGAAAAGTACAATCATAGGAATAAGTACAAGCCAGCTTACAATACCACCTGCAAACATATATGAGGAAATTCTTGCGCCACAGATATAACCAACGCTCATAACAGCAGGGTAAATCTGTGTGCCGATTTCACCTGCAAAGCCTTTAACACGGAAAGAAATTTCACCGGATACAAGCTTAAGACCATCAATGATGAATTTGAAAAGCGCTGCAAAGCCCATACCTGCAAAAACAGTGGAAGCACTTGCACCACCTTTTTCACCTGCAAGAAGAACCTCAGCACAAGCAGTTCCCTCGGGGTAGGGAAGAACACCGTGCTCTTTAACAATAAGAGCGTTACGAAGGGGTATCATAAAGAATACACCCAAAAGGCCACCTATAAGGGCGATCAGAGTGATTTCAACAAGGTCGGGCTTGTCCATTTTACCCTCTGCAGCCCAAAGAAAAAGGGCAGGGAGAGTGAAAATAGCACCTGCTGCAAGTGATTCACCTGCAGAACCGATAGTCTGCACCACGTTGCTTTCAAGTATTGAGTTTCTACGCATAATGATGCGGATAACACCCATAGCAATAACTGCTGCAGGGATTGATGCAGAAACAGTCATACCAACTCGAAGTCCGAGGTATGCGTTTGCTGCGCCGAAAACAACCGCCAGAATAATACCCATAACAATGGAGGTAACTGTAATTTCAGGAGTTACCTTTTCTGCCGGAATGTACGGCTTAAAGTTGTTTTTGTTGTCCATATTTTCTCCAATCTGTAAGAACATTCCGAGAAGAAAGCTCCTACACTAAAATAAATCGGTTTATTCTACCATAAAACTTTAACAAATACAATATAATAATTATTTCAATTTCTCCAATATTTTCAAGAGAATGTTAAATACATTTTCGGTAGAGGAAATGCTTAATTTTTCATTAACTGTGTGAACGTCATAAAGTGCAGGACCGATTGAAATACAGTCTATTCCGTCAATTCCGTCAACAAAAATGCCACACTCCAGACCTGCGTGAATTGCCTCCACCTTTGGTTCTTTGCCGAAATAATCCTTGTATACATCTTTATAAATTTCTCGGAGCTCTGAAGCTTCCTTAAATTCCCAAGGGGGATAGTGACCGTTAGTGGCAGTTTCCCAATTAACTGAATCAAAAAATGCAACAAGCTTTTCTTGAAGGAAGGAAAGCCCGGACTTTTTATTGCTTCTTAATCCGAAGTGGAGCGATAAAACATCATTTTCAATTTTAAGCACACCCAGGTTCAACGAGGTTTGAACCAGGTCTTTGATTCCTGCACTCATTTCAAGAACACCGTTTGGAACACAAGTGAGAGCAAAGATGAGTTTTTCTTTGATTTCAGTACTCAAAACCTTGTAAGTTGCTGTTTCGCCTTTATCAAGAGTGAAGGAAAATTCACTTTCCCTGTCAGCTATTTCTGATTTGATAACATTAAGATATTCTTCTGACTTTTTAATAAACATATCCACATCAGCAACACAAAGCTCAACTTTGCATTTGTTTGGGATGGCGTTGTCCTTGTCGCCACCATTAATGTTTATAATATCAAAATCACAGATGTTTTTAATATGGTTTAAAAATCTGCCTGCAAGTGTATCGGCATTTACTCGGTTGTTATTAATTTCAACGCCTGAATGACCACCTTTAAGACCTTCTAAGGTAACAGTAATTTTTGTACCCTGTTTGTTTTGAAAGCTCAAAGGTGTTTTCGCAAGAAAATGGCATCCACCGGCACAGGAAACAGTAACGGTGTCATCTTCTTCAGAGTCCAGATTAATCATTTTTTTAGAATTAAGAATACTCATATCCAGCTTCCCTGCACCGATAAGACCAATTTCCTCATCAGAAGTAAAAACAGCCTCAATAGGTGGGTGGGGGATGTTATCGTTTTCAAGAATTGCAAGCATCATTGCAACAGCAATGCCATTGTCAGCACCTAAGGTTGTTTCTTTTGCTTTAAGAAAATCTCCCTCAACAAAAAGCTCAATACCACGATTTATAAAATCAGTAGTCGCAGCATCGGTTTTTTGGCATACCATATCTGTATGCCCTTGAAGAATAACAGGAGCACTGTTCTCATAGCCGGGTGTTCCCTCTTTGAAAATTACAATATTTTCTGAATCGTCTTTATAGTATTTTAGATTATGATTAACGGCAAAGTTTTTGCAAAAACGAGCCATCCCGTTACAGTTGCCGGAGCCACGGGGGACATCGCTTATTTGTCTGAAATAGTGGAATACTCTTTCGGGATTTAAATTATTCATAGTCATTCGTTTTCTCCTTTGTGTAGGTTTTCTGCTATTTGCTTTGAATATATGCATCCACAATAATTTTGTCTGTATAGATTGTATTTTTTTGAAAGCTCACAGGAACGCTTGTAGCCTTCTTTCTTTTTGAAGTCTGAATAAAGGTAGCTTACACCAAATTCCTTTTCAAGCTCAGCACCTATTTCGTTAAGTAATTGTGCATTTTTATATGGGCTTACAGAAAGTGTAGTAGTGAAATAGTCGAAGCCCTTTTCTTTTGCATATTCAGCTGTACGAGCAAGGCGCAGACGATAGCATTTTTTACATCTTTTGTCACCCTCGGGTAAATTTTCAAGTCCTTTTGCAAGCTCCTCAAATTCTTCGTTGTTATAAGCAGGCACAACAATCTCGATATTACTTAAATTCATTTCAACAATAAGTCGTTTTAATTCCTCAAGTCTGTAGTTAAATTCACTTTCAGGGGAAATGTTAGGATTATAAAAGAATAATGTAATATTGAAATGCTCACGTAAATACTCTAATACCGCACTTGAGCAGGGAGCACAACAGGCGTGAAGTAAAAGAGTGGGCTTTATGTGCTGTCTTTTTATTTCCTCAATTTTCTCATCAAGCATTTTTTGATAATTCAGTTTCATATCATACACCAATCAGTAAAATAATGTATTATATAATATAATAGAAAGCAAATATTTGCAAGAAAAAATAAAACTCCTTGCCCAAAAGGCGCAGGGTTACAAAGGACAGAAATAAATAGTCATACGTTGTGAGACACGTTTTACAGGGGGTCTCACAATTTCTTTTGATAAAAACCTGACACTTTCAGTCTGAAAGTGTCATAGTGGGATATATACTTTGAAAGCAATCAAGACAATCTGAAAACATTTTTTCGGTATGTATAAGTGATATTGCAAACTAAAATTTGCAGTTTTATTTTTGATAAATCAAAAGTGATATTGAAGTCCGCGGCTTCAGTGTTATTTTATTCGCACAAAACTGTCCGAAGGACAATATAACTATGCACGGCATAATATCACTGCGAAGCAATATCACTCGCTGCAAGGCGAATAAAACTGCCGAGTGTCCTTACGAACACTCGGCTAAGGCAAAGAGCATCATTTTTCTGTTAAACCAAGAATATAGTCAACGGAAACATTATATTGTTTTGATAAAGCGATTAAAACCTCTGTAGGTACATCAAGAAAACCGCTTTCATACCTTGAATATGTGGACTGGCTTACTTTTAAAATTTCCGCAATTTGCGCTTGGTTGAGATCATTATCTTCTCTTAATTCACGTATTCTTTCGTACATAACATCACCAATATTATTTTATAGTATGCAAAAGTTGCATATTGATTTTTATGCAAAATTTGCATATAATGTTCAAGAGGTGAATTATATGTATAAAAAGATGTATTTCAAATTATTTAATATTGTAACGGATGCGTTAGAAGAAAAGGATATAAATGCTGTAAAAGAATTGTTGAGAAACGGACAAATTGAAACTGAAGAAATGTATATTAACGGAAACGAAGACTGAAAAACGAAAAAAATCGATAATATTTTGCATTTTTAAAATTTATTAAAAAAAATAAAAAATTTCTCTTGACACAGCAAATCTTTTATGCTATAGTAGTCAAGCATTAAGTTGCTGGTGTAGCTCAGTTGGTAGAGCAGCTGATTTGTAATCAGCAGGTCGGGGGTTCGAGTCCGTCCACCAGCTCCATTTTTTTGAATATTAATATGGGAGTGTTCCCGAGTGGCCAAAGGGGGCAGACTGTAAATCTGTTGGCACCGCCTTCGGTGGTTCGAATCCACCCGCTCCCACCAAAGTCAAATTATCCGAACCTTGTCATCAATGGTGACACGTTCGGGTTTTTGATTTTTATGGAGTATTGTGTGTAATGTTCAAACACTGTGACTACCACATAAACTGAAGAAGAAATGCATATATGCCGTCTGCAAAAAAAGTAGGCGGCATAAAATTATTTTTAGCCAAACTTTAACCAAACAGTATTTCTTTCCACTATATAAGTGAATCATCGATGACATCAAAGAAAAGGAGGTGTGATAATGGATAAGCACGAACTTGATATTAAAATGACCGATATGGCAAAATCAATACTATCATATTGTATGGCTAGAACCTCTAACCATTTTGAAGCCGAGGATTTAGCACAAGATATTATAGTTGAGATTTATAAATCTGCTGATAATATTCGTAATGCAGATGCTTTTTACGGCTTTATGTGGGCAGTTGCAGGTAATGTATATAAGCAGTGGTACAAGAAAAAAGCTAAAAATAAAGAGTGTGAAATTACGGATAGTTTATTTAATGTTGCAGAATTCTTGGATAATAAAAGAGAAGACGTGCATCTTTTGAGACGAGAATTAGCACTACTTTCTGAGAAATATCGTAAGGCGGTTATTTTATATTACATTGAAAATAAATCTTGTTCAGAAATATCCAAACACCTCTCAATCAGTGAAAGCATGGTTAAATATCTGCTTTTCAAATCAAGACAAATTCTGAAAGAAGGTATAACAATGGAAAGAACATATGGTGAGCAAAGCTATAATCCAAAAGAGTTATCTATTCTCTATTGGGGTAACGGAAAGAATACATATAATTACATCTATGAAAACAAAATCAGTCAGAATATTCTCTTTGCCTGTTATAACGATACACTCACGGCAGAGGAAATCAGTATTGAGTTAGGTATTGCTTTGCCTTATATTGAAGATATCCTAAAGCAATTGGTGGAGTGTGATGCACTCGGTCTTGACGGCAGAAAGTATTACACTAACATAGTGATTTTTACTTCAGACTGTGCTGTAGAAGTTGCAAATAAAACAAAGGAATTCAGAAACAATATTTCGGATGCACTTTCTGAAATTATAACAAACGAAAAGCTTTCAAACTCGGAAGCCTGGTTGACAGTTTGTTGTATTCTTTACAAAGCAATTTTTGAGAATTTACAATCAAAAGTAAAAATAGAACTTCCCGAAAACAAGTTTGGTGAAAATTGTATTATCTGGGCAGTTGAAAAAGCGATAGATTCAATGAGAAACAAAGGCTTTGAGTTTGGCGTATCAAACACAGAAAACGAAAATGGGGACAGAGTACAATTCTTTGATTTTACCATTAACGGCGATATGGTACATCACAGTTTTTATTCCTCAAAAAGCTTTACAAATGTTTTTATTGATATTGCGAAAGGTAAAACCGATTTTGATAATGAATTTGAGAATGTTGCTGTTGCGGAACTCGTAAAAAAAGGCTATGTTCTTAATGATAACGGTAAACTTGCAGTTAATGTTCCTGTGTTCACAAAAGAAGAATTTGAGCAATTTTTGAGTCGCTTCAACTCTACTGTTGAATTGGTTGAACAAAATGCTAATGCAATAATGAACGACGCATCAAAGATAATTAAAAACTATATACCTGTCCACTTGAAATCTCAGGCTTATCAGATGGCATATTTCAGAATATTTGAGGAAGCAATTTCAATGCCTGTTGGTACTCTTGTAGAAAATAATATTTTGTTCCCCTATAATGGCAACGGGGTTTTACCTACAACCTATATAATTTTGAAATAAAAAGATTGAGGCAGAGAGCTTTCGCTCTCTGCCCATTCTTTATGCTTTGTTATTGGCTCTCTGTGCCTTTAACAAGGCTTGTTCATGTTGCCAGGCGGCATACTCCTTGCGTCCTTCTTCGCTTTCAAAGAAGGCTTGAATCTGTGGCAAGAAATGTCTTGCGAGAATTTCAAGTTCGTGTTTTGGGAGACCACTTTTAGTTTCTTTAAAGGAGCCACAGCGGTTATTTATCGCCCTGAAGATTTCTTTACATATTAATTTGCATGTTGTTATCATTTTCACAACTATGCCTTTTCTTTTATTTGTTTTTTGAGTTTTGAACATAGTTTACTTCACCTCCTTCCTTATTAGTTTCGCCTACCAATTCATCTTGTTCTTGTTGCCAAGCTTCATATTCCTTTTGTCCTTCTTCACTTTCGAAGAAAGCTTTTATCTGTGGTAAAAAGTGACGGACAAGAGCATCA
This sequence comes from Acutalibacteraceae bacterium, assembly GCA_045543695.1. Classification (GTDB taxonomy): domain Bacteria; phylum Bacillota; class Clostridia; order Oscillospirales; family Acutalibacteraceae; genus DTU089. The sequence continues at coordinate 1,591 of JAZPXQ010000024.1, read as the reverse complement.
ATTTCATGTTGTGGCAACTCACATTTATTTGACATAGCTACCAATACCTTTCTCATAAAATTTCCATAGTCAGACCATCATCGTCATCGGACTGGTCATCGTATGCACTCATAACAGCACCTGATGCAAGACCTAATAACGCACCGACGGTTTCACCATTTTCTTCAGCCTGAATGTGCTTACGCCTCTCTTCTTCATCCTCATCATCAGTTATGAAGACTGAAGAAAGAGAATTCCCAAGACTACCGATACCGCTGCCGATGAGCTCACGCTTATCGCCAAGTGGATAAGAAATGTTCTCATATCCAGTTTCTCCTTGGCTTTCAGTATTTCTTGGCGCAGATCCGAACCTTGTTCCAATGAATCTCTCGTAATCTTTTCGAGAGTCTTCCCAACCTGTTGCTCGTAATCCTTCATCTGACGAAGGATATTCTCCGCTTGAACCTGCTGGGAATGAATCACTGTTTTCGCATCTGTTAACGCCTGATTGAATTTCGTCTGTTCCATTTCTGACCAATCTTCCAGCAGTTGATTCATCTCTTCCACCGTAATCAGTTCGGTAAACATCTCCAACACCTTCGGATAAAGCTCTGCGTTGGTCTGCAGGATGTCCAGCATTGTATCCCAATCCTTTTCCTGTATCGGAACCATCACTGGCATTGAACTCTGCATAAGGTTTTGCATATTCTGTGAGTTTCTCTCCACCAAATTTGCTATGGTAGAGGTCTTTTCTTGTGTACATTTTTTCTCTGAATTGTAGTTCATATTCAATATTCTCCTTTACATATTTTTTGTCGTGAAGCTTAATGTCACGACATTTCTTTCCGTTGGGACAAGTAAAAGTTATATATTTCCTTTCGCTTGTCCATAATACTTGGTAGCCTTTTTTATTCATTTCTTTTATGAAAGCGTTTCGGCTACCGCTACGCTTCATTGCATCATTGATGTCTGCCATCAATTTAAATTTCCAACTCTGACCATTATCAGCAGCTCGATACTCTCTTGGCGATAAACTGTCACCCTTGCCTGTGTAAGTTTCGAGAGTACTGAAGCCATACTTTTTGCAAAGCTCATCATTCAAACCTCGAAGTTTAACCACAGTATTAGGTGGTTGGTTCAGCTTCAATCCCGTTTCAAAGCTAACGGAATTGATAACGAAATGGTTATGAAGATGGTCAGCATCGGAGTGAGTTGTAACTAAAACCTCGTGACCTTGCCACGCTTTTTCAGCGAACTCCAAGCCGATTTTATGCACCTGCTCAGGCGTAATATCTTCGCTGGGAGAGAAGGATTGAACGTACTGATAGAAGTTAGTACCTTTCACTTTGCCGTAACTTTTCTTAGTTACCATGAACTCAGTGAAGGCATTTTCACCATCACAATTCACTCCACCCACAAGTCTTTTTTCACTTAACCTGTCATAGATTTTTTTCTCCTGAGTGCAGTAAGATATCAAGCCTTTCATAGCTGCAATGCTTTGGTTGGTTTCTTTGATGTATGTAAATGTTGCCATCAGTTTTTACCTACCAATTCCAGCATTTGTTCATAAATCTTTCGTTGCATATTGATTACTTCAGTGAAGTTATATGAG
>JAZPXQ010000023.1:0-66204 GCA_045543695.1 Acutalibacteraceae bacterium | reverse complement strand
ATGCGTAAACGCATAAGTACGGTCTGCCAGTTGCGTAAGATTGTTACTTGCTACCCGTAAACGGGCCGTATCCACTCATTGTCAACTGGTCACCCATTTGGTCTTCTTTCAGTTGGTTCTGTATATACTCTGCAATTCGGCTTTCATTTTTTCCTACTGTATCTACATAGTACCCTTTACACCAAAATTCTCTATTTCGGTATTTGTATTTCAATTCGCCGAATTGCTCATACAGCATTGTACTACTCTTTCCTTTGAGGTAACCCATAAAGCTTGATACTGCCATTTTCGGTGGTATCTCAACCAACATATGTATATGGTCGGGACATACTTCTGCCTCTAATATTTTGACACCTTTCCACTCGCAAAGTTGTCGCAATATCTTACCTATCTCTCTTTTCTTTTCACTGTAAAACACTTTTCGTCTATACTTTGGTGCAAACACTATATGATATTTGCAATTCCACTTTGTATGTGATAAACTGTTTATGTCATTCAATCCCATTTTGAATGCACACTCCTTCGTACTTTTTTGTTGCAGTTGGCAGACCGCAACTTCATTATATCACGAAGGAGTTTTCTTTTTGGAATTGTTTCAGCTATATAATTTAATTGAACCACGCGTCTAACGCGTGGTTTTACTATACAAGAAAAAGCTCTCGGATTTCTCCGAGAGCTTTTATTGTAATTTAAATATTAAACGTGAGCTGTGTTAGCGCAAGTAACGATTACCTGTAATGAAGAAGCATCGTTAGCATCAGCTTTAAGTTCAACCTTCAAGCTACCGCTCTTTGTGGGGCAGATGGGTTTGTTCTTTTCATTGAACCAAGATTCAAATGTAGTAGCACCACCGGAGAAGATAGTGTCAGCACCTGTGATAGCGCTGTAGCCGTCACCAGCAGAGTTTGTAACAATTGAGAATGTAGCGCTTGAACCAGCACCAAGGAGGCACTTGTTAGGATCGCTCATTACGTTGTTTGTAATCTGAGAGATGATGTTTCTACGGTTGGATGCGCAAGTTTTCTTTCTTGCATTTTCTGTAACTGCATTGTAGATCGGAACTGCAACTGCAACGAGGATTGCCATGATAACAACAACGATCATCAATTCAACGAGGGTGAAACCCTTTTTGCTCTTCATAAATTTAAACATTTACGAACAACTCCTTTTAACAAAAATATTTCTGTATATTGCGAAAACAAAACTCCAAGCTGTTCGGGAAAATACCGAAACTCTTGGTGTCCGCTTCCGTAACTTACAGTCACATATTACCACCGTAGTTGTTTTTTGTAAATACTTTTTTTGCATTTTTTTGGTGTTTTTTTAAACTTTGCCCTTTTGCACAATTTAAAGCTTTTCCTTTTGTTGATTTTACCGATACAAAAACGGAATTATAACGGGAATCTTCCGAAACTTTGTGTTGGTAGCAAATAAAATAAAGTAATGCAAAGCCTGTCCCCTGCTTTATTGTGCACATTTCTCTGATTAAAACAATAAATACGGTACATTTTTCGCCCCGGAACTTGCCACTTACCACTTTAAACTAAAAAAATCCATCAGCCGGGCTGACGGGATTTCTTTATACCATATATAATATGTTCTTTAGCTTTTTTTGCTTTATCCTGGGAGAGTGAAGAAACGCCCTCCAGCCTGTATGGTATATCAAGCTCTTTGTACTTATTCACGCCCATAGTGTGATATGGCAGAACATCAAGTCCTTTAAGATTTTTAAGCTTTCCTATAAACTCACCCAATTTATTTAAGTCTTCCGGTTTATCGGTATAGCCCTCAACAACCACATGGCGCACCCAGATTGGAATACCCTTTTTTTCCAGATACTTTGCAAAAGCAAGGATATTTTTGTTTCCGTGCCCTGTCAGAGCCTTATGCTTATCATTTTCGATATGCTTAATATCAATCATTATAAGGTCAGTATATTTTAAAAGAATCTCCAGCTTTTCAATATATTCCTTTTCTTCTTTATAAGTAACACCGGATGTATCAATACAGGTATGAATTTTTTCTTCCTTACACCTTTTAAAAAGCTCAATAAGAAAATCTAACTGTAACAGTGGCTCGCCGCCTGTTACAGTTATTCCGCCTTTTTTATAAAATGCTCGGTTTTTGTTAAATTCCTCAATAACCTCTTCAACAGTTATTTCCTTGCCACCCTCGATTTTCCAGGTATCAGGGTTATGGCAATAAAGGCAGCGCATCGGACAGCCCTGCATAAAAAGAACATATCTTATGCCGGGCCCGTCAACCGTACCGAAGCTTTCTTTAGAATGAATAAAGCCTGTCATTATATTTTATCGTGGAAGGTTCTTGAAATAACCTCATCCTGCTGTTCCTTTGTAAGCTTGATAAAGTTCACAGCATAACCACTTACCCTTACAGTAAGCTGTGGGTATTTTTCAGGATGCTTCTGAGCATCAAGCAATGTTTCTTTTGAAAAAACATTAACATTAAGGTGATGTCCACCCTTCTGAACATAACCGTCAAGAAGGGAAACAAGATTATCTATCTGATTTTCTGTAGCTGACATTGTATTTCCTCCTAATATAATAAAATCATTTACCTAAGCTATCCCTCTTTTTTGCTTTAGCAAAAAGGAGGGGGAACCGCGTTAGCGGTGGGTGGTACAAATCGAAAATCACTCTTCGTCAGTATCTAAACCCTCAAAAAGAGTCGGACTCATACATGCACCATCTGTGCAATCAAAATTCACTTCTATATCCCCTGCAAAAATCTGGTCATCCTTACCGAGTGCACCGGGGATTATAGAGAAGGTATTTGAAATTCCGTCCTGAGCATCAACGAAAGGCAGCTTTGCAACTGAAGCAAGGGATGCAACTGCACCCTTTGTATCTCTACGGTGCATGGGGTTAGCACCGGGGGCAAAAGCCTCTCCTTTTTTACGGCCATCGGGAGTAGCACCTGTGTTCTTACCATAAACAACATTGGATGTTATTGTAAGAATTGATGTGGTTGGAATACCGTCACGGTAGGTGTGATTCTTCTTGATATGGGTCATAAAGCGATGAACAATATCGTAAGCAATATCATCAACAAGGTCATCGTCATTACCGTATTTCGGGAAATCTCCCTCAACCTCATAATCCACAACAAGACCATCATCGTTACGGATTGTTTTTACCTTTGCATATTTTATTGCAGAAAGTGAGTCTGCAACAACAGAAAGTCCTGCAATACCTGTTGCAAACCAACGGGTAACCTTTTTATCGTGGAGAGCCATCTGTATTTTTTCATAACAATACTTATCGTGCATATAGTGAATAATGTTAAGCGTATTAACATAAACCTCTGCAAGCCACTCCATCATTGCATCATATTTTTCCATAACCTCGCTGTAATCAAGGTACTCGCTTGTTATGGGACGATATTTAGGGGCTATCTGCTTACCTGAAATTTCATCCACACCACCATTGATAGCATAAAGAAGACATTTTGCAAGGTTTGCTCTTGCACCGAAGAACTGCATTTCCTTACCTACCTTCATTGATGAAACGCAACAAGCTATCGCATAGTCATCACCGTGGTGGAAGCGCATAAGGTCATCATTCTCATACTGAACGGAGGATGTTTCAATAGAAATTTTCGCACAGAAGCGTTTGAAATTTTCAGGAAGGTTGGTGGACCACAGAACTGTAAGATTAGGTTCGGGGGCTGCACCAAGATTTTCAAGAGTATGAAGATAACGGAAGGACATTTTTGTTACCATATGTCGTCCGTCAATCGCCATACCACCGATTGACTCTGTAACCCACTGCGGGTCACCTGAGAAAAGTGCGTTGTATTCGGGAGTTCTTGCAAATTTAATAAGACGAAGCTTCATAATAAAATGGTCTATCATTTCCTGAAGCTCAACCTCTGTGTAAACTCCGTTTTTCAAATCTCTTTCAGAATAAATATCAAGGAAGGTTGAGGTTCTGCCCAAGGACATTGCGGCACCATTCTGCTCCTTAACTGCTGCAAGGTAACCAAAATACAACCACTGAATTGCTTCCTTTGTGTCACGGGCAGGGTGAGAAATATCAAAGCCATAGCTTAAAGCCATTTTCTTCAAATCCTCAAGAGCACGGATTTGCTCTGAAAGCTCCTCACGTTCCTGAATAACCTGAGAATACATAGCGGAACGGGTTGTTTCCTTCTGTTCCATTTTATCTTCTATAAGTCTGTCAACGCCATAGAGTGCCACTCTTCTGTAGTCACCAATAATTCGTCCTCTACCGTAAGCATCAGGAAGACCTGTAATAATATGACTGGAACGACAGGCTCTCATTTCAGGAGTATAGGCATCAAAAACACCTGCATTATGAGTTTTTCTGTGGGTTGTGAAAAATTCTTTTATTTCAGGGTCAATTTCATAGCCGTTATCCTTACACGCTTTTTCTGCCATACGGATGCCACCATAAGGCATAAGAGCACGCTTTAAGGGCTTATCTGTCTGCAAGCCAACAATTTTTTCAAGCTCTTTGTTAAGGTAACCGGGGCCGTGAGATGTAATTGTAGAAATTACCTTTGTGTCCATATCAAGAACACCACCGGCCTCCCTTTCCTGCTTTGTAAGCTCCATTACCTGAGCCCACAAATCAAGAGTTGCCTTTGTTGGTCCCACAAGGAACTTTTCATCTCCGTCATAGGGTGTGAAATTATGTTTAATAAAGCTTCTTACGTTGATTTCTCTTGTCCAGGTTCCACTTTCAAAACCCTTCCATCCGTCGTATCTTTGAATCACTATCATAATCTCCTTTTAGGGTGGTGGAGAGAATTTAAGCTTTCAGCTCAAACTTCCCCTTATCTACATTTCTGTATTATTATACAACATAAAATTACACTTTACAATGCCCAAGAAAGCAAAATAAATAAAGAATTTACTTGTTTTTTTGTTTAGTGTGTAAAGACAACAAAAAAGTCAATAATCAAATATTTCATTTACTGTAAATTGTTGTGTCTTTTTCAGTTGTTATATGTTACAATATCTTTGGTAGTTATATAAAAAGACACCATTAAGTATTTTTTCTATTATACTGCTGTCTATTCTTAATTTGACCGAATTTTATATTTAAGGAGTAAAAAATGAAAACAAAATTACCGAAAAATTTTACATATACAGCACATACAGGTTGCGTTAAAACTCAAGACAATTCCTTGGAGGCTATTGAAGAAGGCGTAAAGTGTGGTGCACATATTGTTGAATTTGATTTAAACTTCCTTTCTGACGGAGCACCTGTTTTAGCACACGACAAACCAAAAGGCAAAGAAATAAGTCTTGACCGTGCTTTTAAAAAGGTTAGCGAATACGAGAATTTAAAAGTAAATATTGATGTAAAAAGTGTTGATAATCTCAAAGCTGTATATTCCCTTGCTCAGAAGTATGGTATAGAAGACAGAATTTTTTACACAGGTATAAACCCGGATTTTGTTGATGCAGTAAAAAAAGACACCCCCGAAGTACCGTACTACCTCAATGTAAGTGTAGATAAGCCTAAAAAGCAAACCCCAGAATATTTACAGAGTCTTGTACAACAGGTTAAAGACAGTGGTGCTATCGGCATTAATTCCAACAAAGATCACGCAACAAAAAAGCTTGTGGATACCTTTCACGAAAACGATTTACTTGTTTCAATATGGACAGTTAATAAAAAGAGAAAAATGTATAAAATTCTCTTCCTCGCTCCCGATAATATCACAACAAGACGTCCCGATAAGCTGCAGGAAATATTAGATTAAAGATAAAATAAAGAAACGGTCTTTCACTTTTTGGTGAAAGACCGTTGTTTTAATTATTTATTTTCGTTTTTTACAGCCTCAAATGTATCTTGAATTTCTTTTGCAGGAGCAGGAGTAATAAGAGAAACAACAACTGTAAGAACAAGTGAAATTATAAATGCCGGAAGAAGCTCATAAATTGCAAATGCACCACCGAAGCCACTGATAACGAATTTCCAAACGAATACCATAACCGCACCACTTACCATGCCTGCAAGAGCGCCCCATTTGTTTGTACGTTTAAAGAACAAAGCACAAAGAACAACAGGACCAAATGTTGCACCGAAGCCTGCCCAAGCAAATGAAACAATTTCAAAAACCTTACTGTTGGGGTCTTTAGCAATAAACATAGCAATAACAGCAATTATTATAACAGAAATTCTTGCAACAAGCATCTTCTTTTTATCAGAAATTTTAACCTTTATTGCTTTGAAAATATCTTCAGATATACTTGATGACGCTGCAAGAAGCTGCGAATCAGCAGTTGACATAATCGAAGCAAGAATACCTGAAAGGATTATACCTGCAATAATTGCAAAAATCCAACCTTCACCACTGATAACCTTAGCGATTTCAATAATAATTCTTTCGCTGTCTTCAAGACCTGTTACCACGCCACTCTTAACAACGCCGTAGCCAACAACACCTATCACAATAGCAACTGCCATTGAAATAACAACCCAGATAGAAGCAACTCTTCTTGCAAGCTTGATTTTTTCAACCTTTTCAATTGCCATAAATCTGAGAAGAATGTGGGGCATACCAAAGTAACCAAGACCCCAAGCCAATGTAGAAGCAATAGTAAGAGCTCCGTATGGCTTTGTTCCTGCTGTACCGGCAATAGCTTCACCGACGCTGCCTGCACCATGGGTAATTGTAAAGTTGAGATAACCTGCAAGACCTTCTGCGTTTGCACAAACCTGATCCCAACCACCTGCATAATTGATACCGAAGCCAAGAACAACCACAAGAGCAATCGTCATTACAATTGACTGAATAAAGTCAGTTGTTGAAGCAGCAAGGAAACCGCCGAGAGCTGTATATAAAACAATAACAATACCACTTACAACCATTGCTGTCATATAAGGAATACCGAAAATGGATTCAAAAAGCTTACCACAAGCAGAAAAGCCTGAAGCTGTGTAAGGAATAAAGAAAATGATAATAACTGCTGCTGCAATAATTTTGAGAAGACCTAAATTGTCCCCAAATCTTTTTGAAAAGAATTCAGGTAATGTAACAGCATCAATTTTACTTGAATATAAACGAATTCTTTTTGCAACAACAAGCCAGTTAATATATGTACCAACTGCAAGACCTATAGCTGTCCACGATGCTTCTGCAAGACCTGCAATAAGTGCAACACCTGGAAGACCCATCAAAAGCCAGCTACTCATATCGGAAGCTTCTGCACTCATAGCAGTAACAAAAGGTCCCAATTTTCTGCCGCCCAAATAAAAGTCCGAAGTATCTTTATTTTCCTTTGAAAACTTCGCACCAATAGCTATCATCATTCCAAGATAGAAAACGATAGTCAGTAATATTAAAATTGTACTTGTACCCATATTTATCTCCTTCTAAAGTAAATATAATTAAGTATTATAGCACATAAAATAAAAAAAACAACAAAAATATACAATAACATCGTATTTTTATAAGTTTTTTATTATTTTAAACAGTCAAAAGAAATAAACCCTTGTTTTTTAAGTAAAAATGTGTAATAATGTGCAGGTTGTGTTTTAACAAATAAATAATCAGAGGTATTAAAATGGCAGAAAAAAGAAGTAGCTTTTCAGGCAAATTAGGATTTGTTCTTGCCTCTGCAGGCTCTGCAGTTGGTCTTGGCAATATCTGGAGGTTCCCATATCTTGCTGCAAAACACGGTGGAGGTATTTTCCTTTTGGTTTACCTTGCCCTTGCAGTTACGTTCGGATTTGCACTTATGTGTGCTGAAATTGCAATCGGCAGAAAAACAGGTACCAGTGCTTTGGGTGCATATAAAAAGCTGGACAAGCGTTTCGGTTTTTTAGGTATTGTTGCATCACTTGTTCCAATTATCATTCTCCCCTACTACTCGGTTATTGGTGGTTGGATTGCGAAATATTTTTTCACCTTTGTAAGTGGAAATATGACAAGTGCTGCAGGTGATGGTTTTTTCAACAACTTTATCAGTTCGCCCATAGAACCAATCGGTTGGTTTATTCTCTACCTCGGATTAACTGCAATAGTTGTTCTTGGTGGTGTTGAAAAGGGTATTGAGAAAGTAAGCAAAATTATGATGCCCGTTCTTGTAGTAATGGTTATATTCATTGCAGTTTATTCAATGTTTATGCCCGGTGCGCTTGAAGGTGTTAAATATTATCTCACTCCTGATTTCAGTAAATTCTCAATAACAACAGTGCTTGCTGCTATGGGACAGCTTTTCTATTCTATGAGCCTAGCAATGGGTATTATGATTACCTACGGTTCATATATGAAAAAGGATGTAAGCCTTGAGGGCTCCGTTAAGCAAATAGAACTTTTTGATACAGGCATTGCATTCTTTGCAGGTCTTATGATTATTCCGGCTGTATTCTCCTTCTCCGGTGGTGACGAAAGTGCCCTCGGCAAAGGCCCCAGTCTTATGTTCGTTACTCTCCCCAAGGTTTTTGAAACAATGCCTGCAGGTTCTGTAATAGGTGCATTTTTCTTCCTTATGGTTCTTTTTGCAGCTCTAACCTCATCCATTTCGCTTATGGAAACAATCGTTTCTATTTTTATGGATAAATTCAATCTGGGCAGAAAGAAAGCTTGTTTTGCAGTTATTCTTTTATCAATTATTCTCGGTCTTCTTTCAACATTCGGCTACAGCATCTGGAAGGATTTCACTATTATCGGCTTCCAGTTCCTTGATTTCTTTGACTTTATAAGCAACAGCGTAATAATGCCTGTAGTAGCCCTTCTCACTTGTATTCTTATAGGCTTTATAATCAAACCAAAAGCGCTTATAGAAGAAATTGAGCAAGGTGGAAGGTTCAAAAGGAAAACACTTTTCACAATTGTTATTAAATATATTGCTCCCGTTTGTATTGTTGCAATTCTTATATTCTCCGTTCTTGAAGGCTTCGGAATAATTAAGGTTTAAAATATGCCCCTGTTAACGAAAATCTGTTTTCTTTAACAGGGGCATTAAATTATAGTACTTCTTTTACATTGCTTTCGCCTGTTGTAAGGTTAAAGGTAAGAGTTTTATCTTCTCCGTTTTCAGAAAAATCAAGACGAATAACATCATCGTCAATAAACTCTGCAAGGTTAACCTTGTAATCTTTATCCTTAAAGAATTCTTTAAGGTAGCCTATTCTCTCGTCGTCAAAATCACCTGCGTTATCGGAAACAAAAAGCACGTTACCGCAAACAGTATTGATTTTACCGTGAAGAAGCTTCTGCTCCCAGGTATAACCCAAATTGAAATCTCGAAGGAAAAATACGTCGGGGTCATTACAGAAGGCTCTGCCATCAAGATGGTTACGGAATACTGTGTTGATAATTGCATTCTGTGATGAAGGACTTTCCTGGTTAACCCTTACAAGACCGAGAAGCGCAGTCTGGCTCAAGCCGTTTGAAAGCTTAAAGGACCAGTCCTTATTTGCATCGCAGCTGATACGACAAGCATCAAATATACCCATACAAGCACCAATGGGCACACCACAGCCAAGAATCCATTTATCTCCACAAGCTTCTCGGAGAAGGTCTACACCATCACACATTATTTCGCCACGGGTTTTACCGTTTCTGGGTTCAATACACTGGCTGTAAAGGAAGTCAAGCTTAACCATATCGAAGCCCCATACGTTGAGAACCTCATTGAATACCTTTTTAATGTACTCTCTTACCTCGGGAATGTAAATATCAATGGTGTACGCACCACCCCAACCCTGACAACCAAGCATTTTCTTACCATTACGGTTATGGGTAAGAAGCCAGTCGGGATGCTCCTTTGCAAGCTTTGAAGAAACCTGCGCACTGAAGGGAGCAAGCCATATACCTGCCTTATAGCCTTTTTCGTGAATTTTATCTGCAATATATTTCATTCCGTTGGGGAATTTCTTTTCGTCAATAAGAAGCCAGTCACCAACTGCCTGCTGATAACCATCATCCACCTGAAAGATATTAACCTCTTCACTGGCTCTGTCAAGACCGTTAAGGTCACGAAGAATAATATCCTCGCTTATATTTTGGAAATAGTTATACCAGGATGTGTAACCGGAAAGGTGCTCAATAGCCGGTTTCTTACAGCCAACAAAATCAAAGAAGTATTTATCCATTACATCATCCATATCGCCTTTGATGATTGCAATATCGAAGATTTCATATTCCTGTCCTGCTGCAAGAGCAAGACCTTCAACATCTTTTCTGATAATGAATTTATCATCCTTCATATCAACAGCAAAAATTGTGAAGCCCTGACGCTCACTCTTTGAGCCATAAAGCTTGATTTCTTTTTCGCCCTTTTCACGGAAGTAGCAATATGTATAACCGTGGAATTTACCTTCCTCGCCATAGCTTTCAAAATGGTAGTCACCTGAAAGACCTGCAAAATGCTTTAAGAATTTGTTGATGTTTGCAGCTTTAATCAAGCCTTTAAAGGTGTCCTTCTTTGAAAACTCACGGGAAGTTGTCCAGGCCTGGTAGCCGTTAGCAAAGAATAAATCCTCATCATCAAAATCCTTTTCACCTATAATCTCAAAAGATTTCATTGTAAGGTTAACCTTTGCCTTCAAAATACCTTTAATGGATTTTTCGGTTTCTTTAAGTTCAAATGTAAAGCCTCTGCCGTCAAAAGCATTCTGCTGAACATCAGCCTTGCCAATTAAAAATTGTGATCTGATTTTTTCAAACATAATTTTATCCTCCGCTATATTATACGTTTACTGCATCAACAAATCTCAAAAATTGTGTCTTACCCTCTTCATCACGGGAGAAAACTCCACATTGACCAAGGATATCTGCAAAAACCTTACCAATTTCATCCTGCAAAACCTTTTCGCAGTTTTCAGCAGTAATTGTGTTGTTCTTTTTAATTTCTTCAACCCACTCGGAATGCTTTGCGATGGTTTCGTCTGCTGTTATATCTTTACCTTCTATAATAGCATTTCTGAGCGTTGCCATTTCAGTTTTGAGTCGGGACGGAAGCACTGCAAGACCCATAACCTCAATAAGACCGATATTTTCCTTCTTGATATGGTGGTGCTGGGGATGTGGGTGATAAACACCATCGGGATATTCCTCTGTAGTGATGTTATTCCTGAGAACAAGGTCTATTTCAAACTTACCGTTTCTGAAACGTGCAATAGGTGTAATTGTGTTGTGGGGTACACCATCAGTTTCTGCAAAAACGAAAGCCTCTTCATCGGTGTAGCCTCTCCACTTTGCAAGAATTTTCCCGGAAAGCTCACAAATTCTGTCGGTATCATCACCAATAAGACGAAGCACAGACATAGGCCATTTAACAATTCCTGCTTTAATATCTTCATAGCCGCTAAAGGCTACTTCAGTTTCGATAGGCGCTTTTGCCATTGCAAATTCGTAGTTTCCACCCTGGAAATGGTCATGGGTAAGAACCGAACCACCAACAATGGGTAAATCTGCATTTGAACCAACGAAATAATGGGGGAACTTTTTAACAAAAGCAAAAAGTCTTCTGAAGCCCTGTTCACTGATTTTCATAGGTACGTGGTTGGCACTGAAGACAATGCAATGCTCGTTGTAATAAACATAGGGCGAATACTGTAAGCACCAATTCTCGTTTTCAAGCTCAAGGGGAATAACTCTGTGATTCTGTCTTGCAGGATGATTGACCCTGCCTGCATAGCCCTCATTTTCGGGACAAAGCATACACAAAGGATATGAGCTCTGCTTCATTTTAAGTGCTGCAGCGATTGCCTTAGGATCCTTTTCGGGCTTTGAAAGGTTAATTGTAATATCAATATCGCCATATTCTGTGGGGGTAATCCACTTCATATCGTTTTTGATTCTGTATTCTCTTATGTAGTCACTTTTTCTTGAAATATGATAGTAAAATTCAGTCGCCTTTTCAGGTGATTCACTATAAAGCTTATTAAACTTGTTAACAACCTCTGAAGGTCTGGGACAAATTGCCCCCATAATTTTTGTATCAAATAAATCTCTGTAAACAACAGAATCCTCACATATTCCGTTTTCACATGCATAATCAAGTAAAACCTTTAAAAGTTCCTCAAGTGTTGCATCTTCAAAAACATCTGCATCGCTATCAATAGCATCAAGCTCCAAAACCTCAAGCACTCTGTTAACAGCCCAGATTTCGTCCAAGCTGTCTAAAAGCCCTTCCTTAACACCATATTTTACAAGGCTTTTTATAGCACTACTAACTGTCATTTTTCTACCTCCGAGAAGCCATATATGTTAATTATACAAGTTAATTATTGTTGTTTCAAGTTATTTGAAGAAAAATATTGAAAACAGAAGCTAAAAAGGCTAAAATAAAAGTAAACTTTTAGTAAAGGGATGATTTCTTTGTCATTTGATGCATTGAAAGTAAAAAATGATATTGTTCAATGGATAAAGGATTGGTTTGAAATAAACGGCAAGGGCTGTAAAGGTGTTGTCGGCATTTCGGGTGGCAAGGACAGCTCCGTTGTAGCAGCACTCCTCGTAGAAGCTTTAGGGAAGGAAAATGTTGTAGGGGTTTTAATGCCCAAGGGTGAGCAATTTGATATTGACGTCTCAAAAGCCCTTGTAGAGCACCTCGGTATTCAAAGCTACACAGTTAACATTAACGATGCCTACAACGGTCTTATGAATGAGCTTCAGAAAAGTGGTGTAGAAATCAACACACAAGCTACAACAAATCTTCCGCCCCGTTTACGAATGGCAACTGTTTATGCAGTTTCTCAAAGTGTAAACGGCAGGGTTGCAAACACCTGTAACCTTTCAGAGGATTGGGTTGGCTACTCCACAAGATATGGTGACAGCGTTGGCGACTTCTCCCCTCTTTCAAAGCTGACTGTTCAAGAGGTTAAGGCCATAGGCAGAGCTTTGAACCTTCCCGAAATATTTGTTGAAAAAGTGCCCATTGACGGACTTTGCGGCAAAACCGATGAAGACAATTTAGGCTTTACCTATGCTGTCCTTGACAGATATATAAGAGAAGGAATTTGCGAAGACGAAGAAATAAAAAATAAAATTGACCGTATGCACAGAATTAATCAGTTCAAGCTTGAATTGATGCCTGTATTCCCTTATGAACCATAAAAAAATCGGTATTCACTTTTTGGGTGAATACCGGTTTTTGGTTAATATATGAGCTTTTGTTATTTTTTTAATCTTTTACTTGCCTTTTTGCTTTCTTTATCAAAGTTTCTTTCGGCAGCAAGTTTTTCTTGTTCTGCTCTTTCTTCATCAAGGCGTTGGTTACGTTGATTAACAACAGCATCATAATCGCTTGTTAATTCTTCAAGCTTCTGATAGCCTTCATAAAGCTTGAGCGTTCTTAAAGCAGAAAGATAAGGCGCAGCAACAATACCGTAAATATTACGTTCTTTACTTGCCTTTCTCATAGCCTTACGTCTAGCTTTTGCCTGTTCTCTTGTGTCATCAGGCATATTATAAGCATCCTCGTAAACCTGATTATCGAAAGGTACAATTCCTTCGGGATAATGTTTCTTTGCGAGCTTTTCAGATTTCAGAAGAGCTTTCGCATTTCGCACCTCTTGCTTTCTCCAGGTACGCTCCTCTTTATCCTCACTATTGGGAAGAGCTATGCTGAGCTTCTGTGCTTCCTCTGCACATTTATAGAAATTCTGTGGTCCACCTGCTGTAATAAGTCTGCAAAGCTCAAGCTGTTTTTTGCCAAACTCAGTTTCAAAACGGTTAAGCTCGTGCATAACAAAATCTGCAATCTCAACCTCTTCATTGTGAGTTTCAGCATCATTAATGTATTCTTTTGCTGTTTTTATTGCCTGTCGACGAATTTCTTTTTCACTTTCAGTTGTATCGGGAAGTGCTTTTGCAAGCTTTAATTTTTCCTTATAATCCGTTACCTTTTCAACACCGAAGAATTTTTTGGCTTTGAAAATTGCTTCACAACCTTCAATATAGGCAGCTTCATCTCTGTTTCCGGAATCCTCATCCTCAACAAGAGTGCGGATTCTTATAGCACGAATCATAGATTTCTGACCTGTTTCAGAAATATCATACAAGAACCAGGGAAGCACATCCACTGCAGCACCTATTATGGAAATCACAAGAAGTGTATCCATCAATTCATAAAGCACGCAATTGGGATTTTTCTTCTGCTTTGATAAAGGCAGAGTTTCGTCATAATCAATATAAACATCAAGAACTGAATAGTCATTTCCGTCAAAGCCTTTTTTCTTATATACCCAAGGAATGAAAAGATTAGTTACTGCATTAATTGCACCACCTGCATAAGTGGAAACGAAACCGAAAGCACCGTCAACACGTTCACCGATAAGGTACTGCTGATTATCTCGCATATCCGATTCAATAGCACTGTCAATAACATTATAGGTATCAACAAAGCGATCAAGCGTATAAACAATAAACAGACCTACACCTGCAAGGGGACTTTTATAGAACAAGAAATAAGAGGCAACAAGGAAAACCTGAATAATATTCTTGACGATTTTGATTTTCTTTTTACCGAATTTTTTTATAAACCAGGGTGAGAATAACATTCCCCAAAAGTTAGCGTTATATGAAATAGTATTAAGAAGACCATAGGTAGTACTCTTCATAATATGTGCACGATATACCATCCAATCCCAGATATTGCCCTTTGCACCCTCAAGGAAATTGTTCCAGCCGTCAGCACATTTAATCCAGAAAATCTTGTTTCCTGCAACTGCTCTCATTGAGCTTGTAAAGCTCATTTTTGTAATACGACTCTTAGGAAGAACCAGCCTTTCCTTTGTACCGAAATACGCAAATAATACAACAGGCATAAGCAAAGCCATTGGCGTATATGCACCTCGGAAATATGTCATTGTGTATTTCTGTCCGTTGTCGGTAAGCAGGTCAACCATCAGTGGATAGTAAACATTGTTTATGGAGTAACCAAGAGAATAAATGATGCTTGTTATAGCCATTATTTTTGTTCTCTCCTGAGTGTTGGGAGTCATAACGTGAACCATATTTGTAACACCCGTTTGCACCCAACTCTGAACGCCACCCTGAAGCTGACCTATAAGAAACAGAAGACCAATCATAAAATATCTTGAAAGCGGATGACTACCATCACGAATCTGCTCATAGGGAAGCCATAGGGAAAGAAGGGTCAGAACCATTGCGGGAATGGCAAGCTTGATATAAACTCTGTACTTACCATCCTTGCTGCGAAGGTTATCAACAATCCAGGCATTAAGAGGAGTCAGTGCATAGCCCAAAAACTGGCAAATATAACCCATTATGAGAAGCTCGTTGTTATTCATTCCCAAGGTCATACCTGTAAACTGGTTACCGACACCGAAGCCGATAGTCCATTGAACAGACATATGAAGAGCCATCCAACCCACAGAGAGCATAATAACCTCTTTATAGGGCACATATTCACCGGGGCGGGGTTGATTCCAATAGAGCTTCAGTTCCTGAAGCATTTCCTTGACCTTTGTTAGAAGGTCTTTTATTACCATAGGCAAACAATCACCTTATTTCCGACTTATTTTAAAATAGCTTTATCAATAAGCTTTATTTCATTTTTCTTACATCCCTCAAGCTCAAGAACAACAATTTCATTTTCATCCTTGAGAAGGGGGGCAGGAAGGTAAAGTGTATACTGGGGTCCTCTCTTCAAAAATCTGCCAAGATTAAAACCATTAACATAAACAACTGCATTAGAGAAGCCTCTCATATCAACAAAGGTATCTACCTTTTCATCTGCCTTGAAGGTACCCTTCATAAAGCAAGGAAAATCTTTATGAGATTTTTTGTATTTAAGCTGTGGTGCAACGTCAAGCTCCATACAGTAAACATCCCAGTCAACAATTGCCTGACCACCAAGGTAAACCTCACCAAGACCCTTTCTGTCGTAAATTCGTCTTGCATAATTAATTCTGCCAAGAGCCTGAACAAGAATATCAACCTTAACTTCACCCTTAAAGCCCTTAACCGGAACAGAAAAGCTTTCTTCATAAAGCTCTTTACCTTTAAGCTTTGTTCTGTCATAGGTGTGTTTTAATTCACCGTTTATGTATATATATGCAACATCGTGAACGCCAAATGCATTAAGCTCTACATCATCATAAAAGCCCCTTAGGGTTGTGCTGTAAAGAATCAAGCCACTATTCTGTCCGTAATATTCCATATATTCCGGGTAACAGGATTTCTTATGTACTGCAAACTTCTTGTAAACATCCTTTAAATCTGCAAATTCAGTTAACTGAACCTTGCCGTAATTCTTGGTTTTAGCATCTTCGGGAAGCTCGGGAAGCTCTTTACCCAACTGTTTTGCCATTCTGTCACGAAGAATAAAGTATTTCTCTGTATATGCACCATTTTCGGTTAAGGGTGCACCATAGTCATAGCTTGTGGTTGTAGGGCAATAACAATCATAGTAGTTAGCCCCGGAGGAAAAACCGAAGTTTGTACCACCGTGGAACATATATAGGTTGAAGTTTGCATCCTCTTTAAAAAAGCCGTCAAGGCTTCTGCCGAGGGTTTCTTCGGGATTATCGGAGTGGTGCTTTGCACCCCACCTGTCAAACCAACCACACCAATGCTCACCACACATTAAAGGCTTATCAGGCTGGAGCAGCTTCAAATCATTAAAACGGTTTTCATTATAGCCACCAAAGTTAGCTACCATCCACTCCTCAGGTATTCCTCCACCTGAGAAGAAATATTTATCTTCGCCATCAGACGTAAAAAGCTGAACATCAATACCCAATTCTTTAACTAAATCACGAAGCCAGTAAAGATATTTTTTATCTCTGCCAAATGAACCGTATTCATTTTCAATCTGCATTGCAATGAGTGTTCCACCCTTAGTAAGCTGGTACGGAACAAGCTTTGGAATAAGAACCTTATAAAAATCCTCTACAGCTTTTATATATGTCTTGTCCCAACAACGAAGTCTTACATTTTTATCTTTAAGAAGCCAGGCAGGAAGCCCACCAAAATCCCATTCGGCACAGATATAAGGACCCGGACGTACAATAACATAAAGCCCTAAATTCTGTGCAGTTTCAACGAATTTTTCAATATTGAGCATACCATCAAAATTGAACTGGCTTTTCTTTGGCTCGTGCCAGTTCCAGGGCACATAGGTTTCAACAGTATTAAGACCTGCAGCCTTCAATTTCATAAGGCGGTCGAGCCAGTATTCCTCGGGAATTCTGAAATAGTGCATAGCCCCCGAATAAATATGAAATTCCTCGCCATCCATATAGAATTTTCCGTTTTTCATTTCAAGCATAAAAACTTCTCCTTTTTACAGGTCATATAAGCTTATTATACAAGTAAACGAAAATAAAAACAAACCCCAAAATCAAAAACGGCAACTGTTACAAATAAACAGTTACCGTTTTGTTAATTTTGTTGATTCAACTTTTAATTTCAGGCGCATTTTCGCGCCCCTTCGCTCCGAATTTCGCATTCCGAATTCCGCATTTTTTACAGTCTCTTCTCATCCTCTTCTCTTTGCTTTTTGGAGTTAATTGCAAAGGGAATACCGAAGCCGAGACCGCCACCGACTACAAGACCCCCAAGAAGGAAAAGCCACCAAAGAGGATTTTTCTTTTCTTCCTCTTCCTTTTTCTCAGCCTTGATAACCTTCTTTTCAATAAGAGTTTTTACCTCTTGCTCTTTTTCAAAAGATTTACCGAAAGCGTCTTCATAAGTAATTTTAATTGTGCCTTTTACATTACCTGTTTTTTCGCTGTCAACCCGAAGATTTGCAGTTGCAGTTTTGCTTTCACCAACAGGAATTTCTCCTGCAAAGCTACTGCCACCTGATTCAAGTCCTTCAATATCATATTCAACCTTGCAGTTATAAAGAGTGGATTTACCGGTGTTCATAAGGTTAATGTTAAGTGTAACCGTATCCTCCTGAACAACCTTAACTGGAAGCTTTGCACCGTCATAATCCAGCTTCGCAGGCTGGCGAACCTGAACTCTTAATGTATCGTTTGCAGAGTAACCCGAACCCATATTATCCTCGTATTCACAAGTGAAGCTGAGCTTATGCTCACCTACCGTTGCAGAATGAATAACAGAAACACTTATTTCCCAACTGTAAATTTTTCCTGCTCCGATTGATGAAACATATTTTGTTCCCATACCATCGGGGCGGATTTCATCAGCACCATCTTCAATAGAAAGCTTGATATTTTTCACCGCTTTTGATGGGTGCATATTCTGAAGAGTTACAGTTATTTTTCCTTCTTTTTCAGGAGTTAAATAATCATTCTCAACAACATAGCTTGTCACCATAAGGCGAGGTTGGGAGTTATCCTCTTGCACCTCTTCATTTTTTTCGAGAGCTTCTTCTCTATCCTCTTCCTTTTCGGGTTTCTTTGTTGTCTTTTCTTTTTTCGTTGTCTTTTCTGCTTTTTTGGTGGTTTCTTCTGCTTTTTTTGTTGTAGCTTCAGTGGTTGCTTCAGTTGTGACTTCTGTAGTTTCTGTCACATTCTCTGCGCCCTCTTCCGCTGCCAGGCAAGGCATTACGCACACCATTAAGCAGAGCATAAATATAAATAATTTTTTCATATAATCACATCTTTCTGTTACAGACATTATACAAGTTTTGCGAAGCCTATCCCTCTTTTTTGCTTTGGCAAAAAGGAGGGGGGACCGTTCTCAAAATAAACTGTTGTTATATTTAAGAATATCACGGGTGATATATTCGCTAATAGATTAAAGTCGGAACGGAACGGTGGGTGGTATCCTTGTACTTATTTCGTTTTTTATGTACCACCCACCACCCCGAATAAGTTTATTTTAAAATGCACCAATAGGCACGAAATACACCTATCAATAAATTGAAAATATTCAAGGGCGGTCCCCCCTCCTTTTTCGTTTTACGAAAAAAGAGGGATAGGCTTCGCTTTTCTTCACTTAATTTTTCTATATTTACCTCTTGCGAAGCTCATTCCGCATTCCGAACTCCGCATTCCGCATTTTTTATAACTCACGTATATTTTCTACAATACTGTTCCTTGTTTCTTTTCTTATCTTCGTATACACACTCAATGAGCAGATTGCGAAAAGAATAAGACCTAACAAAAGTGTAACCCAAGGATTGAACACAAGAACCTCAGCAAGGCTTGTATATTTATTTGTGAGCACTATTATCAAATATGACAAAGCGAATCCACCAAAACCGATTCCGAAGCCCCATTTGAACATTGAAAGAAGCTGGAGAATATATGATTTTGAAATTTCCTTTTCATTTGCACCAACTGCACGAAGTGTACCTATTTTCTTTTTATCTTCTTTGATGTTCGCTGCAATTGTATTATTGATAATACTTCCGCAGATTGTAAAAAGAAGAATTACAATAGCATAAACAAGGAACGTCAACCCTTTAATTGTTTCTTTTTGTTCCTGATTGTATTCATAGTTGGACATATAATCAGATTCATCAACGCAATTAACAATACCTTTAAGTAAATCAGTTATCTCTGCATCAATTTCATCGTTACATTCGCCCTTTAAATCGAACATAATTTCTTTATACTTTGCTCTCGGGAAGAAATGCTCCATTCCTTCAACCGTTGTTACAATTTTAAATGGCGCACCCCCTGCATAAATCAACATCAATGTATCATTCGCAATAGAAGAATCAGCAACAGCACCGATTTCAACTTTTTTATTGTTAATTTCCAAATCCTCTTTATTTACAACTGTTTCGCCTGTTACATCATAATCTTCATTGGATTTTTCACTGAAAAGAACACTCAAATCAAGAGCTTCACCCACCTTGAAATCACATTCTTTTTCTGCAATTATTTTGACGCTTCCATCGTGCCTGTTGTTAGCCTGTTCAATATGACTTAACTGTTCATATACGTTGAGCCAATTTCCGTGTTCATCTGAACGGAGAGTTAAATATACCTTTTCAGGTGCAAGAAGAAGCACCTGTTCACCGCTGTTAAGCTTTGCTATATCTATTTCACCATCTCGAAGATTATCAATCTTGTTTATCAATTCTTCATCCAAAGCTATAATTTCGCTTGCAATAAAGTTTCCTTCGTAGCCTGCAACATTAGCAATGTCAAGCTTCTCCTGACTCATACCATGCTTGAAAACCTTTTGATAATTTGACTCGTTAAGAGAAAGCAAATCCATATCGGGCTCCATGACATCAGCATCTGCAATTTGCTGATATTCCGTCATTTTATCAACTAAAATATTAGCCTTTGCACATTTATAACCATATGCAGACCTTATATTTTCGTTCATTAAAACTGTCTGCTTATGATTTTCGGTAAAGCCGTTATTGCCTTTCGGATAGTTAATTGCAAAATAGCCTGAATCTCTGCTCAAGTGCAAGTTATAGTCAGAATCATCTTCATATAAATCATCCTTAGCAAAGGAAAGATATGAAAGTGCATAAGAAGAAAATATAATTGTGATAACAAGAAAAAGACTTACAACAACTAACTTGCCCTTTGAAATAACTAGGTTTCTTTTTGCAATAAGCTTTGAAACGTTAAAATTCTTTTGGCTTTTCACTTTTTTATTCTTCAATTTCCTTGTGGCTTCAATATTCCTGATTGCCTGCATAGGAGAAATTTTAGAAGCTGAAACCAAAGGAATAAAGGATGCTGCCATAACGCAGATAATGCTGAATGCACCGCAAGCTAAAAGCACCCATATATTAGGCTCAAAATAAGCGTTTTCAAAAAGTCTGTTTACAATAATTTTCACTGCACCATAAGAAATCAAAAGGCTTATGGGGGTACAGATAACGCTTAACAAAATTGCTTCTCTGCCGAAAAGCTTTCTTATCTGCCTTTTGGTTGCACCGACAGCACGATACATGCCGATTTGCTTTTTCCGTTCCTTTAAATTGCTTGTAAAAGCATTAATTATACCAACGGAAGAGGCAAGAAGCAAAATTACAACAATAGTGCCAATGAACAGTAATGATGAAAATTGGTCAGACATAAAATCACGCACATCACTATAAACATCAATTTGTTTAGTGAAGCCGTCATATTCCGCCATAACATCATAAATTATGTTCCAACCGTCATCAGTAAGCTTATAATAAACAATCTTATTTGCTTTTCCGCCTAAATCAACCTTTTCATACTCGCTGACAAAAGCTGACGGTAGAACATCCTTATCATCAACACTGTAAAGAATATTAGATCTTTTATCCTTTAAAACGCCTGATAAAACAAAGGTTTTTTCTTTAATTTTCGGTAATAAATCCTCGCCATCCTGAACCTGCATTTTTAATTCGATTTTATCACCGGGCTTTGCAGTAATTCCTAACTGCAAAAGTGTTGTTTGTTCAATAGCAATTTCGCCCTGCTTTTCAGGATAACTACCTTCTATCAAAATCGGGTTAACAAGCTTCTTTGCAGTTTCATCAAGCTTGGCAATTGGTGTTCCGTTGATTTTTTCTTCTTTATCAGTAAAAATCAAACCCAACGTTTCACCGAAGCCTGTTTCTTCAAAAGCACCTCTGCTTTTTCCGGCTTCATACATTTCTTCATTGAAAACACCAAAGAATTTGTCATATAAACCCAACTCTGCTTTGCGTTGTTCCTGAGATGTTGTGTAAATACTGTAAGCAAAGTAAATAATGCTTGAAGAAAACACCATTGAAAGAATGATACCTAAAATCATTAAGGTATATCTTTTCTTCCTGTGCTTCAGATTTCCTAAAGCAAGAGCGTTAAATGTTAATTTTTTCTTTTTCATAGTTTCACCATCTTCCTGTAAGGAATAAAGTATAAATTTTACGAAGCTCATTCCGCATGCTTCTACGGTGCATTTTCGTGCCACGACATTATATTTAGCGATATACAAGCAAGCTTGTGCGATATATTTTAGAATAAATGCGATATATTTCGCTACGCTCAATGCGATATGATATAAATCCTTATTATCGTGTGCCGTCAGGCACATATCGTGCCACAGGCATATCGCATCGTTAGATATATCGCAAATCTGTCAGGATTTATATCGCTGTGGCTTTGCCACACATTCCGCATTCTTTTAAAGTTCTCTTATATTCTCAACAATACTGTTTTTCATTTCTTTTTTAACCTTGAAATAAACATTTCCTATACAGCAACCAAAGAGTGCTATAACAGCAACAATTGTTTCACGGAATGTCAGAATAAAGTCATCGGTAGTGTCGCCCATACTTATGAATACAAGGCAATATATACCATAGAAAAGTGCAAAGGCTACAAAACCTAAAATTGTTCCGAAACCGAGAACCGACAGTAACTGCCTTATATATGAACTTGAAATATCTTTAACAGATGCACCAACTGCTCTCAGCGTTCCGATTTCCTTTTTACTTTCTCTTATTCGTGCAGTAAGAGCATTGTTAATAAGACTACCGCATAATGTAAAGAGTAAAATTATAATTGAAGTAACAATTATATACAAAGTCTTAATTGAAAGTATATTTTCCTTATTCATTTCATATAATGAGTTAACAAACTTGTCCTGACCGGCTAAAAGTCTGTCAAAAAGACTTGTCATTTCGTTGTTTATTTCCTCAGTGCACTCTGTGTTAAGATTCACTTCAATATATTCATAGGGAACATTTTTTGTAAAAGTATCCAAACCGTCAATGGTTGTTAAAAGGCACGGATTACAATGACCATTAAATAATGGTGTGATTATACCTGAATACTCATAAATAATTGCACCGACAGTAACTTCTTTTTCTATTTTTTCGTGATCGAAGGCATCTTTTGTAACTGTTGGTTCAGCACCCTCTTCCCCATAATCCAAAGGCTCTTTACCGTCATTTGACATTATCCAACCTATTTTAATCTTGTCCCCGACCTTGAATTCTGTTGTCAGTTCAGCAGAATTCAGAATAGTTAATTCTTCATCAGGAACCTCAGATGCTTTTGCGTTTACATTAAGATCAGAAAAGCTATAGTCCTCATCGTCAAAAGTGTAGTGAAATGTATTGAGTTCTAAGCGTTTGGGTAAAACAAGGATTACTTCTTCGCCGGAGTTTAATTTATCTATATCTATTTTACCTTCCAATACAGTTTTGCTTTCATCATCGAAATTATCTTCCGGTAATGCAATAAAATCCAACGGAAGAATCGGTGAAGTAATATTCGCTTTTTCAATAACCGCGGTATTTTCAATGGGTATTTCCTGATATTTTTCGTAGTTTTCTTTTGTTATTTCTACTCCGTCTACACTTTCAGGATAAACACCTGTTGCATAATTGCAAAGCTTTAAGTAATCTGTAAGCTCTTCAACTTCAATATATCCGTTAGTTTCTTTTGTTCCCCGAACACTTTCCACAAAACGATTTGAAAGTATTTCCTGTATGTCGTTTTCAGAAAGCCCGTAACGGAACCAATCGTAATTAGCAAGTCTTTGTGAAGCATAATCCATTTCTGAAGTAATCTCGTAATCTGCATTAAGTGAAACATTTTCTTTTTTTACTCCACCTGCTAAAGCAAATCCGAAAAGAGAACCGAAAACTGCAATAGCAAGAATTATACTTGTCAAAATTTGTTTGCTTTTATAAAGCTTAATATTTCTTGAAGCTAAAAGCTTTGAGGTATTAAACTCTTTTTGTGTTTTAATTTTTTTAGTTTTAATTTTTCTATTAATACTAATGTTTCTGATCGCTTGCATTGGAGTAATTCTTGAAGCAGAACCTAAAGGAATTAAAGACGAAAGGACAACAACTAAAATACTGAACAATGCGCTTAAAGGTAACACCCACCAACTAGGTTTAAAAATAAAGTTTTCTCCAAAAGTACTAACACTAAATGAAACTGCAACCACAGAAATCAAGATACTGATTGGTGTACAAAGAAGACACAAAACAAAGGTTTCCTTACCATATATTTTTATAATCTGACGCTTAGTTGCACCAACGCTTCTCAAAAGACCTATCTGCCTTTTCCGTTCTTTTAAGCTTGTTGAAAAAGCGTTTACGATACCCACATTAGAAGCTATTGCCAAAACCGCAACAAAAACAAGAACAAGTAAATACGGAGCATTTATACCGAAGGTGTCTGCAATTGTAAAAGAAACCTCATAGCCGCCCGTTGTGTACCAGCCCATACCATCATTACTGTAATAACTTTTTCTTAAAGGTCTTACCAATTCAATATATTTATTCATAAAACCTTCCGGAACATCTAACATAAAAAGATGTAATGCTTCTTTACCGCCAAGCTCTACCTGAGTATTATCAGCAACAAACGCTGCCGGTATATCTATATCGCTGGAATATGTCTGTTTTTCAATATTTGACCTTTTATCGTTCAAAATACCAACAAGCGTATATTCCTTTTTTATTGCTTTTTCTTTCTCTGCATCAGCATTCTTAACATAAAAATCAAAACAAACTTTATCATTCAGCTTATAGTCAACATCAAGTCTTTTTAAAGCGCTTTTTTCTATAGCTATTTCATTTTCCTTTTCAGGCATTCTGCCTTCGGCAAGGCTTTGATAATAAATCTCTTTTGCCTCGGAATCCAACCAACCGACATAAGCTCCTGCGGTTATATCTCCTTCTTTAGCTGCAATTTTCCCCACAACGTGAGCATAACCGTGAGTTATTCCGTTTGAACTTAACAAATTCTCCGTTGTTTCATTCTTTACGGTATTAACAATAATGTTTTCCTGTTTTCCGTAAAGATAATTATGAGTTTCAAGAGCTGAAGTAACCGCACTTGAAACGAAAAACACAAAGCCTGAAGAAAACACCATTGAAAGAATGATGCCGATAATAAGCAAGGAATATTGCTTTTTCCTGTGCTTCAGGTTACCGAAAGCAAGGGAATTAAAGGTTAATTTTTTCATAATAACATCCTTTTTCTGTGGTACAGGGAAGCCTGTACCTTACGATTTGCTGATTAGTGTCGTTACCGTAAGGTATGGGCTTGCCCATACCACACAATAAACTTACTTAAAGCAACAAGCGGAACAGGCAAGCCAGTTCCTTACAAATAAGGTTTATTGATTATATTTACTATCTTCAACAACAGCACCGTCTTCGATTCTGATAACTCTGTCTGCCTGCTCGGCAACGTGCAAATCGTGAGTAACAAGAATAAGGGTTACGCCTAATTCCTTACTTACATATTTAAGAAGTGAAAGCACCTCTCTACCACTTTTACCGTCAAGGTTACCTGTGGGTTCATCGGCAAAAAGGATTGAAGGCTTATTTGCAAGTGCTCTTGCAATAGCAATTCTCTGTTGCTGACCACCCGAAAGAGCAGAAGGCAAATGAGAAAGTCTGTCTTCAATGCCGAGAATGTCAATAATTTTCTTCAAATACTCTTCATCGGGTTTCTTTTTATCAAGCATAATAGGAAGCAAAATATTTTCATAACCTGTCAATTCTTCTACAAGGTTATATGCCTGAAAAACGAAACCGAAACGTCTTCTTCTGAGGATTGAAAGCTGATTATCGTTATAATTTTTAAGGCTTTCATTATTATAAATAACCTCACCTGATGTTGCATTTTCAAGACTGCTTAAAACGTGCAAAAAGGTTGACTTACCTGAACCTGAAGGACCTGTTATTGCACAAAACTCCCCTTTTTCAAATTCTAATGACACATCGTTAAGTGCCACAACTGTATTTTCACCACTTAAATATTCCTTTGTGAGGTTTTTGCATTCGATAATATTCATAGAAAACTCTCCTTTGAATTTGTTTTTCGGGAACACCCGTCCCCTATGTTGACTCTATTGTAAAACATCAATCTTAATTTCAGGTGACTTTTATCTTACGATTTCGTAAGATAAAAAGAAAAACTACCCTTTCGGACAGTTTTAAATGTTACTATATTGAATTTTCAAATAACCTATGATAGAATAATTGTGGAATAAGGCAGACCTTAAACGGTAGGCGGTTAGTCCTCTTTATACGGAGGGCACTTTTCCCTCCTGAGAGGAGGGCGGTGCTTATGATTACATATAGTGAGTTATTTTTATTTTGCTCTCTTATCGTTTCAATTATTGCACTGGTTGTTAATTTAACAAAAAAGAAATAACCGCCCTGTCTGCAAAACTAAGCGATTATTTCTATAACTAATTTTGAAGACTAACCGTCTATCGGTTTGCCTTATTTCACTTATATTATATGTTTGTTTTCTCTCTTTGTCAACCCAAAGGGAGATTTTTTATTGTAAGATAAAAATCAAATAGCCTGATACCCATCAATATGCGGAAAGCACATTATAATATCAAGTCCTGTTGCAGTATTCACTGCACTGATTGTTCCGTGGTGCTTTTCAACGATGGCTTTGGTAATAGCAAGACCTATTCCTGCACTCTGAGGCTTGGCATTTTTAGCTCTGTGGAATCTCTTAAAGAGCTTACCAACATCATCCTTATCAACACCGCCACCGTTATCGGAAACAGTAACAATTGTGGAGCGTTCATTTTCTTCAATAATTATATTGATTTCGCCATTGTTATCAGTATGCTCGCAGGCATTTTTGATAACATTCCCCAAAGCTTCTGTCAGCCATTCTTTATCACATCTCATTCGGCTTTTGCCGACAACAGCGAACTGCTTTTCAGGGAAAATATGCTTCATATCAAGAAGTATGCTTTTTAGGATTTCGCTGATTTCATAAAACTGAAAATCCATAATATATGTATCACTTTTTATCTTTTCAAGGCGTAAAAGCTTTGCAACAAGCTCTTCGGTTTTCTCCACAAGCTGAAGCTCTTTTTCTGTATGCTCTGTAGGGTTCTGAGCATTATCCATTTCAAGATAAAGGCGAAGTCCTGCAAGAGGGGTTTTCAATTGGTGAGAAACATCTGCAATAAAATCTGTATTCTTTTTAGTTTCGGACTCGGTGTTTTGCTTTTGCACTTCAAGAGCATTTTCCAAATCACAAACTGCATTCTGAAGAGGTGCAAAGCTATCATCTTTTGTACTGAATTTTGTCAATTCACCTTTTTCAAGATATTTATTGATACTTTTAGTAAGTCTTTTTACTTTTCTTTTGTTGTTAGTGAGTAAGATACTCAAAATCAATACAACGAAAAGCAATAAGCAAACAGAAATAATCAAACAAATTTCTAAAGGACTCATTTGCCGTCCTCCCATCTGTAACCGATCCCCCTGACAGTAACAATATGCTCAGGACCGATTTTCTCACGAAGTCGGCTGATGTGAACGGAAAGAGTGTTGTCATCAATAAATGAACCGCCTTCATCCCAGATGTTCTCTAACAGTATTGCTCTTGTAACAATAACACCGCTGTTTCTTATGAGAGCAGAAAGAATCTGAAACTCTGTTGGAGTAACAAAAACATTTTCGCCATCCTTTTTAACGGTCATAGTGTTTATATCAATAACGATATTCTCGCAACTATATACTGTTGATTTGCTTCTTCTTAAAAGAGCACGGATTCGTGAAAGCAACTCAAGAAGCTTGAAGGGCTTGGTAACATAATCATCTGCACCTGCATCAAGACCACGAACAACCTGAACCTCGTCATCGCAAGCAGTTAAAAAGAGTATGGGCACATCCTCGTTCTTCGAGCGAATGAATGAACACATATCAAAGCCGTTGCCGTCAGGAAGCATAATATCAAGGATTACAAGGTTAAAGCTTTCTTTCAAAAAGCTTGCCTTTGCGTCCTCAATTGTTCCTGCAGTAACAACATCATAGCCTTCCTTTTTGAGCATTTCGCAAAGCCCGTCACGAAGAAAAACATCATCTTCAGTTACAAGAATTTTCACTGCCATATTTATCACCATTCAAATGATAACATACAGCAGTGAATAAATCAAATTAAGATTTTGTAAGGTTGGGGTGATGTAAATTATTCCACCGTTACACTTTTTGCAAGATTTTTAGGCTTGTCAATATCACACCCCAAAAGCTTTGCCGTGTAATAGCTTAAAAGCTGTAAGGGTAACACTAAAAGCGAGCTTCGAAATTCGGGTAAGGTTCCAGAAACCGTCACCATATAATCTGCTTCAACAGTAGCATCCTTTTCACCTTCATCGGTTACAAAAACCACCTTTGCCCCTCGTGCCTTAACCTCTGAAATATTACTTGCACTTTTTGAAAAAACCTTGCTGTTACCTGCAATTGCTATAACAAAAGTCCCCTTTTCAATTAATGAAATTGTACCGTGCTTCAATTCACCTGCAGGATAAGCCTGTGAATTTATATAGCTTATCTCCTTCATTTTAAGAGAGCCCTCTGCAGCTGTTGCATAATCTGAAAGTCTGCCAATAAAAAAAACATCCTTTTCCTTGTGTATTTTCACAGAAAGCTCTTTCATTACCTCGGCAGTACAACTAATTGTTTTCTCTGCCTTTTCGTGTAATATCCTAAGCTCTGTTATAAGCTGCTGATATTTTTCGGCTGTAATACTTTCTTTAATTTTTCCGATATATATTGCAAGTGCATAAAGGGAAACAAGCTGGGCGCTGTATGCCTTGGTTGTAGCAACAGCTATTTCACGCCCTGCCTTAGTATATATAACATTTTCGCTTTCTTCAGCTATAACACTACCTTTAACATTAACGATAGAAAGCGTTTTTGCCCCCCGTTTTTTTGCAAGACGTAATGCAGCAAGGGTGTCAGCAGTTTCACCACTTTGACTTATAAAAACTGCAAGCGTGCTTTCGTTTACTAAAGGCTCTGAATACCTGAACTCCGAAGCTATTTCTACCGAACAGGGAATTTTACAAAGCTTTTCGAGAATACACTTTCCTGAAAGTCCTGCGTGGTAGGCAGAGCCACAAGCAACAATGACAATTTTTTTCAAATGCTCTTTTATAAAGCTATCATAAATATTCATACCGGTAAAAAATACTTCATCTGATTTTATAAAAGAATTTACAGTATCTTTTATAGCTTTGGGTTGCTCATAAATTTCTTTAAGCATAAAATGCTCGTATTCACCTTTATAAAAAGCAGAACGAGAATTTTCTGCTTGCTCCGGGTGCTTTTCAATAGGCTCTCCCGATGGATTAAAAAATTTAAAATTCTTTTCCGTCAAAGCACATATTTCTCCGTCTGTAAGTCTGAAAACAGCTTCGATTTTTTCATCTATTGCGCATAAATCTGAAGTAACATAACATCCACTTTGGGTTTTTGCCAACAATAACGGGCTGTTTTTACCCACAGTATAAAGGGTATCCGGGGTATCCTCGCAAAGAATACCGAAAGCAAAGCTTCCTGTCAGTTCCCTACAAGCTTCGCTGATAGCAGAAATGATATCACCCTTATAAAATCTTCCCATTAACTGAACAGCAACCTCTGTATCTGTCCGGGAAGAAAACTTGAAGCTCTCCGAGAAAACTGTATTTTTTATTTCCTCTGCATTTTCAATTATTCCATTGTGCACAAGAGCAAATTTACCGTCGGCACTTAGGTGCGGGTGCGCATTCTCCTTTGTGGGGCTACCGTGAGTCGCCCAACGTGTATGCCCTATTCCGATAAAGCTTTCAGGCTTCTCCTTCAATATTTCTGCCTCTAACTCAGCAACCCTGCCCTCTTGCCTGAAACGAATTATTTTATTATTGACAATTCCGGCAACACCTGCAGAATCATAGCCTCTGTATTCAAGGTTTTTCAGTCCGTTTAAAAGCTCAGGAAAAACATTCCCTGTACCCACCTTACCTATAATTCCGCACATTTTACATTCTCCTTAAAAATAAAAATTTATATCTTTATTTTGTTGGAAAATGGGATAAATATACAGAAAACAAGTTGCTATTAAAAAAGGCACCGCCGAAGCGATGCCTTTCAAAAAATTCATTTGTAAAATCAGTGCAATATAAAACTGTCAGATTTAGATGCAGATGGCTTTTTCTCTGTCCGAAGGCGTATGCGATACGCCGAGTGTCAGAAAAATGACATATGCGCTAAATATGACTGTTTTATACTCTTGTTACTGTGATAACAACCTTCTCACCATTGATATCCCATTCTTTTCCGTTTGCACCGTCGCCATCGGAAATTGAATCAGAAAGAACAATTGTTGAAATTGTTGCTTCGTTATTCTTTGCAATTTCGAAAAGCTTATCATTACCTGTAAGGGTAACATTAATTCTGTCCATAACATTGAAATCAGAGTCTTTTCTCATTGTCTGAATCTTACTGATAAGCTCTTTTACGAAGCCCTCTTCAATAAGCTCAGCAGTAAGCTCTGTATCAAGGGCTACAGTCACACCTCTGTCGGAAACTGTGAACACGCCCTCCTTCTGCTTTGTTTCAAGAAGAATATCATCAGGAGTAAGCTCAACATCACCACCTGCAAGGTTAAGAACAAGCTTACCTTCAGCATCAAGCGTAGCTTTTGCTGAAGAATCAAGCTCAGCCATTGCTACTCTGATTTCACCCAACTGTTTACCGTATTTCGGACCAAGTGTTTTAAGCTGGGGCTTGAAGATATAGGAAACAAAGCCGGAAGCATCATCAACGAAATCAACATTCTTAACATTAAGCTCTTCACGGATAATATCAGTAAAGTAGCCCTCTACCTTTTTATCGCTCTGAACATACATTGTGTTAAGAGGCTGACGGTTTTTGATGTTTGAGCCATTTCTTGCAGCTCTGCCAAGAACAACAATGCTTACAACCTCATCCATATTCTTCTCAAGCTCTGCATCAATAAGATTTTCCTGAATTTCAGGGAATTCGCAAAGATGTACGCTTTCGGGAGCAGCTTTGTCTACATTGCAAACAAGGTTTCTGTAGATTGCTTCTGCCATAAAGGGAATCATAGGAGCTGCTGTTTTTGCAGTAGTAACAAGAGCTGTGTAAAGGGTCATATATGCGGCAATCTTATCCTCTGTAATGCCCTGTACCCAGTAACGCTCTCTGCCACGACGAACATACCAGTTACTCATTTCATCAGTAAATTCCTGAAGTGCCTTTGCTGCCTCGGGAATACGATAATTTGCAAGGTTTGTATCAAAAGCCTTAACCATTGAATTAAGCTTTGAAAGAAGCCACTTATCCATTACGGAAAGCTTGCAATCTTCAATGTTATATTTGGTGGGGTCAAATTTATCAATATTTGCATAAAGCACATAGAAGGAATAAGTATTCCAAAGAGTGCTCATAAATTTGCGCTGACCTTCAACAACTGCTTTACCGTGGAAACGGTTGGGAAGCCAGGGAGCAGAGTTAGTGTAGAAATACCAACGGATAGCGTCTGCGCCATAGCTTTCGAGTGCATCGAAGGGATCAACTGCATTACCTTTAGATTTACTCATCTTCTGTCCGTTTTCGTCTTGAACGTGACCTAAAACGATAACATTTTTATAAGGTGCTTTGTTGAAAATAAGGGTTGAAATAGCAAGAAGAGAATAGAACCATCCACGAGTCTGGTCAACAGCTTCGGAAATAAAGTCTGCAGGGAACTGTGCCTCGAAAAGCTCTTTATTCTCAAAGGGATAGTGGTGCTGAGCAAAGGGCATTGCACCGGAGTCAAACCAACAGTCAATAACCTCGGGAACACGGTGCATTTCCTTACCACAATCAGGGCACTTAATTGTAACTGCATCAATAAAGGGTCTGTGAAGCTCGATTTCATCAGGACAGTTGTCGCTCATTGATTTAAGCTCTTCAATTGAGCCGATAGAGTGACGACAGCCACATTCACATTCCCAGATATTAAGTGGTGTACCCCAATATCTGTTACGGGAAATACCCCAGTCCTGAACATTCTGAAGCCAGTCGCCGAAACGACCCTTACCAATACTTTCGGGAATCCAGTTAATTGTGTTGTTGTTTCTGATAAGGTCATCCTTAACCTCTGTCATTTTGATAAACCAGGATTCTCTTGCATAGTAAATAAGAGGTGTGCTACATCTCCAGCAATGGGGATATTCGTGCTCAAACTTGGGAGCATCGAAAAGAAGTCCTGCTTTTTCAAGGTCAATAAGAACGAATTTATCTGCATCCTTAACAAATGTACCTGCGTAAGGTGTAGGCTCACTCATTTCACCCTTACCGTCAACAAGCTGTACAAAGGGAAGGTCATATTTTCTGCCAACCTTTGCGTCATCCTCACCAAATGCAGGCGCAATATGAACAATACCAGTACCATCTGTCATTGTTACATAAGTATCAGCTGTAATGAAGAAGCCTTTTTTATTCTGCTTGTCACAAAGAGGTTTTACATAATCAAACAGAGGCTCGTATTCTTTACCTTCAAGGTCAATACCCTTGTAGCTTTCAAGAATTTCATAAGCAGGTGCATCCTCTGTTGCAAGCTTGCCAAGAACCTTGTCAAGAAGTGCCTCTGCCATATAGTAAGTGAAGCCATCTGCAGCTTTAACCTTTACATAAATATCATTAGGGTTTACGCAAAGTGCTACGTTTGAGGGAAGTGTCCAGGGTGTTGTTGTCCAAGCAAGGAAGAAAGCATCCTCACCTGCAACCTTGAAGCGTACAATTGCAGAACGCTCTTTTACTGTTTTATAGCCCTGTGCCACCTCATGAGATGAAAGAGGTGTTCCACAACGGGGGCAATAGGGAACAATTTTAAAGCCCTTGTAAAGAAGATTTTTCTCATAAATCTTTTTAAGTGCCCACCACTCTGACTCTATAAATTCGTTGTGGTATGTTACATAAGGATCATCCATATCAGCCCAGAAACCAACTGTACGTGAGAAATCCTCCCACATACCTTTGTATTTCCAAACACTTTCTTTACAGTGGCCTATAAAAGGCTCAAGACCATATTCTTCAATCTGCTCTTTACCATCAAGACCAAGAAGCTTTTCAACCTCAAGCTCAACAGGAAGACCGTGTGTGTCCCAACCTGCTTTTCTGGGAACCATACAGCCCTTCATTGTGCGATAGCGGGGAATCATATCCTTAATAACACGGGTAAGAACGTGACCGATATGAGGCTTTCCGTTAGCAGTAGGGGGACCATCATAGAACACATAGGGTGTTCCGTCTTTTCTGTCCTCGATGCTCTTTTCAAAGATTTTGTGTTCTCTCCAGAACTCTTCAATCTTTTTTTCCTGCTCAACGAAATTCACGTTGGGGGAAATAGGATCGTACATTGACTTTACCTCCAATATATAAAATAAATGTTTATTAACAAATAAAAAGACTTCGCCCTGTAATACAGGACAAAGTCATACTTTGCAACCACCTATATTAACCGTACCATCATACGTTGCTCTGTAACGGTGAACCACCGGAGAAGCTTACTGTTTTCGGCTCTCAGCTCGGGAGTGATATTCGACATCCTTGCATCCTACCGGGCTTGCACCATCCCCGACTCGCTTGTTTCAGCAAAAGAGCTACTGTCTCCGTCAATGCCTTTTCATACAGAAAGTATAGTATCATACATTTACAAATTTTTCAAGTATTTTTTATAAATGCTGTGCGCAGTACCCAACATTTCGCATTCCGCACTCCACATTCAGCATTAAAAAATATAAAAAATATTGTATTTTCTATTGGCATATCCATATTTTTGTTTTATAATAACTATAATTGTATAAAATTAAGGAGGAGTTGTTTTGAGCGGTAAATATTCTGTCCCTCTCAGAAAGGTTATTAAAACCCATTCTTTTGAAACAATATATCTGCCCGACAAGCCTGATTCGGAGCTTGTTATACGTTCTCAGGACATTAACAGACCCGGCCTTCTTTTTGCAGGGTACGAAAAATACTTTGACCCGTTGCGAGTTGAATTTATCGGTCTTGCAGAAATGAGCTACCTTGAAGAGCTTGATGAACCAACACAAAGAGCACGTCTTGATCTTTTCTTCTCATTTAAGCCCCCTGCTGTTATAATTACCCGTAACATTGATTATCCTGAGGTTATGCTGGAGCTTGCAAAGAAATACGAGGTTCCCTTGCTAAGAACAGCAGAAATCACATCTCAAATTACCGCAACCCTTATTTCATACTTAGGAACCGAGCTTGCAGAACGCATAACCCGTCACGGTGTTATGGTAGAGGTTTATGGTGAAGGTATTTTGATTTTGGGCGACAGTGGTGTCGGTAAAAGCGAAACTGCTGTTGAGCTTATTAAGCGTGGCCACCGTCTTATTGCAGACGATGCTGTTGAAATCAAAAAGGTTTCTTCAAAAACGCTGGTAGGCTCCTCGCCTGATAACATCCGTCACTTTATGGAGCTTCGTGGTATAGGCATTGTTAATGCCCGTAACATTTTCGGTGTAGGTGCTGTTAAGCTTACAGAAAAAATTGATATGGTTATTCAGCTTGAACAATGGGACAGCCAGAAGGCCTATGACCGTCTTGGTCTTGAGGACGAGTACATATCCATTTTAGGAATAAAAATCCCCTCAACAACCGTCCCCGTAAAGCCCGGACGAAATCTTGCAATTATCATTGAAATTGCCGCTATGAATAACAGACAGAAAAAGTTAGGCTACAATGCAGCACGTGAGCTTATGCAACAGCTTGGTATGGAGGATTTTGACGCTCCAACCAAAGAGGTTGAATCTTGGAATTAAATAATGTAAAGGAGATATAATTATGTATAGAATTGGTGTTGACCTCGGTGGTACAAACATTGCCGTAGGTGTTATTGACGAAAATTACAAAATAATCGGTAGAGGCAAGGTTAAAACCAACGCCCCCCGTCCTGCTGAAGAAATTTTCGACTCTATTAAGGAAGCTGCTGATATGGCTGTTACCAATGCAGGTATTTCTTATGATGAGATTATTTCTGTTGGTATCGGTACTCCCGGCTCAGTAAACAAGGACACAGGTGCCATTGAATTTTCAAACAACCTTAAATTCCATAATGTTCCTGCAAAACAGATGCTTGAAGAAAGATTCAACAAGCCCGTTTACCTTGAAAATGATGCAAATGCAGCTGCTCTTGGCGAAGCTGTTGCAGGTTGTGGTAACGGTGTAAAAAACTTTGTGGCAGTAACTCTCGGCACAGGTGTTGGTAGTGGTATTATCATTGATGGTAAAATTTATCGTGGCAGCAACTTCTGTGGCGGTGAAATGGGTCATATGGTTATTAATGTCGACGGCATCCCCTGCAACTGTGGCAGAAAAGGATGCTGGGAAAAATACGCTTCTGCAACAGCACTTGTTTCACAGGCAGTTGAAGCAATGGAAGGCAACCGTGATAGTCTTCTCTGGAAAACCTGCGAAGGTGACCTTAATAAGGTTGACGGTAAATCAATTTTTGACGCTCTTGATATGGGTGACGAAATTGCAAAAAAAGTTGTTGACAGATATCTTTACTACGTTTCAATAGGTCTTGCTAACGTTATCAACGCTCTGCAGCCTGAAGCTGTTTGTATCGGTGGTGGCATCAGCGGTCAGGGTGAGAAAATTCTCAAGCCTATTCGCGATATGGTAAAAGCAGAACGTTACAGCGTTTATGCAGAGAAACAAGCTGCTATTATTCCTGCTGCTCTCGGCAACGATGCAGGTATTATCGGTGCAGCATTACTTGATGATTGACGGTGATTAAAATTAACACTGAACAAATAAACAGACTTTTTGACTCAGCAATTGAAATAGGCTGCAAAGCTTATAAAAACGAAATGCTTTGCAATCACATTTCATTTAAAGTAGGTGGACCTTGTCCCCTCTTAATTGAGCCCAAAAACGAAACCCAATTAACAGAAATTCTCAAATCAGTAAAAACAGAGGGCTTACCTTTCACCATTCTTGGTAATGGCACTAATGTACTTGTACTTGACGAAGGTCTTGACAAGGTTGTTGTTAAAATCGGGGATGAAATGACACAGCTTTCCCTTGAGGGAGAGGATGTTATTTGCTGTAGTGCAGGTACAAAGGTTGTAACTCTTTGTAAATTTGCTTTAGAGAACTCCCTTTCCGGTCTTGAATTTGCCTATGGTATTCCAGGTACCTGTGGTGGTGCAGTGTTTATGAATGCAGGAGCATACGGTGGCGAGGTTAAGGATGTTATTTCTGAAATAACCTACCTTTCACCAAAATTAGAATTGAAAACAATGCCCGTTAACGAAGCAGAGTTTTCTTACCGTCACTCAGCATTTAAAAAGAATGGCTGTATCGTAGTTTCTGCAAAATTCAAAATGAAAAAGGCTCCAAAAGAGGAAATAAAAGCTGCTATGAACGACTTCCTATGCCGCAGAAAGGATAAGCAGCCTCTTGAATACCCCAGTGCAGGTAGTACCTTCAAACGTCCTGAAGGGCATTATGCCGGAGCACTTATTGAGCAATGTGGCTTTAAAGGTAAATCCCTTGGTGGTGCACAAATCAGTGATAAACACGCAGGCTTTCTTATCAACAAAAATAATGCTACTGCAAAAGATATTCTGGACCTTATAAAGCTTACACAAGAAACAGTAAAAAAAGAAACCGGTGTCACATTGGAGCCGGAAGTTATTATACTGAGGTAATTATGTCGTTTTCTTCGGATGTAAAAACAGAATTAACAGAATTAATATCCTCCGCCTGTTGTACCAAGGCGGAGGCTTTCGGTATGCTCATTTTCGGAAGGTCATTTTCTCCCTCCGAAATTTCCATTATGACGGATATTCAAGCTGTTGCCGAGCATTATTGCACAACAATCCGTGACCTGACGGATGTTACACCTGAGATTACTCAGACAAAATCAGGTAAGTACAAAGTAGAAATCAAAGCAAAAGCCGACAGACTTAAAATTTTAAAATATTTCGGTTATACGGGCAAGGAGCTCACTCTAAGAGTAAACCTGTCAAACCTGGAACAATCCAATGAAGACTGCTGCTCGAAAGCTTTTTTGAGGGGCGCTTTTCTTGTTTGTGGAAGTGTTACAGACCCTGAGAAGGATTACCATATTGAATTCAGCGTTGCAAAAGTAAAGCTATGCGAGGATTTAATGCGTATTATTGAAGAATTGGGTATGAACCCCAAAAAACTAATGAGAAACAACAGCTGTGTTGCTTACCTGAAGGAAGCTGCTTCCGTTGAAGATTTTATAGGCTTTGTAGGTTCAACCAAAGGTTTTTTAGAGATTATGCAGACCCGTGCAATGAAGGATCTGAAAAACCAGATCAATCGTCGTTCCAATTTTGATTCTGCAAATATGGTTCGTTCAATTGAAGCAGGCTTAAAACAGGTTGCACTTATTGAAGAAATATTAGAAAAAATACAGTTATCTGATATGACTGAGGATTTAGCTCAGTTATGTTCATTGAGGCTTGAAAATCCCGAGATATCTTTGGATGAGCTTGGCAAAATGATGACCCCCGAGCTGTCTCGTTCTGCAATCAGCAGGCGCTTCAAGAAGCTCGAAAAAATTGCTACGGAGTTGAAAGCCAAGTGAAAGAATTTATAATTAATAAAAATGATTCGGGACAAAGACTAGATAAATACATTTCCAAATCCGTACCTTTACTCCCCCAATCCCTTATGTATAAATACATAAGAAGTAAGCGAATAAAGGTTAATAATAAACGCTCGGAAATTTCCTACAGACTTCAGGAGAATGACATTGTTTCTATGTATATAAACGATGAGTTTTTTGAAGTTGTAAAACCCAAATACGATTTCCTTAATGCAGGAAAAAACCTTAATATTGTATACGAGGATGAAAATATAATTCTTATAGACAAGCCTACAGGACTACTTTCCCACCCCGACGAAGGTAATTATACAGACACAGCTATTACAAGAGTTAAGCGTTATCTTTATGAAAAAGGCGATTATAATCCGGAGGAAGAAAGCTCTTTTGCACCGGCTCTTGTCAACAGAATTGACCGTAATACAAGTGGTATTATCATTGGTGCAAAAAATGCTGAAAGTCTGCGTATACTTAACGAAAAGCTTAAAAATCGTGAAATGCATAAGCTTTATCTTTGCGTTGTAATCGGTAAGCTAAAAAAGGAAAGCGGACTCATCGAGGGTTACCTTGAAAAGAACGAAAAGCAGAACAAGGTTTACGTCAGCGACAAAGGAAATGATAAAACCAAACACATTTCCACTAAATATAGAGTTTTAGGCTACAAGGACGGGCTTTCTCTTTTAGAGGTTGAGCTTTTAACCGGCAGAACCCATCAGATAAGGGCACATTTCTCCTATTTGGGTCATCCGCTTTTAGGCGATGGCAAATACGGAACAAATGCACAAAACAAAAGCTTTGGCGGCTACAAAAAACAATTTTTATATTCCTATAAATTAAAATTCGATTTTCAAAGTGATGCAGGAATTTTAAACTATCTTAACCAAAAGGAATTCCAAGTTACAGATGTATGGTTCAAAAAAGCTTTTTACGACGGAACTATATAAAGAAACCGACAGTATCCTCAAAATACTGTCGGTAATTTTTATAACTCTTTTTCTTCTTTTATCTCAAGCTCATCCATCTTAATTTCGTTATTGGTTCTGGGCTTGTTAACGTAACCGATTTTGAAAAAGAAAACAGGAAACAACGAAGAAATAATCATCGCAGGAATTGCTACATACATAACCGAGTCAGAAAAAAGCGAATAATAAAGATATGATGGAGCATTTATTAAGCGATATGTATCCAGAAGTGCTGGTGAAAAAAAGGAAACAATTCCCAAAACACTGACTGAAACATTTATAACTAACAATGAAACAAGAATAAGCTTTTTACTACCCTTACCTTTACAAAGCCGCCCCGTAAGATAATAAAAGAACGGGCCTGCAAGAAAAGCCACCATAAGCATTACCCAATATAAAACACCTTGGAACTTTTCTTCAAAATTAAATTCGGTTGAAAAATATGTATAGTTATAAGCAACACACAAAAGCGTATGAACAATACCTAAAAACACAACAACCAAAAAGGAATGTCTGATTTTTTTCATATATAAAAGTCCTAACTCAAAACAAAGTAAATACATATATTATGCTTATGTATGATACCATAATTAAAGACTTCTTTCAATACCTTCGACAAAATGTAACTTTTATTTAACAAATAAAAAAGGTACCCTCACTAAAGAGGATACCTAAATTACAAGTATATTTTTGTTGTAGTGTGCTTTGAATTTTTGTTTTATGAACCCCGAAGCGTACAAAAGTACGCAAGTTTTGGGGAATAAAACGGAAAGGCAAAGTGCAATACACAAAAGATTAGTCTGCTGTGTAGGGAAGGAGGGCAATCTGTCTTGCTCTCTTGATAGCGGTAGTAAGCTCTCTCTGATGATAAGCGCAAGTACCGGTTACACGGCGGGGAAGGATTTTTGCTCTGTCAGATGTATATCTGCTAAGCTTTGCTGTATCTTTGTAATCAATTGTTTCTACCTTCTCAACACAGAAAGCGCAAACTTTTTTGCGGCCTCTTTTGTTGGGACGGCGATCGTTTTTATCGTAAGCCATTGTAAATTTACCTCCTATTAGAATTAGAACGGTAAGTCATCATCGTCAGCCATTGCTGCGAAATCGTCAACATTACCGTTGGAGAAAGACGGTGCAGCTGTATTAGCATTACTTGAGGGGGCACCATTTGTTCCTGATTCACTCTTTGAACCACAGAAGCTAACATTGTCAGCACTGATTTCAACAGTATAGCGTTTAACGCCATCCTTTTCATAGGAACCTGTCTGAATAGAACCCTGAACAGCAATCATTGAGCCCTTCTGGAAATATCTTGAAACAAACTCAGCTGTCTGTCTCCAAGCAACAACATTAATAAAATCTGCTTTTCTTTCTTCGCCTGCTTTAACATAACCCCTATCAACTGCAACAGTAAATCTTGTAACAGAAACACCTGAAGGAGTTTGGCGAAGTTCGGGGTCTGCTGTAAGGCGACCCATTATAACTGCACAATTAAGCATCTTTCACACCTCTTACTTTTTAATAACCAAAGAACGAAGAACACCATCTGTGATTTTGAGAACACGGCTGAGTTCAGCAGGGAAATCAGCTTCACAAGAGTAGTTGTAAAGAACATAGTAACCGTTTTCTTCATCGTTGATAAGGTATGCAAGCTTACGCTTACCCCATTCATCAACGCTGTCAACTGTACCATTCTCTGCGATCATCGTCTGGAATTTTGCATGAAGCTCTTTTGCAGCCTCTTCACCGTTAGCAAGTGAATAGACGATAATTGTCTCATAGTTTGACATCGTTTGCACCTCCTTATGGACTCCGGCTCCCATACCTATTTGAGAGCAAGGAAAATTTATGCGGACATACCGCAACGATTAGGAATTATATCACCTTTTCCACAATAAGTCAAGCACAAAAAACAAATACTATTGACTTTTTGATATTTTTCATTATAATACAATTGTATATATTAAATTGACTGCGATGCAAGATGATTTATTGTAATGGTATTCAGAGAGGAAACGGTTGCTGAAAGTTTCTTACCACCTTTAAATTTGCTACTTGCGGAGTCATACTGAAAACAGTACGTTGACGGGCGTTAACCGTCAAATTGAGTGGTGCGTTTTGCACAATTCGGGTGGTACCGCGGTTATTCCGTCCCGTGTTGGTGAAAGCGTGCTTTTTATTTTTTTAAAGGAGACAACATATTATGCAATGGACAGGACTTAACGAATTAAGGGAAAAATATCTTAAATTCTTTGAAAGCAAAGACCATTTAAGACTTCCCAGCTTCCCCCTTGTACCCCAGGGAGATAAGAGTATTCTTCTTATCAATGCGGGTATGACACCAATGAAAAAATATTTTACAGGCGAGGAAACTCCACCAAGAAAGAGAGTTACAACCTGCCAAAAATGTATTCGTACGCCCGACATTGAAAGAGTTGGTATTACTGCTCGTCACGGAACATATTTCGAGATGCTCGGTAACTTCTCTTTTGGTGACTATTTCAAAAAAGAGGTTATTCCGTGGGCTTGGGAATTTTGTACCAAGGTTATGGAAATGGATCCGGATAAAATTTATTGCAGCGTTTACCTCGAAGACGATGAGGCTTACGACATCTGGACCAAGGATGTTGGTGTAAAGCCTGACCATATGGTTCGTTTCGGTAAAGAAGACAACTTCTGGGAGCACGGTCAGGGTCCTTGTGGTCCTTGCTCAGAGCTTTACTATGACCGTGGTGAAAAATACGGCTGTGGCAGCCCTGATTGTAAGGTTGGTTGCGAATGTGACCGTTATGTAGAATTCTGGAACCTTGTTTTCACCCAATTTGAAAACGATGGCAAAAACAACTACACTCCTCTCGCAAAGCCCAATATTGTTACCGGTATGGGTCTTGAAAGACTCGCTTGCATTGCTCAGGATGTTAATAATATTTTCGAGGTTGACACAGTTCAGAACATTATGAAGCACATAATGGAAATTGCAGGTGTAAAATACCACGAAAATGAAAAGAGTGATATCTCCCTTCGTGTTATTACTGACCACATCCGTTCAACAACATTTATGATTGGTGACGGTGTTATCCCCTCCAATGTAGGCAGAGGTTATGTCCTTCGCAGACTTCTCAGAAGAGCTGCTCGTCACGGCAGACTTTTAGGCATTGACAGACCCTTCCTTGCAGAGGTTTGTGAAACAGTTATTAAAGAAAACGAAAACGCCTATCCCGTTCTTCGTGAAAAGCAGGACTATATTATCAAGGTTATTTCAATGGAAGAAAACAGCTTCTACAAAACCATCGACAGTGGTCTTGAGCTTCTTAATGATATGATGAAGAAAACAGAAGGCACCGTTCTTTCCGGTGCAGATGCTTTCAAGCTCCAGGATACTTATGGTTTCCCTATTGACTTAACCCGTGAAATTGCAGAAGAAAACGGAATGACTGTTAACAACGAGGAATTTGAAAAATATCTTGCAGATGCTAAAGCTCTTGCAAAATCCTCCCGTAAGGTTGCCGGTACAGAGGGTTGGAAATCCTCTGACATATCTTTCAAAGAATGTGACACAACTGAATTTACCGGTTATTCAGTAACTGAGCAGGAAGGCAAGGTACTTGCAATTGCTGCCAATGGTGAAAAGGTTGAT
Source organism: Acutalibacteraceae bacterium (assembly GCA_045543695.1). Lineage (GTDB taxonomy): Bacteria > Bacillota > Clostridia > Oscillospirales > Acutalibacteraceae > DTU089. Next base: position 24,343 of record JAZPXQ010000023.1, on the reverse strand, counting down.
TTCATCGGCATCGACACAGATGCAATTATTGTTCTTGATAAATCTGCCTTCTATGCAGAAAGTGGTGGTCAGGTTGGTGACACCGGTACAATTACGGTTAATGGTTCAGTTTTCACAGTAACCAACACAACCAAAACTGCAGAGGGTGTAATTCTTCACCACGGTACACTTACAGAAGGTGACGCAATCAATCTTGGTGACACAGTAACCGGTCAGGTGGATAAAGCACGTCGTCAGGCTATTATGAGAAACCACACTGCAGCCCACCTTCTCCAGGCAGCACTTCGTGAGGCTCTCGGCACTCATGTCGAGCAGGCAGGTCAGCTTGTTAACGAAAATGCTGTTCGCTTTGACTTTTCTCATTTCTCAGCTCTTACTGCTGACGAAATTGTTAAAATAGAAAACAGAGTCAATGAAATTATTCTTTCTGCTCTCACCGTTTCTACAGAAGAAATGAGCATAGATGCTGCAAAGAAAAAAGGTGCAATGGCTCTCTTCGGTGAAAAATATGGCGACACAGTACGAGTTGTTTCTGCAGGTGACTTCTCCACTGAGCTTTGTGGCGGTACTCATGTTGCAAACACAGGAAACATCGGTCTTTTCCGTATTATTTCAGAATCCTCTGTTGCTGCAGGTGTAAGAAGAATTGAGGGTGTAACAGGTCTTGGCGTTCTCGCTTACCTTGACAAACAGGAAAAGCTTATTCACGACACAGCAGCTGCTCTTAAACTCGCAAATGTTAATGACCTTTGCAATAAAGCAACAGCAGTAGCAGCAGAGCTTAAAGAAAAAGAAAAAGAGCTTACTGACCTTAAAGCAGAAATATCCAAAGCAAAAGCAGGAGAGCTTTTCGATAAGTACATTGAAATCAATGGTATTAAGCTTATTACTGCAGCATTAGGCGAAGCAGATGCCAAAGAGCTTCGTTCAATGGTTGACTCTGCTAAGGACAAGGGTAAGGATATAATTGTTATTCTTGCTGCAGAGCAAAACGAAAAAGGCACCTGCTCCTTCGGCTGTTATTGTGGAAAATCTGCCATCGCAAAAGGCGCACACGCAGGCAACATTGTAAGAGAGGTTGCAAAGGTTGCCGGTGGTGCAGGTGGCGGTAAGCCCGATTCTGCTATGGCCGGTGGTAAGGAAATTGCTAAAATTCCCGATGCACTTAAAGCAGCAGAAGAAATTGTTAAAACATTTATAAAATAAGGAGTATTTACTATGGATTGTATTTTTTGTAAAATTGCAAATGGTGAAATTCCTGCAACAAAGGTTTACGAGGACGACACCGTTATTGCTTTCAATGACCTTGAGCCACAGGCTCCCACACATATTCTTGTTATACCAAAAGCGCACATTTCTTCAGCAGAAGAAATAAACGAAGAAAACAGCGCAGTAATTGCTCATATTTTTGAGGTTATTGCAAAGCTTTCAAAGGAGCTTGATATGACTAACGGCTTCCGTGTTGTTAACAACTGTGGCGATTGGGCAGGACAGACTGTTAAGCACATCCACTTCCACGTTATGTCAGGAAGAAAATTCACTTGGCCGGCAGGTTAAGTTATAAAGAGGTTTTACTATGAAAAGACCGATGCTTGTTTCAGGCGCAGCAATTGGGTTAAGTTCTTTAGTCCTTGTTTTAGCAGGAATAAAGGCACTCCCCTTTTTGCTCCTGGGTGCAGTATCGGTCTTTATTATTTATTTTATAAAACCACTTAAATTAAAGGAATATATTATAATCCCTGCTTTTTGCATCTGCGTTATTTTGTCTTGCATTTTCTTTGGTGCTTTTCATTTAAATAAAATTGCTCCTGCAACAAAGCTACATAACACAACAACTGATATTTCGGGGAAAATTATAACCACACCTCAAGAAACTTCCTATGGCACAACATTCATAATAAAAACTGATAAAATCGGCAACGAAAGCCAAACAATCAAAATACAAGTCTTGCTTTCAAATAATAATTATGCTGACTTCAAATTATACGATTATGTATCTCTGCCAAACACAAAATTAACTGTTGTAAAAAACGATTATAATAATCCCGATGCCATTTCCATAAGTGATGGAGTAATACTTGAAGCTACTTCAGGGACATTGAATGTGCTTTGGGAACGCGAAAAAACTCCATATTACCATTGCTTACACTTTAAAGAACGCATAACAGAGCAAATCAATGCCTACCTTACGGAATATGATGCAGGCTTTCTTCTAGGAATGCTTTTTGGAGATAAAGCTCAGCTTGATCCCGATATAAAAAACGATTTCCGTGTAACCGGTATTGCTCATTTACTTGCTGTTTCAGGACTTCACACAGGTGTATGGTGTGCTTATATAATTGCATTTTTCAAGCTTTTGAAAGTAAAAGAAAAAGTTCGCAACATTATTTGTCTAATGTTTCTTTGTGGCTTATGCATCGTATCTGCATTTACCCCTTCGGTTATGAGAGCGTCCATTATGATGGCAGTTGCACTACTTGCTCCGTTTTTTGACGAGGAAAATGATACTCTTAACTCTTTAGGCTTTGCTGTATCTGTCTTAATACTGCACAATCCGTATATTATAACCTCCGTAAGTTTTCTTTTGTCAGTCTCTGCTACAGCTGGTGTATTACTTTCCGGGAATATTACACAACCCATTAACCAAAAGCTTTTCCAAATCAAATATAAAATAAACCTTCAAGCAAAGAAGAAAATCAACAGCCTTTTGCTGGACTTAGCAATATATCTGAGCACAAACATTATTGTTTCTGTATTCGCAGGACTATTCACACTCCCCGTCACAGCATTTTATTTTCGTACCTTCAGTATAATTTCGCCGTTAACAAATATTATTTGTGTGAAACCGGCATTCTGGGGTATGCTTTCGGGGATTATTTCTACAGCAACATCTTTTATTCCGTTTGATGTTACTCACGATTTAGCAATATTGTTTTTTAAAATAACACGTCTGATTTTACGCTTTGTTACGGGCGTTGCAAATTTTATAGGTAGTTTTAAATATTGCTCATTCCCTGTTCACAGAGAGCATTTTTTGCTTGCAATAATCATAATTACCATTATTTCCTTGATAGGCTTTCTTTTTTACAAAAGAAAACCAAACACCAAAACAACAAAACTTCTTGCATCTGTGTGCTCTGTTGTAATGACACTTTCAATTGTTTTACCCTGCACAAGCATTACTCCGTCAACTCTTATAATTACCGATTCAGAAAACGGGTTAACTGCAGGGGTTCGTACAGGATTATATTGGGCATTTTTCAATTGTGGAACTCAATCAGATGAAATACCGTATTTCTCACTTCCCTCTGCCACAAGCGAAGCACTTGAATATATTTACATATCTGCATACGACACAAAAACGAACAAGCTGACAAGGGTCTTAACTAACTCTGCCCCCGAAACCACGATATTAACTAATTATGTAAAAGACTCATATACGGGTAGTGACACCGAATTTCCTCCAAACACAATAATTACAAACCACTACAGCTTCAATTTAAATAACGAAATAAATGTGTCAACCATTGACACAGCCCCTGCTGGTTGTGTTATAATAGAGGGCAACGAAAAGAAAGCGTTTTTATGCTACGGAAATAAGCTTGACCTGGAATATATTTTTAATACCTACGGAAGACCCGATGTACTCGTGCTTTCCGAAACATTACCCGATAGCTTACCTGAAAAGGTTGACACCTTAATAATCAGCAGCAATAGTGACGTTATAATTAATCAAAATATTCCCACACTCAAAACACAATGCAACAAATTCTACACCACTGCTGAAAATGGCGATGTAAAAATATTATTGTAAAGGAGACGGATTATGCTTTTAAATGAAGATACCTTAAAAAAACAAATAAAAAGTGGTGAATTCAGTAACCTTTATCTCCTTTACGGAAACGAGGGGTATCTGAAGCAGCATTACGCAAATCAGCTTTGCAGTAAATCTGTCAGCCCTGATTTCGCAGATTTTAATCTGAAGAAGCTTGACGGAAAGGATACTAATCTTAACGAAATTTATGACTGCATCACATCCTTCCCTATGATGGACAATTACACCTGTACTCTCATAAAAGATTTCCCCTTAAACACTTATGTAGGAGACCGTAGCAAAATCAATGACGAGCTCCTCTCTATTCTTACCGATGTTCCTGAAACCTCCATTCTTATTTTCTGGATGGACACTATTGAGGTTGATGAAAAAAACAACAAATGGGCAAAAATAATAAAGACCTTTGATGAAAATGGTGCTAGTGCTAAAATCGACAAGCGCACACGTTCTGCTCTTGAAAAGCTTCTTGTTACTTCTGCAACTAAAAAAGATTGCACTCTTTCACGAGAGGTAGCCGGCTATATGATAAGCCTTGTAGGTGAAGATATGAGCACCCTGCAAAACGAGCTTAACAAAGTATGTTCCTTTGTAGGTTCAGGTGAAATCACAAAAAAACACATTGACGAAGCAGTTATTGTAAGTGTCGAAGCGAAAATCTTCAACCTTTCACGAATGATTGCAAAAGGCGAAGCTGATTCAGCCTTTGAAACCCTAGCAAACCTTTTCAAGCTCCGTGAAGAGCCTGTTGTGATTCTTGGTGTACTTTCAAAAGCTTATGTTGATATGTATAGAGTAAGAGCAGCAAAAGAAAAAGGTGTTTCATACACTAACCTTGCTACCCTTTTCCCTGCTTCTTATAAAAACAAAAGCTTTATTCTTGACAACGCAGCCCGTGACGGTGCAGGCTATTCTGTAACACAGCTTAAAAATGCACTTTCGATTCTTTCTGATACAGACCGTCGTTTAAAATCCACAGGTGAGGATGGTAAAACTGTCCTTGAAGAGCTTATATTAAGGTTGTTGAGAATTTAATGATAAAAATTGACAGAGTTGTCGTTGTAGAGGGACGTTATGACAAAATCAAGCTTTCCTCTGTTATTGACGGCATAATTATAGAAACCGACGGTTTCGGCATTTTCAACGATAAAGAAAAGCAGAAGCTTATAAGAAAGCTTGCAGAAACCAACGGACTTTTGATATTAACAGATAGCGACTCTGCCGGATTTAAAATACGTTCCTTTATTCGTGGAATTGTACCGGCAGAGCAAATCAAACACGCCTACATACCTGACATTTTCGGTAAAGAAAAACGTAAAGCTGAACCCTCAAAAGAGGGGAAGCTGGGCGTTGAGGGTGTTAAGGTTCAGGTTATAACTGAGGCTTTGGAAAAAGCAGGGGTCCTCTGTGAGGAAACCGAAAACAAGCAACGTAAAGAAATCACAAAACTAGATTTATATGAGGATGGAATTTCAGGAAAGCCCGACAGTGAAGCATTAAGAAAAAAGCTTCTTAAACATCTGGATTTACCTGAAAGACTTACATCAAATGCACTTGTTCAGATTTTAAATACATTTCTGACCTTTGAAGATTATAAAAAAGCTGTTGAGGAAGTTAAGGCCAATGGTTAATAAAAATGATGAATTTAAATTGAATATAACCGGCTACACCTCCGAGGGTGGTGGCGTAGGCAAATTCGACGGACAAGCAATTTTTGTTGAAAATACTGCCGTTGGTGACGAAATCCTCTGCCATATTATTAAGGCAAAAAAAACTTATGCTATAGGTAAAGCTGTTAAAATTATAAAACCCTCGAAAAGCAGAACAGAGCCACAATGCGATGTCTACAAAAGCTGTGGTGGCTGCTCCTTTGGACACATTAAATATGAGGAAGAATTAAAATACAAGGCACAAAAAGTAGAAGACGCCTTCAAAAGAATAGGTGGACTTTCACCTGTATTTAAACCTATTATTTCATCACCCGAAACCACTCGTTACCGTAACAAAGCCCAGTATCCCGTAAAACGTGAAAACGGTATTTTAAACATCGGCTTTTATGCAAAGAAAAGCCACAGGGTAATTGATGGTGGCGACTGTCTTTTACAACCCGAGGTTTTTACAAACATAATTGATATTTTCAAAAGCTGGATTAATGAAAATAATATTACTGTTTACAACGAAGAAATCGGCATTGGTCTTCTTCGCCACATTTATTTAAGAAAAGCCTTTTCAACGGGTGAAATTATGGTTTGCACCGTAATAAACGGTATTAATCTGCCTCACAGCGAAGAGCTTTTGGAAAAGCTAAAAGCTGTTGAGGGCTTCAAAACCTTGGTTGTTAACATAAACCGTGAAAAAACCAATGTAGTGCTTGGAGATAAATGCGTTAACCTTTATGGCGATGGCTACATTACAGACATACTCTGTGGGGTAAAAATAAAGCTTTCCCCTCTTTCGTTCTATCAAGTAAACAGAAATGGTGCAGAGCTGCTTTACAAAAAAGCAGCAGAGTATGCTGCTCCAACGCCTGACCAGACAATTCTTGACCTTTACTGTGGCACAGGCACAATCGGACTTTCTATGGCAAACTCTGTCAAAGGGTTGGTGGGTGTTGAAATAATACCTGAAGCTATTGAAGATGCAAAAGTTAATGCCGAGATAAACAAAATCAAAAACGCTCGTTTTATTTGTGGCGACGCAAGTATTGCTGCAGAAGAACTTAAAAATGAGGGTATAACCCCTGATACAATTATTCTTGACCCTCCAAGAAAAGGCTGCGCAGAGGAGCTTTTAAAAACTGTTGCAGAAATAAACCCACAGAAAATTGTTTATGTTTCCTGTGATCCTGCCACCCTTGCCCGTGATTGTGCAAGGCTTTTAACATTGGGCTATTCCGTACAGGAAGTTACTCCGGTTGATATGTTCCCGAGAACGAGTCATGTGGAGACGGTTGCACTACTTACGAAGAAAGGATTTTAATTATGGTACAAGGACTTACACGCCGTGAGCGTGAAATTACAGATTTAGAACAAATCACAAAAATACTTGAAAAAGAAAATATTATACATATTGGTCTTGTGGATGGTGACGAGCCTTACGTAGTTCCAATGAATTATGGCTTCACAATGGAAGATGGCAAATTAACTCTTTACCTTCACGGTGCTACCGAGGGTAAGAAGCTCGATTTAATGAGAGTAAACCCCAAAATTTTCTTTTCGATTGAAAGCGAGGTTACTGCATTTTCGGGCTCTGTTGCTTGTCAATACGGTACATCCTATTCCTCAATTATGGGTAAGGGTACTGCTGAAATTCTTGAAAAGCCTGAAGATAAAATGAAAGGGCTTTCAATATTTATGAAATCCCAGACAGGACTTAATTTTGAGTTTAACGAAAGAATGGTAAGTGCTGTCGCAGTCATAAGAATTGATGTTAAAGAATACACAGCAAAGCACAGACCAATACCCATTCAAAACCAGAAGCAAATAGAAATGAATAAATAAAAAATATAACTCCCTTGAATTTTCTTTGGAAAATTCAAGGGAGTTATCATATTATCTTTCAATCGCCTTTGCAGTAATTATATTACCTTCTGCAGATTTATAAGAAATTTTAACCTTATCGCCTGTGTTGAGAATAACAACCGAATCATCCTCGGAGGCAGAAATTGCATAATAGGTCTTATTACCATCAAGAGCAATGTAGTAAATGCTGTTACCGTTAACAACTGCAGAACGGATGTCTGTAATAACACCACTTACACTTTCAAGCTTTGCCGACTCTTTGTTATCTGTTTCATTATTTGCATTTTCTCCACCGGTTAATGCATCGGGAAGAATTGCATCATAGTTAATTTCAAGAACCTTCTTTGTGCTTGATTTAACCTTTGCAACATAAGATTTAAGACAAGCTTCAAGATCGGGGTTAGCATCATCCTCGCTTCTTACAGCATCCTGAACACGCTCAACACTTACCATTGCATAGCTCTTAACAACATCATTATCTTTAAGAGCCATAAAGTAGGTTGCTTCGCCGTCAAGGTTAAGAAGCACGGGGAAGGTTGCCTTCCAGCCCTTATCCGAAACTATACCTTCGGCAGAGGTCTGAGCACCTTTTTCAGTTGTACCGGAAATTCTCTGGAACACAGCTTCCTTTGTACGCTGGTTGATGATTGCAAAGCCTACGATAGAATCATCGTTAGTAACAGATGTTACGCCTGTATAAAGCCAAACGTCATCGCCACTTGCAATGTAGCTTGAGCCTGTTGTTGTGGAAACAACACCACTCTGACCTATATAACCGTTAATGAAGCCACCTGAATATTTACCATAGTAGTTATACTGCTGAACAAGAAGGTCATCAGAATAAATCTGGTCAATCCACTGAATATCTTCATTGGTTTTAACTTCCTCAATATCGTAGTACTTGATATTATTCTTATCACAAGCATCAACAAGAACAACACCTATAACATCTGTACCACCAATAAGACCAACAGTTTTGTCAACTCTTTCGCAAACCCACCAAGGATGACCGTTTTCATCTATTTCAAGTGAAGGTGTGCCATACATATATGTGGGCTCATAGAAACGAAGCACACGAGCAAGCTTTTCATTGAAATACTCACTTGTAGAAACCTTGATATTAGGAAGCCCCATATCCTCAAGAACAACTGCATTGGCCTCCTGTGTATACATGTTAACTGCAAGGTAAGCAGGAATGCCATCACGTGTATTCTTCAACCATTTAAACACATCGCCGTATTTAAGGGGGAAAATTCTGTAGGGGTTACCCTCATAGTTAATCTGTGTTGAATATGTTTCATCAATAACAAACTGTGAAACCCATTCGGAAAGGTCACCAAGCTTTTTGTTGGCAAGGTTAAGAGCAACATTTTTATCAATCATAGGAACGCTGCTGAAATCCTTGAGGCTTGTAATAGTGGTGATGCTGTCTTCGTTTTCACCGAAATCCTCTGTTTTAACCTCAATAATCCGGCTGTAGTCCTTTGCACGGAAAAGTGCTGCAGATGTAAGGTAACCAATACCAAGAACAAGTGCAAACACAAGAGCTATTGCAACAGGAACAATAGACTGTCTTTTAACATAGGTAATGTATTCAGGCTTGATAAATGCCTTTGAGGTAAGGAAAATCATACCAATATAAATGGCAATAACAATTCCGATAAAATAGTAAAAATCAAGGGATTTGAAATTAAGTGCAGGAAGCATAACATAGTAAGCAATTGCACCACCGATGATAGTTACAATAAGACTGATTATAATTTTCAAAACCTTTCTGTCCGGAGGAATAACAACCTCTTTAGGTCTGCCCTTACCGGAGAAATCCACTTTAATAGGATCCATTTTTACAACTCCTTTTAAAAGAAATATCTTTTATACTAAATATAATTATAGACTATTAGCTCGTTAATTACAAGAGCAATTTTACTGTTCTTTTGGCATATTCCAGTCGGAAACCGACGAATATATGCAATTACTCTCTACAAGTCCTGTAATATTGGGGTTTACAGACACAACAGCCTTTCTGTAAAACAAGGGAAGGAATGGTATATTAGCACTGAAATTTTCAACAAACACCTTTGTATTTGTTTCACCATTTTTATATATAGAATAAATATCATACATATTTTCATTTATTCCGTAATTAAGCTTTCCTTCTGCAGAGAAAAACTCTGAAAGATTGCAGTTACTTGTTAATTTGGCTTCCCCAATATAAAAGCTATAGTGTCCTTCTTTTAAATCAGCAAGGAAATCCTCGCTTTTTTCATACTCTCTTATTTTTACACCAAATCCTAATTTTTCAAGCTGGGCTTTAAAGCTTTCTGCAACTGTCAATTTATAGGGGTTTTCGGTACAAACCAAAATATCCACTCTTAAAGCTGCTGAACCATTGGTTCTTATCCCGTCGCCATTAAACCCATCATATCCATGGCGTTCAAAAATGTTTATAGCTTTTTCAATGTTCCCCTCTTCACCTATGAGCTCCATTTTTTCCAACTCATAATAACCTTTTTTGAAAGGAGTTACGGTTGCTGTACCTTGTCCTAAAAATGAAGAAGATGCAATAATATTTCTATCAATGCCAATATTAACAGCCTGTCGTACCCAATCTATTGATGTAACGGAGCCTGCCCATTTGGAATTAACTCCTACATAAACCAAATTATCAAGGCCTACAGAAATAGTCTTTGAGGACAGATTTACATATTCTGACGAACTTAAATCATTTTTGAAAACACTGATTTTATTAGCCTTAAATGGATAGACGGGACTTGAAATACCTGCCATATCATAAAGTGCAATTTGCTCGTTCCAAGTTTTTTTATAATCTCTATGGTATTTATTGACCTGAAGGTACATAAAATCTGTAGTTTTCTTCAATGTATATTTACCTGTACCTATATATCCCCCATCTTCACTTTTTGCAATAGGAAAAGTAAGAACATTCAAAGCCATAGGATCTGTGCTTTGCAGTGTAAATTTAATTGTATAGTTATCAATCAAAGTAATCGAGGTGATATTTGATAAACTATCATTATAGTAAGCACTGTTTTTAGCCTTTTCGTAAGCCGATTTAACGTGGGAAGAAATAAACTCTCCCCCATCACTGAATCTTATACCCTGTAAAATTTTAACAACAACGGATTTCCCTTCTATTTCACCACCGGATGCAAGCTGTGCTGCACCCTTACCGTCATCTGTAGCAACAAAAAGACTTTCATACATTATCGGTGATAAATCCCTGTTAAGTGCGCTTTCTGTTTTATATGGATTAAAATCAGCAGCACTGGTGTAGGGCAAGGAAATATTTGATGTAACAACGGGTGTCGGCAAAACATAGTTTTCATCGGTTGTTGTTTCGTCGTCGTCCTTGTTCCCACCACAAGAGCAAAATGCAGTTAAAAGGGAAAGAATAAGAAGTATAGAAATTATTTTCTTCATCTTATATTCACCCTTTCTATAGAAATTGCCGCACCTGATTTTTCATCAATTTCCAAAAGACAACCATCAATTGAATATTCGCCCTTTGCGTTTTCAAACCTTACGGGCAGATTACTTTTTAATTTTTTTATTGTAAGCTCCGGCTCAATTCCCAGAACTGATTGTACCGGACCACACATTCCCGCATCGGTAATGTATGCCGTACCCTTAGGAAGAATTTGCTCATCAGCCGTCTGCACGTGGGTATGTGTACCTAAAACAGCTGTAACCTTTCCATCCAAGTAAAATCCCATAGCACGTTTTTCTGCTGTTGCTTCTGCGTGAAAATCCACAATTACAGTTTTGCAACCGTCAATTTCTTTCAGAGCCTTGTCAATCTCCCAAAAAGGATTCCCCAAAGGCTCGGAGTAAACTGTACCCTGCATATTTATTACAGCAACACGAAATCTGCCTTTATCAATAATACCTACCCCTCTACCGGGAACGCCATCGGGGAAATTGTAGGGTCTTATTACAGGAATATTCTTATCAAGATATTCCATAATTTCAGGTCTTTTAAAGGTGTGATTACCAAGAGTTATAAAATCCACTCCGCTTGAAAAAATCATATCACAGGATTTTGGCGTTACACCATTGCCCTGTGCAGAATTTTCTCCGTTAGCAATGCACACATCAATATTATTTTTCCTTTTGTAGTCGGGGAGCTTTTTCATTAAAAAATCACAGCCACCCTGACCTACAACATCGCCTAAAAAAAGTAAGCGCATAAGTTTACCATCGTTTCTATATATAATTTATTAAGCTGTTAAGAAAAAGCGAAACCCACCGTAGCAGGAAGGTTTCGCCCAAACTTTATTTGTTATTTTGCAAATTCAATTGCTCTGCTTTCTCTTATTACATTAACCTTAATCTGACCGGGATATTCAAGCTCATTCTCGATTTTCTTTACAATATCTCTTGCAAGAAGAACCATCTGGTCATCGGTAACTGCCTCGGGCTTAACCATAATTCGAACCTCACGACCTGCCTGAATAGCAAAGGAATTATCAACACCGGGGAAGGAATTTGTAATTTCTTCAAGCTTCTGTAAACGTTGAATGTATGATTCTATGTTTTCACGTCTTGCACCGGGACGTGCTGCAGAAATAGCATCAGCTGCCTGAACAAGACAAGCAATAACTGTTTTTGCCTCAACATCACCGTGGTGTGCCTGAATTGCGTGAATAACCTGTTCGTTTTCTTTGTTTTTCTTAGCAACCTCAACACCAAGCTCGATGTGAGTACCCTCTTTTTCGTGGTCAAGAGCTTTACCGATATCATGAAGAAGACCTGCACGCTTTGCAAGCTTAACATCGGCACCTAACTCGGCAGCCATAAGACCTGCAAGGTATGAAACCTCAAGAGAGTGGTTAAGAACATTCTGACCGTAACTTGTACGATATTTAAGCTTACCAAGAAGCTTAACAAGCTCACCATGGAGTCCGTTTACACCTGCATCAATAACAGCCTTTTCACCGGTCTGTTTAATAGTGTGCTCAACCTCACGTTTGGATTTTTCATACATTTCCTCAACACGTGCAGGATGAATTCTACCATCAGAAACAAGCTTTTCAAGAGTAAGCCTTGCAATTTCACGACGCACAGGCTCAAAGCAAGATACAGTAATTGCTTCGGGAGTATCATCAATAATAAGGTCAACACCTGTAATTGTTTCAATTGTACGGATATTTCTACCCTCACGACCAATGATACGACCTTTCATTTCGTCATTGGGGATTGTAACAACGGAAACAGTTGCTTCTGCTGCGTGGTCAGCAGCACAGCGCTGAATTGCACCGGCAATGATTTCCCCTGCAAGATTATCCATATCATCTTTAAGCTGCTGCTCATAATCGAAAATTTTAGCAGCTTTTTCATGTGTAAGCTGTTCTTCAAGAGTGTTAAGAATAACCTCTTTAGCCTGTTCTTTTGTATAACCGGAAATTCTCTCAAGAATTTCGAGCTGACTCTTTTTAAGGGATTCAACCTCCTGCTCTTTAGCCTCCAGGTCTTTGACCTTCTGTGCTAAAGCCTCCTCTTTCTTTTCCTGGTTTTCAATTTTCTTATCAAGACTTTCTTCCTTTTGAATAAGCCTTCTTTCCTGACGCTGAACCTCTGCTCTTCTTTCACGCAAATCCTGTTCAGTTTCAGATCTTAGTTTGTGGATTTCATCTTTTGCTTCAAGAATTGTCTCTTTCTTTTTCTGCTCTGCCTCTGTCATTGCATTGTTTACAATACGGGCAGCTTCTTCTGTAGCAGAGCCAATAGCAGCCTCAGCAACTTTTTTACGGTGTGCGCCACCAGCCACAAAGCCCACTACACCGAAAACAACAGCAGCCGCAATAATAAGACCAATTGCTAATCCGAGCTCCATTTTACCGGACTCCTTTCATTAATTATTAAAATAAAAAATGACGAAAATGCCAAAGCACCTTCCGTCACTGAAATTGGCAAAACAACATAGTTCTTTTACCACTTATAATAAAAGTTTTGTCGCAGGAATTCACATTCGTGCGTAGAAATATCTATATTAAAAAATATAAAACAAACTAATAAATATGCAAAAAGCAATCACAAAAAGCAATATTTTTATGTATTTTTCAGAATATTTATTAAAAATATATATAAAATATAAATAACAAAACCATTATCATATCATACGGATAGTGCACTATTACCACAAATAATACATTATCTCGTATATTATAATAAAAAATATATCAATAGTCAAGAAAAAATGGCAACCATTTTAAAAGATTTTTGTAAAATTTGTCATATTTTTTCACATAATATAATATTTTTTCTACAAAATAAAATGAAAGCAGTCCTTCAGTAAATGCCAAAGGACCGTTTCACTTAACACAAAAATAATAAATGGTTAATTTATATAATATTATTCTTTGCCAGGATTGAAGTTTTGCCTTCAAAAGAAAGAGGCTCACCATCTAGAGTGGTAACAACCCCGCCTGCTTCTTCAACAATTAATTTACCTGCGGCAAAATCCCAGGGAGAAGTCTGTAATTCAAAATAAAGCTCTGCTCTGCCACATGCTACAAAGCATAAATCCAATGCGGCGGAACCACTTCTTCTGATATCTAAAGCTTTATAGAAATATTCGGAAACTATTTCAATTGTTTTCGGGAAGAGCTCTTTATCATAAGGGGATGAGCCGAAAAGAACAAGTGCATTGCCTAAAGGCTGTGAAGAAACGCTTATTCTCTTGCCGTTGCAAAAAGCACCCTTACCCTTTATTGCATAAAAAGTTTCATCAAGGTAGGGGTTGTAAACAACACCTGCCACAGCCTCTTTACCATTTAATAAAGCAACTGATATTGCACTGTGATGATAATCTTTAATAAAATTTGTTGTACCATCTATAGGATCTACTATAAAAGCATAACCATTGTCAGTTAACTGGTCACTTGAGCCTTCCTCACCAATAAATTTTGCTTCAGGCAAAAGCTTTTTTAAGCCAAGGGCTAATCTCTCCTGAATATTTTTATCATATTCAGTAACCAAATCGGCAACCCCCGATTTTATATCAATAGCCATTTTTTCTCTGTCTGCCTCAAGAATTACCCTTCCACACTCTTTTACAAGCAAACAAATTTTGTTTATTAAATCTGTCAAATCAATCACCCACATTTTTATTCTTGGATTACATTATAGCAACTGATGTGTAACTTTTCAACAAAATCTGTTTTTAATAAAATCACCGGCAAAGTTTTTAATAAAAACTCCGGCAAAAACTTCTTGCATTTTCACCTGTGTTGTGCTACAATTCTAAAGGTTTACAACCTCTTACTCTAGTAGTTAACTTAATATGCGGGTGTGGCGGAATTGGCAGACGCGCCAGATTTAGGTAACATATCCTAAGTGCAAGGTCTTGAAATGTGCCTGAATCAGTGATAAAATAGTGATGAAAATCACACTTAAAAAGTTAATATGCGGGTGTGGCGGAATTGGCAGACGCACTAGACTTAGGATCTAGCGGAGTGATCTGTGCAGGTTCAAGTCCTGTCACCCGCACCATCGCTCAAAGCCTTATGTATCAAGGCTTTGAGCATTTTTTTAGTAAAGAAAAAGTAATCACAACAAAAAAGCAGGTGCATAACCTAAAGTTATGCATCTGCCAATTTTATATCATAACAAGCATTTAATGTTGATTAAACAAAACCGTCATTAAGGACTGCTTTTGTTTTTCTGTAGGTAAAGTCAGTTTACCGCTATTCACAAGCTCTTTTAGACAATGCAAAATAAACCACGCATCGCTATAAAAGATATGTTGTAAGCCGTACATTCTCATTTTCTGTAAGTGTTTAGGTGTATTCTGAAGAACTGCATTGATATAAGGTTCTTTGAGTTTTTCAAACTCATCCTTATACTTTTCTTTTATCATATCACCGATTGATAAAAGCTTCTTCTGTGATCCTTCATCTTTGATATACACAATTCTCAATGCAGTTTTGAACATTTCATCAGGTTTACCGCTGACATATATATATCCTTTTTCGGCAAGATAAGAATAATCTTCTTCGCTCAGAATTACATCATTAAGATAATTGTTGAGTAGTGTTAAACCACGAACAACGGATAACTGGTAGTTTTCTCCAATGCGATTATCCGACCATTCGGAATCAACAGTCCAAAGTGTTATTTTATCAGTAAGACCGTTCCAAAACGGACCTTTAAATTTTTTCATTTCTTCGCTGTACATAGGCGGTTTTACACCGGGTGTTGCAACCGTTGCATAACAAATATTTTTACCACCATCAGGTCTTATTGTGTAAATATCTGAAAAAGCTATGCTTTTATCCAATATGTTTTCACCACTGAAAGCAGTAATAAACGGTATAAGTGCCCACATAAGAAAGTTCTTATCCTGAGTGTCATTGTAGCCGCCTAAAATGCAATCGCTTTCTAACAAACCTGATTTTGCAAGTTCATCGTATAAATCATTCGCAAAGAGTTTTGCAGCATTCAAATACATTTCATCGTGTAAACGGTTTATTTCTTCTGTTGGCTCTGATAAAAGGATATTGCATAGATACTTATCTTTCTGTTTTAACAGGAAACTGTATTCTTCAAGAAACTCTGCTTCACTTTCAACATATACAGGTGAAACACCTAATTCATCAGCAATTTCGTTTATTGATTTTGCTTCGTTTCTTACAGTGTAAACAATATTCTGTGAAATAGCACTACGTAAGAAATTAGATATATCACCCTTTGTTCCGATTTTACCGCTGAAGCTACACATATCAAATCTTTTTGGATTAAACTGTAATTCGCTCGGTTCTCTCATAATTCCCATACCTCTTTTCAGTTCTTTTTTAGCTTCAAACAAATGCCACTTTACTGTGCCGACAGGAATATTTAATTCTTTAGCTATCTGCTCCTGCTTTTGGTTTTCATAGTAATACATGATTACTATCCGGCGTTGCAACTTTGAAAGGTATGCGATTTCAGAATACAGCTTTGAAATTTCTTCTTGCTCAACGAGTGATGATTCGGCAGTTGGTGTTTCATCATACAGATAATTCTCAACTTCGTTAATAGGCACACCTGTGAAACTGTGGTTATTATCTCGGTAATAATTGCTCAAGCAGTTATGTGCAATAGTCCAGATGAATTTTGAAACATCTTCAATATCATCACGCTTAATTAAAGAAACATAAACCTTAGCCATGATTTCCTGAGATAAGTCCTCTGCATCTTCTATGCTATGACACTTTTTCAAAGCAAAACCAAAGATAGGCTTTAAATATTCAGTTGTCCATCTTTCAGCATCTGTTCTGTTCATTTTGACCTCCTTAAAGCAGCTTTCACTTATATAGACACGGAAGATTGTAAAAGGTTGGTTTTTTTTATAATAATTGTAGCATATAAACACTAATTTTTCCAATTCACCATTACCGTGATAAAAACTCTCTTTTCGTGATATTGTAATTATTTTTGTGATATGGCACAATGTATTCAGAAAGAAGCGCTACTTTCAATTATGAAAGAGAGGTTTTTGTTATGAAATTAAATATAGGCGAAACCATAAAAAGGTTAAGAAAAGAAAGAGAAATCACCCAAGAAGAGTTTGCTGAAGTTCTTGGTGTTTCCTGTCAATCTGTATCTCGTTGGGAAAATGACAACTGCTACCCTGATATTGAGTTAATACCAACTATTGCAGGATTTTTTGGAATATCTACCGACAGACTTATGGGTGTTGATGAAACTGCAGAAAAAGAAGCTGTTAACAAATATCTTGAAGAATTTCAACTTGCAATGAGCAAAGGTAATATTGATGAATGTATAACCATTGCTCGTAAAGGTGTTGCAGAATTTCCAAATAACTATGTGCTTTTAGATAAACTTATGTATGCACTCTTTAGTTCAGGTGACGATGACGGTAATATACCTGAATGGAAAGAAAATATGGAAAAGTATGATTCAGAAATCATTGCTCTTGGCGAAAGAATTATGAAATACTGTCCTGATATAAATCTTAAACTTGAAGCTGCATCACGACTTGCTTTTCACCATATTTTGCACGATAGGAAAGAACTTGGTAAACAAATTTATGAAACCTTTCCGGCAATGGAGTTTTGCAAAGAACGACAAATGTGGTGGGCACTGGAAAAAGATGAAGAACTGCCTTTCTTAAGAAGTGCAATAAAGCAAAGCTATGAATTTTTGAAGTCTTTTATCTGGCTTTTAGCCGATGCAGATGTTGTAGATGTTGAAACCGAGTTCATTGCAATAAATAAGATTTTTGAACTTGAAAAGCTCATCCTTGACGGCAACCGTCCGCAAACTGATTGGGGCGATGTATGGCTCAATTTCGATATTGCCAAAAGATACGCTCTTATGGGAGATTATGACAACACATTCAAATATTTGCAGGTGGCTGTTGATAACGCAAAAGCTTTTGATAACCGCCCAGATGAACAGAAATATAGTGCTGTCTTAGTAGGTGAAATAACAATAAAAAGAACCGACTTTGAAACATCTGACACTCGTCCTGTTTGTGAAATACTTCGTGATAAATGGTTGATTCATGATGAGCTCGATTGTGTGCGTGATACAGAAGAATTTAAGGCAATTATAAAGCAACTTAGTTAAGTATAACAAAAAGCAGGCTGAAGGTGTAACCGAACAACTGAAAGAATATAATCAGTTAGAGTGGGTATGCCATATTCAGTATATTGATTCAAGGACAAGAGAAATGGACTGCAAAGATATCATCTATACATAAGCAACAGGCACGAGAGCAAACCTCTCGTGCCTAATGTTTTGCATTAAAAATTACTTAGTTCGTTTTGATAACGCTGATTAGCAACTTCAACCAAATATTTTACTAATGTAATTTCGTCATCTTTAAGCGGTTCATCATGTTGAATTATCAAATATGAATCCAGTGCTTTAAAAACGCTAATATACATTCCTTGCCATGACTGATTACATTTGCCGTCACCCTGTAAATATCCATCGAACTGATTTGAATGGTATTCGCTCAAATGAACTTTTGGTTGATAGCTTGTTGAATATCCTAAAACACCATAATCCCAATATAAATGTGTTGCTCTTATACCGTTCTTTAAAATACAGAACAACAGAGTTTGAGATAAATCCAATTGATTTATTTGCTTTTCTATTTCGTCCAGTTGTTCTATGTCATAGTGGTTGTATCGTAATACGGCATAAGTTGCGTCATTTAACTTTTCCATGCCTAGAAAATACTCTTTAATAGTTGTATAGTGCTCAGTTGTTTTAATTTTTTCAATTATATCTAACGATAAATACTTTTCAAATATATTTATAGGAATCGGTTCTGTCATTGGGTCAAAAGGTATATGCGAATCAACTTCAAAATCAGAAAGAGCCAAAGCCAATGGATCTAATGCGATATTCATAATTAACATCATTCCTATGGCATATTTCAAAAAAGAAAGGAATAGACTTGTTCGTTCGTCTTTATTTTTATTGTTTGGAGTATTGTTATTAACATAAAAAGTGTCAAAACCTTGCTTGTGGATATATTTGTTTGCTTTTTTTAGTAATTCATTGTACTCTTCAAAGAATGCCGGTATAACAGTTTTAAATTCATTATAAGCATCGTTTTGACGGCTAAGTAAATCTTTAACTTTTTTATCTGTAGGGAAATTCCCCTTCTCTTTCCATTTTTCAAATTTTTCGGCATCAACAGCAGCCAATAGCATATTGTTCATGTTTTCTATCGACTGTCGCAAGGAATAGAACGCACAATCAAAGTAGCCGTCTTCATATAGGAAAAAGGCATGTTTTATCAGCTCTACCGATTCGCTGAAAAACATATTACAGAACATTTCATTGATATTCCCCGTGGTTGGTATCAATGCCCGAAGTGTACTCAGTAATTCATCGTGCTCAGGTAATTGATTTTTCACTAAAAGTTTTCGATCTTGTTCATATAATAATTCTTCCCAATCTTCTCTATTCATAAGCCTCAACTCCGCATAAGTGTGGTATAAATTTGTTTTTATAAAAATCAAATATATGTATAATGCTCTAAATTTTATACATCACTCTGATTTTTATACTCATTGTTGTATGGGTATATTTTAACACACTTTATATGTTGTTTCAATCAATGTGATATTCATTTTTGTTATTGAAAAGGCATACTGTTTATGTTATATTAAACTTAAATAAATCTGCAAAGCAGATATCGAAAGGAGAACAATTGTATGAAAGTTTTTTATGAGGTAATCGCATTTTAAACTGAATATGTGGTGCATACGATAATCGGGGCATAAGCCTCTATGTTGTTGTGCCGTTTTTAAGTAACCTTTCGTGAATACTATAACTTTCGGTTGTAGCACACTTTAGGGTGTGTTATTTTTATGCTTAAAATCAGCCGTAGGAAGTACCCACCAATGATGGTTGCTTTCTACGGCATTTTTGCGCCTATATTCAGATATTGTTAACATAAATATTTGGAGGAATAACAGTGAATAAAAATATAATTGAAAACAATTTTAATTTAAATGTGTCTGATATAAAACTTCTTGATAAGCATTTTGGTACTGAGCTTTATTTAATCAGCACAGATGTCGGCAAATACATAGTTAAAGTTCTGCCTTTGTATATGGAAAATGTAAAAAATGAAGGTGAAGTTACCGAATATCTTTATAATCACGGACTTAAAGTTGCAAGATTTATGAAAAGCAACGATGATGCTTATGTGGTAAAAACACCTGAATTTCAGTTTACCGTTCAACAGTTTATTGAAGGAGAATCACTACCGGTGAATACTGCACCTGATTGGTTCATAAGCAAATCTGCAGATTTTCTTGGACAGACTGCATTGTTGTTAAAAGATTACGAGGGATTATCATTACGATTTGGCAACGACTTTTTTTCAGCTAAAACAGTTCGCAGGAAATTGTGGCAATACAAAAAAGAACTTGTTATGGCGAAAAAAGCAAAAAACACGGATGCTATACCTGTTTGGGAAGAACAAATCCGTCATCTCAAGAAAATTTCAAAATTCCATATTGATACCAAAAAACTAACTTATGCCAATTCGCACGGTGATTATCACATAGGTCAGGCAATCATACACAACAACGATTTTACAGTTATTGATTGGAGTTCAGCGTGTCGGTTGCCGATTTGTTTGGATGTTATAACCTCTTATGTCTTTTCAAGTCCTAGTTGTGCTACAGGAGAAATTGATGCAGACGGACTGAAGAAATATATCAAGCTTTTCACAGAAAAGTTTCCGTTAACAGAGTATGACATAAAGGCTATGCCTTATGTTCTGTATTACTGGCATTGCATGTGTAATTATCGTCCTGATGAACTCGGTGATATTCCTGACAGTTATAAAGCTATTGCTAAACTCATAAGCAACTTTCTGAATTGGCTTTATGAGAATGTTGACGAATTATCCGAGCAACTTACAGAAGCATAGAAGTACGAACTAAAACAAAATCCAAAACTAACTTAATATCCAAACAGAAACAGGAACTGCTTTCGCAGTTCCTGTCTTTTTGTTTCAGTACTGTTTTCAACCAACCACCTCAACCTCATCACCATCGAAATCCCAATCGTCGATATCATACCACCAGGATTCCTGAAGTTTTTCTACCAACTGTCCGTTTTCGTCATAGTAGTCTTTGTGGTAAGGGAAGTCACCATTGAACTTTACGCTGATTTTTAAGCCATCTTCATTTTCATAAATTGTTATGGTATCAACCAACATTCGCAGGTTGGAATCGGATATTTCACCATCTTCTATGATGCTTTCAAGCATTTCAATACTGCTTTTCATTTCAGCTCTTCTCTTCTTTACTGTTTCATCAATTTCCTGAAGTTCCTTGAGCCTTGCTTCAAGTCTTTCGATGTCAGCTTCGCAGGTTTTGAGCATATCCGTGTAAACATCAGCGTGTTCTCTGTCACGGATTCTTTCAAGGAGTATCGCTTGTTGGTCTTCTTTCCGTTGGCTTAACTGTGCTTGGATTCGTTCAATTTTCTTTTTCACTTTAGATTTTGATGCTAACCATTGTTTAAGTTTTTCATCACTTTTTTCAAATGACTCCTTTGCATATTTCTTGATTTCTTGCAGTTCATTGTAAACTATTTCATCAAGAACTTCTTGTCCGATTCGGTGAGAGGTACAGTTTTCTGTTCCGTATCTGTGATAACCATTGCAGTTATATTCGTATCTGACGGGTAAGTCTTTCCTATATCTTTTCTTGCAGACGAAGGTGCAACCACAGTCACCACACTTTAATAAACCTGTGTATCTATGAGCAACCTGACCTGCCGAAGCTCTTACGATTCGTTGTTGCTTGTGTTCAAGTAAAAACTGTACCTGTTCCCATATCTCTCTTGATATGATTGCAGGTACAGCATTTTCATGTCGAATATGTTCTTCCACCGGAAGCAACTTTCGAACTTTATTTATTTTGTTTGTGTAGGTTTGGTGGCAGGTGAGAGTTCCGATATAGAATTCATTTACCAAAATTCTTTTAACACCTGTGTGTTCCCAAAGACCTCTGCTTGTAATTTCGGGTTTGTGGTAACCTTGTTTCTTGTTCAAATACTTTTTCTGATAGTAACTTGGCGATTTTATTTTCTGTTCGTTAAGATATTTTGCAATATTCTTGATTCCATATCCTTCAAGATACAGCGAGAAAATCTTTCTTACGATTTCAGCACACTCTTCAATTATCACAACCTCACCTGTGTTTTTATCTTTGTAGTAACCGAAGGGTGGGATTGTAACTATCCCTTGCTTTTGTTTCTGAAGATAACCTGCTCGGATTTTCTTTGAAATATCACGGGCATACATATCGTTGAAGATTCCCTTGAATCCAATCATAAGCTCGTCATCTTCATTGCTTGAGTCTATGTTTTCTGTTACTGAAAGCACTTTTACATCGTTCTCTCTGAGGTAATCAATGAACAGTGCAGTCTGTGTTCTGTGACGACCTAATCGAGATAAATCCTTTACGATAACCGCATCAATAGCTTTATCTTCAACGGCCTGGTATATTTGATTTATACCTTCACGGTTGAAATGCATACCACTGATATTGTCATCAGCTGATTCACCAACTACTTCATATCCGTTTTTCAAAGCATATTCACGCAGAATATTTTGTTGGTTAGTGAGCGAATTCAACTCGGCATCTTCGTCACGGGATAATCTTGAGTACAACCATACTCTCAATAGTTCGTTCATTTTTTATTCTCCTTTCTTTGTAACCTCGACGTGGTATGTCGGGCAACACCAACATACCACACCTTTTTTCTAATATCCAGACAATTATGCAATAGTCATACTAATATTTTCAGACTCATCTTCGTCCGGTTCTGTAGCGTCTTCGCTGACATAGTCACGTACAACTGATTGAACAAATTTATCAAACTTTTCACTATCGCCATTGTAATTGACTTCTACAATTTTAACTTTGTAGCCATGATTCTTCATACTTTTTCACCACCTTTCTTATAAATTTTCCATAGTCAGAGCTTCATCATCGTCTTGATCTTCAGCTGCACCTATGAGAGTACCTGCTGCAAGACCTAACAACGCACCGACAGCTTCACCATTTTCTTCAGCCTGAATGCGCTTACGCCTCTCTTCTTCATCCTCATCATCAGTTATGAAAACTGAAGAAAGAGAAGCCCCAAGAATACCGATACCGCTGCCGATGCGCTCACGCTTATCGCCAAGTGGATAAGGAATGTTCTCATATCCAGTTTCTCCTTGGCTTTCAGTATTTCTTTGCGCAGATCCGAACCTTGTTCCAATGAATCTCTCGTAATCTTTTCGAGAGTCTTCCCAACCTGTTGTTCGTAATCCTTCATCTGACGAAGGATATTCTCCGCTTGAACCTGTTGGGAATGAAGCACTGTTTTCGCATCTGTCAACGCCTGATTGAATTTCGTCTGTTCCATTTCCGACCAATCTTCCAGTAGTTGATTCATCTCTTCCACTGTAATCAGTTCGGTAAACATCTCCAACACCTTCGGATAAAGCTCTGCGTTGGTTTGCAGAATATCCAGCATTGTATCCCAATCCTTTTCCTGAATTGGAACCATCACGGGCATTGAACTCTGCGTAAGGTTTTGCATATTCTGTGAGTTTCTCTCCACCAAATTTGCTATGGTAGAGTTCTTTTTGTCTGAAGTTGAATTCATTTTCAAGATTCTCCTTTTCATATTTTTTGTCGTGAAGCTTAATGTCACGACATTTTTTACCATTCGGACAAGTGAAGGTGATATATTTCCTTTCGCTTGTCCATAACACTTGGTAGCCTTTTTTATTCATTTCTTTTATGAAAGCGTTTCGGCTACCACTACGCTTCATTGCATCATTGATGTCTGCCATCAATTTAAATTTCCAACTCTGACCATTATCAGCAACTCGATACTCTCTTGCTGATAAACTGTCACCCTTGCCTGTGTAAGTTTCCAGAGTTGAGTAGCCATACTTTTTGCAAAGCTCATCATTCAAACCTCGAAGCTTAACCACGGTATTGGGTGGTTGGTTCAGCTTCAATCCTGTTTCAAAGCTAACAGAATTGATAACAAAATGGTTATGCAGGTGATTTGCATCGCAGTGAGTTGTGACCAAAACTTCGTGACCTTGCCATGCTTTTTCAGCGAACTCCAAGCCGATTTTATGCACCTGCTCAGGTGTAATATCTTCGCTGGGAGAGAAGGATTGAACGTATTGATAGAAGTTAGTACCTTTCACCTTGTTGTAACTTTTCTTCGTTACCATGAACTCGGTGAAGGAATTTTCACCATCACAATTCACTCCACCCACAAGTCTTTTTTCACTTAACCTGTCATAGACTTTTTTGTCCTGAGTGCAGTAAGTTATCAAGCCTTTCATAGCTGCAATGCTTTGGTTGGTTTCTTTGATGTATGTAAATGTTGCCATCAGTTTTTACCTACCAATTCCAGCATTTGTTCATAAATCTTTCGTTGCATATTGATTACTTCAGTGAAGTTATATGAG
>JAZPXQ010000022.1:0-82000 GCA_045543695.1 Acutalibacteraceae bacterium | reverse complement strand
TTCGTTAACGCACGCGTATTTTATGTATTGGCGTACTAAAAATATGGAGGTAAAACTTTATGAAACAATCAACTAAATTGTTGAGCTTGGTTCTTGCTCTCATTATGGCGTTTAGCTGTATGTCTGTTATCGGTAATGCAGCGCTTGAGAAATCTCAGCTGAAATACGATGTTATTGATGACGCAACGTAACGAAAAACTTTAAAATTGTAAATTTCCCCTCTTGAAATGTCGTGGTATTATATGTATAATGTTAATTGTGAATATTTTTTTAACAATCAGGAGAAAGCCAATGAAACTTTTGGAAGAGCGAATTGCAAAGGACGGAACTGCCATAGGCACAGACATCTTAAAGGTTGATATGTTTCTTAATCACCAGATTGATCCTGCCCTCATTATGGAAATAGGCAAGGAGTTTTATCGCCTTTTCAAGGACTGTGGTGCAACTAAAATTGTTACAATTGAATCCTCAGGAATTTCTATGGCTGTTGCAACAGCACTTCAATTTGGTGTGCCCGCTGTTTTCGCAAAAAAAGGAGACCACAAAAATGTCGGCTCTGATGTTTACTCTGCAAATTGCTATTCCTTCACCCACGCCAAGGAATACCGGATGAAAGTTTCAAAAAAATATTTAAATGAAAATGACAAGGTGCTTATTATTGACGATTTTATGGCAGGCGGAAACGCCTGTAACGCCCTTATTGATATTATCGGACAAGCAGGGGCACAGGTTGTAGGTATAGGTATTGCCATAGAAAAGGGCTTCCAGCCCGGTGGACAGGAGCTTCGCCAAAAAGGCTACAAAGTCAGGTCATTAGCAATCGTTGACAGTATGTGTGACGGAAACATCACATTCAGACCCGATATTGATTGCTGAAGATAAAAAAATCCTATATGGAGGTAATGACAATGAAAAAATTCAGCAAAGTTCTCGCTCTCTGCCTTGCTCTTGTATTGGTAGTTGGCTGCTTCGCAGCTTGTGGCGAGAAACCAAACACAGATGATGAGACAAAAGAACCTGAAGTTCTCGGTATGAGTGAGTCTCCTCTTGATGCAACTGAAATCGAAAAAGACTTTGAAATCAAAGACGACTTCAAAATCGGTTTCATCTGCTTGCACGACGAAAACTCAACCTATGACCTTAACTTCCTTAACGCTGCTGATGCAGTAGTTGAAGCTCTCGGTCTTACAAAAGAGCAGTACATCATCAAGAAAAACATTCCCGAAGGCAACGAATGCTACGAAGCTGCTAAAGACCTTGTTGACCAGGGCTGCACTATCATCTTCGCTAACTCCTTCGGTCACGAAGACTTTATGATTAAGGCTGCTAAAGAATTCAAGGATGTTGAATTTTGTCACGCAACAGGCTTTAAAGCAAGCATCGAAAAGCTCCCCAACTACCACAACGCATTTGCTTCTATCTACGAAGGCAGATATCTTGCAGGTATCGTTGCAGGTCTCAAGCTCAACGAAATGATCGAAGCAGGCAAAATCACTGCTGAAGAAGCAAAAATGGGTTATGTTGGCGCATTCACATACGCTGAAGTTATCTCAGGTTATTCTTCATTCTACCTTGGCGCAAAATCAGTTTGCCCCTCTGTTACAATGGACGTTCAGTTCACAGGCTCCTGGTATGATCCCACATTAGAGAAAAACGCTGCTGAAGCTCTTATTGCTAACGATTGCGTTCTTATCAGCCAGCACGCTGACTCTATGGGTGCTCCCGGTGCTTGCGAAGCTGCAGGTGTTCCCAATGTTTCTTACAATGGCAGCACTTATGAATCCTGCCCCGAAACATTTATGATTTCTTCCAGAATCAACTGGGCTCCTTACTTCAAATACATCATTGAATGTGTAAACACAGACAAGGAAATCGCTACTGACTGGTGTGGCGGTATCGCAGAAGGCTCTGTAGTTCTTACCGGTATCAACCAGGATGTTGCTCCCGAAGGAAGCTACAAAGCAGTTGAGGATGCAGTTGCAAAGCTTAAAGACGGTTCTCTTAAAGTATTTGACGTTAAGAACTTCACAGTTGAAGGCAAAGCTCTCGAAGACAGCGACATCGTTTACGATGGCTACTATCACGAATCTGAAAAGGTTTCTGCTCCTTCATTTGATTTGAAGATTGACGGTATTACTCGTCTTAACGAAAACTTTGGTTAATAATTAAAACTCGGTCTGGGACGAGAGGTAACACTCTCGCCTCAGACTAATTTTGAAGAAATGGCTATACATACTGCTGTTTATAACCATTTCTTGAGAATTATAGAAAGAGAATGGAGGTTTATTGTGGCTGCACAACCTGCTATTGAGCTGAAAAACATTACCAAAACCTTTGGTAGTGTAGTAGCTAATAAGAATGTTAATCTCTGCGTTAATCGTGGAGAGATTTTGTCGATTCTTGGGGAAAACGGAAGTGGCAAAACTACTCTTATGAATATGATTTCGGGAATTTATTTCCCTGATGAGGGCAGCATTTTCGTCGACGGTAAGGAAGTTGCAATCCGTTCACCAAAAGATGCTTTTAACCTTAAAATCGGTATGATTCACCAGCATTTCAAGCTTGTGGATGTTTTTGATGCTACAGAAAATATCGTTCTTGGTATAAGTGGCAAGAAATTCAACTTAAAGTCTGCTAAAAAGGAAATTCAGCAAACCTGCGACAAATACGGATTTGAAATTGACCTTTCAAAGAAAATTTATGATATGAGCGTTTCTGAAAAGCAGACCGTTGAAATTGTTAAAGTAATTTACAGAGGTGCAGATATCCTCATTCTTGATGAGCCTACTGCAGTTCTTACTCCTCAGGAAATACAAAAGCTTTTCAATGTTTTACGGCGTATGCGTGATGACGGAAAGGCTATTATAATCATCACCCACAAGCTTAACGAGGTACTAGAAATTTCCGACAGAGTTTCTGTTCTTCGTAAGGGTGAATATATCGGCACAGTTGACACAAAGGACTCCACCGAGCAAAGCCTCACAGAAATGATGGTTGGTGAGAAAATCAGCCTTGACATTGACCGTCCCGAGCCCCACGACACCGTTGACAGACTTGTTGTAAAGGGTGTTGACTGCTACAACGCTGAAGGCATTAAGGTGCTTGACGATATTTCATTCACAGCAAAAAGTGGTGAAATTCTCGGTATTGCAGGTATTGCAGGTTCAGGTCAAAGGGAGCTTTTAGAAGCTATTGCAGGTCTTCAGAAGCTTTCAGGTGGTGAAATTATTTACCACAATCCCAAAACCGATAAAGAAGAAAATCTTCGCAACAAAACACCTATCGAAATAAAAAACCTTGGTGTTCGCCTTTCCTTCGTTCCTGAGGACAGATTGGGAATGGGGCTTGTAGGTAATATGGGCATTGCAGACAATATGATGCTTCGTAGCTACAAAAAGGGTAAAACAATGTTCCTTGAGCGTAAAGAGCCCAAGAAGCTGGCAAATAAAATCATTGATGATCTTAAAGTTGTTACTCCCGATGCCAACACACCTGTAAGACGACTTTCCGGTGGTAACGTACAAAAGGTTCTGGTTGGACGTGAAATTGCAGCCTCCCCCACTGTTCTTATGGCTGCTTATCCTGTAAGAGGGCTTGATATTAACTCCTCCTACACAATTTACAACCTTCTTACCGAACAAAAGGAAAAAGGTGTTGCAGTTATCTTCGTCGGTGAGGACCTTGACGTGCTTATTGACCTTTGCGACAGAATCCTTGTTATCAGTGGTGGCAGAGTTACAGGCATTGTAGATGGCAGAACTGCTAAAAAAGAAGAAATCGGTCTGCTTATGACCAAATCCAAATCATCAGAAACGGAGGGTAAATAATGGCTAAAACAGACAATAAAGTTAAAACCCCTCTTTTCCACATTGTAAAAAGGGAGCCAATGCCCTTTTTACCTGCTTTAGGCATACGAGCAGCCGCAGTTGTTGCAGCTCTCATTGTATCAGCGCTGGTAATTACAATATTGTCTCAGCAAAACCCCTTGGAAGTATATAAATCAATGTTTGAAGGCTCCTTCGGCTCAACGGTGCGTATCTGGAACCTACTCCAGAACCTTGCAATGCTTCTTTGCGTTTCATTGGTTGTTACACCTGCCTTCAAAATGAAGTTCTGGAACATCGGTGCAGAGGGTCAGGTCCTTATAAGCGGACTTGCTACTGTTGCCTGTATGTTCTTCCTCGGTGGTAAAATCCCCCTCCCCCTGCTTTTGGCTGTTATGCTGGGTGTAAGTATACTTGCAGGTGTTGTGTGGGCAGTTCTTCCGGCTATTTCCAAAGCCTTATGGAATACCAATGAAACCCTTTTCACACTTATGATGAACTACATCGCAATTCAGATGGTTGCATATTTCCTTAAACGCTACGTAAAAAGTGGCTCCGGTGTTTTAGAGCCTATGCCACAGTATGGCTTACCCATTATCGGAGATATGCAGTATCTTTTAAGTATTCTTGTTGTTCTTGCTTTGACAATTGTTGTTTACATCTACTTAAAGCACAGTAAGCAGGGTTACGAAATCTCCGTTGTTGGTGAAAGCGTTAATACAGCTAAATACATTGGTATCAATGTTAAAAAGGTTATTATCAGAACACTTGTTATTTCGGGTGTTATTGCAGGTATCGCAGGCTTCCTGCTTGTAGGTGGTATCAACCACACAATCAGCACCACAACAGTTGGTGGCAGAGGCTTTACAGCAATTATGGTTTCCTGGCTGGCTAAATTTAATCCCCTGCTTATGATAATTACCTCATTCCTCATTGTGTTTATGGAGCGTGGTGCAGAGCAGATAAGCTCCGACTTTGATGTTGACCCATCAATTTCAGACATTTTAACCGGTATTATCCTTTTCTTTATTATCGGTTGTGAATTTTTCCTTCAGTACAAAATTGTATTTAACAAACACAGAAAGGAGGAAGCATAATGTTATCCTTTCTTGTTAGTGCTATCCGTTTAGGTATGGCTTTCCTGTTAGGCTCAACAGGTGAAACCATCACAGAAAAAGCAGGTCACCTTAACCTTGGTACACCCGGTGTTATGTGTGTCGGTGCTGCTTGCGGATGCTACGTTGAATACCTTTACCTTTCAGAAACAGGTCTTTATGCAAACCCTGTTGTAGCTGTTTTACTCCCCATTTCAGCAGCCTTCTTAGGCAGTGCATTAATGGGCTTACTTTTCAGCTTTATGACAGTTACACTCAGAGCTAACCAGAATGTTACAGGTCTTGCTCTTACAACCTTCGGTGTTGGTGTTTCCGACTACATTATTTCACAAACAGGTCTTGCATACCAGAGAGGCTCAAAATTCTTCAATGCTTCTCTCCCCTTTGCAGAGGATTTAGGCTGGTTTGGTGAAATTTTCCTTTCACACGGCTTCCTGATTTATTTCGCTATTATTATTGCTTTGTTGACTACCTTTGTTTTTAACAAAACAAAAGTAGGACTTCATCTTCGTGCAGTTGGTGAAAACCCTGCAACAGCAGATGCAGCAGGTATTAACATTTCAGCTTACAGATACCTTGCAACCTGCATTGGTTGTGGTATTTCAGGTCTTGGTGGTCTTTCATTTATTATGAACTACCTTAACGGTAACTGGGAATACTGTATTGATGCTATCGGCTGGCTTGCAATTGCACTTGTTATTTTCACTGTATGGAAACCAAACCTTGCAATTATCGGCTCCATCGTTTTCGGTGGCCTCTACATTGCAAGCACCTATATCAAGGGCTTCTCCATTCACGATAACGAAATTCTTAAAATGCTCCCCTACATCGTTACAATCATTGTTCTTCTCTTCACAAGCATCCGTGATAAAAAGAAAAACCAACCCCCTCAGAGTCTTGGTTTAAGCTATTTCAGAGAAGAGCGATAAAATAACAAAACACAGTTATTCAGATTTTTCCGAATAACTGTGTTATTTTTTATATTATGGGTAAAAATAACAGCATATAAATTAATTTCAAGGTGATTTTATGGTTGCTGTTATTACTGCTATCGTTTCAGGGGCTCTGATGAGTATACAAGGGGTTTTTAACGAGGGTGTGACTAAGCAGACGTCTATATGGGTTTCTGCCTCCTTCGTCCAATTAACAGCCTTCCTGTTCTGTATTGCTGCCTGGCTTTTTACAGGGCGAGAAAGCTCTTTCGGTACACTTTTTAAGATAGAAAATAAATATATGCTTTTAGGTGGTATCATAGGCGCTTTAATCACCTATACGGTCATACGCAGTATGTCGGGCTTAGGACCTGCACAGGCAGTTATGATTATAGTCACAGCTCAGCTTGTTGTAGCATATCTCATTGAGCTTTTCGGTCTTTTCGGTGTAGAAAAGGTGGATTTTCAATGGCAGAAGCTTATTGGCGTTATAATCTCAATAGGTGGTATTCTTTTGTTCAAATGGGAATTTAAATAGGAAAAAAATAAGAAGTAGCTGCTCAGGCAACTACTTCTTCATTTTCTGTATTTTCAATATTTTCTATAGCTTCTGTTTCTTCTTCAACAACAGGCTCTGTATATTGGAATGCAACTCCGTTTTTGTTGAAGTAGCTTGAATAATTACCGTTCAAGGCTTTAACGCTGTAAAGGTAGGTTTCGCCGTCTGCAACATCCAAATCAATAAATGAAGTTGCATCTGTACCCATTACGCTTGAAATTTTCTCCCACTCACCCTCAAGGGTTTTACGGTAAATATCGTACCCCTGAGCAGCTTCAACCTTATTGAAGTTAAGTACAAGACCTAATTCGCTGTTTTCAGCTTTAAGCTCTGCAGGGTTTTTAAGGAAAATTGTTTTAAGACCGCTGTCGTTATAGCAGCCCTTAACCTTACCGTCATAAGCTCTTACGGTGTAGTTGTAGGTTTCAGAGCATTCAACAGCTTTATCTGTATAGCTTACCTTTTTTCCACCTTTAATTTTTGCTATCTGCTCCCAGGAGCCTGTTTCACCCTTTCTGTAAACATAGTAACCGTCTGCAGAGGAAACCTTGCTCCAGGTAAGCTTAACGCTTGAGGTGTAGTTTTTAACAGAAGAAAGCTTAGGAGCTGCAAGGCAGGTAATTTTCTCACCTGCATAGTACTGACTAATCTTTTTTCCGTCAACAGCCTTTACTGTATAAGTATATTTAACGCCATTCTTTGCTGTTTCGTCTGTAAAGGATTTTGCTTTTTTAGTTGTTTTAACCTTTTTCCAAGAGGTTTTATCGGTTTTTCTGTAAACGTAGTATTTATCAGCATCCTTAACTGCGCTCCATTTAACGATAACACCATCTGCACCGTTTGCTACAGAAGAAATCTTAGGTACACCAACATTGGTCTTTTTTCCGTAAAGCTTAGGACCTTCAAACATTCTTATAGAGTACATTGTCCAGCTTTCGCCCCCACAATGTCTGTAGGTGTATGTTGTTTTCTTACCATTATGAGCATTGTTGTGTGCGTAGTCCTGTGAGTAGCCCTCACTATTAGCACCATTACAGATAACAACGTGCTCAAAGCTGCCACAGTAATTACATTTGTAGAAAATAGGGTCACCCTTTTCTACTTTTCCGGCATTTGCAGACATACTGATCCGACCACTTTTGCCACCTGTAAGCTTCAATTTGTAAGCTTTACCATATTTACCTTTGAGCATATTGTACAAATCAATACAACCGGCACTGTAAACATCAACACCACCTGCCTGTAAGCATTTTGATGCGAAATCTGCACACATACCAATTCCGTTGTCCCAATTCTTTTCTGCGTATTTCAACGCTTTTGAAACGTTGTAGGACGCATTGGCAGCAGCTGAATCAAAGCTTGCAAAAGGAATAATACCCAAAGCAAATATAACAGCGAACACCAAAGAAAGTAAACGTTTTGTCATATTTTATCTCCTAAAAGTTACAATTTGTAATCGAAAACGGGGAAAATTATACCACAAAGTTTACAGTTTGTCAAATTTACAGAAAAAGCCGGTGGTTTTCAGCCACCGACTTCAATATATTTATTACATAATTTTAGCTTATGCCTGCTTTTCAGCGTTTTGCTTATCCCTTTCATTCTGAAGCATTTCTCTGATTTGAGCGGGCATTTTAAAGAAATCCTCTTTTTCAAGACCCTCAGTTACAATGGGTGGTAAAAAGGTTACATAAACCGTGCCTTTTGTAATATTTCCGGTTTCTTCAAGTCTTGCTCTTGAGCCTTCAATAAGCACAGGAACAACCTTTGCTCTGCTTTCCATTGCAATTTTCATTGCTCCACCCTTGAACTCGCCTAATTTTCCGTCCTTGCTGCGAGTACCCTCGGGAAAAATAACAAGGCTGCGACCGGATTTTACCATTTCAATAGCTTCGTGAAGAGAGGAACGGGAACCGTTCTTCTTTTTTCTGTCAACAAATACACAGTCAAGAACACCCATCCAGTGCTTTAAGAAGGGAAACATACTCAATTCCTTTTTGGCAATGAACATTGGCATTGTGGGAGCATTAAGAAATACTGCAGGAATATCAAACATACTTGCGTGGTTAGGCGTGTAGATAATGGGCTCGTTTTCGGGAACAAGCTCCTTTCCCTTTACTACAAAATCAACCTCTGCCATATCAATTAAAGGCTCAAGCCATTCTCTTACGTGTTTGTCAACAAAGGGCTTGTATTCCCTCCAGGTCTGTGTTTTTTTCATTTTCAGAGCTGTTTTAAGCTGGGGAGTGTAGCTCAAAAGTGATGTAATAAATTTTGCGTACCACTTAACTGTAAATACATTCATAACTGAATCTCCTTACTATTTAATAACTTATTTATTCTATCACACAAGCATAAAATTTCAAGTCCCAAAGAGAAAAAACAACTTTTTCTTGAAGGGTGTGTAAGAGTATGGTAAAATGTTCATATATTATGCTAGGGCAGGTGCATTTTATGAAATATAATTTTACAAGCTTGAATATTGAGGCTCTTGGCAAGGATGCAGTTAAGGCTGCAACTCTTTTTGCTAAAGAAATCAAAAAACGTACAGGTAAATCTTTACCGGTATTTGAGAAAGCTCCCGCTTTCCCTAAAATGATTTTTAAAACCGACAGTACCATTGAAAATAAAGACTATTTCACAATCCAACAAACCGAAGGTGAAATTATCATTACTGCGAAAACTATCCGTGGTCTTATTTTCGGTTATTCCTTGTTTTTAAGAAAATGTACCTTCGAAAATGGTGTTATTACTCTTATAAAAAATATTTCAGGTGAATACTCCCCACAGAAAAAAATCCGTGGTCATCAGGCAGGCTATCGCACAACACCTAACACCTACGACGCCTGGAGCTATGAGCAATATTTTCAGTATTATCTTGATTTAATGGCATTCGGCTCAAATACTATTGAGCACAATGGTACAAAGCCAAAGGAAAGCTTCAGAAATGCCCTTATGAAATATGACCAGGAGGAATTTCTTGTTGAAGCATCACGCCTTGCAGATTTTGTGGATATGGATGTTTCCTTGTGGCACGCAAACAATGACTATGAAACCGAAGAGGAAGCCCTTGAGGTAAGAGAAAAATTGTATTCAAGTATGCCTCGTCTTAACATTGTATTTCCTCCCGGAGGCGACCCCGGTGAGCTACCTGCTGATGTTTTTGTTGACCGTTGCAGAAAAATCCAAAAGGTATTAACCAAATACCACCCCGAGGCTAAAATGCACCCCTCTGCCCAGGCACCACATTCCATAAAGGATTGGGGGAAGGTTTTCTGCGAAAAGCTTGCAGAGAAGCCCGAGGAAATTGATGCAGTCATTATGGGACCTAACCACGCCTTCCCTATTCACGAATTAAGAAAGCGTATTCCCGAAAAATATCCTATGCGTTTTTATCCCGATATTACCCACAATGTACGTTGTGAATATCCTGTTAATTTCCTTGAGGATGACTGGCACTATACTCTTGCTGCCACACTTTCAAGGGAAAGCGTAAACCCAAGACCTACAGAGTTACGCACCCTTTATCGCATTTTCGCACCCTACACTATTGGTTCCGTCAGCTATTCAGAAGGTGTACACGATGACCTTAATAAAGCTGTATGGTCAGCTTTTGAGTGGGATTGCAACACGGATTTAAGGGAAGCTGTTCTTGATTATACACGCTTCTTTATATATGGTGCAGACGAAGAAAAAATAACAGATTGCATTTTCCTTTTAGAGAAGAACTGGCAGGGCGCCCCCGAGGAAAATCCATGTATAGATTTGTGCTATAAAATGCTTTGCGAGTTAATGAGCGACTACCCTGCCCTTGCTGATAACTGGCGTTTTCTCCAGCTTTACTTCCGTGCCTGCTGCGACAAGCTTGTAAAAATGAGACGGGCTTTTGAATTAAAGCTTATTAAAGAAGCAACCGAAGAATTAAAGGAACACAGAATATCAAGCGCTGTTGAAATATTAAACACTGCTCCCTCCTTCCGATATTCGTTGCTAAGAAGTGAAATTGACACCATTGCAGATAAGCTTTTCGCTCTTATTGGCTTACAGCTTGACGTAGAGCATTATTGTGCCGACAGCTGGGAAAGAGGCGCAACCCTTGAAACCATTGACAACAATGTTACAGACAGAGCCTTTTTATTGAGGAAAATTGAATATGCCCTTACACTTCCGCAAAGCGAAATGAATGCTTATACGGACCGACTTATTTCCTGCAGAAGCTGTAACGAAGGTGGAATTTATTATTCTGTTGCCCTGCACGGACTCAACACCCTGGGCACTCGCCAGGAAGGCGAATACTATATGGATGTTTATGCAGATAAGCCCGTTGCTAAAGAGCTTTCAATGCCTATGGCTATGACAAAGGTTTACGACCATTTCTCCTTTAAAGCAAAATTCGGTGGTTTTAAAGCAAACACAGACTACACTCTGAAAATTGCATACAAAACAGATATTAACCCCGAAATAACAGACCACAGGATTATCGCCAATGGTGTAACAATTTATGAGGGTCCCCAATATGGTGGCAGAAAAGACCCTGTTTTTGACAAAGAAATGTTGGTTAAGGGTTTTGAAAGTGCAGAATATGTCTTATCCAAGGAAGTATTTATAAACGGAACTTTGGAGCTTGAAATCAAGGAAGATATTGACGGCTTCAAGCTATGCGAGCTTTGGATTAAACCCGTATAATTCTCTTAAAATATAAATCAATAACAGTTTTGTTAGCTTTTTCGACCGTTTTTGCAATGTTTTTGTAATAAAATGTTGCAAAGAACGGTCTTTTTATGGTATTATGACATTTGTATGAGTGAAAGTTTGCTCAATAACGAGTAACACCTGTATCACTCACTATAAATACCTAACAAGGTTAAGGTGAATGTATGATAAGAATCATTTGTGCAGAATGTAAAAACGCTTATCTGCGTGACGAGGGCGACAAGCTTGTTTGTCCTTCCTGCGAAGCAACTTATACTGAAGAAATGAAAGAGCTTCTTTTAGGCGTTCAGTATTATAACGAGGGGAACTTCTCCGAAGCAGACAATTGCTTTATGAAACATATAGTAAAAAACAGTTCAAATGCCTCTGCTATTATTTACAAGGCTCTTTGTGACGCCCAGAACCCTGACGAGGACACATTATCCCTTAAAGACACCTACAAAAGAATTATCAATGCTTTTGCTGATGCAAAGGATGAGGAGTATCCCCGTTTAATAGCTCTTGCAAATGACGAGACTGAAAAAATTGAAAAAGCACTTACAGAAATTCATATAAGACTTTTTGCTGATGCTGATGCAGAAGCAATCAAAAAACAGGTTGAAACCATCCTCAATATACAAAAAGAGGCTAAAGCTTTCAGAACTGCCCTTACGGATTTGGTTTTTGCGTTCAATGAACGCTCCGATAAGAAGCTCTCCGTTAAATTATCTGATTGTGTATTTGTTGAACCGGACATTGCCATAGAGGTTGGCGAGGTTAAATACCAGAAAATCTGCGATAACATTGCTACCCATACTGTGTTTACAGGTATTCTTACAAACGATATCAAAAACCTTGAAATATACTTCCGTTGTATTGTTATGTTCTTCCTGAAGAGCTATGACAAATATAAATTCTTGTTTGAACAGGCAGAAAAATTTACAAAGCTTGCCGAAATTCTTGAAGCAGGAAACTAC
Source organism: Acutalibacteraceae bacterium (assembly GCA_045543695.1). Taxonomy (GTDB): domain Bacteria; phylum Bacillota; class Clostridia; order Oscillospirales; family Acutalibacteraceae; genus DTU089. Next base: position 69,901 of record JAZPXQ010000022.1, on the reverse strand, counting down.
AACACAATTAAAGGCATAGACGCTGTTGCAGATAAGCTAAGAGCAGTTTCATATGATTTCCTGCAGGAAAGCTACAAAGAGCATTTTGATGATAACATTGAAATGCAGACCGAAACCGTTGTAATTATTGAACCCGAAATAACAGAGGACGAAAGCGCTTCTGACGAGGGCACACAGACAGAGGTAGCCCCCGAAGCTGTTGAGGCTGCACAGGAAAAAGAAGAAAGCGCAGAAGTAGCTGAGGAAACTGTAGATGAAGAAATTACGTCAGTTGAACAGACTACTGAGCTTGCTGTAGAAGAAGCCGAAACAGAAGCCGAAACAGAAACCGAAGCCGAAATAGAAACCGAAGCCGAAGTCGAAACCGAAGCCGAAACCGAAACCGAAGCCGAAGCCGAAGCCGAAGTCGAAACCGAAGCCGAAACCGAAACCGAAGCCGAAGCCGAAGCCGAAGCCGAAGCCGAAATCACCGAAGAAGCAGACGAAGAAATACACGAAGCAGACAGTGACATAATCGAAATCGAAGTCGAAGCTACTGTTGAAGAAGATAACGAAGCAGTAATAGAAGACATTTCTTCTAGTAGCGAAATTGAGGTATCCGTTTCACAGGAAGAAGCTGAAGCTGTTGAAGAACAACAAGCAGCAGAGGAAGATGCAATTATTGAAATTCCGGTTGCTGATATCGAGGAAAACACAGCAGAAGAACCTGAAATAATCGAAATTCCTGTTGAGAGTGATGAAGCTGTGCCGGCTGATACAGAAGAGGCAGCTTCGGAAAATTACGAAAAAATCGAAGCAGATGACGCTGTTATCAATGGTGATGACCAGAAGCATAAAATTGCAAAGCCTAAAAAGAAAAAAGGTCACAAAGCACTTGTTCTTTTTGTTTTAATTATTGTTCTTGCAGGTGTTTCAGTCGGTTATAAATACGGTCCTGAGTTCATTAACAAGCACAAATATGATAAAGCAGCCACTCTTGCACAGAATGGTAATTATTCCGAAGCCATTACTGCCTTCAAGGATTTGGGCGACTATTCCGACAGTGCCGAAAAAGCTTTGGAATGTGAATATAACTATGCTTTAAAGCTTGAGGAAGACAGTAAATTCGCAGAAGCAAAATTAGCTTTCGAGAACCTTGGCGATTATGCAGATTCAAAAACAAGAGCCCAGGCTTGTGCTTACAGCGAGGCAAAGCAGACTCTTGAAGATAATAACTACAAAAAAGCCTCCAAGCTTTTTGTTGAGTTAGGTGACTATGGCGACAGTAAGGAAATGGTTAAGGAATGCTCCTACAGACAAGCTCTTTCCTTAATGGAAAGCAAGGAATATAAAGACGCAATAGAAATACTTACCACTATCAGAAAGTATTCCGACACTAAAGACAAAATTCTTGAAGCAAAATATATGTATGTTACAGACAATTTTGACAAAAAGAATAAAACTACTGTTAAATATCTCAACGAGCTTACAACTGCTGAATACCGTAACAGTGCAGATTTAAGAAAAGAGCTTTTAGGCTCTGCCGAGGTTATGTCAGAGGATATTAAAGCCTTTGTAAACTATAGCTCCACAGACCTTGAAACATCACTTACACAGCTTGATAATACCCGTTCAATTTATTTCCATGTAGTTGTAGGTGATAAATCCCTTTATGGTCAGACACTTACCTTGAAATACACAACAGCCTTCGGTTACAGCCAGAGAAAAACTCTTACACTTTCCGAAAGCGACAATGTTGCTGTAATGTCCTATCCCCCCACACCACACAAAAATTACACAGTTGATTTTGAGCTTTTTGACTCCACAGGTAAAAAGGTTGCAGGGCAGAAAATAAGCTTCTGACTAAAAACCACTCAACATTTTGTGTTGAGTGGTTTCTTTTTGTATTTTTTGTATCCTAAAAAGCTACGCTATGAAATTTATTTCATTTGTTCTGCGCTGAAGGAAACCTTAACTTAAAAAATTGTTTAATTCAGATGCAGAAGACGATTTATTCCTCGATGATGTATATGGATACTTCGAGAGGGATAAATCGCCTAAAATGAAATTCATTTCATTTGTTCTGCGCTGAAGGAAACAATTTTTACTGCATCATTCTTGACGCATCTTCAGACATATCCGTAACCATATCTGACACGCCTTCGGACATATCGGTAACAATGTCACCTAAAACACCATTTTCGCCCTCTTCGGACTCATCTGTTACCATACCGGGATTATTTGTAGTGGTAACCTCTGTTGTCTCGGAGGTAGTGGGATTTGTAGTAGTTGTTGTATTGTTATCATCGCCACCGCAACCACTGAAAACAAATGCCATACAGCCAATAATCAAAGCAACTGCAACAATAGTAAAAATCCTTTTCATATATTCACTCCCTTTCCGGAGAAAAATAAAGTCTTGCTCCTATATAATTATTCCTCAAAATTCAACCGATATTCTTATTTTGTAAGAACACCGCCATCGGTATAAAGAAGAATAAGAATATCCTTTTCCTGTCCCGTTACAGGGTCAATATATACAAGAATTTCTTGTGAATCCTCTGCTCTGCAATGGTACTCGTAAACATAGTTTTCGGTTTCATAATCTGTTGGAATAAACGCCTTCTTCCAGGAAATAATTTCCAGCTCCTTCTTCAAAAGCTTCGCTGCTGATTTCAAGGAATATTTAACACTTTCGGGAACCTTTCTTACTCTGTGGTTCATAATATATCCCGTTGCATCAAAGCCCAGAATTTCACCGTTATCAAGAGCCACGCTGACCTTAATCAAATCAGTGTAATAGGTTATTCCGTTTTCATAGTAGGAAAAATTTATGGTACAAACACCATCAACTGTGGAATAATAGCTTTCTTTAACCTTTGTGTAGCCTTTTTCATTTAAAAACCCAACAGCTTTTTTTATTGCAGCATCCGTACCAATTTTAGCTTCACCTGCGTAACGGGATTTAAGCATATAAGAAATCAAGCCACCCTTTCGGGTAACAGAAACAGTCATATCCGCATTGTAAAAAGTATAGGTTCCAAGATTACTGTCTGTTTTATTTAAGAAATAAATATCCTCCGGTCTCAAGCCTGTAAATTTGGCTGCTTTTTCCTGTGCCTCATCCTGAGTCACTTCGTCAAGCTTTTCAACCACGGCGGATTTTTTCGTATTGATGTGGTCCGAAAAGGGACCGTCGTAAATTAAAGTGGGATAATCCTCTAAAGCCTGGTTTGCGTCATTAAGCTCTGTTGCAAGATACAGCTTTTCGTCTCCCTCGCTCTGCAAGGTAGACTTAACCTCTTCAAAATTGAGCCCACCGTTTTCCTCCTCTTCAATGAGGTAGTTTATACTCTTTGAAAGCTTTTCCGAATAGCTTTTTAGCTTTTTAAGGTTGTCTGTTTCTTCCTTTGAAAGCTTCTCCCCCGCTGCCAGCTTTTCGTTAAGGGAAAGGGTATATTCCCCTACCTGTGACAAGAATTTATATACACCCGAAATTTCTGTATTACCATCTGTTATTTCAGACAAGCTTTCCTTTGCTGAGGCACTTGAACGCCAAAGCTTTGAAGCAACATCGGAGAGCATTGCAGAGCTAGAGGAATATATACATTTTTGCAGGTTATTATCAATGTCATCCATATATGTTCCCAGCTGTGTCAACGCTCTTTCCCTTGAAGCATTAACCTCTCTTTTTATAACTGCAAGCTGATACATATTCATACCGCCCCATACACCCAGTGCAACAACAAAAGCAGTAAGAAAGCTTACAATTCTTACCAAAGTACGTCTTTTTCTAATCATAAATTACACCTCTTTTTTTCATTATTTTATTTTTTCACCAAAGTTAATAATTTATTCAATATTTTTACAATAAAAGTTCACTCAAAAGCATTTACAAAAATGTTATTTATATAGTATAATAAAACAGTATGAAATAATGGGGAATTATTGAAAGGTGGTATTGCTTTTGACTGCATATTTTGATAACAGTGCAACAACAAAGCCCTGCTCTGAAGCAGTAAATGCAGCTAAAAATGCAATAGAAAATTGCTGGGGCAATCCCTCCTCGCTTCACGCATTGGGGCTTGAGGCTTCTGACAGCTTAAAAAAAGCAAGAAAGCAGGTTTCCCGTCTTTTAGGTGTAAATGAAAGTAACTTCTTTTTCACCTCATCCGGCACAGCTGCCAACAATACAGCAATATTCGGCACTTACGAAAAGCTTAAAAGAGAAGGTAACAGAATTGTTACCACCTCCATTGAGCACCCAAGCGTGCTTGAGCCTATAAAAAGGCTTGAGGCAATGGGTTGTGAGGTTATTCGCCTTAACCCTGACGAAAACGGAAAAATCCGTGAAGAGGATTTATTTGAAGCCGTAAACAAAAACACAATTCTTGTTTCCTGTATGGCTGTTAATAACGAGGTAGGTTCACTGCTTCCCGTTAACCGTATCAGGACAGCTGTAAGACGAGCAGGCGCTCCGGCTGTTATTCATTCAGACTGTGTACAGGCTCTTTCAAAAATCCCTGTAACTCCAAAAACCATTGATGCAGACATTTTTACCGTAAGTGGTCACAAAATTCACGCATTAAAAGGCGTGGGTGGCATTTATTTAAAATCAAAAGGAATAATAAAGCCCTACATTCTTGGTGGTGGTCAGGAGCAGGGAGTTCATTCGGGTACAGAGGGCACACCTGCAATTATGTCCTTCGGCGCAGCTGCACAGGAGGCTATGGACATTAATGCCCACAGCCAATATGTCAAAGCGCTTAAAGACCGTCTGGTAAATGGAATAATTGATATTCCTTGTGTAAAAATCAATTCCCCTGAGGATGCAATCCCCTACATTTTAAATATTTCAATTTTGGGTCTGCCCAGCCAACCAATAGTAAACTTTATGAGTGAAAAGGGAATCTGCATTTCTGCAGGCTCTGCTTGTAAAATGGGTCACAGAAGCCCCGTTTTAACAGCTATGGGTCTTGCCCCCGAAAGAATAGACAGTGCTGTAAGAATCAGCCTTTCCCGTTTTAATACTGAAGAAGAAACAGATTATTTAATCTCTGCAATAAAAGAAGCCGCAGAAAAATACGGTAAAAAACAAAGATAAGGAAACTAAATTAATGAAAGAAATCATACTTATAAAAGATGGTGAGCTTGCTCTTAAAGGACTCAACCGTTCCTCCTTCGAGTCAATGCTTATGAAAAACATTAAAAGAAGAATCCATAAATTCGGTTCATTCCAGTTAAAGAATTCTCAGTCTACGATTACTGTTACCCCCCTTGATGATAACGCAGATTTAGATGCTGCTGCAGATGAAATTTCAAGAGTATTTGGTATTTCAGCTTATTCCAGAGCTGCTGTATCCGAAAAAGATATTGATAAAATTCTTGAAATTGCTCCCGAGTATCTTAAAGACCAGCTGGAGGAAGCAAAAACCTTCAAGGTTGAAGCGAAGCGTTCTGACAAAAGCTTCCCCTATACATCTCCCGAAATATCAGCGATGGTTGGTGGTAAGCTTCTGGAAACCTTCCATCACCTCAAGGTTGATGTTAAAAATCCCGATATTAAGGTTACGGTTGAAATCCGTGACCAGGCTTATATAAGAGGAAATCAGCTTAAAGGTGCAGGTGGTATGCCTGTTGGCTCCTCCGGCAGAGCAATGCTGCTTATTTCAGGTGGTATCGACAGTCCCGTTGCTGCATATATGATGGCAAAGCGTGGTCTTGAGCTTGTGGGTATTCACTTTGCATCTCCCCCCTACACATCACCCCGTTCTGAGCAAAAGGTTCACGATTTGCTTTCAAAGGTTGCCCGTTACAGTGGCAGAATATGGCTCCACACGGTTCCCTTTACAGAGATTCAGGAGCTTATCCGTGAAAAATGTCCCGAGGAATACTTCACAATTATTATGCGTCGTTTTATGATGCGTATTGCTTGTATGCTTGCAGAAAAAACCGATTGCCACGCTCTTATTACAGGTGAAAGCGTTGCTCAGGTTGCAAGCCAGACAACTCTTGCACTTGGCTGTACAGATGCAGTAGCAACTCAGCCTGTTTTCCGTCCCTGTATTGGTATGGATAAGGAAGAAATTATTACAATTTCAAGAAAAATTGAAACCTTTGACATTTCCATTCAACCCTTTGAGGATTGCTGCACGGTATTCACACCTAAGCACCCCAAAACACGCCCACAGCTGAAGGATGTTGAAGAAGCTGAAAAGGCATTGGATATTGAAGCACTTTGCCAAAGAGCAGTTGACGGAATTGTACGTATTTCAATCACAGCAGATGGTGTTGAAAATGACTGAACTTGATTTAATTAAGCTTGCCGAAGGGGCTGTTGAAGCCCTTAAAAAGCAAAACAAAACCCTGGCTCTTGCAGAATCCTGCACAGGTGGTTGGGTAAGTAAGCTCATAACGGATGTAAGTGGCGCATCTTCTGTTTACCAAGGTGGAGTTTGTTCTTACTCAAACGAAGTTAAAATGAAGCTTTTAGGAGTAAAGGAAGACACACTTAACAGCTTTGGTGCAGTAAGTGAGCAGGTTGCAATTCAAATGGCTGAGGGCGTAAGAAAGGCTCTTAACAGTGATATCGGCATAGGCATTACAGGAATTGCAGGTCCCCTTTCCGATAACACAGCGAAGCCTGTAGGACTTATTTACGTTTGCATTGCAGATGGTAACAAAACCACCTGCACCGAATTAAGAAATAATTTTAAAGAAGAAATCAGACTACAAAACAGAATGTCAGCCGCAGAAACGGCATTGACTCTTTTGGGTGATATATAATGAAGAAAAACAAAAAAGAAGCTGCTTCACCTTCTGCTTATGTTTATTTCACTAAGTCAGAGGAAACGGTTTACAGAACTGACGAAACCCAGAAGCAAGCAGTTTTCAAGCAATTAAAGCTGAGAAGAATAAAGAAAAAGGCTTTAAGCGCCATAAGCTTTATACTTGCTTTTACCGTTCTTGTTTCCGGTTTTTACGTAGGCAAAAAGGGTATTGAAAAGTTCCTTGTTCTTCGCCAGGAGGAAAAGGCACAAAGTGAGGCTCTGCTTCCCGACGATGTTATAAAGGACCTTGAGGGCCTTTCAGAGGAAGAAAAATGGGCGTACCTTTACGATAAATACCCTGAGCTTATAGATGTTAAATTTCCCGCCGGTATCCTTTTCGATTACGCACTTTACTATGCAAAAAATCCACAGACGGTAGGCTACCTTAAAATTGACGGAACAAAAATTGATACCCCCGTTGTTCAGGCAGATAACGACAAATACTATCTCCGTCACGACTTCAACGGTAATTCTACAAGCTACGGTGCTGTTTTTGCCACCTACAAGGCAAACTTCAAGCCCTTTGACCGAAACACATTGCTTTACGGTCACAATATGTTTGACGGTGAAAGATTTGCAGCTCTTGCAAATTACAAAAGCATAGACTATTTCAAAAAGCACCCCGTAATACATTTCGATACGCTTTTTGAAAAGCACAACTGGAAAATCTATGCAGTCATTCTTACAAATGGCTCAACCAAAAGCAACGACGGATATTTCTTTGATTTTACCTTTGACAACTGTTCAGACACCTGCTTTGAAGAGTATATCAAGGAAATTGACAAGCGTAAGCTTTATGATACAGGAGTTGATTTACTCCCCACCGACAAGCTCATAACCCTTTGCACCTGCACCTATGAGTTTGATGATGCCCGTCTTATTGTAATTGCACGAATGGTAAGGGACGGTGAATCCTCCGACGTTAACACAAAATTAGCGGATTTCAAGGACACTCCCGTAAAATACCCTGCACTCTTTTACGACAATCCCAAGGATAACCCGTATAAGGATGACCCGAAATTCTATTTGTATTAAAATTATTAACCTGTGGAAGAGGTATGATATATGAAAATCAAAGCATTTTCTTTTGAACAAAACGGACACGAGCTTGCAACTGTTAAGCAGACTGTTGTTTCCAAGCTTAATGAAAGTGGTATTTATTTTGAAAGCTTTTCCGATGCAAACGAGCTTTTCAAAGCAATTTCTGTTGCTCTTGATGATACCCAGGCTCTTTTAATCGGTGTTGAAAAGGACTTGTATCTTAAATTCAAGCCCATACTCATTAAAGCCTTTAATTTCACTCCTGCTTACAGCGAAAAAATTGAAACAGCTATGGGCAGTGCTATTCTCGACGAAACACTTATAAAGGCACACACCTTAGTGCCCAATGAGTGTATTGAGCTTATTTCTCCCGATGGTCTTTACAGTGCTTTCTATGTAAAATCTGCTGACCAGTATATTGTTGTTTTCCCCTTGATTGAGGAAAGCGTCGGAGATGTACTTTTAAATTCAGGCCTCCCCTTCTTTAAAGCACCTGAAAGAAAATTCAAAATTTATGAGGATATTCAAAGTGAAGAAAAAGCTTCTCCCAAAGCAGAGGCTATTGTTGCAAAGCTTGTAAAAAATGATTTAAAGCTGGCAATTCCTTCAACTCCTGCAGCAAAAACACTCAAAGACGATATCCGTTCCTGCCCCAACTACGAAAACAATGTTTTTTTCACCCCCTATGTTAACGATTCCGGTGTTGAGGACCCAAAGGAATATGCTGCACAGCTTGCAAAGGGCTCAATGGATTTAAGAAACGCAGATTTAGGTGCAACCGTTTCAAACATCTTCAGAGAGAAGAAGGGAGAAACAGTAGTTAACTATTACTCCTTCATCAGTGTTGCTACAGAAGAAAAAATTGTTGTTAAAAAGCTCTTTGCAAATGCAGGGGAAAATATTGATAACCTTATCATTGAAGCAACAAATGAGCTTTATTCAATGATTGATAAATATGCCGACGAGGTTATATTCAAAAAGAATGCAACCGAGGAAGAAAAAGCCAAATACGAGCAGGCTCTTATTGAAGCTGAGTTTGAAGCAGATCAAAGACCCACAGCTTCAATAGGCAAAAAGGGTACAATTGCTGCTATAATCGCCTTGGTAATTGCAGTTATAATTTGCGTTATTTTAGGCTTTAAATTTGGTGGTTACTTCGTTACTCCTTCCGACGAGCCCGAAAAGGAATCTGTTCAGGCGGGTGGCACCGTTCCCAGCACAGCTCCCTCCACTACTCTTGGCAGAATCCCCGATTACACAGAAAAGGAAACTACCACAAAAAAATCTGAAATCACAGAATTTGTTTCTCAGGAGGAAAGCTCAACCTCAATATTTGATGTTCCCTCTACTACAACACTTACACCCATTATTGATCCTAACAGACCTACAATAAACTACACACCTAACCCCAATACAGGTCCCGTTACAACACAGGAACAAACAACAGAGGAACAAACCACAAAGAAACCCAAACCCACAAAAGAAGAAACCACAATGGAAATTGTTGAGTTTTAATTTATACTGATTTACTTTGAGGAGAGATAGATATGGCAGTACTTGTTACAGGCGGCGCAGGCTACATCGGCTCACATACCGCTATTGAACTACTTAATTCAGGCAAAGAAATTGTTATTCTTGACAATTTCTATAACAGTTGCCCCAAGGTTCTTGACAGAATCAAGGAGCTTTCAGGCAAAGACTTCGCTTTTGAAGAGTGCGACATCAGAGATGCCGATGGCTTGAGAAAGGTTTTTGAAAAGCATAACATTGACTCTGTTATTCACTTTGCAGGTCTTAAAGCTGTTGGTGAATCCTGTCAGAAGCCCTTGCTCTACTACGAAAACAATATCAGTGGTACAGTTACCCTTTGCCAGGTAATGGCTGAGTATGGCTGTAAAAAAATGGTTTTCAGCTCATCTGCAACTGTTTATGGCGAGCACAATGTTTCCCCACTTAACGAAACAATGAAAACAGGTGGAACAACCAACCCCTACGGTACAACAAAATATTTTATTGAGCAGATTCTTACCGATACTGCAAAAGCAGATAACGAGTGGAGTGTTTGCCTTTTAAGATACTTCAACCCTATCGGTGCTCACGAAAGTGGCAGAATCGGTGAAAGCCCCAATGGTATTCCAAACAACCTTATGCCCTACATAACACAGGTTGCAGAGGGTAAGCGTGAATTTTTAAGCGTTTATGGTAATGATTACGATACCATTGACGGTACAGGCGTAAGAGATTACATTCACGTTGTTGACCTTGCTAAAGGCCACCTTAAAGCACTTGAAAAAATCGAAAAAGAAAACGATACCTTCGTTTACAACCTTGGTACAGGTACAGGCTACAGTGTGCTTCAGGTTGTTGAAGCTTTTGAAAAAGCTTCAGGGGTTAAGGTTCCCTATAAAATTGTTGACCGTCGTCCCGGTGACCTTGCTACCTGCTACTCAGACCCCTCAAAGGCTGAAAAGGAGCTTGGCTGGAAGGCAGAAAAAGGTATTGACGAAATGTGTGCAGATTCCTACAGATGGCAGCACAACAATCCCAATGGCTACGAGGACTGATAATTTTTGCAATTCATTCCCTTCAATTCACGTGATATAAAACACAAATCCATATTCGGTAGCATAGCCTCAAATGAAGATTTGAGGCTTTGTGTTCTTATGCCCCGAACCTTCGCATGTCAGAAGGTTACCCTTGTTATACATAAGGACGGAGAAGAAAACCGTTACCACGATTTGTTCTGGTGTGGTATGAATGGTGATAGCGAAGAATGGTGGGACATCAACATCTCCTTTGATACAGGACTTTATTTTTACCATTTCACCTATGAAACACCCTTTGGCAGAGGAAACATTTACCTACATTCCGGTGGATGTGGTATTATCGCACCCGAGGGTAAGGACTGGCAGTTAACAGTATACGACAGAAACTATAAAACCCCCGATTGGATTAAGGGGGGAATTATGTACCAGATTTTCCCTGACCGTTTTTACAAGGGCAAGGGAAACGTAAAAAATGTACCTGAAGACAGAATAATGCACGAAAGCACAACTGATATTCCTGTCTGGAAGCCCAACCAAGAGGGAAAAATTCTTAATAACGATTATTACGGTGGCAATCTTAAAGGTATTGAAGAAAAGCTTCCCTATATCGCCTCTTTGGGAGTTAACATAATTTACCTTAATCCAATATTTGAAGCACACTCAAACCATCGCTACAACACTGCTGACTACAGCAGAATTGACCCCCTTTTAGGTAACGAAAAGGATTTCAGACGTCTTTGTAAGAAAGCCAATGAATACGGTATTAAAATAATTCTTGACGGTGTTTTTTCACACACAGGCTCCGACAGTATCTATTTCAACAAGGAAGGAAGATACAATTCCAAAGGGGCATACAATAGCCAGGAAAGCCCATACAAGGACTGGTTTACCTTCGAGGACAACGGCAAATACAAAAGCTGGTGGGGAATTGATACCCTTCCCGAGACCAACGAGGAAAATGAAAGCTTTATAGAATACATTGCAGGCAAAAACGGAATTGCAGAAAAATGGCTTGAATGTGGTGCTTATGGCTACCGTCTTGATGTTGCAGACGAATTACCGGACAAATTTCTTGACGAATTCTGTAAAAGCGTCAAAGCACTTAACAAGGACTATGTTGTTATAGGTGAGGTTTGGGAGGATGCAACCAACAAAATCAGCCACGGTGGAAGAAGAAAATACCTCTTGGGTGAACAGCTGGATTCTGTTATGAACTATCCCTTTGCAAGTGCTATTCTTACCTTTATGCGTTATGGTGTTGCAGAGAATTTTATGGAAGCTGTTGTAACAATTTGCGAAAACTACCCAAAAACAGCGCTTGACTGCCTTATGAACCATATAGGCACTCACGACACAGCCCGCATTTTAACAAGCCTGATTTACGATTCCATTGAGCACAAGCCCAGAAGTATTCAGGTTGATTGCAGGTTAACTGATGATGAATACAAAAAAGCAAAAGAGCTTTTAAAATGTGCAACTGTGCTTCAGTACACTCTCCCCGGCTTTCCATCAATTTATTATGGTGACGAAGCAGGTGTCGAGGGTGGTGGTGACCCCTTCAATCGCTCCTTCTTCCCCTGGGGCTCTGAGGACGGAGATTTAATTAAGTGGTACACCAAGCTGGGCAAGGTGAGAAACTCCCTTAAATGCCTTAAAAACGGCACCTTTAAGCCATATTCGGCAATGCTTTCCTGTGTTGCTTATACAAGAGAAACAGAAGGCGAAAAAATAATGGTAATTGCTAATCGCAACTACCACGAAATCGACTACTACCTCCCCGACGAGTTTAAGTACAAAGAGGAATTGATATCAAAAACCTATACAAAGAATTTTGTAAAAATACCTGCCAACAGCGCAGTAATTATAAAAAGCAACTGACATTTCCGTCAGTTGCTTTTTTAGTGAGGAGTGAGGAGTGCGAAATTCGGAATTCGGAATTCGAAATATAAAATGTTGAGTTAAAAGTTGAAAGTTAAAAGTTCGCAGGAAGTTAATTTAGTTGCTCTATCTTACTGTCTCCTGTGGTATAGGCAAGCCTATACCTTACAGTTGGTACACTTACCAACACACTTACTTATTCACATCACCCGTAAGGCACTGGCTTGCCTGTGCCACGCAAATATGTAAAAGTATTGCGAAGCCTTCCCTCTTTTTGCTTGCAAATAGGAAGTTCAACAAACAATTTCTTTTTTCTTCCAGGTTAAATTAAACTATTGATAAAATTTAAAATTCGTGGTAAACTACTGATGCGACTCAAAATTTAATAGATCAAGAAACGAAGTATGTAATTTTGTAAAAATACATACTCCTGCTTCAGTTCGTTTTTTGATCTGATTTTGAGTCGCATCAGTAGGAGCTATGTGTTTTATTGCGTAGCTTCGGCTGCGCATTTTTTTGTTTTTAGGGAGTTTTTTTATGGCTGAAATAGATATTATCAGAGAATTACATTGCTACAAAAAAATGTATCATCTTATGCAAAATACAATTATTGAATGTACCGATATATGTAAAGACCCATTTGTAAAAGAAAAGCTTATTAAGCTTCAGCAGAAGGCAGAGGAAATTTACACAGGTGAAGAATATGAAATTCGCAGAGATTTAACAGTGGATGAAATAATTATAATTCTTTTGTTGTCTTTTATAAAAGATAAAGAAGCATCAAAAGAGCTTGATATAATGGATATTGATATAATCCGAGAGGCTGTTGAATGGCTACTGACATTACAAAATAAAAAGGTTAGTTTAACAGATGAACTTATCAAACAACAAGTGCTTAAAATTTCCAACCAAAAAAACGAAGAAAAGGATTCAGGACAATAACGTCTTGAATCCTTTAACTTTTATGTAATTGCGTCGCAGACCCGACACTTTGCGTTTTGCGCTTTGCACCTTGCATTTATCAATATGCACTATTGTAAAGCTGTCCCTTCTGCACATCAATTCCCTTTACTGCCATCAGCTCGGAAACTGTTACAAGCTGATACCCGTTTTTAATAAGCCAGGGAACAATTTCTTCCGTTGCAGCACCTGTAGAACCGTAAAGATCATGCATTAAAACAATTGACCCGTCACGGACATTATTTTTGACAGAAGAAACAACGGAGCTGGAATTTCTGTATTTCCAGTCCAATGTATCAACAGACCAGTTAAACATAGGGTATTTCACATTGGCTTTGACCGTTGAGTTAACTGCACCACCGGGAGTACGTACAACTACAGGAGCTTGTCCCGTAACATTTTTGACAGCCTTGTTTGTATCAGAAATTTCTGATTTTATTGTGGCTGCTGAAACAGATGTAAGAATAGTGTGGTTATATGTATGGTTTCCTATTTCACAATCTAAATCATATGCCCTCTTGATGCAATCCTTATAGGTTGAAACCCTTGAACCAACAACAAAGAAGGTTGCTCTTGCATTGTTTTCTTCAAGTACATCAAGAATCTGATTAGTTACCGGTCTGTATGGACCGTCATCATAAGTAAGCGCCACCATTTTCTTTTTCGGATTTATTCCGTAAAGGGAAAATGTGTTAGAAACAAGGTTTGTATCCCTAACAAGTACTCTGTAAGTATTCTTTTTTCCGTAAACGGGCTTTTTATCGGTGTATGTGATCTTTGAAAGGCTTGTAATTGTTGAAATGGTTTTCCAGCTTTTTTCACCCTCAGCCTTTCTTTGAAGCTTATAGCCACTTCCCGTAACTGCTTTATCCCAATTCAGAACAATCCCCTTGGGAGAATGCTCGGCAGAAATCTTCGGTGGTACAACATATTTAATTGTGTAACCCTTTGAGCTGTAGCTTCCCAAGGTACTGCCTTTAACCTGCCTTACAGTGTAAATATAGCTTTTTCCGTTTTTGACATTTTTATCTGTATACGAGGTGGTGGAGCTACCTTTTACTTTAGCCACCAAATCCCAATCAGAATCAGCTTTAAGCTTCCTGTAAACTCTGTAGCCTGTTGCAGATGTCATTTTTGACCAGGAAATCTTAACACCATTTGGTACTGAGCTCAGCTTAACCTGAGAGGGAGCTTTAAGAGCTGTAATTTTAATATCTTTAAGATATGCACTTTTGCCACCATTTTCACCTACAGCCCTTACAGCATAGGTGTATGCCCTGCCATTTACAGTTTCATAATCTCTGTACTGTAATGCTGTGGTTTTTCCAAGCTTAACCCAGTCTTTATTTTTGGTATCTTTTCTGTAAACAAGGTATTCCTTCGCACCGTCTACCTTGCTCCATTTAACTCTTACGGAATCCGAATAGTAGTTTTTTAACGTAACATTTTTAGGTGTTGCAACATATTTTGCTGTTACACCCTGTCGGTCATAGCCACTGGGCTGTTTTCCGTCAATAGCTCTTACTGTGTATATGAAATTACCACCATTTTCAACCGTCTTGTCTTTATAGGTGGAATATTTTTTACCAACCGTACCAAGATATTCCCAATCGGTATCAGCAGTTTTTCTGTAAATTCTGTATTTATCGGCAGTTTTTGTTTTTTCCCAATAAACAGTTACATAACCATTATTGACTTTAGTTTTCTTTAGTGTGGGAGCTGTAATATAAACCTTTGAGGTTTTGTAGGCAAAGGAGCTTCTGTAAATACCCTTGTGAGCAATAACTGTATATTGATACTTACTGTTATTCTTTACGTCCTCATCAAGGAAAATACAGGTTTCATCCCCCTCAAACTCGGCTATAGCTTTATCTTCCTTGCCATTTTTTCTGTAGACGGTGTAGCCCTCAGCACCTTCGCTTTTTTCCCATATAAGCTCAATACCACCGTAAACCGAGCCGGCTTTTGTAAGTGTTGGCTGGGAAAGGTAAATAATTGTGCTCTCCTCGCTTAACTCGCCCTCGTTAAAGGCATTGTAGGCTTTTATTCGGTATTTATATTCCACACCACTTATTACAGAGGTGTCTGTAAAGGAATTTTCTGCAAAGCCTCTTATGTCGGCAATTTCTAAATATTCACCCTCTGGCTCCTGGCGATAAATCTTATAGCCTGCTGTATTTTCAACCTGCTCCCAGGTTATGCTGACGCCTGTTGCAGAGCTTACAGCTACAAAATTTTCAGGAGAGGCAGGTATAACATCTGCCACATCTGCTGCAAAGGAAATTGTTGTTGCACAAATTGCAAATATATTTATTAAAGCAAGCAGTATCAATGCTGCTGAAAGAGATTTTTTCATACTATCACCACAGTAAATTTTTATATTTTCATTATAATTCATTTATTGCCAAATCACAACATAATACGACAAAAAAATACAAAAGTTAACAATATTGTAATTTATATTGTACGCCTTCGTTGACAATAAATATAAAATTAACTATAATTATAAGTTGTATAAATTTCTAGGAGGTGTTTTGGTTGAGTGAAAAAGCATACAGGCTTTCATTGTCGTTTTTAGCAATTTTTTCGGCATTGGTATTAACACTGGGAATTCTTCTTCCCTACCTTACATCAAAAAACAATAAAACCGAAACACAATTTCAGGAGCCAACTCAGATTGAAGTGCCTGAAAACCAAATGCCAATTGTAGATACCTCCTCTCCCGAAAGCTTTGATTCCTTACTGGGTACTATTACAAAGCTTAAAAACAACTATCCGAACCTTATAAAAATATACACAGCAGGCTATTCAGAGGGTGGCAGGGAGCTTATGCTTTACACCCTTGGCACAGGGGAGAAAAAAGCTCTGATTACAGGCGCAATTCACGCCAGGGAGCATATAACAACTAAATATATTTTAAAGGTTACTGAGGATTACTGTAACGCCTACCAAAGCCCCTCCGGCTATTACGGAAGCTATGACATTTACAGTCTTTTAAACGAGTACACCCTTTACATTGTACCCTGTGCTAACCCTGACGGAGTTGAAATAGTGCTTTCCAACGATACCCCTGAAAAGAATGTGCGTGTTTCACAGCTTTCCGAATACAAGGCGAATAAAAAAGGCGTAGATTTAAACAGAAACTTTCCTATTGCCTGGGATGATATAAACAACGGGGTAACCTCCCCTGCCGACTACTATTTCAAAGGCTACAGTAGTGGTAGCGCAAAGGAAACACAGGCACTTATGAATTTGTGCTTAGAAAATGATTTTACTTTTTTCATTTCCGTTCACATCAAGGGCAACTGCATTTTCTGGGGTGACACCTACAAAACCCATAACAATGTTATCTATAAAGCCTTTGCAGAGGATATCTGCAATGCATCGGGGCTTTTAATGACAAATCCCACTAAAAAAGCAAAGGACTACGGTGGTGGCTTTGAAAACTGGTTCAGGCATCAATTTGACCGTCCGGGTGTTTGCATAGAATTAAGCGATGCAGAAAACATTGTAAAGCCCTGTGGCAATGAAAATTACAAAGAATTTGACAAGTTTGTCAATTACGAAAAAGCATCAAACGCTATTGCAGCAGCAATGGCTTCACCAAATAAATAAAGAAAAGAGATTTTATGAAAACTCAACAGTATTTACAAAGCGAAAAATATTCAAGACTAATCTTCATTGCCTGCTTTGCAGCCTATTCTGCATCTTATATAGGCAGAATCAATTTCTCTGCAGCTCTTCCTGCTATTATCAGTGAGGGCTTTTTCACAAAAACCCAGGCAGGTATAATCGGCTCTGCATTTTTCATAGTTTACGGTGCATTCCAGATTATAAACGGTTTCTTAGGTGATAAAATTTCGCCCTTTAAAATGATAACTGCAGGTACATTCCTTTCAGCCCTGGCAAATGTTACAATGACCTTTTGCACATCAAATATCCAAATGGCAATTGTATGGGGCTTCAACGGCTTTGCCCTTTCACTGCTTTGGGCATCCATACTCAAAATTCTTGCCAACATCATAAACGACGATATGCGAGCAAAGGCTTGCTTAAACATTTCCGTAACCCTTCCCATAGGTACAATTTTAGCCTATCTTTTTGCCTCCCTTTCCATTAAATTTTTCAACTGGAGATTTGTTTTCTATATTCCTGCTGCAATACTTTTTATTGTCTGTGTTTTCTTTACAATCTCCTCAATTATGGTGAAGCCCCACATTACACAAAGGGAAATCACGGCAGATAAGCTTCCGCAGAAAAAAGAAAAAGCAAAGGGTGGACTTTTCCCCTTGCTGCTTATGGCAGGTATTTTCATTATTCTTCCTGCAGATGCTATTCACGGAGCTATTAAAGAAGGTATCACCACCTGGGTGCCCACAATGATTACCGAGGTATACTCCACAGCTCCCTCCTTCTCCGTTTTCCTTTCTATCATTCTTCCCATATTCAACATTTCAGGTGTTTACATAATCACACCCATTTACAACAAAATATTCAAAAAAGACGAGCTGAAAACCTCTGCAGGAATACTTCTTTTTGCACTTATCCCCCTGTCGCTTCTGATTTTTATGAAGCATTTCCCTGCTGTAGTCAGCGTGGCACTTCTGGCAATTATCACTACATCCCTTCACTCCTTCAACTATATGATAATAACCCTTGTGCCAATGCACTTCTCTTATTGTGGAAGAACTGCAACAGTTACAGGTATTATGAATGCTACAGCCTACATAGGCTGTGCTGCTGCTACATACGGCTTCGGTGTTATTTCCGACAAAATCGGCTGGAATGGTTCAATATTCGTGTGGATTGGCTTAACAATAGCAGCTTTGCTTGTAAGCCTTTCTGCTTCCGGCAAATGGAAACGCTTTAAAGAAAGTACAACAGTTAAGGAATAAAATTATGAATGTTTACGATTTTGACAACACCATATATGACGGCGAAAGTGTAGTTGACTTTTTTCTGTATTACTGTAAAAAGGATAAATCTCTTTTAAAGCACATCCCCTCTGTTTTCATTGCCCTTTTTAAATACAAAAGCGCAAAGGTTACCATTGAACAGGCTTTAGGGAAATACGGTGATGTTGTCGCAGCTTATTACAGAAAGCATCCCGATATTCCCGAAGAAATGAACGCCTTTTGGGACTGTCATATGAAGAAAATCAAACCATTTTATAAAGACATACAAACCGATGATGACCTGATTATTTCAGGTGCACCTGAATTTTCACTTGAGGTTATCTGCAAAAGGCTTGGCATAAAGCGTTACATAGGTTCACTTATTGATACCGAAACAGGTGAGGTTAAAAGGCTTTGTATAAGAGAAAATAAAGTAAAAGCCTTTTTTGAGGAATACCCCGAAACCAAAATCGAAAACCTTTACACCGACAGTCTTAACGACTTACCTTTAATTGAAATAAGTGAAAACGCCTATCTTGTAAAAGGTAACAAAATTACAAAAATAAAATAAGAAAAGTGGTGAGCAATTTGACAGAGGACGTAAACATAATAAAAAAACGCTTTAACGAGCTGTCAATGCGCTCACAGAATCGTGGCGTTTATTTTTACAGTGACTTTTTAAATCTTTACGAGCAAACAGTTCTTTACGATGAAGTTAAACGGGATGTTACCCTTTATGGTGGATTCCCTGAAGCTGAGCGAAAAATCGCCTGCTTCGGAAACGAAAACGAGTTCGGCTATGAACCGAACCCACCAATAAAAATTATTTGTATAAAGCCACTTTCCAAAAAATTCTCCGACGACTTGACACACAGGGATTTCCTCGGCTCATTAATAGGTCTTGGCATTAAAAGGGAAACACTGGGAGATATTATAATTACCGAAAATATAGGTTACGTTTTCTGCCTTGAAAGCATTTCACAATATATAATTGATAATCTTTTCAAGGTCAAGCACACAAGTGTCAGCTGTGATGTTTGCGATTCCATTCCCGAAAACGCTCTGCCCAAACCAAAGGAAGAGGTTGTTATTGTATCCTCAATGCGCCTTGATGTGGGAATAAGCGGAATATACAACATTTCAAGAAGCAAAAGCTCTGCCCTTGTAGACGGTGAAAAGGTTTTTATAAACGGCAGACTTGTAACAAGCTCCTCGAAAAGCATAGAGCTTGGCGACACTGTTTCTGTTCGTGGCTATGGCAGATTCCGTTATGTCGATATTTTAGGCGATACCCGAAAAGGCAGAGTCAGGGTGTTGTGTGAGATTTATTAAGAATGCAAAATGCAAAGCGCAAAACGCAAAGCGAAAGGAAAATTACTATGAAAAAATTAACCCTCGGCAAAAGCAACGTAGAAGTACCCGTAATTGCAGTTGGCTGTATGAGAATGGCTGACAAAACAGTTGATGAAGCAAAAGCACTTATTGATACTGCAATGGGTGCAGGACTTAATTTCTTTGACCACGCAGATTTATATGGTGGTGGCAAAAGCGAAGAGATTTTCGCAAAGGCTATTGATATGAATGATGATGTAAGGGAAAAGATTTTCTTACAGTCAAAATGTGGCATCTGTCCCGGTAAAACAATGTTTGATTTCTCAAAAGAGCATATTATTGAATCCACCGAGGGTTGCCTTAAAAGACTTAATACAGATTACCTTGATTTCCTTCTTTTACACAGACCTGATACACTTTATGAGCCTGAAGAGGTTTCAGAAGCCTTTGCAATTCTCAAAGAAAGTGGAAAGGTTAAGCATTTCGGTGTTTCCAACCAGAACCCTATGCAAATCCGTCTTTTACAAAAATATTTAGGTGATGAGCCTATCTGCATTGACCAGCTTCAGTTCAGCATTACCGACTGTCATATTGTAAAGCAGGGGCTTTATGTTAATATGCGTGAGGATAATGCCATTGACCGTGATGGTGGCATTTTGGAATATTGTCGTTATGAAGACATTACAATTCAGGCTTGGTCACCCTTCCAGTACGGCTTCTTTGAGGGTGTTTATGTTGATAACCCCGATTTCCCCGAAATCAATGCCAAATTACAGGAATTAGCCGACAAATACGGAGTTACAAAGTCAACTATCGTAATTGCCTGGATTCTTCGCCACCCTGCAAAGATGCAGCCACTTACAGGCACAATGAATCCTCAAAGACTTCTTGAATGTGCATCTGCAGCAGATATTACCCTCACCCGCCAGGAGTGGTACGATATATTCTCAAGCGCAGGAAATATTATTCCCTGATGACAAAGTTCCACTTTGCCACGATATAAATCCTGACGGATTTGCGATATATCTGACGATGCGATATGCCTGCGGCGCGATATGTGCCGTTGGCACAAGATTATAAGGATTTATATCATATCGAATTTTGTTAAGCAAAATATATCGAACAAGCTTGCTTGTATATCGATAAATAATGAAAATTTCTGAATACAAAAAAATTGAGGAGGCAAACCAATGAAAACAAAGAATAATGTAAAAAAGTCTGTTATTATTTTTCAAGTTTTTGCAATTATCTTTTTTCTATTAGGAATAGCCGGGCGCATTTTACAAAACCAAGACTATGATTTATTACTATTTGGAAGACCGGTTCTCGCTTATATGTTTATGATTTGTTTTCTTCTATCTTACTCAACTGAATTTTTAGTAATATCACTATTGTTTGAAAAAACCAAAAATGCATCGTTTTTCCTTACATACATAATTTTAATACCATTAACTTTATTTCATATATACTGTATGATCATTTCTCTACCTTCGGGTGTAACCACAAAAACGTATAAATACCCCGAATTTGACACAACCATAGTAATAGAAAACGGAGACGATCTTTTCGGTAATTATTCGCGAATATACGAAACAAATAACAAAGTTCTTCTCAAGTATATTACTGTTTTAGATGGCACTCCTTCCCCACTAG
Organism: Acutalibacteraceae bacterium; assembly: GCA_045543695.1. Lineage (GTDB taxonomy): Bacteria > Bacillota > Clostridia > Oscillospirales > Acutalibacteraceae > DTU089. Next base: position 48,787 of record JAZPXQ010000022.1, on the reverse strand, counting down.
GATATGAATCTTCGTATGATGTTGAATTTAAAAATAATAAAATAATCTATACTTATAACGACGATTTCGATGAAACCGTCAAAAATCAACTTATTCTTGAATATGAAAATGGGCATTTTAAAGAAGTAATCAACTAAAAGAATGAGCTGTAAAAAACTTTCGTTTTTTACAGCTCATTCTTTTATATTTTTCTAACCTTAATTACATCTTCGTTAGCTTCAAGGGCTTTAACAACTGCATCGGGGATTTTGTCTGCAACAACAAGTGTGTAAGCGAATGCCACTACTAGCTACCAGTATAGCAGTTAGCAAATAGCAAATAGCAATTAGTAATTAGTAAAAGTATTGCGAAGCTTATCCCTCTTTTTTTACGAATGTAAAAAAGGAGGGGGAACCACGTCAGTGGTGGGTGGTACAAAATGCGAAATTCGGAGTGCGAAATTCGCATTTTATAAGAAGGAAAATCAGGGGACGGTTCTATGATTAGGTTTTTCGTGTAATAAAAACCGGCCCTGATTTTAATTTTTGAAATGGTGAAAAGCCTTATTCTGTAAGGAATCAAGGTTCAATCACAGAACCGTCCCCTGATTGGTCCATCCCCTGATTGGTTTTCTTGTTAGCTTGTTTTTAGTTGCCTGACACAGCAACAACGTAATAATCATCACAATGGTCTCCGATATAATACCCTGAAACAAAGAATACTTTATTAGTTTCAAAATCATATTTATATACAAGCGAAAAAGCCTTCCCGCTAAAAGAGAATATGTTACAAACTAAATAAAGTTCATCATCTACAACGTTAATATGCGATTGAAAAAAATTACTAGTTATTTCTCTGCCCCATATTGTTTTTTCTTGAGATAAGTTGTAAAAAATATTAGTGCACGTATCCATTTTTGCCATTGAAGAAAGTGTCAAGGTTTGTTTTTCGTTTGTTAAATTGTTAGTTATTTGAATTGACTGAAAATCTTCAGAAACCGTGCTAGAATAAATCAACCATGATTCTTTCAATTCTTTAACAACACCAGTCTTTATTTCAAAACTATAATACTTATCATTATTTTTAATATAAATAAAGCCATCTCTGTATTCACATGTAGAAAAACGGTTTTCGTAAAAAGGTTTGATATAAGATTTCTTATTAAAATATTCACTTTGGGGTCCAGAATAAAAAACGTAGTGTCTAATATAATTATTGAAATCGACATCTGTAGAAGCAATAGATATAGTGTCGTCCGGCATGTCATAATCTGAAAAGGCAAAATAAACCCTATCATCTTTAACACATAGTATTTCTAAAATAACACCATTTAATTTCTTTTGTGTCGCATCATCTTTAAATATTTCGTAATCTTTGTGTGTTTGATTTTTGTAGTACAGTATGTTTGAATCTCGTACATAAGCAATACTATATGTGTTTCCGGTAGCATATTCATTTATAATCATTTCTACATCATTCTTTGTTAAGATTACATTCCGGAAAGGATAAAAACAGAATAATGTTATGACTAAAACTATTACACAAACAAACACAGTCTGTTTGGTTGTATTTTTCTTCACCATAATCACTCTACACCTAACACTTCAAGAACTTTTGGAAAGGACAGGGGACGGTTCTACGTCTTGGTTGATTTTACACAAAACGCTCCCCAAATCCTATTGAATTTAAAAGCTAAATCCTTGATTTAAAGGATTTTTAAGAGGTTTCAGAACGGGACACAGAACCGTCCCCTGTCTTATCTTAGCTTCATTTTTTTGTATATTTTCTGAAATAATATCATTCTCACTCATTTAACTATACCATACTTTATTTTATCCGTCAATTTAACACTATTCTTTATATTGATCAGAATAACCCTATCGTTACTTACCTGTAATAAAATTTATATTGCATACAAACCTGACACCTTGCACTTATAATTAACAGCCACAAGTCCCAAAACCTGACGCTTTCAGCTTGTAGCTTACAACTAAAAAATGCAGCCCTTTCGGACTGCATTTTTTTCTTTATATTTTTCTAACCTTAATAACATCTTCATTAGCTTCAAGGGCTTTAACAACTGCATCGGGGATTTTGTCTGCAACAACAAGTGTGTAAGCAAAATCGCCTTTAGCTTTGGAGTTGAATTCCTTTGTTTCAACACCGTTGCTCATAAATGCGCCGAGAACATCGTTCATAACATTAAGTGCATTGTGGTGAATAACACCAACTCTTTCACCATCTGCTGAAAGCTCAACATTGGGGAAGTTAACGGAATTTTTGATATTACCCTTTTCAAGGTATTCTCTGATTTCAACCGCTGCCATATATGCGCAGTTTTCTTCACTTTCGGGAGTTGAAGCACCTAAATGGGGAAGAGCTGTAACATTTTCAACACCAATAACCTCGTCTGAGGGGAAGTCTGTTACATAAGCTGCAACCTTACCTGCCTTAACAGCCTCTGCCATATCAGTGCCAACAACAAGCTCACCACGTGCAAAGTTAAGGATTCTTACGCCGTCCTTCATTTTTGCAAATGTATCAGCGTTAATCATACCCTTTGTATCCTTTGTGCAAGGAAGGTGAAGAGTAATGTAATCAGCTTTTTCATAAACTGCATCAAGGGAATCAACATACTCTGTATCTGCAGGAAGCTCACCCTTGAGTGCTTCGTTGAAATAGGGGTCATAGCCCACAATTTTCATACCAAGGTTGTTTGCTGCAACTGCAACAAGTCTGCCTATAGCACCAAGGCCAACAACACCGAGAGTTTTGCCCAGAATTTCAGGACCTGCAAACTGTGATTTGCCTTTTTCAACAAGCTTACCAACATTTTCGCCCTCTCCCTTGAGAGTTTTGCACCAGTCATAAGCTGCTGCAACTCTACGTGATGTAAGCATAAGTCCTGCAACTACAAGCTCTTTAACTGCATTAGCATTTGCACCGGGAGTATTGAAAACTACAATACCCTTCTTTGTGCAATCCTCAACAGGAATATTGTTAACGCCTGCACCTGCACGTGCTACTGCAACAGTTTTGTCGCTGAAAGCGAAATCGTGCATGGCTGCTGAACGAACAATAATACCATCGGGGTTTTCACAACTGTCAGAAATTGCATACTTACTGTCAAGCTCTTTAAGACCAATCTGAGAAATTTTGTTTAATGTAAGAATATCGTACATTTTAATCAACCTTTCAGGAATTTTCTTTTTCGAATTTTGTCATAAATTCAACAAGCTTTTCAACGCCTTCAATGGGCATAGCGTTGTAAATGGAAGCTCTCATACCACCAACAGTTCTGTGACCTTTAAGGTTAACAAAGCCTGCTTCCTTAGCTTCCTTGATGAATTTTGCATTAAGCTCTTCGCTGTCTGTAACGAAAGGAACGTTCATAAGTGAACGGTCTTCAGGAACAACTGTACCCTTGAACATTTTGCTGTTATCAAGGAAATTGTAAAGAATTTCTGCTTTCTTACGGTTTCTTTCAGCCATTGCTTCAAGACCACCAAGGGATTTAATCCACTCAAGCACAAGCTTGCAGATATAAATTGTGTAGCAAGGTGGTGTATTGTAAAGAGAACCGTTGTCAGCGTGAACCTTGTAGTCAAGCATTGTGGGACAGTAATCACGGGCATTGCCAAGCAAATCCTCACGGATAATTGCTATTGTAAGACCAGAAGGAGCAACGTTCTTCTGTGCGCCACCGTAAACCATACCGAATTTTGTAACATCAAGGGGCTCTGAAAGGAAGCAGCTTGAAATATCGGCAATAAGTGTTACGTCGCCTGTGTCGGGAATTTCTTTGAAAATTGTACCGTAGATAGTGTTGTTAAGGCAAACATAAGCATAGTCTGCATCCTGACGGAAATCGTCTTTAGTTGTTTTGGGAATGTAAGAGAAGGTTTTGTCTGCTGAGGAAGCAACAACCTTGCAATCACCGTATTTCTGTGCTTCAGAATATGCCTTCTTTGCCCACTGACCGGTAATGATGAAATCTGCCTTACCGGAACCATTCATAAAGTTCATGGGAATTGCTGCAAACTGTGTTGAAGCACCACCCTGAAGGAAAAGAACCTTGTAATTATCCGGGATGTTCATAAGCTCACGAAGAAGAGCTTCAGCATCCTTGATAATTGTTTCAAATTCTTTTGAACGGTGGGACATTTCTGCAACAGACTGACCACTGCCTTCGTAGTCGAGCATTTCAGCTGCTGCTTTTTTTAATACTTCCTCGGGAAGCATGGAGGGACCTGCAGAAAAATTATAAACTCTGCTCATTGTAAAAACTCCTTTATATAAATAAAATAATAAACAAATTCCGGATATGGTAACAGAACACTCTTCTATACTGCTTACAGGCAAGTGTTCTACCACTCTTCTGTCAGTGTTCTACTACCACTCTTATATATTATTACTTTTTGTGGATAATTACAATGAACATAAAGACGAAATTAACAAAAAAAATGACATTTTTTTGTTAAAAATCAACACCCCACCATCATTTCTGACAGTGGGGCGCATAATATATGAAGCTTATTCTTCTTCAGGATAAATCAAGCCGTAGCCTGTTGCATTTCTTTTATATACTACATTAATCTGGTCAGTTTCTGCATTAAGGAACATATAGAACTGATGACCCAGCAGATTCATCTGAAGAATTGCTTCTTCAACACTCTGTGGTTTAAGAGAAATCCCCTTCTCTCTTATAACATCAAAATCTGTTTCCTCTTCTACCTCGGGCATAAAGTCATCAAGAACAGCAGAATGTAGCTTTTTGTCAAGACGAGTTTTGTTCTTTCTTATCTGCCTTATAAGGGAATCAACACACTCGTCAAGGGCATCCACCATGTTGTCTGCTCGTTCCTCTGCTCTGTAAATCATACCGCCTTTTGTAACGGTAATTTCAACAATCTGGCAATTTTTCTCAACTGTTGCCGTTACCTTGGCATTTGCCTCTTCACCGAAGAGCTTTTCAACCTTTGAAAGGCGTTTTTCGGCACGAGCACGAAAATCTTCACGAGGGTTACATTTGCGTCCAACGATAGTAATATTCATAATAACACCCTTTCTGTGTATGCAATAAAAGGAGAACTGTTCAAACCTTTTGGATTTAAACTGTTCTCCTTTCAATAAAAGAATAGCATATTGTTAATTAATTGTCAATATTTTTTATTTGACATCTTCTTCATATAATGTTAATATTTTACCATACATAAGTATAGGTGGGATTTTTATGAAAAAATTTACTGCAATTCTTTTAACCATTTGCCTTTTGTTTTCACTCTGCGCTGTAAGTGCAGGTGCATCCGAGGATAATGCACCTGACATTTCCTATGCAGTTGCTTCAGACTTACATTTCAACTTCCCTGATGAGGAGCTTGAATGGTTTTCAGAGGATCCGATTTACGGATACGCAAACCGTCGTGCTGCAATGGAAAATGAAAGTGGTTTAATCATTGATGAATTTTTAAATCAATGCGCAAATGATGACACAATCGAATTTGTCCTTATTGCCGGTGACCTTGCCGACAATGGCAAAGGCGATTACACAGAACACGTAGCAGTTGCAGAAAAGCTCAAAGCTTTTGAAGCAAAATCCGGTAAGTCTGTTTATGTTATTCCCGGTAACCACGATATTTGCAATCCTTCTGAGGATGATGACACCGACCTTGAAAGATTTATGGAAATCTACGCAGATTTCGGTTATGACAAGGCACTTACAAGGGATTTACCCTATGCTTCATACACAGCTGATTTAGGTGATAAGTACCGTCTTATTGCTCTTGACAGTAATGACCCCTCAAAATCCACAGAGGATGGTATGAACGAGCATAAGGTGCAGTGGGTTATTGACCAGGCTGAAAAAGCAGCTGAAGAAGGCAGATACCCCATCCTTATGATGCACCACAACCTTCTTGACCATCTTCCTATGCAAAGACTTTTGAGCCACGATTTCATTATAAGAAACCACACCATTACAGCAGAGCGTTGGGCAAACGCAGGTATCAGACTTGTTTTCTCAGGTCACGAGCATTGCAGCGATGCAACCTCCCACACCTCAACATCAGGTAATGTTATTTACGACTTTGCTACCACATCCCTTACAATGTATCCCCTTCAGTACAGGTACATTGAAATGTCAGAAGAGAATATTATCTACGAAGCAAGAACTATTGATAAAATAGATACAAATGCCCTTAAAGCGATGGTTCCCGATTATTCTGACGAGCAGTTGGCTGAAATGAACAAAGGTCTTAATGCCTTTGCAAAGAATTTCCTTAAAAACGGTGTTGAATGGAGACTTGAAAGAGGCTTCCTCGATGAACAGCTGGGAATCAGCCCCGATGATATTTACTATGACCTTGTAAGAGATGCTATTGATGCTCTTAATGGTGTTCTTAATATGCCCCTTTATGGCAAAGGAAGCGCACAGGAGCTTGGTGCTAAATATGGTATTGAGCTTCCTGACAGTGAATATAAAGACGGTTGGGATCTTGCAACAGAGCTTGTTTCTGCTCACTATGCAGGCAGCGAGCACTATCCCTTAAGCGGCAGAGATGTTACCCTTCTTATGCGCCTTGTTTCAATAGTTCTTAAAACAGAGCTTGCAATGGTTGACGATATGTTGCTCACACAGGCAGCAACAGCTATTGTTTCTGCAACTCTCGGAACAGAGAAATATGTAATAGTTGAAAACTACATCTTCGGTATCGGCTATGGTCCCATTTCTCCCGGTGAATACTTCTTGTTATCTATAGTAGCTCCTCTGCTTCAGTCTTTTGCAAACGATGATAATATTGACGATAACGACGGTGTTTTACCCGGCTACGGTGTAAACAACCAGAAAGAAAATGTTAAACAAAATATCACACTTAACCTTAACGATTTCTTCAGAACCGTAAGAATGATTATGGAATTTGCTTTGAAAGCATTACACGTTATAGGTCAGGTTGAATAAAAATAAAACTCGAGCAGAAACGCTCGAGTTTTTATTTTTCGTTTGCCGGAGGCAACTTCGTTACGCAGTACTTCATTGCTCTGCACTTAATTTATGCGAAGCATAACTTCATTTTGTGTTCGATAACGAAGTTGTTTTTAAAAACAAATGAAGTTATCTGCTAACGCAGATAAACGATGTTGTGTTCTGCGAACACAAATGAAAAAAGACCTGCTGTTGCAAGTCTTTCTTTGTGGTGACCCGGACGAGAATCGAACTCGTGTTACCGCCGTGAAAGGGCGGTGTCTTAACCGCTTGACCACCGGGCCGCGTATGAGGGGCTTAAAAGCCCTTTTATAAAACCACCTTAGTAGGTAGGGTCTGTTGATTTGGTAGCGGCAGTGGGATTCGAACCTACGACCAATCGGGTATGAACCGAGTACTCTAGCCAGCTGAGCTATACCGCCATATATATGAACAACATCCATACCTACGTAGGCGAACTGCTCTCTTTCCGAAAGCTTGTTAATTATAATATGCAGACAAGCATTTGTCAAGCCTTTTTTTTAATTTTTTCAAAAAATTTTTACGCCCCTGCTACAAGCACCACATTATATAATTTTTACAAATAATCATAAAAAACTCTTGACAAGAGGTGTTTTTATATGTATAATACTGTTTGCATTTGCGGATGTAGCTCATCTGGTAGAGCGCCACCTTGCCAAGGTGGAGGTAGCGAGTTCGAGCCTCGTCATCCGCTCCATATACGCGCCGGTAGCTCAGTTGGATAGAGTGTCTGGCTACGAACCAGAAGGTCAGGGGTTCGAGTCCCTTCCGGCGCGCCAAAATAAAGCTACTACTTCGGTAGTAGTTTTATTTTTTTTGTGTCAAAAAGCAAATTGGGACTCGAACCCCCTCTCGCCGAAGGCGAACACAATCGGGTCAGCGAGCCTGCGAGCGTGAAGGGCGTAGCCCTTCGAGTCCCTTCCGGCGCGCCACGAAAAAAGAGTCTTTTGTCTACCAGGCAAAAGACTCTTTTTTTCGAACTAAGTGTGCCTTGCGGCACGATAAGCGATGCTAGCGCATCGTGAAGTTGCTTCGCAGTGAAGTGCCTGTGGGCGTGGGTGGCACACTTAACTTCACATTGTGCGAAGCACAATGCTTCACAGTGGCATTGCCACTGCTTCACTTGGGCGTTGCCCAAACTTCACTAAATGTTGAAGAACAACACAAATTATGATATAATTAGATCGAACGGAGATGCCATTATGTCAGAAAGCAAATTGAGAACGCAATCCATGGATTTTGCGGTATCCATTATCAACCTTGTCAAACACCTGAAAGAAAAACGGGAATCCATTGTTTCCAATCAAATCGGCAGAAGTGGTACTTCTATCGGTGCAAATATCCGTGAAGCACAATATGCTCACGGCAAAGCTGATTTTATTGCTAAATTGCAAATCGCTCTTAAAGAAGCCAACGAAACCGGATATTGGTTGGAATTGCTGTTTAAGACAAATTACATATCTGAAGATGAATACAAATCTCTTGATTCCGCTTGCACAAGTATTCGTGTTATGCTGATTTCCTCAATTAACACCGCAAAGGAGAATGCGAAATGAGTAAAAATACTTGTTGTACATACTTCAGAGTTACCGGTGATTTCGATCCAGATCTTGTAACAGAGTGGTTGGGATTACAGCCTGATAAATTTTGGAAAATTGGCGATAAGCGCCGTAACGGAACTGAATATGATTTTGCATCGTGGGAGATTGGTCACTGCGAAGAATATGATGTGCTAACAGAAAAACAGATGCATAAAACGATTGCGCCGCTTATAGACAAGATTGATCGTTTGAATGAAATTAGAAGCGAATTCAATGTTGTTTTTACTTTAGAAATTGTTCCGACTGTATATGCAGATAATGCAAGTCCGTGTCTTGCTCCTTCTTTACAGGTAATTGATTTTTGTTATGCAACAAGAACTGAAATTGACATTGATTTATATGTAGAGCAAGTATGATCACGCACCTTTTCACTTTTCTTGCCCCGTTTTCGCACCGTTATACTGCTCTTTCGCAAAATAAAGCAACTACTTCGGTGGTGGCTTTATTTTTTTGTGTCAAAATGTAAATTCGGACTCGAACCCCCTCTCGCCGAAGGCGAACACAATCGGGTCAGCGAGCGCAAAAAATAAAAAACATTGAATAATGCAGAAAAACGTGATATACTATAATTGCCAAACAAACTTAATATACAGTTAATGGGTGTATTTTCCTTTTTTACGGGATAATTATACCTTTATTTACACATACTCTTTTTTAGGATTCGGTAAAATCGCAGATTCCCTTTATGAGTATGTGTTCTACACCTATGCTGTATAATGTTTGTTTGGCGACAATCGGAGTTTGCGTTTTCGGTGCGTTAACTTCGGTTGGCGCACTTTTTTTATTTTTCTTGCATTTCGGTACAATTTTTCTGCATTTCGGTATTTTTATTGCACGCTTCCATTAAAAGCACTAAAATTTTAATGGAGATATTGTACCCTGCAAGAAGTACAATTTTTAAAAAAGGAGGAACTTTTATGACAATCCGGAAAATAATCTCATTAATAATTTGTCTGGCAATTTGTATGTCAATCTGCGCAAATTTCAGTTTAGCAAAAGCTGCAGACGCTACTTTAGATTTGCTGACCTTTACTCTCATTGATGAGGGTAAGCATTACTCCGTCAGTGCCAAGGATAAAACCATTTCAGGTGAAGTTGTAATTCCTGCTACCTACGAGGGCTTACCCGTAACACAGCTTGCTGCTGAAGGCTTCAGGGAATGTGTAAACATTACTACGGTTACACTGCCCGACAGTATCATAAGAATTGGTATGGCAAGCTTCCACGGTGCAACCGGACTTACTGAAATTAATCTTCCCTTTGGTTTAAGGTACATAGGCAGCAACGCCTTTACAGGCTGTAAAAGCCTTAAAGCAATAACCATTCCTAACTCAGTAACACATATAGGAAAAGCCACCTTCAATATATCAGGACTTGAAAGTATTGTTATTCCGGACAGCGTTGTTTATAAGGATATAAAAAACACAGCGGGCACTACTCCATTTGACGCAGAAGGAATGTTTGGTGGTTGTTCTGACTTAAAGTCAATTACACTCCCCTCAAATATGACAGTTATCGGTGAAAGGGCTTTTTCAAGCTGTGAAAGTCTTGAAAGCATAACTATTCCCGAAACAGTAACAACAATAGAGCGCCGTGCCTTCGGCAATTGTCCGAAATTAAAATACCTTTATATTCCCGATTCCGTAGAAGCTATAGAGCTGGAAGCTCTTGATCCTGTTACGTCTCTACACGGAATCAGCTTACCCGGAGATATTACATTCATAAAGGATTATACATACGGTAAAACAGCCTGGCGATTTGTTGCACTGCACATCTATTTCCGTGGCACAAGCAGTCAGTTTGAAGCTGCTCTTTCAACTATGGAAGAACATAAATATGATGACTGCTACTTCCGCTATGAAACAGTTCATTATGATTGTGACGGAACAGAAACCTTTGAGCTTGTTAATGACGACGCAACTGACTGCCTGACCTATGGTGGCAAGACATATAATTGCTCTATCTGTGGAGATATTGTATTTGAACAAGGCCGTGATTATGGACCACATATCTATGCAGAGGACGGCACCTGCACAATGTGCGGACTTAACAAAACCAACTCAGCAGATTACCTTACATTTGAAAGAGCTATTAACGAAGACGGTACTGAAGCTGACTATTACATTGTTTCCAAATGTGACACAGAAGCCTCCGGTGCAATCATCATTCCCGGGGAATATAACAGCCTGCCTGTTAAGGTTATCGGCAAATCTGCTTTTGCAGGCTGTAACAAAATCACATCCATTATCATCTCCGAAGGTATAGAAGCAATAAAAACTCTGGCATTCAACGGAGCTATCGGGTTAAAGGCTGTTACCATCCCTTCAACACTAAAATCCATTGAAGGAAGAAATGTTTTCCCAAGAGGTCTTGACGGTGTTTACATTGATGATTTGTCCGCCTGGTGCAATATTGACTTTGAAACCTCAACCTGCAACCCTATAAGCATGTCAAATAACCTTTACCTTTATGGTATGCTTATTGAAGACCTTGTTATACCTGAGGATGTTACAGTAATAAAACAAATTGCTTTCCAGCATCTTGACTCAATTAAATCCGTTACTTTTAATAACGGTATAGAGGAAATCGGACAATACGCTTTTTCATATTGTCAGAATCTTACTGAAATAAATATTCCCGATGTTCCCGTAAAAATAAGACAAAGCGCATTTGACCGTTGTGCTTATTACAACGATACAAATAACTGGGAAAACAATTTGTTATATATAGATAATCACCTTATTGAAAGTAAAGATAATTCAACAGAACTCACCATAAAAGACGGAACCGTAACAATAGCAGACTATGCCTTTTATAATATGACTGACTCTGCAAACACCTCATTGGAAACTCTCAACCTGCCTGACTCTTTAGTAAGAATCGGTGATTATTCTTTCTACGGTGCGTTTAATCTTAATAAAATAAACTTCGGTTCAGGATTAAAATACATAGGCAACTACGCTTTCTACGGTACATCTATGCTTGGTGAAGTTATTTTCAACGAAGGACTTGAATATATCGGTGGTTATGCTTTTGCATACAGTGAATTATATTTGCTTCACCTCCCCTCTACTTTAAAAGAATTTAATCCCACCTCATTTTTCTGCACAGAATGGTTGGAGGTACTTACCTGTGCTGAAGATAATCCTTATTTTATAGCAGAGGACAATGTTCTCTTTACAAAAGACAAGCACACGCTCCTGCTTTCGTCCTATAAACCCGGAAACGGTGTAAGTAATTACTATGTTCCGGCAGAAACAAAGGTAATTGAGGATTATGCTTTCTGTCTTCATCCCTCCACTGTAGAAATAAAGCTTCACGATAATATTGAAAGAATTGGCGAAGAAGCTTTTGCAGACACCTATAACACAACTAAAATAGATAAAAACTATGTCGGAAAATATCTTGTATGTGCCGAAGATACTGACTTTGTTGTAAAGGACGGTACATTGGGGATTGCAGATGACGCTCTACGTGGTGCTACAAACCTGACAATTCCCGAAACTGTAAGATTTATAGGTGACTCTCTTGAAGATGTAGAAGCTATAAACCTTGAAACAATCGGTTCTTGGCTCAATATGAACCTTCAGCACCCCGACGCAGAAGAAAACCTTAAAAATATTCAGTTAAAACTCAACGGTGTTCCGTTCAATGAGCTCACATCCCTTCAAATCCCCGATGGTGTTACAACAATCAAAGATTATCACTTTGGTGATTGCAGTGGTCTAAAAAAGCTATACATCCCCTCAACTGTAACCGAAATCGATAAAAACGCCTTTTATAATTACAACCAAGACCTTGTTATCTATGCCCTTTCAGGCAGCATAGGTTACTATTATGCAATTACAAACGATATTATAATCCATGACCTTTATGTAGAAGGAATCCCCGGAACAGGAACAACCATTGACCATATTAACAGATTAATCTATACCCCAATGTTTAATGCAGATAACATATCCGATATAGTTAAAACTGCTCCTAACAAAGAATCAGTTGCATTAGGCAGTGATTATGTTAACGGTAAGCATTTATGGGGTACAGGCTCCACTGTTACTGTTTACGGTAACCTTGGAAGAGAGAATTTCACCTTAGTTGTAACAGGCGACGTTAACGGTGACAGCGTTTGCGATGTTCTTGACCTGACTGCAACAGACCTTGCTGTAAATGAACACACAGAGCTTTCAGGCTGCTACGCATTGGCAGCAGACACCAACAGCGATAACGAAATAACCATCGAAGACTATTCGGCAATGATTAATACCGTTTTAGCAAGCTAATCCTGACTTTATGACCTGTTACACTTTCCCGGAAGTGTAACAGGGCATTTATTTATAATAAAAGAAAAATTCTTGATTTTGTATTGATTTTTCTGAAACTTTATAATATAATATATCAGTCACATTTGCCGGTGTGATGGAATTGGCAGACGTGCTGGACTCAAAATCCAGTGGTAGCGATACCGTACCGGTTCGACCCCGGTCACCGGCACCAAACCGTTGGAGCCAAAAGCTCCAACGGGAAAAACAAACAACCTATCGGGGTGTAGCGCAGTTGGGGACGTTTCCGAGCGCCGCCGGTGGCGGATGTAGCGAGGAATAAGGAGTGGCGCAACAAGGAGTATTGCGAAGCGAACAGCGAGCGAGACGACTATGTTGCAACAGGAAGCGCGCCGGACCTCTTCTAAAATTTCAAACAACACACTATCGGGGTGTAGCGCAGTTGGTAGCGCGCCTGCTTTGGGAGCAGGATGTCGGGGGTTCAAATCCCTTCACTCCGACCAAAAACAAGTCGAAGCCTTCGGGCTTTGGCTTGTTTTTCTTTGTAATGAATAGATTTTAACTATCCAATATCCTGAACACAAGCAGACGCTTGCTTGCTTTGGGCTATGAACACGACCGCGTCCTGTGGACGATTCAGGAAGTGATCATAGGCGCAGTGGTCAAAATTGCGCGAAGTGAAAACGAGCAAGCAATTTTGGGTACCACAAGAGGCACGTAGTGAGGATGTCGGGAGTTCAAATCCCTTCACTCCGACCATAAAATCCAAGTCTTCGGACTTGGATTTTTGTTTTGTGTTCGTAAGAACACAACTTCATTTATCTGCTTTAGCAGATAACTTCATTTCAAATTCATTTGAACTTCATAAAACACCAAACACAAAATGAAGTTATGTGTTACATAAATGAAGTGCTATGCAATGAAGTACTGCGTAATGAAGTTGTGCTACGCACAAACGGATCGAATGGATTCTTTCGGGATTTTTATAATTATTACAACCGCTTTCAGTAATAAAACCTGTTCCCTATTCTTTGACTTATGCAGTAAAGTTTTTTACATCAGCAAAGAGGAAAAGAAAGGCTAATTTAAGGCTGATATATGCTCTACGGTTAGTTTCCCCACTCTTACCACAACTCTCGTTACACGGCTTTCTGTGGGCAGTAAACAGTTTGTCAGTCGCCAGTTGCCAGTCGCCGGCAGATAGAACAACGCACCGTAAGGCACTGGCTTGCCTGTGCCATAGCAAGAGTGGAGATAAAACAAAATTAGGATTTAGGATTCAGGATTCAGGGGTTAGGACACTACGCAATTATAAAAATCGCCAGCAAATAGCAATTAGCAATTAGGGCGGGTCATTCGACCCGCCCTTGTGGTATGCTATTCAGTTGTAAAATAATCGGGATATTTTTCTTTGAGAATAACCAGATCCTCGTTATTTACCTTACCGTCCCCATTCATATCGCAAGCATATTTCTCCGAGGTCGAAAGCTTTTCGGGGGTTGCCATCTTCTCTGCTAAAAGAAGAATCTCCTCTTCATTATAGAAGCTTTTCCCGGAACTGTCAATGTCACCGGGAGCATAAACCTGAATTGTTGTAAGACCGTTGATAAACAAGTACATAATCGATGCGTCAATTACGTCAAGACAACCGTCACCGTCTAAATCGTAACGGATAATATCATCGTAGCTTTCCGTTCCGATCTGCTCGTGGTCATCTGCAAGTGCTTTATTTACAAGTGCCTGATAATCGGTCACATCAACTATTCCGTCATCGTTGGTATCACCGATATTTGCAACGGAATAGTTACCTGTATCGCCCACCTTTGCAACCTTGTAAATACCCGTTGTATCAATCACGGGAAGCTTTGGGTATGAATTATTGCTGTTATTATTCGCCTTCTGTCCCCAGACCTGCTCTGTGTTGGCACTCTGAAGAAGATAAGCCATTTCACCGGTCAACATACCGTCTAACGTTGCATATTGCGTTGCTCTTCCCTCATCAGGAAAGCTTGAATAATAATCAGCTCCGCCGAAAGCTAACCAGCCGTAAGTGTTGGCGTTGGGTCTGTAAACGCTTCGCTTGATATAAAAATTATTGGTATTTTCGGCATTCCTGCTTGTAAGACCGCAAATAGCACCGAACAGGGTATTGCCCTTAACATAGGCAGTGCTGTAGCAATTAGTTATTGAGCCGTAGCTTTCACCTGCAATACCGCCCACACGGGAGCCTACATTCCAGTCACTTATAACATAGGGTCTTCCGTTTCCGGTTCCATTGTTGTAGCAGTTATTGATTGAACCTGAATTAACGTAACCGACAATACCGCCAACGCGCATATCGCCTTCAATACACGAATCCGTTAAAAAGCATTTTTCAATTGTACCCTTGCTATAACCTGCAATACCGCCTACATATTCTCCGCCGTTTTTTATAACAGGCTCTTCACCGAAAAAGCAACCGTACAGACCAACATTTTTAACAACACCGCTTACGCCGCCGAAAAGGCCTACATAGGAATGAGAAGATTCTTTATACAAGCCCGTTATGATATAACCGCAGCCGTCAAAGGTACCTGAGTAAAGCAGACCGTTACTGCCGGTATAGTCACCGATTTCATCACGCCATATATAGAATCCTGTGGTATCTGTTAAAGCAGTACCGTCTAAATCGCATTTTATGGCAGGATTCACCTCAATATCGTTAACGAGTCTTCCGTTTGCACCGGGATCGGTTTCGTTAACATATCTTGCAAACCAATAGAGCTCACTAACGGTGCTGATTTCGTAATATCCGTCCTCGCTGAGAGCGGGCTCATCAAAGCCGCAGCCGTAGCAAAGTCCGTCGTGTTCAATATTTGTATATATATCTGAAACAGCCTTACATTGAGCTACATAGTATATTTCTGCACCGTGGAGCTTGGGCCAGGCAGAATGCACCGAATCGTTATCAACATTCTGCTTCCAGATGACCTTATCTTCAGTAATCGAGCTATTGAGATGATAGGTTACCTTGCCACTTGCAAAATCCTCAGCGGTCATAATTCCGGCTTCAACAACACTCTCCGAATCCGATGTGCCGACAGGACTTGAAACACAGTAAGAACCGACAATATCTGCTGAAGCTATAACACCTGCAATACCTCCTCGATACTCTGCTTTACCTGACGTAACCGAGCCTGCATTGTGAGAACTTGTTATCGTATTATTCTTATAGCTGCCTACAAGACCACCTGCACAGTCCGAGCCATAAACCGAGCCCGCATTATAGCAATAGGTTATATCAGCAGTTGTGGAGCTTGCACACAAGCCACCTGCATATTCGCCCGAAACAGCACCCTCGTTATATGTGTAATCCATACGGCTGCCTTCCATTATTCCGCAAATACCGCCTACGTACTTTATTTCATCGGTTTCAACGTCGTTTGATGAAACTGTACCGGTATTATAGCAATAGTCATATATGCTCCGATTTCCGATATCGCCACCGCAATATCCTGCAAGACCGCCTACAATAAGGGTACCCGTTACGTCTCCTTTGTTGTAGGAACGAATTAAATCGCCCTTTGCGTATCCGGCAAGACCGCCTACATACTCCGAACCGTTTACAGTGCCCTCGTTACCGTTGTTATTGAGTGTGTTAGTCGCATATCCTGCAACACCGCCAACATACTCAACACCTGAAACCTCACCATAGTTTTTATCTCCGTAAGTACTGTCGTCATTGTAGCCGTAAATACCGCCTACATAATTATTACCCTTAACAACCGAGTAATTATAATTGTACTGTGTGGTTAAGCCCAAACATTCTCCGGCTATTGCGCCCACATAATTATTACCGCAGATATATGAATCCTTGATAACTATTTCAACCGCCTTACCTTCTTCACCGATACACCCGAAAAGACCTGCATAATCGCGGGTACTGTCGTTGAAATATAAGCCGATGATATCGTAGCTTCCGCAGTAGAAATAACCGTCGTATGCAAGGCGCTCTCCGTCACTGTTACAGTAGCCTATAGGAGTCCATTGACGGAAGCTGTCACCGTTTGTAACGTTTCCGTTTTCATCATATTCAAGGCTTTCAAGCAGATTTTCATTTATAGTAATATCCGCAGTAACCTTACCGTCTATTGCATTATTACCCGAATTCACCTGCTCTGCAAACCAATAAAGCTCACCTGCGTTTGAAATAAGATAGCGGTCCGAGGAAAGCTCAGGCTCCTTGAAGCCCTGACAAACAACACAGAAGCCGTTATCATATTCCAAATGAGGTGCAGTATCAGTAGCTTTATTGCTATATACCGTACCTGTAAATTCAGCCTTGGTACAATCTGAATAAACGTTGTTTTTATAAACCGTTTTACCTTCAAAAACAGGATATGCATCTGTTTCCAGGGTCTGATACCAAGCCTGAGAGCCGTCCGTTACACCGTCGTTAAGATGATATGTAACCTCACCGCCTGCAAATTCCTCTGCAGTTTTGCTTTCCGTAACCCCCTCGGAATCGGTAGGAGTTCCACTATAAACACCAACACCCAGCATAGCACTTCCGTCATTATAGGTTGCAGTGCTTTCAAGATAATAACAGTTTGAAATATAATCGTTGTTACCTTCGCTTACACCTGCAATTGAACCGCAGTATGAAGAACCACCGCTTACAGTACCGTAGTTATAGCAATTTTCAACAGTTCCTCCGTTGTAGCCAACAATACCTCCGACAAAAAAATAATTTGCTCTGACAGTGCCGTAATTAACACAATTCTTTATTGTTCCGCCGGAAGAACCTGCAACACCGCCACATTCTTCATCAGTTCCTACTACCAAGCCGTCAAAGGAGCAGTTTTCAACAATTCCTGATTCAATGTAAGCAACGATACCGCCTGCTCCGTTACCATAGATGTATGAATCCGTAATATTAACGCCCGATATCGAGCCGTTTCCGCCTAAGGCTGAGAAAAAGCCATCATAATAATCACAACCCTGACCTATATACAAGCCGCTTATGGTGTAGCCGTCACCCAGAAAAACACCCTCATACCACCATATTTCCTCTTGAAAGTGCTGACCGTATCCGATAGGTGTCCATTCAAGGAAATCCGAGCCGTCACCGTTAAGCTCGCCATCTTCCGTAAGAACATTTTCATTAATGGTTATATCTGCGATTAATCTTGCATCAGCAAAATTTTCATAATTAACATAATCTGCAAACCAGTAAAGCTCACCTACGGTGCCTATAAGGTAATAACCGTCTGAATATTCGGGAATTTTATTATCCGAACAAACTGAGCAGTATCCATTATCATTATAAATATGAGGAGCAACAATTACACCTTTATTACTGTAATAGGTATCCACAAGCTCTGTTTTTGAGCAATCCGTATATTCGGATGTCAGATAAACTGTTTCACCCTCGAAAACGGGATATGCATCTGTTTCTATTGTCTGATACCATACCTGTGTTCCGTATGTAACACCATCATTGAGAAGATATGCAACCTCACCACTTGCAAACTGTTCTGCAGTTTTGCTTTCGGTAACGCCCTCGGAATCGGCAGGAGTTCCACCTGAAGCAACGCCTACACCAAGCATAGCACTTCCGTTGCTGATGGAAGCCGTGTTTTCAAGGTAATAGCAGTTTGAAAGCTCCACGCTGAAAACATCATTTTCATACAAAATACCAACAACGCTTCCTGTTTTTTCTGCACTTCCTGTTACTTCACCGATATTGTAACAGTCGGTAAGCGTAGCTTCATAGGTTACAGTTGAGTTGTTCATCAAACAGCCAACAATACCACCCACATTGGATGTACCGTTTACATTGCCTGTATTGTAACAATCGGATATTATCATTTTCTTATTGCTTGTTGCACAAATTCCTGCCACATTAGAAGCTGAAGAAGCTTCTCCGATATTACCGCTGTTATAACAATTATTTATGCTTGCATCTACGGCATAACCGACAATACCTGCCATTCCATAATAGCCTTCAATCGAACCCGTGTTATAACAGTTACTTATCTCTCCACCATAAAGAGACCCGCATATACCGGCTACTTCATAGCCTTCGTGGAACAACGTTGCATCGCTGTAGCAATCAGTTATTGTAACATTTTCGCCACTTGAGCAAATACCGCCTACTGAATCATCTCCGCCATGAAAATATGTATCAATTACACCTAAGTTTTTAATTGTAGCACTGTCTGCGCCCACGAAAACACCGATACCGGAAAAAGACCAAATATAAAACAAGCCACTTATGGTATGCTCCTGTCCATCAAAGATACCGCTATATTCAGCTACAGGTGTCCAATAAATAAATTCATCATCGTTTGAAACATAACCCGAGCTATCGAAGGTAAGTCTTTCAACGAGATTTTCATTTACAACAATATCTGCCGTAAGCTTTGCGTTTACCGAGGCATTGCCTGAATTAACGAAATCCGCAAACCAATAAAGCTCTCCTGCGGTGCCTATAAGGTAATATCCTTCATCATCCTGAGAAGGCTGAGTCATAGTTATTGAAGAACTGTTAAAGACCTCTGCCTGAGCAGAAATCTGTTCTGAAATTTCGGAAAGAGTGTTTTCTGCCACTTCAAGTGCCTCAACCGCAACAACGGATGGGGCAAGGCTGAAAAGCATCGAAATTGAAATCAGAACACCTAAAATCTTATATAACGACCTATTTTTCTTCATATTTTTCATCTCCTTTTATATTTATATTTTCATTTTCTTTTGAACAATCCCGACAAGCTCCGAGCGTGTCCGTACTGTCATAGCAATCGTCACACACCCAGCGGTAACAATACCGGCATTGGTTAAAGCGTAATGCAAGCTGTTGGGTAGCGTTTGCTTTGGCGTGGTTGAAGGCTGTCTGACTGATTTTGTTCGCCTTACCCGACACACATCCCGAAAGCGTCCTTACATTTCTGCAGCCCAGCGGTAGCTTAACCGCATACTGCTTTCTTCCGCAAATAGCACATTCGGCAGAAAAGCTTAATGCTTCCGCATCCACTCGGATATGCTCATAAAACTGTTTCATATTGCACCTCCGTTTTTCATTGGTGAATTTCCTGCAGAATTTTCGACATCTGTTTCAAAAACTCTTGAACTTGTTTCCCGACTGCATTATAATAATAAGTAAATATTCTTGTTATTCTGTCAATCGGTTTTTACTGATTTTAGGGTATTCTGCCCCTGTTTACACCTTTAATTTTACGTATTTTTTGCGTATTTGTATATCCCACGATGGTGGGATATCGAGGGGGATACCCCCTGAAACCCGTTATTTTTCAGCAAAATAAAGCAAATCCCTCATTCGGAAGCACATTTTGTGCATAAAAAGGAGAAGGCTTATGAATGATTCGATTTTAACCGAAAACCAAAAAAAGAGGATAGACATACCTCTTGGCAGATTGGTCTGCTTTGCTATGTTCAACTTCTGGCAGATGGGCTTTATCTATTATTTTCTTGAGCCCTCTTCAGCAATTGACGGGAAAATACCGATACCTATTAATATAGATTACGGTACTCTGCTGACAGCGGTTTGTTACGTGCTGAGCATCCTTACAATGATTTTTCTTCCGAAAATTGTTGTATGGGTTCAGCGTATTGCAACGGGTGTTGCGCTGATTTCGGCAATCGGATTCTTTCTTCCTCTGCCCGAGGATACCCTGCGCCTTAACATTTATCTGCAAATTTTCTGCTGCTGCCTGATGATTGGCTTTGAAACCTTCCTTATTGTCAACTATTTTACGGAGAAAACCAGTATCAAGTATCTTACCTTCGGCTATGGTGTTGCAGTATCCTTAATTGCGCTGGTTCAGAATGAGCTTGTGTCCGTCCCCTTCTCCGTTTTCCGTTTCGGAATGCTTGCGGCTCTCGTTCTTATATTCATCTTCTTCCTGCGTATGCCTACGGGTAAGGATATAAAAATCCGATATCTGAAGAAAAAAAGCGACGGAATAACCCCTCCTAAGAAGCTGATTCGAGGCATTTATCTTCTTGCTTTCATTATTGCCCTGATGGGCGTTTCAGGCCCTGCTATTGCAGGCAAGGTGAAGCACGGTATATCCGTTATGTATCTGGCAGTAGCGGTTTCCTGCTTCACTATGTATTTCCTCAATAAAAAATCAAGCATTCATCCCTTCCGTCTGATGCCGTTTCTTGTGGGGCTGGGCGGTATCGGATTCCTTCTGATGCTCGTAACCGAATATGTTCCCCAACTCACCTATGTTGCCTGCATACTTATCGGATTCGGTATGGCTGCCTGTATGCTTGCTCCCCTTTACGGCGTACCGATTATGAAGGTCTATCCCTCCAGATACATAGCTCCCGCTATTATCGGACTTGCTATTTCAGCGGTTCTCGTTCATAGTGTTATCGCTGAAGTTTTCCTGGGCGCACCTACTATGCTTTATCTGGTTTATGCAGTAATTATGGCAGTTCTTGTTTTTATATATACTCAGGTAGAGCCATTTTTCCTTTTCAATCTCCGCAAAAGAACAACTGAAGAGAACGAGTATTTAAGAAACGATACGCCCGCTGCGGCAGAGCCTGTTGAAAATACTCTTGAAAAGCCCGACCCACTTGCTGTTCTCACTCCGAGAGAGCGCGAGGTTGCCGAGTTTATATGTATGGGCTACACCAATGCGGATATTGCTAAAATGATGTTTATCACCGAGCACACCGTTAAGGATCACACCAAAAAGATTTATCCGAAAATGGGCGTTCGCAGTCGCTTTGAGTTAGCAACCCTTGTCAGCAAGCACCGTTTTGACAACAGCTAAACCAAGCAAATTCACATGCACCACTTAAATAAGCTAAAACTCTCTCACCGCTTTAGAGAGAGAGTTTTTACATATCAGTAATTCGTTGAATTGTGTAGTCAATTTTTGGCACTTTTTTGACCACATGTTTCCATAATTTTTGAAAATTTCAGCTAAAAAATCCTGAAATTCCTAACAACATATAATAGCCAACAAGCAAACAGCACAATATGTAGTGGTTGGCACTCAATGTAAACATATTACGATATTTGGGAGCAAGATGTCGGGGGTTCAAATCCCTTCACTCCGACCACGAAAACCCTTGTAAACTAAAGGTTTACAAGGGTTTTCATATTTTAAATAACTTTCAAAAATTATAATGTGCAACATATTTTCCACTCCACAAGTGGAAATTTTTTTGTTTTCAAAGCTGTTCTCTATTCTTTGAATTATGCAGTAAAAATTTTTATATCAACAAAAGGAAAGAAAGGCTAAAATAAACGCACAACATCTTTGGTGGTTAGTTTCTCCTCTCTTACCACAACTCTCGTTATATGGCTTTCTGTGGGAAGTAAAAAGCTATTTTATTCTAGTTGTCATTTTATACATAGTATTAAAACAAAAAACAATTAGCCGACCTTTCTCGATTGACTAATTGTTTTTATATTTTTAAAGAAACGGAAGTGGTAATTTAATTTCCTGTTTTTATGTGTTCTAACATCTTTAATTATTTCTGCTTTTAAAACTCAATGACAACAATAATCTTTAAGCAGTTTCGTTTTCCTTATGGCGTTCTTCACGCATTTTTTCAAGGTCACGATACATCTGCTCTTTCTTTTCACCTTCTATATCATAGAAGAATTTAAGGATAAGAGACTTAAGAACATTGGCCAAAGCATAACCGAAGACAAGGAATGCAAGAAGCCACAAGCATGTTTTAAGATATGTAGGTTGAGCCTGCATTGTAGCAACAAGGTCACCTTCTGCAGAGGACTGATAACCTGCCCATGCAATCATAAACGGAATAGCAATTTCCTTCAAGTAATTAAGAGCAGTTTGAACCCAGCCCGGTACAATACCCTGAATAGCCTCCATTCTCTCTCCTGTTTCCCATTCAAGATAATCATAGAACTCAACATTAAGGTGTGAGGTTGAAAGCTCCTGAATACCAATACCTACGCCGAAAATGAAATAGAAAACATAGAAGAAAATACTGTTCCAGCCACTAAAGAACATAATGTCAAACTGTGCTTCAATAAAACAGATACCAAAAAGAATACCTGCCGAGATAATAGAATACGGTCCGCAGATTTTAAGAAGCTTGGTTGGCTCGTATTTCTTTGAAAGCTTTGTTGTAATAAGATTACCAACAACGGTACCAATTGCTGTGGGAAGAGTAAGTAAAAGGTTCTTTGAGGAGCCGACTGTGATAGCAGCAAGATATGTTGACATCTTACCAAGCATAGCAAAAGTATGGGACCATTGGATTGCATGGTATGCGCGGTAATTTTTGTATTTGAAAAGAGAGAAAACGGCTTTTGTTACCTTTACCTTCTTTTTCTTAGGAAGCTCAATTCTTTCTTTGCAGAAAAGGCCACACATAAGATTACCGAACGCAGTAACGGTAGCGGCAACAATTGCAAGAGTCATATACATTTGGTTTTTGTCATCGCTGAAAATACCGTAAACAAATGTGCCGAGATAAGCCGCACCGTATCCGATATAATAAGATAACTGCCATATTGTTGCAACAGTTTTCTTTTCCTTATGATTTGGAGAGATAACCTGAACAATATTCTGACCTGCGTTATTGAAGGCGTTGAACACAGTCTGACAGCAAGCTATACCATAACGGAAAAGGGTCATCTGCTCAACAGTCCAGCCCTCGGGAACATAAAAGTATAACGCGGTAAGGGTGAATATGGGAATAAGGCATATGATATACCAATGACGGTATCTGCCCCAACGGGTTTTCCAGTTCTGAATAATAACGCCGGAAATAACACCAATTACTATACCTAAAACAGTGGTAAGTGTAGTCTGAACGGCAAGAATATCTGCAATTTGTTCAGCATTAACTCCCACAGGACCGTAATAAAGCTCGTGCAGGAATGCTGCCGCAAGAGAGCCTGTAAGGGTTGTTCCGAACATACCACCGATTCTTGAAAGCATTACGCAGAAATACTCGAATTTTGAAATATGTTTACCCTCACCGTGAATGAGAGCATTCTGCGGAATTTCAGTAGCAGATGTTTTTTTGGTTCTTAACATCATATCATCCCCGTAATTTTATTTGGTTGTTTTTAATTACTAAAAACAACCATTATACATATAGATTAACATATTTTCTTTAAAGTTCCAATGTAATAAATCACAACAATATTTTTGAATTATCACAACAAGAGAGATATACGTAAAATACATCCGATTTATTAAATATCAAAGCAAAAAACAATTCCTTTGGAATAATCCAACAAAAAATGGTTTTATTAATTACTTTTTGCAGATTTACTCTTGTTTAGACAGCAAAGAAATGATACACTGAAATTACGATTTATCACACTTATTACTGTGATTTATACTATTAAACAGGAGTAAATTTCAGAAATATGAATAGTGTTGAAAATGTTTGTGAGTATTATTCCCACTTTAAAGATGATTTTCCGATTAACATATTTGCCGTAGGAGAAAGCTTTTGGTACGAAGATTGTTTCTTTGAAAGAGCTACTTCAGAAATTACTGCCATTGAGTATGTTGTCAGCGGATATGGAGTTCTCGAAAACAACGGCAAAAAATATGATATCGGACCAAAGGATGTTTTTTTATTAAGAAAAGGAACTCACCATAAGTACTATAATGCTAAACACAGTACACTTCACAAAATATTTATTACTTTAACCGGTGAACTCCCTGAAATATTACTAAATCAGTATTTACCCGGTCAAGATTACGTTTATCATAATTGTGAGCTTGAAGAGCTTTTCAGAAACATATATAAAAAGACCCAAAAATACGGCACCGATTATTCTGATTTAGTTGATGATATGGTACCTGAAATTATGAAGTTAATTATCGCCATAAGTCATTGTGCATCAAATGACAAAAAAGACATTGCATCTTTAATGAGAGAATATCTTGATTCACAGATATACAAAGCTTTTTCTCTTGATACAATGTGCAAAAAATTCGGCTACTCAAAAAATCACATAATCAATATATTTTCAAAAAGATTCAGCATTACCCCCTATCAGTATTACACAACAAAAAAACTCGAAACCGTTAAACTGTATCTGACTAATACAAATCACTCAATTTCAGAAATTGCAGAAAAAATGTCTTTTTCTGACCAACAGTATTTTTCCTCATGGTTCAAATCACTTTGCGGAATATCTCCTTCGAAATTCAGAAGTAATTGCGGAAAAGGGAATTGTGATAATTCACAATAAGTATTGAGATTATTCCCATTGTAAACCGCTTGGTTTATGTGTTAATATGCAAATAATTGTATATCAAAATCAGTAATGAAGGGTGAATAAAAATGAAACCTGTCAGTTTTTATCTTGTAACTGATACCCATTATTTTGAAAATGAATTAGGTGCCGGAGGAAAAGCATTTGAAAAAAACATGCTCACTGAACAGTATTTTGTCAAGGAAAGCAGTGCAATTGTAAAATCCACTTTTGCACGAATCATCGAAGATAAAGAAACAGATATTGTTATAATTCCGGGAGACCTTACAAAAAACGGTGAAAAAGAAAGTCACACCAGTTTCATAAAAGAGCTTTACCAGCTTAAAGAAAGCGGTAAAAAGATTTTTGTTATAACCGCAGGTCATGATTATAACGATTCTGCTTATGTATTAAAAGGTGATGGTCGTGTTCCTGTTGAGGGTACAGATTTCAATGATTTGTGTGAGATGTACCGTGATTTCGGTTATGGCGATGCCATAGCTTTTGATGAACCCACTCATTCTTATATTGCTGAAATTACCGAAGGTGTAAGAATGCTAGCTATATGCTGTGACAGTCTTAATCAGCCCAAAGGAGCAATGGACGAAAGGCTTATGGCTTGGGCAAAAGAGCAGATTGACAAAGCAAAAAAAGATGACTGCTCCGTTTTTGCAATATGCCACTACCCCATCATTCCACCTGTACCTGTATTCGACTTAGTGGGCGATGCAAAAATCAAGGATTGGCGAAAGGTTGCTTCTTTTCTTGCAGATAACGGAATAGAGCTTGTTTTAACAGGACACATGCACATTCAGAGCATAAATGAGTTTTATACCGAAAAGGGCAACAAACTGATTGATGTTTGCACTGCCTGTCTTGTAGGCAGTCCTGCGAAATACAGAAAAATCACAATAGACGAAAGCTCTGTGCTGAAAGTTGAAACAATTGATGTTGAAGATTTTGGTTGGGATTTAAAAGGTCTTACTGCGCAGGAATATTTCCACAAGCATTTTGAAAACGCAATTATCGCACGTGTTCGTGGCGCTCTCAGTGGTGGCAAAGGAATTGTTAAACATTTAAAATCTTTTGGTAGAAAACGTTTCGATAAAATCACTGTGGGAACTGTTGAACGTCTGCTTTTTATAAAAAGAGATAAGGCTCTTAAAAATAAAAAGTTATCAGAGCTTGTTGGCGAAGTTGGTGTGGGAATCTTCTTAGGTGACGGTCCTCATACCGAGGGTACACCTGTGTATAATTTTATTTCAGGCATTCTCAATAGATTTTCATTTGTGCTTAAAAAGATTGAACCTAAGCTCAGTAAAAACGGTGAAAAGATTGATTTAAGATGCATGCTTCTTGATACTATCGGAAACAATAAAGGCTTTTCGGATAACAATGCTGAATTCAAACTTAAATAAAAGAATGTGGGAGATTACTCAATGAAAAAACGAATAATAGGAATTATTGCATTAACATTGGTAGCGGTTCTTGTTGTAGGAATAATATATTTTGAAATCGAGCCCGAAAATACAAATATTAACTATGAACCTGCTGATTTACATAAGGAAACAGATACAACAATAAGGTTCAATTCTGACGGCAAGCTTAAAATACTGCATATTGCTGACACACATCTTAATTATGACAAGCATTTTGATGCTTCAATATGGGTAATTGCTGAAGCCTGCGATGTTGAAAAGCCTGACCTTGTTGTACTTACAGGTGATAATACGCATCCTGACGAGGACCCGGAAAAAACAAAAAAGCTAATCAATGCTCTTATGAATATATTTGAATCAAGAAGCATTCCCGTTGCTGTTACCTTCGGCAATCACGATGCAGAGAAAGGCCCGATGACCAGAAGAGATATTATGGAATATTACGAGACCTTTTCTTGCGTAATATCTATCGACGATAGCGAAGGCTTCAAAAACTGTGCAACATTTAATATTCCGGTTCTCGCATCTGACAGCGACAAGGTGAATTTCAATCTTTGGGTGTTTGACTCGGGTGATTATGACGAGGATGAACCAAGACATTATGACAGAGTACGAACCGAACAAATAGACTGGTACAAGAAAACATCTGCTAAACTCAAAAAAGAAAATGGTGGTGAAACAGTTAACTCCGTTGTTTTTCAGCATATAATTGTTCCCGAAATTTATGATGTTCTTAAAAAGGTTGACTCTAAGCAGCCTTATGCAATTAAGCATATTTACAATGAAGATGAATATTATATGTTTGACCCTGACGAAGTTAACTACGGAATGCTTAACGAAAAGCCTTGTCCCGGATATTACAATGACGGACAGTTTAATGCTTTGGTTGAAACAGGCGATGTTTTGGCGATGTTTACAGGACACGACCACACAAATGCCTTCGGTGTAAGAAATCAGAATATTGATATTTACACCTCTCCTATGACCCGTTACAAAGGCTTGGCTTATACAACTCAGTACGGATACCGTGTGGTTGAGATTGATGAAAACGACACCTCAACCTACGAAACAAGAGTTGAGCGCCTTTATGATGTTTTTGACTTTGATTATATAAAAGTTGCAAAAGACAATGGTGACAAATACTCAACAAGAATTGCTTTTGAGCTTGCAGTAAAGGGTACTGTCCAGGAAGGCTTTATGAGGCTTTATCAATCTGTTGTTGAGCTCATTACAGGAAGACAGGTTACATATCCGGACTAACTGAAATTCAAATCTCTCATATTTTATGACCACATGTTTTTCCATAATTTTCGTAAAAGTTTGTGAAAAATCTGAAAGATTCAGACTATATATGGATTCTTTAAAAACAATACCGCAAAATATTGTGTTTGAACTCCCACAAACTACATATTGCGATATTTGGGAGCAAGATGTCGGGGGTTCAAATCCCTTCACTCCGACCACGTAAAAATCCTTGTAAACCTTAGGTTTACGAGGTTTTTTACTTTTCTCCAAAAACTCTTATAAACACCTCACGACCACATGTTGACCCATATACACTTTCAAAATCCTATAAAAACTGGGATTTCCCTAAAAATCACCCGCCTGAATTGAATTTCAGACGGGCGATTTTATTTTGTCTTTTTATTTGTCACTAAACTCTGCGTTATAAACATCTGTAACATTTTTTATCATGTCATTATTTTCTTCTATCTGTTTTTGAACTATGTGTTTTTTTGTTTCAATTTGCTTTATTCTAAAGATACGATTGAATATACACTGAAACATTTTTTTGATTTTTTTGTTAATAGCTATTGTTACAGCATAGAGAAAACAACATGCAACACCCATAATAATTGTAATGAGCTTATCGTATTTTTCTACTGTACTATTGATTTCTGAAAAATTCTTAGATACGAAAACAATTAACAATATCAAAAGTGCAATATAAAAAATACATTGACATATTTTTGAAGCATTTTTAGACCACTTTTTATATTTGGTTAGTTCTGTGTCTATATTGCTTTTTTGAACTTCGAGTTCTTTGTTTTTCTCTACTCTTTCTTCTATGATTTTTCTTTTACTTCTAAAAGCAGCTTCCTTATATTCCTCTGCTTTTCTTTCTTGTTGAGCTGTACCTTCTTTAGCATCCTGCAATTCTACAGCCAATGACTCAATTTTGGTTTCATCTTCTTCAACGCGCTCTTCTAATGATTTCATCTTCTCAGAAAGCTTTGCCATTCCGTTATCAATTGTGATATTCAATTGCTCTTCACTTTCAGAGTACTCAGACACATCTTTTAAAGATAGACATGATTCAGTAAAAACCAACGATAATGTTTCAAGTTTTTTTGGATTGTTCCTAAAGCGTTCTTTTTGGGACTCAATGGCTTTTACAATTTTTGTGTATTGCTCTAAATTGAGAAGTCTGTGATTTCTAAATGCTAAGACGGAATTAATTAAGCCATTTTTGTCAATTTTATTTCTTTTTTTGAGCCAAAACAAAGTGTTTATCTGGGCTTCAGTAATACATGGGGTTATTGTATACTCCCTTTTATTTTGTATACACCATCTACATAATTTTAAATCATCTGTCAAACCCCAAAGTCTTGCATCTTTCATTGAAAAGCACGGCTTATTTCTGTTTAAAAGTACTGTTTCAACGAATATGATATCGTGTACAAGCCCTTCATCTGTATCATTGGGCTTTTTTGTAGAAAGACTTGATATTGCTTCGCTTGTAACATTTTCCTCAATAAACGTCTCTTTATCCCAAATATCAATGTATTCTGATTGCAAAATTTCTGTTAATGAAGAAATGAGTTCTTCAATATCACTTGGAGAAAGCCTCCTCCTAATCATAGCAGAACAAATTCCTGAGAATTTTTCTGATTTATTCGAATCGAAGAACCCGCGATTATCATACGAATACTCACCAAGAAACTTTCTTAACGTGCTAACAAACTGTTCAAGAGTTTCTTGTAATACATATATTTTTACCCCTGCCTCTCTCAGCATTTTATGTGTTACTTTTGTAGTTTGATGCTCATATGCTGTTTGTAAATCAAGCAATCTAAAAATATAGTTACTGTCTAATAACACCGCATCTACCAATTTTGAGTCTTCTTCCAAATCCTCAATACTAGCAGTTTGAATCTTTAACAAAGAAGACAGAATTACACCATAATAAATATCCTCAATTAGTGAATATAACGCGGCATTTTCAGTTCTTATTTTCAAAAGATAGTCTACAACAATTTCAAAATTTGAAGCATCTTCAGTTGATTCACACTCAAATTCCGAAAAATTACCAATAGCAGCAATATATGAATTCATATTTAATGCATTGCATATTATGAAATCTGCTATTACTTTCAAAGAATCTTCTTTTGCAATATCCACACCAAAAGAGTTTTTAGCAAAATCAGAGAAAGATGTTTGCAAAATACGTGTATTTCTTTCATAATCAAATGAAACATCCTCGATCTGTTTTTTTATTATTTCAATCTGCTCATTTTTTAAAAACTCAATTTTATTTTGTATTTTTAATTGGTTAAGTAAGAGATCTAAAATTGCTGGAGGCATCTCATAACCATATTTACTATTATAAAAATTCAATAACTCAGTTTTAGATATAGTATCTGATGAAACATCCAACAGTGCTTTTTCAACCAAAGGCAAAAAACTATATATTATGTTTTGTCCTGAATTGTATTTTTCAGTAACAATTGCATAAGAAAGAAAACTAAGATTTGCATCAAATGTATTGGCCATAAAACAACGCCTCCTTATGGTAATTTTACCATAAAGAGGAAACTGTTTCAACCAACCCTTTAAATTTTTATAGCGTTTTTTATTTTGGTATTTACAATTATTCTATCTAAAAACAAGTCTGGGTATTTTCGGTCGATGGAGTGCAACACAGCAAAACCATCTTTAATTTTTAATTTAAAAAAACCTATTTCTTTAAAATATAAAACATCATTCACAGTTATAGGGTTATTATTTCTATCTAAATACATATAACGTCCTCCTATGATTGCTTATATATTACTTTTCATTATTAATTTTATGGCATTTTGTATATATATTATTCACCCAATTATAAATAACACCTATCATTTTGGGGACAGGTGTTTTTCTTTGTTTTATGCAGTTAAATTTTTTACATACTCTGCTCTGTTTTTAATCTCTCTTTTTCTGCTTGAATTTCAGCTTTCATCTCTTTTATCATTTCTGCTAACAGCATCTCACATTCTTCTCTAGTTTTGGCGTAAACATTTCGTGAAATTCGTTTTCCGTTAGCATCTCTTGGTGAATATTTACCTTCGTACAGGTGGTCGTTTATTTTACTCACACAACCTGTTCCAGGCTTCCTGTGTTTGCCCTTTTTTGCTTCAAATTTGGCGAACACAGGCTTTTTATCACTATCAGCGGATACTTTCTCAATTTCTTCTAAAGCATCCTCATTTTTGCCGATACCTTTGTCAATTCGTGCGGCTGCCTGAAGTTGCATTGTATCAGTAATATGAGAGTATATATCAAGTGTCGTATGTGCTGATGTGTGTCCGATTATCGTTGAAAGCGTTTTCACATCCATACCATACTCCAGTGCCATAGTTGAGAAAGTGTGCCTTAAGTCGTGGAATCGGACATTGTTACATTCTGCTCTTTCCAATATCCTTGAAAGTGCATTTCTGACTGCAGACGGCCAACGTGGTTTAGTGTTGTCTTTGGGCGAAGGAAAAATCCAGATTGAATCAACCGTGTTTTTATATTCATTCAGCATTTCTGTAATATCAGGTGGAAGCACTATTGTCCTTATTGAAGATTTAGTTTTCGGTGTGTCAACTATAAGTTCGCCATTTACCGTATAGACCTGCCGAGATATGTTAAGCTCACCTGTTTTGAAATTCAAGTCATCCCATTGTAACGCAAGTATTTCCCCTCTTCGCATACCTGTTGAAAGCTCCAATGCAAACAATTCATACAGACCATATTCATTGGCTTGTATAAGAAATCTGTACATTTCCTCTTTGGTGAGTATCTTCATTTCTTTGCACTTTTTAGGTGGCAACTTGCAACCTGAAGCAGGATTCTGTTTTATAACACCTTCTTCAACAGCCTTGTTTAATGCACTATTGCAGGTTATGTGACATCCTCTTACAAGTCTGTTTGAAACACCTTCACCACATTTTTCAACGTTATTCTTTCTGCCTGAAGTTTTAAGCCTTGCATAGAATTTCTGCAAATCGCTTTGAGTTAAATCTTCAATAGATATTTCACCAATTTCGGGGATTATGTGGTTATATATCCTATTCTCATAATCCTCTTGTGTTTTAGGTTTTATAAATGGCTTTGAGTAAACCTTGTACCAATAATCAAGCCATTCTCCAAATGACATTTTTGAATTGATTTTGTTATTAGTTTTGCCTAACGATTCCTTCAGCTTTTCCATTTTAGCTTGACATTCTGTCTTGCTTTTTGAAGTAACCGTCTTGGTAATAGGAAGACCTTTTTCATCATAATCAATTACAATTCTGCCTTCCCATCTTCCGTCTTTTCTTTTACGAAGAAGACCTTGACCTGCTTCTCTTCTCTTTTTGGCCATCAACTAACCTCCGTTATATCTCTTATAAACTTTCCTACTATGAGCGATGCATTCTTCTGCATATCGTTTGTAACATGAGTGTATGTATCAAGGGTAAACGATGCATTTGTATGACCAAGTATTCCTGACAGAGTTCTTGCATCCACACCACTAGAAAGAGCGTGGGTCGCAAATGTATGGCGCAGATCATGGAACCTTATGCTTGGCAAGCCTGCCTTTTTGAGTATCGTTTTCAATCTTGAATATGCTGTAGCTGGGTTTATTGGTTTTGAGTTATTATATAAATTCGGGAAAACCCACTCACTTGAAACTTTATTTTTTCTCT
Organism: Acutalibacteraceae bacterium; assembly: GCA_045543695.1. Lineage (GTDB taxonomy): Bacteria > Bacillota > Clostridia > Oscillospirales > Acutalibacteraceae > DTU089. The sequence goes on along the minus strand of JAZPXQ010000022.1, from coordinate 16,335 downwards.
CTGAAAGTAATTTTACGGTACTCGGTGGTAAATATATTGTTCTCGTTCCTTTTTCTGTTTTTGTTTCACCTGCTTTAAATCCACCACCCTTGCGAGTGGTAATCGTTCTCACTACATTTAACTGACCTGTGGTTTCATTAAAATCACACCACTTGAGTCCACACAATTCACCTCTGCGAAGTCCTGTAGTGATTTCCGTATAGAAAAAGTCATACCACAATTCATCTTGCTTTATGGCATCCATAAAAATTTCCAACTGAGTTTCGTTGAGTATGTTTTTTGGCTTGTATTCAACTTTCGGTATCTTTGTACCACTAGTAGGATTCTTTGCAATGAGATTCTCTTTTACAGCAACATCCATTGCCTGATGAAGTATCAGATGTGTATCTCTAACCAAGGAACCCGATTTACCTTCCGACAATAATTTGTTGTAGAATTTCTGCACAGTTGATGTGGTTAATGATGCAACTTTCTTGTTACCCAAGTTTGGAATAATGTACAATCGAATTACCGATTCATATGATTTCCATGTTTGTTCTCTGATGGAGAACAGCATATATTCATCCATCCATTTTTGCAGCCATTCTTCAACCGTAATCTGACTATCCTCTGTCAGTTCAACATTACGATATTCTGTAATCAATTCTCTTAGCTTTTCGTAAGCTTCTTTTTGAGTTCTGCCACTCACATATTTGTATATGGGTGAACCATCTTTTTTGTGACCTGCAACTATTCGAGCTTCCCAAAGGTTGGGGCGTTTCTGACGGACATTACCTTCACCATCAGCTCTTCGCTTCGCCATTTAATCACTCCTTTCGCAACACAAACATATACCACAAGCTTTTGAGAATATCCAGATAAATTTTTACTTATCTTGAAGAATGCATATTTTTATGTTATACTAATAAAAATCTTAAATGAGAGGTGAGAAAAATGCTTGATATTTCAGGACAGATAATGTCAGCTAATATTCCTGTAGTAGAAGTTGAAAACGGAATTGTAAAGAGTGTTAACAAAGAATTGGCACCCTTATTTTTCACACGTTCTCTTGACTTTACAGCTTGGCTTGAAAGCAGAGCGATTGACTCTCACCGTACCAATTCAAGGCTTTTAAAGAAGGCTCTCAGACTTTCAAACAAAGATGATGCAAATACTGTTTTGGCAGTTAATGCAGTTACCATTACAGATAATTATTGGTTTAAAGAAACAGGTTCAGATTTAACTTGGGAAGATGTCAGATTCAAAGAAAACTTTTTTGATAAGTTGGCTCTTTGTGGTGATTTTGAAAGCTTTAATCGCCCTGTTTCAAGAACACCTGAACTTACTAACATTGGTAGCTTTGAAAAATGCTGGCGCCTTATTGATAACAAATGGTGGTTATACAAAACCGGTAACCAGTTAGAGTATTTCTCTGAACTCTTCATTGCTCGATTAGCAGAAAAGTTAGGTTTCCCTATGGCTCGATATGAGCTACACGAAAACTATGTTCGCACTCTTGATTTTACTAATGGTAACCAATTCAATTTTGAATCTGCTGAATCATTCGTTGGTGATAACGAATTCTATGATGTAAACTTTGAGAAGTTTTATAGCATCTCAAAAGATATTGCTGCAGATTATTTGAGAATGATTTATCTTGATACAATCTGTTGCAATGTTGACCGTCACACAAAAAACTATGGTGTTTTGAGAGATGTCAATTCAGGTGCAATTATATCTCTTGCACCCAACTACGATAACAATATTGCACTCATTTCAAGAGGTTATCCCAAATCAACCAACAGAGCAAATGATAAGCTCATCGATTTCTTCCGTGACCTATTAAGAGAGGTTCCGAAGGCAACCGAGCTTTTCTCCGAATTGGAGATTCCGGTTATTACCGTAGATATGATAAACGAGTGTATTGATGATGTAGGTATAGATATTGAACGAGAAATTATAATTGATTACATCCTTAATGGTCAGCAAATTATATCCGATTTTTTCGATCAGGATTTTTCTGAAAACCCTACTCTTTCAATGTAACTTTTAAAGGTTGTTGCTTTCGTGCAACAACCTTTTTCTTTTCCAAAAAACTGTCCTTTTTTCTTGAACAAAAGCAGGAACCCTTTAACAAACCTTGAAGCATTGGCATTTAACCGTATTTTGTTCAAAGAGGAGTCAATTGGCTGTTTTTAGGAGTCCACTTTTCCAAAGTCTTGAAATCCCTTACACAGTCGGCATCGCCGTCTGATGTAAACTGCAAAAGGGGTGTTAGCAACCCCTTTGCTTATTCCTGCAATAAAAATCGGTCGGATTTTTATTCTGATTTTGAGCAATAATAGCCTGTTGCTCGTTGTAATAATCAAGTGCATTTTGTATTGGCAGTATGGTATATAGTAATGTTCCGTTACGCTTAATACCCGACTTAGTTACAATGCTTGTCTGTTCAACAGAGATCATCTGCTTTTCAACTAATGAGTCAATATACTTTTTCACAGTTCCTCTACTCATTTTTAAAGCCTTACCTATTGTTTTAAAACTTGGATGACAAGTATGCTTTTCTCTGTCTTCAAGATACATCAGATACATATACAATGACATTTCTGCGCCACTCAAACCTAAACTAAATATGAGATTCGGCACAGGGAAAAAGTTTTTAATTCCTTTAATAAATACTGTAATCACCTCCTCAGATTGATGTATTTTTATTTATCCAATCAATAAATTTATCTTTTGGAACTACCATTCTCCCACCAATTTTAAGAGCAGGAAAAGTCTTTTCATGCATCAATTCATATGCAGAAGAACGACCAATACCAAGCACCTGACCAACAAGAACTGCATTCAAAAACAATGGCAATTCTTCATAAGATTTAAATATACATTCTTTCATAAATAAACCTCCTTTCGTTATTTTATTTTTATACCCCTCTACTTTATAACGGACATTTTTGAGGCAAATGTAACATCCTTTTCTCGTTTTTTACAGATTATTTACATTTAACCTATCACCACCTCTCACTTGACAACGGACAATTTTTTGACCTTTGAGCGGGTATTGATATAAAAAATTTAAAATACCCTTCACTTGTAAACGGACATTTTTCAGCTAAATTAGGAAGTATATTTTGAAAAATTTTTTACATCTCTACTTACCAACAGACAAAAGTTTTAAAAAACTGGACCCCAAATCATAAAATTTGGGGATAAAAAAGTAAAACAACCTGGCCTAATTGCTCTTTCAAAAGCAATAAGTCAGGTTGTTAATTATATTTTTGTCTTATCTTTGGTTATAGTGTAATAAAAATTGGAATACAAAACATTTTTAACGCTGCTTGAATCTGAAATTGGTTCTTTGGAGATTTAACAGAAACAAAAAGTCTTCTGAAAAATCACATCACTGCTGTGTAATTCCGAAACCGACCTTCTCATCAGTTCGATCAATTTCTATTGTATTTTTCAGATCTAACAAATATGAACCAAATTCCTAAAATACATTTCTTCAACATTATAAGAACCTTAAATTGATAAATAACACTCCTTGAAGTTATTCATCAATCCAAACACACGAAAATCTTATAAATTTCCGTTAGCATTAATTATATCTAATACGACTCCATCTATTTCGGCGTTATCAAAACAACATTTACAAATTGAAATGCCCGGATAATATTTTATCTCATAATTAAGTTTACCCGTGTTTAAATTAATTGTAGCTAATCGGTAAGCTTCAAAGCAACCTATAATTTCATCTTGGTTCCATGGGATCGCTAGATCCCAATAAGCATTTCCATTCTCATCACCAATATTATCTTTAAACCCGTTTTTTAAATCTTTATATGTCAATAATTTAAGGTCGTTTTGGTAAGAAAGTCGTTCGTTTTTATCCGCAAAAACCGCCTCATTTTTATCGAGAGAAAAATACATATAACTGTATTCACCATACATACTAGAACCTGTGTATTGAGTTCTATACGAATTAGATAATGGGGTAAAATGCTTTACATATATCAAACCTAATGCTTTAAAATGCTTTTTAAACTTTATAAAAGCTTCACCACTTTTTTTAAAACAAATCGGAGAAAAAATTTTTTTCAAGCACTCCAATTCTTCAAGAAAAAAACCATGTGTAACCCAATATTTTTGAATTTGTTTTTCATTCTTTGAACCTTCAATCCCCAAATCGCCATTATGGTAGATAAAATACGAGTATAACTTTTCATCCAATTCTGGTATAATATAATACCATACACAATCATATTGTATTTTTTTGTTAGTATGTTTACGTTTATAATATGAACAACGAGAACTAACTCTTGGTATAGCAATAGCACTGTCTTCAACAAATAAAATTTCAATTTCATTATTTATATATTTGGCTGCTCCTATACGTTCGTTGTCATTCGATTCAGCAACAATACAGGAAGCTTTGTTCTCAACATCAAATTCAATACATTTATATTGTGTTGCAACTAATAATTTCCGTCCATCATCACTAAAGCATAAAGACTCTATACTTTCATGTTTACAAACGGAAGAAAACACATACTCTTGCTCTCCAGTATTTAAACTCATTATCATAACTTTTTCGTGGTCAGGTCTAGCGAACGCCAATGCTAATAGACCTGTTTGTTCATTGTAACAATAGTTTCCAATAAAATAATCACGCTCATAAAAACAGATATGATTTTGGAGTCTTAATGGATTTCCTCCAAAAATGGATAGACCATTATTAGCATGAATTAATGCGAATTGCTCGTTTTTATTAACAGGAAATAAGTCTACACACTCATAATAAATGCAATTATATTTTAATTGTATTGTATCATTTTCAGAATCCCACTCATATGTATTTGTGTCGTTTGATACAATAAATCTATTGTTTGTAGGAACAACATTAGTTATGAAAGTTAGTTCTCCGCTTTGATCGGTATTGGGTAATAATTTTTCTATATTAGAAGCTGAAAATGTCATTAATACATCCCCACAAACACCTGAGTCAATATCTACCAAATAACAACATTCCGGAAACATAACAAAGCACTCATTTTGATCTCCTTTGCTTTTATGAATAGCACTAGGTGGATTTTCATTTGTTATTTCCAAATCACAAAGAATGCAATTCAACTGATTAGTATTACAATTTAATAGTTCAATCGCTTCACTCTCATAATTATAAAAAATAAAAGCATTTTGTTCTGAAATATATGTTGCAGTTGGACTTGTGTACGGAGATGAACAAAATTCATACAAAACATCACTTTCATTGTTTAAGGGATTTATCATTTGGATTTGACATATTGCAGATTCAGTTATATCATCAACATCATCTTCATAATCAAAATCAGATAACAATATCTCGTCATTTATATATGGATTATATTGAGTGGTAAATACATATAATGGAGATTTTTCATCTTTTGCATATATTTCACTCATACTCAATAATTCAAGCGTTTTTCGATACGCAATCTGACCATCTGATAACTTAAAACAATATAGTTCTTTTTCATCACACAAAACTATAATGTTTTTTGAATCCTCTGTAAACTCAAAAAATGATAGTTTTTTATGTTTATCGTTTGGAAACAGTGTGTTAGGTTTTTCTTCAGGTTTATGCAAATCAAAAACATTTACATAAACAACATGACCCTGTGGTGTGCTTGTCTGAACTTTAACTGCAAGGAATTTACCATCGTTAGATATTTTTAAATAGCCTTTACTTGAAAAATCATATGCTCCTAAAGGATCTTCCGATTGTAACTCGTATTCCATTTTACCCGATAAAACATCCCAACATTTTATTACTCCATCATCATCTAGCGTAAAACAATAATTACTGTGATACACATATTCCACTATATTATTTACATGGTTTTCCGGAGTAAAATTTTCTTCCGAAAGAATGCTCCCATTCATTTTGGCAAATAGAAAACTTGTAGCACCTCTCTTGCTACAATTTATGTTAAAAAAAGAACATCCCTTTAAATTTAAATTACTTAGGTTAACTCCGGAAAGTTCTTTTCTCCCCTCTATAATCGTCGAAAGGATATTCTCTAATAGATGTTTAATGTCATGTTTTTCTTTTGAAAGCTGACGACAAAAATCTAAAGCATTATTTAAAACACTTTGATTATCATTGTTGCTCTTCGGAACAATCCAGTTTTTTGTTTTTGGATTCAACAAAGGTTTATTGCGATGTTCCATAAGTATTTCACTGATAAAATAAACTTTTTGAGTTTGCCAATACCTAGTATTTAAGAACATATCATAAGAACTTTTTAGATTATTTTTGATTTTTGAGTTAAAGAAAACATCTGGAGAAATACATTTGAGCATTAAGAGCAATTGTACATCCCATATTGAAGAAAAATAATCTCTAAAATGTTGGTGGCAAAAAGCATACCTTACTCTATCATTAAATTCGCCTTCATTCACCTTATATTGATACATAATTCCTAGATGATCGTACATACATGATATTATTGCCTTAGTGTTTATTTCTCCTGTTTTCATATATAATGAATTAAATATGTTCTCTAATTCTTCTTTACAGTAATTATAATAGGCAAAAGCATTTACTTTGCTTTGTAAAAACAGTTCCTTTATGTGAAGCATAGATTCTAATATTTTTTCTTTAAAATCAATAGCATTAATATAAAATCTATTCTCTGTTTCTAATACCCAACCGATAAATGGAATAATAAAGTCAAGTACAAAAGCAGTTTGTTTTTCGGATAGTGAGTTGCTTTCAGTTTCTGCTGCTCGTCGTCTAACATTATAAATTTTTGTATTGTTGTGAAAAAAATTGTACAAAATTTCACCTGCAGTTTCTGGTAAATATTCAATATCTATATCAACTGAAGTGAACATACATAAATATAGTGGGATTTTCAAACAGTCTACAAGTGATTTTTGAGACATTATATTTCCAATTAAGGGTTTTGAAATGTTGCAACTTTCTAAAAACGAAATTATCGTGTTTCTTGATAGACCAATTAAATAAATATTAGTAAACTCTGTTGCAAAATATGCAGATTGAGTCTGCCTGCTTGTTGTGATAATCTTTACATTGGGATATTGATGCAGGCTTGATATTTCTTTACTGAGGAACTGCCGTATGGACTTACTTGTATTCACCTCATTGAAGCCATCTAAAAGCAAGAGATATTCTGGGTGCCCGTTTTCAGGAATTTTTTGTAATTCTTTTTCAATTTTATCCAAGGTATCATCCGAAACAGTATCTAAAGAGCGGTGATTTTCCACCATTTGTCCTATATATCGGGTAATAAAATTAGTCTTTCGTAACGAAGTATCATACCAATTGGCAATGTGTTCTGGACAATTATTAAGCTCTATAAAAAAAGGTATGCACTTCTCTTTAGAATAAACACTCTTTCTTCCTTCACTATCAAGAAAACTGTCGCGTAAAAGTTGCTGCAGAAATGTGGTTTTTCCAATTCCACCATCTCCAACTATTACAATATCTGTATTAATTGTAGAACACAAGTTAAACAAAGGTGCTTCTATGCCATCTATAGTTTTTCCAATACTTGTGAAGGCATCATTGGTTATGTATCCATTCGGAAGTAATTGTTTTATTATATTTATAGAATGAAATCTATTACCTTTTTCGCATAATTGTAGAAAAAATTTTTGGGAGGCATCCCAAATATTTTTATGAAAATTCACAGGCAAATTTGTGTTTGTTTGATCGTTTCGTATCAAATACAAATAATTAAACAATTCTTGATGAAGTGCAATTTGCTTTTTCAAGTTATCAAGCCAGAATTGCAACGCATCTTTAGTAAATTCAGAACCAACAGCATTAGATAATATTGTTGATAGAACTTCACCGCTGGTTATGTTATCCCACAAAGATTTATTAATAATTAAAGTCTCTCCAATGGCTGTATCGTCAAACTCCCAATCAAATTCTATACAAGTACTTTTTAACGCCCCATTTAAGCAATCAACCAGTTGTTTCGATAATTCAATCTCGGCACACTTATCATCAACAAGTATTTCTCCAAATTTATCTAAAAATTTTTCTGCTGAATATGTCGATATAAATCCTAACAGTTTAAGCAAAATGGGGTTATCTAGTAATTCAACCATGTCCGTTTTCTCCCTTTAATATTTGTAAATTTATTATATCTTTATAAATACATTTAATTTGGTATATGAGTGTCTTTATGTATAAAAAGCATCAACTTTTTTCTTTAAAAACATTTTTTCAAAACACATGTTTTTTACTATTATTGTTTTGCCATCATTCATACAAAATAATCTTGCGACTAATTTTAAGGAAATATACAAACCTATATATGTTTATTATATTCCTTAATAAATATTAACCGCAATTCATCTTGCAAAAACGCACCATTTCACAACAAAAGTGTCTGTTTTTCGACTGAGAAAGCCATTTGCACTTACATACCTCTTGTTTTTTCATATTTATCACCTTATATAAACGTTGCTAATTATCACGCCAAATGACATACGACCTCAATATATAACCGAAGCACCTGCAATTCGATGTGTTTTGTTCATGCTATAATCCACACATACAACAAAACCACGTTTAATTTGCATATGATGTTACAAAATCAAAGTAAACTATACAAAAACTTTACCCCAATCGAAACATTGATGTATATCTTATTCAAAACCGACCTTACGGTGCGAATAAACAACTATCGGACTTGGTAAATTATGCTACACGAGGATTGTCCCCCCACAAACACAAATTTAATATCAATCTCACTAAGACCCCTTGACCTTGCTTGCCGGTATTAATAGACGAGTTACAGAAAAGTACGTCCTTCTGATTGACAGATGAAGAAGCCTAAAAGAGGATTGTATACACAAAACTACTGTACCAATAACAAAAAACATACCCCTATTACCTTCCTTACAAAAGATAACAGGGGATGAATTTCATTTAATTACTAATCACTAAAAAGCAAACGATTGAAATTATCAAATACAATGCATTCAAAATCCTTTTCTTTAACAATAGAATTTATTAATGTATACGACTTACAAAGAGAAGTGGGTTTATATTTTAGAGATTCTACCTTTGTATATGGACCATCACTTTCCACAAGAAGTCTATCTATTGGTATAGCTGAAACAATTCTTTTTCCCTTAGTCGTTTTGCACATATTTGTATTTACAGAAAAATAATAGCCAGCATCTATATACTGTTGCATCATTTTTATGCTTCCACTATACCAATGTATAATTGCTTTTGTCACATTGTTTTTTTTCATTATGTCAAAAGCCTCTTTTTCAGAATTGCGTACATGAACTGAAAGAATTTTGTGTTTTGCTGCAGATTCTTTGCATATAAAATCAAAAACTTCCATCTGCTTATTTTGGGTGTCAATATACTTTTTTGAAAAATCAAGACCGACTTCACCAATGTATTTAGTTGTTGACAATTGATGTAAAAACAATCTTTTATTGAAATTCACCACTTTGATTTGCTGTGGATTAAAACCAAGAGCGAATTTAATAAATTTGCTTTCAGGATACATCTTTTTGCACGAATAATAAATCTCAGGAGTGTTTGTTACACAAATAGTGTATTGTTCCAATTTATTGATTTCTCTATACCAATATTCATGATTACTATAATGATCTAAATGAAAATGGGTATCAATCAGTTTCATATAATCACTCCATTATTGCTTTAAGTTTTGGATCTTTTGAAAACATTTCATACAAATCATCAATGGATTTTTTATACAAACCCAAAAATTTCAGTGATTCTTCATAATTTAAATGTCCTGTTCCGCGAATTCTATTTAAAATTTCTTGATCTGTAGATTTTTTTGCTAAAGCAACAGAACTTATCAAATCAACTAAATCCGAGCGCGTATTATCAGTTCCATTCAAATAGTGATTATATGAAATCGCATCAGGGGTTTTATACTTATCTTGAGGCAATGTAAGATCTAACAAAGAAGATTGACGAATCAAACAGGGATAACAATATCCACAATTACTAGGGGCCGAATCACCTTTCCAACGACCGTTTTTGGGATGAGAACAAGAAATGGTTAAATGTATTTTGTTTAAAAAGCCATCTAAATCTTTAAGATTTTGAACCATTTCTCTCTTTGTTAGAAAAGCGTAAGGATTTGAAACGCAATGGTTTATACCTAATTTGAATAAAATAGAATTAAGTGATTTTAAAAAATAGGGATGCGTAGTCCTTGTACTGCAACTACCTTTCCTGCTTGCTGTAAGAGGTAAATTCAAACCAATAAATCCATTTTCAGGAATATAAACTGGTGTATTATCTCCAATTAAATCAGCAATACAAATAGCAGCACTCAAAAATAAAAAGGACCTGCTTCTACTAGTGTTTTCTGTTCTCACAAAATCTGAATATAAAGGTTGATAGGCTCTGGCTGAAAAAGAAAAAAACATAGAACCATTGTCTTTCAAAGTTGTTGTTATATGTTCTACAAGTTCTTTTTGTATATCATCAAGACCGCCATATTCTTTATTTCCAACCAACATAATCTTTTTACCCTGGGATATCATTTCATATGCGCCGCAATATGAATCCATACCTCCTGAAAAAAGAGAAACCGCTTCAAAGCTCTGTAAATCGATATCCTTTTTTGCTGGTCTTTTATGACCATCTTTATATCGATTCTCAATACTACACCTTCTAAAATTTATGATCCAAATATCACCTGACAAATATGATAACATTTTTTCAATGTCTTTGCAAACAGAATCCCATTTATCATACTCTATTACTGGAATTGATAATTCTAAATTCCTTGTCCAACTATCACTTGTCATACTTCTAGGAACTCTTTTGTCTGCTGCAAATACAGATAATGCAATAATATAAAGATCCTCACAAATCGAAGAAACACTCTGAACACCAAGTTCATTATACCAACCCTTGCGTATATCAGATGTTAAAATCCCACCTTTTCCAGGAATATTTATATTGAAAACAATTGAATCTTCAAAACCTTCTATTTTTTCTTCTTCTACACATTTGTTAATCCATATTTTCATATTATTCACCATAAAATTCTTCCATTCTTTTAAATGCTTCTTCTATAATTTCTTTAACGATTTTTTCTCCAGCAAGATTTTGAGGATTAATAGAAGAGAGCAGATCGTTTGTCAAAGAATTCTCCATTGTGTAATATATGTAATTTTGCATATCTAATACTATTTTGTCTGCATTAAGAGAGTCTTTGTTTCTAATTTGTTTGTCGAATAACTGTGCAAATTTAAATTTAGCAAATTGACACACAAGTACTTTTATTAATGTATTTGTTTCTATATTTTTTAAATCTTCCGGTTGTTTTATTTCTAATATAGATAATGTTGCAGAAATACAATCTAAAGTGATTTTGTCATCTATTGTTATGCAATCATTCGCAAAGCAGTACATTAATTCATTTAATGCATCTTCGGAATTCATATCAAGAATATCATTTCTATCTATTTCCTCCAACGCATGTTTATAACCAACACTACGAATTGAAGATGCAAAACGAGCAAAATTTGAAATGTTTATAACAACACGGCTTTTATCAAAGCCTTCTGTACTCATTGCATTAGCATATTTTCTGGCTACATTGCGACGATTATCTAAAGTTTGGTTACTTATATATGAAGTTAATTGTCTTTTAGCTTGAGACCAATGAGGGGTCGATGGTGCTATATACCCTTTTGATGTTCCCATAAATTACCTCCGTCCAGCAGCTGAAAAGCCGCCATTTTCAGTTATTTGTTTTTTATAAGAAGACTTAATTTTCTTATCGTTCTCTAAATCATCTAACAAAGTATTAATTTTTTCAGAACCATTTTCGCGCATTCTTATAATGAGAGGAACACTAGACATGTTGAAGTATTCTTTGGGCTTTTGCTTTAAAACTGTTATAATATCATTTTGATACTCTTTGTATTCTATAAAGATCCTGCTCATAATTGCTAAATTTACAGAATCAGATTTAAAACTTGCTATTAAAGCTTCGCAAATCTTTTTTTGCGACTCTTGTCCCATCGATTTTAGTTCTTCAAAACGTGCATCCTCTTGACCTTGAATGCAATTAATAATATCCGACAATAGCTTTCTTTCTAAATCATTAAATGATGCTGTAATGTTTTCTGAACTATTTAGCGATTCTCTTGACAGATAAAAATATTTACTTAAATCTTTTTGGTACAAATTGATAGGTTGACTTTTAACCCATTGAATAATTCTTGGGGTATTCCACATTGAGCAATCTTCAGGTATTTCTTTTTCGTCAGCAACACAAGTTTCAATTTGTTTTAATTCTTTAATTTCTCCGTCAAATCCACTATTCCATTCATAAAGTTTTTTAAATGCTCGATTGTCTATGGTTTCAAGAGCAAGTAGCTTTGCCATTACTGACAAATCGAGTTCATCACCAAAATATAGTTTTGCTAAATTTTTTCTAACAAAGAAAGTATTTAAAAATCTTTTTGTTTGTCTGGGGTTACCTTTTAAGCTACTAGAAACAGCAGTATTAATTCTGGATATTATTTCGATATCCTCAAATAATGATTTTTGATTATATTCCTCTGTGTATGTTGCATTAATTGATTTAATAAACTCATTAATATCATTAAGGGTTATAGCTTTGTCAGAAAGCATTATCTTGCTTTCATATATTTGGGAAATCAACGCTTCAAATGATACTTGAGAAAGATGGAGTTGACATATTAATAGAATTAAATAGTTTTCAATGTCTTTAGGTGACAATTCAGGTATTTTTATTGGTAATTGAATTATTTTCTCGATATAATCATCTGAAACAGAGAAGCCGTCTGCTTGTGGATATTTTACATTCACAGCATACCTGATTATTCTTTCATCAACAGCTACTATAAATGTTGTTTTCTTAACGGATAAGAATAATTTTATTGCCTCAAGTGTATCTATTATTCTTTCAGGAGTACATCTATCCAAATCATCAACAATGACAACTAAAGATTTTACACTTTCTACCTTCTCCAACATCTTTTCAAAGTCTTGTCTAAACTTTCTTATATTATCTGTTAAACTATCAGCGTTTTCATTGTCTTGCTTTATGTAAGTATTTTTAAATTCTTCTATACCAGATATAGTTTTTCCAACATCTTTTAATTCGGCAGTTAGATTTACTGCCAACGGAATAGGATTTCCAGTTAATGCCCCAATAGCTATTGGGACACCTTTAATCGCTATATCTTTTCCTAGTTTTAAAAAGTCAATTCGCGAAAGTAACGCTTTGATGTTTTCTTTTGCATTTTCCCAAAATGTTTTGTTTTCCTTTATAGCCTTAAGCAACGACTCCATAATTGCAATTTTTGCGTCTTCATACCCTTCAAATTGCCAAGCATTTAAAACAATACAGACGGCATCATTGCTTCCGCTTAAATTAGTTTCAATTAAGTTTAAAAGTGAAGATTTTCCTGCACCCCAACTGCCATATAAGCCTACTGTTAACGGAGAAAGACTTTCCTCTTTTGCAAAGTTTGCAACTGTATCAGCATATGGCGAATAAAACAACATATCAATATTCGATGCATTATCTAACCACATATATATTTCCTCCGTAAAATTTTATCGTTATCGTTTTTATATGTGCAGCTGTAACTATGACCATTTTTTATAGACATCTTTAAAATTAATAATTCTATCTACGTAACTCTCAAATAAAAGCTATAAATTAAACATTTGATAATTGAAAACAGCCAAAAAGTTAACTAAAATAATCAAGACACCTTAATAAATGATTCCATTGATTGTGCTACTCTATTTCCGAATATCTATCCCACAAACGGCATAAAAATTGTATTTTCCAGCACAGTTTAATTAGGCTTTTTATTTTTAGAGTACAGAAGTAAACGCTGACCAACATTAAGAATCTAACAGATGAAAAGATACAACAAAATCCAGTTCCACTTTGGATAGATTAAAAGTACGCACATAATCTATCGTCGAGAGCGATGCAAAGTTTTATGCACTAATTACTTTAATGTTGAAAAACATTTAAGCGAACTTATGAGTAAAACTATACGTAAAAAAGATTAGTAGAATCAAGGTTTATTACAAAAAAGTGTTAGTTTTCGACAAAAGTGTTTGTTTTTCGACTTATAAAGCTACCTTTACTAGTTTAATTCCTATTTCTATACAATGATTCAAAATAAAAAACAATGGCAATAACCAGCAAAGGATATTGAATCCTTACCGATTATTGCCAGGGGGGGTGTGTATGTATTATTTCGCTTTTCGGATAAATATTTTTATATTTATTGATTGAAAGGAGAAAAAACTGAAATTCTACATACGTCTGAATATTAGCACAACATCCCCAAACTATCAATAAAACAAACAAATATGCTACGAAAATTGACAAAAACGTAACATCATAAAATTCAGTTATGTGCATTAGAACAAAGTGAAATTACACGTTTTGTGTTTTTTATTATTTGCTCATCATGTGTAACCAAAATAATAGTCTTTCCCTCTTTATTCATTTTCTTGAGAATTCCCATAACCATATCAGCATTTTCTCTATCCAAAGAACCGGTTGGTTCATCTGCCAATACTACATTACATTTCTTTATCATTAGTCTTGCTAACGCAACTCTCTGTTGCTCGCCGCCCGAAAGTTTATATACGGGCACATCTTCTTTACCTGAGAGACCAACTTGCTTTAATGCCTCACTAATAGTAGTTTGCGTTCGTTGTTTTTTTTGAATAAAATCAAGATTTTCCTTTACCGTTTTGTTCTCAATTAAAGCGAAATTTTGAAAGAGGAAACCAACGATATTTTTAAAATAATTTTTTTGGTTTTTGCGTTTAGTTACATCAATGCCGTCTACAATTATTTCTCCGCTATCAGGTTTGTCTAAAGCACCAATGATATTTAAAAGTGTTGTTTTACCGCAACCGCTTTTCCCAGCAAAAACCACGAACTCACCGTCGTCTATTTCACAAGAAAAATTTTTGAAAATTATATTTTCTTCAAAGCTTTTGTTTAAATTGTTTATTTCTATCATAAACATCCACCTTTCAATATTTTCGGTACATTAGTCCTTTCAAGTTTGGCTGCATAATAACTAATAGTAATACACTCTAACACAAAAATCACTATGCCAACTAACAAAAACATAAGCCAGATGCTACTTCCAAACAACAAAGCTACTGTAACAGTCGTAAAAATACCTATAAATACAGAAAATGAATTAAGCACAACCATAGTTTTATTTCTTTCAAACAAAGAATAACCTAGTATCTTTTTCAATGAAATTTCCACAGAATTTGTTATATATTCAAGCTTTGCAACGGTTGTTATCAGTAGCAATTCTAAAAATAGCATAAACAAACTTAAAACCGAACTCAAAACTATTATGCGTTCCAATACTACCCAACCATATTCGGATTTTTCGACTACATTATTCATTTTTATCACTATAGAGTTTTCTTCAAGATTGTATTTTTCTTCATAGTAATCGATATCATCTTCAGAAAATTTAAACATCATGTTATCAAACATAAAAGAGTTGTTTATATATGTCATCTTCATTTTATTTTCATCAAGAAAAACATTTTCAGAAAAATTACATAAAATAATAATCGGTGAATCTATAGCTTTAAAATTAATAACTTCGTGATTGTTTTCAAAACATAAAATTTTTTTATTCTCGTGGTAAGTAAGTACATCATAATCCATATTCGATGGTGTACTCATTATAACTTCTTTAATTATATTTATTTTTCCTTCCGGATTTTCACAATTATCAGGAATCAAAATAAAATAATCCTTTGTAAAATCAATGTTTTCAACGGAATTTACGCCTTCCAAAAACCCTATTGAATTTTTATTAATCATTAAATAATCGCAGTCTGTATCAGTTAATGCAATAGTAGAAAAAGCTACCTCATTATTACTATATTTTCTGAATATAATATCTGACTTAACTTTCTCTATTATTTCATTTAAGTGGGATCGTAGCCATGTCGTTCTGTGTGCCATGGAGTTGGGAGCTCTAATTGTCTTCCTAAGACCGCTTGGCCCTCCGACTTTGAAGACAGTCTATCTGATATGCGGAATGTTTTTCAATGCAGGAAGCCGGCGGTGCGCGGTTGTGGAACGGTGGACTTTTAGATGGAATGTGGTATAATTTGGTTGTCTGAGTTCTAGCGATGCTAGCCTGGGGCAACAAAAAAGGGCACTGGTTGCAGTGCCTTGATTTATTTTAAATCGTCCATTTTCCAATAATGCATTGTTTTTTCATCCGTGATATAGCAAGTCGGAGGCCAAGCGGTCTTAGGAAGACAATTAGAGCTCCCAA
>JAZPXQ010000021.1:0-74651 GCA_045543695.1 Acutalibacteraceae bacterium | reverse complement strand
TCGCTCATTTTCGATACTCTAGCGTATCGCTTTCAAACTTCTTTCGAAGCCCGAATTCTACTGTCGCAAAATCTCTTTTACGCTCAAAAAAATCTCAAGGGTTTCTTTGTTTTCTCGTTGTTTAATTTTCAAGGTTCGTTGACTATTTTTGAGGTCTTACGCAGTCCACTTTAGTGGTCTGTTTTTCGCCCCTCTCGAACAGTGCTCGATAATAATACCACCACGAACCGGGTTTGTCAAGCATTTTTTGCAATTTTTTTTAATTTTTTTTCAACTTTTTTACCAATCACAATATATTGTGGTTGTGCATATTTACCAACCACAATTTTTATGATTTAACTCGTTTAAATAGAATGTATATTTCTGATTTTTGCGAAAAAAATAGTAAAAAACAATATAGAGGTGCTATATGGAAAGAAAAAAAATTAAATATAATTTTCAAAAATTTGTACATTCAAAACCGGGGAGTTTTATCGGATTTCTTTTATGCTTATCTATTATAATAGGTATCGGCTTTATTTATTCAACCGAAACTAAACAAGCTCCAACGCAAGAAGTTCTTTCTAAAGTTGGTTCCCGTGGTGATGAGGTCAGAAAAATTCAAAACAAACTTAAAAGTCTTGGTTACTTCACAGGTACAGTTGATGGTATTTATGGCGTAAAGACTCAAAGTGCTGTAAAACGCTTTCAGAAATCTGTAGGAATTACTGCTGATGGCGTTGCAGGTCCCAAAACACTTTTATATCTCGGACTTGGTTCATCGTCAAATAGTTCAAGTGGAGGCTTCAGCTCCTCTGATGTATATCTTCTTGCTAAAGTCATTGCAGCAGAAGCTCGTGGTGAAAGCTATACAGGTCAGGTAGCTGTTGGTGCAGTAGTTTTAAATCGTGTTGATTCTTCCTCCTTCCCCGACACTGTTTCAGGAGTAATATACCAAGCCGGTGCTTTTTCAGCAGTAAGAGACAGTAACTGGTCTGTTGCTCCTGATGCCACATCAAGAAAAGCAGCACAGGATGCCATTAACGGTTGGGACCCAAGTGGTGGAGCACTATATTATTATAATCCCGCAAAAACTTCAAACAAATGGATTCGCACCCGTCCTGTAATAACCACTATCGGACGACACGTTTTTTGTCGCTGAATTAATATATAATAGTATATAAAAATAAAACCTTTGCTTTTTTATAGCAGAGGTTACTTTTTTTGTATACAACACTATTTTATTCGGAATAATATTAAGGATTTTTCGTCTTATTTTTGACAAAATTGTAACAATGCACTTGATAATTTTCTTCGTTTAGTGTATGCTAATATGGGGAAAATTGGTAGGGAGATTTTTCTATTTCCTACCTTAGATATACAACTTCCTTATACAAATCAAATATAAAGGAGAAATCGCAAATGCAAAAGGTTCAATTTACCGAAACCGTGTTGCGTGACGCTAACCAGTCACTTATAGCAACCCGAATGAAGTTCAATGAGTTCGAGCCTATTCTCTCAAAACTCGACAAAGCAGGTTACTACTCGCTCGAGTGCTGGGGTGGCGCAACCTTCGACTCTTGTCTTCGTTACCTTAAAGAGGATCCCTGGGAAAGACTCAGAAAAATCAAAAAGGCTTGTCCCAATACAAAGCTCCAGATGCTTTTAAGAGGACAAAACCTTCTCGGTTATCATCACTATCCGGACGATGTTATAAGAATGTTCGTTAAAAAGAGCGTAGAAAACGGTATTGATATAATCAGAATTTTCGATGCACTTAACGATGTTAAGAACATTGAGGTAGCTGTTGACGAGGCTGTTAAGAATGGTGCTATTGCTTCAGGTGCTATCTGCTACACAATCAGCCCAATTCACACTCTTGACTCCTATGTTGAGCTTGCAAAAAATATGGCAAGCATCGGTTGTCAGACAATCGCTATTAAGGATATGGCAGGTATTCTCAGCCCTGCAGAAGCACACAAGCTTGTTTCTTCTCTTAAAGAAGCGGTTGATGTTCCTCTTGTTCTTCACACACATAGCACAACAGGTCTTGGCTTTATGACTTGCCTTAAAGCCGTTGAAGCCGGTGTTGACGTTATTGACACAGCTATTTCTACAATGTCAGGTGGTACTTCACAGCCTGCAACAGAAACTCTTAACTACACTCTCGCTGAGCTTGGTTATGAAACAGGTCTTAACAGTGAAACTCTCAGAGATATTGCAGACTTCTTCAAGCCTGTAAGGGCAAAAGCACTTGAAAGCGGTCTTCTTAATCCCACTGTTCTTGCAACAGACGCAAAGGCTCTTGATTATCAGGTTCCCGGCGGTATGCTTTCAAACCTTGTTGCTCAGCTTACTGCACAGGGCAAAATGGATAAATTTGATGAGGTTCTTCTTGAGACTCCCAGAGTTCGTGAGGATTTAGGTTATCCCCCTCTTGTTACTCCTATGAGCCAGATGGTTGGTGTTCAGGCTACTGCAAATGTTCTTGCAGGTGAGCGTTATAAAAATGTTTCCAAGGAAGTTAAATCCTACCTTATGGGTGAATACGGTAAAGCTCCCGGTAAGGTTAACGAAGATGTTAAAAAGCAGATTCTCGGTGATGAAAAGGGTATCGAAGGCAGATATGCAGATACGCTTGAACCTGCTTTTGAGGCTGCAAAAGCAGAAATCGGTAAAAAAGCAAAGAGTGATGAAGATGTGCTTTCATACATCGCATTCCCCACTCAGGCAGAAAACTTCTTCGATTATCGTGATGAAATGGCTTCTAAAACATACAGCTATGAAATTAAAGCTATTGACTAAGGAGGGTTTAAAATGACTTTTCTTCCTTTGTTCAGTATTTCTGACGCTCTCAGCACATCCGGCTTCGGTTTTGGTCTTGTCCTTATTGTTCTTGCTGTTATTATGTTCTTTGTATGGATTCTTACTAAAATATTTGGTGGCAAATCTAAAAAGACAAATAAAAATGAATTTGTTACAGAAACCCAAAATCCTGCACCCACTTCTTTCCCTGAACAGGAAACAGTAGTTGCTAAAGAACCGGAAAAAATTGAAAAGCCTCTTCCATACACACCCGGTTATGTAACCCTTGATGGTGTTAAGGAACAGGATGCCGCAGTTATTATGGCTATCACTTCTCACGAAACAGGAATTCCACTTGAAAGACTTTGCTTCAAATACATCAAACGTCTTAATCAGGAACCCGAGCTTATTAACATAGAAGAACAGGATGCTGCTGTTGTTATGGCAATTATTGCAGACAAAACAGGCATTTCTCTTGATAACCTTATATTCAACTCAATCAAATTAGTGGAGGAATAATCTTATGAAATACAATGTTACTTTAAATGGTAAAATTTACGAAGTAGACGTTACAGAAACTGATGCTGTTGTAACAGGTGTTACTCAGGTACCCGTTGCAGTTGCAGCACCTGCTGTTGCTCCTATCGCTGCTGCCCCCGTTGCAGTTGCAGCACCTGCTGAAGCACCCGCAGCTGCTCCTGTTGTTACTCCTGCTTCTGCAGATGGCACACAGGTTAAAGCTCCTATGCCCGGCACAATTCTTGCAGTTAAGAAAAATGTTGGCGAAGCAGTTAAAGCCGGTGATGTAATCGTTGTTCTTGAGGCAATGAAAATGGAAAATGATATTGTTGCTCCCTGTGACGGTACTGTTAAATCCATCAACGCTCCCAAGGGCTCAACAGTTAACACAGACGACGTTATAGCTGTTATCTGATTAAATCTCTCAATACTTAAATTTAACTTTTGAAAGGTTTTCTATGGATATTTCTACAATATTAACTAATTTGTGGGAACAGTCAGGCTTCTACCTTTTAGAATGGCAGAACCTTGTTATGTTGGGTGTTGCATTTTTCTTTTTGTTTCTTGCAATCAAAAAGAACTATGAACCACTTTTACTTGTTCCCATTGCATTCGGCATCATACTCGCAAACCTCCCCGGTGCAAATATGATGCTGGATACCACAGGTGGTCAGTTAGGTAGTATCGGACAAGCTGTTGTTGAGGGTACTCATTGGTACGATTCAGGTGTACTTCGTATTCTGTATGTTGGTGTGAAATCCGGCATCTTTCCCTGCCTTATCTTTATGGGGGTTGGTGCTATGACCGACTTCGGTCCACTTCTTTCCAACCCTGTAAGCCTTCTTTTAGGTGCAGCAGCACAGCTTGGTGTTTATTGCGCATTCCTACTTGCTGTTGCATTTGGCTTTGAACCTGCAGAAGCAGCATCAATTGCTATTATTGGTGGCGCAGATGGTCCTACAGCGATATTCCTTACATCGAAATTAGCATCGCATCTGTTAGCTCCCATAGCCTTGGCTGCATATTCTTATATGGCTCTTATTCCTATTATACAGCCACCTATTATGAAAATTCTTACCACCGAAAAAGAACGCAAGGTAGAAATGAAGCAGTTAAGAAAGGTATCAAAAACAGAGAAAATAATATTCCCTGTTGCAGTACTTGTTCTTTGTGCTTTCCTTCTTCCCTCAGTTGCTCCCCTTCTTGGTATGCTTATGTTAGGTAACCTTTTCAAGGAATGCGGAGTTACAGAAAGACTTTCGGAAACAGCGCAGAACGCACTTATGAATATTGTTACAATTATGCTTGGTGTAACAGTTGGTGCTACTGCTAACGGACAGGATTTCTTACAGCTAAAAACTGTCCTTATTATCATTCTTGGTCTTATTGCTTTCAGTTTTTCAACAGCGGGCGGCGTGATTTTCGGCAAGCTTCTTTATGTTGTTACAGGAGGTAAAATCAATCCTCTTATCGGTGCAGCAGGCGTTTCTGCAGTTCCAATGGCAGCACGTGTTGCACAAAACGAGGGTAGAAAATACAATCCTACAAATTTCCTTTTGATGCACGCAATGGGTCCTAACGTTGCCGGAGTTATCGGCTCGGCAGTTGCCGCAGGCTTCCTGCTTGCAGTATTCGGGCAGAATTAATTATTAAAGCCTATATCGCCAAAATGGTGGTATAGGTTTTTCACATTTAGGTTAGTTTTTTGGTGTATTTAAGCAAATTTGTTGCAATAATTTTTAAACAAAGCTATTATAAATTTGAAGTAGCACTACAAAGAAAGAGAGCTGTAAAAATGAGTACCCCTTTGATATACGCACTAACCTTTCTGATTTATTTATTGAATACATATTTAGTATTTTGGTATGGATATCGTCTTTTTCCGTACCGAAAAAATTTAAAAACAACAATAAGCATTTGTTTGGTTGCAAATATTATACTGTGGTTGCTTCTGAATATTTTCTTTAATGAAGCAGTAAATATTCTGGCAACTCTCATATTGTTTGGTCTGGTGCTTTTATTTGGCTTTAAATGTGACCGAAAGCTTGCTTTTTTTCACTCACTATTACTTGTAGCATTAATGTGGATTGCAGAATATACTGTCTTGTTCATAGTTTCACATATTTTGAGCTTAGAAATTACGCATTTCAAAAATGATATCGTTATATTCATTGAGGAAGCTTTTGCTGCAAAATTTTTATACTTTATTCTCTTAACCATAATTTCTTCCTTTGCAAAAAAACGCACCAAAAAGGAAGGAACCACAATTTCAATTTATTTAACTATATTACCTATTACAACATTTTTCATAACTGTTGTTTTAAGGCTGCAAAGTCAATTTTTTGAATCAACAATGCTATCAACAGTAATGTGTGTAATTTCTGAAATTCTTATGTTTATTGCCAATATTGTTGTTTTTACTATGCACGAAAGAGACATTGCAAACCAAAAGAAGCTCCACGACATAGAAATGGTTGAACAAAAACAAAACATCAATTTAGAATACCTTGATATTCTTGAAAAGAAGGACGAAGAAACAAGGATTTTCATACACGATATACGGAACAATCTTATAAACATAGGTAATCTTACAGCAGAAGAAAATGTTAAACAATATATAAAAGCCATTCACGACAAAACAAACGAAATATCTGTTATGGCAACAACAAAAAATAAGTTATTGGACGTAATCATAAACAAATATGCTTTGATATGCAAGGATAAAAAAATCCAATTTTCTACTTCTTCGCTTAATGAAAACCTGTCTTTTATCGGTGATTATGATTTATCAGCTATACTTGATAATCTTTTAGGTAACGCAGTCGAAAGTGCAGAAAAAGAAAACAATCCATACATCAATTTAATTTTAGAAGCCGACAACAAATTCCATAAAATTGTTATAATAAACACTTGCTCTAGCCAGCCTTTAGAACACAAAGGTGCGCTTATATCTACGAAAGAAAACAAAAGCATACATGGCTATGGAATGAAAAGTGTAATAAAAGCCCTGAAAAAATACAATGGTGAAATTGATTGGATTTATAATAACAATGAATTTAAAATAGTAATTATAATACCTGTATAAACTGTCATCCCTGTTCGCCAAGGCGAACAGGGATGATAATATTCGCAATACTTTTACTACATTCAATACTCGTAGCCGGTAGCATGCAACTGGCGACTGGCAGCTAATCGCTATCTGCTTTAATTTTAATTAAGCGCAACTCTTGTAAATAATCTCTTCATTTCCTGAGCTAATAGGTGTCTTTCCTCTGTTGAAATAGGAACTTCGTTATCCACAAGCTCTTTAGCTGTTTTTTGTGCTTCGTAAAGGATTCTTGTATCTGTCATAAGGTTTGCTATTCGCATATCGGGTAAACCGTGCTGACGTGAGCCGAAGAAATCACCCGGACCTCGCATTTCCAGGTCTTTTTTGGCAATTTCAAAGCCATCAGTAGTACGGCACATTGTTTCAAAACGGTCTACCGCTTCTTCATTCTGTGCATCGGAAAGAAGAATACAGGTGCTTTCCTTGCTACCTCTTCCTATACGGCCCCTTAACTGATGAAGCTGTGAAAGACCGAATCGCTCTGCATTCTCTATTGCCATAACAGTTGCATTGGGAACGTCCACGCCAACCTCAATAACTACTGTTGAAATAAGAAGCTGAATTTCTCCCGAATAAAACCGTGCCATAACAGCATCCTTATCCTTAGGCTTCATTTGTCCGTGAAGAAGTCCTAATGTGCAATCAGTAAAATATGTTGATTTCAGATAATCATAATATTCCGTTGCAGGCACAAGGTCACTGTCACTTTCAGAAACCAAAGGACATACTATATAGGCTTGTTGCCCTGCAGCAATATTTTTTCTGATAAACTTATATATTCTTTCGTGGTAGCTTGTAGGTACGTGGTATGTTTTAACAGGCTGTCTGCCCTTAGGAAGCTCATCAAGAACAGAAATATCCAAATCACCATAAATCATCATAGCAAGTGTTCTTGGAATGGGCGTTGCAGACATAACAAGAGTATGGGGATTATTGCCCTTTCCTGAAAGAGAGGCTCTTTGACCAACTCCAAAACGGTGCTGTTCATCTGTAATAACTAGTCCTAAATTATTGAACTCTACATCATTCTGAATAATTGCGTGAGTTCCTACAACAATATCACATTCACCACTTTGGAGCTTTTCTCTTATAATCCTCTTATTTTTTGCAGTAACTGAGCCTGTCAAAAGCTCAAGCTTAATATCGTCCCCAAAGAAATTTGAAAGTGTTTTATAATGCTGGTTTGCAAGAACCTCTGTAGGAGCCATTAATGCAGCCTGAAAACCATTTTTAACTGCATTATACATCAACGCTGCTGCAACTGCAGTTTTACCGGAACCTACATCCCCCTGCAAAAGCCTGTTCATTTGCTTATTGCTTTTCATATTTTCTACTGCTTCAGCAACAGCTCTTTTCTGTGCATTGGTAGGCTCAAAAGGAAGAGAAGCATAAAATTCTTCTGTATAGTCATTTTCAACAGGGATTGAGCTTCTGTTTCCACCCTCTGTTTTTTCACACAATAAGCCCATTTGTAAAAGTAGCAGCTCTTCAAAAATTAGTCTTCTCTTTGCAAGAGCAAGCTGTTCTTCGCTTTCAGGGAAATGAACAGCTCTTAAAGCCTCCTCGAAACTCATAAGACGATATTTTTTTACTATATACGCAGGGATTATTTCCTGAATATTTCCTTTTATCTCTCTTAAAGCTGTTTCAACAAGTCTTTCGGTTGTTTTTGAAGGCATTGAAGCTGTTGCTTTGTAAATAGGGCGTATTCTCTGTTTTTCCAAAGATTTTTCAAACCTGGGAGAAAGCATACATTTGTTATTATATTTGTCCAAAGTAATTTTACCGAAGAATAAATACTCCTGGTCTTCAACAAGCTGGTCTTTTACATACTTATTATTAAAAAACGTAACATTTATATAGTCACTACCATCAGAAATTACTGTTTTTACAAGAATTTTGCCACCATTTATTCTTACAACCTGTGGATTTTGGGCAACAATAGCCCTTACGCAGATGCTTTCGTTAATCTGCGCATCTCTCAAAAGAATTGTATTGTTCCAATCCTCGTAGGCTCTGGGATAATTTCTTAAAAGGTCACCTATGCTGTAAATACCTTGTTTGGCAAGAGTTTTTGTCCTTGCCTCACCTACACCTTTTAAAAACTGAATTCTTGTGTCGAAATTAACCATATAATCACCAATTGTAAAACTATTATAATGGGGAGTCCTATCATAAAGCTTTTATGCTTTGTTTTATGTCGGATTTTGAGCATTGTCAGAAGCTCTGCCACACTCCCACCTAAAAAAGCCAATAAAAATAATACTTTTTCCGGCACTCTGTGTTTTGTCCACCTTTTTGCAGCTTTTTTATCATAAACAGTAACAATGCAGGTAAGCAAAGAAATAGCTGCAAAATAAATTAAAATATATTCCATTTTCTTTTCACCCTTAGAACATTTGTTCTATAATACCACATTTTTTTACATATTTCAAGACAAAAAAGAACACATTTAAAAGTTTTAATCTTTCAAATGTGTTCATAATAACTTATTCTGTTACAACACCCTTTTTAAGGATTACATTTGCATAAAGTGCCATTTCACTTGTTGCAATAATAGCATAAGCGTCTTTTGCTCTGTCATAGAAAGCAAAGCGTTCGATTTCGCTCATTTTTGTTTCGCCATTGTGTTTGTTAACAATTTCCTGATACTCAGCCCAGATAACCGGAGTAGGGTCACCCTTAGTTGTTTGCATAAGCATAACAGGGCTTTCAACATAAGTATCAAGGGGCATAAGCTTCAGAATAGCATCAAGAAGCTCAGGCACATTGTGTCCGTCACAACGAATAAGTCTTTGTGCGTTGGATGCTGCAGGGAAATTGCCATCACCTATAACAATTTCATCACCATGACCCATTTCGTCAAGTATTTTGAGAAGCTCGGGTGAAATGATATTCGGAATACCTTTTAACATAATTTTTTCCTCCTTATTTCTTCTGAATACGGATGTCGGTACCAACAAATTCAATTATTTCAAAAGCATTGAGTCTTGAAGCTACACGCTCACCGTATCTTTTTTCAAAAGCATTTTTATCAAGATTTGAAATCAGTATCATGGGCTTACCCATTAAAACTGCGTCATCAATTATTTCATTTATTATTGAACAAGCGTAAGGGGTTTCGTACTCTGCTCCCAAATCGTCAATAATAACAAGGTCATTTCTGTTAAGCTCTTCAGTTAAATCGCCTTCGCCCCTATTGAAGCTTTCACCTTGAGTCTGCTTTATAACCTTTCTGGCAGTATTGTAATAAACGCTATAACCATTAGCAGTAAGAACATTAAAAATAGCCAGTGCCAAATGTGTTTTTCCCAATCCGGTTCCACCACTGAAGAAAAGACCGGGACTTTCAGGACGGAAATTTTGTGCGTAATCTTTAAGCATTGCCAGAACACCACGCATAATGTCACGGTGTGAAAAACCACCAAGCTCAGGATTTTTTATTTCACTGTAATACTTTAAATCAAAGGTGTCAAAAGTAGACCTTGCGAGCACGGGACTGCAAGTAAGATGGGAAATAGAAATTTTCTGCAATAGAGCCAGATGACATTCACAGAGCTTGCCTTTATAAATGCCTGTATCTTCGCATTTTTTACATGTATACGGCACATCAAGATAATCTTCGGGATAACCTGCCTCCTTGAGTAATTGCCTTTTCTTAGCCTGTGCTTCCAAATTTTTCTTGGAAACTTCTGAAATATCCACTTTCTCTCCACCGGAGCCTATGCTTTTGATAACTGCCAAGGCAGTATTTTTCATAATATTTTCTATTTCTGTAAGCTGGGGGTATTTTACAGAAAATTCCCTACGCCTTATCTGAGCCATTTGCTCTGCACGAAGACGACGCTCTTTCAGCTCCATTTCAGCTTTAGAATAAACTATTTCGGAGTATTTCATTGTGTTTCCTCCTCATCTGCACATTGTTTTATCCATTTAAGAACACTGTTTTTACCTATTTCCTCAGTTTCATATGTCTTTTTAACCTCTTTAGGTAATGCCTTTTTTTCTCTTGTAAGAGCTTCTTCAGGTTTAGTGATTCCGGAATGAACAAATTTTTTCAGCATTTTATTGGTATCGCCAAGAATTTTTTTGTTTTCATCTAAGGCATATTTAATGAGCTCCACTGAACAATTCCAATCTACTGCCCAGGTACGCAGGAATTTTGCAATGCGGGGTGTCGCCATATCTCCTGCAAACCCTGCAACCTCTTTAACTTCTTCGTAAACCCTGCTGATTTTTTCCAATGCAAGCAGCTCTTTCTCAACAAGATCTAATGAATCTATTCCCCTTTTTGCCCAATCCTCTGCCAGATTTTTTATAGAAGAGGATGAAGTTTTCCCCATATTTTTTTGATGCTGTAAAAGCGTTATAATAACCTCAGGCGGAAAACCATAGTAATCATAAATAAGAACTAATAGTCCCTGGGTATCGTAACCGAAGGTACCAAGAATAGACTGTGCTTCACGGCAAATCAATTCCAATTCAGGCTCCTGAGAAATTCTGAGAGCAATTTCTTTTTGCGTAGGTCTTTTTACCGGAAGACTTTTCACTTTTGTCGGTTTACTTTCAATTTCCGGTGTTTCTTTTTCTACAGAAGCCACTTTTGCATTTCCTATTGTAGCTTTAACGGCTTCCTCGGAAACAGCTTCGTTTGTTATTTCTATAACCTCATTACTTTCCCAAAAGTCAAGGCAATCAAGTACATCGCCCTCGGAAAGACCCGTACACATACTTATTTGCTTTGCATCGGCAGTACCATCAGGATTTCTGAGAATAAAAAGCAAAACCTTAAAACTTGCCGCAGGGGCAAGTTTTAAGTGCTTGTCTATGATATCTGTAGGAACAGCAACTGCTCCGTTAAGATAATTACATTTAATTTTAATCATTATTCGGGAAATTTCACTATAACGCCAATAGTTTTACCGGCATTATATTTGGAAAGTCCTTTCAAATCAATATCTTTAGAAAGTGATCTACCTGCAACAAGGTAACCGCCGTTTGTACCAAGGCAGATTGCATTTGCGCTTTCGTTATCTGTACCACCAAAGGAACGTGCCCAGGAAAGCTCTCCATATTTATCAAAGCAGGCAATAACTATATCCTCTCCACCTCTGGTTGTTACACCCTTAAAATCACGAGTAGAGGAATTACTTGAACCTGCAGCAATAAATGAACCGTCATCTGTTTCCACAACACAGGTCAAATCATCGTTATTCTGTCCTCTGAAAACCTTTGTAAAAACAATATCAAGATCAGCATCCATTTTTATAATATATGAATCGTAGCCACCTCTTGAAGCAAGGTCTGAAACAAAAATACTATCTGTTGAGCCTGCATCTGATGAATTGGATTTACCAACAACAGCTATACCACCGTTTTTACAAGCTGTGATACCCTTAAAGGACTCGATACCACTTCCACCTATACGTGCAGTAGTAATGTATTCACCATTGCTTGCAAATTTTGAAACACCACTATCGGCAGAGCCTAAGCCTTTAAATAAAATACCTGAATAAAAGTTACCTACACAATAAAGGTTTCCGTCAACAGCTTCAACAACGCCTGCAAAAGAATCCTTGTCTCCTCCGACTATGTTCTTCCACGCAAGTGAACCATCTGCATTGTATTTAACAATAGCTGCAGCTGACTCGTAAGCAGGCTTACCGAAGCCCTTTGCGTCACCATCATTTGTACCAACGGAGCCTGCTACAACAATTCCGCCATCCTTTGTTAAAGTGCCACCATTGAAAAGGTCAACTGTTGTTGTACCGAATTTCTGGAACCAGCTCTGCTCACCTTTTTTATTAAATTTGAAAACTGCTCCGTCGTAGTAGCCCTTACCATTTGCGCCACCAACATTTTTACCATAACCAACTGCATAGAAGCCACCATCAGCTGTTGCTACTAAATCAGTAATTACTGTGATACCTCTTTTTGTTCCCAAAGCATTCTGCCAGACAATTTCTCCTGACTTTGAATATTTTGTAAGAACTGTATAAGGTGTTGCATAACCCAATTCTTTATACTTTGCAAAATCCCCATCTGTAGAGTTGGTTACTATAGAAGTTATGTAGCCACCATCATTCATTGCTTCAACGCTTGAGAAATAATCAGCAGCAGTACCACCCTGGGACGATTTCCACTCTGTATCTGCAGAATCAACAATTGCAGGTGTTGAGGTTAGCTCAACTATGGTTGTGAATACATTTCCCTGATTATCTACAGCAGTATTACCACTACCATCTGTAACCGGAACAGCTGTTGTTCCTACGATAATAGTTCCATCGTCTTTTATTGTGGGTTTAACAACAATTTGTTCTGTAACATTTTCACCATTTTCATCTGTGACATTGTCACCCTTAACATTTGTAACCGGAACATTTACAGTTACATCCTTGTAAACAACAGTTGTCTGCTTTTCACCATTGGCATCTGTATACTCTTGTACCTCTGTTTCAGGAACAACTGTCACAGCTTCGCCATTTTCATTTGTAACAGGAACACCATTTACATCTGTAACAACAACAGGTGCAAGTGTGGTTTCATTATTATCTTTATTATCATCACCATTTTTAAGTAAAACTGCAACAACCACTGCTGCCACAACTATTGCAACAATTACCGGAATAAGAATTAAAAGCTTTTTATTTTTTCCTTTTTTCTCGCTTGGTTTTTTAGGAACAACAGGAGGTGGTGCAGGACGCTTTACCTCGTTTGTGCCATTTGTCATTTTATTATCTTCCATAATATATAAGCCTCCACAGGAATAAATCAAATACTATTACATAGTAACAGAGCATAAATACTCATTGTGGGTACATTCTACCATAAACCCTCAGATTTTTCAATGAAAAAAACTGTATTTTAAAATATTCGTTACATATTACATAAAAACCAATGCTATTTATTATG
This sequence comes from Acutalibacteraceae bacterium, assembly GCA_045543695.1. GTDB lineage: Bacteria > Bacillota > Clostridia > Oscillospirales > Acutalibacteraceae > DTU089. Next base: position 61,327 of record JAZPXQ010000021.1, on the reverse strand, counting down.
TAATATCAATAATATTTGCATTTTACTCAAAAAAATCGTTGTAAACACGAAAAATATGTGCTAAAATACCAAATATAAGTTGCCAAAGTGTATTTTCATAGTTTGGTGACACTTTTTACAATTTCTATGCGAAGGAAACTTCGCTGGTCTTAGGAGGAATTTATTTGAAAGCTTATGCTAAAGAAAACATCAGAAACGTGACCATTGCCGGTCACGGTGCAAGAGGTAAAACAACTCTTGCAGAAGCAATGCTCTACATAGCAGGTGCTTCAGATAGACTCGGCAGAGTTGCAGACGGTAACACCGTTCTTGATTTTGATGCCGAAGAAAAGAAAAGAAAAGTATCCATTTCTTCCGCTATGGCTTGTATTGAATGGCGTGACAGAAAGGTTAATATTATTGACACTCCCGGTCTTTTCGACTTTGAAGGTGCCAGAAGCGAAGGTATCCGTGCAGCTGAAACTGCAGTTATCGTTCTTTCCTGTGGTCACAATGTTGACGTTGGTGCAGAAAAAACCTTGCGTATAGCCGGTAGAAAAGGGCTTTCCAAATTTATTGCTGTTTCTAAATGCGATGGCGAAAATCGTGATTTCTACAAAACCCTTAACGATTTACAGACAAAATACGGCACAGCTATCTGCCCTGTTGTTGTTCCTTATATGGTTAATGGCGTTGTTGATTGCTATGTAAACTTCCTTCAGAACAAAGCATTTAAATATGATGGCATTAAAGCTACAGAAGTTGCTATTCCTCAGGATGCTCATATTGAAGAAATTTATAATGCTTTCATTGAAGCTGTTGCATCAGCAGACGAAGAACTTATGATGAAATTCTTTGACGGTGAAGAATTCACTCATGACGAAAAGGTTGCAGGTCTTTCACAGGGTGTTGCAGATGGTACTGTTATCCCTGTTTATGCTTGCTCAGGCTACACAGGCGAAGCAGTTGACCTTCTTCTTAACGGTATTACAAAGCTTGCACCCTCACCAAAGGGCGAAGGTGATATCGCTTGTGACGCAAATGGTCCTCTTGCTGCTATCTGCTTCAAGACAGTTGCTGACCCGTTCGTTGGTAAAATGTCTTTCTTTAAAGTAGTTTCAGGTAAAATTACCCCTGCTACAAAGGCTTACAATGCCCGTACCGAAGAAGAAGAAAAAATGGGCAAAATCGTTTTTGTTAAGGGCGCAAAGCAGGAAGATGCCGGCGAAATTATCGCAGGTGATATCGGTGTTGTAACAAAGCTTTCCGGCTTTAAGACCGGTGACACAATGTGTGATGCTAAAAATCCTGTTGAGCTTGCAGGCGTTGATTTCCCTGCTCCCTGCTATTCAATGGCTGTTAATGTTGTTAAGAAAGGTGAAGAAGATAAGGTTGCTTCCGGTCTTAACAAGCTTCAGGAAGAAGACGGTTCAATGAAGTTCTATACCAACAAGGAAACTAAAGAACAGATTGTTTCCGGTCTTGGCGAACAGCATCTTGAAAGTATCGTTTCCAAGCTTAAAAATAAATATGGCGTAGAAGTTAATCTTAGTGCTCCCAGAGTTGCTTACAGAGAAACAATCCGTAAAACTGTTGACAAACAGGGACGTCATAAGAAACAGTCCGGTGGTCACGGTCAGTTCGGTGATGTATGGATTCGTTTCGAACCCTATATGGGCGAAGAAGAGTTTGTCTTCAACTCCGACGAGGTTGTTGGTGGCGCAGTTCCTAAAAACTTCTTCCCTGCAGTTGAAAAAGGCTTACGTGAATGCGTAGCATCCGGTCTTATTGCAGGTTACCCAATGGTTGGTATTAAAGCTTGTCTTCACGATGGTTCTTACCATCCCGTTGACTCTTCTGAAATGGCATTCAAGATGGCTGCAAGAATTGCATTCAAGGCTGCTGTTCCCGAAGCTGCTCCCACAATTCTTGAACCAATCGGAACTCTTAAAGCATATATCCCCGATAAGGATTTGGGCGACATTATGGGTGACGTTAACAAACGTCGTGGTAGAGTTTTAGGTATGGGACCTGCTGAAGAAACAGGCACTCAGGAGCTTATTGCTGAGGTTCCAATGGCAGAAATGAGCGACTTTGCTATTACACTTCGTTCCGTAACAGCAGGCAGAGGTTCATTTACTCTTGAGTTTGCTCGTTATGAAGACGCTCCCAACAATATCGCAGAAAAAGTTATTGCTGAAGCAAAGCTCGCTGACGATGATGAATAAAATATAACATAAAAATATATAGCCTCCCGTTTGGGAGGCTATATATTTTTATGACTTAAAGTCTTGCTTTTGCATCGTCATACATCTTTTCAATTTCTTCGAAATGACTGTAGTTGTCTTTTTGCTTTATGAGCTTTTCAGCATCAAGGTAAACCTTTGCAGCACGGTTGAAATATGCGTGTTTGTCCATTTCCTCTTTGGAGAATTTACGGGCCTCTTTTCTGTCTGCATCTGTTTTCTTAATATCTGCTTTCAACTGTAAAACCTTTGATGAATCCTTTGCTTTTTTAGCATCTTTCAAGGCAATATAAAGTTCTTTAAGCTTTGCTTCGCAAGCATCTTCGGCATTAAAGAACTTATCAAGGTCTGTAAAGTCAGGCTGCTTGAAATCCTGCCCTTTACCGAAATACTTTTTAACTGCTTTATAAGATGCTTTTTTACTCTTCGCAATTTCAATAGCAGTTTTGCGGATTTCTTTTTCTTCTTTTGTTGTTTTTGGCAATGCTTTAGCAATAGCCATTTCCTGATTTATAAGAGAAATATCTGCATTAAGAAGAGCATCAAGACCTGCTGCATATACCTTCATATTTTCTTTCACCTGAAGTTGACCTGCAGGTGTAGAGAATTTATCAAGCTCTTCGCAAACAAATTTACCGATTTCAATTTCATCATTAAACTCTTTGTCTGCAAGGTATTCTTTTTTTGCTGCTTTTCTTGCCTCTTTATCTTTAACAGATTTATAAGAGTTTTTGTCTAATACCTTAGGCACAGCAACTGCCATTTCTTTTGCTTTACGGATAATCTCAATAACTTCAACAAGCTCTGCATCCTTAAGAACACCATTTCCGTAGTCCTCGAACATAGCGCGAACCTTAAGCACACGTATAACGGATTTCTGTTTTCTTTCATTGAAGTCATACCAGATATAAGGAATAACATTCATTAATGCGCCAATTGCAGCAACGATAATAAGAACCTTTGAAAGACTTAAAAGAAGGTCAACATCATAAAGAGCAGAAAGAGCATTGTTATAGTTATCCTGTCCGTTTGCCAACTGTTCTGAAAGAATTTGTCCGACAGTTGTTTTTCCGTCTCCTAAAACTCTGTTAAGAACCTCAGGATTTGATGTAACAACTGCTGCATTTTCTTTCGTTAAGCCATTTTTTTCATAAATAAAAGGAAGAACGGATGATGTAATAAGCGTTATAACAGTACCGATTGTTGTAACAACAGCGAACATACCGTCAATTCTTTCCCCTGTTTTATACTGCTGATAGTCACGGATATCTGCTTGGATTGCAGGGTTGAGAATATGTGCAAATGAGCCCATAAAAGCATTGAGATAAAGGCAACCCATAATAAGCCAGATAGTCAGGTTATGTATCTCATTTGTAAATGGTAACATCATTAATATAAAGGCTATATTAAATAGGTTTGTTACAATAAGAACTGATTTTTTACCCCATCTTCTGATACAGAAAGGTGCTAAAAGCATACCCCAAAGAGATGCATTTCCATATAGTGTTACAAGTATTCCATAAGCATCACCGGAACATGCACCTCCATAGTTATAGAACCAATACATAATATTTGCATAGGCAGATTCTAAGAAACCAATCCAGCCTGCAAGTGAAATAATCCAGAAATATTTGTTCTTTGCAACTGCTTTAAGGGCATCAATAAATTTAATCTGAACAACGTGAGTTCTTGCCTGAACGATTTTTTCTTCTGTATGCTTATAAACAACCATACAAAGAAGCAAGCCGCCCACTGTAAGTATAGGATATAAAAATCTGTAAACACGGATATCCGTTGCGTTCGAATGGAAAAGATTTTCTGCAATAATCGGTGTGAAAAGATTTACTACTGTGGGAGCAAATGAATAGACAACGCTCTTGACCGATGCAACATCTGTTCTTTCCTGTGAGTTGGGAGAAAGAACGTGAATAAGGTTTTCATAAGCATCATAGAAGAAATAATAGAAAAAGTGAAGAAACAGGTTAAGAACCATTATAATTGCACATTTTGCAACATATGCCTTTGTTTCCTCAAACTGTGTTCCTGCAAAAAGAACTCCATCCCCTAACCAATCGGAAAGCTTTGCATAAGGGAACCAGACCAGTATGTTACAAATAATCGCTGCAGGAAGTGCCATACTTACGATATATGGACGATATTTACCTGCTTTGTTACGGGTATTGTCAATAATGTTTGCACGAATACCTGTTAACGGAATGTTTGCGATAACTGCAAGAACGTACATTACGTACATATCCATTGGGTCAACACCCAATGTACTGGAAAGAAGGGTGCTGTTTGTTGCCAACAAACAAGCTGAACCCATGGTAATAATCATATATGCACCAATACCACCACCGGAATAAGCAGCGATCTCTTTATAGGGCATATATCTTTTTGCAGGTGGGGTTTTCCAATAAGTTTTAACCTTTGAAATACCTTCAGCTGCTTTTTGTTTCAAGCTCATTTCGATACTCCTTTTTTCTATATTTATGCTATTATATAACATTATAATACTACCATATAATTAAGAGATGTTCAATAAAAAAACAAGAAGATTAACGAGAGTTTTTTACTTTCGTTAATCTTCAACAAAGTTATATTATTTCAAATGTGCAATTCGGCAAGTATATTATTTTTGATAATCCATTATTTTTTCGTCCTCAACAAAAATTGTGCAATGAATTGTCCAAAATCCGCCTAACGACACCTTTACAAGTCTTCCGTCAGGTAATCTTCCGATTAATTTAGACCGCGTCCCATCTCCTCGTTCTTCATCGTGGAGCTTGCCATTGATATATAATCTTTCCTCTGTGATTTTATTTTCAATATGGATATTGTTTCCCTGATAGTTTATATTCCAAGTCTTCATAACAAACTCCTCTCAACATCAATTTTCAGACGCATCTCCGTTTTCATCAACAGAAACATCAAGAATTGCTGACCCACCGGTAGCATAAGGAAGCTTGCCATCCCATTTTTCTATTTTGTTATTTTCAATAACATTATTATTAAGGGATTTTGATATTATTTCATTTGCTTCTGCCTGAGCTTCAGCTTTTTTGAGTATTGCTTTAGCTTCTGCTTCTGCAGCAATAACTTTCTTTTCAGCCTGAGCATTTGCTTCAACGATTAATTGCTCCTGCTCGGTTTTTGCTTTAAGAAGATTTTGCTGTGCAACTTCTTTTGCTTCAATAGCTTTTGCAAATTCCTCTGAGAAAGAGAAATTTACAATATTGAATTTTTCTATGATAATTCCGTACTCTTCCATTTTGTCTGCAAGAGTTTCTTGAATTTCAATTGCAACTTTTGAACGGCTTGTTACTAGCTGTTCTGCAGTGTATTTTGCTGTAACTGCCTTTAAGCTTTCGTGAATTGCAGGCATAAGCATAATTGTTTCGTAATCTCTGCCGATTTCCCTATAAATTTTTGCAGATGAGCTATCACCAATTTTGTAGTTAACAACAATTGTAGTAGAAATTGCCTGAAGGTCTTTAGAAACTGATTCAGCACCTTCAATTTCGCATTTTTGAATCTGATTGCTCATTTTAACAACATTTTGCACTAATGGAGCTTTAAAATGGAAGCCCTCAGATAAAACATTATCACTAACCTTACCCAAGGTTACAACAACACCTGTGTGACCTGCAGGTACAATAGTAATTGAAGCTAAAATTACAACTGCAATAATCACCCCAACAATACCTGCTATAATTAGTTTTTTAGCTGCTGAAAAATTGGATTCGCCAACAACCTTTGCATTTTTTATCATAATATGTACTCCTTCGCTTTTGTCTTTTGTTCCACGTGAAACATTTTTCTTTTCACCTTTGTTCCACGTGAAACTATAATTTTATTTTTTGTTTCACGTGAAACATCAGTTCATGAATTTTTGAAGCATTGCATCTGCTTCGTTTTTCAGATTAGAAGATATATGTGCCAACATCATAATTTCAAGAGCATTGCGCAATTTCTCTTTACCTCCGGAAAAAGGTTCTTCATAATCTTTAATTTGTTCATCAATGACACTAACAATTGTTTCCATGTTTAAATTTCCGATTTTGTCAATCTCAGTAGTAACGGAACACATAATACTATATAGTTCACCGTCGGGAATAGCGTCGTCACGTCTATCGTCAACCTTACCATTGATATATGACATCAAAGAAACAATATTTGAGAGCTGCATTGCACCTTTAAGCATATTGATTATAAGAACTCTTGCTGTGGATGCTTCACCATAACGACGGTCCTTAGGGGGTTCGATCCAACCTCGTTTTACCCAATTCTGAATTGTTGTTGCTTCCAGTCCGGAAATCTCTGCAAGCTGGGAAAGGGTAAAACCACCGGTAAGCTTCATAGCAGTTCTTATTGGTTCAAATGCTTTTTCTTTAGATTGCATTCTCTCACTCCTTTCTTTACACTAGCCGGGACAATATCCCAACCATTTGTGTTACTATGATAATATCATAGGTTCGCGTGACTGTCAAGTATTTTCTTATGATTATTTCCATTTATAACAATTTTCTACACTTTTATCTTTTTTTGTATAAAAACTGAGTTTTTTTAACTTTCACAGAATATTCATAATTTGCTAATAAATGATTGTTATAATTGATTTGTACTTGGAAAGGGAGCCGCACCCTGTACAAGTATTAACTCCTTGTGGAGTTAACCCCTCCTCAAGTAAACCTTCGATACAGAGTGTTATACTTCGTATCGGGAATGCAGCACCTGTCCCCTCAGGTGCTGTATTTCTTTTTTATTAAAATACAAACTTGAATTTCAAAATTAGTAATTAAAGCTCTAAAAAGCCAATGTATAATTGCTATGCGTAACACCTGCAATTTCTGCTTTCTCATTTGTAATTTCTGGTTCATAATGCTTGACTATTAACAGATATAGTTGTAAAATATATAATTGAATAAATTTGTAAAAAATCTGTATTAACGGAATGGAGGCTAAATTTTGGCTATAATTAAAGTTGACGCTCTTACTAAAGCTTATAGCGACAACATAGTTCTGAATGATATGAGTTTTACATTACCCGAAGGCGAAATAATCGGTTTATTCGGTCCTAATGGTTGTGGTAAAACTACGCTTATGAAAATACTTACAGGTCTTATCCACGACTATAAAGGAAATGTTCTTGTAGATGGGTTAAAGCCCGGTGAAAAAACTAAAACATTTACGGCGTATCTCCCTGAACAAACCTTTGTGCACGAGTGGATGAGAAATATTGATGCTGTTGACTATTTCAACGATTTCTTTTCCGACTTTGACAAAAATAAGGCTCTTGAAATGCTAAAACGCTTTGGTCTTTCTGAAAAACAAAAATCAAAAACTATGTCAAAGGGTATGCAGGAAAAGCTTCTTTTATCTCTTGTTATGTCAAGGGATGCAAAGCTCTATATATTAGACGAGCCTATGGGTGGTGTTGACCCTGCCACAAGGAGCTCTATTCTCAATTTCATAATGGAGAACTATGCAGAAAAATCAACACTTCTTATTTCAACACATCTTATAAACGATTTACAATCAGTTTTCACTCACGCTTTATTTATGGGGAACGGAAAGGTTCTTCTCAATGACAGTGTTGAGGAAATTACGAAAGACGGTAAATCAATTGAGGACATTTTCAAGGAGGTATTTTCAAATGTTTGGTAAGCTCTTAAAAAATGACCTTAAAGCTCAATGGCATTCAATGTCTGTAGTTTTCCTTTGCACTTTTATTGTAGCTATTGTAGCAGAAATTTTCACATTAACCTCTGACAACAGAATAGTAAAGGTTATGGGTGGTTTGCTTGTCAGCCTTGCTTTAGGGTTTGCTTGTATAATCATAATCATTGCTGTTGCAATGATGTTTTCAAAAACAATGTTCGGCAGGGCAGGTTATCTTACTTTAACACTTCCCGTTAAAACAGGAGCACTTTTAACATCAAAAACAATTTCCGGTCTTATTTGGGTTTTTGCAGTGTATGCGTTATTTTTAGGCTCTCTTTTCCTTTGGGTATTCCAGGTTAAGGACACTATGGGTGAAGAAGTAATGGAAAGCGCCGAGAATCTTTTAAAATTATTTGGTGTCCCCTCTTTCTTAACAATTTTTATGGGAGTATTCTCATTCTGCCTTTCCCTTGCAGTGCTTGTTCTTGTTGCAGTTCAAGCCTTACAGCTTGGTTTAACTCTCTCACACGTATCCCCTATTTCTAAATTCGGAAATATAGGTGTTATAGTGATATTCTTCGGTCTGTTTGCAATTATACAGACTGTTTCAAATGCAATTGCAGATTTACTTCCATGTGGATTAGTTATAACACCTGATGTAATTAAAATCACATCGGATATATATAAAACTAAAGCTAGTATGGGTATTAACACGTTGGGCATAAATCTGATAGGCTCTACTGTAAGACTTGCACTTGCAATTGCACTTCATTTTCCAACAAAATATCTTATTCAGCATAAGGTAAGCATTAAATAAAAAATATTCTTTCTTCAGAAAGGGCGTATAAATATGGATAATATGAACGGTCTTAAAAGAACCGTTTACTGTGGCGAGCTTCGTGCAGAAAACATAGGTAACGAGGTAACCGTTTGTGGCTGGGTTGCAAAACAGCGTGACCTTGGCGCACTTATTTTCGTTGACCTGCGTGACAGAACAGGTATTGTTCAGTTGGCATTTGACGAAAAGACAGATAAAGAAATTTTTGAAAAAGCTTTTGCTGTAAGAAGTGAATACGTACTTATGGCAAAAGGTATTGTTCGTGAGCGTTCCTCGAAAAACAGCGACATTCCTACAGGCGACATTGAAATTGATGTAAAGGATTTAAGAGTTCTTTCCAAAAGTGAAACTCCCCCCTTCGATATTGTTGAAAATTGTCAGACCTCTGAACTTACAAGACTAAAATATCGTTATCTTGACCTTCGTCGTCCTGATTTACAGCAGAATATTCTTTTCCGTCACAAGGTAACAAAAATTACTCGTGACTATTTCGATGAAAACGGATTTATTGAAATTGAAACACCTATGCTTATTAAATCAACTCCCGAAGGTGCAAGAGATTTCCTTGTTCCCAGCCGTATTCATCAAGGTTCATTCTATGCTCTTCCCCAATCTCCGCAGCTTTACAAACAGCTTTCAATGGTTGCAGGCTTTGACAGATATATGCAAATTGCCCGTTGCTTCCGTGATGAGGATTTAAGAGCAGACAGACAGCCCGAATTTACACAGATTGACCTTGAAATGTCTTTTGTTACAATGGAAGATGTTCTTTCAATAGGTGAGGGCTACATTGCAAGAGTATTCAAGGATGCTCTTGGTGTTGAAATTCCTCTTCCCCTTCCTCGACTCACCTACAAGGAAGCTATGGAGCGCTATGGCTCTGACAAGCCTGACACACGTTTTGGTATGGAAATTTTTGACCTTACCGATATTGTTAAAGACTGTGGCTTCTCTGTATTTTCTTCTGCAGTATCCGGGGGTGGCTCTGTTCGTGGTATCACAGCTAAAAATGCAGTTACAACATATACAAGAAAAGAAGTTGACAAGCTTACAGAATTTGCTAAGGGTATAGGCGCAAAAGGTCTTGCCTGGATTCGCCTTACTGACGATGGCATTGCTTCCTCATTTGCTAAGTTTATGACAGAGGATGAAATGAAAGCTATCTTAGATAAAGCAGGTGCTGAAAAAGGCGACGTTGTTTTCATTATTGCAGATACAAAGAACAGCTCTGTTCTTTCAACTCTCGGCTCACTTCGAAACGAAGCTGCAAAGAAGCTTAATATTATAGGTGATGGCTTCAATCTTTTATGGATTGTTGAATTCCCCTTCTTTGATTGGGATGAAGATACACAGCAATTCGTTGCAATGCACCATCCCTTTACCTCACCTCTTCCTGAATGTCTTCCCTATCTTGAAACAGATAAGGCATCAGTAAGAGCAGAGGCTTATGACCTTGTTCTTAACGGAGTTGAGCTTTCTTCAGGCTCAATACGCATTACTGATTCAGATTTACAGGACAGAATCTTTAAGCTCCTTGGTCTTTCTGATGAAGAAGCACAGCAGAAATTCGGATATCTTCTTGATGCCTTCAAATTTGGTCCTCCTCCTCACGGTGGTATGGGTATTGGTCTTGACAGACTTATAATGCAGCTTCTTCAGGTTGATTCACTTCGTGATGTAATTGCCTTCCCAAAGGTACAGAATGCAAGTGAGCCTATGACAGAATGTCCCTCAAGAGTTGATAATATTCAGCTTGAAGAGTTAGGCATTGATTTAAAAACAGAAAAATAAAAAATAATACTGAATTTTTCCCCTATTTCAGTGCCAAAATATAAAAAAACACTTGAAAATAGGGGCGAAATGTTATAGTATTATTATGTAAAAATATGAAATTAAATTTCGGAGGATTTAATTATGGTAACAGCAGGCGATTTCAAAAACGGTGTTACATTCGAAATGGATGGAAAGGTTTATTCCATCATCGAATTCCAGCACGTAAAACCCGGTAAAGGCGCAGCTTTTGTTCGTACAAAAATCAGAGACGTAATCAACGGCAGCGTTGTTGAAAAAACATTCAGCCCCACAGATAAGTATCCCACAGCTTTCATTGAAAGAAAAGATATGGAATTTTCTTATGAAGATGGTGGTCTTTACTACTTTATGGATCCTGAAACCTACGATATGATTCCTGTTGACGCTTCAAACCTTTCTGACAACTTCAAGTTTGTTAAGGAAAATATGACTTGTAAGATTCTTTCTTACAAAGGCAATGTTTTTGGCGTTGAGCCCCCCACATTCGTAACTCTTCAGGTTACAAAAACTGATCCCGGTTTCGCAGGTAACACAGCTACTAATGCTACAAAACCCGCTACTGTTGAAACAGGTGCAGAAATCAAAGTTCCTCTCTTCATTGATGAGGGTGAAATGATTAACATTGACACAAGAACAGGCGAGTACCTCTCAAGAGCATAAGTTTTTGTGTATTAAATTAAAAATCAGGAGGTCATTAAAATGACACTTACAGAAAAAGTTGCATACCTTAAAGGTCTTGCAGCAGGACTTGAACTTGATAAAGATGCTAAAGAAACAAAGCTTTTTGAAGCTATGTTTGGTATTCTTGAGGATATGGCTCTTACAGTAAGCGATATTGATGAAGATCTTAGCGCAGTTGAAGATTTTGTTGATGCTATCGACGAAGATCTTGATGAGCTTGAGGAATACATCTTCTGTGATGAAGATGATGACTTCTGTGACTGCTGTGATTGCGAAGACGAAGAGCTTTACGAAGTAGAATGTCCTTCCTGTGGCGAAGAAATCTACCTTGATGATGAAATGCTCGACGAAGAATTCATTGAATGTCCTGCTTGTGGCGAAAAGCTTGAGCTTGATATTGAGTTCGATGATTGCGACTGTGGCTGCGATTGCTGCGATTGTGACGAAGAATAATAAAAACTATAAAACAACATCCGTATCAATTGATACGGATGTTGTTTTGTTTTTATCTGGTTTTTTATTTGAAATATTTAATCCGACTGATGTAATTACATAAGAAGCTATAAACAAAATTACAATTATTATTGCAATTACAATTCTTCTTATTGTTTCATTTCTTTTTACAATTCGGCTTTCACCTATAACATATTTACTTGAACCTAACTTTCCGGGATAGTTTTTAGCAAATCCGTAATAGCTTTTTCTTTTCTTAACATATTCATTATTTTTAGCCATTATTCTGCCACCTCAGTAACAGGATTAATAACCTCAGTTGAGGGCGGCGGAGGTGGAGCTGTTTCAGAAACAGAAACGGTAGTATCAGGAATTTCTGTAATTTCTGTTGTATCAGTAACATCTGTAGTTGTATCCTTGACAGGTTCCTCACTTATAGGCTCAGTAGTTATGTTTTCTGTTATCTCCGGAATATCCTGCTCAGTTGTCTGAGGTACTGGTATATTATTTGTTGCTGTTGTAGGAACAGGGTTATTATTTGAGGAATTATTAGAATAATCGCCTGTATAATTTGCACCTCTGTAAACATCTATAATAGATGTTCTGCCCTCGTTCAATGTTATATTTGATTGACCATAAAGCTCCGTTTGTAATTTATAAGCTGCTAATTGATAATCAACAACCCAAATCCACGCATTTGCACTACCGGATGTTCTGCATTCTTCGTCAGGCATCTGTAACTGATTTCTTTCATAATTAAACCATTTACCTGTTAATGCCTGAACACCTAAAGAAAGAATCTGTGTTTTTGCATATCCTGTATCAACATAAGGAAGAAAAATATCAATATATTTATTCAAATCACTGATAGAAGCATTTTTTACTCTGTCAATTATTGAATCAATAACCTGTCTTTGTCTACGGGTACGGCTTACATCACCATCAGAATCACAACCACGTATTCTGCAGAAGCAAAGTGCTTGTTGCCCGTCTAATGTAACATTTTCTCCATAAGGCAATTCTATTTTAAATTTTTTATTATTATAATCTGCCTCGTACTTCTGCACATCAACAGTAACTCCACCCATTGCATCTATTATCTCAACAAAGGATTCAAAATTAACCATAACATAGTTATCAATTTCTATTTTATAGTTATTTTCAATTGTTTCAACAAGGCATTGTGGTCCACCCATAGAAAATGCAGCATTAAGCTTTGAGCAATAAGAACCGCTTGAGCTGTCAATATAAAGATAGCTATCCCTTAAAAAAGAAACCAATTTTAATTGCTTCGTTTTTTTATTAAGAGAAACAAGCATCATAACATCGGTATTACCCTCATTAGTACCTGTGTCTGCACCAACAAGAAGAACGTTAATAACATTCTTACTTGACATTTTAAATTCATTGCCTTGAGTTGCCCAGTCTTTCAGAGCCTGCTTAAAATCAGCAGAACCAATATCTATATTGATATCCTGAAACTCACCATCATCATAAATGGTGTCATCATATTCTATATCATTAATATTATCGCCTAAAAGTCCAAACTTCTGTGCAACAAATATACCAAGAGTTGCTGTAAGTGTAAGTATAATTGCAAGAAAAACAGCAATTATACTTACAACTATTTTCTTTTTCTTTGGTAAGTTATTATACCAATTTGAAAGACGCCTGAAAACATTTTTTTGTTTTTTTGAAGAACTTTGAATATTTTCAACAGGCTCATTTATTTCTATCTTATTTTTTACAGGGGGAGGAGAGGGCTTTTTTTCTTGACTTGATTTTTCGGCAGCTTCTTTTTTTGCCATTTTTTCAAGTAAATATATATAATCCTCCAAGCTCTCATCACGTTTGTTTTTTTCAGACATAAATTACTCCTCTGAAGTATTTTCGTTAACTTCTTCAGTTCCTATATCTTCATTATCTCCTGATGTGTCGCCGGCACCTTCTGTTGCAGTACCATCGTCTTCAACTTCACCATTAATTTCATCTTCATCATGTTCAGTTGTAGAAAGGGTAACAACCTTATCACCCTCGCCAAGACGCATTACCTTAACACCCTTTGAAGGACGGGCACAAACTCTTACTGCAGCAGCGGGTATTCTTATGATAATACCATCCTGAGAAATAAGAATAATGTCATCTTCCTCATTTATATCGCTGATAGCAGCTACTTCACCATACTTTTCAATATGGTAGTTTTTAAGGCCTTTACCACCTCTTGATTGAACACGATAGTTATCGTTATCGCTGATACGACCAAAACCGGTTTCACTTACAGTAAGGAGCTTTCCACCTTCACTCATAACACTCATACCGATAACTTCATCGCCATCTTTAAGAGTGATAGCCTTAACACCACTTGCTGTTCTTCCGAGAGGTCTAGCATCGTTTTCGTTAAAACGAATACACATACCTTTCTTTGTAGCAACAAGGAGATCATCATTACCTGATGTAAGCTTAACCCAGGCAAGCTCATCATCTTCACGAAGAGTAACTGCAATTATACCATTTCTTCTTGTATTTCTGTAAATATCAAGAGAAGAACGCTTTATAAGACCTTTTCTTGTTACCATACAGAGATACATTCCCTCATCATCCTTTGGAACTTGTATCATTGCAGAAACCTTTTCTTCATTTTCAAGAGGAAGAATATTAACAATGTTAGAGCCTTTACTTGTTTTACTGCCTTCAGGAATTTCATATCCTTTAAGACGATATGCACGACCCCTTGTTGTATAGAACATAATTGAATCATGTGAAGATGCAATAAACATTGTTTCTGCGTAGTCATCTTCACGCCTTGTCATACCCTTAACTCCACGACCACCTCTGTTTTGAATAGAGAACTGATCAACAGGCTGACGTTTAATGTAACCCATATTTGTATAGGTATACATACATTTTTCCTCAGGGATAAGATCTTCAATATCAACCTCACCACTGACATTTTCAATAGCAGTTCTTCGCTCATCAGAATATTTATTGCTTATAACTCTGAGTTCATCCTTAATAATATTAAGAACTCTTTCGTGAGAATTAAGGATATCTTCATAATCTTTTATTTTTTCACGAAGCTCATTGAGCTCATTAGTAATTTTAAGAATTTCAAGACCTGCCAATTGACCTAAACGGAAAGCAACAATTGCTGCTGCCTGAGGCTCGTCAAAGTCAAATTTTTCCATAATAGCTGTTTTAGCCTCAGCTTGTCCACCTTTACAGGCACGGATTGTTGCAATAATTTCATCAACAATGTCAATTGCTTTTCTGAGACCATCAAGAATATGCGCTCTATCCTGAGCTTTTTTAAGGTCAAACTGTGTTCTTCTTATAATAACATTACACTGATGATCAATGTACTTTTGAAGAATTTCTTTAAGAGTAAGAATTTTTGGCTGACCATCATCAAGAGCAAGAAGAATAACACCACAGGTTGACTGAAGCTGTGTATAAGTAAACAGCTTATTAAGCACAACCTGAGCATTAGCATCACGCTTAATATCAATTTCAATGTGCATACCTGTTTTATCAGAAGAATAGTCGTTAATATCAGAAATACCTTCTACTCTTTTATCTTTTACAAGGTCTGCAATTGATTCAATAAGTCTTGCCTTATTAACCATATAGGGAATTTCGGTGATAATAATTTTAAATCTACCGTTTTTACCCTCTGTGATTTCACATTTTGCACGAACAATAACCTTAGCTCTACCTGTTGCATAAGCAGCTCTGATACCGGCTCTGCCCATAATAATACCACCGGTAGGAAAATCAGGACCTTTGATATGTTCCATAAGGTCCTCAAGCTCTGCTTCAGGATTATCAATAAGACATTCAATAGCACCACAAACCTCGCCCAAATTGTGAGGAGGAATATTTGTTGCCATACCAACTGCAATACCTTGGGAACCATTAACAAGAAGGTTAGGAAAACGAGCTGGTAAAACAGTGGGCTCTTTAAGACGATCATCATAGTTAGGTACAAAATCAACAGTATTTTTTTCAATATCTGTGAGCATTTCCAAAGACATTTTGCTCATTCTTGATTCTGTATAACGATATGCTGCAGCAGGGTCACCGTCAATTGAACCGAAGTTACCGTGACCGTCAACAAGCATATATCTCATTGAGAAATCCTGTGCTAAACGTACCATTGCATCATAAACAGATGCGTCACCGTGAGGATGGTATCTACCAAGAACAGAACCAACCGTATCAGCGCACTTACGGTATGCCTTATCGGGAGTAAGATTATTCTCATACATTGTATAAAGTATTCTTCTGTGAACGGGCTTTAAGCCATCTCGTACATCAGGAAGAGCACGGGCTGTAATAACGGACATTGAGTAATCAAGGAATGCCGTTCTTACTTCTTTATTAATTTCAACATTTATAATTCTTTGATTTTCATAAGGGTCAGGAAGATTATTTACACCTTGAGTGACGCCTTCATTTTTTTCATTAAATTCGTCCATCTTTTAAATCCTCCCTTTCTTAAATATCAAGATTTTTAACAAACTTAGCATTTTTCTCAATAAATTCTCTTCTGGGTTCAACCTTATCACCCATAAGAATTGAGAATGTTTCATCTGCTTTTTCTGCATCTTCAATTGTTACTCTTAACATAAGTCTTGTTGCAGGGTCCATTGTAGTTTCCCAAAGCTGTGAGGGATCCATTTCACCAAGACCCTTATAACGCTGAATAGAAAAACCTGTTCCCATATCAGCCATAATTTTATCTCTTTCTTCATCGGAATAAGCATAGTGATGTTTTTGTCCTTTGCTTATTCTGTAAAGAGGAGGTTGAGCAAGATAAACGTGACCTGTTGAAATAAGCTCAGGCATATAACGGAAGAAGAATGTAAGAAGAAGTGTTCTGATATGAGCACCGTCAACGTCAGCATCGGCCATAATAATAATTTTATCATAACGAAGCTTGTTTATATCAAAATCTTCACCTATACCTGTACCAAGAGCAAGAACAACAGGTGTAAGCTTATCATTTCCTATAACCTTATCAAGTCTTGCTTTTTCTACGTTAAGCATTTTACCCCAAAGAGGAAGAATTGCCTGGAACATTCTGTCACGACCAAGCTTTGCAGAACCACCCGCAGAATCACCCTCAACGATGTAAACTTCAGTTCTGACATTATCTTTTTCAATACAGTCTGCAAGCTTACCCGGAAGGCTATTGCTTTCAAGAACAGATTTTCTACGAGCATTATCTCTTGCTTTTCTTGCAGCCTCTCTTGCTCTTGAAGCATCAAGTGCCTTGTTAAAAATTGCCTTTGCTTCTGCAGGATTTTCTTCAAAATAAGTAGAAAGCTTTTCATATACACATTTTGAAACAAGGGGAGTAATATCTGTATTACCTAATTTACCCTTTGTCTGTCCTTCAAACTGTGCTTCAGTAAGCTTAACGCTGATAACAACAGTAAGACCTTCACGCACATCATCACCGGAAAGATTTTTGTCATTATCCTTTAAAAGCTTATATTTTCTTCCATATTCATTAAATACTCTGGTTAACGCAGTTTTAAAACCATTTTCGTGAGTACCACCGTCAATGGTCCTTACATTATTTGCAAAGCTTAAAATCAATTCATTATAGCTGTCGTTGTACATAAGGGCAATATTAGCCTCTCTGTCACCACTTACAGCTGAAAAATGAATTGGATTTTCGTGAAGGGGAGTAAGACCTCTTTTTTTAGTTTCAAATTCTACGAAGGAAGAAATACCACCTTCAAAGCAATAAACCTCTTTTACCTCATCAACATCACGCTTATCAGTAAGTGAAATTGAAAGACCTGCATTAAGGAAAGCCTGTTCTCTTAATCTTCTTTCAAGAGTTTCAAATTCATAAACTGTTGTTTCAGTAAATATTTCAGGGTCAGCTTTGAATCTTATAAGAGTACCGGTTTCTTCAGTATCTCCTATTACTTTAAGGTCACAAGTAGGATTACCTCTTTCAAAACGCTGATAATGAACGTGTCCATCCTGAGAAACCTCAACCTCAAACCATTCAGAAAGAGCATTAACAACAGATGAACCAACGCCATGAAGACCACCGGAAACCTTGTAACCACTTCCACCGAACTTACCACCTGCATGAAGAACAGTCAAAACAACAGTAACAGCAGGAAGTCCTTGTTGTTCATTAATGCCAACAGGAATACCACGACCATTGTCACGAACTGTAATAATATTATCAGGAAGAATTTCAACTTCAATATGAGTACAGAAACCGGCAAGAGCCTCGTCTATGGAGTTGTCAACAATCTCATAAACAAGGTGATGAAGACCCTTAGGTCCTGTTGAACCTATGTACATACCGGGTCTTTTTCTTACTGCCTCAAGTCCTTCTAAAACCTGAATTGCACTAGCGTCATACTTTTCAGTAACAACAGTATCAATTTCTGAGTTTTCATCAAGAACTACTTCGTTTTCTTTAGCTTCTTGAAGAAGCTCCTCTTCGGTTTTAATAATGTTTTCGTCCAAAATACTAACCTCCGTAGAAGATTCAAAATAAATATATAAAATTATTTATTTACTTTTTTATCCGATATGTCCGGATTCTATTCTCCTTAAAACTGTTCCAACTGAAACAGGAGAAATATAAACTTTTTTTCCTTTTGGTGTCTGACACACAATAAAGGATTTAGGAAGCTCAAAGGGTGCAACATTAATTACACATTTTTCCTTTTCAGCTGTATTAAGATAATCTATTGTTTTTTTCATAACTGTTGTATTTTCCATATCAAAAATGCCTATTATTTCTTTATCTACTACAACAGTGTCCTGTCCAATATGGATAAACATTAAATTATTTCACCGTCCTTAATCAAAAAGGACTTACCACCACATAGTCTTAAAACCTGTGAAGGGTCACAACAAGTAAGAAAAACTTGTCTTTCATTTATATGGTTAAGAACATAGTCCTGACGTTTTTCATCAAGCTCGCTCATAACATCATCAAGAAGAGCAACAGGTGTTTCACCTGTAACTTTTTTTACTATTTCAGATTCACCTAATTTAAGAGCCAATGCACAGGAACGTTGTTGCCCTTGTGAGCCATAGCTTCTTGCGCTTACACCATTAATTAAAATTTCTAAATCATCTCTGTGAGGACCAACGGTTGATGTTTTTGCTAATACATCTTCTTTTCTTGCTTTTTTTATTTTTTCAAGCTCATTTAAATAAATATCCTTAACAGAAAATTCAGATTTTTTAAATTCATTTCTTGAATATGAAACAGAAAAAGCTTCTTTATTTTCTGATATACCGGAATATATGTTTTTGCTATATTCTGAAAGTAAATTTATATAGCTTAATCTTTCTTTTATAACTGCTGCAGAATATTTTGCTAATTGATCATCAAAGGTATCAAGCAAATCATAAAGCTGAGAATTTAAATATAAATCCTTCAATAAAGAATTTCTTTGAAGAAGAGTCCTTTTAAATCCTGTAAGCTGCTCAGCATAAGAAGGCTTTAGCTGACAAAGAGCAGTATCTAAAAACCTTCGTCTTGCAGCCGGACCGTCTTTAATTAAAGATAAATGTAAGGGAGAAAAAATAACAGCATAAAAGGAACCTATTAATTCTGTTGTTGACTTTAAAGAAACACCGTTTAATGAAGCATTTTTCTTTTTTTCACTTATAGTAATTTCTGATTTTTTTTCTCTGGTATTATCAAAAAAATCCAGGCTTATTTTAGCAAAGTCTTCATTAAATTTAATAAGCTCTGTGTCTTTTGCTCCACGGAAGCTTTTACACCCGGTAAAAAGCCATATAGATTCTAGTATATTGGTTTTTCCCTGTGCATTTTCTCCGTAAATAACATTTACTCCGTTATCAGCATCAAAGCATAAGTCGGAAATGTTTCTGAAATTTTTTATTTTTACAGAATTTACCGTCATACTTCACCGTTTCTTCTGTTTATTTAATATCGTAAATTATTCTTTCATATTCAGCAAAGTCGCCTGTACGGAGCTTTTTTCCACGCATTGTGCAGGTTTCTCCGTTAACTTTAACTTCACCTTCCTGAATAATTATTTTTGCATGTCCTCCTGTATTTACAACACCAACATTTTTTAAAAGGTCATCAAGGCGAATGTAATCACCTTTTAAAATAAAATCCTTGTGTTCTTTAGGAGCTACCTTAACTTTAATTTTCATTTTATGAACATTCTTTCATATATTGTAGAAGATTAACCAATATTTTCATTTTTTAATCTCATAGGAATAATGAGGAAAATGAAATTATCGCCTTCTATAGGTCTAATAATAATAGGTGAAACAGGACTTGAAAGTTCTATTTTAACCTCGTCTACGTCAACTGTACGCAAGCAATCAGTCAGATAGGTATTATTAAAGCCGATTTCAAGTCTTTTACCTTCAATAGCAGCAGGAATTTTATCGGTTGCTGCACCAAGTGATGTAGCACTGGAAATTCTTATTGTATTATCATCAAAAATACAGCGAACAGGACTTTTGATTTTACTTGTAATAAGAAGAGAAGTTCTTTCAACACTATCAAGAATAAGCTTGAGATTAACTCTTGCATTTGTTGAGCTTTCAGAAGGAATTGCATTTTTATAATTGAAAAATTCTCCTTCTAAAAGACGGGAAATTATTCTATAGCTTCCAATTTCAAACAAGATGAATTTTTTACCGATAGAGAAGGTAATGTTAGCTTCATCATCATCTGTTAATTTTACAACTTCAGAAAGAGTTTTTGCAGGAACAACAAAGGTCATATCTTCACCTGCATAATCAACAGCTTCATTTCTTATTGCAAGACGGAAGCCGTCACAGGAAATAAGGCGAAGATTGTTGTTTTCTACTTCAAATTTAATTCCTTTATGAACAGGCTTTATATCTTGAACAG
Organism: Acutalibacteraceae bacterium; assembly: GCA_045543695.1. Classification (GTDB taxonomy): domain Bacteria; phylum Bacillota; class Clostridia; order Oscillospirales; family Acutalibacteraceae; genus DTU089. Next base: position 40,767 of record JAZPXQ010000021.1, on the reverse strand, counting down.
CAACTGCGAAAATTGTCTGTTTTACCATATTTTTAAGTAAACCTTGTTTTATTGTAAAAGGAATGCCACCTGAAATTGTAGGAAGCTCGGGATAATCATCAGCAGGGATACCAACCAATGAAAATTCTGCCTCACCGGATGTTATTTTACAAAGGTTGTGACTATCGCAGTTAATAGTAACACTTTGAGCCGGTAATCTTCTTAGAATATCACAAAGAAGACGGGCATTAAGAATGATGCTTCCCTCATCTTCAGTTGAACATTCAATAATTGTTGTAATACCAACTTCAAGGTCATAACCTGTGAGAGTAAGCTTTGAGTTTTTTGCCTGAAGGAAAATACCTTCTGTTGCAGGGAGAGTACTTTTCTGTGGAACACCACGCTGAACTATATTACAAGCTTCTGCAAGTACTGTTGTGTTACAAATTATTTTCATAATGCTACCTCCATTAAAGATAGGAATAAAAAATTTTTTATTTTGTGAATATTTTGAAAAAAAGCGTTAAAAATATTAATTTAAACAGTAGTAGTATTAGGTACTGTCAAATTGTCAGTTTAACTTTGCGTAACTTGATTTTACTGGCTTTTAATTGGATTAAGTGTTTGTAAGTTAAATGTTTATAAATGTCAGTAAATAAAGTAAAAAAATTACTGATGTTCACAATGTTTAAAAAACATAAACAATTAACGTTCAAAATGTAGAAAATAGAGCAAGTTAATTATCTAATCTTTCGTCCTTGATACTTTTCATAATATCAATTATATTATTTTTAAGTGAGGGGTTGTCCTCCATTTTACTTTCACAGGACTCAATAGAATAAATAACAGTTGAGTGCTTTTTACCACCAAACTGACTACCTATTTCTTCATAAGTAAGGTTTGTTATTTCTCTTATAACATACATAGCAGCCTGACGAGCATTGGATATTTCTGATTTCTTTTTCTCTGAGCGAATGTCTTCAGGAGAAACGCCAAAGCTTTTTGCTACTTTATCAATAATATTATTTATTGTAACTTCAGTTGGCTCTGCATAATAAATAATATCATTTATAATACTTACTGCTGTACCGATTGTTGGCGGATTTCCGTCAATTGAATAAACTGCATAAAGCTTATTTACAACACCTTCAATCTGACGGACATTATTTTTAAGTCTTTCAGCAATAAATTCAATAACGTCATCTGCAATTTCCATATTAAAGGCTTGTGCTTTGCGACGGATAATTGCAATTCGTGTTTCAAGCATAGGTGGCTGAATATCTGCAAGAAGACCTTGAATAAATCTACTACGCAGTCTTTCCTCTAATGTAGGAATATCCTTAGGAGGACGGTCAGATGTAAGAACAATTTGCTTTCCTTGATTAATAAGAGCTTCAAATGTATAGAAAAATTCTTCCTGAGCTACACTTGTTTTTCCAATGAACTGAATGTCGTCCATAAGAAGTATGTCAGCGCTTCTGTATTTTTCGTGAAATACAGCCATATTTTTATCGCCCATGTGATTAATCATTTCATTTAAGAAATTTTCACCACTTGTATAGATAATGTTCATGGTTGGATTTTTTCTTTTTGTTTCATATCTTATTGCTTTCAGCAAGTGTGTTTTTCCTAAGCCGGAAGCTCCGTAAATAAAAAGAGGGTTGTGAACACTACCGGGATTATTTGTAACAGCAACTGCAGCCACATAAGCAAATTGGTTAGTTGAACCAACAATAAAGTTATTGAAGGTAGGTTCAAATTTAGAAGCATCTAGTTCATTTTTAACAGAAATATTATTATCATCATAATCAGCCGGTGTTTTTGATGCATTAGCTTTTGATGAAGTAGCATCAACTGTAACATTAACCTGAATCGGAAAACCAATTACAGCTTCACAGGCTTTAGAAATTTCATTTGAAAAGCGATTATCAATAATATTCTTTTTAAAATCAGATGAGGCTTGTAGCTGAATACAGTCTCCATCAAAATCTATAGGAACCAAATCTTTTATCCAGGTGGATAAAACAGCGTTTGAAACATTACCGGCAAGTTCTTGTAAAACAGCACTCCAAAGTTCTATAATATTATCCAAAATTTTCACCCCAAAACAAATCTGAATCAATCTATGTATATAGTAATATAAATAATATAATATATTCTATAGGATTATATCATAATGTAGAGTGTATTTCAATAAATAAAGGGTAAAAAATTCGACAATAATCAAAAAAATGTTCATAAAATTTGAATATATTAAAATAATGAAAATTTAAATGGGAAAATGTTGCATTTATGAAAAAATTGCTGTAATATCTAACTTGAAGTGATATATTCAAATGAAAGAAAGGATAAAAATGGATTATACAAATTACAAATGTCCTGTTTGCAATAATCGTTTTCTTGAAGACGATGATGTGGTAGTTTGTCCTGAATGCGGAACACCTCACCACAGAGAATGCTATAAGTTAAATAACAGATGCTTTAATGAGGACAAGCACAGCACAAATGAAAATATAGAATTGCTTACAGCAGATTCAACAGAAAAAGAAGATTTAAATGAAGAAATTTCTTTAAACGATGAAAAGAAAGAAGCAATAAATATTTCACAAGAAATATTTACTGAAATAAAAAGTAATGATTCTTTAAAAATTAACGGGAAAAGTGTTTCCTTCTATGAAGCAGCTGTGGGTAAAAACCAAAAATTTTATATTCCGCACTTTATGGTAATAGACAGAACTGAAAAAAATATATCCTGGAACGTTGCAGCTTTCTTTGTTCCGCTTGCGTGGAGTTTATACAGAAAAATGTATAAATTTGCACTAATAATTTTTGCCTTATATATTCTTATGTTTGGTTCTGTCGGCTATACGATATTTTCAAATGAAGAAATTGTGACATCTTTTATGGAATGTGTGGAAGAAGATCCTTATTTTTATGAGGATATAATTCTTTATAATTCAAATAGAAGTGATGTTTCTTTGACTGAAAAGCAAATGAAATTCAATAAACTTACAAATGAATTTAAGCTTCCCTTGCCACTTCAGATTTATATTTACATTGTTACCTATGGTGTAAGGATAATAATGGGTATTTATGCAACTAATTTGTATTATAAAAAACTGACAAGAAAAATAGAAAATGTAGCTAAATTAGATATTTCAGATGATATGAAGCGTTCTGTTTTATTCAGAAAATGTGGTACCCTGCCATTCATAATTGTGGCAATAATAGGCTTTTTTGAATGGCAAATGTTTTAACATTATTTATAATGTAGGAGAAAATTATGCATACACCTCTTGCGGACAGAATTCGTCCACAAAGTATTGATGAAATAGTGGGGCAACAGCACCTTATAGGTGAGGGTAAGCCTTTAAGAAATATAATAGAATCGGGCGAGCTTCCTAATCTTATTTTTTACGGTCCCTCAGGTACGGGTAAAACAACCCTTGCCCGTATGATTGCCAAAAAAACTGACAGAACTCTCAGAAAGCTTAACTGTACTACTGCCGGAACACAGGATATAAGAGATATCGTGGAGGACCTTAATGCTTTTACAGCACCAAACGGTATTCTTTTGTATCTTGATGAAATTCAGTATTTCAATAAAAAGCAACAACAGACTCTTTTAGAGTATATTGAAGATGGTTCTATAACTCTCATTGCATCTACAACGGAAAATCCGTATTTTTACGTGTATAGTGCAATTTTAAGTCGTTCCTCTGTATTTGAATTTAAGCACGTTACACCAGAAGAGGTAGAGAAGGCAGTTAATCGTGGCTTTAACCTTCTTGCAGAGGAAAAGGGTGAGGAATTCCAGGTAGAAGCCGGTGTTTCTTTACATATAGCTACTGCTTGTGGCGGAGATGTAAGAAAATCACTTAATGCTGTTGAGCTTTGCGTTTTAGCTGCAACAAAACCGAAAGAGAATGAGAAAAGAATAATCACTCTTGAGCACGCAAAAGAGCTTACACAGAAAAGTGCAATGCGTTATGACCGTGAGGGTGATGAGCATTATGACATTCTTTCTGCTTTTCAAAAATCTATGAGAGGCTCTGATCCGGATGCGGCAGTACATTACCTTGCAAGACTTTTAGAGGCAGGGGATATGACCTCTGCAATCCGTCGACTTTTAGTTTGTGCAGCTGAGGATGTTGGACTTGCATATCCTATGATATTGCCAATTGTAAAGGCAGCAACGGATATTGCTCTTCAGGTGGGTATGCCGGAGGCAAGAATACCACTTGCGGATGCAGTTGTTTTAGTTTGTAATTCTCCAAAATCAACAACTGGACACGATGCCATTGGTGCTGCTATGGAGGACATTCAAAAAGGAAAAAGTGGTCCTATTCCTCGTCAGCTTCAAAACAAACATTTTGATGGTGATGATGCCGAAATTAAAGGTCAGTTTTATAAATACCCACATAGCTTTCCCAACCATTGGGTTGCACAGCAATATTTACCGGATGCTCTTAATAACGCTAAATACTATGAATTTGGCGACAATAAGCAGGAGCAGGCAGCAAAGGAATATTGGAAAAAAATTAAGGGGGACAAATTATGAAAAAAATTGGAATTTTAGCTCTTTTTCTTGCTGTTTTAATGTGCTTTTTAACAATTGGTGCATTTGCAGGCTCTAACAAAGGAAGCTCACAAATGCCATTTGTAGATTCTGATCAAATTGCACCCCAATATCCTGAAATACAGACAGAAGACGAGTTTATGGAAGAATTTGAAAAAGTGTTTGGAGAAAGTGGTAAGGTAATTTTGGGTGTAACAATTCTTGGTATTGCCGTAGCAACATTATTTTTACCTTGTTTGGTGCTTGTAATTATATTTGCTGTGCTTAACAGTAAAGCTAAGAAAAAAATCAGAGAATATGAAAGATTTTTCGGTCCGTTACCTCAAAATTCTTCCGTATACTATAATCAGAATTATAGCAATAATCCTTATTACGGAACACAACCTGTTAACACAATGAATACTCCTATGGGTACACAACCAATAGGTAATACCTATGTGCCCGAAAGCAATCAGAATAATTGGCAAGGGGGGCAGTTTTAATGAAAAATATTAAAAAAATATCTCTCTTACTTGCTGTTATATTTGTTTTTTCACTTTCGTTTACAGCGTTTGCTCACGATGACAGAAAGCCTATAGAAGACAACGACAAAATTTATGCTAATGTTCCTTGGGAATATGAAGCTTCTGTATTTAGAAATTCTTTAGCCTATTCTGATGAAGAGGGAAATACAATTACATATTGTGTTGGTGAAAATAAATTTGCTCCTGATGGTATAACAAAGCTGACACCTGAAAAGGCACAGGTTGTTTTTGAGTATTTTTATTTATATGATGGGGATATTGAAAGAATAAACGAATGCTGTGTTGAATATAAAAGCACAGATACCCCAAAGGTTAACGGTTATTCGTGCTATTTGCTTACAGGAGGTTATTCGTATTCTGAAGAAGATGAACAATGTGATGATTTTCTCTATTCCTTCTGCTCTTATGTATTTGCCACCAAAGAAAATATATTTGTTGTAGCTTATGAAGGCATTGATGCAGATGTTGATAATATGAGTGATCTGGTTGTTGCTGTTTCAGGTATTGTCTTTAACGGAACACCCCTGAACGGTGACAAGCCCGAGCATAATGCAAACCACAGTTTTTCAGATTCTCCCACTTTTGAAGAAGCAGTGCTTAAAGCACAGGAAGAAGCAATAAGCAGGGTTATGGAGGAGGAAAACATAGTAGGAATATTTGCAGGTACTATGGTTGCAATTTTTATTGTACCAACAGCGATTCTGTTTATAATAGCCATAGTTTTAATTACTAAGTATTCCAAAAATAAAAAGCTTATAAAACGCTATGAAATGACCTACGGAGATATTCCTACATATAACTCTTACCAACAGAGTTATGGTGGTTATGGCTATAATCAGCCTTACAACCAGCCATATAACCCACCTTATCATCCACCTACGGATCCTGCATATCAGAATAATCCCCAAACACCATCTTATATTACAGATGCTATCAATAATTTAGAGGAACAAAAGCCTCAGCAGCCTATTGAAGCACCTGAGACACAAGAACCTCAGAATACAGAAATTGAGGGGGGAATAAAATGAAAAGAATAATTAAAGTTTTATCACTGGTTTTAGTTTTTATAATGTGCTTCGGTATTATAAATGTATTTGCAAAAGGTAAAGCTCTTTCAAACGATAAATTCTATGCTGAAATTCCTAAGAATTTTGAAATTAATAATTCCGGAGGCGAAGATCATTACTATATTGAAGATAATAGTGGCGTTGATTATTTAGGAAGCTTTGAAATTTTTGTTGAGGGAAATATCCTTTTTCCTGATGGAATTAAGGCTACTGATATTGGTATAATAAAGCAAAGATTTAAAAACTTTATTTATATAGAAAAAATCGAGACAGAGCTTGATATAAAAAGAGCTGAAAAAGGTAATATAAATGGTATCAGCGCTTGCTATATCTATGGTGTTGCAGATGACGGATACTCCAAAGAGTTTTTACACGCTTATATTTTAACAACAAAAGAAACTCTTTATATGGTAGTAACATCAAGTGCTTCTGCTTCTTTTGAAAAAGAACCTGAATTTTTTAAAGAGTTTATGAGTAGTTTTCTTGTAAACGGAACTTATTATAATGGAGAAAAGCTCACTAAAGCTCACGATTTTTCAAAGGCAGAGCATTACATAGATGCTCTTGAAAGAGATGTTTTAACAGATGCGTATTATTCTTATCATTCCGGAACAATAGTGTTCGGCTTGATTTTTATAATTTCTGTTTTGGTTTTTCCTGTTATTTCAATAATTTTCATTATTCTTTATGTTAAAACTAAAAAGAAGCTTAAAGAATATAAAGAATTTTTCGGTTCAATTGAACAGGGAAAAATGGCTTTGCGTCAGCATTATATGCAAAATTCTTCGTATCAGCCAATGCAGAATAATGGGGGCTATTACACCAATGTTCCAAATATGAATGGGTATAATGGTTACCAACAGCCTGTTTCACAGCCACAATACCAGCAACCCCCATATCAAACGGCTCAGCCTGCACAGAATAATATTCCTTCCGAAATGCAGAAATTTACAAATAACGATCAAAATAATTTTTAATATAATTTTTCGAGGTGTTCAAAATGAAAAAATTTCCTATCGGTATTATCATTAACAGCTTCAGAACAGACATTCCCACTTCTGTAAGAAAAGCGGCTGAATGTGGAGCACAGGGTATTCAGGTTTATTCCACTCACGGTGAAATGGCACCCGAAAACCTTTCTCCTGAAAAAAGAAGAGAGTTTTTAAAGCTTGTTAAAGATAACGGACTTATCATTTCTGCCCTTTGCGGTGACCTTGGCGGTGGTGGATTTATCCACAAGGACCTTAACAAAGAAAGAGTTGAAAAATCCAAGAGAATTCTTGATCTTGCAAAAGACCTTGAAACAGATATAGTAACAACTCATATCGGTGTTGTTCCCTCTGATCCCAACCACGACAGATATAAAATTATGCAGGAGGCTTGTCACGAGCTTGCAGAGTATGCAGATTCAATAGACGCTCATTTTGCAGTTGAAACAGGTCCCGAAACAAGCGCAGTGCTTAAAGGCTTCCTTGATAGCCTTAATTCCACAGGCGTTGGTGTAAACCTTGACCCTGCAAACCTTGTTATGGTAACAGGTGATGACCCTGTTCAGGCAGTACATAACCTTAAAAAATATATTGTTCACACCCACGCTAAAGACGGTAAACAGATTTTCTTCCGTGACCCTGAAATTGTTTACGGAATAAAGAAGGATGTTATTGTTACAGATGATTCTTTCATTGAAGTTCCTCTTGGAGAGGGTAGCGTAGATTTCCCAAAATACCTTGCGGCACTTGAAGAAATCGGTTACAACGGTTTCCTTACAATTGAGCGTGAGGTTGGTGATGATCCTGCAAAGGACATCAGAGCAGCAGTAGATTTCCTTAACGGACTTATGAAATAAAACTAAAACTCCACCTTTTAAGGTGGAGTTTTGTTTTAAGTGAAGAGGTAAGAGTGAATAGTGAATAGGTAAGGGGAAGCTTCGCTTCCAAACATTGTATAAAATATACATTATTTATCATGCTCCGAAGTAAACACATCTGCAACCTCGCTAATTGTTATAAAAGCGTGTGGGTCAATTTCGTGGACAATTTCTTTGAGCTTTGCAATCTGAAATCGGTTAACTATAAAATAAACCATTGTTTTAGGTTGGTTTGAATAACCACCTATAACTTCAATTTTTGTTGTACCTGTTTCAAAAACATCTCCTAAAATGGAGCATATATCATCAGGCTCGGTGGTAACAATCATAGCACATTTTGCACGGTCAAGACCTTCAACAATAAAGTCAACTGTTTTAAGTGCTGCGCCATAGGCAACTATTGAATAAAGAGGCAAAATCCAGCTGTCAATTATAATTCCACAAACAATATAAAGCACAACATTATAAATCATAACAAATGTACCGACAGTTATGCCTAATTTTTTTGCAAAAACAACAGCCATAACCTCAATACCATCCATTGCACCACCATAGCGGATGGCAATACCACTTCCGATACCGGAAATCATACCACCAAAAATAGCACAGAGCAACAAATCTGTTCCGGCAAGGGGAGAAGCAAGGTTTACATCTATGGGTAAAATGTCGGTTATAAGCCATGCAACAAGGGAATAAATACCAACAGTATATATTGCATAAACCGTAAAATGAACCCCTTGCTTTTTTAGTCCGTAAATGAACAAAGGAATATTTAAAACTAAAAGAAAAACAGAAAGGGTCAGATATTCAGGTGTAATCTGAGCAAGCAGCATTGATGTTCCTGAAATACCACTGTCATAAAGCTTAACGGGATTTAAAAAAACAGTTACACCAAAAGCATTTATTATTCCGGCAACAGTCAAAAAAATAAAATTTTTAATTTTGAATTTTTTTACATTAACAAGTATTTTTTGTTTTCTTGCTTCGTTCATATTCATCTCCATAAAAAAATTTCATTATAATTATATTATATCATAAAGATGAAATATTTGCAAAAATAAAAGGGACTGTAAAAAATTTTCGTTTTTTACAGCCACTTTGCTTTTTAATCACCTAAAAGTCCGTAGTATCTGCCCATCCAATAGGGAAGAAGGTAGATATAAGGCATCATCATTGTTTTACCATCTGCTCCACTTGTGCCGGGAAGAGTTGCTGTTCTGTTAACCTCTTTTGTATTAATGTTAACAAATTCCTCTGCACCGGAGTCACAAATAAAGGGGTTACCGTCATAGTGAACAAGAAGTCTTGAAGAAAACTCAACAGGATATTTAAGCTGTGCAGGAATACCCATAGCCTCTTGCTCTGTGTCCATTACAATATCCTTTCTGTAGCTGTTGAAAACAGGCCATCTTATAAGGTCAAGATTCATTTCAGAAAGAGATTTTGCAGCATCCTCTATGGCGCAATTATTGTTTGTAAGAGCGCCATAAACCACATTGAACATAGGTGCACGTTCAATTTTTTCATAATCAAAGTGATGAGTAAGACCCATTTTGAAAATTTCTTTTTCAGCCTCGTTATCTGTGTAAACAATAAGAGGATAAATGTTAGTAAAATCAAGCTGGTCATCAATGTGTGCAACGTGAGCATCCTCAACCTTGTACTGCATACAGTTCATAGCATAGTGATGCTTTTCAATAAGCAGCTTATATACATCATTATATTTTTCCTCACCTGTTACGTGGTAGGTTGTTTTAAGGAAGGAAAGTATTTCAAGGGAGTTTGTTCCTCTTTCAAAGAACCAACGGTCATCATTGTTAAGAAGCTCTGGCTCCCAGTTTGCCCAGGTTGTGGGTACACCGTCAACATCGCAAAGATGGAAATTATTTTCAAGAATGTGGTCTGTAATTGTTTTAACAACCTGTGCAATTTTCTTTTTTTCCTTTTTGTCAGCCACAAGGTCGAAATAAATGCCATAAGCGAAGTAGTGACCTGTCATTTCATCACTTGATGTTTCACCAAGCCATTCGCAATCAGGATTATTTTCACAGATATGCCATTCTTCTCTGTTACCGTCACCAAAGTTTTCTTCGTGGGAATATCTTGTTGCTCTTGCAGTAAAGCCGGGCTTGCCTGTGACCTCAGTAAGCTTAATCATAGCGTCAACTGCACGTTTTGCATTTTCCTTTGCTTTTTGGTCACCTGTTACAGCGTAACGGAAGCACTGGCTTGCGCAATAAAGACCTGTAAAAAGACCGTCATTATCAGAGTTAGGAAGCCAGCCTGATTCAATATCGCCATATTTACGAAGACTTCTCTGTACCTGATAGCCCTCGTTACGGGTTGTGTATTTTACTGCTAATTCATCATAGTGCCTTGCTTTTTCTTCAAGCGTCATATATTTATGTGTAATAACACTTATACCTCTTGGTGTAACAGCAGCAATTGCTCCTTTATCGGAAACGGTAATTTTTGTTACTGTGGGGTGCATAAGCCAAGAACCAAAGGAGAAATATGAAATTTTGCCTTCTATAAGAGTAATAATACCTGTATTTGTTGCAAAATATTTCTTTCCGTCTTTGGCAAAGAACATATCATTAAAGGAGCCATCGGGAACAGAGGAAAAGTCGTTACCGTTGAACCAGTAATTTTTACCATCGTAAATATTAAGTCCTTCATCGGAGCCTACCCACAAGTGACCGAGAGCATCTATCTGCAAGCAGTTGATTTTCTGGCTGGATACACCTGTGTTATCAGGAAGTAGCTCTGCCCAGTGGCGACGCTTTCCCTTCATAGACATAAGCCCCTCAACCAGTGAGCCTACATAAACTGTTTCACCGTATTTAAATTTATTGTTAAGTGCTGCAACACAAACTGTTTCCTCAGGTAAATCAACAATTTTTGTAAACTCGCCATTTTCCAAAAGGAAAAGCTCTGTTTCGGTTATAAGCCACATTGAGCCATCAAGGGCGACGGAAATATCAACAACAGGAGCTGAGAAATCTGCTACCTTTTTAATTTTACCTTTTTTGATTTCAACAAGTGAATTTTCAACAGCAGCATATAGCTTACCATTTTTGGCAAAAAGCTTTGTTGCATAAGCAGCAAGCTTTTTTATTTTACTATCTGCATATTCAAGAAGTCCGTCTGCCTGTGCTATGTAAAGGTTTTCTCCGTCAAAAGCAACATCTAAAACATTTTCCACATCAATGCCGTTGACAGCAGTAAGGAAAACCTTATCATATTGCTTGAATTCACCGAAGTGAAGAGTAGGTTTTTTCATTTTGTTTCTCCTCTGTAATTTAATATAAAAACAGTTTAACATATTACAAGGCTTAAAACAAGGTTAGCGAATGGAATATTTTTCTTGATTTTCTGTTATGCTTAATATAATATAAGGATGTAAAAATAATTCTAACAGAGGTGTTAATTATGTTATCCTTTTTCGCTTCTATCTGGGGACAATTTTCTGCATTAATTATGAGCTTAGCAATGGTATTCGGCACAACCTTCGGTGCTTTTGTACCTGCTACTACAACAAAGCCTGAAAATTATCTTGATGGTAACATTAAAAATGTTATTTACCTTATCGGTGACGGTATGGGCTTTAACCATTTGGAAAAAGCAAAAAATGAAAGAAACATTGAGCTCACAATGGACACCTTTGATTATCAGGGTGAATCCCGAACCCGATCTTTCTCAAGCTCCGTTACTGACAGTGCTGCAGGTGGTACAGCCCTTGCAACAGGTGTAAGAACACTCAATGGTGCAATTGGCGTTTATCCTATGGATGTAACAGGCACATTTTCTCATCCGAAAAATCTTACGGAGCTCTGCCTTGAAAGTGGAAAAATGACAGGTGTTATTACAACTGATGAAACATCCGGTGCAACTCCTGCATCATTCTCTGCCCATTCTTCTGACAGAGGTAATACCGAAGATATTACAGAAGACCAGTTGACATCTGACATTGATTTAATCTGGGGTGCTCAGAATGGTGTTGCAACAAAGACTGATGCAGAAGCTAATGGTTTTACCTATGTTACAACAACCGCAGAAATGCTGGCACTTCCCGAGGGTAGCCGCAGCTTTGCTCAGTTTACAAATGCCCTTTGGACACTTACCCCCTCAGATGTCAACACACCTAACCTTGAAATGATGGCAAGGAAGGCTATTGATATCCTTGATGATACTGAAGAAGGCTTCTTCCTTATGATTGAAGGTGCTCATATTGACAAGCATTCACATAGTAACGAAGACAAAAATATGACAGAAGCACTTCAGGAATTTGATGAAACTATAGAATATGTACTTAATTATGCAAAAGCAGACGGTGAGACTCTTGTTGTTATTACAGCAGACCACGAAACAGGTGCTATTGTTGTAAATGAGGATGGCACATATTCCTTCACATCCGGCTCACACTCAGCTGCAAATGTTCCCGTTCTTGTTTACGGAACAGATAAGCTTATTCAAAATGGCGAGGTTCTTAACAACTACGAAATTCCCATAAGAATCGCTTATATTCTTGGCTATACAGAGAAAGAATTTCCCTTTGAAGTAACAGCGTAAAACAAAATTTTTCGCAACTCCGAATAACGGGGTTGCGATTTTTAAAAGGATGATTAAATATGCGATATATTGCAGACCACGATTTTCATATTCACTCAACAATTTCGCCCTGTTGTCACGATGAAAATCAAACACCTGAAAATATTTTAAAATATGCCAAGGAAAACGGTTTTTCAAAAATTTGTCTTACAAACCATTTGTGGGATGAAAATGTTAAAAGCCCTGCTGAATGGCACGAAAAACAACGTTTTATAAGTGTTTCTTCTGTGTTACCCTTACCAAAAGACGAAAAGGTTGAGTTTTTATTCGGGGCAGAATCTGATATGGATTATGAATATAATGTAGGGGTAAGTGAAGAAAGATATGATGCTTTTAATTTTATAGTAATTCCAACAACCCACCTGCATTTAGCAGGGAATACGGTAAAAGAAAAGCTCCAAACACCCCGTGAGGCAGCGGAAATATGGATTAAACGCTTTGAGGAATTACTGAAAAAATCACTTCCTTGGAAGAAGGTTGGTATAGCCCACCTTACCTGTGGTCACATTTTTAAGAATAAAACCACAGAGGTAATTAAACTTCTACCGGAAGAAAATTTGTATGAGCTTTTCAATGCTTCAGCGAAGAAGGGTGTAGGTATTGAGCTTAATATGAAAACACTTTCACTTACACAGGAAGAAAAAGAAATACTGTTGCGCCCCTATTACATAGCAAAGGACTGTGGCTGTAAATTCTATTTAGGCAGTGATGCCCATAAAGTAGAGGCTTTGAAAACAGTAAAGGACAATTTTGAAAATATAATTACCCTTCTGGATTTAAAGGAATCTGACAAATTCGTAATAGGAAAGTAAAAAACAGCTATGTTCAGTTTTGGCTGAGCATAGCTGTTTTTAAAAAAATTATACGCCTCCGGTTAAACCACCAATAAAACCATATATAAAACTAAGACCACAGGCTACAAGGGGAAGAATTGCAAGAATTTTAGCAATTTTCAGCTTTTTCTTACCATCTTCAATTTTAGCAATTTCCTCGGGAGTAGGGTTGAAAAGCTCAGGAGCCTTTAATTTTCTGCTCTTAACAAAAATTACAATAGAGAAAATAAAACCAATACCGAACATAAGCACTGCTGCAGCAATACCTAAATTCCTCAAGGATTTTGCCTGATCCACAAAATCCTCAATAATTGCATAATTATTTTGAAAGCCCGGCATTCCCGGATATGGATTATAAGGATACTGATAGGGTGGCTGATTATACTGGTTTTGAACAGGTGGCTGCCCCATTGGCTGATTATATTGATTCTGAACGGGCTGCTGGTTCATTGGCTGCGCATACTGATTCTGAACAGGTTGCTGGTTCATAGGTTGCTCGTACTGATTCTGTACAGGCTGTTGTGCCTGCATCCCCATAGAATTACCACAAACCGGACAATTCATTAAATTGTCTTCGATGTTGTTACCACAGTTAGGACAGAACATAAAAATACCTCCTAAAATTAATTAATATGTTTCATATATTAGAATAATTTTATCATAAACAATAACATTAAGTCAATAAATATTAGAATTTGCTTGAAATCCTTGAAAAAATGCTTTAAAATGCGCTTATTTTTTCAAAAAAACAGATGGTATATCAATTTTTAAAAAAATTTTCAAAAAACAGTTGACAAAACAATTCTTCGGTGGTATAGTATTTAAGCACTCGCGAGAGTGGCGGAATCGGCAGACGCGCACGTTTGAGGGGCGTGTGGTAATCCCGTACGGGTTCAAGTCCCGTCTCTCGCACCAAACTCCACCTTTTTGAAGGTGGAGTTTTTCTTTATTTTCAGCAGTACTTTCCAACGAAAAAGCAAACCGCAATTCCTTGATATATAAGGAGTTGCGGTTATTTCTTTATGTTCCGAAAATCTGCGTTCCGTCTTTTCGGCAGTACTTCCCTGCGAAAAAGATTATTCGGCATTTAGGTACTTTTAGGGAATTAGTTCCCTAAAAGCTCTCGGTTGTACACCACTCTACACATAGATAATGATGATTGAAACCCTAGTATTTTTGTGATAAAATAAACACATTAAAAATTTTAAGAGGGTTTATAATGAAAAAATCAAAAGTCTGGTTGATGGGTACAATTGTTTTACTCACTATTTTTGTATCACTAGGAATATCAATTTATTTGAACATAAATGAAGAGTATTCTCATTCAAGTGAAGAGTTTGAACTTGTTGGCTTAGCAACTAGTACAATCGTATCTATTATTTCTTTGATAATTTCTATCATTGGTATTACCATATCGCTACAAAATGAGTCGTGTTTTGGTATTAGTTTTTCGAAAATTTATCTTTTGCGTGTTGATAAATATTTTAAATTTTCTCACTTAATAATACTTTCTGTGTTATTATGTGTTCTTTGTTTTATTTGTTATGCTTGTGACTTATACATAGGAGCAATCGGTGTAATGATAGCTACCTTAATATTTGGATTATATATATGTAGCACAGAATTACCCTTGTTAATGAAAGAAGATAAAGCTATAATTAATATAATCAAACGCAGACTTTACTACAATTATAAAAACGAAATTGAGGCAGAAAAAGATTTAAAAGAAACTGTAAAGTATATGATTATCAATCTAACATTGTCTGAAACTTATGAAAAATTGAAAGTTGATAATGAAGATTATAATAAATACCTAATAGAAAAACTGCTTGAATACCAATGCCTCTGTGCTTCTGAATTGAAAAACATAGGAGAAAAACAAAAAGTTTTAGAAATTGCAGACTCATTATCTGACAATGTTTTCTCTATTTTGTATCATAACAATAAAAAGTTTTCAAATTTTGAATATGAAGAGTGTTTTAAAAATCAGCATTTTTTAATGAGAGTTTTACTAGAGCTTAGTGAAACACAAGAAGGAGAAATAAGCAAACGAACCTTTTTTCGCTTTAGTGAATTACCATTTATGTTTTCTATTTCTGAAAAAGAACCTATTCACACCAAACATCTCCTTCGGTTTGTTCCAATAATGGTAGCAATCTCTGTGAAAAAAGGTAACTTAGTATTTATAAAAGCTCTTAGAAGATATTATTCTAATTTAGACCACACATTACAAGAAAACGGAATAACTACCACATTATTCGGTTTTTTGAGTATGTATATGTATTATTTATGTGATGTTGAGCCTGATTATCCTACCCAATTAAAAAACGATTTGAGAAATTTTATAGACCAATCAGGAATTGAAGAAGATGCATTAATTACTTCGTGGCGAAATTTATTTTCTTCTTTTGCAGATACATTCTTAATAGAACTAAAAGACATTATAGAACTTTTCGACCTATGTGGGCAAAATTCCTTTGACTATCTTTTATGTTCTTGGTATGTACATACTGTTGTATTTACTGAACGGTTTATATCAAATTGGTATTTTGCAAACCTTTTGAACAGTCGCAGAATATATGATTATGACTTAGAGAAAAAAGCAAATGAGAACGATAATGTGAAAGAATCTCTCATTAGTTTTCTCAATAAATGTTTTAAAGAAGATAAACTTAATATTCCAGACAATATCGTAAATATAGTTAAGTTTTATATATTGGACGAAGAACCATTTTTCTACATTCATATTTCTGATGAAAAAAAGCAAGAACTCTTTAATTACTTAAATAAATTTAATTTGGAAGAAGTAATAGAAAATGTCAAAAAAGCAAAACAACTAAAAAATGAAACTTTAGAAACAGAGCTTTACGATTATATACAACAATCTCTTCGTTCTGAATGGGGGTATAATAGCAATCTACCAGTAGATAGTGATACTCGTATAGTTTCATTGTTTCAAGAAAAATTTGCTGAGGCTCATAATTTTAAAGAGACAGTCTTTAAACTCTTTGTTAAAAGTATAAAAAGAGATATTTATGACCATACCAAACATCTAACTATCTATAAATCTTCTGATTTTGCTTCGCATATCAATGATATATTAAATAAGAATTGGGATGTTGTTTCAAGTAAGAGAAAAGCATTAATTACACATTTAATTAAACAGCCTGATACTAGAACTCGTTTTGAAAATCTTGTAGATACTACTAAAGAAATCAAAAGCGGAATTTTACGAAATCTTTCGTTTGTATCCAAAGATGGATTCGAGTTTAATTTTGAATTAATTAAAGTAACTGTTCGTGAGTTAAGCAAAAAAGAACTTGATGAAGTCGTTAATAAATACCAAAGAGAAGACGGACAATATGTATATGATGGTGTTTTTATGCCTCAAGAAAAAATAATTGGCATTTTAAAAGATAGGTGTGCAATTTTTGAAGTTCTTTTCAAATTCTCGGTTAAATCTTCAGAAACTAGCATAATTGAAATCAATCCTTTTGAAGAGGAAAAATAAACAGTTTATAAACCGTACTTATCAATAGTGATAGGTACGGTTTTTCTATTTATTGGGAATTTTACAAGGAAGAAAATCTTGAACTGCGACACTACACAGTTCCAAAATGGTTCTATATAATTTAGAAAGGAGATTACAAATTGCGAGGAATAACGATGGCTTTAGACAAAAACAAAATCAAGGGCGAGTGTTTAAACGGAGCATACAGTGAGCTCTCTTCTGTAATCGGTATAGATGCCGTACTGAAAATTCACGCAAAATACAGAGGAACACAGATGTTTTTCCCTGTGGAGTTGTTCAGTAAAGAGTTCATTATCAGCCAAATAATAAATGAATACAACGGCTTCAACATTCGTGAATTAGCAACTAAGTACGGATATACAGAACGTTGGATTCGCAATATTCTAAAAGACCATATTGATAATGGTAATAAATAATAATTTGAATGGAGTTGAAAAAATGAGTTTATTGGATTTTTTGGATACGGCTCTTGATGCTCTCATTTATAGTGGTGCAAAAAATAGTCGTAGTACACTCATAGACGCACAACGAAAAGCACACAATGCAGGAAATACCCAAGCAGAAGCGACAATAAAAGCAAGAAGAAGCGAGGTTGACTCCCTCATTAAACAAATGGACGAAGAGAAGAAAAGAAATTCTTAATAATTAAATTTAGGAGGAAAAAATTATGGGATTTTTAAAAAGAGCTTTAAATTCTTATGACCTTAACGAAAGCGGTGAAGCTTTGTGTTGTATTTGCAGACGAAAATTCTCTTTATCTGACTTATATCTCTGCCCTGGATGTGAACGATGGGTTTGTAAAAACCATGCAAAAAAATGTCGTGGTGTTTTAGTTTGTGAAAGATGTGCAAAATAAGTTTAATCTTCAAATAGTAGGAGGTAATTATATTGGCTGATTTATATCCTGAATATAGTAAAATGATGGAAGATGGTCTCTATGACTCAATAAACGAAATGTGCAACAATTTAGGTCTCAACTATGATGAGGTTTATGATTACTCTGATGAAGAATAAACTGTTGTATTAAATATTACATATATTATTAATTTTGTGCAAATGCCTATTTTTCGGGCATTTGCACTTTTTATTTTTAGGAGGCAAACTTATATGCAAAATGAAATCAAGGTAGTGATGGTAGAGCCACACAAAAATCCTACTATTACTACAATCAAAACCAAATTGGAAAATCTTCAGGAAGCTGTTGGTGGTTTAATTGAAATCATTGATATTGAGGATGATGTATGCATTCTCTGTAATGAGGAAGGTAAGCTTATAGGATTAGAGGGCAATCGTAGATTATCTGATGATATTCTTGTTGGAACCTTCTTTGTGTGTGGTAGTAATAATGAGGGTGAGCTAACATCATTAACAGATTCACAAATAGAAAAATATATACAATTCTTTTGGGAGCCTCAAACATTCACACAACAAGAAATCGAAAATACTCTTGTATTTAAGTTTATACCGTTTGAAGATTGGGAGGACTTGCTATGATTGAAATTACTTGTATGAGTGATATTGAAAAATTAAATAAACCTAATATTCCTATCGTGTTTAAGAATTACATTCAGAATTATTTGTGCGAAATGCTATCGAGATTTGATTGCGACAATCTTTCAAATTTCGGTAGCATTTTTGTTTTAGAAAACGAATGCGAGTTAGAAACTTATTCTCCCTCTAACGCTTCGCAATTTATGAATATTGGGTTAATTATATCTAATAATGAAACTCTCGATGTTACACAATTGTTTTTCTTTGAGAAAGCATATACGAAAATTGTTTTTGCAAACAGTATACTCATAGAAAAATACATAAACCAAAATCTGAAAAGGAGTGATATTTAATGGGTACTTTTTTAGGTGGCTTTTTGTCAACGTTCATTTTACTTATTGTAGCAGACAAGATAATCAATAGATAAGGAGTGATGATTTTATGTGGATGTTCTTTACGATAACTAAAGCCGTAATTGATGCTTTTATAACAGGAAGTGCCTGTGCTGTTAGTGTTTATACGGGAAAAACAGCAATACAAAAAAGGATGAGAAGAAATGATAAAAATAACTAACTTAAAAGACATAGAAAAAATTAATGATACAAATATTTCACCGTATCTTAAAGCTCTGGTTAATCATATTTTGAGTGAGTATGAAGATGTTTGTCGCTCCGATAGCATAGAACGCTTTGGAGCCATTTTCTTCATAGAAGATGAAGCAGACTTTGATTTGCACAAAGAAATGGGATTATCACCACCATTGAATGAAAAACGATTTGAATATATTGATGAGATTCGTTGTGATTACTACAACGGGTTAATAATTCTTGATAATGAAAGATGTATCAATCTCATTGGTAAAAAAGAATGTTTTAGTAAATTATTGGAGGATTGCAAAAATGAAAACAATTAAAGCAACAGTACATACTGAACTTATAACATCTGATGACGGAAAGCATACATACGAGGTAATAAAACGATTAGAGGGTGTAGATGGTGAGTGTGGTTATCTCATATCCCTATACCCAACAAGAGATGAAACTAATATTTTTGCTTCGGACTCTACGCTGAATCATCTTGTATCACATATGCAAGAGCTCGGATTCAATGAGTTACATATTATAAATTTGATTTCTACTGTCGTTAATTCCGGCAAACTTTCTACACGTGGTTTACAAATTGATACTGATAATATGGAATATATCGACAAACTGATGTCAACCAAAGAATTTCAGAATAGCAAATTCATAATAGCTTGGGGCAACTCTTTGTTAAGCTCTAATGCTATAAATGAAAGCAAACTGAAAATTTTTGAGATGTTTGATACACATTGTCCGAAAGGTAAATTATATCAACTTACAACAATCGGTTTAACACTTGACTCCGACATTGCTCCTCATCCGTTATATGTTGGTATTCGTGGCGGTGATTTCCAATGGGGATTGAAAGAATTTAAACCTACCAAGAAAATGCTTGAAGCTACGAAGAAAACTAAATAACCCCAAAATCAATAACACGACAATATTCTCTCATAAATGAGGATATTGTCGGGTTATTTTATTTTGTTTTTATTTTTTATTGCCGAAATTGTCGTGAAAAATAAAAAAATAAAAAAATTTTTGTGTTCGACATTATTCGACTGACTTTTTAAAAAATATGTGTATAATATACAGTATCGGAAGACAAAAATATATAGTTTGTCCAAGAAAGATTTTAAAATGTATAGGAGATTGTAATATGAAAACATTCACAAATAAGCAAATAGAAGTTATTAATGAGACCTGCGGAAACGAAAGAAATTTTTTACTTCATTATGCAAATTTTAGTGCATTACAAGAAGAACATAACAAAAAAGAATATGTGTTTGATGAATATAATTCCGATGGTAAAATTACAGGAATAATAACAGATGTAAAATTAGAAAACGATATATTGAATGTCGAAGTCATAGTTGAAGGTTGTTACCGAATGCTTAAAATTGATGAAGTATTTACAAACCATTTTTTATGTGTTCAGGATGATATGTTACAAGACGTTACTTGTAAATATTCAAAAGAACAAATTAAAGACTTTGAATTTATGAAAAATAAATCATACTCGTTTATTGTCAAATCAAACATTCTAAGTGAAATCAAAGTGTTACCTTATGAATTTTTCGAAGAACATTCCAATGTATTTGAATATTTAATGCAAATGGCATAAATTTATACACCTCATATATTACTATTTACCTATAGGATATATGAGGTGCATTTTATATTATTCGTTTGTTTCTTTTCTTTCAGCTTTTATCTTTTTGAGACATA
Organism: Acutalibacteraceae bacterium; assembly: GCA_045543695.1. Classification (GTDB taxonomy): domain Bacteria; phylum Bacillota; class Clostridia; order Oscillospirales; family Acutalibacteraceae; genus DTU089. The sequence goes on along the minus strand of JAZPXQ010000021.1, from coordinate 19,978 downwards.
ATAATATATAACTTACACCAATACCAATTAGTGGTGGTAATGTTATTGATATTGTGTATGTGTCATAAATCTTTTCAAGTTCTGGTGTTTTAGCATAAAGCACCACAAATGCTAAAGAAAATGGTATCACTATCCAATGTTTTTTTAAAAAGACAAACACTTTATTCTTTGTGTCTAATAAATTTTCTTTAGAAACGATATATATATCGCAGTCAACAAACGAACTTATAAAAAATGATGAGGTTGCGGCTAACAAAATATAACTTTTGTCACAATATGCAATATACATAATAGTAAGCAAAAAAGAAAACATTAAACTCTTATGATGTTTTTTTATAAAATTCTCTAATTCCTGATTTATTGTTTTTTTACGATTTAACCATAATGTCAAATTAGGTGAAAATTTTGCAAACAACAACACTACAATCATAAAATAGCCTTCAAATTTATACATATCTTCTACTATAAACCCAATAGTTAGAATCATAAATATTGCAGAATACGTTATAAATACTCTTAAAAGAATTTCAATTTTATTATAAATAACATGATTATTTTTTAAATCGTAATTTATTAACACAAGCATCAAAGCAACGACAATAGAAGAAATCACAAAACAAACAATACTCATATAACAGCTCTCCTGTATAATTTGACTTATTATACCATAACAACTAAGTTTTTTCAAAGATTAGACTATTCATAATTATATATCATAACCCCAAAACCAATAACCCGACAATATTCTCTATAAATGAGGATATCGTCGGATTATTTTATTTTGTTTTTATTTTTTTATCGTCGTTATTGTCGCAATTGGATAATCCAAGTAAAAAATAGTGTATTTCTAAAAATTGGTGCATAAACTAACATCGCAAGGGTTTTTGATAGCAAACTCTATAAAATCAAATATTCTCGAAAGGATGTTTAAAATGAAATCTAAAAAAATACAGATTCCTAAAAATCAATCTGACTCACTATTAAACTTGTTTTTTCAACGCTATAGCTTATACAAGTTACCCAATGGGAAGAACATTGCAGTAAAAGACAAAACAAACGAATGGATTCATATTCAAAAAGATGTGATTTCATCAATATTAAGAAATATGTATTTCAATATTGAAAATCAAACTATTTCTAAAAGCACGATAAATACCGCTTATGAAATGATTAAGTCCATAGCTGATAATTGCAAAGATAAAATTGAAATTATTGATATTTTATATCAATCAAAGAATGAAATTATATTTAACATCTATGGCTCTGACAGTTATATTCATATAGAAAATAACCATATTGAATTATGCAAAAAATCAAAATCCGATAAATTATTCAACAATATGTCTTATACCCCTATATATCCACAAATCAGTAATTCGGATTCAAAAAATTATCTTAGTTACATTCAAAAATTATTTAATGTTGAGAATAATCAATGTGTTTTGTTTGGTGTATATATAGTAACTTTGTTTATAAAAAACATTAATCATCCGTTATTAATACTGTCTGGAGATTACGGAGCAGCAAAAACAACTACTGCTAAAAAAATCGTTAGGGTATTGAATCCATATGGTGATTTAACACAGCTTTCTAAAAATATTGATGACATAGCTACAATATTATCAAATAATTACTTAATAGCATTTGACAATGTATCGAAATTTGCGGTAACAAGAGACCTTGCTGATTTACTGTGTTCCGCTGTTACAGGAAGTACTTATCAAAAAAGAAGGCTCTATACTAATGACGAAATAACTACGCTTAAGCTTCATAACCCCATCATAATAAATGGTTTAAGTTTGCAGTTTCCGTATAGCGATTTATTAGACAGAAGTATTATAATTCCCCTTAAACGTATTGATGACAATAATAGGCTTACAGACCAACAGGTATGGGATGATTTCTATAATATTTTACCCTATATGCAAGGTTGCATTTTTAAATTAATCAGTAAAGCCATGGGCTTATATGAAAACATTACTCTTGATAATACTCCTCGTTTGGCAGATTTCAGCTTGTGGGGGTATGCAATAGCTGAAGCATTAGAAACGGGATTAGGTGAAACATTCATACACCAATACCTTGAGAACATTGAAACCGCTTCTATGTCTGCAATAGAAAGCAATCCATTATTATCAACCATACAAGACCTTATGAATGATACGGTTTGTTGGGAAGGTACACCAACCGAATTATTAATTGCCTTAAAAAATGTTTATTATCAGAAAAATAATACTGATTTTCTACCAAAAGGCTTTCCGATAACCGCAAATATTCTTTCACGTCGTTTGAGAGAATCGGAAGTTGAACTTAAAAGAATGAAATTAGAGCTTACTATCGGCAGAGACTCTAACCGCTATATAAACATTACAAAAACAGGAGGAAACAAAAATGAATAACTCTATATCACAAGGAACAAAGGCAACGGTTTTTCCGTTTAGCAAACAAGCATTTGCGGATGGATATGACTTCTCCGTTCTTTCACATGAAGAACAAGAGTTAACTAAACACTATTACACCGACTATAAAGATATGTCCAAAATATACCATAATTATAACTCTGCAAGTTATTATCTTGAAGAGGGCAAATACAACTATGTTGTTCGTGGCTTATATGACATAGGTTGGAGTTTCTACGCTACAGGTATTTATGATGGAATTATAGTTGGTTGTAGTCCATCATTAAAAAGAAATAGTAGTGAATATATACTCGATATATTAATTGAAGAAAACTGTATAAGGCATATTAAATTTATACCTTCTAATGAATCAGTGATAACAACAGCTATATACGAAGAGTTCGGTGATATTAGCACAGATGTTTTACATGGATTAGTCGGTAAATGGGTTCAAATAAATGTAAATAATAATTTTTATGGTCATAAAAGAATTTCGTATATCAACAAACTTGAATTTTATTCAAATGAAGCAACGGATATTTACAAAAAAATGTTTGATTGTATGTTTGGTTTTAAATTTGCTAAAAACAGCTACGTTCCAAAAAATAAATATATATTATCATATAGAAAGAAAAGAAAGGAGTGTTCAATATATGGCAAGTATTCAAAAAAAGAAAAATTCTAAAGGGGCAATACAATACTGTGTTTCTTACGAATTGCCGAAATATGTTGACGGAAAACGTCGAAAGACCACGAAAACCTTCCCTGTCGGCACGACACTATCAGAAGTGAAGCAGTTTATTGCAGAGAAAGAAGTTGAAAGAAATCGCAGTGCATTGGTGAGCACAGATTATAACCTCACCCTTAATGATTATGCAGAAATATACTTCAAAACCTATACGAATTTTTTGAGTCCTACAACGCTTAAAGGTTATAAATCAGCCTATTACAATTCAAAGCCTTATGGAATAAAGAATTATTTTGGAGAAGCAAAATTACGAAGCATCAAGACACGACATATACAAGAGTATGTGAATGAGTTGTGTAAGCACATTTCGCCTAAAAGCATAAAAAATTATATGATGTTGTTGAATGTTATGTTTGAACTTGCTGTTCAGGATGGAGTAATTCAAAAAGAAGCAAATCCTATGCTACAAAAAATCCGCCGTCCTAAACAACAGAAAAAAGAAATAAATGTTTTTACTGCAGATGAAGTAAAATTAATACTGACCCTTGCAGAAGAGGATGAAAATCCTGATATTAAATTAATTTTAAATTTGGCACTTTTAAGCGGAATACGTAGAAGTGAAATGGCTGGGCTTCTTTGGGAATCGGTCGACTTAGAAGAAGGGTTTATAAATATTTGTCAATCTCGTGTAATTGTAGAAGGGGGCGTAGAGCATATTAAGCAACCCAAGACACAGGCAGGTATAAGAAAAATATATATACCTCAACAACTTATTGAGGTTTTACGAGAATATAAACAAAAATATCTTTTAAATAAGATTAGACTCGGACGGGATTTCGCAGATAAAAACTTCGTTGTATCCAAATCTGACGGAAACCCTTTTACCCCTCAAGGTATTTCAAATTGCTATTTGCGTTTTATGAGACGTCATAAAGATGATATAAGATATATAAATTTTCATTCTTTGAGACACACTTTTGCATCTCTTTTAGTCGCAAATAATGTTCCGCCTCCATGTGTGCAAAGATTATTAGGGCATAGTTCAGTTGCCTTCACGCTCCAAGTATACACACATTCTTATGACTCCAGCAAAAAGGACGCGGCAGAAACCCTTAACAAAATGGTGCAAATCGGCTAATCATTATTTTAAAACAAACCTTACTGCATTTTTGGATGAAAATAATCATTGGTTTTCATAAATGGGCATTTTTAGGGAATTAGTTTTGGGATTTTGAGTGGTTGTAAGAATATTTATTTTGCTTTTCGGCAGGACTTTGTTCCTCAAAAGAAATCCTTGATTTTATGGGGTTTTTCAGTTTTCCAGCCCTTCAAGTCCCGTCTCTCGCACCAAAAAAAGCGACACCCAAAAGGGTGTCGTTCTTTTTTTGGTGCAGTTCTATTCGCTTACGCGAGTTCTATTTCCTTCGAAAGTGATATTGCTGCGCAGTGATATTCGGCTAAAGCCGAGTTAAATGCGAACAGAATATCACTTCTGCCAACAGCAGAAATATCACATTTTGTTTTTGCAAAATATATCACTCCGCCATAAGCGGAATATAACTTGAAAACCAATTATTTTTCATATATAATCTTTTCGAGGTGAAGTTTTATGTCAAAAAGCATTTTGAGAGATAAAGCGAAAGAGTTTGCAAAGGAAGTAGTTTTTGTTTGCAAAGACATAAAAACAGAGCATAAAGAAACCGTTTTAACAAATCAGTTGCTCAGATGTGCAACTTCAATAGGTGCTAATCTGCACGAAGCGCAGTACGCACAAGGAAAAAAGGATTTTATATCTAAATTAGAAATTGCTCAAAAAGAATGCTTTGAGACTGAGTATTGGCTTGAATTGCTTTTTGAAACTCACTATATGTCTGAACAGCAATATAATCAATTACAAAATTCCTGTGGTACAATCAGAAGAATGTTGATTTCCTCAATTACAACCACCAAAGAAAATATCAATAAATAATATTAATTGAAATAAAAGAAGAAACCTTCAAAAAATATAGAAACCTCTGTGGCAGAATACAAAGAATGTTGACCTCATCTTGTATTACTATTGAAAAGAAAATTTGTAATAAATAACAAACCGCAATTCCTTTAATATCAAGGAGTTGCGGTTTTATCTTTTATCGGTTAAGCCGAGTATATAATCAACTGTCGTTTTATGATATTTTGCAAGAGAAATCAAAACCTCAGGCGGCACTGTTCGTTGTCCGCTTTCATAATAGGCATAGGTTCTTTGTGGTAAATTTATTGCTTTGCCCATCTCTGTTTGTGTCAAATCTGCATCTTCTCGCAAATCTCGTATTCTCTGAAATCGCATATAATCACCATTTAAATTATATGCAAGAACAAACTGTTCTATTGACATCAAGAACAAATTGTTCTATTATATACCCATACAGCACAGAAAAATCGTTGGTCTATTTATTGATTATTGTTAAGGATGATTTTATGGTTTGCTCGTTTTGTAAAAAAGAGATTCCTACAAATTCGAAAATTTGCGGATACTGTGGTAAAAAAGTGACAAGAAGTCAAATTATTAAAGAAACCGTTCCTCAAATAGCAGAAAACGCATCAAGTTATTTACCAAAAGACGACATACCCATTTGTCCATTTTGCTATTCAGCGTCTGTTATTTATAAAAAAAGAGGGTTTAAATGGGGTCGAGCTGCTGTTGGAACAATGCTTTTAGGTCCAACCGCTGGGTATGTAGCAGGAAAGTTTATGGATGACAAACAACTTGCAACCTGCCTTTCTTGTGGAAGAGATTTTAGTTTTCTTTTTACAGAAAAAGGTATTGTCTATTTTAAATAAGGAGGAACATTTATGAAAAACTTATGCAAATTCTGTGAAACGGTTATGGAAGAGGGTATGAAATTTTGTCCCGAATGTGGAGCAAAATACCTTTATACTGATGATAATTATTATTTTTCAGTAACTTCTCCCATTGCATTTTGCAAAAAAGAACTGTTAATTAGTGAAAGGGGTACACCATTTTTATCATTGATGCTAAAAAGCGTTACCTCAAGACCGATTATTGCTTGTTATGTAGGTTGTAAGTGTTATGGTATTGCTGGTGAAGAGCTAGACGAATTAAAAGATTATGTTTATCTTGATTTAGACCTTAATGAAAACGATGTGTTTGGCAATGATGTACTTATCGAATTACCAAACAAAACAACGAGAGACATTAAGCCGTACATATCAAAGGTTGTTTTTGAAGACAGAGAAGTTTTTAATGTTGGAGTAGACGAAATCTTTGAAATTGGAGAAAAACAAGAACAGCCTGACTCTTATGAAAACGCACTTACTGAAGCACTTGAAAGTTACATTGCTAGTTCTTTTTGTGACAATGAAAGTTATGAAATAATAGAACGTCTTTCTCCCGAACACCCGGCATTATATATTCCTGTTGCATTGAATCCTAGCGGAGAAATAAAGACTATACTACAGAATTGGGTTACATTAAATTTAAGAGAATGTCAATCCGGTGGATTAGGTTATGATTATAATAATATTGCCAACTCCTATGAAACTGTTGTTGATAGTTTGTCAGATATTTTAGAAAATTCTATTTTTCCAAAAGAAGATATTTATAATTTTGATACTTCATTTTTTGAAACAAAGGTATTAGATGGTGAATACAAGTCGTTATTTGCTCTTGCGTTCCATTTCTGTATTTTTGAATCAATATTTCAGGTATATGAAGAAAGTTTAGAGCATACATTATGTGACACTAGAAATATGAAGAGTTCGTTTTTTTCCGATTATCCAACAAACTTTGCTGATCAAAATCTTGAATATGCTCTTGTACCAATTGCAGCAGGACTTGCTTCTTCAATGTTTCTTTTAGCATCAACTGTTTATAGCTGTGCTCCACTTACAAATCAACATAAAAACGAAATAAAGAATACTCTTAAAAATTGTTTAGACTTTATACAAACTCTTGAGGATAAACTCGAAATAAGAAAAGCAAAGATAACGAGTAAAACATGGCTGAAAATGTCAACTAAGGTTTTGGAAGGGCAACCAAGTATGCTTCATCCTAATACTTTGAGATATACCACAATATCAAATGCAAAAAATTTCTTTTTAGAAAAACTTAATTAAACAGTATAAGAAATTTATTCTAACTCGCCCCATTCTTCACGAGTGGGGTCTTTGTCTGCCCATATTCCCTAACTTCTCCCAGTCCCATCTCTCGCATAGAAAAAGCTATAAAACACAATAAAAAAACGGGAAATTTCTTTTTTAATTATGGCATATAAGGATTATCGTCATATTCATAATCCTCGGGCATAATCATAGGTCTGAAGTAGTTTATAGTGTAATCAATAGCCCATTGACCTTTTTTGCCTTGCCAATAATGGGAATGGGGCTCAATAGAGAGCATACCATCATAATTTTTTGTATAAAGTAAATCCATAACAGCTTTCCAATCAATCATATCAAGCCCTGCCGGTGCATCGTCATAATGCTCACCGTCTATGTAAACAGCTCCTTTAAGGTGAAAGTGGTAAAATCTTTCGCCCCAATCTCTGATTTCAGCCAGATAGTTACCATTTCTGCTCAGACAATGGGAAGCATCATATTTTATACCAAGAGCAGGAAGAGCAGAGAGTATGGGGTACCAGGCTTTAGGCTCCACAACAAAATTTTCCCAGGCACAGTTATATACAGCTATTTTTACATTCTTATTCTCGGCGTATGAAATAAGCTGCTTCAGGTAGTTGATAGCGATTTGGCAGTTTTCGTAAAAGCTTTTGCTTTCGGTGTAGTTAACACCACAGTTAAAAACCGGGCAGCCGATTATTGATGCTGCATCAATAACATTTTTATCATCCTGCAAGGCTTCGGGGATGATTTCTCCGTTTTCGTCAATACGTGTCATTCCCCATCTGCCCATTGAGCCTACAACCACTCCGTATTTTTCGCAATATCCTTTAATATCAGGTGCTTTTGCAAGAAATTCAGCAGAATTGTAGTTGTGATTTACACAAAATTCAATGGCATCAAGACCTTTTTGGCTGACATATTTAATGTTGCCTTCTTCCCAACCATTTATTATACCTAATTTCATATAATCACCTCTGTAATAAGTTAGTTTCAGGTTAGCATAAATTTATTTGAAAATCAACATTGTTAACATAAAAGAAGAATTTTTCGCCACTCGTATTATATTGCATTATCCCCGTATGTACTGTATAATGAAGGTACATATTATTTTGGGGGTACTACTATGCTCAGAAAAAGACAGGTCCATCTTGATTTCCATACAAGCGAATTTGTTCCCGTTGGAAATAATTTTTCAAAGGAACAATTCCAGAAGGCTTTAAAAGCAGGTCACATAAATTCTATAACTGTATTTTCAAAATGTCACCACGGTTGGTCTTATCATCCTACAGAGGTAAATGAAATGCACCCACAATTGAATTTTGATTTGCTTGGTGCTCAGCTTGAAGCCTGTAAGGAAATAGATGTAAATGCTCCCGTTTATATTTCTGCAGGTTTTGACGAAAAGGAATACCTTAAACGCCCTGAATGGCGTTATTGCCCATCCTTGAAAAAGGAAGATATAGAGGAGTACAACAAGGAGGTTCATTTCCACCTTCTTTGCTTTAACACCGGCTACCTTGATTTCCTTTGCAAGCAAATTGAAGAGGTTATGGTTAAATACAACCCTTGTGGAATTTTTCTTGACATTATTTCCCCTAAAATCTGCTATTGTGAGAAATGTGTAAGCGATATGAAGGCTCTCGGTCTTGATATTAATAATGCAGAGGACAGAGAAAAATTCTCTCAGATTACATATAATAAATATCTTGACGAAACCAATAAAGCTGTAAGAAAATACAGCGATACCGCAACAATTTTCCATAATGCAGGACATATTGCAAAAGGTGATTATCGCTATATTGATTCGAATACTCACCTTGAGCTTGAAAGCTTACCCACAGGTGGTTGGGGCTATGACCATTTCCCACTTTCTGCTGCTTATTCACGCACCCTTGAAAATGTTGAATTTCTTGGTATGACAGGCAAATTCCACCACAGCTGGGGTGAATTTGGTGGTTACAAGCATCCCAATGCCCTTATTTATGAAACAGCTTTAAGCATTGCAAATGGTGCAGGCTGTTCAATAGGTGACCAGATGCATCCACTTTCAGAACTGAATATGGCAACCTATAATCTTATAGGCAAGGCATATTCTTTAGTTGAGGAAAAAGAGCCCTGGGTGAATGGTGCTGTTAATGTTGCCGATATTGCTGTTTTAAGCCAGGAGGCTACCACAGGAAACAGAGATGCTAAAGCTGATATTGGTGCAAACAGAATGCTTTTGGAAAATCATTTTCTTTATAACTTCGTTGATGAAACTGCAGATTTTTCAAAATATAAGCTTTTGATTTTACCGGATGCTGCAGGCTTCAAGAATGAAACAATTGAAAAAATCAAAGCATTTGCAAAAAATGGTGGAAAAATTATCGCTACTGCAGCTGCTTTAGTTGAAAAAGGAAAATTCTTCCTTGATTTCGGAGCAGAATACAAAGGGGAAAATGAATTTAATCCTACATATTTTATTCCCGATTTTGAAACAGTAAACGGAAACACAGAATATGTTATGCGCTGTGATTTCCATAAGTTTGAAGTCGGCAACGGTGAAATTGTTGCATATATGCAAAACCCGTATTTCAACAGAACATTAGAGCATTTTTGTTCCCACGCCCATACTCCCAACAAGCCTGATGAGGCTTTCCCGGGGGCAGTAATCAATGGTAATATTGCTTATATAGGTTGGGATATTTTCTCTGCTTATGCTAACCACGGACACCTTTGCTTTAAGGAGCTTTTCACATATATCATTAAGAAAATGATGGGTGATGAAACAACTGTTTTTGCAGATGTTCCTGACAGGGCAGTTGTTACATATACAAAGCAAGAAAAAGAAAACAGAAATATTCTTCATCTGCTTTTTGCTCACACAACTGTTCGTGGAAGAAATACCGAGGTTATTGAGGATACCGTTCCACTTTATAATGTTAAATGTAGCGTAAAATGTGATAATAAGCCTTCAAAAATTACTCTTGTTCCTACGGGAGAGGAAATTAATTTTGAATATGTAAATGGCAGAGCAGAATTTACTGTTCCAAAGGTAAATATTCACCAGATGGTTGAAATAAAATAACGGGGGTTGAGAAAATTGTCATCATTTTTAAAAGCCACAGTTGCTTTTGTTGAGGTTATTTTATACATAACAGGTGTTTTTACTGCTGATACTACTATAAATTACGGTGGGAATGAATATGTAGAACAGAAAATTTCTGCACCTATGGAAATTGTTGAAAACGGTGCGACGGATTTTGTTATTGTAACCGAGAAAAATCCTGATGTAACAATTCAGACTGCTGTTAAGGAGCTACAGACGTATATTAAAAAAATAAGTGGTGCAAAAATTAGTGCAGTAACGGAAAATGAAGTAACTACCGAAGCTAAAGCAATTATTTTGGGTGAAACAACACTTGAAAAAGGTAACGTTGAAATAAATCGCCAAGAAATAGATAAAGACGGATTTATGCTTTATTCTGACGGTAAGCACCTATTTATTGCAGGATCTGACAGTAGGGGAACGCTTTACGGAGTTTATACCTTCCTTGAAGAATATCTTGGAGTGCGCTGGTTTACTCCTGAGCTTGAGGTTGTTCCCGAAAATAAAGATATTATAATTGATGCTAATATCAATCGTATTGTTGAACCATCATTTTCTATCCGAAGAAATGACTGCATAGGCACAAACGATGCTCACCGAGCCAGAACTAAAATGAATGTTTCCTTCTGGCAGGAGGCTAAGGATTATGGTGGTGCATTAACCTATGTTTTATGGGATGTTACCCTTGATAAATTAGTTCCCGATGACCTTATTTCCAAGCATCCCGATTATTTTGCAACAACTGCCGAGGGTACAAAAACCCGTGACCACGTTTGCCTTTCAAACCCCGATGTTTTAAAGGTTGCAGTTAAAAATGCAAGAAAGGCAATTCTTGAGTGTGAAACAGGGGCAAAATATATCCATATTGGCCAGAAGGACAATACAAATTACTGCCGTTGCGAAAAATGCGAAGAGCTATATGAAAAATATGGTAGTGTTTCAGCACCAACAATACTTTTCACAAATGCTTTTGCAGATGCACTGGATGATGAGTTCCCCGATTTTACCTTCACTTTTTATGCATATAACGAAACAGACACACCTCCCACGGATTTGTCACTTCGTTGTAATAAAAACGTTGTTCCCGTTATTTGCAGATTGCACAAGGCTTGTAGAAGCCACCCATTAACCGAGTGTGGTTCTCAGGATGGTAATGAAACCTTTGAAAACCTTTTTGGTAGTCCTGAACCAACAATACATAAGGATTTTGAGAACTGGACTAAAATTGCCGATACGACATATATTTATGATTACACCATAAATTTTATTAATACAGCTCAGTTTTTCTCGAATTTTGAATATATGCAGTCTACAATGAAATATATGCACGATATAGGAATAACCGGCTATATTTATAACTGTGGTGACACACATATTGCGGCCTTTAACGAGCTCCGTAACTATCTTCTTTGTAAAATTCAATGGGATGTAAATTGTGATGTTGAATATCATATGATGGACTTTATAAAAGCCTATTACGGTGAAGAGGCTGCACCATATATTAAGCAGATTATTGATATTCAAATTGCTCAGACTAAGGTTTCTGCTCACGCATTTGATTTTGACTGGCATTATCAGGCAGGCTTTTATCCTATGAATGTGGCTGTTGCTCTTGACGGTCTTTGGGATAAAGCGCTGACTGCCGATATTACAGAAGAACAGCTTTTTAATGTTGAAACAGCAAATTTAAGCTGGGAATATTACAAAGCAAACCAATTTTTAGGTAGATATACAATTCTTAACCCCTTCAGACACAAGAGGATAGAAGAGCTTTACGACTCCATGCTTGAGCATGGCATAACCAAGGTTTCAGGCTTTCAGGAAATTCCCCCTAAGGATGAAGTAAACTTTATGCACAGGCCCTATAATTGGGGTTAAAAGAAAAAACGCAATTCCTTGAAAATCAAGAAGTTGCGTTTTTTTCTTTATATAAGATTATTCTATATCTTCAATTAATTTATAAAACTCTTTTTTCAGAGTTGCAAAAGCAGTTTTTATTAATCTTATTAGCTTTTCAATAATTGTTTCATTTTCTGTATTTTTTGTGTTATCTGTCGCTTTTTCGCCTGAACCACCGTAACAGCCTATATTTGACTCTGTTATTTCGTTTCCGAAGAAATCCACACTCAAATCATCTTCCATTTTAACTCCGGCACCTATGAGAACAGAGCCTTCTGCAAGCTGATATGCTGTTGCTGCATCTTCACCACCTACGAAGTTAGGGACTATATTCAATGAGTCGGAGTCTATGCTGGGCTTCATAGTATATGCATAGCAGTTATTTGTGTATGTATTTCCTGCAACCTTTTCCTCCTGCCTGTTGAAATAAATAATGTAACCCTCTTCAGGCATAATAATATTATTTGCAACAAAGCTGTTTGTAAGATAGCGCACGTGGAAATCAGCACAGTTTATTATAGTATTATTATAGAAATTAAAACCATCTTCACCGTTTCCTGAAGCTATTGCACTTCTGCCACCATTGTCATTTACAGAAAGGCAATACCTTACTGTATTATTTTTCTGTGGACTTTCTTTTGCATTGTTGCACATAAATCTCATATTATCGTGAGAATAAATGTACTGGTATGTGCAGTTGTTTGTGCAGGAGTCAAAGTCAACGGACATACCGTCACCGAAGTTTTTCTGTCCTGCAATTTCACAATACTCTATTGTACTGTTTTCACTACCCCAGAACCACATAGCTGCTGTGAAATAGAGAATTTCACCGTTTTCATCAACACCCTCACCCTGACACGTATTAATTGCTCTGCAATTTGTAACCAAGGCACCATCACAAATGCCTACTATTACTGCTTCTGCATCCATTTCGTGAAAATAGCAGCCTTCAATAAGAAGACCTGTGTTGTAAATGGGGTCTGCATCCTTTTCCTCACACCAGGGATTTTGTTCGTCATTCCAAGAGCCCCATATCATAAATCCGTTTGCACAGTCATAAACCTCGCAGTTTTTAATTGTAAGGTCATTTACTGCATATCTTGAACGAGCGGGCAGACCCTTTACCATAACAGCAGCTCTTGCAGCTGCTGCACCATTTGCCATATCGTCTCTTGCGTTTACTTTTCCGTTTGGCATATCGTGAAAAAATACATTGTCAATAGTAATGCCTTCGGAGGTTCTTTCAAGTGTATCAATCCAGATACCACCACCGTTAGGCGCAACCATCTGAAGATTTGATATTGTAATATAAGAACAATCTATAAGAGTAAGAATTTCATCCTTTGCCTGAGTTGTAAGAATTGGTCTTTCTCCCTTGCCATAAGAAGAAATTACAAAGGGCTTTTCTTTTGTACCTATAACATCATTCAATTCTACATTGAAATCATAGGTTCCGCCACACTTGAAAAGAACACTGACTCCGGCTGTAAGCGCTTGTTCTCCTGTGAAACCACCTAAATCCTTCCAGGCCTCTGCCTCGCTTGTTCCGGAATTTGAATTATCTCCGTTTAATGCATCAATATAATATGTTACATTATTAACTTTAGCCGCAAATGCAACAAAGGGCATAGAGCTGATGATAAACAATGCAGAAAGCATTACACAGAAAAATTTTTTGATACAATACATAAAACCACCTCATTCCACTAAAGTATAAAATAAATTAGTGGGAAAATCAATAAAATCACTAAATAAAAAACTCCTCCCGACGGAAAATCGAGAGGAGTAAATTAAAACTCTTATTTATAGAGAGGACCGTAAGCTTCGCAAGCACGGAAATCTGCACCTTCAAGCTCCTGTGTACCGAATGCGTTCCAGCAAGCAGGACGGAAGATTTTGCTTTCGTCAACGTTGTGCATTGAAACGGGGATTCTGAGCATAGAGCAGAGTGTGATAATATCTGCACCAATGTGGCCATAGGAAATAGCACCGTGGTTTGCACCCCAATGGTTCATAACTTCATAAGCAGAGGTGAAGGGACCTTTACCTGTAAGTGTAGGAGCGAACCATGTGCAGGGCCATGTGTAGTCTGTTCTCTTCCAGATAATGTCTGAAACCTCATCGGGAAGTGCAACTGTATAGCCTTCGCAAATCTGAACTGTCGGTCCAAGGCCTTTAACAAGGTTAAGACGAATCATTGTTGCAGGCATTTCAGCTCTTGTAAGGAAACGGCTGGAGTATCCGCCACCACGGAAGTAACCGTTGTCAGCTGCACACCATTCTGTTGCATTGTTAATTGTCTTAATATCAGCTTCAGTTACATCATACCATTCTTTGATGATACCGTTACCGTTTTCATCCTTAACCTCGCCACAAGCGTCAAGACAGCAAGCACCGGAGTTGATAAGGTGAATAAAGCCCTGTGCTTCTTTAGCTTTGCCTTCAAGGTCATAGCCTGTAACTCTCTTAACAGCTTCGGGGCTCCAGTATGTACGAACGTCTGCAAACATCTGGGGTCTGTTTGTAAGAAGCTTCATAAAGAGCATACTTACACCATTGAGAGTATCGTTTTCTGTTGCAAGAATGTAGGGCTCACGAGCACCATTCCAGTCAAAGCTTGTATTAAGCATTGCTTCTGCAAAGTCAGCATTGGGATAGAAGTCTGTCCACTGTCTCTGACCCTGGAAGCCTGCAGCAATGGCATTGTGACCAACCATTTCTTCTTCTCTGCCTTCGGGAAGATTCTTGTTACCGTTCATAAGGTCTTTGATGATGCACATCATTTTAACTGTGAATTCCCAGTCTTTTTCCTTCTGTTCATCGCTCTTTCTTACGAACTCGGGGTTCTTATCGAAACCAACCTTGCAGTTTTCCTTAACCCATTTATATGCTTTCTGGTATTCAGCCTCGTCATAGATGCCTTCTTCCATTCGACGGATAACTTCAACCTCGTCAACGGATTCAACACGCATACCAAGGTATTCTTCAAAGAAATCTGTATCAATTGAAGAACCTGCAATACCCATACAGATTGAACCAATCTGAAGGTATGATTTACCCTTCATTGTTGCAACTGCAACAGCGCTTCTTGCAAAGCGAAGGAGTTTTTCTTTAACATCCTCGGGCATTGTTGTGTCATCAGCATCCTGAACGTCTTTGCCATAGATACCGAAAGCGGGGAGACCCTTCTGTGCATGTGCTGCAAGAACTGCTGCAAGGTAAACTGCACCGGGACGCTCTGTTGCGTTAAAGCCCCATACACCCTTAATTGTTGCAGGATCCATATCCATTGTTTCAGAACCGTAGCACCAGCAGGGAGTAACGGAAAGAGTAATCATAACGCCTTCCTTACGGAATTTTTCTGCGCAAGCAGCTGCTTCTGCAACACGGCCGATAGTTGTATCTGCAATAACAACTTTTACAGGCTCGCCATTGGAGTATTTAAGATTTTTTGTGAAAAGCTCAGCAGCAGCTTTAGCCATATTCATTGTCTGGTCTTCAAGAGACTCACGAACTTTGAGGGGACCACGTCTGCCGTCGATAATGGGACGAATACCAATTACAGGATATTCACCGAGAAATCTGTTCTCTGCCATAAAAATATCATCCTTTCAACTGTGTTTTGTAACACAGATTATTTCATTTAATAGTATAACACAAATATTTTTCTTTGCAATTGATAATAAGTAAAATTTTAACTTAAATATTCGGTTAAAATGACAAATGTTAAAAATATAACATTTATTGACAAAATATGACCTTCACTATACAATATAATTCGTATAAACCTGAACTGAATAATTAGGTAGAGGTGCGATTGACAAGATTAGGTTTCAGAGCCGCGGGGCAACGAAGAAGCCGAAAGGGGATATTGCCGAAACAAAAACGCTATACCCGGTTTCGTTTTTGTTGGTTGCTTTGTTAATAGCAAAGCGACTGTCACATTTGTGGAGAGCTATCATTGATTTAATAGTCATGACTGTTTTTCACAGCCATGATTTTTTATTTCAGGAAAAGGAAAGGAATGTAAAAAATGAAAAACCAAAGAAAACGCAGATTCTTTGCAGTGCTTATTATGTGTATTTTTATGTTCACTATGGGTACAATCTGTTCAGCAACAGCTGATGAAGATGCAGCAGTGTTAACTATTGGTGCTGCAGAATCTTCAGTTATTACAGTTGGCGAAACAGAGTATGACCTTGCTGACGGTGACTCAGCACTTGCTTATGTTGACAGCTATGCTGACAACCTTGAAGCAGACCCGAATTTCGAAACAAACGTAAACACAGCAATCAACAAGGTTCGTGAGTCTATCCCTCAGTATGCAACCTTCTGGGCATTACTTGCTCCCATTATTGCTATAGTTCTTGCTCTTATAACAAAGGAGGTTTATTCTTCCCTTGTTATCGGTATCATCGTTGGTGGTGCAATTTATGCAGGTGGCAATTTTGAAGGAACTCTTGTTCACGTTGTAAGTGATGGCTTCATTGCAAACGTTGCAGATTCCTATAATATGGGTATTCTCATATTCCTTATTCTTCTTGGTGCTCTTGTTTCTATGATGAACAAAGCAGGTGGTTCTGCTGCATTCGGTAGATGGGCAACAGCTCATATTAAATCAAGAGTTGGCGCTCAGCTTGCAACAATTGCTCTCGGTGTTCTTATTTTCATCGATGACTATTTCAACTGCCTCACAGTTGGTTCAGTTATGCGTCCCGTTACAGACGGACACAAGATTTCCCGTGCAAAGCTCTCATACCTTATCGATGCTACTGCAGCGCCTGTTTGTATTATTGCGCCCATTTCTTCCTGGGCAGCAGCAGTTGCAGGTTTTGCAAATAGTGCAGGTGCAGAAAATGGAATCGCTCTTTTCATCAAGGCTATTCCCTATAACTTCTACGCACTTCTTACAATTGCAATGATGATTTTCCTTGCTCTTACAGGTCTTGATTTTGGTCCTATGAAAAAGCATGAAAAGAATGCAAAGGAAACAGGTGACCTTTTCACAAGTGGTACAAAACAGGCTGTTGCTGAAATGGAAGTTAACCCTAAGGGCAGAGTTTGTGACCTTATTGTTCCCATTGTTATTCTTATAATCAGCTGTGTTATCGGTATGATTTACTCCGGTGGCTTCTTCAGTGGTGAAAGCTTTATTGATGCATTCTCCAACTCTGACGCTTCCGTTGGTCTTGCTTATGGCGCTTTTGTTGCAATTATTCTTACAGTTGTTTTCTACCTTCTCAGAAGAGTTCTTTCTTTCAAGCAGATTATGGAATCTCTCCCCGAAGGCTTCAAGGCAATGGTTCCTGCTATTATGATTCTTGCTTGCGCTTGGACGCTTAAAGCAATGACAGACTCCCTCGGTGCTAAGATTTTTATTTCTCAGCTTATTGAAGGTAGTGCAGCAGGCTTCCAGGCTCTTCTTCCTGCAATTATTTTTGTTATTGCAGTTGGTCTTTCCTTCGCAACAGGTACATCTTGGGGTACCTTCGGTATTCTCATTCCCATTGTTCTTTCTGTATTCGGTGCAGGCGAGCCTATCACAATCGTAGCAATTTCTGCTTGTATGGCAGGTGCTGTTTGTGGTGACCACTGCTCACCAATTTCCGATACAACAATTATGGCATCTGCAGGTGCACAGTGTGACCATATTAACCACGTTTCCACACAGCTTCCTTATGCACTTACAGTTGCAGGTGTTTCTGCAGTAAGCTACATTATTGCAGGCTTCCTTCCCAACTGGATGATAGTTCTTCCTATAGCTCTTGTTCTTATGATTGGTACACTCTTTGTTATCAAAGCAGTTACAGGTAAGAAAGCATAATTAATATTTAGAATTAAAGCAGTCGCAGGTTCTTTTATAGAATTTGCGACTGCTTTGCTTATTGTTTCATTTGACAAAATTTTCTTATGGGCTTATACTTGTTTATATAAATAAAATTCCCCGAAAGGAGAATATCTATGAGTTATGACGGTTACAAATGGTATGTGGGTGTGCCCCATTGTCACACAGTTGCCTCCGATGGTGGTTTAACCTTGGAACAGGTTATTGAAAAAGCAAAGAAAAGCAAGCTTGACTTTCTTATGATTACTGACCACAACGTGAATTGTAAGGAGTTCCCAAAGGTTGATGGACTTACCCTCATTTATGGTGCTGAGCTTACAAAGCACGGTGGGCATTGTAATATGTGGGGCGTTAAGGATGTTATTGATCAAGAGGATTACAACACCTGTGAAACCTATGAGGACTTTTTAAAGGTTAAAACCAAAGCCGAACAGCGTGGTGCAGTAATTTGTATGAACCACCCTCACTGTAAACAATGTCCCTGGCGCTGGGAGAAGAATGCCAAAGATATTGATGTTCTTGAGGTCTGGAATGCTCCCACACATTTTGACAATCTCGAGTGTACTGAATGGTGGCACGAGCAATTAAGAAACGGTCATAAGCTTCCTGTTGTAGGCGGAAGCGATTACCATAAGGATTATGTTGTTACAAACCTTTTAACCTGGCCCGTTACTTATGTTTATGCAAAATCCAATTCCCCGGAAGACATTCTTGATGCTATTGTAAAAGGTCATACAACAATATGCTTCGATGTTGGCACTACGTTTATTGACATAACCTGTGATGATAATATTTTAGGTGATACAGTAAAGCTTACTGAAAATACCGAAGTTACCATAAACGTTAAAAAACTAAGAAAAAATCATAAACTGATTGTTTTTGATAAAGATGGTGAATGTTTTACGCATACAGCAAAGAGAACAGGAGATTATTCTGTAACTCTTCCTGTAAAAAAAGACGGATTTTTATGCGCCCACGTGGTTTTTGAACCGGGCTTCGTATACAGCAAAATTCACGATATTGCAATCGCATCAAGAATTCCCGAGCAAAAGGGTATGGATTTGCCACCATTAATTTTTGCACAGAGTGGCGCAATTTATTTTGAATAATTTCTATTTGACTCAAAGGAGATACATTATGGATAACTTTTTTACAAACGCATTCAACAATATGGACGCTGAAGCAAAGGAAAGCTTTTATAAAACTATTTTTATGAATGACGATTCTGAATATGCAGCAAAGCTTCGTGTTGAATACTACAGAACAAAATTCAAATCAATGGGTGAAAATGTCAGAATCGGCAAAGGTGTAAACATTATAAACCCTGAGTATATTACAGTTGGTAACGATGTGCAGATTTGTGACGGGTGCACTCTTATTGCAAGAGGGCCTAAGGGCATAACCTTAAATGACAATGTTCGCCTCCAGCACAGAGTTTACCTGGATACAGAAAGAACAGAAGAAGGCTATATCAATGTTGGCAGAGGTACATATATCGGCACAGGCACAACTCTTTTCGGTCACAGAGGTCTTGAGATTGGTGAGGACTGCCTTCTTGCACAGGGTATAAACCTTACTCCTTATTCACATATTTTTGATGATCCAAATGATATTATCTATCACCAGGGTGGTCATTGCGAAAAGGTTACAATCGGCAGAGATGTATATATCGGTATGGGCTGTAAGGTTATGTATTCAGGCAATATTGGTGAAGGCTCTGTTATAGGCTGTGGTTCAACGGTTGTTAAGCCTATTCCCCCTTATTCAGTTGCAGTAGGTACACCTGCAAAGGTAATTAAAGAAAGAAAATAATAAAGCAAGGGATTCTTACAGGGCTGATATCTGTAAGAATCCCTTAAAAAATAAAAAAAGAACAAGTTATAAAGAATTGTAAGTTTTATGCTACGAACAAACCTCGCCGCTCGACGTACCTTTGT
>JAZPXQ010000020.1:0-29392 GCA_045543695.1 Acutalibacteraceae bacterium | reverse complement strand
TAGCAAATAGCAAATAGCAGTTAGTGGAGTTAAAAGTTAAAAGTTAAGAGTTAAAAATTACCTTTTGCCAATATGTAAAAGCATTGCGAAGCCTATCCCTGTTTTTTTACGAATGTAAAAAAGGAGGGGGGACCACGTCAGTGGTGGGTGGTACAAAAAATGCGGAATTCGGAATGAGAAGCACCCGTAAGGCACCGGCTTGCCTGTGCCCTGCAACCGGTTTAGCAGTTAGCAGTTAGCAAATAGCAAATAGCAAATAGCAGTTAGTGGAGTTAAAAGTTAAAAGTTAAAAGTTACCTTTTGCCAATATGTAAAAGCATTGCGAAGCTTATCTCTCCATTTTACATTAATAAAAAAGAGGGATAGCCTTCGCCAATAATCACATTTTTCTATGTTGGGAGCACATTATGACAGACAAATTACTTAAAACAAAAAACTGGTCACCTAAAGAGGTTGGCGAGCTTATAAAAGAGCTTGGCAATGAAAGCAATGCCTATTCCGACGAGGAGAAGTGCAATTTTATAAAAGCAGCTGCAAAAGAGCTTTTGAAACGTGGTGGCAACGGAAATATATCATCTGCAGAAAACCTTTTAATATATGCTACCCAGCATTATTTTGAGGGCTTACACCCCCAGAGCAAAGCCGACATTTACTACTGTCTTGGTGAGCTTTACGAAAAGCATAAGGAAAACTTTGTAAGGGCATACACCTACTACGAAAAATATACTCTCAACAACACAGCATACAGTGGCAATCACTCTATTATGCTGAAGGCTATTATTCTACGTGATGATTTCACCTATTCCGATGAGCTTGAAAAACAGTTTCGTATGAGTCTTGGCGAAGGTGATTTAGGCAAAAAAAATGACCGTCTTTACGAAAATCTCGGCAGATACATTGTTCTGACCCACGACGGAAATAACGAGGAAGCAAAAAAGGTTATAAAACGCCTTTGGGGCATTATCAGAAATGACGAGCTTCTTATACTTGATATTGCTACAAAGAAGGATTTAAGCGACAGAGTTGTTGTACCACAGAAGGTAAGAGAGTTTATTAATACGAAAAACGCTGAGTTGAAACCTGATATTTTAATAGTTTAATATAAAAACTACCCGAAGAAGAGAAAAAACTCTTTTTCGGGTAGTAATTTTTATATAGTGATATCCTGCGCTTTATTCTTTAGCTTTTTTCCTTTGTTTTTTAAGCTTTACAGCCATAGCTGTTGAACCTGCACCACAAAGCACAAATACTATAAACCAGGGTGCATTTTCTGCAGCAAGGTCACTGTCAAGAGCATTGGTTGCAATAACCACAAGAGGTTTAAGTGCAACTCTTACAGCCGCTTTAAGTGGCTCACTTTCCCTGATAATATCAGCAATAGGTGGTGAAAGCTTGTAATAAGCCTTAACAAACGCTGTACCCAAGGGGTTTGTAAGCAAGCATTTGTCACGGAACTCACAAAGCAAGCCAACCTCACCGGAATCTCTACCGTAAGAAGCAGTTGCAATAAAGCAAAGTGCACCGGACTGCATATCAACGTTAGCGTTGTCACCCTTGTACATTGAGTCAACTGTAAGCTTTGTTACAAAGTACATATTTGAAAAATCAGCTGTACCCAGGGGCATAATAGCCGACTCGTCAATTACAGGAACAACAACCTTGTTGGTATCTACCATATTGGGAAAATGGTATGTAACATCCAATTCATAGAAAATGTCGTCACCTGTGGGGAAAAACTCTGAACGGGTGCCCACAGCCTCACCGTAGTCAAATTCCTTTTCTACGGCAGCAACCTTAACATTTACACCTGCTGCCAATGACGAAGAATGTGTAGCTTCATCAACAATTACAAGTGGCTCAAACCACACACAAACAGGTGTGTCGGGGTTAAGGCAGTTAGCTGCAGTGGGCTCCATTCCCTTGTCAAGAATATAAAGGTAGTATCCGGTTTTTTCCGGGTTCTCCGTATCCTTTTTAAACTCTGTATAAAGGTAAGCAAATTCGTGCTTTGTATCCTCCTGAATACAATCAGGACTTTGACGAAGCTCACAGCTGGTTGCAGCTGTTATGTTTGTACCCTTCTGAAGGTATTCAACCACGTGCTTAACAGCTTCCTGCTTAACATAACGTTCTTCAGCTTTGGCGAAGGAACGGTAGGTAATCTTTACCAGATTACCCAACGCCACAAAGCCCAAGGAAAGGAGACCTATTACCACAAGGAGCTCAACAAGAGTCATTCCTTTTTTAGATTGTAAAAATCTAAACATATAATCATCTCCTTTATTTATTGAACATTACCTGCAATACTGTATATTTTAGTGGGCAAATCAGTATAAGGCATAACCTGTGAATACGCAGCAGGGTTAATCTCTTTATCATTTGCTGAATTGTTAAGACCAAGCTCCCTTACGTAATCTGCCAGACTGTCATAGCCCTTGTCAACACAGTGGGTAAGGATGTCTGTGCTTACTGAACAAGCGAAGCCTGTACCTGTTGCCTTAACCTCACCTGCAACATAAACGTTACCACCTAAGTTAAGCATATCGTTAATAAGGTAGTTTTCTGCTGAGGGAACATTAACAAGGTCAATAACAGCAAAGGTCAAATCACCGGACGGAATATTTTTAGCGACTGCCACCTTAGGAGGCTGGTTTGCACCGTTACCTCTGCCTGTTACATAAATAACTGTACCGTCAACTGCAATATCGGTAATTTCCGAAAAATGTGTTGACAAAGATTTTCCTGCAGTATCTTTAAACTCGTTTACTGTTGAAAGACCACCAAGGCTACCATAGTTACCGGCAGAATCACCGATTCTGTCAGCTACTGCGTGGCTGGCTCCGTTAACCTGTGCAACCAACGAGAAGAATACTCTACCGTGGTTGTCACCATAAATAGCATAATATGATTTCTCAGTTCCATCTTCACCAAGCTTAAATATATCTACTGCAGTGAAGCGTACACTTGGACGAGCATGCGTTCCATAAGTACCAAACTGGTCATCAAAGTTTCCTACTATTTTTGAGTTACTTGTAATATCCGATGTTTGAACATTATCTTCTTTATAATAAAGAATATTTTTGAAGGATTCATCGGTATCTGTCATAATAGCCAGAACACCATCATTATAAATGCTGCCCAACGCCGTTGATGTGCTATCCTTCTGATTTGGGTTAACCCACTGGTAAGATGAACCTGAAACTGTGTAACCAACAGCTACGGTCAAACCATCCTTCGTTGCTGTTTTGGTAAGGTTATAGAACTCACCGGGGAACCAAACATTATACAACGAATTACTCTTTTGGTTTATAAGGTTTGAAGTTTCAGTTAAATAATATGAGTTGGGAATATCATCATATGAGCCACTAACTGTTCCGTTAGATCTGTTTATATCACCATAGTGAGTAAGATTATAATAGCGCTCGTAGTAATTATGATACTCTGTTTTATCCGTACCGTAAGTTATATTTGCAAAAACCTGCTCTCTGTTAGAAGAATAACCTAATGTGAATTCTAAATCTGAATCTGTCATTTTATAGAAAGTATTAGATGTGTCTGCAGTTCCACTATAAGTTCTTTCAACAAAGAAAGTTGCTCTATTTAATGACTGGTCTGTTGTATCAGTATAAAATGTCTTGGTACCGAAGCTGTGCCCCCCACTTGTTGCAATACCCTGAGACCTTTTTAACGATTCAAGCAACATTCCTCTGTCGTCATTAACAGAAAGCTTGGTAATTGTTGTACCACCGGCATCCGAGCCTTTAATAAGGTAACCGGTATATCCACCTAAAGGAATATATTTCTTATCCCATAACACGGTTTCAGGCTGGAACCAACCGGCATAATTACCATCGGTTGATGTATTATCAATCTGCTGTAAAAAACCCTGCGCAGGAACAGTTCCTAAATACATCATCTTACCGCTTGCTTTATTGTAGATAGCTGCTGTCACATTAACATTCTTGCTTTCAGCGCTCTCAAGATACTTAACCTGGCTATTATCTTCACTATCGTTCAATAATTCTGAAAGAGGAGCGTTTCCGTAGGCTATTAAACGTAAAAATGCAAAAGCTCTCTCGTTATCAGCCTCATTATCTTGGTTATAGTTTATAACTCTGATAACCTTTTTTGTGTCACTCCAATGAGATTCATTTGTATTTTTTATAGTATCTATTCCACTGGCGCCTTCCCATGACCTCAAAAAACCACCGAAACGGTCACTATCGTCAACACGGGTACCTGTTAACCTTAAAGGAACACCTGCTTCAATAAGAATATACGAAATTCTTCTACCGTTTCGCATTTCCTCCTTACACCAGGCACCAAAACCGTTGAAATACATAGAATATTTGGTTTGAACGCCATAAATATCATATTCAGGTTTACCTGCTGCAGTATCCTTGTTACCGGTATACCAACAGCTTTCTATACCACTGTCGTTATAATAACCTGTTGTAGTATCAAAATCACCTGCAGAAAAGGTACTATATCCAAACTGATGGGAAATATCGCCGCCCCAGAAGGTGGGGAAGAACATCTTTGTCAAGCCACCATCACTGTAAGGTGCGCCACTCAATTCCCTGCCAACAATTGCACTTGCGTTGCTTGCACTACCGTTGGAAAGGAACAAACGCTGAATAACACCGTTGCTACCTGTCATTACATAGTATGGACTAAGGTATTCGCTGGTATCGGTAGAAATCCACTCAACAGTATTAAATTTGGTTCCTACCGGGAATGGAAGGTTTTCGTTATCGGCAAATTCAACTGCACCGGGGGTGTTTTTAGTGCTGAGTGTTCGTGGAAAAACAGTAAAGCTGTTACCAACTATTAAACCATTATCATCCTTAACTGGCTGAACACCTGAGCTTGTGTAGTAAACAACGTTAGGAATCTGTGCAACGTGCACAACATTACCATTAGCATCCTTGACCTCAATTGACTGGTCAGTTTTTGAGGTTTCACCAACCATCATAATGTTGGCAGGTGTTATTTTAACGTATGCTGTTGCTACGTTGGGATTTTTGTTTTCATCAAGGTAATGGGCATTAATCTGAATAATGGAGGTAACAACATCAACAGATTCAAAAATTCTGATGATTGCGTTTTTAGGATTATCCTTGTCTATCTGAACATCATACTGACCTGTTTGAAGGGCATTTTTGGAAGCATCAAAAAGCTCGCCCTCACTAACAACTGCGCTACCATCCTTGGTGCTGGGTAAAACAACCTCAACGCCAATAACAAATTGATCCTCTTTACCTGACTGGGTAATAATTTTAGCCGCATCTGCACCACCAGGTACAACGTCATTAACTTTAATACCCTTAAACTGAATAACAACTTCCTTCCAGGGCTCGTTATCCGGCACTGTAGAGGGTGAAACAACCTTAATATAACCATTACCACCATAGTAGAAGGTCTGAATACCTGTTTGAACATATGGGTTATCCTGTATATTCTGTAAGGCTGCTCTCATTTTAATATATATTTCCTTTGCTGAAGACGTTAAGGAATTAAACTCCAGCTTAAAATTGGAAATAGCTTCAGAATCTCGGGTTGCAAGGGATTTTTCAACCTCGGTTTTGGAAATATATGTTTTCTCGTTACGCTCCCCTGCCTCATATAAGGTTTCGTAGGAGTTGAGAAGCATAGGTGTAAATGAAGTAATAATAATCACCAAAAGTGCAAGTGCAGTAAGAAGCTCAACAAAGGTCATACCCACTTTGCTTTTTAACAAAGCTTTAATTTTCTTCATCATTACACACCCTTTCTTATAAATTAATATGTTTGTTTAAATGTACCATCAACTTGACCAGATTGTGTAAAGACCATCACTATCAGGAACAACCAAATCATCCGGGTTACCGGTACCTGCATAAATATTGCCTATCTTATGGAAGTCTTCTTTTACGTATGTTGGGTTTTTAACATTGTCTGTCATATTTTTAATATATGCACCAAACAAAGCCTGCTGTGTTTTTGTCCAGACCTGCCACCAAGGTGTTGCATTTACTGTATGCTTCTGGTAGTTTGGTAAGTAGTCTGTTTCAATAGCATAGCCGGCAAGTGAGAAGCCTACGGGCTCACCGTCCTTCTCAACCTCTGCATTGAAGTAGTAAACATCACCGGCTTCTGCAATCTTAATTCTGGTAAAGTCCTTATCACGGTAGTAAACTGTCTGAGCAACCTCATACCAATGGTCCGAATAGCCTGTTCCGTCATTTGCGTAGTTAATAATCCACAGGTAGCAATCCTCATAGAAGAATACCTTACCTGCTCTTACAAGCTTACCGTCACCTGTTTTCGGGTCAGGTCTGTCAACGTTAACGTATGTATGGCTACTGTTTGCAGGTGCCGACAAAACAACACTTGACATTCGACGTGCATCAATTTTTTTACCATCACTATAATTGGCAGGTCTGTCATACAATGAAACGAGCATATCAACCTGTCCGTGGAAAACAATGTTAGGAGCCTGGAAAAGCACCATTTTATAAATTGAATAGTTAGCATCAATACCGTCACCCAAACGAGATGCACGGGTGGGGTTAACAAGAAGCATTATGGGAAGCTCCATTGAAATAGAGTTTGAAGCTGTGAAAGCAACAAAGTTGTCTGCCTGTGTTCTGTTATAGTAATCCGCACTGTTGATGCCGTCAATAATTGCAGCACTGGGGTCACCGTTAGGTGTTGTATTAATACCCGGGGAAACGTCGAAAACAAATGTTGACGCCTTAGGCGGAAGCTCTGCAGCTTTAGCGTTTTGGGGATTATCTGTTGTGCCACCCTCAGGTGTAACGTATTTAGTAACGTACTTATTACCGTCCCATTCGTACTTACCTTCTTTAAGCTCCTCTGTACTGATTCGCATATTGCCAAGACAGGAGAAGGTCAAAAGGTTCTGAGGAATATAAGCATCGTCAAAGCCCTGTGCGTTATAGTTAATCTGGGTAAGTCCTGTGGAAGCATTGGGGTTGATGAAAACCTCGTTACTCATACCAACGTTAACACCCTGGTACAAAAGCCAGTTCTGCTGTGCCGGATAAGTGGGAAGTATAATAACGCACTTTCGTGTTTCTCTTTTACCTCGAACAGTGGCTTCTGCATCAAAGTTAACTATTTTGTTTTTTACAGCAGAAACAGTAAAGTTCTGGTCCTCGGGAAGTGCCTCACTACTATCCAGTCCCATAATTTTTTTCATTATGGAAGCTATAGTGGCACTAGGTGTATAGCGTGTTCCGTTTACTGTTACGGGAGCAATAACCTGATCTACCTTACAAATCTTAATTATTTCATATAAATCCTCATAATCGTCTTTGCTTTCTATTTCCCAGTGATCACCGGTTGTAAGGTTAATAAGCAAAAACATTTCGTAGTATGTATATGTCATCTGAGCTTTACCGGTACCCACAAACTCCATATTTGAAACATCAACCAGGGTAGTTTTACCCGGCAGAGTCTGGTTGCTGTAGTAAACCTCATCATTCTCATCTATATACATATTTATTTCCTGGAATTTTACAGGTTCAGAGGGCTTACCGTGGTTTGCAGGAAGCATACACCAGTTAAGTAGTTCCGAATATTTAGCCTGTAAAAGCTGAGCTGTTGAGTTTTTGGGAGGATTCTCTGCGCTATAGGTAGCTTTGAAGTTACCAACAGCCATTTCACAAAGTGAACGGGCGAAATAGGAAGCTCTCTGCCTGTCAGTACCCTCTACTGAAAATTTGGTTGCCGTATCCGACATTGTAAACATTGCAGGCAACAGCAAAGTAAGAACCAACAACATTGTCAGAACTGCAATAAGAGCTATACCATTTCTGCTTGTCAATATCTTCATACGCTATACCTTCCTTCAGAAATTAAAATTATGTTTGGTATTTTATACAATAACACGAAGAACTTCTTCAACTGAGGTGGAGCCTTCAAGGATTTTGTCAATACCCTCCTGACGGAGCGTATGCATACCTTGTTTAATTGCAAGCTCCTTAATATCCTGAACGCCGGAGCGCTGAAGAATTAAAGCCTTCATTTCGTCAGTAATCTGCAAGAATTCAAATACACCCTGACGACCTTTATAACCTGTGTTACTGCAGGAAATACAGCCCTTGGGCTGGTAAATTGTTATTTTATCATCAAGTGTTTTACCTTCGGGAATCGGGAAATCCTCCATACTGTTGCGAATTTCACGATATGTAACCTCAACAGCTTCTTTGCAACGGGGGCAAAGCACACGAACAAGACGCTGTGCAAGAACGCCAACCAAGGATGAAGCTGTAAGGAAAGGTTCAACACCCATTTCATCAAGACGAGTAATTGCACTGGGTGCATCGTTTGTGTGAAGTGTGGAGAAAACCATATGACCTGTAAGAGCTGACTCAACTGCGATTTTTGCAGTCTCACCGTCACGAATTTCACCGACCATGACAATATCAGGGTCAGCACGAAGAACTGAACGAAGCGCTGCAGCGAAGGTCATACCTGCACGTGTATTCATCTGAACCTGACAAATACCTGACATACGACGCTCAACAGGGTCTTCAAGTGTAATAACGTGCTTTGTAACGTCACTAACCTCTGCAAGGGTTGCATAAAGAGTAGTAGATTTACCACTACCGGTAGGACCGGTAACAAGAAGGAAGCCATAGGGCATAAAGATTGTTTTCATAAATCTGTCCATCTGTACACCGGTGAATTTAATGTCTTTAAGTGTAACGGAGTTACCACCACGCTCCAAAAGACGAAGAACTGTTTTTTCGCCATATACAGAGGGAAGAACAGCAATACGGATATCGTATGTGTGATCATCAACCTTAACTGTTGTACGACCGTCCTGAGGAACACGTCTTTCAGCAATATCCATACCACCAATAACCTTAATACGGGAGGTTACAGCAGGATGAAGCTTGATAGGCTGCTGAAGAACTTCGTGCAAAACACCGTCAATTCTGTAACGAACACGCATTGTTTTTTCAAGTGGGTCTATATGAATATCAGATGCGCCTGCTTTAACTGCGTTTGTAATTACCTGGTTAACAAGCTGAACAGCAGGTTTTTCGTCTGCTGCAAGGTCCTCAAGAGCAGAAAGATCCTCTTCCAATGCCTCTTCTTCTTCATAAGAGTCTATTGAGGTTGCATTGTTAACAATTGTATTAATAGCTGCTGTAAGCTCTGTATCAGTTGAAACAAGTGGGATAATTTCCATACCACCTGTAATAACAGAAAGGTTATCCCTTGTAACAATGTCGTTAGGATTACGCATTACAACATAGAGCTTCTTTTCATCCTGGTAAAGAGGAAGTACACCTTTTCTTGCTATAATATCTGCAGGAATTGTATGTGCCAATGCAAAGTTGATACCTGTTTCTTCAATAGATACAAA
Source organism: Acutalibacteraceae bacterium (assembly GCA_045543695.1). GTDB lineage: Bacteria > Bacillota > Clostridia > Oscillospirales > Acutalibacteraceae > DTU089. The sequence continues at coordinate 20,010 of JAZPXQ010000020.1, read as the reverse complement.
TTTACAATTGGTTTTTGATTCGATTGCTCTTGCTACATCCAACTCAGTGCAATAGCCCATTTCTACAAGAATGGTACCCAAAAGCTCCTTACTGGATTTTTGTGCGCTTAATGCTTCAAAAATTTGTTCTTCGGTAACAGCACCATTTTTTACAAGGAAAAAACCGACACTACCGGGAACTATTACGTTCATATCTGCCAAGACTAACTTCCCCTTTGAATAATGTACTTATTATATGGCTAGAAGCCGAACAATTTTTTGTGTCAAAATGTTCGACTTGCCTTGAATTTTTATGTTTAATTATGCAGCTGCGTCAACTACAGCGCCGAGCACACCCTCTGCACCGTTCTGAGAAAGAATTGCAAGAGAGATAGTTGCTGTGTATTTATCTTCGGTTTCTCTCTTTAATGCAATAGCATCGAATCTATGGATTTGTTCGAGAGATGAAATATGTGATAAATAGCCGTGAATATCTGTAAACTTACCGGACACATTGAAAACAAAAATTGTTTCCTGTGTCTGTGCAGGAACCTGAGTAACTTCAATTGAAGAAACATCAAGACCAAAGTTTCTGCAAGTTGCAACAACATTCTCCTGGAGCTTATATACATCCCCTAATTCATCAGGAAGGATGCCCTTATAAACCTCTAACTGAGCTTCAGCCTTCTCACTTTGTGCTCTGAGCTCTTCAAGTATTGCGATTTGTTTTAAATTCTCTTCGTAAGATTTTCTTACCTCTACAATTTCAGCTTTAGTTTCAACAATATTAAAAATGATATATCCTATTGCAGCTAAAACCAAAACAATAACCAAAATCAACGCTACCGCAGTGGTATAAGGAGAATTTTTAATATCGTTCAAGTCAATTTTTTTGCCCTTCATATTCAATTCCCCTTTCTTTATTCTACCGGTAATTCTTCTGCAGTTGTTTCGCCCTCTGCAGTTGTTTCGCCTTCAGCAGTTGTTTCACCTTCAGCAGGTGCTTCTGTAGGAGCTTCAGTCACAACTGCTGCACCACCTGAACAGGTAACATTAATTGTAAACTCTACAAGTGTACCTTCAACGGGACTTGCCTTGTAGCTTATGCCGGTTACGGAAGAAACACCTTCTAAGCCTTTAAGCATTTCCTCATATTTAATATACTGATCACGATTGTCACAGGTACCGGTTAATGTACAGTTACGTGTTGTTTTCCAATCAACACAATCAAGTGCTGTAATTGTTATGCCGGGAGCTTTAAGGTTGGAAATTTTTGCAACAAAGTTTACAAGCTGAGGTTCCTCAACCTGGATGCTCTCAATAAGTCTAACCTTCTCCTGAAGGTTAGCATTAATTTCACGGAACTGTTCAAGCTCTGCAACTCTCTGAGCAAATTCACTATCAAGCTGCTGAATCTCTTTAAGCTTTGTTTCTGCATAGAAGTTTGTTGCAACAACTACACCAAGGAACATTGCAAGAACCATAAGCACTACAAGAGAGTATACTTTGATTTTTTCAAGTTTCTTTTTACCATCTAAACGCTTCCTGTTTTGTTCAGGAAGCAAGCTAACTCTATACTTCATGCTTAACCCTCCAATGCTACCTTTGCAAGACTAATACAACCTGCGTACTCACTTGCATCAAAAGATGATGTTGAATAATTCTCATATAATACAGTCTTTTCAAGAGGAACATAGCTTTTTTCTGAAAGTGAATCAATAATATCATTTTCAAGCTCTGTTGCTGCTGAAAAATAAATCTTACTCATCATATAACCGGTTTGCATCTGGAAATAGTTAATTGAAGAAGAAAGCTCGGAATAAAGCAAATCAACAATAACGTCCATTTCTGATGTTATAATCTCGTGGGGATCATTAAATGCCTTCTTAATTTCAACAACTGCTCTGTCGGGAATATTAATTGAACGAACCATCTTAATTTCTTTGTCTGCAATTGCAACGAAATCAAGAACATCGTCTGTGAGGCAAAGGAAGCCAACAACCTCTTCAGGTGTTGTTTTCTCAATAATACAACGAGTCCATGCAAGGAAAGCGCTGTCGATATCAGCCACAACAAGCTTATTCTCCTCAATGTTCTGAATAATATTCTGAAGCATAAGGTTTCTTGCACCAACAAGAAGAACATTTAATGCGGGCTGGTCATCATCATCTGTTGTCTCATCAATAACAACAAAGTCAAGACCAAGCTCTGCAATGGGAACAGGAATGAAATCCTGGGCCTGCATTGTAATTACGCCTCTTAATTTATCATCGGGAACCTTAGGAAAGGTAGCGTAACGCATAATAACATTTTCGTTATTAACACCTACTACCACAGGTGAGTTGGTATTAAATTTATTCTTTGCCATAAGGTCATTAAGTGAAACTGCAAACAAAGAATTGTCAACAATTATACCATTACCCATAACACTTGAATCAAGTGTTTCTTTACCAAATGCTGAAACGCTATATGAACCATCTGAACCTTTTGTAAGCTCAACAGCTCTGATTTCGTGTGAATTGTACTCAATGCCGATAGCACTGTTTACTTTAGCCATTGTATCAATCTCCCTTGCAAAGGATTTGGATTTTTATATTTTTTCTGTTTAGGATGGCATTGCTGTAGATGCCTGGAAAACAGGAAGATAAAGCGAAATAATAAGGAAACCAACGATACTTGCAAGACCAACAAGCATAACAGGCTCAAGAGTTGAACCTAAGCTCTTCGCAAGTGTATCAACGTCTTCCTCGTAGAATTCTGCAACCTTATCAAGCATGGTAGGAAGCGTACCTGCCTCCTCACCAATTGCTATCATACCAATAAGCATAGGTGGGAATAAACCGGACTCGTCAAGTGATTCGTGGATTGTTCCACCGTTTTCAACATTTTCGATAGCTTTTGTAACAGCTGCTTCAACCAGCTTTGAACCGGATGTAGGACCTGCTGTTTCGAGAGCCTTAACTGCTGTAACACCACCACCGATAAGTGTTGCAAAGATACGACAGAAACGGGCAAGAATTGTTTTTGTAATAAGCTCACCTATCAAAGGACACTGCATTTTGTGGTTCTCCCAGAAATGCTGTACAGGTGGGGATTTTATAATGCGTATAATTATGAAAATTATAACTGCAATTGCAGGGAAAATTATATACCAGTAAGCACGTAATGAGTCTGATAAGAAATAAACCAGCTCTGTAATGGGGTTTAAATCCTCAACAGTTTCTGTCATGCCTTTAAAGGTGGGAACCATAAAGAACAGCATAGCTAAAAGAATAACTATAGCAAAAATACCAACCATTTTGGGATAAGATGTTGCTGATTTTATTGAGTCTTTAAGCTGTTTATCTTTATGTAACTGGTTGGACATAGCAAGCAAGGTTTTATCAAGCATACCACCCATTTCACCGGCTGCAACCATTGAGCAGAAAAGGTCTGAGAAAACAGGCTTTTGTGCAGAAAAGGCTTCGGAAAGTGCAGAACCACCTTCAACATCTTCAGCAATATTTTTAATTGCATTGGCAAGAGTCTGGTTGGTTGTCTGTCCTACAAGAGTCTGCATAGCTTGTGTTACAGGAATACCTGCATTAATCATAGCAGCAAGCTGACGTGCGAACATAGACATATCTGCAAGTCCAACCTTTTTGCTTCTTGTTTTCTTAACACCTTTACCACTAACCTCAGAAAGTCTTGTAACAACAACGCCTGCTTCACGAAGCTTTTCATAAGCCTCTGCTGTGTTGCTGGCGACAACCTTACCTGTTATTGACTGACCTTGTCGGTTTAGCGCTTCATACGTAAAATCCAAGAGTCTGCCCCCTTATAAAATGGAATATATCAATACATTTGAATCTGTCTGAGAATTTCTGCTCTTTCTACGCAGTTTTCCAAAACGGATTCTCTGTTAATTTTTTGCTCTCTGAGCAATTTAAGAAGTGCCTGGTCCATTGTTTGCATACCCTCTTTTTGAGCAGTCTGCATTGTGCTGTAAATCTGATGGTCTTTACCCTCACGAATCATATTTCTGATAGCAGGGGTATCAACCATATATTCAACAGCAGAAACTCGGCCACCACCTATACGTGGTAAAAGCTGCTGCGAAATAACTGCACGCAAGGTATTGGAAAGCTGACTTCTTATCTGATTTTGCTGCTCGCTGGGGAAAGAGTCGATAATACGGGCAATTGTAAGCGGAGCAGTCTGTGTATGCAATGTGGAAAGAACAAGGTGTCCTGTTTCAGCAGCTGTAAGAGCAATGCTGATACTTTCAGGGTCACGCATCTCACCAATCATAATAACGTCGGGATCGTGACGAAGAACTGTTCTTAACGCATTATTGAAGCTGAGAGTATCTCCGCCTAACTCACGCTGCCTGATAATGGAACGCTTGTGAGAGTGCAGGAACTCAATGGGATCTTCAACTGTAACTATGTTATATTCATAGTTAATATTCATATGGTTCAGCATAGCCGCAAGAGTTGTGGACTTACCACTACCTGTAGGACCCGTTACAAGAATAAGTCCACGGGGAAGTGAGCAAAGTCTTCTTACATCGGCAGGCAAACCTAATCTGTCAAGAGTGGGAATTTCAAAGGGGATTGCTCTGAAAACAGCAGCCAAGGTGCCACGCTGAACAATAATATTACCTCTGAAACGAGCACATTTGGGAACTGAATAGGAAATATCAAGCTCAAGTGTATCCTGAAGAGTCTGTTTGTTTTTGTCGGTAAGCACAGCCATAAGCATACATTCAACATCAACCGGTGACATAGGGGGGTAATCCTGTTTTACGATATCACCATCAATACGGATACACGGTGGCATACCAACAACTATATGAAGGTCAGAACCTTTTTTCTCAACCGTGAGCCTGAGCAATTGCTCAAGGTTCACGGGATAATTACTTTGTTGATTAATAAATTCCATAACAGTCACTCCAAAGTGAAGTTTTTAGCCAATTTTATTCCACATATCTGCAATCAAATCAATGTTTTCAGGAGATTCAAGAACATAGAGAACATATTTGAATGTATCCTCTGCAGGATCAAGGTCTGCTGAAAGCTCGAATGAATCAACAGAAATTGTGGGGTTGTTAAGAAGCTTAACAACAAGCTCTTGCTTAGTAGCAAGGATAGAAATTTCATTCGCATCTGTAATTGTAGCGATTGGGTAGTACATTTCACCAAGGTTTGTATCAAGAGAATTAATGATCTCTTTAATCTCTTCTACATCATTAGCATTACAATAAACCATAATTGATTTTGTAAGCTGAGGATATGAACCAAAGTAGAACTCTACGCCGGACATATCAAGATATGCGATTTTGCTCTGAAGCTCGGAAGCAACAATATTTTTAAGCTCGTATGTGAAGAATGTTCTTGTTGCATCATTTTCAGCTGTATCGTTTTCTTTAATGCGATCAACTGCTTCTTCAACCTCGTCAGCTTCACCCTTGATCCATACTCTCTTTTCGTAGAGCTCAAGACCAAGAATGTCAACATCATAGCCGAATGTTGAAACGATTTCTTCAACATTTGCTTTTGTAAGGTACTGAAGATCGATTTTTACAAGAGATGTTTCACCGTCTGTAATAACAACATCAGAGCTACCACCATTATTGGTGTTGTTATTAGTGTCATTATTGGTATTGTCGTTTGTAGCGTCGTTCTTGTCACCGTCTGTACCTTCATCAGTTGTTCCGTCCTCTGAAGGTGTACCGGGAGTTACACTTGTGTCCTCGAAGTCAACAAGCTTTTTAACGTTCATAATATCTTCGTATGCATCACCTGAAGCGTACACATAAAGTGTCATGGGGTGAGCAGCGATTGTAATACCGGGATGGAGACCAAGTGAAGCAAGCAAGCTGCTGAATTCACTTGCAGAAATATATTTAAGCTCAATAGCAGACAAGCTTGTGCTTATGCTTGCGCTACCAACTGTTGTATTCTTTTTATTGTCAAGGGTTTTGATAATCTGGTTAACCTTAGCAAGCTGCATGGGAGTACCGGACAACCAGAACTCTCTGAGGTTAATGTCAACCTTAACCATCTTTACGGAAACACCAAGTGTTGAAAGCTGAGATGTAAGTGTATCAGTAGAGATATACTTGAGAGAGAATTTTGTAAGAGCTTCTTTATCTACAAAGCTGGAGTTAAGTGTAGAAGAAGAACCTACATAAATAATGTCATCATGCTTGATGTAAGTCATATCAACCATACGAAGGATATAGTCAATAGCTGTAAGAGGTGTTACATTTTCAAGAGTAATTGCAGGAACCTTAACTGTGCTGCCCTTGAATATCATTGTGTAGCCTGTGTGTGCAAGAACAGTTTCAAGTGCACCAATAAGGTCAGCGTCTTTGAAGTTTACGGAAATTGTGCTTGAAGAACCGTAAACATTTGTTGAGTCATCCTCAACAGAAGCAGCACCGGGAATATCAAGCTTCTGACCAACATAAAGCTCTGCTGAAGCTGAAATACCATTTGTTGTTACAATGTCGGAAACTGTAACACCATGAGCTGCTGCAATGGATGAAAGAGTGTCGCCACTTTTAACTATGTAAGTACCCATTGCTTCGTCAATTGCACTACCTGCTGCTGAGAGTGGTAAGATTGCACTCATAAGCATTACAAGAACAAGTGCAAAGATACCGATTGATCTCATTTTGCGTTTGCTTGTTTTCATTGGATAATCCCCCTAATTTATATGTATATTACATAAATTATTTACTAATTAAGATAAATTGATTTTCTTTGTTGTGTCACCGGCTCTGAAAATAACATAGTCGGTGTAAATTTCTTTAAGCTCCCAATCGGAATCACCGACTGTTTCGCCAATAGAAAGAACAAGAACATCATTATTTGTGCCGATCTGAATAAGAGCAGTTTTAAGACCACTTGAGCCTACAACAGAACCGGTGTATTTTGCTGAAGAAAGAATATCAGGTGAAAGTGGGTCATTATTGATAAGGTCAACAATCTCTTTATCTTTAATGATATTATTTCCGGGAATAACCTGAACCTCTTCAGTAGGTGTAGAAGGATCATTTCCTTCAATATTGTCTTTACCGGATAAAATTCCGTCACCAAATATAACCAGCAAGAACACTGCAACCAGTATAAGGAAAAGGATTACGGGAATAGCAATTTTCATCCAAGGATTCTTTTCAAAGAACTGCGAAACCTTTAAAACTGCCCCATTTTCTTTCATTGGTACTGCAGATTTTTCTTTTTTGCCGAATTTTGGTAATTCAAGTGCCATATAAAAGCCTCCAAATCAAAGTAAATAATAACCTAAAAAATTCTGAGTCAAAGCAATAATTCTGTGAAAAACATCAAAAATATCGCAAAAGGGCGCAAAATGCCCTAAATTAGACTACATCACATTCCATATAATACTACAAATCACATAAATAATCAATAGTTTTTTTCTTTTCTGTTGAAAAAAAACAACTAAAGCACATAAAAAATAATTCTTATTATTTATAAAAAATGACGAAAGTGCCTCCTCGTATTGAGAAGGCACTTTTAATGTTTGTTTTATTTACTACTGCTGCTTCTGCTTCTGTGGTGACGGCGACCACTGCTGCTTCCACGACTGCCATAGTAATAAGATGAACCACGACTTCCGTAGTAGTAGGAGGAACCATAATATCCACCGTAACGGTTGGAGAAATATCCGCCATAACCGTAACCACTCTTACCACTGAAGTTAACATTGCTGCTACCTGCACGGTTGTAGATACAACCAAGAATTTCAGACTTAGCAGTCATAAGGTCACTGAGGGCGTATTCAATCTGAGGAATAGCAACTCTGTTTTCAGATGTAACGAAAATGATTGAATCTGTGTAATTGGAAACGATAGCTGCGTCAGCAACAACACCTGCAGGAGGACAGTCAACGATTACGTAGTCAAAGTTTTCTCTTGCCTGCTTGATAATATTAGCCATTGCTTCAGATGCAAGTGTTTCGGAAGGATCCTGAACAGCAGCAGAAGCAACAAGAAGATAAAGGTTGAGCTTTTCGATATACTTAACAGATTCCTCAAAGGTTTTCTTACCTGTAACTATATCGTAAACGCCCTTCTCGCCTTCAACAGAAATACCCAAAGTTTTGCAAACAGCAGGCTTTCTCAAGTCAGCGTCAATAAGAAGAACAGATTTACCACCCTTAGCAAGAGAAAGTGCTGTGTTAACAGAGCATGTTGTTTTACCTTCACTTTCAGTTGAGCTGGTAATAGCAAAAACAGAATAACCTTTTTTAAGCTTAACATTTTCAATCTTGGTTCTGATAAGCTTGAAGGTTTCAATAAAGGGAAGACCAACGTTCTTATCTGTAATAAGGAGTCTTGTACGATCGTTTTTCTTTTTACCCTTACTCTTAATATCGGAAACAGTAGCAATGATGCTGACATTGAAGTTGTTTTTAATATCTTCAGGAGAAAGAAGCTTATTCTGTACCTTTGCAGTAATAAGAATAATCAATACTGCAAGTGCAGCACCCATCAAAAGACCAACTGCTGTAAAAATAAGAGTGGAGGAGTCAGCAGCAAGCTTAGCCTTTGTAGCATTGTCAGCTATACTGATATTTGCTGTGGGGAAAACATCCTTAGCAATTTCAAGGTAAACGCTCTGGATTGCAGTTGCAACAGCATAAGTTAAATCAGGATTTTCGGATTTAACATTAACTTTAATAAGTGTTGTATCCGGAACAACCTCAACAGAAATTAATCTTCTGAGCGCCTCTTTGGAATACTCCTCACCTGTAGTTGACTGAACAATTTCCTGAACCTTGGTAATAAAGTCATTACCTGTCTGGATAAGTGTTTTAAAGTTGTTAGCAAGGGTTGCAGAAGCCTGTGCGTCACTGGCTGTTGTATATAAGCTTGCATCGCCGGCAATTTCTCTGTCCTTATTGGAAACATTGAAGATAATACCTGATGTATATTCTTCACTATAAGTAATTTTAGCAATACCGAAGCCTGCTATTGCAAAAACAACAACAAAAGCAACAATAAGCCACCATTTGTTAAGAACCTGTCTGATCAATTTAAGTATTGGTTCAAGACCGGTTTCGTCATCATAAGAATTTTTCTTTTCTTCGTAAGCCATTGGTTGATCTCCTTTTCAGATTTCGTAGCAATGCACAAGTCGCATTACTCTATCCTACTTATTCTAACATATATAACAATATTCTACAATAGTTTTTTCAAAAATTATAGGCCCATTTTTTGAATAAAATCTGCATAGTCTTTTTTCTGTTGCTGATCAATGGAGAATACTGTTTTAGTTTCGTTGGTCAAAGATTTTGGATTGAACAGTGCCTGAACAAGTCGTACTACCCAGAAAACAGGCAGTAGCACAGGAAGCCGCTTCAATGCAGGGTATCTTATTTTCATAGCTTCCAAGGGTGGTAATAGCCGTCTTATAAAATAAGATTTTTTGTTTTCGGTGTACTCTCCTCGTGAGATACCACCAAGGTAGCTGTTAACCTCGTTACCGAAAACACCGCTTAGTATTATGTACTCCTCTGTCTGTTTTGTAAGAGCGCTGCTCTCACCTTCTCCAAACCAAAAATCACATAAAGCATCCATTTGCTTAGCAAAATCCCTAAGTCCCAGCAAAGAAATGTTTTTATCAAGTAGCTCTGCATTGCATACAGGTTTAAGCTTTTTTGAAAGATAGTAATGGTCAATAACACTTTTTATACCTGTTCCGCCCGTTGCAAAATGGTGAGCAGTATGGGAAAGAATGTATACATAAAAGTCCTCATCGGTCATAAACATTTCAGAACCATTTTTACAAACCATTCTTTCAAAAGCACCTTTATAGTACTCATAGCCTTTATCATAATCATACTTAATTTCCTTGTGAAGCTCCACAATAAGAAATGGCTTCTTTATATAGCTTACATCCTTATCATCCTCGTGGGAGCTTTTTTCATACCCCCTGCTCACAAGTATTTCCTCAGCTAAAGAATACTTTTCTTTTTCTATATATAAATCCATATCCAGCATATAACGGGAATCAGGGTTATCGTAATAGGTGTTAACCTTGCCACCCTTTAAAAAGCAATGCTTAATCCCCTTTTCAGAAAACTGCGCAGACAATTCACTACGCTCTTTTTCCTGAGCTGTATATCTTGCCGATGCTTTAAAAAGCTCCTTTGCAAAGGCACTTTTTACTTGAGGGTCAATGAAATCACATTTCATTACACTAGGTGCAACCATCGCTGTAACTCTATGGTTCTGCGCCAATTTAAACAACTTTTTAAAATCAGTATTCTGAGGGAAGGCATAAACCTCACCATTAATGCTTGCTTTTATTACGCAAACAAGTAACCTGCCGACAGAAACTATTTCATTTTTTACAGCTTCCTTTTGGTTATCTGCAACCTCGGTAGTGCTTGTACTGTCGTTACTTTTTAAAACAGTTCTCTTTATTTGGGATAATCTGTATCTGAATCTGCGATACGGATATCTTGAATTAACATTTTTTACATATTTATTTTTGTGCTTTAAATATTCTGTATCAGAATCAACATCAATTTCTTTACCATCAATAACAAGTGTTTTTGCTATACCTATTATATTGGAGTCTGTTATGCCATATTCTAAAAGAAACTGATTGTCGCCACACATTATATACTCGCCGGTTTCTTTAATTCCAACAACTCTGTGCAGAACAAAAGCACCGTCAGCTCTGCGATAAAGAGGAATATCCCCTATTTTCAAAGGCAAGTCAGGCTTAATAATTTTAACAAAATCCCTGTTCTGATAAAGCAGAGGATTCATACTTGTTCCGGTTATGGGAATCTGAAAATCAGCACCACGATTAAATGCCTCCTCAATAAAAGGTAGCAGCATCTCCATATTAACTTTTGGCATTTAATCACATCCTTTTTTATTTTATTACTCACTGAGGTATGGGCAAGCCCATACCTTACGTTTTTTTCTTTTTCACTTTTTTTGTAAGGCACTGGCTTGCCTGTGCCGTTACGGTTTGTTTTTTTCTCTTTTTTCGTAAGGCACTGGCTTGCCTGTGCCACACTACACATTTATTCACATGTATTATCTTTTATATAACCATGCTTAATTTTCCACCTTATGGGGTTTGCATCAATATAATCCCAAATCTCATCATATTCGTTGGAATTAGTAATAATATGGTCATAAAATGACTTGTGCCAAACGTTCATTGTAGGATATAAAATATGTATTTTTCGTGATATACCAGATTTTAAAGAACCAACAACGTTTTCTAGTTTCGGGTGTATACTCTTTTTCAATAATTCATCCAACAATAGATCTTCATCGTTTCCCAAAGCATCACAACCTATGGTCACCAATAAATGAACATGATCCGGCATTATTACATAATTATCTATCTTAACATCCGTATAATGTTCCTTGATACATAGTATTTCGTTTTCGACTATTTTCCCAAGTTCATTAATATTATCATTGTCCCAAAATATTTTGGACCTATTATGAGCAAGGATTGTTACAAAATAACACCCTGGAGACGAATAATCATAATTTTTTAAGCGAAGTTTTTTTCGTTGGTATAAATACACGCAATCCCCCCCTCAAAATGCCGACAAGGGTATGGGCAAGCCCATACCTTACGGTTTGTTCTTTTTCACTTTTTTTGTAAGGCACTGGCTTGCCTGTGCCACACTTCATATTTCCCAAGAACTTCCTTCTATTTTACTTCCTACTGAGGTATGGGCAAGCCCATACCTTACGTTTTTTTCTTTTTCACTTTTTTTGTAAGGCACTGGCTTGCCTGTGCCTTAGTTACCTTCTTGTTTCAATTTACATTATACATATATAAACTCAAATAAAATAGTAACTTCGCATTCTGCACTTCGCACTTCACGTTTCGCATTTCGCACTTCGCACTTATCCTTTAACTCAAACAAGCCGGGTTGCCCCGGCTTGCTGAATAAATCATTTATAAGATGTTTCTCACAACTCTTACCTGCCTGAGCAGGTAAGAGCCGATTATATCAACTTTAAACGATTAGGGATTAATACCAACCGTCATCGATGCCGCCAACGCCATTAGCGATGGAAACAGTGAGTACATCTTCGAGCTCGAACTCCATGATTTCGAGCTCAGGTGCTGTGTATTTTTTCATTTAAAAAATACTCCTTTCAATATCTGTATATCTTATTGAATCACTGAAAATACTCGGATGGTCTGAACACAATATCACCCTGACCACTGGTTCCCACCTGAAGGCCACCTTCGGTTGTTTCCGGAAGAGTAGTGGTAGGAATTGTGGTTGTGGGGAATGTTGTGCTGGGCTGTGTTGTGTGAACAACTGCAGAAGATGTAAGAACATCCTCCAGGTCAAACTCCACAACATAGAAATCCGGATTTTCGTAAGCTTTCGAAATCATTTAATTATGCGGGAAGTTTGCCAACAACATCAGCTGCTGTAACAGTAACTGTGTCACCGGTGATAATTGTACCGTCAGACATTTCAACGAAGAGTTCAACTGTGTAAACATCAGTAGAATCCTTAGCAACGCCTTCGATGATTACACGATACTGATATTCTGTATCAGAAATCTTGTAAACGAAACGTGATGTGCCTGTACCAGCATCTACACCGTTAATCTTGAGGTTTGCACCAACTTTAGCAACGTTTGTAGATGTACCGTTAGCGTCGAATGCGATAGCAACATCATCTGTGTTGAAACCAGCTTTGATACCGATATCCATAGCGTCACCGTTAGGTCTTACCTGGTTAGCTACATGGTAAACAGGAGCTTTAGCTGCTGCTGTGGGAGCTGCAACACCTTCAGTAAGGTTAACGTTTGCAATATCGTATGTTGCATACTTTGTTGTAGCTGCTTCATCAAAAGCATTAACTTTGAAGAAAGACTGACCATAAGCACCAGAAACAACACCGATTACGTCATCAGCTTCGATTGTTTTAAGAGCTGTGAACTTGAGTGTGAATACTTCACAGTCAACGTCTGCAGGGAAACCTGTGTTCTTTGTATATGTTGAACCTTCGTAAGCCTGCTGAACCTGAAGAGCTGCATTCCAACCATTTGCTGTATCAGCAGCGCTGAATTTCTTAACGATGTTGTTAGAAATTGTAGCAGCTGCGTTACATGTGTTAGAAGCGAGTTTGAAGTAGTTAGCATAAGTTGAACCCCAAGCGAATGTGCTTGTATCAACTGAGAATGCTGTGTTGTCATAACCGATAGCAGTATTACCGGGAGCCATCTGCTTTGTTTCTTCACCTGCAGGAAGAACGTAGTAAACTTTAACAGTAACTACAGTACCTGCGGGAGCACCAACAACTGCGTCGGAAACAACCTTAACAGCAACCTGACCTGCAGAGAGGTCAACCGCAGATGTAGAGAATGCAAACATAGACATGAGCATTACAACTACAAGTGCGAGGCTTAAAACTTTTTTAGACATTTTAAGTGCCTCCTAATTTGATTTTTTTTATTATAATCCAGCAATAATATCGCTGATTACAAGACGACCTGTATCATCATTGAGCATATATGAGTCGTGAAGCTCAACAGCACTTGCGTCGAAAACTGTTGATTCAAAGTCACCGTCAACATCACCAGCAAATGCCTGGTATGTTAAGAAACGACCTGTATCATCGTTAAGCATATATGCGTCATGAAGTTCCATAGCACTGGCGTCGAAAACTGTAACTTCGCCGTCACCATCAACGTCACCGAAGATGATAAGAACATAAGTTTCAACTACGTTGCCATCGTTGTCAAGAACGTTAACCATTGTACCGGTACCACATTCAGAACCTGCTTCGTTAGCAATGATTTCCATTGAACCATTGTTTACAGTGAAAACAGAGTCAACTGTTTCGCCTGCATCATAAGGGTCAACACCATAAAGGTAACCTGTGCATTCAATACCATTGTCTTCGTCAATGAATGTTCTTGTTGTATCAACAACACCAATTGTGCCGTCGATAGCAACGATTTCGGGAGCAGCAGCAGAACCAATGTTAACTTCACCGGTTACTGTAGCAGCCTGACCAACAACAGGAGTACCTGTTACGATATCACCGTCGTCCATACGAGCAGCGATAAGTGTACCTGCAGGAGCGTCAGCTTTCTTAGGAGCGTTAGCAATTGTAAGCTTAGCTGAACCTGTGCCTGAGTATTTGTAAGTAAGAGTTGCTACAACTGCACCGTCAAACTCGGGAGCTGTAACTGTGTCAGCAGTTGTCTCGGGAACGATGAGAACTTTGCCGTTTGCGCTAGCTTTGATGTCAGCAGAATAAGTGATGCCGGCACCTAACTGAACGTTTTCGTAGTCAAGCACTGCAGCTGCAGGGTTTGTGTTGTTAACTACGAACTGAATTGAACCTGTGGGATAGTTTGTTGTAAGAACAACGTCAACAATCCAATTTGTGCCGTCGTTGGATCTTTCAACAAGTTCCCATTCCTGTGCGTAACCGAACTCAGCAAGATCTTCGTCTGATTCGTAGCTTGCAGCAGCGCTTGCGCTAACTGAAAGAACACAGAAAACCATTGCAAGAGCAAGAAGTACACTAAGGATTTTTCTTGTTTTTGACATTTTTTTGCCTCCTTGGGTAGAATTTTTTTCAATTTCTCTCCAAACGGTCTTTCGACCGTACCACAAAATTATGAGCTGCACGCCTATATATATAATAGTATAGCATTTTTCGCCCCTACCCGTTAAGTTACCCTAACGGGTAGGTTTGATTTATTCAGAATTTATGTGGTTTTTTCAGTCCACTTTCGTGAACCAACGTATTATAACATAATCTTTTCAATTATGCAATAACTTTTTTAAAAATGCTTTAATTATGCAAGAGCTTTGTTAACAACTGCTGAGTAGTCGTTAGCTGTAATACCTGTGTCAGCATTAAGGTTAGCTGCAAGGTAGTAGCATCTGTCAAGCTCAGCGTGTTCTGTTGCTGTAAGCTGTGCAATGTTAGCGTCAAGAACGTCAAGAACACCGTCACCGTTAAGGTCACCTTCAACAACAATCTTAGCTGTTGCAACAGGAATCAATGTTCCGTTAGAAAGAGCTGTGTAGAATGTTACAGTTGCGTTTGTACCAACGTAGATGATGCCTTCATCTTCCTTACCTGCGAAATCAACTGCATAGTTGAAGTCGTTAGTAATTGTGATGTTATCCTGAGCAACAGTAATACCCTGTGCTGTAGCAGCAAATTTAGCCCTGATTTCGTCGATGCTCTTCTGAGCAGCAATTCTGGAAACCTTAGCAACGATTGTCTCGTCAACGCCTTCTGTCTTAACATCGTCTTCAACGAGAGTTTCTTCGTTAACATTTACGTTATCGTACTTAACAGTTACAGATTTGAATTTGAGTCTTGCAAGAGCTTCTTTAAGAGCTGCTGCTGCATCGTCAACTTCATCCTGATCGTCAATTGCATAGGGTTCATCATTTACAAGAAGTGCTGAACCGGGGAAGAGCTGAACTTCATCACCATCAGCATTTGTAAAGGATTTGTAACCAAGTTCTGCAAGAACCTGACCGAATTCTTTAGCTGTATTGTCGTAAAGATTTTCGTTAGCAAGTGCCTGCTGAGCCTGTGCGATAAGTGTTTCAAGCTCGGTGTAGTCTGCTTCTTCACCAATCTTGTTAAGCTCGTTACGAGCAACAAGAAGATTGTACTTAGCATCAAATGCTGTCATCTGAGTGGGGTTAGCAGCTACTGCTTCTGCTTTTTCAAGTGCTTTAATGTACTGATTCCAGCTACGTACTGTGTAACCGTTATTAGTCTTACCGATCATAGCGTTTGCAGAAGCGATTTCAGTGTTAAGGTATGTTGCGTCAACATCGTGATCTCTGGGAAGAAGTCTTTCGCCCATTCTTGTGATAAGGTTTTCTGCCTGTGCAACATCAAGAAGTGAGTAACCTGCATAATGGTTCTTAGCATCCTTGAGTTCCTGCTGTCTGATCTTGTATTCATCAGCAGAGTATGTTTCAAGAAGAGCAAGAATCTTTGCTTCCTGTGCATCGCCCTTAACAAGAGCTCTGAGGTCTGTTTCGCCGATGCTTGTGTAGGTGAAGTACTGGTCATCTGCAATAGCAAGTGAAGCAGCCTTCTGTGCGTTTACGATAGCATGAGCATCATCTCTTGCATCGTTGTAACGGTTCCATCTATACATCTTGTAATCTGTATAGTCCTTTGTATCGCTGTATGTTGCTTCAATTGTATTAAGCTTTGCTTTAAGTGCTGCAACGCTGGGATCAAGAGAAACGCCACCTTCAGCAGCAATCTGCTCAGCAGATTTCTTGATGTACTGAACGTCGTTAGTAGCAATACGAAGTCTGTGGTAAATTCTTTCGTGCTCGAATGTAGAAGCACCGTTCCACTCCTGCCATGCTGCACGGATACCTTCTTCAAGAGCTGCCATGTATTCGCCGCAAGCCTGAGCTGCGTCAATTACTGTAACCTCTTCACCTGTGTCGGGGTTAATAGCAGTATCTGTGAAGTTTGTTTCCTTCTCGTTGTCATCAGGTGTTGTTGTATCATCAGCTGCAGTAAGAACACTATTTGCATAGAATGTACCGCTTGTGTTGTATTCAACAGCTGTTCTCATTGCTCTGTTTTCATCTTCAACAAGAGATCTGAGTCTGCTGAGATAATCGCCACTGTAATACTTAATAATAAGGTCATGGTTTTCTGTAGCATCCTTATCAGTCATAGCGATTGTGAACTTTGTCTGAGAACCTGCTGTTTTACCTGCAGCTTCCCAAGCAGCATCGTCAACGCTACCTGCAATTGCTACTGTCTGACCTTCGTCAGCATCGTCACCTGTAACAGCTGCATTGTAAGTATCAAAGTTGTGGATGTTGTTAATTCTACGTTCACCATTGTTGAACTGGAATGAAATATCACCCCATGTAATACCGTCAACAGTCTTGGTAGTAGCAATAAGCTTACCTGTCTGCTTTGCTGAGAATGCCTGGTAGTCACGGCCCATGTAACCTGTGGAAAGACCACGGATTTCATTGGGAGCGTTTTCAAGGCTTACATAGTGAGGTGTGTAGATACTTGTGTAAAGAATCTTAGAGTTGTTCTGAATTTCAGAACCTGCGTCAGAAGCAGCAGCACTGAGCCATACGTATGTTTCAATTTTGAATTTAGCACCGTCAGCCATAAGGTTGTTGCTTTCATCGGAAACAGTATATTCAATAACAATTCTGTTAATAGCACCGGGTGAAGGAACAGCTGCTATAGTGTAGTTAACTGTACCACTCTGACCAAAGTCAATAGCTGTATTTGTGTAAGAGTTGAAAGTAATGTAGCTGGAAGCTGAGCTATCCCAGTTGTATGCACTAACACCTGTAATGGTGAATTTGTACTGTTCATCCTGGTGAGCTGTACCATTCTTGTCAACGTAGTGTCTCCAAACACCTGTTGAACCGTTTCTGATATCGAATGAACCTGTGGTTGAACCGATAAGAGTTGTAAGGTTAAGCTCAGGAGAACCAAGCTCCTGCTCACCGCCCCATTCCTGAACGAACTTAGCTACAACAGGAAGAGCGTTTTCAAGGATACCTGCTCTACGATTGTAAAGACCATTGAAGAGTGTTGCAACAATTGTCTTGAGGTTTGCCTGTGTAATAGCAGAATTAAGGTTTGTTGTATTGGGAAGAAGATTCTGACCAATAACAAGG
Source organism: Acutalibacteraceae bacterium (assembly GCA_045543695.1). GTDB lineage: Bacteria > Bacillota > Clostridia > Oscillospirales > Acutalibacteraceae > DTU089. The sequence continues at coordinate 2,350 of JAZPXQ010000020.1, read as the reverse complement.
CTGAGAATTCTGTTTACAAGGTCAAGAACATTTGTAAGAAGGTTACCGTCATCCAAAATGTTAAGTTTGGAATCCTGGTTTCTACCAAAGAGACTTGCTACTAATGTAAGGTCCATAGTAGTAAGTAAGGATTTGATCTTTTCGAAGAGAACCTCAACGTCAAAGTCCCAAGAGGTTGTTGTACAACCGCAAACAAAACCAAGAGGAAGAAGTGTGTTAAGGAAGTAGCTGAGCTTGTTGAAAGGACCGCTCTTTCCTGAAACTGTTGTAGGATCAAGACCGTTAAGGACACCTGATGAACCTGTACCAACATAGTTTACAGCCCACATAATAACTGTATCAAGCATACCCTGCCAACGAGCTTCGGATACTGCCTGTGCAGGAGCTGCTGTATTGAAGTTTGTGATATTGTTAAGGTATACATAAGCAATATCCATACCCATATTAAGAATGATGTTGAACCATTCGTCTGCTGTGTGAACAGCAAATTCTCTACCTGTAGCAGATGTTAATGTACCTGCTTTCCAGATGTAGGAATCATAGTTAACGTTGGGAGCAATTTCTGTCATGAATTCACGGATAACTGCTGCACCAAATTCAAGAACCTGAACTTTATCGTTAAATTTAACTGTGCCGTCTTCGTTCTTGGGAAGAATAAGCTGGGGCATTACATCCTCAAAGAAAACAGGACCGATATGAGCAACAAGCTCAATGATTGTCATATTTTCAACATCTTCGTATTCCCAAGCAACATAGGGAGAATCCTGACCGAAGAGTTTGTCTGCGTGCTCAGCAAGAAGGTATTTACCAAGACGAGTGAGGTTGTACATAATGTTGGATTCACCGTCTGCATACTCTTCTGTTGTAGGACCATCAATCCAGGGGTCACCTGTGAGATCTTCGAATGCCATCTTAACATCATCGTTAAGAGCTGTTTCATAAACAACATAAATGAGGTGGTTAAGAGATTCCATAATTGAGCCGTACTCAGCAATAAGTGCTTCGTAGTTAAGCTCGTTAAGACCGTCAGATGTTGTGTCACCTGAAAGAGGAACGGGAGCATAGAAGTTCCAATCCCAGTTAATCATTGAGTAGAACTCGTTAGCTGCTGCAGTGTTAATCTTGAAGAACTTACGAACTCTCTGAGTCTGTTCGTTGCCTTCTTCATCAAGAACAGGAGCACCTGTGCTGTCAACAACTGTCTCTGTTTCCATTGTTGTGTAGTACCAGATGTTACCACTCTTCTTAATACGGTCATAAGCAATGTAGTTAACATAGCTTTCTTTACCGTCTTCTGCTGATACTTCGAAATCAGCAACAACGTCAGCAGGAAGCTTGCTTACGTCGATTTCGTTGATATCTGCTTCAACTGCCTCGAAAAGAGCCTTCTTGAGGTTGTGGTTAAGAGCATTGATACCAAGGTCATAGATTGCGAAAGGAGCAATCTTGTCAAGAATTGTGAAGAAAGAGTTGCTTGCATCGTTAAGAGCAAAGTAGTTAGTTACAGTTTCAATACCGTAAGCTGCTGCTGTGGGAAGAAGGAGAGAATCCATATCCCATGTCTTAACAGCTGCATCGCCTTCGCCAACATATTCATAATCCTGAGGATATGTAATGAGGCCACCGATTGCTCTGTTCAAGATTTCGTCAAGTGTGTCAACCTCTGCAGGAAGAACATTGCCGAGCTCTTCAGCATCCTTATCATAGCCGTATGAACCAAAGATAAGCATGTCGTAAACCATTCTTGTAAGGAAGCCGGGAAGGTCTGCAAGAAGATCTTCGATATCGCCAAGGCTAAGGAATGAACCGATAAGACCAAGGCTGAGACCGTTATCTGTACCGATACCGTAAGCAACCTTTGAAAGAATGCTTCTGTTTGTGTTAAGGAGCTCAAGAACATCATAAAGGAAGTTCAAGTCACCGTTAGATCTCTGTGTGTCGTTAAGGTTATCAAGGTCAAGATCACCTACGTCACCGAGAAGGCCTTTACCGATTGTCCACCAACCGGAATCATAAAGGCTGTAGAAGTCGCCGATGATGTGATCAAGGCTGTCCATACGAACTGTACCAAGAATGGAAAGGTCAAGGTCAGACATGTCGCCATCAGCAATAAGTTGGTCGAGAAGGTCCATGATAATGTCAGCAACCTGTTCGGGAGAGAGGTCAGCGTCATCAATAACATCGTATGCAACCTGACCTTTAACGAGGCCTGCATTACCGATAACAGACATACAGCTAAACGCCATAATGAGAGCAAGAACCAAGCTCAACAATTTAGTTGATTGTTTCATAAAGTTTTACCTCCATATTTTTAGTACGCCAATACATAAAATACGCGTGCGTTAACGAA
>JAZPXQ010000019.1:0-5029 GCA_045543695.1 Acutalibacteraceae bacterium | reverse complement strand
CCTTGGCTCACAGAACGACATGGCTACGATCCGACTTTAACTTATTCAAGAATGGGCAACCGGTTGCAATATAGTCGTCTTGCTCGTTGTTCACTTCGCAATACTCCTTATTGCGCCCAGGGCTTTTTGTTCGCTGCATCTGCCACCGGCAGCGCTCACAAACGCCCACCCTCCCTATGCGCTGAGGCGCACAGGGATGATAAACTTCGTAATGCTTTTACATTGTCGCTATTTGCTAACTGCTATTCGCTAATTGCTAATTGCTAATTGCTAACTACTATTTTTTCCCAAACAATTTACAATCAACCATTTGTGTAGTATAATGTAAGAAAAAGCCGAAAGGTAGTGAAATATATGAAAAAATCTTCAAAAGCTTTATTGGGTGCAGCAGGGCTTTTCTTAGGCTCAGGTCTTGCTATGAACACCTTTGTCCTTACAAGAGCCTCAAAAAAGGTAAGCGATTTCAAAAAAGAGCTTGAGGAAAAGAAAAATCCTACTGACCTTACAGTACCTAAAGAGGTTTTAAGAGCTGAAGGCGATGCCTGGGTTGACAGTAAGGATTATGACCATATAGTTATAAAAAACCGAAAAAATGAGCCCATTCACGGACTTGTTGTTAAAGCAGATACAGAGAGTGACAAATGGCTTATTTGTATACACGGTTATACCAGCTCACCAAAAGGTATGGGTAGTTATGCTCTTCATTATCACAAAAGAGGCTACAATGTTCTTCTCCCTTGTCTGAGAGGTCACGACATCAGTGAGCACCGTTCCATTACAATGGGCTGGCTTGACAGACTTGACATAATCGACTGGATTCAGTACATATCCAAAACCTATAACAATCCTCAGATTGTTCTTCACGGTGTATCTATGGGTGCAGCAACTGTTATGATGACTACAGGTGAGGATTTACCCTTTAATGTTAAATGCGCTGTTGCAGACTGTGGCTATTCTTCTGTCTGGGATGAATTTAAAAATGAAATGAAGCAAAGCTATCACACACCTGCATTCCCTGTGCTTTATGCTGCCAATGCAGTTACCAATATTGTTTCGGGCTTTGATTTTAAAAAGGCTTCCTGCGTTGAACAGTTAAAAAAATCAAAAACCCCCACAATTTTCTTACACGGTGAAAAGGATTTGTTTGTTCCCTACAGAATGTTGGACCTTAACTACAATGCTGCAGCCTGTGAAAAGGAAAAGGTTTCCATACCCGATGCCGAGCACGCTGAAGCACACCTTGTTCACCCTGAATTGTATTGGAGCTCAGTATTCAGCTTTGTTGAAAAATATGTAAAATAAAATTTAATTAAGCTCTCCGTTTTTTCGGGGAGTTTTTTTATGCAAAATATCATATAATAAATAAGCAAAACCTTGTCAAAAACATAAAAATATTAAATATTTGGGAATATTTAGTATTTTTTGTTGAAATTATGCGCAAAATGTAGTATTATATGCAGGATGACAAAATAGGTTATTTTGGACTAATTTACAGGAGGTCGTAATATGTCAGCATTAACTAACAACAAGAGCGTCCTTGCTTGGATTGACGAAAAGGTTGATCTTGTAAAGCCCGACAAAATTGTTTGGATTGACGGCTCTAAAGAACAAATTGAGGAGCTCAGAGCAACTGCTTGCTCAACAGGCGAGCTCATCAAGCTTAACCAGGAACTTCTCCCCGACTGCTATCTTCACAGAACAGCAGTTAACGACGTTGCCCGTGTTGAAGGCAGAACCTTCATCTGTGCAGCAACTAAAGAGGAAGCAGGCCCCACAAACAACTGGATGGAACCTGCAGAAGCTTATGAAATGCTTTATGATATTGCTCGTGACAGCTACAAAGGCAGAACTATGTATGTAATCCCCTATTCAATGGGTCCTGTTGGTTCACCCTTTGCTAAGGTTGGTATTGAGCTTACTGACTCTATCTACGTTGTTCTTAATATGGTAATTATGACAAGAGTTGGTAAAGATGTACTTGATGTACTCGGTGACAGCGACGATTGGGTTCGTGGTCTTCATTGCCGTTGCGATATTGACGAAGAAAAGAGATATATCTGTCAGTTCCCTCAGGATAACACAATTATCTCTGTTAACTCAGGTTATGGCGGAAACGTTCTTCTCGGTAAAAAATGCTTCGCACTTCGTATTGCTTCTTACCAGGGCTGGAAGGAAGGCTGGCAGGCAGAGCATATGCTTATCCTTGGTATTGAAAATCCCCAGGGTGAAGTTAAATATATCTGTGCAGCATTCCCCTCTGCTTGTGGTAAAACAAACCTTGCTATGCTTATTCCTCCGGAGCTTTACAAAGAAAAAGGCTACAAGGTATGGTGCGTTGGTGACGATATTTCCTGGATCCGTAAAGGTCCCGACGGAAGACTTTATGCTATTAACCCTGAAAACGGTTTCTTCGGCGTTGCTCCCGGTACAAACGTAAAATCCAACCCCAATGCTCTTGCTTCAACAAAGAAGGGCACAATTTTCACAAACGTTGCTCATAACCTTGATGACAACACAGTTTGGTGGGAAGGTCTTGACAAGAATCCTCCTGCAAACGCTGTTGAATGGAAGGGTAACCCCTGGAACGGTCAGGAAAGTGAAGAAAAAGGCGCACATCCCAACAGCCGTTTCACAGCTCCTGCTGTTAACTGTCCTTGCCTCAGCCCCGAATTTGAGAACCCCAACGGTGTTCCGATTTCTGCAATCGTATTCGGTGGCAGACGTGCAAAGCTTGCTCCCCTTGTTTACCAGTCACGTGACTGGAACCACGGTGTATTCGTAGGCTCAATTATGGCTTCCGAAACAACTGCTGCAGCTTCAGGTGCAGTTGGTGTTGTTCGTCGTGACCCCATGGCTATGCTTCCCTTCTGTGGCTACAATATGGCAGATTACTGGCAGCATTGGATCGATATCGGTAAAACACTTGATCCCGATAAGGCTCCCAAAATCTTCAACGTTAACTGGTTCCGTAAGGATGATGAAGGCAACTTTATGTGGCCCGGATTTGGTGACAACCTTCGTGTTCTTGAATGGATTATCAACCGTTGCGAAGGCAAGGTAGATGCTAAGGACACAGAAATCGGTTATATCCCCTATGCTAAGGATATCAACATTGAAGGTCTTGAGGGTGAGGTTTCACTTGAATCCCTTGAAAGCATCCTTGAGGTTGAAAAAGAGCTCTGGCAGGAAGATGCAAAGGGTATTGAAGAATTCTACGCTAAATTCGGCGACAAGATTCCTCCCGTGCTTGCAGAAGAGCTTGCTACTCTTAAAAAGAACGTTCAGTAATATAATCAGTTATAAGGGTTATGCTTTGCATAGCCCTTAAACACTTTAAAAACTTGTAAAAAAACATTAAAGAAAGAAGTCGTTTATAATGGCAAAGCTTACAAGAGAAACAAAAGACGGTATCTATTCACTTATGCTTACCCCCTTCTTTGAGGACAGAAGCATTGACTATGATACATACGAAGAATATGCTGACTGGCAGGTTGCTCAGGGTGTTGACCACCTTTTCGCAGTTTGTGGTAGCTCCGAAATGAGAGAGCTCACTCTTGAAGAAAGACTCAAACTCGCAACCCTTACAGTTAAGCATAAAGGTGAAACAACAGTTGTTGCAACAGCAAACATTGAGCCCACTAAAGAAGAAAACCTTGAAGAAATCAAGAAAATGGAGCAGACAGGTGTTGACGGACTTGTTCTTACCACAAAGGGCTTGGGCGATGATGATGACAAGCTCGTTGAATACATCAGAGAGTTAGCCTCCAGCACAACGCTTCCTGTTTTCCTTTATGAATTCCCCGGCTTCCAGCCCCATAAAATGAGTGGCAAGGCTTACGGTGAGCTTACAAAGGATGGTCTTATCTGGGGTATTAAGGACACTACCTGCTCACTGGAAAAGATTAAGGATAAAATCGCAAACAAGCACGATTCAACAATTATTCAGGCTAATATGCCCTACCTTTTTGATTCATACGTTGCAGGTGCAAGAGGTGTTATGGCTACTCCCACTTCCTGTGGTGGTGCCTTCTTCCAGAGATTCCACGAGGCATTTATAAGTGGCGATATGGCTCTTGCCGAACAGCGCTACAACGAGATTATTCTTTTAGATAATGCTATTGACAACGGTTTCTGTGCCAGCGCCAAAGAGCTTATAAGACTCCAGGGCGTTAAGAACTTCAATTGGTATACAAGAGGCTCACATCACCTTGACGCTGCAAGACTTCGTTCACTTAAAGCTTTCCACGCTTGGTGCGTAGCAAACGGACTTATGAAATAATTTACCAAAACACATTTCACTTAGGTGGAATGTGTTTTTTTAGTGAGGAGTGAGGAGTGAGGAGTGAGGAGTGAGGAGTGTGGAGTGTGGAGTGAGGAGTGAGGAGTGAGGAATGCGAAATGCGAAATGCGAAATGCAAAGTGAGCTTCGCAACGCTTTTATATTTAGGTAAAATGCAACTTAACTTTTAACTTTTAACTTTTAACTTTTAACATTCAACTTTCATACCCACTAACTGCTAACAGCTAACTGCTGTTTGCTAACTGCGAAATTCGGAATGCAAAGTGAGCTTCGCAATGCTTTTATATTTAGGTAAAATGCAACTTAACTTTTAACATTTAACTTTTAACATTCAACTTTTAACATTCAACTTTCATACCCACTAACCGCTAACAGCTAACTGCTATTTGCTAACTGCGAAATTCGGAATGCAAAGTGAGCTTCGCAACGCTTTTATATTTAGGTAAAATGCAACTTAACTTTTAACTTTTAACTTTCAACTTTTAACTTTTAACTTTTAAGTTTTGACTTTTAAGTTTTAAGTTTTAACTTTTAACATTCAACTTTCATACCCACTAACTGCTAACAGCTAACTGCTATTTGCTATTTGCTAACTGCTAACTTTTAACTCCACATTCCACATTTCGCATTTCGTATTTTGCATTTCGCATTCCGAATTCCGAATTCCGAATTTTTTGTACCACCCACCACTGACGTGGTCCCCCCTCCTTTTTGCAAGCAAAAAAGAGG
>JAZPXQ010000018.1:0-14194 GCA_045543695.1 Acutalibacteraceae bacterium | reverse complement strand
GGATACGGCCCGTTTACGGGTAGCAAGTAACAATCTTACGCAACTGGCAGACCGTACTTATGCGTTTACGCATACGCGAAGAGCATAGGGCTATGCCCGCATATGAAAAACCACCCGCTTGGCGGGTGGATGTTTATTTTTTGTTATAATTTACTTCATGCTTTGGAAAGATATAAAGTGAATTGTTTAAATAGCATTAAAGCAACGCTCTGTAAAGCTCTGCGATTTCTTCAACGCTTGTGTCCTTGGGGTTACCGGGGCGGCAAGCATCTGCAAATGCGCTTTCTGAAAGGAACTGAATGTCTTCCTCTTTAAGTATACCTTTAAGATCTTTCGGAATACCAACCTTTTCGTTGAGGGCATAAACTGCATCAACTGCTGCTTTTCTTGCTTCATCAAGAGTCATTGCCTCTGTGCCTTCAACGCCCATTGCCTTTGCAATGTCACGGTATTTGTCGCCTGTGCAATCTGCATTGTAAGCCATAATCGAGGGAAGAAGAATTGCATTTGCAACACCGTGAGGGGTGTCATAAAGTGCACCAAGACCGTGAGCCATTGAGTGAACAATACCAAGACCAACATTTGAGAAGCCCTGACCTGCAATGTACTGTGCAAGTGCCATACCCTCTCTGCCCTCGGGAGTGTTTTCACAAGCACCGGGGAGATGCTTCGCAATAAGCTCAATAGCTTTAAGGTGGAACATATCTGTCATTTCCCAAGCACCTTTTGTGATGTAGCCTTCAATAGCGTGGGTAAGAGCATCCATACCTGTTGAAGCTGTAAGACCTTTGGGCATTGTGGACATCATATCAGGGTCAACAACTGCAACCTCGGGGATGTCGTGAACGTCAACACAAACAAATTTACGTTTCTTTTCAACGTCTGTAATAACATAGTTGATTGTAACCTCTGCAGCTGTACCTGCTGTTGTGGGAACTGCAATTGTGAATACTGCGTGGTTCTTTGTTTCAGCAACGCCTTCAAGGCTTCTTACATCTGCAAATTCGGGGTTTTCAATAATGATACCAACAGCCTTTGCTGTGTCCATTGCAGAGCCACCACCGATAGCAACTATACAATCTGCACCACTGGCTTTGAAGGCATCAACGCCTGCCAAAACATTTTCAATGGTGGGATTAGCTTTGATTTCGCTGAATATACTGTAGGGGAAGCCTGCTTTATCAAGAAGGTCTGTTACTTTAGCTGTAACACCAAACTTAATAAGGTCAGGGTCGGAGCAAACGAAAGCCTTTTTAAATCCACGAGTCTGAAGCTCTGTGGTGATGTTTTCAATTGCTCCCTTTCCGTGATAGGAAATTGTGTTTAATACAATACGATTTGCCATTTTTATACCTCCATAGGTTTTTTATCGCAATCATTATACTACAAGTGGATTGATAAATCATTAACAATTTTGAAAATTTTTCAGTATTTTTAAAATTCGGTAACTTTTACAAAATTGAAGCTTAAAACCCTTGCAACATTACCATTGTTTTAAAAAAGTAGTCGTGCTATACTGAAAAAAATGTATTTGTAAGAATATGTCAAAGGAGCTTTTTATGGATATTCCCAAGATTCTTTTGCAAAAAGCAGATGAAATTACAGAGAAATTAAAAGTAAAGCACCCTGAGCTTGCACCATTCTTTAAGGGTTGCTTTTTGAATACTATTGAAACAACCGTTACCAGACTTGATGACGGTGGCTATTTTGTTATAACAGGTGATATCCCTGCAATGTGGCTCAGGGATAGCGCAGCACAGCTTACCCATTACATACGCTTCGCTAACGAGGATGAGGATTTAAAGGAAATTATAAAAAGTGTTATTGCCCGTCATGCGCAGTTTATTTGCCTTGACCCTTATGCAAACGCCTTCAATGCTGTGCCCAATTCCAGAAGCCATAAGGATGATACGGATTTTCAGCACGAGCTTATATGGGAAAGAAAATATGAGGTGGACTCCCTTTGTGCATCTCTTTACCTTGCCCACCAGTATTACAACGAAACCCTTGATAATTCCATTTTTACAGAACAATTCCACGAAATGATGTATAAAATTGTTGAGGTTTTCAAAAAAGAACAGAACCATTTCCAAAACTCAAAATACTATTTCAACAGAAGTAATTGCCCCACAACCGACACCCTTCCGAACGAGGGCAGGGGGAATGATGTTTTGTATACGGGTATGACCTGGTCCGGCTTCCGTCCTTCTGATGACAGATGCCTTTACGGTTACCTTGTGCCTTCAAATATGATGGCTGTATGTGCTTTGAAAAAGGCTGCGCAGATGGCTAACGAGGGCTATGGGGATACAAAGCTGGAAAGTGAATGTCGTTCTCTTGCTTTTGATATTGACGAAGGCATCAAGGAGCACGGTGTTTACGAGCACGACAGCTACGGTAAAATTTTTGTTTATGAAACCGATGGTGTGGGTAATATGCTTTTAATGGATGATGCAAACTCACCCAGCCTTTTGTCAGCTCCTTACCTTGGCTATGTAAAGCCGGATAACGAAATTTATCAGAATACAAGAAAATTCATACTTTCACACAACAACCCCTGGTATTTTGAAGGCTCTGTTGCAAAGGGCATAGGCAGTCCCCACACAGGCACGGACAAAATCTGGCACATTTCCCTTACAATGCAGGCGCTTACCTCAACAGACCCTGACGAAATTAAGGAGTGTATAAGAATGCTTACCACTACCCACGCAGGTGCTTATCTTATGCACGAATCATTCCATAAAAATGATGATACGGACTTTACACGCCCTTGGTTTGCCTGGGCAAACAGTTTGTTTGCAGAGCTTATGATAAGGTTGGCAGAAGATTAATTCGGAATGCGAAATGCGGAATGAGGAATGAGCTTCGCTAACAATTAAAAATCTTGTAAAAGTAAAAGATTCAGGACAATTATGTCTTGAATCTTTTTTATTGCCGTGCGCAGCACCCGATACTGGCGACTGGTGGCTGGCAGCTGGCGGCTTTTTTTATTGACTTCTTATTGTTTTTATTATTTTAGTTAAAGTGTACCCCACAAAGAATACTGTTAAAACAGTTTTTAACTGTGATATTCTCAAATAGGTTTTTGTTACCTTTGAAATACTTTGCAATGTTTGTTGTTTATCCATAATACCTCCGTTATAATTCCGAATTCCGAATTTCGCATTTTTGTACCACCCACCATTCCGTCCGAACACAAAAATGACGGAAGTGTATTCACCCGAAATATACTTTCCTTACAATTCAGTTTATTCAAGAATGGTCCCCATCCCTATGCGCTGAGGCGCACAGGGATGATAGGCTTCGCAATACTTTTACTAATTGCTATTTGCCAATTGCTATTTGCTAACTGCTAAACCGGTTGCAGGGCACAGGCAAGCCAGTGCCTTACGGTTGCGTCCCGTTCTACATTTCGAATTCCGAATTTCGCATTTCGCATTTTCACGAAGTGAGCACAACTCCGTGGGCAATTCCGGGGGTGCTTTCCTTTTGCATTGATGAGGTGGGGGAGAGAAGTGCTCCCGTGCCTACAAAAAGAACCTTGTTCAGCTCTTTCTTACTCAATTTATTCATAATATATGAGCATACAACGCTTGCAGAACAGCCACACCCCGAGCCACCTGAATGAACGTCCTGTTTTTTTAAATCAAAAATCATTGTGCCACAGTCGTTGTGGACGGTGCTGATATCCGTGCAATATTCTTTTTTCATTAGCTCCTTTAAAAGTGCAGAGCCTGTTGAGCCTAAATCCCCTGTTAAGATTAAATCGTAATCTTCAGGTTGAGTTTTGGTGTCTTTAAGAAAATCACCTATGGTCTGTGCTGCTGCAGGTGCCATTGCTGCCCCCATATTATTGACATCCGTTATGCCCAAATCACGTACTGAGCCGAATATTACCTTTTCAATGTGTGGTGTGTTTTCCTTGCTTTCGGAAACTACTGCTGCACCTGCACCTGTAACTGTCCATTGACTTGCAGGAGTGCGTTGCCCACCATATTCAAGGGGGAAACGGTACTGCCTTTCTGCCGAGCAAAAGTGTGATGAGGCAGCTGCAAGGGCTGTTTTTACAGCTCCCGAATCCACAAAAACACCTGCCAAAGCAAGGGACAAAGCCATTGTGGAGCAGGCTCCGTAAAGACCGGCAAAGCAAAAGCCCAGATCCCTCATATCAAATGAGGAGCCAATACATTGGTTCAGAAGGTCACCTGCAAAGGCAAGCTGAATATCTGCTTTTGAAAGTCCCGATTTTTTTACAGCAGTTTCAATGGTGATTTTCTGCATTTTTGTTTCGGCTTTTTCAAAGGTTTTTTCACCAAAAAATGCGTCCGAACAGCTTTTATCAAAGCACTGACCCAAAGGTCCATCTGCTTCCTTTTGTCCCACCACTGCAGCATACCCTGTAATTGATGGTGTGTTCGGTAATTCTATTGTATATTTTCCTGTTCTTTGAGGCATAAAATCCGTTCCTTAATAAATTTTGTTATTATTGTTTTCTGAAATGGTAAAAAAATACGCAACCCCTTAAAATGTTTCATCATTTTAAGGGGTTGCAGGTTTATTAAGGCTTATTATAAAAGCTCATCAAAAAGCCTGATATTTGCTTTTTCGGCTTTTAATTCGCCGTTCTGTATTTTCTTGATAATTTCAACGATTTTGTCGTTAATGGGGGTGGGGACGTTGTGTTTTCTTCCGAACTCACAAACAACACCGTTGATTGCATCTACCTCGCAGGGCTTGCCTTTTTTTAGGTCCTGAAGCATTGAGGGCTCAATAAGTCTGTGCTTTTTCATAGCAATGGGAAGAAGCTTACAGCCTAAAGCACGTTTGAGAGCACCCTTGTAGTAGAAAAGTCCGACAATGTTTTTACCCTGAACAGGTGCAAATTCTGTACCTGTAGCGTGACCTACATCAATACATTCCTTCATACAACGGATTGCAACCTTCTGTGCGTCCTTGTCCTCAGAAACATCACCGAAAACGCCACCAACAACTGTGCCAAGACCTGAGAAGGTAGCATTTATAAGAAGCTTTGACCAACGTGCGCCCATAAGGTTTTCTTCCTCGTGTACGGGGCACATAAGCTCAAGTAAATCCTTAACCATTTTTACCTGACTGTCTGTAATGCCCTCTAATTTTCCCATATGGAAGGAAAGACTGTCGGGGGCACTTGTAAGCTCGCATACACCGGGCTCAATAAGTGCTGCGCCCCATTCAACTGCACAGCCCATTGTGTGGTTTGCACCAACAATTTCTGCAATGCCCGGCTCGGGAATACCGTTCTGAAGGGTTACAATAACACCTGTTTCGCTGAGGAAATCCTTGAGCATTGTAACAACCTCTTTGTTATGTAGCTGCTTTGTGAGAAGAACAATAACATCATATTTGCCTTCCATTTCCTGTGGGGTGATAGCTTTAACGGGAACTGTCATATCAACAGTACCTATGATTTTTGCGCCCTTTGTGTTGAGAATTTCAACGTGAGCTTTGTTTCTGTTAATAAGGTCTACCTGACCACCGTTTTTGGTTATGTATGCACCAAGAACAGTACCAAGTGAGCCTGCGCCATAGATTGCATTTCTGCTCATAGTCATTACCTCTTTGTTAAAAATTTAATTATCCGTACTGAATATATCACATACGGACAATTAAATCAATAATATTATTTTAAAAACAGATAGTAAATCAGTCCGTAAAGGCTGGCAGCAGAGCAACCGTATACTATAACAGGTCCTGCAAGATTGAACATTTTTGCACCTGTGCCCAGAATTTTTCCCTCTGCGCTGAATTCAACGGCAGGGGACACAACAGAGTTTGCAAAGCCTGTAATGGGTACTGCTGTACCTGCACCTGCATATTTTGCAATTTTTGCAAAGGTGCCTGTAGCTGTAAGAATTGCTGTAATTACTATAAGGGTTACGGGTACGGCAAGCTTTACCTCGTCTTCGGTTAAGCCAACATTAGTGTAAAGCATTTTTAAAAGCTCACCGAAGCAGCAGATTGAGCCACCAAAAAGAAAGGCTAAAATGCAATCCTTTAAAAGTGGGGATTTAGGGGTGGTGGAGTGGACGAGTTGTTGGTAATTTTTTGAATCCATAAGCTTCTCCTAAGTGTAAATTTAGTGCGTTTATTATCCCTCTTTTTTCGTGCAATGAAAAAGGAGGGGGGACCGCGTTAGCGGTGGGTGGTACAAAGTTATGGAAAACAGTACAGAGGTACCACCCACCATTCCGTTCGAACTGTTTATAAAAAAGAACAAAACTGCTCGGATTTTACATAATCAGAGAATTTACCCATTGTAGAATGGTCCCCCCTCCTTTTTGCAAGCAAAAAAGAGGGATAGGCTTCGCAATTCTTTATTCTTTGCTTATATTTTTCTCTATAATTTACTTTCTATTCATTGATTATTTTTAAAATATATTGTATAATAAAGCTACAAAATGTACCTGACGTGAAGGGGAGCGTATCGCCTGAAAATAAGGGACGGGAATATAAGTTAAGAGTTAAGAGTGAAGAGTGAAGAGTTTAGGGGAAGCTAAGCTTCCAAACATCATAAAGGCTTTGCGATACTTTTACTAATCACTAACTGCTAATTGCTATTTGCTAACTGCTGATATACCGTACCCAAGTTCTGTCAGGGTATGGTATTTTTATTTTGTTGAAGTGAGAGAAGAATTTGCGATACTTTTACTAATTGCTATTTGCTATTTGCTAACTGCTATGCTGGTGGCTGGTGGCTAGGGTGTTGCAGGGCACAGGCAAGCCAGTGCCTTACGGTTGCTTCTCATTTTGAATTTCGAATTTCGAATTTCGAATTTCGCATTTCGCATTTTGCACTTTGCGCTTTGCGTTTTGCATTTATATTATTAAAGAAGGTGAATAATATGTCTTCAAGAGTTGGTGTTATAAGTATTATTGTTGAAAACGGTGAGTCTGTTACAGAGCTTAACGAAATTTTGCATAATTACGGTGAATATATTATCGGCAGAATGGGGATTCCCTATCGGCAAAGGGATATAAGCATTATAAGTGTCGCTATTGATGCCCCACAGGATGTAATTTCTGCTTTAAGCGGAAAAATCGGAAATCTGAAAGGAATAAGCGCAAAAACTGTGCTTTCCAATGTAAAAACCGATGAATGAAGCTTTATTTAAAATTGCCGATAAACTAATAAAATCACACTCGCTATCTTTAAGTGAATATGAGGAGCTTGTTTCAGGCTACACCCCTGAAATTGCAGAGTATTTAAAAGCCGAGGCAGTAAAAAAACGTAAAGAGATTTACGGTAACAAGGTCTTTATTCGTGGTCTTATTGAAATAAGCAATATTTGTAAAAACAATTGCTTATATTGTGGTATCAGAGGTGGTAACGATAACTGCCAAAGGTATCGACTTGCTCCCGAGGAAATTATGGAATGCTGCATTGAGGGGTACAAATTAGGCTTTCGCACCTTTGTTATGCAGGGGGGCGAGGACGGTTATTATACCGATGAAATTCTTTGTGATTTAATAAGGAATATTAAAGAAAAATTCCCTGACTGTGCTGTAACACTTTCATTGGGTGAAAGAAGCAGGGAAAGCTATCAAAGGCTTTTTAATGCAGGTGCAGACAGATATCTGCTTCGTCACGAGGCTGCTGATAAGGAGCTTTACGAAAAGCTGCATCCTGAAAATATGTCACACGAAAACCGAATGGAATGTCTTGAAAACCTGAAAGAAATAGGCTTTCAGACAGGTTGTGGTTTTATGGTGGGGGCGCCTTATCAGACAGCAGAGCATATTGCAAGGGATTTGAAATTTATTGAGGAATTTAAGCCCGATATGTGTGGGATAGGTCCTTTTATTCCTCACAAGGACACAGCTTTCAAAAATGAAAGCCCGGGGTCAGCAGACTTGACCTGTTATCTTCTTTCGATTATAAGATTAATTCATCCCCATATTCTGTTACCTGCCACAACAGCACTTGGTACAGTTAAGGACAATGGCAGAGAGCGAGGTATACTGGCAGGTGCAAATGTTGTTATGCCGAATCTTTCCCCCGAAAGTGCAAGAAAGAAATATGAGTTATATAACAATAAGCTTAACACAGGGGCAGAAAACGCATTTCATATGAACCAACTTAAAAGTAAAATGAACAATATCGGCTATGAAATAGTTGTTGCTCGTGGAGACGTAGCATACGCTAATGAAATAAATCCTTAGCGGATTTATGAAGTATCCGAAGGATATGAAGTAGCTATCGCTATGAAGCACGCCGGTGCGTATGAAAAGGATTTATTTTACTTCATATTTTGTTATACAAAATACTTCATAATCCTCAAAGGATTACTTCATATTGCGTAGCAATACTTCATTTTTAATATTTTGAAAGGAAAATTTATTATGTCAATTTACAATCCCAAATCATTAAAAGCAGAAGAATTTATACACGATGGTGAAATTCTTGAAACAATAAAATATGCAGAGGAAAACAAGAATAATGTTGAACTTATTGACAGTATTCTTGAAAAGGCAAGACCTAAAAAAGAGGGTAACGGCTTCCACTGCACAGGCCTTACTCACAGGGATGCTGCAGTGCTGCTTGCCTGCGACATTCCCGAAAAGGTTGAGGAAATGTATAAGCTTGCAAATCAGATTAAGCAGGATTTTTACGGTAACAGAATTGTTATGTTTGCACCCCTTTACCTTTCAAACTACTGTGTGAACGGTTGCGTATATTGTCCTTACCATATGAAGAACAAGCATATTGCACGTAAAAAGCTTACCCAGGAGGAGGTAAAGGCAGAGGTTATTGCCCTTCAGGATATGGGTCACAAGCGTCTTGCTATTGAAGCAGGTGAGGACCCTAAGAACAACCCCATTGAATATATTTTAGAGTGTATCAAAACCATTTACAGTGTTAACCACAAAAATGGTGCTATAAGACGAGTTAATGTAAACATTGCAGCAACAACAGTTGAAAACTACAGAAAGCTCAAGGAGGCAGGAATAGGTACATACATCCTTTTCCAGGAAACCTACCACAAGCAGAGCTATCTTGAGCTTCATCCAACAGGACCTAAGCACGATTATGATTACCATACCGAGGCTATGGACAGAGCTATGGAGGGTGGCATTGATGACGTAGGTCTTGGTGTGCTTTTCGGTCTTGAAAGATATATGTATGAATTTGTAGGCTTGCTTATGCACGCTGAACACCTTGAGGCTGTTCACGGTGTTGGTCCCCATACTATAAGTGTACCCAGACTTAAACGTGCAGACGACATTGACCCCGATACCTTCGACAACGGTATCAGCGACGAAATGTTCAAGAAAATTATTGCTTGTATCAGAATTGCTGTGCCCTATACAGGTATGATTATTTCTACCCGTGAAAGCGAAAAGGTAAGGGGAGAGGCACTTCACCTTGGTATTTCACAGATAAGTGGTGCATCAAGAACATCTGTTGGTGGCTATACAGAGGAAGAACGCCCCCACGATTCAGAGCAGTTTGATGTTTCTGACCAGAGAACTCTTGACGAGGTTGTCCGTTGGCTTATGGAAAACGGACATATTCCTTCATTCTGCACAGCTTGCTACAGAGAGGGCAGAACAGGTGACCGCTTTATGAGCCTTTGCAAAACAGGGCAGATTCTTAACTGCTGTCATCCAAATGCGCTTATGACTCTTACAGAATACCTTGAGGACTATGCTTCACCTGCAACAAAGGAAATAGGCTACAGGCTTATTGATGAGGAATTGAAGAAGATTCCTAAGGATAAAGTAAGAGCCATTGCTGAAAGCAACATTTGTGATATTAAAAATTCCAACAGACGAGATTTCAGATTTTAATTTAGTAGGTGAAAATCTATGAGCTTAAATGAAGTTGTTTCTGCTGAAAGAGTACACATTGGCTTTTTCGGTATGCGAAACGCAGGAAAGTCCAGCCTTGTAAATGCTGTCACAGGGCAGAGTCTTTCTGTTGTTTCAGAGGTTAAAGGCACAACCACTGACCCTGTAAAAAAGGCTATGGAGCTGCTGCCTTTAGGTCCTGTTGTTATAATCGACACCCCCGGCTTCGATGACGAGGGCTACCTTGGTGAAAAGCGAGTTGAAAAAACCAACGAAATTTTAGCAAAAACCGATGTGGCTGTGCTTGTTGTGGATTCCCTGAAGGGCGTTTCAGAGGGGGACAAGGAATTAATTGAGTCTTTTAAAAAGAGAAATATTCCATATATTGTTGCCTTTAATAAATGCGAATTATTAAAAGAAAAAGCACCTTTGAATGACAACGAAATCTATGTAAGTGCAGTTGAAAATGAGAATATTTTTGAATTAAAAGAAAAAATCGGCAGTCTTGCAAGGACTACCGAAAGGAAGAAATATGTGGTTTCTGATTTAGTGGAAAAGGGCGACATTGTTGTGCTTGTAATCCCCATTGACGAGTCAGCACCAAAGGGCAGACTTATTCTGCCACAGCAAATGACAATACGTGATTTGCTTGACGGAAATTGTACGGTTATTGCCTGTCAGGATACTGAGCTTGAAAGTACTTTGCAATCACTTGCAAAGAAACCCAAGCTTGTTATAACCGATTCCCAGATTTTCGGTAAGGTTGCAAAAATAGTGCCCGACGATATTCTGCTTACATCCTTTTCAATTCTTATGGCAAGGTACAAGGGCGAGCTGGATGTGCTTATAAACGGAGCAGATAAGCTTTCACAAATAAAAGACGGTGACAAAATTCTTATAAGCGAGGGCTGTACACATCACAGGCAATGTAATGATATAGGTACAGTGAAAATTCCTAATATGATAAGGAAGTTCACAGGAGCAGAGCCTGTGTTTAGCTTTACTTCCGGTGGAGAGTTTCCTCAGGATTTAACTGCATACGCTCTTGTTGTGCATTGTGGCGGCTGCACCCTTAACGAAAAGGAAATGAAGCACAGGGTAAGTCTTGCAAGGGAACAGGGTGTGCCTATGGTGAATTATGGGGTGGCTATTGCGAAAATGACGGGAATACTTGAACGCAGCGTTCAAGTAGTGCGGAATTCGGAGTGTTAAGTGCAAAGTGCAAAACGCAAAGCGCAAAGTGCTAAATACTGGTGACTGGTGACTAGCGACTGGTATCTAAATAAATCGCCACTACGTGACGACAGGAAACCCCCGGCGAGGGTTTCCTGCAAAAAACAGTCACACCGGACTGTTTTTTTACCTTCCTGCGCTATTGAAGGAGAAAATGGGGCGTTGCCCCAAGCCCCACAACCTTTTGAAAAAGGTTGACGAAAACTTTAAATCACGATGTTGTTGCAATTCTGGCATCTGGCATCTGGTATCTGGCATCTGGCGACTGGCAACTTCAAAAGGAGTGAAAATATGAACATTATTGTTTGCATAGACAAAAACAAAGGAATGAGTTTTATGGGCAAAAGGCAGAGTCAGGACTGTGTTTTGCGTGAGAAAATTCTTGAAATATCAAGTGGTGCAAGGCTTTTGATGAACTCCTATTCTGCAAGGCAATTTGAGAATACTGAAAGCCTTATTGTTGACGAGGACTTTTTTAAAAATGCAGGTAACGGGGATTTTTGTTTTGTTGAAGATAAGGCAATTTCAGCCGAAAATGTTGAAAGCTTTTATGTTTTCAATTGGAACAGAAAGTACCCCAGTGATTTATTCTTTGATGTTGACCTTAAAGCTGAAGGCTTCAGAAAAATAAAAAAAGAGGAATTTCAAGGAAATTCCCACGATAAAATTACATTGGAAATTTATTCGAAATAAACAGCAGGGTGATGAAATGATATTTAATAACAAATTCAAATCACTTTTATCAATTCTTTGTCTTATAGCAGTTTTGTTTTCTGCTGTAACCCTTACAGGCTGTGAGTCGGAGGGTGTGGAAAATAAAGAAACCACCATTGCAGTAACGGGTGTTGATGATAGCTTTAATCTGAAAGAAAACGACGAAGAAAAAAATACCGTAAAAGAAACTGAAAAGGAAACTGAAGGAACTACCGAAAAGGAAAATGAAAAGGTTAATAAAGCCGAGAGTGTGGGTGATGATAACAGCAAAGCTGTGCTGTCGGAAATTCCTGCATATTCGGGTAGACCCTATGTTGTTATTAATGACAATGTTCCTTCGTTTAATAAATACGAGCTTACAACAAAAGCCTACGAAACCTACGCATCCCTTGATGCTTCGGGGCGTTGTGGTGGTGCAGTTGCTTCCTGTGGCAGGGAGATTATGCCAAGTCCTGACGAGGAAAGGGGAAGCATCAGCTCCGTTAAACCCAGTGGCTGGGTACAGGCACAATATGATTGCGTTTCAGGTAAATACCTTTACAACCGTTGTCATTTACTGGGCTGGCAATTATCTGCTGAAAATGCCAACAAGAGAAATCTTATAACAGGCACACGTTATATGAACACCGAGGGTATGCTGCCCTTCGAAAATATGGTTGCAGACTACATCCGTGAAACAGATAACCACGTGGCTTACAGGGTTACACCCATTTACGATGGTAGTGACCTTGTGGCAACAGGTGTGCAGATGGAAGCCTATTCCGTTGAGGATGATGGTGAGGGAATATGCTTTAATGTGTTTTGCTACAATGTTCAGCCCGGTGTTGAAATTGATTATTCAACCGGCAGAAGCCGGGCTGCTGATGGAAACAGGGAAACCACAAAAAAGCCTGTTGTGGTAGTGACACCTACCACAGAAAAGCAGGTGGAGACGACGAAACAACAAGATGTTGTTACAGGTCAGTATGTTTTAAATATAAACACAAAGAAAATTCATAAAACAGATTGTCACCATATAAACCGAATGAACGAAAGTAATAAAAAAAGCTACAGTGGCTCACTTGATAGCTTGTATTCCCAAGGCTATACAACCTGTGGAACGTGCTTTTGAAGTGCAAAACGCAAAATGCAAAACGCAAAATGCAAAATGCAAAATGCAAAATGCAAAATGCAAAATTAAATGCTTTGTAATATTAATATAAAAAAGATTTAGGAACGTTATGATTGTCCTAAATCTTTTTTGTTGTTTTTTATAATTTATAAAAGTATTGAGAAGCTTATTCCACATTTCGCATTCCGCATTCCGAATTTTAATATAGCTCTTCCGGTGCATCAAGCAGGTACGTCGCACCGGATTCGGTCAGCTCCTTTGCTGTGCCGAAGCCGTATACTGCTCCGGCGCTGTCAAGTCCTACGGCTTTTGCACCGTCAATGTCATAGCAACGGTCACCAACCATAATAATTTCTTCTTTTGGTGGGTTGCCGAAAAAGTCAAGGCAGGCGTTTATTAAATCCTTTTTGCTGGAGTGGTTGTTTTTGAAATCCTCAGCAGAAACAAAATCGTAGTATTTATAAATATCGTGGTGCTTGGAAATTTCCTCCACGAAGTAAAGTGGCTTTGAGGATGCCACAGCAATTTTTTTGCCGTCTTTTTTCAGTCTTTCAAGCATTTCGGCAATACCATCGTATATTTTTGATTCCTCTGCAGCCTTTACTCTGTACCTTTCACGGTATTTGTCTATAAGCCATTGTGCATCCTCATCGGACACCTTGTAAATGGTTTTGTAGCTTTCAAAAAGGGGAGGACCAACGAAAAAACGGAGCTTTTCAATGTCAGTTTCCTTTATTCCGTAGCAATCCAGGGAATAAATAATTGAATTGAAAATGCCCTCGGTTGTGTCACAAAGTGTACCGTCAAAATCGAATAAATAATAATTGTAATCTTTCATTTTTATCACCGGAGGTTATTTTAGCATATATAAGTGCAAAATGCAAAGCGCAAAGTGAGGAATGCGAAATTCGAAATGAAACTTCGCAAGGAGTGAAGAAAGATCAACTCTTATCCCTCTTTTTTCGTGAAACGAAAAAGGAGGGGGGACCACCCTTGAAGATAAAAGACTTTTTTATAAGTGTATTTCGTGAGAATGGTTTTTGTATTAATAAGTTGCATCGGGGCGGTGGGTGGTACAAAGCTATGCAAAACAGTATAAGGGTACCACCCACCATCCCGCTTGAGCTGTGTTCAGTTCGAGCTGTAATACACGAAATTTATTTATATAAATATTTTACAAGCAGAAGAATGGTCAACCGGTTGCAATATAGTCGTCTTGCTCGTTGTTCACTTCGCAATACTCCTTATTGCGCCCAGGGCTTATTGTTCGCTGTTTCTGCCACCGGCAGCGCTCACAAACGCCCACCC
>JAZPXQ010000017.1:0-4686 GCA_045543695.1 Acutalibacteraceae bacterium | reverse complement strand
AAAAACTGCAAATTTAAGTAATGTTGCCCCAACTGATATTTCAACAATATTCAATAACCTTCTTGATAATGCAGTAGAGTCAGCAGAGCAAAGCGAAAAAAAGGAAATATCAGTGAGCATATTCAGAAATCAAGGCTATGAGGTATTAAAAGTACAGAATAGCTGTGACAGTAAGCCACAATCCAAGAACGGAAAGCTGCTTACAACAAAGAAAGAGAAACAACTACACGGTTACGGTACACAAAGTGTAATTAAAACAGTTGATAAATACGATGGAATGTTTGATTGGGAATACTTAGAAAAGGAAAGAATGTTTACAGTAACAGTTGCAATACCCACATAATAAAAAATCTGCAATTTGCAAAATGCAAATTGCAGATTTTTCGTTGTTTAATTAATCAACCATCCAGTGGTAGAACTCTTCAAAGAAGGCAACAAAGAGCTTCATAACGTTCATAAAGCTGGGAAGCTGAACTGCTTGTGCAGCTACATTTTCAAGATGGCTTCCTCTTAAAGGCAGAACCTCTACAAAGGTTTGGTTTACTGTGTCATTCTGCATAAATTGGGGATATTCTTCCATATCGAAAACTGTAAGCTGTTTTTCGCTTTCGTGAAGTATTCTGTAGAATTTGTCGTGACCCTCGTGGGTTGTGGAGTGAAGCATATCCTTAACAAACCAGGTGTTTTCGGGAAGAATACAGGTTGAAGCATCAATCATTCTGTCAGGGGAGATGTACCAGGTTCCTTTGTGTTCTGCTTGTTCGTAGTCCATAGGAAGCTGTTCACCAATGTCTGCACAGGTAGCACCAAGTGATGCGTATTTTGTGTCAACAGTACCGTCGGATGTGTTAAGGTAAGCAGTAACAAGAGGTGTTCTCTGCATATTGTAGCCTGCAACAATGTATACGTTTGTACCATCGGCTTTTGCCTGGTTAAGCAGCTCCTCTGCACTTTGCTGAACCTCGTAGTGGTAGTAATCAAGTCTGTCAACAAGAACCTGATGTTTACCATCGTTAATTCCCATAAACTCTTTTGCAGTTTCGTAGTATTCATCGGGAACAAAGCTCCATATACCGGGCATTGTTGAGAAAATAGGAATGAGTGCTTCGTCAAATACTCTGTCTTTAAGGTTAACAACAACCTTATCTGCTACGCCAACCAAATCTCTTAATACTCCACCTGCATCAAGCATTTCAAGGAGCATATAAAGGAATGCACCAAAGAAGTCGCTGTCCATTGAGGGGAGGGCACATTCTGCATATCTTAAAAGAGCATCCTTGTCAATGTGAACAAGACCGTTGTAAAGCTCACCTGCAACTGCAGTCCCCTGTAAGGGGCAGTTCTGGAAAATGATTGTTTCAATATCTTTAGAGCCATAGAGTCTCAAGTATGCCATAAAGGTAACGCCACCCATACTTGAAGCTCTGCAACGAACTGTATCGTGGCCGGTTACTTCCTTAACCTCTTGAATATATTGGTGAAGAAGCTTTGCATTTTCAACGGGGTCAACACGAAAATCGTAACCGAAATAGTAGCTGTAATCAATTCCGTGGTCAGCTGTGTCAGGATGAAATTCCTCTGTTGTAACTCTGGGTTGTGAGTCACCGTTTTCATCCATTGCAAGCATACCAAAAGCATTGTTTACGCAAGGAATAAGTACATCACCAAAGGCGTCGTAATTCTTTGTGTTAATAAGCTCAACTGCTGCAGGAATAAGGGGAGTGAACTCACCAAGCAGCTCACCGACATCAGGTCTGAAAAGCTGTTTTTCGTTTTCTGTGCCTTCGTCAAGGTAAACAGAGCCACTTCCAAGGGCAGCAACATAAATTATTGGTGTCTGACCACAGGTGCAGCTGTCATCTGCTGCAAAGCAGGGGAGAACACCGGCTACCATAAGTATGGCAGCAAGTATACAAGCTAACATTTTTTTCATAGGTTTTACCTCCTATCCCATATTACATACAAATTTATATTAACATATATTTAATATCTTTTAAAGTGTGCAATACTTATAAAATTAGAGCTGAGTTTTTAAGCAAATCAACATAATAGGTATTATTTACATATTATTCCGTTTGTGTTAAAATAAAATTCAATGAGGTGGTATAATGTCTTATTCTTCGTTTGCTGCTGTTTATGATGAATTAACATTGAATGTGGATTATAAAAAGCGTGCAGAATATATAGGAAGTATCCTTGCAGATTTTGGTATAAAGGACGGGCTTCTTCTTGACCTTGCCTGTGGTACGGGCTCTTTATCTGTAGAGTTTTCCAAAATGGGTTTTGAGGTTATTGGTACAGATGCTTCGCCCGATATGCTTATGGAAGCACAGAATAAAGCTATGGAAGCAGGGGAGAATATTCTTTTCCTTTGCCAGAAAATGCAGGAAACAGACCTTTACGGAACGGTTAGGGCAATTGTATGCTCACTTGACAGTATAAATCACCTTTCTTCAGCCGATGAAATGCGAAAAACCTTTCAGGTCCTAAAAAATTTCATTGATGATGGTGGAATTATGGTTTTTGATGTTAATACTATTTACAAGCATCGGAATATTTTAGGGAATAATACGTTTATCTACGATGAAAAAGATGTTTATTGTGTGTGGCAAAACAGCCTTTATTCCGATGGTGTAACTGTTGGTATTAACCTTGATTTCTTTGTTAAAAGTGCAGATGGTACTTATGACAGATTTACGGAAAGCTTTAAGGAAATCGCTTTTAGTGACGAAGAGCTTACCGAAGCAGCTGAAGCTGCAGGGTTTAAGGTTGTTAAACGCTATGCTGAGTTCAGCTGTGGCAGCCCCAAAGAAGACACACAACGAGCTTACTATGTAATCAGGAGAGAATATAATGGATAATTTGATGTATTTAAAAAGTGGAACAGATATAAGAGGTACTGCTATTGAAAAAGACGGCAAAGCTATTGATTTGACCGATACTCGTTTAATGAGCATAACTGCGTCATTTGTAGAATTTCTCAAAAAGAAATTGTGCAAAGAAGGCTTAACTGTTACAGTGGGCTATGACTCCCGTGTTTCCTCAGAGCATATTTCAAGAACAGTTACAAGAACACTTGCCTCGTTAGGTGTAAAGGTATATGATTGTGGGCTTTCTTCAACTCCGTCTATGTTTATGTCCATTATTAATTTTGGTGTGGATGCAGCAATAGAAATTACTGCAAGTCATTTACCTATGGAAATGAACGGGCTTAAATTCTTTACTAAAGAGGGTGGCTTTTCAGGTAATGATATTAAAGAAATTCTCGCCTTTGCACAGGAAAACCCTTATGAAATAAAAGAAGTTAAGCTTAATATAGAAAAGCTTGACAATATGAAGAAATACTGCATGGATTTGCAGGATATGATAAAAGAGGGCGTAAATGCCGAAAACTATGACAGACCCTTGCAGGGACTAAAAATTGTTGTGGATGCAGGTAATGGTGTTGGCGCTTTCTATGCAGAAAATGTGCTTATGCGACTGGGTGCAGATATTAACGGAAGCCGTTATCTTGAGCCGGACGGAAGGTTCCCAAACCACATTCCCAACCCGGAAAACAAAGAGGCTATGAAGTCGATTTCTGATGCTGTAAAAAAGAGTGGTGCAGATCTTGGGGTTATCTTTGATACAGACTGCGACAGAGCTGCCTGCGTGGATAAAAATGCTCAGGAAATTAACAGAAATAAGCTGGTTGCACTTGCTTCATACATTGCTCTTAAAGATAATAAAGGTGGTATTATTGTTACAGACTCCGTAACAAGCGACGGACTTGCTAAATTCATTGAAAAGGATTTATGTGGTGTTCACCATCGCTTCAAGAGGGGATATAAGAACGTAATTGACGAGGCAATACGCCTTGAAAAAGAAGAAAATAAAAATGCTCCACTTGCTATAGAAACCTCAGGTCACGCTGCATTTAAAGAGAATTATTATCTTGATGACGGTGCGTATCTTATAACTAAAATTATTATTGAGCTGGCAAAGCTTAATAAAGCCGGCAAGTCTATTGAAAGCCTTATTGAGAACCTTGAAACACCCGTAGAAGAAAAAGAAGTACGGTTTACTATTAAATTAGAGGATTTCAGAGATTACGGGCTTTCTGTTATTGAAGATTTTAAAGCTCTTTGCGAAAATACAGATGGTATAACAGTTGCACCCGTGAACCACGAGGGTGTAAGAGTTAATTTTAACGATACGCTCGGTGACGGTTGGCAGCTTTTAAGAATGAGCGTCCACGAACCTCTTCTTGTTCTTAATTGCGAAAGCAATAAAGAGGGTGGAGTAAACCAAATGCTTACTTTCTTCAAAGCGTTTATTGAAAAATACGAAAAGCTTGATATTTCAAAATTGAACTAAAATATTAAAATCAGGGGCAGTTTCTTAGGAAATCACCCTTGTTTTTTGAATTGGAAAATTTTTGAAATATATGTTATAATAGAATATGATTTGATTAGTTGATAAAGCAGATAGGAAGATTGCACAAGGGACGGTTCTCTGTGTTCCGCTCTAAATAACAGATAACACACAGAACCGTCCCCTGTGCTATTAACGGACTGTTGCATTTTCAGGATACTCTCGCAACAAAAGCTGATGGCTCAACAGTTGTAACTAAATTGTATTTCTACTACGATAGCAACAGTTGTTTGACATGCATTAAGTACAACGGAACCAATTACTATGTCGGAA
>JAZPXQ010000016.1:0-52840 GCA_045543695.1 Acutalibacteraceae bacterium | reverse complement strand
TCGCTCATTTTCGATACTCTAGCGTATCGCTTTCAAACTTCTTTCGAAGCCCGAATTCTACTGTCGCAAAATCTCTTTTACGCTCAAAAAAATCTCAAGGGTTTCTTTGTTTTCTCGTTGTTTAATTTTCAAGGTTCGTTGCTCTCGTTTGTTTCCAGGAGTTTGTCCTCAACTCGCGAGTGCCTGAATATAATATCATCTCTGATATCATTTGTCAACAACTTTTTTATGATTTTTTAGTGCTCTTTCAACCCACCCGGGTGTTTCGCACCTCCCTATCATAAAGAAGGTTTCCGGTTGTTCCCGGCGACCTGTCTTGTCGCCAACGAGTCAGAATTATATCACTACAAAAACAAAATGTCAATACTTATTTTCAAATTTTTTTGATTTTTTTTGCAGTTGTTTTTTCAGCTATATTTTCATACTGTTTTATATACGAACAGCCTAATATATTCATATCATCATACAGCTCTTTCAAAGGAACAAGAACGAAGTCTCGCTCCCCTATTAATGGATGTGGTACTATGATATCAGGCGAGTCGCTTTTATAATTTTCAAAAAACAACAAATCTAAATCTATAACTCTCGGTCCATATTTAAACGCTCTTACTCTTCCCATCCCGGCTTCTATACCTAAACAAGCACCCAAAAGCATTTCAGGCGATTTACCGGTTTCCACTTCTACAACTGTATTATAGAATGACTGCTGTTCTGTAAACCCCCAAGGATCAGTTTCATAAATCGAAGCACATCTTAATACCTGTACATCGGGCAACAAATCAAGAGCATCTATTGCTGAGCTGATATTCTCAACCCTGTCACCGATATTAGTGCCTATTCCAATTACTGCTTTCATTTATTTACTATCTCCGAATACTCTTCTCTTGTTATTGTCTCTTCAACTGCAACATAATCAAAATCTGCACTTATGGGCGCTTCCGGTTTTTTCAGAAGCACTGTCACACTATTGAGCTTGGGATATGCTTGCATTATTGACATTGCCACCTTATTTGCAGCGTATTCGATTAAATTGTAGCTTTCAGCTGTAAACACAGCTCTTGCAGTTTTTATTATCTTTGCATAGCTGACAGTGTCCTCGAGCTCATCACTTGCACTGGCTGGCTTTGCATCAATAAGAGCTGTTATATCAAGTTCAAACATCTGACCGTTTACTTTTTCTTCTGGATTTACGCCATGATAAGCTTTTAATCTTAAACCTTTAATTATAATTTTCTCCATTTTTTCGCCTCGTTTTATTTATAATAGTATATAACTTACCTTTAATGCATCCACAGTTTCTTTAACATCGTGAACACGCAAAACACCTGCACCTTTGTAAGCACAACTCACTGCAGTTGCAACACTTCCTGCGACTCTGTCCTTGGGATTTTCCCTGCCGGTTAATTCTGCAACAACCCTTTTTCTGGATGCACCAATCAAAAGAGGTGAATATTTTGACAATATATTGCAATTCTTCAAAAGCTCAATATCATCATCACGACTTTTACCGAAACCGATACCACAATCAAAGCAGAGGCAATCTTCATTTACACCTAAAGCTATAGCCTGCTTTTTAATATCATCAAAAAAAGATAACACAGCTTCTGTTACCCCTCCGGGGTAATCGGCTGCTTCCTTTGAAGATTTACCACCTGTGTGCATAACAATCCAACCGGCATTATACTTTTTTATAATTGCAGCCATTTTCGGATTAAATCTACCACTTTCATCGTTAATGACACTGACGCCATTTTCTAAAGCAAATTCTGCAACCTCCGGTCTGAATGTATCAACCGATAATGGTACTTTGGCTGCTTTCACAAGCTCAGGCAGAATCTCCAGCCTCTTCAACTCTTCTTCAACAGATATGATTTTATTATGAGGAGCTGTGGAACATGCACCTATATCAATTATATCTGCTCCGTCTTCATAAATTTTAGTCAGCCTTCCGAGAGCACTCGAAAGGCTGTTAAATTCACCACCATCAGAAAAAGAATCGGGCGTTATGTTAATAATACCCATAACAAGAGGACCCTTTTTCTTTCTTATTAAATCATTAAAAGAAAACATCATTTCCCACCTGTCAACAAAGACATAACCTCTGCACGAGTTCTTGCATCGCTTCTTGCAATACCTCGTAATGCTGATGTTTGTGTAACTGCACCTGCAGCTTTAGCACCACGCATAGTCATACAAAGATGTTCAGCCTCAATAATAACAGCAACACTTTTTGCACCCAATTCGTCATACAGGAAATCAGCAATCTGTGTTGTAAGGCGTTCCTGAACCTGGGGACGTTTAGCATATACATTTACAATTCTTGCAAGCTTTGACAGACCTATAATTCTGCCATCAGCAGGAATATATGCAATATGGGCTTTACCTACAAAGGGCAAGAGGTGATGCTCACACATTGAATACAAAGGAATATCTCTGACAACAACCATTTCATCGTTTCCGGGCTCATTAAAAAGCTTTAGATGGGTATGGGCATCTTCTGAAAGCCCGGAAAAGACTTCCTCATACATTCTGGCAACTCTGTTAGGTGTTTCCTTGAGCCCTTCCCTATCCGGGTCTTCACCTATAGCTTCAAGGATATCACGCACTGCCCTTTCTATTTTTTCTTTATTCATCTGCCTCACCTCTGAAAAAAATACAAAGAGCATTCATCTCTTTATAAGTACTATAGAAAAGCTTTGCACCCGACGTTCCTTCAATAAGCCCTACATTTTTGAATACTGAATATGCAACACCGGTTTTAAAAAGAGTCTCTTTGCCCTGTTCAAGGGAAGCCTCATCATTAAAACGAAGCTCTACACATTTGTAGCCTCTTTGGCTTGCTTTAATAACTGCATTTTCAACAGTTGTCTTTAACTGCTCAGTTTCAATATCATTCACGAAAGCTTTTTCATAAACATAATAATTGTACTTTTTTGCTGTACACAAAGGAACGGGCTGTTCGATATTCCTGTGTTCTAAAAGAATATCGTCAGTTGTCAGATTAAAATATGTATGACGAAGAACCTGTGTTGAGGTTCTCGGATCATCCCAGGTAACATCGACAAAATAACCCTCACCATCAAGAAGCACATAATTCCACATATGCCCAATATAAGTTCCGTCGCTATCCAACGACTCACCCGAAATAAGACGGTTATCGATATTCAACTTGCTCAAAAGATACTGAAATGCTCTTGAATAACCCTCGCAGCCTGCCTTCCCTTTTACAATACAACCATAAGCCGAGTTAGCGCTTTCATATGTGTCGGGCAAGACATAAACACAGTTGGTTATAAGGTAATCGTGAATATAAAGTTCTTTTTCATAGGCTGAAGTGTACTTTTCTGCTCCCTTTAAAATTGCAGAAGCTACAGTCTCTAACTCTGTCTTTTGTTTTTGATATGTTTCTTTATCCATTGCATATTCAGGCTCGAAATAAGTTTTCAAGCCATCTTTATAAACCTCACACTTCAAACCTAAGCAGAAAAGATCAGGGTTATCATAAATAATAGCTCTGAAAATATTATTTAATTCAGCTGTATGCATTTCAGGTATTTCAATTCTTTCCGGCATATCATATATACTTTCCAGGACAACCGTATAAATTATTTGTTCTTCGGCAGAAAGCTCAAAATAGCAATGCCTGTAATACCCTGAATCAAGCCCGGATGCCGGTGCTTTTAAATTTTCAAAGTCTGCCGGTTTAAGTTTTGTTTCATATATACTATAAAGAATTGTACCGCTTACACCAAGCGCCACAATAAAAACAACCAACAGAATCGAAAAAAACTTTATATTACTTTTATTCTTCATTACTAATCTCCTTTTCGGAAACATATACTTTTAGTTTTTCCTTTGAGGTTTTGGGAATCAGATACTCTATTTTATCCTTATTCTCTGTGTAATCAACAATTGAAATATCACTTTTACAGTAATTGATCAATTTAGAAAAAAGAGTATCAGCAGAATTAAACTTTTCAATATTATAAAATGCTTCAAATGCAGAAACTATAATCTGGCAATTAAGCCTTGAACACTCGTATCCCTTTTCGGTTTCACAAAGATATTTCATATACTTAAAAACTTTTTCGGGTGCAATTGTATTCTCCCCCTTTTTAAGTTCAAGAAACATATCCGGCGTATCATACTCAATATCTCTCGTAACTTTAACTGTCACATCACCTAAGGCTCTGAAAACAGATTTATAGCCCGTATCAGTAAAAAGAACATACCTGTCAATATCCACATTCATTTCTGTTTCAACAGAATCAACTAACTCCTTTACTCCCTGAGTCTTCAAAATTTCTGAATATGATATTTTTCTTTTTTTGTTTTTGGCTGTATGATCAAAGGGTATAACTCTGATTGTTTTATCACCAAGATTAACATCAATAAGATTGATAAAACGGGTTTCTTTTCCGTCATCAGATGTAACTGCAACAAGGAATAATGACTTACCTTCATAAACTACACTATCCGGTGTAATTGTAGTCGGTGGCATTGTTGTACTTTCTTCGTCCGTTTTAACAAAGAAGTTGTTAAAATCATAGTTCAAGGAGCGCCAAAGCAGAAATGTAGACACGCTTCCCAGGATAATTACGAATGCAATAAAAGCACATACCAATGCAGTAGTTTTTCGTTTTTTATTTTTTCGTTGCAAGTCAAAGCCATATTTAGCCAAACTAACACCTCGTTAAATTTCATAAATATACATATTAATTATACTAAAATGAACATAAAAATACAATACCAAAAGGGAAAATCATATCAAAACAAATTTCCCTTTTGGTATTGTTATTTTTGCTTTCCGTAATGTGTAGGATTCAAGATTTTACCAACTCTTGGTACAAGGAAATCAATCCACCAATGAAACCACTTACCGATTAAAATACATTTTAACTTTTCCCCAACCTTTTTAGCTTTTTCGTCAGTTCCCGGAACATAGCTTGGATACATCTTTATTTTTTTCCCATTGAACTCAAGCTTCAATACTCTCTCCGCAACTGTTGCTAATGGTCTGATTTTAATAACAAGAGTATTATCTGTTTCCCAATATGCATAAGTACGCACTTGCATTTTGAGCTCACCAATAATTACTTTGTCAAAACCTTCCTTGCCATTCATTGCAAGGAAAATCCTGTTTTTAAAACCACCATCTTCCACCCAGGAGAAATAACAGCCACTTTCAGAAAACTCAAATTCCAAATCATTCATATTACCACCTCTGTCTTTAGCAAAAAAGACAATAGGCATAGGTAGAACGCTTATTGGGAAGCCGATAAAATTAATAAATCTGCATTTTCTTATCCTGTATTTTTTTCCGTTTATTAATTTTTCTGTTTCGGAACGCTCTTTAAAAATGATATTTGATTTATCGGGTAAGACTATTAACTGTTCCTTTTTCTCAGAATCCGGTTCAATAAAGGCCTTCGGCATATATTGCCATATAACATCAAGGGTCTCCTGTAAACCACTATGCTCCGAAGTCATAATGAGACAAGCGTTATAATCCTCGAAGGAAATGGCATATTGACAAAACATTCCTTCTGCCCGGTATGTATTCGGCATACCTGCACAGCGCCAGAAACCACAACCATAGCCTGCGCTTGCGTCAGGTTCTTTTTCACTGACAGAATTGTCTGTTATAAAGCCTGTTGCTTCCTTAACCCACCATTCAGGAATAACCTTAATATCATTATAGACACCCTTGTTCTGGTAACAAAGAATCAGCTTTGCAATATCTTCGGTTTTAAGCATCAAGCCCCAGCCACCTGCTTCAACACCATCAGGTGAATGTTCCCAAAAAGGTACATCAATACCAAGTGGCTCGTAAAGACGTGGTTTAAGGTACTCGGTTATAGATTCGCCTAAAACCTTACAAAGCATTTTTGAAGCAATATAGTAATTATCATTTACATAACGCCAGCTTGTACCCGGCTCAAAAATCCATTTTGCTTTAACAAAAAGCTTCAACCAATCATCACTTTTGCTACCCCGAATAGAAGTTTGTTTGCCGGCAGTCATACACAAAAGCTGATGAATTGTAAGCTTCTCCAAATACTTATCCTTCTTACCGGAGATAAGCTCAGGAAACACATCAACAAGTCTTGTTTCTCTTGTGATTTTGCCTTCATCTAAAGCCAACCCATAAGCTGTCGCTAAAAAGCTCTTGCTTATAGAGTAAACCATATGTGGCATCTCAGAGGTAAGTGGGCTGCTCCACACTTCACAAGCAACCTTATTATTTCGTAAAATCATCAAACTGTGAATATTTATACCTCTATATGACATTTCCTCGGTCATCTTTGCGATAACCGAGGAGTCTATACCTACCGATTCAGGTGTTTTTGCTCTTTCAATAGATTTATTCAAAATCTTCATAGTCTTTTATATGTTCTGACTCGTAGCCTTTATACACATCAACACTACGAATATGCCATTCAACAAAACCGTATTCGTTAGCCATTCTGTCAGCAGTATCTTTCCATTTTCTTGCAACATCAACAGTTTTTGCGAAAAGCTCTTCCACTTTCTCAGGACTTTGCAAATCAGTTGATTTCGCACCACTAATTTCAACCATTTTTTTAATAGCGCCGGGGTTATCCATAACCGGACAAGAACGAAGCATATTATCTGAAAAGGGTTGACGAGCCTTATATGCCATAAAAATAGGACTCTTGAGAGCATCAAGCACGTGTTTATCTTTGTCTTTAATATTCACATTGGAATAGTGAGCAAATACACAAGGCTCACAATCGCCATTGGCACTGATGTGGAAATACTGCTTACCACCTGCAACACAACCACCAACATACTCACCATCATTAAAGAAGTCAATGGTAAATATGGGTTTTACCTCTGTAAATCTCCATTTACGAATCTGGTTATACATTTTCTCACGCTGCTCAGCAGTTGCCATAAGCTCAGGAGTTGAACCACAGCCAACCGGAACAAATGTAAAATACCAAGCAAAAAGAACGCCTTGTGAAATAAGGAAATCTGCATAATCGTCAGATGCAATAACATCCGCATTAAGCTTTGTATAGCAAAGCGAAGAACCAAAAGGAACACCACGCTTTTTAAGGCGCTCCATAGCAGAAATAACTGCCTTATATGTACCTTTACCCCTACGTGCATCGGTTGTTTCTTCGTTACCTTCAATTGAAATTGTAAGGAACATATTACCAACTTTTTTAAGCTCATCTGCAAAGGCATCATCACAAAGAGTACCATTTGTGAATGTTATGAAAAGGCAATCAGGGTTTTCTTTACAAATACGGATAAGGTCATTTTTACGAACAAGAGGCTCGCCCCCTGTATAAAGGTAAACGTATGTACCAAGCTCCTTACCTTCTTTAATAACCTTACTGATATCATCGTAAGTCATCTGAAGATGATTACCATATTGAGCTGCCCAACAGCCTGTACATTTAAGGTTACAAGCAGTTGTAACGTCGATAAGAATTGCCCAAGGAATATTGCAACCGTGCTCCATCATAGCCGCACGTCTTCTATCGTAGCTTTTTACAACACTGTTAATAAATGGTGGAATGAGCTTCTGTATAACAGCAGGATCTGTATCCATAACAATTCTTTTAATAAGAGTTGCCCATTCATTGCCCGGTCTTGAAAGTCTTTCCTTGAGGCCACGAAGCACCTTATGATGTATTTCCTCTTTTACTAATTTATCACCGAAATCAATGAGCTTGAAAAGATTTCTGTCATAATCCTTTCTTACATATTTGATTGCCTCTTTAATAATCCACGCTATTGTTTTTTGTTTTAAAGACATATTAATCTCCCTTTCTTACCAAGCCAAGCGCCACTCTTCGGTTTGACCACCATCAAAAGTAGCTGAGCCACTTATAGAACCCTTATGAGCCGAGCCCTCTATGTGAAGAGGTATGTTATACTTTGCATAGGTTACATAACCATCTTCGTTTATTCTGAGTTCAATGCTTGAACCCTCATATACAATATAAGCTGAATCAACCTCCATAAAGCTTATATCAAAGTTCGCTACGTCCAGATAGCCCACGGAAGCTGCATTGTGTTGGGGAATATCATACATTCCCACATCTTCTTTAATCAAATTGATTTTTATAACATATTCATTTCCGGAACGCTGTACAGAAGCCGACTTTACACCATTTTCTGTTAATGTAAAAGCATTCTTTTTCGGAAGAATTATCGGAACAGTCTCACCTTCGGAGTTTACTGCTTTACCATTTTGGTAAATAAGTGTTTCTTCTACAGGCTTCACAACCCAACCAATCATTAAATCAACAACGCTTCTTACAATTCCACCGGCACTACATTCCGTAACATTTGCATTAAAGCTTTCCGAATGAGTTACAGTTAAATTACCATTATACGCCTTAGTTTTGTTGACTGCAGCTTTGGCCTTTGATATAATTTCCCCTTTACTCCAGCCGGAGGGATCAGGTAACAGAATACTGTTGTTCCCTTGAATATTTGAATCGCTATTATTTGTTTCACCACTCGATTTTTGAGTCGTAACCTTGTTTTCAGCGATTTCATCTTCATTACCCTCATTTTTTTGAGTTGGTGCAAAAGTCAAGCCCTCTTTATAAACTATAGTATTTTTTGTTGTGTCTTTGCTTGTGTTTTTGGTTCCATCTGAAGTTTTTAAAAAAATGTTTCCCTTCAGCACAACGCATATCAAGGCAATAACAACCACTAAAAGTACAACCTCAATCGCAATTAAAGCATTTTTATTAATTTTCACACCTGATGCTTTCTTATCTTTTATTACAGTCACCACCCAAAAATAACAATAAACAAACTGATTTTACATTATCATTGTTAAGAATGTGTTAAAAAATTATAGTATTACAGTAAAAGTTGTCCCCTTATTCAATGTACTTTCAACAACAACTTCACCATTCAACATATTTACAACCTGCTTTACAAGAGCAAGTCCCAAACCATTTCCGTCTTGTGAGTGAGAAGTATCACCCTGATAAAACTTTTCAAAACAGTGCTTTGCAGCTTCCTTTGTCATTCCGCAACCATTATCAGAAACTACAACAACAATTTTACCGTTTTCTTTTTTTAATCCGACGAATACTTCCCCGCTGTATCCGGTAAATTTAATCGCATTAGAAATAAGATTATTCCAGACTATTTCCAAAAGCGCCTTATCATTTTTTATTGTACACTCTTCCAAATCAACATTGAGACTTATTCTCTTTTCGTCAATTTTTTCCTCATAAGCAAGAATACAATACCGCAGCTGCTCGTCCAAAGAAAATTTTTCACCCTTTATAATTCCTTGGTTTTCAATTTTATTCAGCTTTAATATATTGGTTACAAGATTGGTTAAGGTGTTAATTGCCTCCGAAAGACGTTGGGTATACTCATTTCTTTTCTCAACGGATAAATCCTTGTTCTGCAATAAATCAGCATACCCTTGAATAACACTCAACGGAGTTTTAATTTCGTGGGAAACATCAGCGACAAAATTATTTCTCATATTTTCCAGAGAGGAAATTTCTGTAAGCATTTTATTAAAATTCACTGCAAGATAATCCATTTCACTTTTAGGCTTATCAAAATACATAGGAAGTCTGACGTTAAAATCTCCTTTTGCAACTTTGTTCGCAGCATCACAAACTGCTTTAATCTTGTTATGGTACACCCTGCCTTTCACCAAATATATCAGACAGGTAGAAATTGTACAGCTGAACAAAAGGAACAATGCACCAAACAATGCTATAGTAGATTTTTCAAACCCTCTATCAATTACATTTACCAAAATTAAAACAAGAAATGTACCATTTGCTGCAACAATAAAAAAAACAGAAAGAAACTCAGCAATAAAGTTTCTGATGCGACTGGCAAAATCTTTTTCATTTCTATTCATTCTCATACGAGAATCACCGCCTTGTATCCAAGACCGTGTACTGTTACAATTTCTATATCTTTGCATTGGGCAATTTTACTACGCAGCTTGGTTATACAAACATCAACAGTTCTGGGGGTACTTTCACTGTCGTAGCCCCAAAAATCATTCATAAGCTGAGTTCTTGTGAAGGTTCTTTTGGGATAAGATAAAAAATTGAAAAGAATATTAAATTCCTTAACAGAAAGCCCTAAATTTTTGCCATCAAGGTACGCTGCACTTTCTGTTGAATCCAAAACCAAATCGCCTATAACTATCTTCTTTTTATTTGCAATATTGGCACGTCTTAAAATAGCCTCAATTCTGAAAACCATCTCTTTCATTTCCACAGGTTTAACAATATAATCATCAATACCTATTCTGTACCCTCTTTCCTTCGACTGCAAATCATCTCTTGCCGTTAAAAACAAAAATGGTACATCCTTATTAACAGCACGAACCTGATCTGCAAATTCAAAGCCATCAATATCCTTCATCATAATGTCGGAAATAATCATATCAAAGGACATTTTTTCCATCTGCTCAAGGGCTTCGGCTGCACTATGGCAACCAACAACACTATAGCCATTATCTGTAAGATAGGAACAAACAATTCTATTGAACTGCAAATCATCTTCAACAAGTAAAATACAAACCATTTTATACCCTCCGAATATATATGTATAAACTTTACACTAACAATATTAAGATTTTGTTAAGCAATTTTCAAAAGCAAAACTCCAAAGGACAATCAAGAGTTCTTTGGAGTTTTATTAGATTTTATTAACTTTTCAACAGGGAGCTGCGCAAGAATTATTGCTAAAAACACAAGAGCACACCCTAATATTTCACTACCGGACAATCTTTCGCCGAAAAACGCACCTGCTAAAGCAGCAAAAACAGATTCAAGGCTCATTAAAAGACTCGCTACCGTAGGGTTGAGATTTTTCTGGGCTACAATCTGAAGGGTAAACGCTATGCCCGATGACATTACACCTGCGTAGAAAACCGGAAACCAAGCCCTCGCAATTGCTTCCGGATCCGGATTTTCAAACAAAAACATTCCGAAAGCAGAAATAACCGCCGACACAAAAAACTGCACAAGAGAAAGACGGACCCCGTCAACAGTCTGAACAAAATGATCAACTATCATTATCTGCACAGCGAAAAGGAAGGCGCAAAGCACAAGCAGAATATCCCCTGCTGTTACTCCATTCACATCTGTTACGCAAAGGAAATACATTCCACAGGTTGCAATTATAATGCACACCCACAAAACAGGCTTAACCTTCCGTTTAAGAAACAAACCCAGGAGTGGAACAATAAGAATGTAAAGCGTTGTTAAAAAACCTGCTTTACCAACACTTGAATACATAATCCCGTATTGCTGTACCAACGAAGCAAGACAAACTGATGCACCACAAAGGATACCACCAATAATCAAGCGTTTTGAAAAAAACGTTTTATTTTCATTGTTCGGCCCAACGCCAACTGTCTTTCTGTTCCTTTTCATCATGCCCCAGGAAACAGGTGTAAGTACAACCACTGCCAGACAGGACCTTAAACACAAAAATGTAAAATTACCAATTTCCTTCAAGCCTTCACTTTGTGCCACAAAAGCAGTACCCCATATAAAAGCAGCGAGGGTTAAAAGCAAGGAGGAAACCAGGGCTTTGGATTTAGTGACTTTTTCTTCCATAGCTACCTCATACCAAGCTTTGTCTTACAAGCTGTGCTCTTAACTTATCTCTTTCTACTCTATCCAAAGGTCTGTCAACAGAAAGAGAAATGGTTGCAGGCTGCATATGAATCATAAGTGCCTCTATCTGGGCACAATCCATATTGATTATACCCTTTACAGCACCAAGACGAACAAGCGAAACAAGCTCCATAAACTCATTCGTATCAATCATTCTTGCATATTTCAAAACACCATAGGCTCTGAAAATCCTGTCCTCGGTAACAGGAGCTTTAAAAATTTCCTCTCTGGCAACTCTTTCCTGAGCAGCTATCTGAAGTGCAATTGATTTAAGGTTTTCTATAGCAGCCTTTTCAGAAATACCAAGGGTAATAGTGTTACTTAAACGAAACAAATCCCCCTTTGCAGCAGCGCCCTCACCATAGGAGCCACGAAGAGAAAGACCTAATTTTGAAACTGTTGTTATAAGCTTTGTAATTTGCGAAGTTGTAACAAGCCCCGGAAGATGAAGAACAACAGAAGCGTTCATACCTGTTCCCAAAGCAGTCGGATCCTGAGTAAGGTAACCAAGCCTTTCATCAAAAGCAAACTGAAGCTTCTGACTTAACTGGTTATCTATTTCATCAGCTGTTCTATAGGCTTCATCAAGGGCAAAGCCTGCATACATAACCTGGAGTCTGATATGATCCTCCTCATTAAGCATAACACTAACTGCTTCATCCTCTGTAAGAAGAAGAGCTCTTCCATCTCGTGATGATGCAAACTCAGGACTGACCAAATGCCTTTCAGCCAATGAAACAACCTCTGCCTGGGAAAGGGTTTTCATCTCAAAATGATTAAAGGAATAATCCCGGATATCATCAGCTGCATTTTTTATCAAGGAATTTACCTTTAATTTATCTTGCATTGAAAGTCTGGCTGGGAAAGGATATTGCTTCAAATTACGAGCAAGATGAATGCTTGTGCTGATTACAACATCGTTCTGTGCCCCTGTACCAAGATACCATTTTGCACCCATTATTGCTCCCCTCCTGCCATTAATATTGCATTGATTTCATCACGAATTTTTACTGCAGCTTCAAAATTTTGATCACGGACTGCAATTTCCAATTGCTCTTTTAAAGCTTCTAATTTATTTGAATTCTTTTTAAAATCAGAAGGTGTTTTACCCCTATGTGTACCCTTACCGTGGACACGCTGCAAGGAAGGAAGGAGCTTATCATAAAAAGCAGTATAGCATTCGGCACAGCCCATTTTACCATCCTTGGCAATTTCCTCAAAGCTTTTGTTACATAAAGGACAATGAGCTGCATTCAAGGAATGCTCACCTTTTAATAGGAAATCCCCTAAGAAATCTGCAAAACCTAAGCCGAATCCGGAAAAAGCCTCACCATACCCCAATGAACGGGCACAATCTGAACAAAGATGCACCTCTGCTGCTCTTCCGTTTATAATACGCTTCATATGCATATTTGCTTCATTTTTATTACAATGCTGACAAAGCATAACTCTCACCTCTGGAATTTAGGGTAAAATATTTTTATTGTTATATTATACGACAAAAATCCCAACAATTCAATAACTGTCGTCATCAAAATCTTCAAATTCATCAAACAAATAATCAAAATCATCTGCGTATTCATAATCGTAATCATCAGCCAATAAATCCCTGATATCTGCCGGATTGCGTTTTTGGTATTTATCGTAATCAAAGCTAAAACTCATATCTGTACAACCTTTCAATAATATTTGCTTTTAGTCTTTTCATTAAATAAATATATATTCCTTTTGTAACAAAAAAATCTTAATCTCATATTATGCATTGAAAGGGGGTTAAGAAAATGGGTTGCCTTTTTAACAACGGTAATAACTGCTCCTGGATTATCATCCTTATAATCCTTGTTTTGTTCTGTGGTAACGGTAATGGTTGTGGTTCTTACAACAACGGCTGTGGTAATGATTGCGGCTGCAATAACAACTGTGGTTGCTGCTAAGCATTAAAACAACAAACCCTCACTCGTTTTCGGGTGAGGGTTTGTTGTTATTATTTTATAATATTACGCTGAATACTACTGACACTACACCAAGAATCATCAACCCTGCCATAACAAAGCAGATTGCTCTTTTAACTTTATTAGAAAACATTATTCTATACCCAAGAGAGCTTTAACACTTTCTGAAATAACAGAAAGCTTCTTCTCTGCTTCCTCTCTTGAAGATGCTTTAGCAGTAATATAAATTTTGATTTTAGGCTCAGTACCGGAAGGTCTTACAATTACAGTATCACCACTTTCCATTCTGTAGGAAAGAACATTAGACTTGGGAAGGCCTGTTTCACCATCTGTAGTTTTACCTGTTTTGTAATCGCCAACCCAAATGACCTTGCTACCATTAATTTCCTTAGGAGGCTCATTACGAAGAGAATCCATCATATCAGCCATTTTTTGCATACCTGCTGCACCTTCAAAGGCGTAGTTGTCAAGCTGATTGAAGAAATATCCGTACTTCTCATAAACACTGTTCATAAACTGCCAGAGTGTAATGCCCTGTGTTTTGTAATATGCTGCCATTTCACAGATAATCATTGCAGCATTAACTCCGTCTTTATCACGGGCATGAGCACCTGTAAGGTATCCGTAACTCTCTTCCAGACCGAGAACATAACGATCAGCTTCTCCTTTTTCATCAAGCTCTGTTACAAGCTCGCCAATATATTTAAAGCCTGTAAGAAGGTCTGCCATTTCAGCACCGTATTCTTTACAGATAGCAGAAATAAGAGGTGTTGTAACAATAGTTTTTACAACAACTGGCTTTTCGGGAAGCTTGCCCTTGGCTTTAAGCTGTGAAAGCAGGTATTCGCAAAGCATTGCACCAACCTCGTTACCAGTCATAAGCTTATATTCACCATTATCACGCACAGCAATACCGACACGGTCACAGTCGGGGTCAGTAGCAAGCATAAGATCTGCCGGGAAATCCTCTGTCATTTTAAGACCCTCTTCAAACACCTGACGAATTTCAGGGTTAGGATAAGGACAGGTGGGGAAATTACCATCGGGCTTTTCCTGAACCTTAACCACCTGTAAATCATTTACGCCTAATTTTTTAAGAACTCGACGAACAGGCTTGTTGCCTGTACCGTTAAGAGGTGTATAAAGAACCTTGAGTCCTGATTTTTTAACAACATCGGGGTTAACAGAGCAAGCAAGAACATGCTCAATAAATTCATCCTTGAGCCAATCCTCGATATAGTCAACCATATCCTCTGCAAGAGCATCATTAAAGGACATACGTTTAACACCGTCAAACATATCAACCTTTTTCATATACTCATAGGTTTTTGCTGCAGCTTCGTCGGTAATCTGGAAGCCCCTGGGATCATAGCATTTATATCCATTATACTTAGATGGATTATGGCTTGCTGTAAGCACAATACCGGAAGAGCAACCAAGTCTTCTTACAGCAAAGGAAAGCATGGGAGTGGGCATAAGCTCAGGATAAATATATACCTTAATGCCGTTAGCAGCAAGAACGCCTGCTGCACACTCTGCAAAAACATCGGATTTAATACGGGAGTCATAAGCAATAGCAACACTGGGCTCATCAAATTCTTCATTAAGGTAATCTGCAAGACCCTGAGTTGCCTGTGCAACGGTATAAACATTCATTCTGTTTGTACCTGCACCTATAACACCACGAAGTCCGCCTGTACCAAATTCAAGATTTTTATAAAATCTGTCAAGAATTGCTTCCTCGTCACCTTCGATAGAATTGAGTTCTTCTTGTAAATCCTCATCAAGAACTGCTTTTTCTTTCCAAAGAGCGTAAAGAGCATTTATATCATTCATCGGAATCTCTCCTTCATTATAATTCGTTTACTTTTTAAGTATATCACTAAACTTTCACAAAATCAATTATCTGATAAAATTAGTACGGATTTTCTGCTCGCCTGCAGGTCTGTCTATGCCGTTTTGTTTACCAAGCTCAATACAATTAAGAAGCCACGCCATATTTTTACCGAGGGTTCTCATAATCTGTAAGCCTTCCAGATCCTGTAAAACATCCTCAGGCTTTGAACCGTGAACCATATTCCAATAGCCTGAAGAAACAATCGGCATATTGTTAATTGTGAAATACTTATTCAAAACATCGAAGGCAGCAGTTGAACCTGCACGACGACAGCTTAAAATTGCAGCGGCAGGCTTATATTTAAACTTTCTGCCACCTGCATAAAAAGCCCTGTCAAGTACAGCACAAATTGTACCAGATGGTGCAGCATAGTGAACAGGTGAACCGAAAATAATTCCGTCAGCCTCTTCAGCTTTATCAATTAAAGTATTGGCAATATCATCTGCAAATACACAGTAGCCATCATTTTTAGCACAACCGCCACAACCGATACATCCTCTTACGGGCTTATTACCAAGCCAGAAAATTTCCGCATCAATACCTTGTACATTAAGCTCTTTTTCAATTTCACAAAGTGCAGTGTAGGTACAGCCCTTTTCGTGGGGACCACCATTAACAAGTAAAACCTTCATTTAATTACCTCTTTCAATTATTTCTAAAATATCACTTGGACTATCTACAATATATTCAGGTTTTAAGCTTTCTAAAACCTTTTTATCACGAAAGCCCCAGGTCACAGCTACACAAGGAAGCTTTGCGTTTTTTGAGGTTTCAACATCGACCTCAGAATCGCCAATGTAAACTGTTTTTTCTAAGCTTGCCCCCATTTCTTTTATTGCTCCGAAAACGCCATCGGGAGCAGGTTTTCTTTTAACCCCATCCCTTTCGCCATAAGCACAGTCATACAAATCACTAAAATAATCAACCATTAAAGTTTTTACGGCAAAATCAGCTTTATTGGAAACAACTGCTATCTTAACGCCCTTTTCTTTCAAGCCAGTTAATAAATCAATAATACCGTCGTAAGGCTTAGTTAAAATTGCAGAATGGGTTTTATAATATTCCTTAAAATCAAAAAAGCATTTATCTGTAATTTCTACAGATGTATTTTCGGGAACAGCTCGCTCTATTAAAAGACGAATCCCATTACCTACAAACGAACGTATCTCATCCGTTGTGCGTTTGGGCAAATAATTCTTTTCCAGTGCATAATTCACGCTATCACGCAAATCACCTAAAGTATCAAGAAGTGTTCCGTCAAGGTCAAAAACAACTGAATCAAACTTCATCCTCAGTACACTCCAAATCAACAACTGTATATGTTCTGTTAAGTGCAGGTAAAACCTTTGTTTTTAAATCCTCGGTTGAGAATTTAACGGTTGCAGTATTAACACAAGGATGACAGGCAAAATAAGCATCCTTAAATACATTTTTCTCAATAAGAAGCTCAACATTTTCTTCCTTGTCAAACATTAAAGAAAGAACTGTTAATGAACCGGGAGAAACATTGAGAAGCTCCTCCATTTTCTCTCCACTTGCAAAGGAAAGTCGGGAAGAATTTATCTGCGCTGAAAGATATTTTGTTTTAAAGGGCATATCACCGGGAATGAGAAGCATATAAAATTTTGTCTGCTGACGGTTGCAAAGAAGAAGATTTTTGCAGATTTTCGCATCAATTATCTTCTCAACACCCTCACAAAGCTCAATTGTTGCCGCTTCGTCATGCTCGGCTCTTATGTATTCCACTCCGTTTTCTTCAAGAAAAAGATAACTCTGCATTTCCTTTTCAGTTGCAGTTGTTTCGGGGTGGATATTGTAGGTTTCTGGATTTATGTACATAAATTTTTCTCCTAATAAACAAATTCAAAGATGGAACGGGGCAACCCACCATCGCTAACGTTTAATACAAATTCAACGTCTTCTCCGCTGCCTCTCTCAAGCAGAAGCCTGTGAGGATTGTTCCGTCGGAATTATATTTTTCTGTTAAATCTTTGAGGATTGTGAATTTTTCTTCTGTGGGATTTTCCCAAGCGTTATATATTGCATCAAGCAAATCGCAACACATTGAGAATTTATTCACCCATTTTGCCATTTCTTTGAAAAGTTCAACGCTTGTATCATTAAGCATTTCAAGACATTTTCTCATATTGGTGTTATATTCTTTGAACTCCTTAAGAGCACCTTCTCTGTCGCCTTTTGAATTAAGGAAGTTA
Source organism: Acutalibacteraceae bacterium (assembly GCA_045543695.1). GTDB lineage: Bacteria > Bacillota > Clostridia > Oscillospirales > Acutalibacteraceae > DTU089. The sequence continues at coordinate 35,115 of JAZPXQ010000016.1, read as the reverse complement.
ATGTGTGCTAAAGTATCACTCATTAAAGCAGAGCTGTATTTTGAAAGGCAGGAAACGCCTAAATGGTCTGCAAAATAGCCGAATAAATCAGCCTTTTCGCCCAAAAGCTCTTTATGGGCATTTTTGAGAGAGTCTTCAGGATTATAGGAATTTGGATTCCAAAGATAATCTGCAATAGTCATAAGAGGAATCTTTGAGCATTCTGCATATTCCATAACATTTGATATAAGACCTTCACAATGTTTATAAAGTTCTTTATCTCTTCCGATTATTGCACCCAAATGCATCTCCTGGAACATTTCACAATCGTTAACAGGGTAATTGTCCCAGAAAAGAGGCTTATGATTTGTTGAACGGAAAAGCTCGTCAGCTTCCCTTACTGTTAAAACTCTTGAGCAAATTTCTGCACCTGTCCAGAACATTTTAACATTGCTAGGTATACCCTGACCGAATTTTGAGATATAGTAACCCGTTTCGTCACCACTATACTGAGTGGGACAAACTGTAAGCTTGATTTCATTGTCAATTTCTTTAAGGGCTTTGTATGTTTTATTTATTAGATAAATATGAGCATCAACTATACCGTCAAAGCTTTCTTTATCGTCCTCATACTGAAACTCCCACGGTATGTCATCAAGAAGAAGACCAAAGGTTCTGACACCGATATTATAAATGCTCTTGATTTTTTCAATCAGTAAATTAAAATCCCCTTCCGAGGTATATTTATATGTAAGCCCCGGTCCTATGCACCAGGCAAAATCAAGTTCATTTTCCGTTGCAAAAGTGTAGAGCTGTTCGAGTGATTTCAACTCTTTCTCCGGGTATAAATCACGCCATTTTTCACGATGATAAATATCGTCTTTTGGTGCATAGTAAAAAGTATTCATTCCGTACTTTGCCATTAAGCTCATAACGGAATGTCTTTTTTCGTCGCTCCAGGTTTTTCCGTAAAACCCTTCAATGTAACCACGTGTTTCAAAAAGCGGATAATCTTCAAGCACACCTGTTTTTAGCTGGTTGTTTTCTATAAGCTTACAAAGGGTGTGAATGCCCCTGAAAGCACCACGTTTTGTAGCTGCTTCAATAACTGCCCTTTCGTCAGTTACTGTTATAAAATATTTTTCCTTTGAAAGACGGGAAAGCTCGTCTATGTATGTATTTTTTTTACTGTCCGATAATTTTATTTCAACAGTAAAACCATTATTTATTTTTATGTTATATGAAGAAAAAATCTTTTCTGCAATATCTTTGCAATCACCACTTACAGAAACAGATTCAATATTTATTATTCTACCATTAAGATTATTCTTTTGAGGTGTCGGGTAAATCATAAATGCTTTATCTCCTCTTTATATTTCTCCACAAATTTATTATTTATTTCGTCGCCTCCATCAACATTGGAGCTGGCAAAATGTTCAGGTATAAAACCCTTTTGGGCACAAATTCCAACAGCTTCAGCAACAACTGCGTTAAGAATAAGTGCACCACTTACTGTTGAGGTGGGACAAATTTTCCCATCAACGCCTGAAACCTCAATGCAAGCATCACCTACACAGCCGAAATTATCCAAAACGACATCTGCAATTTCACAGAGCCTTTTTCCGCTTTTGTGACGGGAAGCACCTGAATATGTGTGCTGAAGATTTGTAAGTGCAATTGTTTTTACACCTTTTTCCTTACAAAGAAGCGCCATATCAATAATGACACCATTTCTGCCGGAATTTGAAATAATAACAATAACATCATTTTCTTTTATTCCGTATTCGTTGAACAGGTTTTGTGCTACCCCCTCAATTCTTTCAGCAACCGTGCTTTCCGATGCTGAAATATGAAGCATCAAGGGTGGGTCTAAAATCGGTTGAATTTTAACAAGTCCCCCTGCTCTGTAAAAAAGCTCCTCTGCAAGCATATGGGAGTGCCCTGTACCAAACAAGAATATCTTTCTGTTGTTTATAAGAGCATCACTGAACAGTTGTGCTGCTTTTTCTATATTTTCTGCACCCTCTGTTGCAATTTTTTCAATAATTTCCTGATTAATTTTTATATATTCAAGATACTTTTTCACTACATTCCCCTCGCAATTTTCAAAGCACCTTCTTCGGGTGGCAATGTAAGAATTTCAATTTTCAAATCAGAATGAAATTCTTTTATATCTTCAATAAAGGTTTCTCTGAAAAGCTTGTTATTCTGAAAAACGCCACCATATATAGAAAGCAATGTACAATTTTTCATTTCATTAAGAAGGGCAAGAACGGTTTTTGCAAAGAAATGAGCTTCATTAAGAATTACGGTTTTCGCAACAAAATCTTCATTTGTTATTTCTGCCACTTTTACAGACAATCCTGCCAGCACATCCTTAGTTGTTTCAGGCGAATAGATTATATCAATAGCTTGTCTTAAATCATCAACGCCGAAATATTCTTCAGTACATTTAACAAGAGGCGTAATCTTGCCCTCGTCATACAGCATAGCTGCTGCTCTTATGGCATTAACAGCAATTGAATAAGCCGAACCCTCATCACCGAAAATATGACCCCAGCCACCTTTGGTTTTTATATTACCATTTTCATCAACACCTGTAACAATTGACCCTGTTCCACAAATTGCAACAGTTCTGCATTTGTCCTCACCGGATGATGCAAGAGCCACAAAAACATCGCTACTCATACCGATTTTTTCAGATTTAATTATTCCATTGCACAAAGAGGAGATTGTTTCCTCAGATGCTTCATTATCTAAGGCTGAACACCCAATAAAGGCAGCCCGGAAACAAATTTCGCCGAGATAGTTATATATATCATTTATAACATTTTTGAGGTTTTCCCGTGCTTTTTCCATTCCTATGGAATAAAAATTTATACTTTTACCGATAGCCCTAAAAAGAACATTGCCTTTTTCATCCGAAACTACAGCAGTAGTACGTGTTCCTCCACCGTCGATACCAAGATAATATTCCACAGAAAAACCTCCTTTATAAATTTACTCGGTTATATTAAGCTCCTTCGCCATTTCTACAAAGCCCTTCATAACTGAAGAACCTGTTTTGCAGCCAAGGGAAACAAGCTCGTGGTAATGGTTCATAGGATCACCCATTGTATAATCATTATCAGGAACAATGTAGCCTATTGCATCATTTGCAAGACCGAAAACCATTGTATCCTCTCCGAAAATTTCACGAAGTGACGGAAGTCCGAAATCCGTATGAGTGACCGAGCCATCTGCATAAAGTGATGCACCACCGGTTACCAAATCACAACAGAATTCACCGGGAACCATAGCAATTTTAAGCTCTTTACCAAGCTCAATATAACCAATTTCCGAATAAACTGCATATTGCTTTTTACCCTCAACAAGCACTTGATAATTAGCGAGTTTAAGCTTACCTGCTGCTGCCATAAGAGGGTTCATAATCGGTATTTTAACCTCTTTCAGACGAATATTAAGCAGTGGTTTAACCTTTTTCTCCTCTACAGGCTCCCAGCCATCACACCAAAGTGTATATTTACCACCGTTCTGAGCAGAATTTGCTGAATCTTCTGCAATTTCTTTTTCATCGTAAAGAAGCTTGTCTTTCTTAATTTCATCAAGAGTTTTGGTAAGAGCAAGAGTAATCCTGCCAATTTCCCTACCAAAGCGCACAGACATTTCATATCTGTGGTTTAGCTTAACACCGTCATTTGTAACGCTGCAAGCCATATATATAGCGCAGATTGCACCATTGAAAAACATAAAGTTATAACCTGCTTCGTTTATTATCTCACCCATATAATGAACATATTCACCACAAAGACGACGTCCTGAGCCTTCTTCGTCCTTAACAGGCAAGCCGGCAACATCAGGATGAGCAGGAAGGTTTACTATTATTGTCGGGGCTTTCTCTTTATTGTCAGGGGTAAAGGTAAGTCTTGTAATCTCTGTTACAATACTGGGGGCAGAAGGTCTGTTTTTGTTAACAAAATAATCCTCTGTAATATCCTTCTGAGCAACGGTCATTTCGCCTTCACACATATCTGCAACTGCTCTTATAAGGGCATCGCTGACACCCTCGCACAAAAATCTCATATATTGCTCATCTGCACCACGTTCAAGAATACCTTTTCCTGTGTATTTTCTTTTAAGATTTCTTAAAAGCTTACCCGGAAAGTCTGTCCAGATACCTTCTGTATCTACACAGCTATGGGCATGGGTTGAAAAAACATTGACAGAAGCAATTTTCTTTTCGGGGAAAAGCTTTTCAAATTTCTCTTTGAACAATTTTCTGATAACCCTAATATCACCGTTTGTTGTACCTATACAGTCGATGGTACAGAAAACAGAAACACCCCTGCCAGAACCATCATCAAGAGCAATAGCTCTGCCCTGCATATCATCTACCACAGCTTCAATAAGGTTTTTAAATTTATTTTCGGGCGCAATATAACCACCCATATAATAAGCTCGTTTAGCATAATCAACAGGAGTAAGGTCAACATTGGCATAGCCTAAGCTCCACTTCCCGTTCTTAGAAGGATTTTTCAAAAATTTCTCTGTACCCTTGTAAAAGTTTTGTGGAACATAAGAGCTAACGGGAATATAATCGCTGCTATCTTTAATAGAATTTGCGAAGCCTTTTAACACACCGTATATGGTTTTGTGAAGTAACTCCACCTGTTTTTCTTTTTCCATAAAAAGCACCGAAAAGGGAGATATAAAATCCCCCTTCTCCTTTCGTATTAAATTATTTTACTCTCTGCATAAGCTCGGCGACATTCTCAGCCATTGTTTCGTTAGTAAGGTAACCGAGAGAGTTTGTTTCGTGATAATGTCTTCTGTCAAACACATCCTTACCCTGCTCAATATAGGGCTGGGTTTCGTGGAGAATGTAATCATTAGGCGTTACACAATAACCTGTCATATCGTTAGTAACGCAGAAAACAAGAAGGTCTTTGTCACCAACAATATCAATAAGAGGTGTGGGATTAATATCCGTACCCTTACCTGTTGCAGAAAGCTCTGCAGGCGCAGCACCACCATAAACAACCTCCGGGAATGGCTCACCGGGAAGCATAAGGATTTGCTGTGTACCAAGCTTTATGTATACCATTTCTGTTAAAAGAGCAAGACCAAGATCACCCTTATCGCAGGGGTAACGCTGTGATGAACAAGCCTTAATAGATGCCATAAGAGCAAGAAGACCGTTATCAACGGGTGAATAATACTGATGCTGAGCAACTGTAATCTCAACCGGCATTTCTTTTTCGTTATCAATACCCAAAGCTGCTTTACCGAGAGTTTCGCCCTGAATACGGGTTCTTTCAGGCTTATCCTCACAGAAATCACCGGGATCAACTGCGCCAATAGCACCAACGCCAAAAAGCACATGAACACGTTTTTCGTCTTTGATTGTTTTTCTGAGCCAATAGGGATAGTCGGCACTGCACTCTCTGTTGTCACCACCAAGTGTATTGGGGTGTGCCGCATAGTTCAAGAACCACATTTCTGTACTACCATTATCAGGAACGAAACGGATTCTTGTAAGAACATCGTGCATTGCATTGGGCTCCCTTTTGCAGAACTGTGCTTCGGGAACCTTAACAGTACCAACATACATTTTACCGGCTTTGCGTTTTGCATAAGCCTCTCTTGCAACTTCTTCAAGAGATTTCAAAAGTAAAGCCATATACTCAGGATCCTTACCACTCTGGAGCTTGTAAAGCTGACCCCAATAGCCTACTGTGTCAAAGCCTGCGTGTGTATGTGTACAGGAAACAAATACGCCTGCACATTTACTTTCTTCCATTAAATCTTTAAGGTTTGCACGAACAAGATTAAGCTCGTAGTTGGTAAGGCCAATAATATCCGCACTGATGTGAATATAACCACCGTTATCATCAGCACCAATCCACATTGCACTAACAGTAATATTGTCATGTATCTTCTCAATTACATGACCCATACCATGTCCTGCAATCCAATATTTTTTTGCGTGTATGTCTTTAGGCATAACAACTCTTGAAGCATAACCACAAACGTAGCTGTCTCCTTTTATAACAGTTGGCTCCGGACGAGGAAGCGGATCTGCTTTAACGCCTTTTCTTATAAGTTTTTTTGAGCCTCTTTTACCGATAACTCTGACAGCTTTTGCTGCAAATTCATTTACACCCATAATAACACTCCTTTGTACCAGGATAAATTTTTACATATATATTGTATCAAATAATACATTGTAAAGTCAACAAAATTACTTACTAAATAGAAGTGCATTAAATTGTGAAAAAACACAAAAAAAGACTGTTAAATCAAGCTAATTGCAAAATCTAACAGTCTTGTTCATTTTATCAATAATTTTCTTTTCTTACTTCAAAATAGCTCTGAGGATGAGCACAAACAGGACAAACCTGAGGAGCCTTTTTGCCCATTACAAGGTGACCACAGTTGCGACATTCCCACATTGTTTCCTCGGCTTTTTCGAACACCTGCTGCATTTCAACATTTGAAAGGAGCTTTCTGTATCTTTCTTCGTGAGATTTCTCGATTTTTGCTACCATACGGAATTTATTTGCAATTTCTGTAAAGCCTTCTGCTTCTGCCTCGTCTGCAAATGTAGCGTACATATCTGTCCACTCATAATATTCACCGGCAGCTGCTGCTTCAAGGTTTTCTGCAGTTGTTCCGATACCTTTAAGCTCTTTGAACCACATTTTTGCGTGTTCCTTCTCGTTATTTGCAGTCTCTTCAAAAATTGCAGCTATCTGCTGAAAGCCCTCTTTTTTTGCAACAGAAGCAAAGTATGTGTATTTGTTTCTTGCTTCGCTTTCGCCGGAAAATGCTGCACGAAGATTCATTTCGGTTTTTGAACCTTTAAGTTCCATTATAACCACCCTTTCGATTGATTTATTAGTAATATTTCCCTTTCGAGATTGATTATACTATAAGTCTATTTTAATTTTTTGTCAATTAACAAACCGTGAAATTTTCATTAAAAGCATATAATTCTTTTAAATAAATCTTTATTTATTGACTTATCCCTGCAAATATGTTAGTATTTTTTCAACTCAAATAAAAGGAGATATATGTTATGGCAAAATTAAAAGACATTGACAAAGCTGCTGAATCCAAAGGTTCAATCCTCGTTACTATCTGGCAGTTTGTAAAATTCATCGTTGTAAGCCTTCTTGCAATGATCGTTCAGTTCGTTCTTCTTAACACACTTCAGCTCATCCCCGCAGTTAAAGAGCTCTACACTCAGCCATTTGAGTGGTTGTTCTTTGTATACCCCGTTGCAGTTGGTGGTTTAGGTTATTTCATTGTTAGTAACGTTGCAAACATCATCGCTCAGATCGTTGCTTTCTTCGTAAACAAAGAAAAAACCTTCAACTCCGGTGCTAACATCGCAGTTGCTCTTCCTATTTACATAGTTTTCACAATTGCTCTTATTCTTTTCTCTGCTTGGCTCAACCCCACTCTCAAGGATCTTTTCCTTGGCTTTGATTGGTGCAACGAAACAGCAGCAAAGAATATTGCAACAATGATTTGCTCTGCACTTCAATTTTTCCTCTACTTCCCTGTTGACAAAATTCTTTTCCACAAGAAGAAAGAAGAAAAATAATAATACCTGATAAAAAAAGCCTTGACCGAAAAAGTCAAGGCTTTTTTATATTAAAAGTTACTACCGTTCCAGCCCCAGTCATTATAACCGGTGTATTTAATATAAATTCTGTCGGGTGAAATACCAAGCTCATTTTCAAGAATATCACACACAACTTTAGTCATCTTATCGCTTGCTGCTGAGTTAACCTGACCAAGCAAATCAACATCCACTATTGCAGAATCGCTTGATGCATCACCTTTAAACCAAAGCTTTGCACCATCCTCTATTCCAACCATAAGCCAAGCTTCTGTTTTTCCGGGAAAGCTTTCGATTGCTTTACCGAATGCCACTTTAAGTGCTTCACATTTTTCAGGTGCTACTGTTTTTGTTGTTTTCAGATTAATATAAGGCATAAATACCACTCCTTTCTTTTCTATATATTACCATTACATTCAATGATTTTCAAGCCAGGAAAATGCACTTTGTGCCAAAACAGCACAGCCTATAGGCAGCACCTTTTCATCAAACATAACCTTAGGGTGATGCTGGGGGTATTGGTATCCCTCCTCAATATTCCCTGCTGCCAATGCCAACATCAAAGAAGGTACCTCTTGGCTGATGTAAGAAAAGTCCTCACTACCACCACTTTTATTTGTTCTTCCCCCCATTTCTTCGGTAGATGTAATCCGTTCCTCACCGAAAGCATTGATTAAATACCCTTCGATTTCCCTTGATAGTTGTCCATTGTTTTCAAGTGGAGGACAGCCATTGCCAAAATCGGCAGTCCCTTTTCCACGAAAAGTACCCGCAATCCCCTGCGTGATTTCAGTAATGCGTTTTTTAATAAGCTCCCGAACATCTTTATCATAGGCACGTAGTGTACCCTCCATAAGAACTTTATCTGCAATAACATTTCCTGCTGTTCCCCCGTTCATTTTTCCTATAGTTAATGTAGCTTCATCGGAAACGCCCAGTTCTCTCGCCTTAATTTCCTGCAATGCTATAAGAATATGTGCGCCTATAGTCAAAGAATCCACTCCTTGCTGCGGTGTTGAACCGTGGCATCCCTTTCCCTGGATATTAATAGAAAAATAATCAGCAGCAGGTGCACTTACACCATTAGCAATAATCACAGTTCCTGTTTTAAGAGGTAGCCCTGCCATTACATGTAGCATCAAAGCCGCATCTACTCTTGGGTTATCCAGCACACCGTTTTCTATCATATTTTTTGCACCCGACAAAATTTCTTCTGCCGGTTGGAACATCAATTTAACAGTTCCTTTTATTTCGTTTTCGTGATTTTTAAGAAGCTTTGCTGCTCCTAACAACATAGCTGTATGAAAATCGTGACCACAAGCATGCATATTCCCGTTATTACAAGCAAATGGTAGTTGAGTTTCTTCTTTTATGGGCAAAGCATCCATATCTGCCCTCAAAAGAAAGGTTTTACCCTCATTTTCACCAATAAGAACTACAAGACCATTTTTCCCACACGCTGTTACACTACAGCCCATTTCTAATAATTTTTCTTTTACAAAGTTAACAGTTTCGGACAAATCAAAACCTGCCTCAGCGTTGCAATGTAAAAACTGTCGGTTCTCCTTTAATTCGTTTTCGATTTTTTTTGCTTCTTCAATAAAATTAACACTACTCATATTTACCTCTTATTTTGCCTTTGGTTTTGTAATACAGGACATAATGAGTCCTGCAAGAACTGCAGCCATTATTCCACCCGCACCGGAGGTCAACGGACCTGTCAGAATCCCGATCCAGCCATCCTGATCTATAACTTCTTTTGTACCTTTAACAAGAGCTGAACCAAAGCCTAAAAGTGGAACAGTCGCCCCTGCTCCAGCGAATTTTTCTAAAGGCTCAAACCACCCAAAAGCACCTATAACAACACCTGCAACAACAAAGCCTACAAGAACACGTCCCGGTGTTAATTTGGTCTTGTCAATAAGAATTTGTCCTACTACGCATATAAGACCACCTACAATAAAGGCTTTAAAAAACATCATAAAATGCACCTCAAAAGATAAATTGCCTTTCTATTTTCTGTAAAAAAAGTGGAAATATACAAAAAAAGAGCACCCCTCTCGGAGTGCTCAAAATTTTTTATTTTTTTACTCTGCAACTGTTTCGCTAACGAAATCTTCATCAAGGCAGGAGCAAGAAACATAGTTATCTTCATCATAGCCATGAGGAGCGTTTTTAGCTTTGATTTTTTCAATGATAACATAAACTGCTGCTGCAGCTGCTGCGATTGCTGCGATGATGCCTACGATTTTTAAAACCTTTTTCATATTAAAAATCCTCCATTTACTTTTAAAATATGTTAATTTAATTATATCATAGTAAACAGGAATGTCAAGTGAACAAAGCTAAGAAATATTAAAATTTAATAAAACCGAAAATGATTATTAATCTTATTTCAGGTAATACTCTTTTTGGTGGCTTCCTAAGAATTACATAAAACTTGAAGGAGTGCCAAAATGTATTTTAACAAAGTTGAAATTTGTGGAATTGATACCTCAACCTTAAAGGTTTTACCTGAGAAAGAAAAACTCATTTTATTAGAAAAGGCAAAAAACGGTGATAAAGCAGCTCGTGATAAGCTTATAACAGGTAATTTAAGACTTGTACTCAGTGTTATTCAAAGGTTTGCTAATCGTGGCGAAAACCTTGATGACCTGTTTCAGGTAGGGTGCATAGGACTGATGAAGGCAATTGACAATTTTGATACCGGACATGATGTAAGATTTTCAACTTACGCTGTACCAATGATAATAGGCGAAGTACGCAGATATCTGAGAGATAACAACCCTGTCAGAGTAAGTCGCTCTATGAGGGACACAGCCTACCACGCTATGCAGGTAAGAGAAAAGCTCAGCAACGAGCTCGATCGAGAACCTACAGTTGAAGAAATAGCAAAAGAGCTTGGAAAGGAAAAAAGCGAGGTAGTAATTGCCCTTGAAGCAATTGTTGAGCCCGTGTCCTTTTACGAGCCTGTTTTCTCCAACGGTGGTGATACAATTTTCCTTATGGATCAACTGGGTTCAGACGAAAGTGCCGGTGATTGGATAGATGAAATATCAATGAAAGAGGCTATAAAAAACCTTCCTAAAAGAGAGAAAAAAATACTGTCGATGCGCTTTATGAGAGGAATGACGCAAACAGAGGTTGCGCAAGAAATCGGAATATCGCAAGCACAGGTTTCACGACTGGAAAAAAATGCTATAAATACAATAAAAGGAGTGGGGTAACCCACTCTGTTTTTATATTAACATCCCAAAGACTATTGCCCAAATCCTTTTTTAATGCTATACTTAATGTTAATTAATTGTCCACCGTACCCAGTACATACAAAGGAGAAAACTATGGCTGACAGTATTTATAAAGCTATTCGCAAGGAACACGAAATGACCCGTGACGACGTTTGCAACACAGCACTTGATTTAGGAAAGCCCTTGCAACCGGAAAGACTTGAACGAATAGAGAACGGCAAGCTTGATATCCACCCTGAAGAGGTTATGCTGCTTTCCGAAATTTATGGTGAGCCTACCATTTGCAACCACTATTGCGCCAAAGAATGTCCTATTGGTAAAAAGTATGTTCCTGAAATAAAAGTAAAAGACTTAACTCAGATTGTTCTGGAAATGCTTTCCTCACTTAACTCTATGAAAAAGAGTCAGGAGCGTCTTATTGAAATTACCGCTGACGGTATAATTGAAGATGACGAAATACAGGATTTTGTTTTTATACAAAAGGAGCTTGAAAGAATTTCAATTACTGTTGAAACATTGCAGCTTTGGGTTGAACAAATGATCGCTGATAATAAGATAGACAAAGAAAAATACGAAAAATTAATAAATGAATAAATGAAGAGAGTTCGGCAATCCACAATGTACCGAACTCTTTTTGCATTTTTTGTAAAAAACTTACTCTTGATTTTGCAGTTGTTGCAATTCAGTCGGCAAAAATAAAATGATATTATATAATCACAACAAAGGCTTGTTGTAAATAAAATAACACAAGGAGTGTTAAAAATGCCCCCTCGACAAAGAATTTTAGCTATTAAGCTGGCTGAAAGGATTAACAAAAACTCATCCTATGCCGAAAAGCTGGGCGTAGTAATTGAAAACAAAAAGAAACAAAAGCAATCGGAGGGATGAAATGAAAAACAAAAATGAAAACACCAAACCTATAGAGGTTGAATTTTACGATATTAAAAACGATTTAGAAAGCTACACTATCCGGAAAGAAACCGGCGAAGTAGCTTGATATCTGATAAAAGGAGAAATACATATGTTTGAAACAATATTTGAAATTGCAATCACAATTTTATTCGTCTGGCTTTTCTTCAAAGCAATTAAGCTCACCTTCAAAATTACTTGGGGTATCACAAAAATCATAGCACTTTTACTTTTTATAATAGCTCTTCCCGCCCTTGTAGTGTGCTTTATTTTAGCAGGTGGTGGCGCAGTGCTTCTTTTCCCCCTGGCACTTGTAGCTGCAGCATTCGGGTTGGTTAAAAAATGCACCCTTTAACTTGTCTATTGCAAAAGACTATAAAATGAGGTAAAATGGATTTAATAAAATTCAACTAAGGAGATCAGTATGAAAAAAGGAAAAATTTTTCCCTATGTAATTGGCGCAATCGCTGCATTACTGGTGTTAGGGTTATGCTTGTATATTTTCACCCCCGCATTCAATATTCATAATTTAGGCTTATGGATAATTATTGACATTGTACTTTTAGTTTTCGTTGTGGTTGAACGCCTGGCAAAAGGTCACAAAGATTTTGGGTGGATAACCACAACAAAGAAAACGGGCTCAAAAGGTAAAAAGAAGAAATCTAAAAAATTAAATTTCAGTTTTCAATATTATTTAGTACCCATTGTATTTACTGCCTTTATAGTCTTTTTTTGTATTATAGGCAGCACCGTATTTAATGCTACAGCTTACTCCCAAATACTAAAGGTTGACGACTCGGATTTTTCTGTAGATTTAGCCGAATCTGTCGGTACTGATTCAATTGCATTAATGGACACAGCTTCTGCTCAAATGCTCGGAGATCGTGAAATCGGTGCTCTCTCAGATGTAGTAAGCCAATTTAATGTTTCCTATAATTACACACAGATAGACTTCAACGGAAAACCAATCAAGGTTTCTGCCTTGGTATACGCAGACTTTTTTAAATGGCTGAACAACAAGGATAATGGTATCAAGGGCTACATAACCGTTAATCCCGTTACAATGTCAGCATCCTTTGAGCAATCCGAAGGAATGAAAATTGTTCCCTCTGCATATTTCTCCGAAAATGCTTACAGGTATCTGTGGACAAAGTACCCTACTCTTATATTAGATAACTTGCATTTTGAAATAGACGAAAACGGTAAACCTTATTATATCGCTTCAATCCTGGAATACACAATAGGACTATTTGGTGGAAAAACCGTAACCGGTTGCTTGGTGCTTGACCCTGTAAGTGGTGAAACAGAAAAATATGATATTTCAGACATCCCCAAGTGGATAGATGTTGTTTTTTACGGTGACCTTATATGCGAGCAATATAACTGGTACGGAACGCTCCAAAACGGTTATATGAACAGTATGTTTGCAAAAAAAGACTGCAAACAGGTTACTACATATTATTCAAGTGACGAGGAAGAAGCTGACATAGCACCCGTCTCTGACTACGGATATGTAGCTAAAGACGGAGATATATGGATCTATACAGGTGTTACTTCAGTAAACGGAGACAGCTCTAATATAGGCTTCCTCTTAGCGAACGAAAGAACCGGCGAAAGCCGTTACTATTCAATCGCCGGTGCTGATGAAAAATCAGCTATGGCAGCCGCTGAGGGTGAAGTACAGGAAAAAGGCTACCAAGCCTCCTTCCCCTCCCTTATCAATATCGAAGGTCATCCCACATATATTATGGTTTTAAAAGATTCAGGGGGATTAGTCAAGCTGTACGCAACTGTAAATGTTGAACAGTATAACATTGTAACAACTGCAACTACACAAGCTGAATGTATAAAAAAATACAAAACAGCCCTTGGTATAGAAACCGAAGAAGCAAAAGAAAATTTAAAAGAAAAAACAATTGTTATTGAAGCAATAAAATATATTGATATTGACGGAAACACATATATCTACTTAATTGATAGCGATAGCAATATATTCAAAGCTAAAGCAAGCAGTAATGAAAATATGCTTCTTTTAAAGGAAGGAGATAAAGTAAAAATTTCGTATTCGGGAAAAACAATATCATCTTGCAAAAAATTGGGATAAATATGCTACTGAACACAGTACCCACTAAAATAAAATATTTGTTTACTGATTTGATAACCGAATACACGAAAGGAGAATAGAAATGAACGAAAGAGCTATAAGACACCCGAAAGGTTCTGCAATAATTTTTCTTTTAACATCGTTTAGTTATTTTTCCATTGTACTGTACTCATTTTTGTTTCCTTTGCTTTTAGATAACGTACAGGAAATGCCTGCCACAGGAATAGTTAGATTACTTCTTTTTGGTGCATCCGGGTTATTTATGAGCATTGTCCTTTTCTCAAAAAAGTATAATAATTCGCTTATAGCTGCTACTACCGGACTTTTAATTCCAAGGTTTTTTACATTATTTCTGAACATTACACCATATCTTTTAAGCGAAATTGTTTTTTATACATTTTTAACTGTATTCACATACATAATGGTAAAAAAGCCCGAAACCCCAATAAGAGAAAAGCTTGTTAAATATCGATTTATCATTCCTGCTTTTCAATTTGCACTGGTTTTTGTTTCTTCAATACAGATAATTCAGGGTGTTTATGAAAAATACACATCAGCTACAGGTACATCTCCCGAGGGATCTGTGACAATTGTATTAACTTTGTTACCCTCGATATTATCCGCCTTTTCCGGAATCCTACCCATTCTCTGCTACGTATGGCTCACAAACTGGCTGGCAGATCCTTATCGGAAATAACCATACACTCCCCCACTTACTGAAGTTTTTTCAGCAAGTGGGATTTTTCAATTTTATAAGCTTATATATAAATTTCACCCACATATTAAAAGATACATATTGCACTAAACACCTTGATAACATATGTTTTTTATGTTAAAATTAACTAAATTAATGCAATTAGATGGAGATGATGTGATGTTTAAAAAGAAACCTGCTCCCGCTACAGCAATCCCTAATGGTGCGCTCAACCACAACGAGGGCAAGTACATTACCAAATTTGAATATGTGTGCATTATGCTTGCAAGAATCGGCGGAATGTTCGGTACTACTCTTACAGGCACTCTTGCAGCTGCATTCTTGCATGAGCTTTATTTCGGACCTGCCGGTGTAAGTTCAGATGAAATTGCAGAAATTCTTGCAGTACAATCTACTCTTACCACTATTTTAGGTATCGCAATAGGAGCTATATCAGGTATCATTGTCCAGAAATGGAAAAGCCGTTGGGGCAGATACCGTCAATGGTACATAATTTGTCTTGCCCCCATATTCTTCCTTACAGTGTTCTATTTCTATGTTCCGGAAGGCTGGACAATTCAACAAATGACATTATTCCGTTATGGTATAGCTTGCTGTCAGACAATATTCAACACATTCAATAACTATGGCCAGAATGTAGTTCAGGTTATTTCTCCCAACCACAAGGAAAAGAAAACCGTTGCAACAATATGGCAATTGGCATATTACATCGGCTACGGCGGAGCTTATATTGCAACCTTTGTTTACGGACTTTTCAGCGACGACAAGAATGCAATGTACATGACACTTGCTCTTGTTGCTGCAAGTGTAACCGCATTCGGTAACCTTATGTGTGGTCTTTTCTGCAAAGAAAGAATCGAGCTCCCCAAGAAAGAGAAGGTTAAAATTTCAAAAGCACTATTCACTCTTTTCAAATATAAAAACTATAGGGCTTACCACGCAATGCAATGGGTAAATGCGTTTGCATGGCTGGGAAGAATGTCCACTTACCTTGCTGCAATAACAGTTGGCTCATCAAAGAACCTTCTTCTTACTCTCCCCACAGCAGTTGGTACTGTTGTAGGTAACCTTATTGCAACCAAGCTTTCAAAGAAATACGAACCCACAAAACTACTGAAGTTCTGTGGTATATATTCACCGATTGCAGCCGGTATTCTTTTTGGAATATGCTTTATAGAAGCCCAGTTTGGTATTATGTTTTTCACAGGCTGGAACAGTATATTCTTCTATGTATTCTATTTCGTGTTCGGTATAGGTATAGGTATTCAGGAGCTTTCAAACTCTCATTTCAATGTTGAATTCCTTGATTACCTTGAATGGCAGTGTGGTGAAAGAATGGAAGCAATCCAGGGCATAGTCCCCGGTTGGATTAACTCAGGCTGTAATTACCTTAAAGAGCTTGCAATTCCCTTTATGATTGCCTGGGCAGGTTATATGTCCTCTGCAGAGGGTGACCTTGTTGCAACTATGCAGGCTCAGCCCGACTACCTTGATACCTGCCTTAAAATCCTTGCATTCCTGCTATTCGGTTACACTACAGCCAATGTACTTAAAGCCATCATCCTTAAATTTTTCTATGATGTTGAGGGTGAAAAGAAAGAACAGATGTATCGTGAGCTTGAAGTAATTCGTGCAGAACGTCACGAAGAAAATCTTGCTATTGAAAACAAACAATAAGGAGCCATAACTATGAAAAACAAGAAAAAAATAATACTATCTATTGTTTCGATAATAGTTGTTCTTGGTATTATTGCAGGTGCTCTGGCATTATATGCCACAAGGTACAGTCGAGATAAAAACGACACAGAAGCTCTTTTTAGGGAAAATGTGTCTGACATCGGTTATGAAAACACTATTGAAACTGCTATTCCCCAGACAGATATTTACAAGCTAATTGAAAACCACTTTAATTCTGATTTACCGGAGGGTAAAACTGAAAAGAAGGCTGTAATCATAGGTTACGATGGTTGTCGTGCAGACATTCTCAAAGAAAAGCAGGATAAGGGTGCAATAAACGCTTTACTTAAAGAAGGGGCATCAATAAACCTTGCTTACTGTGGTGGTGTTAATTACCCTGAGCAGAATACTCAGGACACATCTACCGCTCCAGGTTGGTGTTCTATTCTTACCGGTCAATGGGCTGATGTTCACGGAATTACAGGTAACGGAATCACTAAAACACTTGATACCAAATCCCTTGTTTTAAGTCTTGTTGAAGACGGAATAGTAGACAATTCAGCTTTTCTTACAAAATGGAAGGGGCATTTTTCCAGAGACGGTGCTACCTACTTAGAAGAAAAGGCATACTGCGAAGAAAAGAAGTTTGATGTTGATTTTAAGCTTTGTAAAAATGATGCCGCTGTTCACGAAGAAGCTGTTGTAGAAATTTCTGATAAAAACTGTGCAGATTTCTTATTTATCATTTATGAACAAACTGACTCAACCGGTCACGATTGTGGCTTCAGCTTCAATAACCCCAAATACAAACAAGCTTTCCGTGACGAGGATTCTTGTGGCTTCCAGCTTATTAACACAATAAAGGCTAGAGAAAACTACGAAAAAGAAGACTGGCTTATTATTGTGACAAGTGACCACGGTGGTATTAAAACCAACCACGGTGATGCAAGTATTCAGGAAAGAATGACCTTTGTGGTAACAAACAAGGATTGGGAATAACAAGTTTTTCAAACACATCATTTGGAGGTAGCACAATGAAAAAGCTAAAAAACAACAGCATAGTTGAAATTAGCCTTACTACAATATTTTTGGGGCTTATGATATATGCTGCATACTCTTTATGGTACATATTCTACGGAACACAAAGTGGAGCAGATATCCACCTTTATACTGTTCTTTCAGGAATAGGTCTTGGCTGGTTCCTTGTTATGTTCGTTAAAGCAATATCACCAAAAGCAAACTGGATTATAAAACTGGTTGCATTTTTGATAGGCAACGGATTTTTTCAAGGTTTAATATGGGGCATAAACGCAAGTATCAATAAAGAATGTCTTTTAAACCAACAGGTTGTTATTAAAACATTTACTATTGCATTCTCTTTATCTGCAATTCTTCTTTTTGTAGCTTTCATTTTAAGAGCGAAGAACAAACATAAAATATTGAACATTATTCTTGCAATTGTTTATTTTGTAATTTCTTGCGGTGGTGTAATTGTTTTGAACAAAGAAAATATCAAAGCATTGGAGTATAAAAATGACATTCAATTTGATACTATCGAAGCTGAAGAAATGAATGTAACCAAAACAGAAAAAAATCTTTGTTCACAATGGTACGAGGATAATTTCTTTAGTAAAGATGATAAATACCCCTTCACCTTCAAGGTTGACGGAGAAGAATTCAACCCTGCTGATTGGGAACATCATTTTACTGAATCCCCTGCTTTCGGAACGGTTTACCAGGGTGGTAAAACAGAACTAATCGTTCTGAGCAACAAAGACAAAAAACTTGAGGTAACCGTTGAAGTAACAACTTTTGAGAAGAATGCTACCTGCCAGTGGAAGGTTTTCATTAAAAACACAGGCAAGAAGGATTCAGGTGTTATCAGTGATTTCTACGCTTTGGATTCATCCTTTGCCACAGGCAAAGCAGATTTATATTACTCAATGGGTAGTGACACAGCCGCCGGCGATTTTTCTCTTATCAAGAAGAACCTGACATCTATTGAAAGAAAATTCAGTGCTAACGATGGTAAGCCTACAGAAGCATATCTCCCCTATTTCAACATTCACGGTGAGCGTTTTGGTATTATTCTTGGCATTGGTTGGACAGGACAATGGGCTGCAGGCATCTCCGGTTCTAAAGGCAATACCAACATAACAGCTAAACAGGAAAGCTTCAACGCTTACCTTCTTCCCGGTGAAAGTGTGCGCTCTCCCCTTGTTTCAATCAGCTTCTATGAAAATGACAATGCGCTTAAAGGCTTTAACCTTTTCAGAAATTGGGTTATGGACTCCGTTTATCCCGAAAATGTAAAACAGAATTCATATACTGTAATGGAGGTTGCAGGACCAACATCCACAAGAACCACCGATGAAATCATTAATATTCTCGATAATGAAATTGCTGATTACTTATATGACGAGATAGATGCTTTCTGGATGGATGCAGGTTGGTACAGCTATAACGAGGGTTGGTATGATGGCGTTGGTAACTGGACTGTTGACACTAACAGATATGACAACGGTATCAAAGAGCTTTCCGATTATGCTAAGAAAAAAGGTCTCGGTCACACCCTTTGGTACGAGCCTGAAAGAGTATGGCCCGGCACTCATTTCTATACTGTTGGTTCCGAAAATCCAGAATGGTTAATTAGTGTTGACGATGATGACAACCTTATGTGGAACCTTGCAAACGAGGATGCCTTCAAATATTATTGCGATTACCTTTTGAAATCAATGAAAGAAAACGGTGTTACAATTTACCGTCAGGATTTCAACTTTCCACCACTTAAATATTGGCAGAAGGCAGATGCTGAATATTACAACGGAAGAACAGGTATCTGCGAAAACCACTATGTAACAAACCTTTACGAGTATCTTGATTATCTCACAGAAAACATTGATGGTCTTATTATTGACAACTGCGCTTCAGGTGGTAAACGACTTGACCTTGAAATGACTTATCGTAGTATTGCATTCTGGAGGAGTGACTACAATTGTAGCTATCATCCTGACCTTTTTGATGCAACTCAATCTATGACATACGGTATTTCCTTTTGGCTTCCCATCACCGGTGCAAACCTTTATATGTCTGATGAATATGCCGCAAGGTCAGCTATTATGCCCTTGATGCTTATGGATTTCTATTCACATCAGCATCCTGAATTTGGTCTTTATAAGGAACAAAAAGCATTGATGGGTGGCAACTACTATCCCCTTGATTTCGGTAGCTTTGATAATGATAAAATGCACGCAATGGAGTTTATAACAGAAGACGCACTTTCAGGTACAGCGTTAATTTACAAACGTGCAAAGGTTAATGATACTGAATACACAGTTAAGCTCAACGGTCTTATTGCCTCAGAAACCTATGAGATTTATGATATTGATAAGCCCGAAGAAATCAAGAAATTATCAGGCGAAGAGCTTATGAACGAAGGCTTAACCCTTCCCCTTCCCGAAGGTCAGAAAGCAATAATTCTTATGTTTGAAGCTGAATAATTTATATTTATAAAAGCTTTATGGAGCAAACCGACTGCAAAAGTTGGTTTGCTCCATATTTTTATTTATCCTGTTTCTTTTCGGCAGAATCAAAAATAACATTCCCGTCATAATCCCATCTTATAATATGGTTATCATACTCATAGCGTATTTCTAAATAATCATCACCGGTATCCCAGGTTATCAAATCGCTATCCCCAAATTCATCAGTATTCCCGTTTAAAAAATCTTCATAAGCATTTATATAAGCCGGTATTTCATCATTTCCGTTTTTCTTTTTCTACTCACTCTTTCACCTTCCTTTACTCTTTTTCACCGGTGCGTTGGTTAGACAACCAAAGCTCTAAAACGTTACAAAATTTTTTAAAAAAATTGAAATCATAAATATTACACCACAAAAGCACTAACACCTGCTTACAGTAATTGAACCGTAAGCAGGTGTTAATTTATCTATAAATATATAGCAATTCTGTCATTCTTAATTTTGCACATCCGTACGGGTACAAACGAAT
Source organism: Acutalibacteraceae bacterium (assembly GCA_045543695.1). Classification (GTDB taxonomy): domain Bacteria; phylum Bacillota; class Clostridia; order Oscillospirales; family Acutalibacteraceae; genus DTU089. The sequence continues at coordinate 14,844 of JAZPXQ010000016.1, read as the reverse complement.
AACTTTTGCCTCTGACAAGGGTTTTCTGCTTTTAGGTGTTTTAGCACAAACCGAGTCATATTTTTTGTGATAACCCCAGTTAATGCTTTTCACCTTTGCCTCTATTGTTACCGGAGGCTTCTCACTTGAGAAGGGAACATCTGAAAGCTCACCGGGAATTACTTTTAACTCTTTACCTACATAAGCATATTGCCACTCAGATTTAGGCAGAAGCGTATAGTCACAATAAGGGAATTTCCTCTCCACTCCGTCCTTTGTATATTCGTTTGAGATTTTTTCATACTCAATGGGAACAGAGAAAATAAGCGAACCACACTTGACAGTACTCAGTTTATTGGGACGCTCCTCATAATAAGGTGTTACGGTAAACTCAATTGTGAGCTTCTTTTCCTCACCTTTTTCAATAATGAAAACCATTTCTTTTCTTGTATATGGCTCACCATTGACTTTGACATCCTCTGCAAATGCAGGTCTGCGAACATTAAAGCAAAAATCCTCTTTAGCTTTTATTGTGTATGTAAAGCTGTTTTCAAAGGGATAATTTGTTTCCAGAACAATATCTGCTTTATCGCAACTGAGCTTCGAAGGCACAGGCACAGCATTAATAATAACATTGTCCTTATGCATAAACGAGCACAATGCAAATTTTGGCCATCCCTGATTAAAGTTTGCTGTGCAACAACCGTAATTAGGCTCAAGCCCAAAAAGGTGAGATTCCGGACCATTGGTTCTGAAAATAGGCTTATCCTCAAACTTTTTACAAGCTATCTGGTTTACCATTTGAACATATTGATGAGTCCACATATCATCACTCATCGTAGCAGGCAGGGCATTAAATGCAAGCAGCTCCAGAAGCTCTGCCCAATGATTATTTCCACTGTAAGCAAAAAGCTGCTCGTATGAGTACATCTGCTCTGTAATGGAGCAAAGCTCTGTACCCTGGACAGGACTTATACCGGAAAGACATTCATCACCTGTAAAGCCACCAAAAACCGTACCATTGTATTTATCAAGAATATCACGAAGATTTTTTGCTTTATTGGTATAAGGCTTTTGGGTGACATCACAATACAAAGCCTCATATTTAAGCATCATTGCAATATTAACAATATGGTTTTCGTGCTTCCATTTATTTTGAGGACGACTCCAACCGGATGTAAAAGTCTCATAATCAGCCCCTTGCTCCTTTAGCAATTCTGCAAGGCTTATAAGCCACGCCTCAGGGAATTTGTCATACACAAATTTTATTGCAATAAGTGCTTCAAACCAACGGGATTTTGCCCACTCGAAAAGCTTTATTTTCCCCAGCGAAAGCATTCCCCAATAGTTTTTTAATACCTTGTACAGGACCTCGGGAATACGCTCGTCCTTTGTGCAATCGTACCAAACTGTAAGTACTTTTGAAATAAGTATAACTGCCCAGGTGTCATACTCTTTCCTTTTATCGTCCTCGCAAGGACAAATCCAACCATCCTCTTTTTGATTTGCTATTATGGCATCAATATATTTTTTTGCACGGATTTTCATATCCTCGTCATCCAGAAGATATGCCAACGGAATAAAACCATCAAGCCAATAGGGAACTCTTTCCCAACCCTCTTTATTGCCACCAATCCAAGCACTGTCTTTAACATCCGGCCACATTTTGTCCAGATTGCCACTAAGACCATTAGCCTGAATTTCAAGCTGTTTTTTCATCCAGCCCAAAGGTTTAATTTCATCGGTTGTATAAAACTCCCACCGTCTCATAGTTTTTTCTCCTTACTTTTCTTCAACCTTAAAGCCTTTTTTAATAAGGAAGATTAAAGGAATGACTACTAATACTGAAACAATAGCACCATAAAGGAACATACTGCTGGAAGGAACAATTGTTTCAACACCAAATTCATTAGCATAGGTAACTGCAGAGTTACGACAAGCCAAATCACCTAATGCAGGACCAATTACCATAGGAAGAAGAACTGTAAATATCATTCTGATACCCTGGAAAAGACCTGCTTTGCCTTCGGGAATAAAGTCTTTAATAGCAGCATTAAGCTGAATACCCATAACAAGATTACCTACCAGTGTTGGAACAACACCTATAAGAATAACCTTGATATCTGTTGAAGTTGAAAGAAGCAACAAGCCTGCTGTCTGAAGAATTGTACAGGGAACAAGACCATAGGCCTTGTTCTTTGCAGAAACTTTAAGAAGAATAACAAAGCCTGCAATAAGAGCAACAATAACTAAGGCAGCTGTAATAATAACACTTGTTGTAATAAGGTTGTCGCCATTATCCGGAATAACCACATACTGAAGGTAAACAAGCAGATAAGGGAAGAACACCTGATATGAGATACTTGAAAAACCTATAGCAAAAAGAGCAAGGTAAAGTCTTGAATTTTCTTTAATAACAGATGGTCTGAAGCCATATAAAAGGTCAGCCCAATAGCTTGAAGAAACTTCATTTTCTTTTGAAGGATACTTGGGATTTTCAACCAGGAACAAGCCTGCAATACCACAAGCAGTAACAACAAGACCTAAAACACCAAAGAATGCCTGATAAGTAACCATACCAGACTGTGCAAGGCTACCAACGCCCATAACAGCAGCCACAGACAAGAAGCCAACAAATGTAAGTGCTGTTTCAATTGTAGGTCTGATTTTGGGTGTTGTAATGTCTGTAACCCAGGCATTAAACGCAGCGTCGTTACTTGTGGAGCCCATAAAGGTCATAATAACGTCCATTGCAATAACTACCCAAACAGTAGTTGTAAGTATTAAGGCTTCATCAGTAAGACCTAAAAGGCTTGCGATATTATCTCTTGTGATAAAGCCAAAGGCAGCAGTTACGATACCCCAGAGTATGTAACCAACAGAAATAAAGAATTTTCTGTTTTTCATTTTATCGCTGAGAGTACCCATTATAAAAGTTGTAAGTACAGCAGCAATAGCTGAAAGGGCTACCATACGGCTGATAGCTGTTGTTGGTGCCATTGAACCTGCCATAGCAGCTTCGGAAGCGTTTGCATAAACGGAATTGTAAAGGAATGTATTAAAATACATATTTTCAATATTCCAAGCAATACCACCCATAAAGCTGAAAAGGCATATTGTGAACCAGGATTTTTTGGAAAGCTTTTCTTTAATCATTTTCCCATTCCTTTCTTTATTATGTAGCTATTATTATACATGTTTAGCAGACAGATTTCAACAAGAACGTAAATATTTATACGATATATGGAAAAGTATGCTTGGATATGGTATAATTAGGTGCACAAAAAGTATCCACAGGAGATTTTATGAATATTGAAATAGTTGAAGCTTATTCCTACAAGGAAGAAATAAAAGCTTTATTTACCGAATACACTAAAATGCTTATTGACGGCGAAAGCGAATTTAAAAATTATTTAGAGTTACAGAATTATGACCACGAAACCGAGAACTTAGAAGAAAAATACGGTCTGCCCTACGGACGACTTTATTTAGCTTTTTTTGAAGGTAATGTGGCAGGTTGTATAGCTTTAAGAAAGCTTAATAACGAAAATTGCGAACTAAAAAGATTATATGTAAAGCCTGAATACCGTAGTAATAATATTGGTGGTATTCTAGTAAAACATATCATTAAAGAGGCAACAAAAATTGGATACAAGCATATATTATTAGACACATTACCATTTCTTGAAACTGCAATAAGTATGTATAAAAGATACGGATTTTACGAAATCGAAAGCTATAACAACAGCCCTATGGATAATTTAATTTATCTGAAATTTGATTTATAAACAACCTCCACCATTGGTTGAAGCTCCTCACTCAACCAACGGTTTGTAGACTTTTTCAAGCATTATCCCCTATAATAAATCTGAAAGGAGGCACCAGAATGGACCAGGCTAAAATCGGAAAATTTATTGCTGAATGCAGAAAGCAGAATAATTTGACGCAAATGCAATTAGCAGAAAAACTGAATATTACTGACCGGGCTGTTTCAAAATGGGAAACAGGTAAATCGTTGCCTGATTCTTCTATAATGCTTCAGCTTTGCGAAATTCTAAGGATAAACGTAAATGATTTATTATGTGGGGAGAGAGTTACAATGGATAATCGCAACAATGAAACTGAAAAAATAATAATTGAAATGGTGAAACAAAAGGAAGAAGCGGACAAAAGGCTGCTTCGTATGGAAGCACTTGCAGGTGTAATGGCCGCAATCCCATTTATTATTGGTATTGTGATAGGTTTATTTGAACCAATGGAAGAGTGGAAACAAATACTAATTGTATTATCAAGTATGATACCATTGTTGATAGCAATTCCGTTTTTGCTTCGTATTGAACAGGTTGCCGGATATTATGAATGTAAAAAATGCGGACATAGATATGTTCCCAATTACAAAAATGTATTTTTGGCACCACATATTAACAGAACAAGATATATGAAATGCCCCGAATGCCATAAAATTTCGTGGCATAAAAAGGTACTAACCAAAGAAAAATAAAAAGTAATCGGAACAATACACTTTGTATTGCTCCGATTTTTTATTATATCAATATATATTCTTCGTCAGACTGTGTTTCAAAGGACACCATATCCCCTGTTCTTGTAAAAGGAATTTCTGCCTTATCGCTTATTCTTATCACAGACTTAATGCCATTGCACTCAACAGTACAAGCTCTGCCCTTTAAGCTTTTAATTTTCAAAGAAGTAATTTTTTCATTTTTTAATTCAGCACACACAAGGAATGCACCGTCTGCACGAAGATTTTTAAAGGAAGCGTCGGACTTTTTATTCCAGCAAGGGAAAAGCCTTATAACGCCCTGATGGCTTTGCATAAGCATTTCATTGATTGTTGCCGGAATGGTTGTAAGGTGTTCAATACCACCACCGTGATGACGGAAAAGCCTGTTAGGAAGACCAAACTCCTTAATATTACGGTGGATACCTTCAATAAGGAAATCCGGATCAACACCAATTCTTGCACCTGCCGGAAGATATGAATTTGAGCCGTTATCATCAAGTCGTCTGTCATTAATAAAATATGTATTCCTTGCAATCTTCAGAAGCTTTTCACCTGACGAAAGACCAATTTGAGAAGCAGGATAAATATGCTGAAGCCCTACTGTATTTTCATCTCTCCAACGAATGCCGAATTTAGAATATCTGAAGCATTTTTTACCCTTTTTGATAAAGGTTGGGAAATCACTTAAATTCTCAATAATATCTTCCCACAAAGAATATTTTTCTGAATTGAGCCCCAGCTCCTTTGACATATCATAAACTGCATTGAACAGCATTTTTACAAGTCCAAGAGAGTTAATTGCGTTTATTGTATTGACCTGTCCGAAATGAGTAATGTATCTGAACTTTTCACCACGGTAATAGGGAATTTCGTGAGCAGCATCACCTTTGATAACATATCTGCCCTTTTCTTTTACAAGATAATCCTCCCAGAAAGCAGCTGTATTCAAAACAAAGTCGTAGTAGTTTTCAAGAGCATATTCCTTATCATAGGTTGAAAACCAATGCATAATCGGAATTACACAAGCATAGGCAGCGTGACTTTTCTGACCAAGGAAAAGAACTCCGTGCTCCTTGCAATCAGCTTGAGAATATACGTCAAGAGCTTTCGGTCCGAAGCTTACCGGAAACGCATAGCCTTTGCACCCAAATAAACCTGCCATTCTTTGAGCTTCTGATTTCATATCGTTAATCGGAGCCATATAACCATCAAAAAGCTCAGGATGATTAGAAGAGAACACACAATAATATGGCGCTTCATAATTGTAATTCATATGATAGTCCCCTGCCCAAGGGAAAAAGTCGTCGGTTATAAAATTACCGAAAAGACCGGGAGGAAACTCCCTGTTCCCCATACAGCCTGCAAGGTGATAAAGACTTGAATTATAAAATGTTTCGATTTCTTTATCTTGGAGAGTCACTTTGGAAGCAGAGAAGAATTTACGCCATTTCTCCTGTGTCTTTGTTTTTTCAGCATCATAATCGCAATTCAAAGCCATTCCAAAGGCTTTGTCGGTGTAATCCTCTGTATCAAAATTAGTAACAACAGAAATACAGTAACGAGTGTTAATAAATCCGTCAGCTGTAGTCTCATTGAGTTTCCTTAAACATACTGCAACAGCTGTTTCAATATCAACAGCTTCACCTGAAAACTTACGGGAATAACATTTTACACCGTTTTTCTCAAACTCGGTATTATCCGATTTGCAGGTGTTAGGTAATGATATATTAACATCATTAATTCCATTTGATACAAATGATTTAAGCTCGAAACAAATAAGATTTTCCGGAGCAACAAAAAGCTCTATTTCGCAGTTGCCGAATTCACATTCAAGAAAACCTTTGTCGAAATACTGCTTAATATTGTATTTTGACAAAGCAACATTTCTGATTCTTAAATTACCAACAGTTTTTATACCACCGTCATTGTGTACACCACTTGCAAATTTCCAAAAATCGCATTTTGAAATGTGAATAACAAGGTCTTTTTCATCATTATCAAACACAACCCCAAGGTCACCGTTACCACACATTGCACCGGCAGGAATTTTATAAACTGTGCCGCTACCATTCGTATTTTCCGGCTTTGAGGTTATTTCATTAAAATATGTGTTCATTATATCACCAACCACCACATATTATAGTTTTTTTAAGAGATTAAATCAAGATACTTTTCCCATATTTATATTGAACTCCCGCCTACCAATAAGGTAAGCAGGAGCATTCAATTCATTAATGAGAATTACTTTTCGTCAAGCTCTGATGGCTCAATCCCATAATAATCATAGGCTTCATTCCATATATTCGCACCGAGCCTTATCATAGTTTCTTCGTCATCATAATCGGTACCTTCCAGAATATAGTCTTCAATATTTTCTTCTTTTTCAAGAACACGATATTTTTTCAATGTGTATTTCAAATCATCTTTTGCATTAAATACTATTTCAACAGGTGCTGCACCCGAACCGACTGACACTACCTTACCGTTTTCAAGGTTGAATTCTTCGTATAAAGTAACTGCATAAACAGTAAGTGTATCTTTCTCATCATCTTTTATTCTATGCAAAATCTCGTGAGCTTCAAAGGCTTTGGCAGAGGGATTTTTAGCTTTATTTATGGTGTTTATAAAATATTTACCGTTATTTTCTCTCAAAACAACTTCACCAACAGCCTCTTCTAAAGCATACTGTTTTCTTAGAAACTCTGATGGCTCTACTCCTTGCTCACCCCAATATGCAATAGCTTCATCACCATCTTTGAGAACTATATTACCATCTTCAATTTCAATATCAAGAAATACACTGCGTTGAGAAAATGCACCATTTTCATAATCATTGTAAACGCACTTTATCTTTTCTTCGCCGTTTTTAGTTTTATGAAATTTGGCAGTCTGACCGGGATAATTAAAGGTGTTTATATATTCGGGGTCACTCTCACCGACCTCTACTGCTGTAAAAACAATAGTGAAAAGTCCTGATGTCGGTCCGTAAGTCAGTGCACAATTTTCATCCTTTCCGTCACCATCAATATCAAACCTTGCAGAATCAATTATGTTGCTGACTGTTGAAGGCCCACCCATAGAAACAGTTGACCAAAACAAATTCTTTACTAACTCACAATAAGTATCGTCAATTTCATAAAAGTAGCTTGAAAGAGGATTTATTACAGGCTGAATGGTTACATCTTCATTGTTAACATCATATGTTGAGAGAATTGCTCTCATTTCCGAAATAGTTGCACCACCGGCATAAGCAAAGCTATTGTCAGAAACTGCTTCCTGAGCGGTATTCACCAAATAGCATTGATAATCATCCTCAGCCATTTGCCATACATATACGGTTAACCCGCCATCAGTTGATACATCCAAAAATTGGGGATATATATTTTCCAGCTTTTCCATTGAACCGTAATCAGCTTCAGAATCAAAATATTCTTTTGCGGCATTCTCACAAAACTCAAGCTGTTCTCCAATAAATCTTTGAGAATCAAGGGCTTTCTCCTGCAGATGCAACGGGAATTTTCCTTTTATATCATCAACATAAAGTGTACCATCATGGGGTTCCCAATATTCAAGCAATCTATAATGCCCGTGCGACCCTGTTCTTTCTGCAGTGATTACTGTAGGAATATATGTTCCTGTTTCTAATTTAATCTCACCATTTTCGCAACTGTATTCGTGATATAAAACCCACATATAAACAGTAGTTTTCTTGGCAGATTTTTCAACACCCAATACCTTATGGTGTACTGCGATAAAGTTATCATCGGTATAGCCTTCGCTATAATGATGGTCTGCTATCTGGGTATCAAGAAATACAGACAATTCATCGTCTAATGAGGTTTGGGGATTTGTTAAGAAGCAAACTGCAACCACTATACTTATAATTATCGCAACAATGATAAGCCAAAACGCCGGTTTCTTATAGTTCAATACAGATTTAACCCTGTTCTTCACGCCAACCTCACCAAACGCAACAGGACAAGCAGCAATCATTCGTCTGTTCACACTACAAGTCAGAAGTGCCTGGGAGTAATCGGCTTTTTGTTCATTATTTAATTCTTTTACAACCTTTTCATCACAGGCAAGCTCAATATCTCTACAAAGCAGAATATAACCAAGCCAAACCATAGGATTAAACCAATGGAGTGTAAGAATTAAGAAACCAAGAGGTTTCCATAAATAGTCTTTTCTTCCAAGATGTGCTTTCTCATGAGCAATAACATGCTCCATATCCTGTTCACTCATATTAAATGGCAAATAGATTTTAGGTTTAATAATACCAAGAACGAAAGGTGATACCACCGCTTCACTCTGATAAATATTATCACGAAGCAAAATTGCTGTTCCGATTTTTCTCTTTAATCTTATAAAGCTTATAACCGTATAAAATAAAAGAGCTAAAACCCCAACAATCCATACAATTGCTAATATGGTGGTAATATCAACGAAATTACCTGCTGGTCTTGTAACACCCTCAAAGTAGTTGCCTTTAAGATAGTCATTCACCTGACTATCAACTATCGGAACACCTGATTCAAAATGTGGTCTTGGAGAATCAATGGGTTTGCTTATTGTTTCAGCACTAGGAATAAGACTGAATATGCTTTCAAATGAGAAAGGCATAACAAGACGCAATCCTGCAATTCCCCAAAGAAGACAGTTTATCCATTTGGGCGCTTTTTTCAATACAAATCTTAACAAAATAATAGCCAGAACAATCCAACAAGCAGATATGCTCATATTGACTATTTTTAAGAATATATCAGCCATTACTATTCTCCTTTCCTGAATCGGTCAATCATCTTTTGAACTTCATCGATTTCCTTTTCGGAGATTTTCTGGTGCTTTGTAAAAGCTGCAATAAATGCAGGCAAAGACCCCTCGAATGTTTTTTCAACCATTTCATTTATCTCGGATGCCTGAATCTCATCCTTTGAAACTAAAGAAGAAACAATGGTGTTTTCGTTTTTGAGCACACCTCTTTCAGACAAACGCTTGATAACGGTGTATGTGGTGGTAGGCTTCCAGCCTAACTGTTCTTTACAAAGGTTAACAAGCTCACTGCTTTTGATTGGCTCATTCTCCCACAAAATCAAACAAAAACGGTATTCGCTTTCAAATACTTTTGGTGTTTCCATTATAATCGCTCCTCTACTCTAATATATTAGAGTTATTCTCTAAACACACTCTAACATATTAGAGTGTGTTTGTCAATACCTTTTCAAGCATAAAAACAGAGCAATATAAATTTTTAACACATTGCTCTAATTCATCTGTAATTTATTAATTTAAAGGCTTTCAAAAATGCCTGTTTTGAAAGGCAAAAAACCACTAACATTGTTAATTGGTAAATGAGTCTCATATCTTCTTCATCAATTTGAAATACCTACCATATTCGTCCGCACCATCAAAAAGAACTTCAGTAAAACCGAATTTTCTGTATAAGTGCAAGGCGTTTTTATTATCCTTGTCAACACCGATTGTCATTTCAGAAAAGCCCATTTCTTTGGCTTTTTCAATAAGGAATCCAAGAATTTCACTACCTACACCACAATTGCGATATTCCTTTTTAACAATCATTCTAGATACATAAACCCGTCTTCCTTGAATAGTGTAATCAGGGTCACCTGAATCTAAAACCAATGCACCCTCACCAATAAACTCGCCATTGATTTTATAAATAAAAACAAGACGGTTAGCTGCTACAATTTCCTCACGCCATTTTTCAGAAAGTGGCTGTGATTTCATATTCCATATATTTGAACATTTGTGATAATCCTCGGGATTAAGAGGTTCAATAACCCTAATATCAGAGTTTTTTAAACCTTTTTTCAATTTTTTTATAATTCTCATAATTTATACCAAACCTAACAAATACTCATCTGCTTCTTCTCTTGATTTGAATATTGTTACCTGTTTTTCCTCTTTGTATTTTTCAATTAAGTCATATATTCGTGGCAAGGATTTTTCGGAAAACTCTTTGATAAAGCCTTCAAATTCAGAATCCAATTCCTTTTCAACCCAAGGTAAATCATAACGCCCTTTCCCAAGTCGCTCTGTTGCACCTTGCAGGCAGACTTCTGTTGGTAAATCAAACAAAAAAACTGTATCACACTCTTTAAGACGCATTTCGATTGTTCTACCGTAATTTCCATCAATTATCCATTCATCAGTACTGAATATCTCTATTATTCTCTCATCAAATTCTTCTCTTGGAATGTGAGTTTTATCAGGCCTATGCCATATTGCATCAAGATAATATAAAGGCAGTCCTGTGTATTTATTCAGTTTTTCTGCGAAGGTTGTTTTTCCTGAACCCGGACAACCTATTACAATGACTTTTTTCATAGCTTATAATTCTTTCTCCATAATTACACTTCCACCGTAATCTTCTATTACCCGGAAGCCATTTTTCTCGTACATTGAATATGATACCGGTGTGTGCTTAAAGCAATTAAGAACCATTTTCTTAAAGCCTTTTTCTCGTGCATCCTCCTGTAATTTTATAAAAGCACTTTTCCCGTAGCCTTTTCCTCGATATTCTTCTTTTATAACATTCTCAGTAACGAATGCAGCATTTTCTTCAAAAGGACTTTTCTGATAACCTAGAACACCGATTTTTTCATTATTGTTATCCAGGACTACATAGAGATAGTTATCAGCAGAAGCTGCGCCCTCCGGAAATATATCATTGAACTCACTTTTAGCCGCTTTTCGTGCTTTGAATCTGAATTTTTCATCACCGGATTTTATCAGGTGGTCTGCATAAGCTTTCACAGACCACTTTGAATATACTTGAAACTCGTTATTGTTCATTAGTTTAAAACTGACTTGTTTTAATTCCATTTGCAAAGAAGTCACCTCTTTCGCTGATTACAAATATTTCTGCATATAAACCAAATCCTGATATGTACCATCTTTGAGCTTGTATGCTTTTGGTTTTTCGGACACAATTTCAAAACCGAATTTTTCATAGAGTGCCTTTGCTCTTTCGTTGCCCTTGGTAAATTCCAACTCCATAAAATCTATTCCTCCACGTTCCGTTGATGCCTTTATAAGTTCCGTAAACATAGCAGAACCTATGCCCATATTCCAGTATTTTTTACGAAGACCTATTCCCACCGATGCTCTGTGAGATGTTTTCATACCGGTTTTAAACGTAACATCGCATATACCTGCAATTTCACCATTTACACTGCAAATTAAAACTACTGCATTTGGGGATTCACGAACATTTCGTACCCAATCCTCTTCGCCCTTAACAGTTACACTTTCCCACTCTTCTTTATATCTTACAAGAAAAAGCGTTTCATCGCTTACAGTTTCCATTAGTTCAATAAGCGCAGGAGCATCAGAAATTTCCGGGGTTTTTAATATAGCTTTCACTCCGTTTTTTAATATAACTTTCTTTTCTTCAAAAATCATTTCAATACCTCTACCTCAGTATCATAATACTGTTCTTGAAAATAGATTGCTTGTTCAATTTCTTCTTTTGAAAAATTCATACCCAAAGGCGCACCAACCAACTTATCTTCAACATCATTGTGTCGGTGCGCAATAGCAATTATCTCACATTCATATTCATTAACGGGCTCACTAACACCTAAAAGGTATACATCAAGCTCCTCACCATCACCACCAAAAACCCCCGGGATAAATCCATAGTTAATCGGATATGTCAAGGAGTAGTTTTGTTTTTTATGAACATAGCCTATCGGTCTGTCAATACCTATAACTACCTTTTTACCCAAATAGGATTTTACCTGTTCCTTTCTTTCATCAAAAGTCATAACCACGTACCCTCTTTATTTTTTATCGATCACAATCCAAGAATATAAATACCATTGAAATCTTTTGTATTATTAAGCCAGTCCAGAACAGCTTTATAGTCTTTTGGTTTCTGTTCTTCCAAGTCTATTATAATAGCTTCAACTTGCCGGGGCGAATAATAGTTAATACCACACCAATCAATCCTGCCACTTTGTAGGTTAGAATACACACCGTTTTTAAATATATTTTTATAATTCTCATAAAATACTTCCCAATCATCACCGGACACATATAAGGAGTCGTTGCACCAATTAGTAATGTTCCGACATGATACTATGCTTTCTATACTTGTACCAATTTCAACCCGGCAGAATTGCAACTCCAGAAAATCCGAACCACCAAAAACACGACGTTCGTCTTGATTTTTAAAACTGTGAAACAACATCATACCACCCCTTATAATAATTTTATCATTGATACAGATGAATTGCAATATAACTTTCACACATTTACACTTTGTCCGTATAATGAAGTGAGCGTAATAATACGCTTTAACTCTTTAAAAGGAGAATTTGCAATGGACAAATATAATTTTGGTATGGTTGATGCTGCAATGCACATCAAGCAAAAAGATTGCCCTTGCAACTGTGTTACAACAGCATTACCTGAAGACACAGTTGTAACAATGGCATATATTCCCTTTCAGCTTGATAAAACAAGCTACTCTGCTGAGAAGGCTTTGTGCGAGGGAACACTTTTCCCCGTGCTTAATAAACCCTTCTGTGGAAGAAGTGTTTTGAATGACTGAAAGAACAAGACTACTGCGCAAGCTTCAGGCTGCTAAATTTGCAGCTTGGGAATTGCATTTATACCTTGACACTCACCCTTGCGACAAAGCAGCAAATGAAATGTTCAGAAAATACACCCACGAAGCAAAAATGCTCAAAAAAGAGTTTGAAGAAAAATACGGTCCCCTTACCGTAACAAGCTCAAATGAAGCCGATTGGCTCTGTGACCCATGGCCCTGGGAAAACCAAGGAGGTTGTGATTGATTATGTTTAGCTACGAGAAAAAATTACAGTATCCTGTAAACATCAAAAACCCAAATCCAAAGCTCGCACAGATAATTATTAGTCAATACGGCGGTCTGTATGGTAAATAGATATAATATTAAACAATTGAACAAAGAGAAGCTCTCCACCGATATTAAAGGTGGAGAGTCTTTTTTATTTCAGCAAGTTACCGGCAAATTACCGGCAAGTTAAATTATTTTTTAATTGTTTTTGATTTTGCAAGGCAGCCTTTACCGTAACGGTTGCCTTTAGGAAGTTTGGTAGCTTCTCTGAAGAGCTCAACAGCTTTTGCTGTTTTTTTGCCATATTCACCATCTATTTCAAGATTATAACCACCAAACCAGTTGAGATATGTCTGGAGACGTTCAACCTGGATTCCGGTGTCACCCTGCTTCAAATAGTAACGGGTCTTTTTAACCTTCTTACCCTTGCTGTTGCTTTTGTAATAGGTAACTTTAACCGAAGGGAATTTGCCCTGGTATGTAATCTTTTTACCCTTTGCAATTTCATCAAAGGGAAAGTTTTTACCGGGACAAGCAGTAGCCATCAAGTCTCTGTGGCCCACAACCTCCGTTATTGTGGGGTACAGCTGTCTGACATAAGCAACAAGCCACTTACCGGCTTCTTTTTGTGCTTTAGGCATTTTTTCAAGCTCGAAGTTGCCCTCAAAACAGATACCGATAGACTCATCATTGTAACCATAAGCGTGTGCGCCAACCGTGTTGATGGGTCTGCCTCTGTGGATCTCACCGTTTTTCATTACGAAAAAGTGATAACCTGCACCAGCCCAGCCTTTTTCTTTGTGCCAACGGTGGATATCGAAGATGGTGCATTTCAATGCTGCAGCGTGATGAAGAACGAGTTTTTCAGTTCTGCTTCTGATATTCATAAAACCAAAAGCAAGGAAATCTTCTATAATTTTCATTATTCACCATTCCCTTCAGTTTTAACTTTTACACTCATATCATCAGACACAGGGTGAGCTTCTACCGGGTACTTTTCTTTTGATTTGGTATAAGAATCAATTTTTGGGGTATTTGATTCTAAAACACGAACATCATAGCTTGTCCCGTATGTAAGAGCACGTTCGCTGTCGCTCATTCCTGCAGTAGTGGGGTCAACAAGAACACCGAAGAAAGCAAGAATGTTAACAGCCATTGTAACAATTTCAAGCACTTCATTTTCTGTGATAGGGGGAACGACACCGAACAATCCAAGAAGCTGATAGGCAAAAGAAATAATCAATGCCACAGCTGCAAGAAGGAAAACTCTGTTTTTAAGTCTTTCTTTAATATTGATTTTCATAATAAATCACTCCTTATGTTGTTTGCCTAAAATTTCTAAAAGTTCGTAATATTTTTGTTTTACCTCGCCATTGCCCCCGTACTTTATGTACTTATCACCTGCAGCAATGCGCTCAGAGAGGGGCATTTCGTGGGACATAATAGTAAGCCTTTTAATAGATAAATAGTTATCAAGGTTGTGTTCGCTCTGCTCCTC
>JAZPXQ010000015.1:0-66429 GCA_045543695.1 Acutalibacteraceae bacterium | reverse complement strand
CTTCGTCTTGTTGTTAGTATTGCAAAAAGATATGTTGGTCGTGGTATGCAGTTCTTAGATTTAATTCAGGAAGGTAACTTAGGTCTTATTAAAGCAGTTGATAAATTCGATTACACAAAAGGCTTCAAATTTTCAACTTACGCTACTTGGTGGATAAGACAAGCAATTACACGTGCTATTGCAGACCAGGCAAGAACAATCCGTATTCCTGTTCATATGGTTGAAACCATAAACAAGGTTAAGAAAACAAACAGTCAGCTCCTTCACGAAAATGGCAGAGATCCCACTGCAGAGGAAATTGCAGAAAGACTTGATATGCCCGTTGAAAAGGTTCGTGAAATTTTAAGAGTAGCTCAGGAGCCTGTTTCACTTGAAACACCTATTGGTGAAGAGGAGGACAGCCACCTTGGTGACTTTATTCCCGACGATGATGCACAAGCACCTGTTGATGCTGCATCAATGGCTCTTATGAGAGAGCAGCTGGCAGAGGTTCTTAAAACACTCACTCCCAGAGAAGCAAGGGTTTTAAGTCTTCGTTACGGTCTTGAGGATGGTAACCCCAAAACTCTTGAAGAGGTTGGTAAGGAGTTCAATGTTACCCGTGAGCGTATCCGTCAGATTGAAGCAAAGGCTCTCCGTAAGCTTCGTCATCCTTCACGTTCTAAAAAACTTCGTGATTTTTTGGATTGATTTTTTTGGATATTTGTATTATAATGGAAATAATCACAAGATAAAAAGGAGAAATAGTATGAAAATTACAAAAAAACTTATTTCTGTTTTACTCGTTGTTTCATTACTGGTTACATTTGCTTTGCCCTTAACAGCATCTGCTGCAACTGTTTCCTACGACATTACAAGTCCTTATGAAACTGTTGATTGGGACGCTTGGAACCAGTACCAGGCTATGCTTCATGCTCACACCCTTTACAGTGACGGAACTATGGATGTAAAAGATGTTGTAGAAACATATTATTCACTTGGCTATGATATTCTTGCTATCACAGACCACGGTGTTGTTAACAGGGGTTGGAACAGAGTTCCCGAGGTTCTTGACCTTATCGGTTACAATCAGTATATTAACGATTTTGAGCCTATGAGCCAGGAGCGTTACGAAGAAATTACAATACACGGTACAGGACGTGACGGCAGACCTATGCTTGACGTTCCGCTTGGTATTGAAATGAATGCTCTTGTTATCAGAAAGAATCACATAAACGGTTTCTTCTGTGGCTACGGCCAGGGTATTTTAGGTATTGAAGAGGATTACGAAACTGTAATTGCAGGTACTGATGCTGCAGGTGGTATCACATTTATTAACCACCCCGGTGACTTTATTGCTGCAAATAAAGAGAACGGAAGAGCTACCGATTATAACCAGCTTAAGGTTTTCATTGAGCCTCTTATGAAATATGACAGCTGCGTAGGTATTGAAGTTTTCAACCTCAGAGATACAACAGACCGTGCAGACCGTATTTTGTGGGATACTATTCTCCAGTACACAATTCCCCAGGGTAAAAACGTATGGGGCTTTGCTAACGACGACTCTCACGCACTTGATGATATTGACGTAACTCGAGATGTTATGCTTATGCCCGAGCTTTCTAACGAGGCTCTCCGTACAGCTATGGAAAACGGCACATTCTTCGCTTGCTCTAGATATGCTCGTTACGAAATGGGTGAAGATTTTGTTGGTGAAGGTGCTTATGCAGATATTCACGAAGTAATTGTTGACGATGAAAGAGATACAATTTCAGTTGTTGCTTCAAATTATGATACAATTGAATGGATTGCTAATGGTGAAATCATTGCAACAGGTGAAAGCATTTCACTTACAGAGCACAGTGACGAAATCGGCTGTTATGTTCGTTTCCAGATTAAAAACAAAGGTGGTATTGTTTGCTCACAGCCCTTCGTTTGCGATGATGGTGATATGAGTGACGAGGCTGTTGAATTACCCGAAGATCACGTTCCAAACAACATTATTGCAGCTTTCTTCCAGGAGCTTCTTGATATGTTAAGAAGAACTCTTATCGGTGAAGTTATTTTCAAAAACCTTTATCTTTAATCCATAAAATATATAACAAAACCACCGACTCTTTGTTGAGTCGGTGGAATTTTTTTATTTATCAAAATTTATTCCTCGAAAAGGGGAGTTGAGAAATATCTTTCAGCAGTATCGGGAAGAACAGCTACAACTGTTTTGCCCTTACCAAGCTTTTTAGCAAGCTTTTTTGCAGCTGCAACATTTGTGCCACTTGAAATACCACAAAGTATGCCTTCCTTTGCAGCAAGCTCTTTTGCTGTGTTCAACGCTTCGTCATCGGTAATAATGCAAATATCGTTGTAAATTTCTGTGTTTAGGATAGGGGGGATAAGACCATCACCAATGCCCATCTGAATATGTGTACCAATAAGCCCACCTGAAAGAATAGCTGCATCCTCGGGTTCAACAGCCCATATTTCTATATCAGGGTTAGCTTCTTTAAGAATCTCACCAATACCTGTTAAGGTACCACCTGTGCCGATGCCTGCGCAGAATCCGTGAATGGGTTTGTCAACCTGCTCTAAAATTTCTCTTGCAGTTTGTTTTCTTTGAATTTCAGGATTTGCAGGGTTTTCAAATTGTTGGGGAACAAAAACGTTTTCATCTTCCCTTTGCATTTTAAGTGCTAATTCAAGGCATTCGTCAATACATTTACCAATGTTTCCTGCATCGTGAACAAGAATAACCTCAGCACCGTAGTGCTTAACAAGCTTTCTTCTTTCCTCACTGACAGAGTCGGGCATAATAATTATTGTTTTATAGCCTTTAACCGCACCGACAAGTGCAAGACCAATACCCTGGTTACCACTTGTGGGTTCTACTATAATTGTATTTTCGTTAATTTTACCTTGTTCTTCAGCCTTTAAAATCATATTGTAGGCAGTTCTTGTTTTTATAGAGCCACCAACATTAAGACCTTCAAATTTTACAAGTATTTCAGCACTGTCCTCGTCCGCGATTTTATTAAGACGAATAACAGGGGTGTTACCCATTGCTTCTAAAATATTGTTGCAAATCATCATTGCACCTCAAAATATTAAATATATTACCATAATATGTAAGTAAAAACACACAGTTACAAAGTTTAACATATAATCATTTATATTTCAAGAATTTTCGCTAAGTTGTTGAACAAAATCTTTTCCAACTCTTCTTCGGATAAACCTAAGCTGAATAAAAATTTTAATTCCTCCTCTTGCTTCCACATAGGGAAATCTGTTCCGAATATAACCTTGTCAGCACCGTAAAGGTATATAATTTGCTTTGCTCTTTCCCTTGAAAGGGCATAGAAGCTGGAGCAGGTATCAACATAAAGGTTTTTATATTTACACAAAATTTCGGGTGCTGTGTCCCATATAGACCAACCACCGAAATGAGCACCTATAATTGTTAAATCGGGGAACATTTTCAGAATTTTTTCAACTCTGTCGGGGTTTGAGTTGTCGTATCTTGAGTCACCTGTGTGTAAAAGTACAGGTAATTTCTTTTCGTTGCAGATTTCAAAAATTCTTATTACCTTAGGGTCATCCACCTTGAAGCTCTGTATATCGGGATGAAGCTTAACGCCCTTTAAACCAAGCTCAATAAGGTGCTCTGCATCAGCTTCTAAGCTTTCGCTTTCAGGATGCAGTGAACCGAAGCCGATAAATCTGTCTGGAAAAAGCTCTACCTCGCTTGCTATAAAAGAGTTAATGCTCTGTGCGTGGTGCGGAGTTGTTGCAACTGATGTTACAAGACATTTATCAACCACTACGCTGTCGCATTGCTGCAAAAGTGTTTTAGCATTGCCCACAAAGCCACAGCCGTTAATAACGCCCGACTCACTTATATGATAGAAATTATCAATACTGTCAGTTGCTTTCCGGGCAATTTTATCGGGAAAAATGTGACAGTGGGAGTCTATTATTTTAAATTTTTTCATAAAATAACCTTCTTGGTATAAAAAGAGTCGGACAGACACAGTTGCTGTGTATAGTCCGACCTCTTTTTTTATTTGTCAAATTAACAGTTTAATTAAACTGCTTCATTGTTATTAGTTTTTCTTGAGATTAAATTTCTCAATGGATTCCTCTCGCATTTTGTATTTGAGAATTTTACCTGCAGCATTCATAGGAAATTCATTTACAAATAAGAAATATCTTGGAACCTTATGCTTTGCAATAGAAGCATATCCGTATTCCTTCATTTCTTTTTCGTCGGCAGTCTCACCCTTGTGAAGAATAATCCAGGCACAGCATTCTTCACCATATTGTTCGTCGGGAACACCAACAACCTGAACATCACGAATCTTGGGGTTGGTAAGGTAGAATTCTTCAATTTCACGTGGGTAGAGGTTTTCACCACCACGTATAATCATATCCTTGAGTCTACCTGTAACCTTGTAATATCCGTCAGGAGTTCTCATACATATATCACCGGAATGGAGCCAGCCTTCGCTGTCTATTGCCTGTGCAGTAGCTTCGGGCATTTTATAGTAGCCCTTCATAATGTTGAAGCCACGTGCTACAAATTCGCCACTTTGACCATCGGGGAGCTCGTCGCCTGTTTCGGGGTCTATGATTTTACATTCAATACCTGGGAATGCGCTGCCCACAGTTTCAACACGGTGGTCAAGGTCCTCGTTAACCTCGCCCATAGTACAGCCGGGCGAAGCCTCTGTCTGACCGTAAACCGAAATAATTTCTCGCATATTCATTTCAACAGAGGCACGGCGCATAAGGTCTGCAGGACAGTTAGCACCTGCCATAATACCTGTTCGCATATATGAGAAATCAGTTTTTGCAAAATCTGGATGGTTGAACATTGCAATGAACATTGTGGGAACACCGTTAAAGCAGGTAATGCGCTCATCGTTGACACAAGCAAGTGATGACTTGGGTGAAAAGTAGGGGATAGGACAAAGTGTTCCACCGTGAGTCATCATAGATGTCATAGAAAGCACCATACCGAAGCAGTGGAACATAGGCACCTGAATCATCATACGGTCAGCAGTGGATAAATCCATTCTGTCACCGATTGTTTTACCGTTGTTTACTATGTTTCGGTGTGTAAGCATAACACCCTTGGGGAAGCCGGTTGTACCTGATGTGTATTGCATATTACAAACATCGTCAGGCTTTACAAGGGAAGCACGTCTGCGAACCTCTTCCCTGGGAACAAGCGCAGAACGTGATAACATCTGCTCCCAGTTAAGGCAACCATCCATATCAAAGCCAACAGTTACAACGTTGCGAAGGAAGGGGAGATTTTTTGAATATAAGGGTGAGCCGGGCTCAAGGGCTTTAAGCTCGGGGCAAAGCTCCTCAATAATCTCCTTGTAGTTGATGTCCTTGCAGTATTCAATCATAACAAGTGTATGTGTGTCTGACTGCTTGAGCAAGTATTCTATTTCGTGAATTTTATAGGCTGTGTTAACAGTAACAAGAACTGCACCTATTTTGGTTGTAGCCCAGAAGGTGAGGAACCACTGGGGGATGTTTGTTGCCCATATTGCAACGTGGTCACCTGCTTTTACACCAAGTGAAATCAATGCTGCAGCACATTCGTCAACATCACGACGGAATTGCTCGTAGGTTCTTGTGTAATCAAGTGTAGGATACTTGAATGCATACTGGTCAGGATATTTTTCTGCCATTGTGTCAAGTACATCGGAAAATGTTGCGTCTATAACATCAAACTTTTTCCATACGAAGGTACCTGTTTTATCACGGTTGTAATATGCACGGTCATAAGCCTTCTTTTCACGTCCTAAAGAGGAGATGTAGTTTGTAAAGTGAGTAAGAACAATATCAGCGTCGCTTATTTCTTCGTTCCAGGCAGCACAGATAAAGCCTTCATAATTAAGTGAGGAAAGAGCATTTAATAATTTTTCAACATCTAAATCGCCTTCGCCGATTAAAACAGTCTTTCCGTCCTTCATATCACCGAGACGCACGTATTTAATGTATGCACCAAGGTTTTTAATGGTGGTTTCAGCAGTTTCACCTGCATCGAAATATGTTCCTCTTACATTCCAGGCAACACCGATAGCTGCAGATGCAAAGTGGTTGATAACACCAATTACATTTTCGGTTCTTGCAAGGTAACCAATGGTTTCAAATAAAATATTAACGTCTGATTTTTCTGCACGTTTAATGGCTGCAGTCATTTTTTCATCCAGTACATCAAAGGCAATTTTTTGCTCTGTACGAACAATAACATTTTCAATGCCGGATGCAGCTGCCAGACTTACATATTTTTCTATAAGCTCGGCTGTGGTTTCTTCGCTTTCGATAGGAGCAGGCATACGAAGTGCTGAAACAGCAAGGTTTCTGTTAACAAGCTTTCTTTTTGCATCAGCAATGCGCTCACGTCTTAATATACTGTCGTGGTGTGTGCTTCGTTCCTTTATGGCATCATAAATTTCAAAGCCTTCAAAACCGTAGTCAAAGGCATAACGACAGGTATCAAGGAATGAGGCTCGACTTACGTTTTTAGTCGAAAATACAATTTTCATTTTATGCCTCCTCAAATACAATCTTGTTTAATGCGTTGATATATGCTCTTATACTTGCAGCAACAATATCAGTGGATGTACCATTGCCTGAATAAAGCTTTCCGTTGTTACGGAGTCTTACAAGTGCAGAACCGAGAGCTTCTTTACCCTCAGTAACAGACTGAACCTGGAAGTCATCAAGCTCATAGTGGTGACCAATGCACTGTTCAATAGCACGGAAAACAGAGTCAATAGGACCATCACCATTACTTACTCCACAAATAATTTCGTCGTTGCATTTCAAGGTGACCTGTGACATAGAGGTAGACACATTGCTGCTGGTAGTTGTATATGTTTCAAAGTGGTAGGTGGAGGGAGCTTGCATAGCAGAGCTTGCTATAATTGCCTCAAATTCCTTGTAGCCGACTGCGCCCTTCTTTTCGCAAACCTGTTTTGTTACCTTGTGTACGTTGCCAACATCAGCATTTGAAAGCTCGTAGCCTAATACAGCAGCAGCCTGTGCAACCTGTTCGATTGTGGAATCGGAATCAATAAGAATCTTTTTACCTTCACTTACTGATTTGTTGTTTTCGTAATCATCGTGGTTGATGCTTGATAACATATCTTCAATGCTTGCGTGGATTTTTGTATTATTAAGGTTAATTTCAGCATCAATCTGTGCGCCACAGGCATTTATTGCATCAGAAATTTCACCTGTAAGAAGTGCATTTTTGCCAACCATTGCACATTTAAGACCATCTGCACCATTTTTGATTGCAGAAAATGCTGAGGCAACAGCCATGCTGGTTTTATCAGATACCTGCACAAAAACGGGGATGCTTACAGCTTCCTTAACCTTTGAAACCAGTGCTGCAATATCATCAGGTGTTGAAGCGCCTGCATCGTCGCAGATTGTTACCATACCTGCACCGCAGCTTTCAGCTTCTTTTACTGCAGCAATAAGGAAATCTTCGTCTGCTCTTGTAGCATCAAGTGCTGAAAATTCTACATCAGCGCATAAGGCTTTGGCTTCCTTGATAAGTGCTGAAATTCTCTCAAGCATTTTTGCCTGCTTTACGTGATATGTGTATTCCATTTGTATAGTGGAAACAGGAAGCTCAACCTGAAGACGAGGCTTTTGAGCATCCTTAATACAGTCCCAGGCAACAGATATATCCTCGCTGCTGAAGCCAACAGGGATTGCGAAAACAGCATTCTGAACATTCTGTGCAAGAGTTTTGTAAATGATTTTATCTTCACGAGGGGATTTTACTGCAGGAATTTCAACTACATCTACACCGATTTTATCGGCACAGCTTGCAATTGCTGATTTTTCACGGAATAGCAAGGAAACAGCTCTGTCCTCTGAAATCTTTTTAAGTGTGATGTCTGAAATAATAATTTTTTTCATTCTACTCATCCTTTCGTGTATTATATAAATGTATAGCTTGCAATTTACAAATAAAAAAAGTCCCTGAGATATCTATCTCAGGGACGAATTTACATAAAATCCGCGGTACCACCCCGGTTACTGACAGTGGTCAGTCACTCATTAGGACTCTTTATAAAGCCTGTAGCCATGGTAACGGGGCTGCCGTAGCTCCTTACACGAAGTACCGGTTGGGGAGCTCTGCTCCGGAACGAGACCGAGCTTTTGCAACGCACTGACTTGCACCTAACGTCAGCTCTCTGAAGCGTCAAACCAAAAACACGTAATTCCTTCATCGCATTTAAAAAATATTGTATAAAAATATAGCACTGTTTTTTTTGTTTGTCAACAGTTTTTTAGAAAAATTCGAAATTCGGAATGCGAAATGTGGAGTTAAAAGTTAGCGAATAGCAAATAGCAAATAGCCGTTAGTGGCTATGAATGTTAAAAGTTAAAATTTAAAAGTTAAAATTTAAAAGTTAAAAATTAGAAGTTAAAAGTTCGCAGAAAATAAATATAGTTGCTCTATCCTTACTGTATCCTGTGGTATGGGCAAGCCCATACCTTACGGTTGCTATACTACTTACTCAGACCAACTACACCGTAAGGCACCGGCTTGCCTGTGCCCAACCAAATATATATAAGCTTCGCAATACTTTACATACTGGCAGCTGGCGTCTAAAAAAATCTAAAAAAATACTTGACATATTCAAACCAAAGTGCTAAAATCCTCTCAATTGAAAATATCACAAATAAAAGCTGTGACGAAGACGGTTGAATTTTACAACTTCCAGAGAGTCGGCATTTGCTGCGAGCCGATAGTATGTTTTTTCAAAACCTATCACTTCTGAGCTGAAGGTCCGAAAGATTTTTCAAGTAGACACCTTCCGAGAATGCTGCGTTAGTGCAACGGGGTTGATGGACTCCTGAGTGGCAATTTTATATTGCAATTTGAGTGGTACCGCGGATTAATTTTCGTCTCAAAGTAAAACCTAAGGGTTTTATTTTGGGGCGTTTTTTATTTGTGAGTTTTTGATAATACTTTTGAAAGAAGGCTATTATTATGCAAAACAATTCAGTTACAAACAAGCTTGCAGAGGTTGCAAAGCGTATTGGTGAGCTTCGTGACATTTATGGCTTCTCTGCAGAGGAAATGGCTGAAAAAACTGAACTTACTCTGGAGGAGTACAAAGCATTTGAGGAGGGTAAGGAGGATTTACCTTTCACATTTATTCATAAATGTGCCCTTGCTTTTGATGTTGAGATTACTGACCTTCTTGAAGGACAGAGTGCAAAGCTCACAACCTACAACGTAACCCGTAGGGGTAAGGGTCAGACAACTGCTAACGAGGAAGGTATTTTAATTCAGAACCTTGCTCCCAAGTTTAAAAATAAACTTGCTAATCCCTATTGGGTTAAGTATGAATACAGAAGCGAGCTTCAGTCCAAGCCCATTGAGCTTACAACCCACTCAGGTCAGGAATTTGACCTTGTTATCAAGGGTTCACTTAAAGTTCAGGTTGGTGACCATACCGAGGTTCTTCACGAGGGCGACAGCATTTATTATAAGAGCTCCACACCTCACGGTATGATTGCTGTTAATGGTGAGGATTGCCTTTTCTTAGCTATGGTTATGGCAGAGGATGAAGAGGTTGCTGATACTCATATGAGTACAGTTAATGTTGGCAGAGTCCCCAAGAGCTTCCCGCTTATCTGTGATAAATTCATTAAGACAACAGAGGATGAAAACGGAGTTTGCACAGGCATTTCTTTTGAAAATGAAGATAAATTCAACTTCGCCTTTGATGTTGTTGATGAAATTGGCAGACAGTATCCTGAAAAGCTTGCAATGATTCATATTGCAGACGATTTAACAGAACGTCGTTTCACATTTAAAGATATTAAAGAAGGCTCCTCACAGGCAGCTAACTATTTCAAATCTCTCGGTATCAAGAAAGGGGACAGAGTTCTTCTTGTTCTCAAGAGAAACTACCAGTTCTGGTTAGCGATTCTCGGTCTTCATAAGCTCGGCGCAATTGCAATTCCTGCAACCAATCAGCTTGTTGTTCACGACTATGAATACCGCTTTAATGCGGCAGGTGTTTCTGCAGTTGTTGTTACTGCAGACGGTAAAGCAACAGATTATGTGGATGAAGCTCAGAAAAATTGCCCTACTCTTAAAACAAAAATTGTTGCCAATGGTTCAAAAGAAGGTTGGCATAATTTCGATGAAGAATACGCTCTCTTTAGCCGTCGCTTTGTTCGTGGTGAGGATGCACCTTGTGGTGATGACCCTATGCTTATGCTGTTTACATCGGGCACAACAGGCTATCCCAAAATAGCTACTCATAGCCACAAATATCCGCTCGGACATTTCATTACAGCAAAGTATTGGCATTGTGTTCAGAGAGATGGCATTCACTTCACAATTTCTGAAACCGGTTGGGGTAAAGCTCTCTGGGGCAAGCTCTACGGACAGTGGCTTTGTGAGGGTGCAGTTTTCGTATATGACTTTGAGCGTTTTGATGCTTCAAAAATTCTTCCGATGTTTGCAAAGTATAACATCACAACATTCTGTGCACCACCAACAATGTACAGAATGCTTATAAAGCAGGATATCTCACAGTACGATTTATCATCAATCGTTCATGCAACAACAGCAGGTGAGGCTCTTAACCCCGAGGTATTCAAGCAGTTTGAAAAATCAACAGGTCTCCGAATTCACGAAGGCTTCGGTCAGACCGAAACAACTCTTTCCATTGCAACTCTTAACGGTACAACTATTAAGATTGGTTCTATGGGTAAACCTACACCTCTTTATGATGTTGATATTGTTGACCTTGATGGAAAACCTGTTGCAGACGGTGAAACAGGCGAAATTGTTGTTCATACAGAAAGTGGTGCTCCTTGTGGTCTCTTCCTTGGCTATTACAACAATGAAGATGCAACCAAAGAAGTTTATCACGATGGACTTTACCATACAGGCGATACTGCATGGCGTGATGAAGATGGTTATCTGTGGTATGTTGGTAGAATTGATGATGTTATCAAGTCATCAGGCTACCGTATCGGACCATTCGAAATCGAAAATGTTATCATGGAGCTTCCTTATGTTCTTGAATGTGGCGTTTCTGCCGCTCCTGATGAGGTAAGAGGTCAGGTTGTTAAAGCAAGTATTGTTTTAACACCCGGTACAGAGGGTACAGAAGAGCTCAAAAAGGAAATCCAGCAGTATGTTAAGAACAATACTGCACCTTATAAATATCCTCGTATAGTTGTTTTCAGAGATGAATTGCCCAAGACAATCAGTGGTAAAATCATAAGAAATAAGCTTTGATAAATAGCAAATAGCAGATAGCAGATAGCAGATAGCAGATAGCAGATAGCAGATAGCAGATAGCAGATAGCTAATAGCTAATAGCTAATAGCTAATTGCTAACAGCTAACAGCTAACAGCTAAATTTAATAAAAAACTTGACATTTGATATATATTATGGTATCTTTGAGGAAATTGAATATAAAGGCGTTGAAGAAAAGGGCGCAATTATTTCACCTTACAGAGAAGTGGCGTTTGGTGCAAGCCATAGGTTGAGAAATTGATGTTTGTAGTTTCCGAGCCGGGAGGAAGAAAGGCTTTAGCTTAGTAGAACCTCTCCGTGATTGCTGCGTAAAGGCATAGAAGTTGATGGACTTCGAGAGAGGCAGTTTTTAACTGCAATTTGAGTGGTACCGCGGGTATAAATTTTAATTTTTACTCGTCTCAAAGAATATCTTTGGGACGAGTTTTTTATTGTGTCCCTAGCGAAATTCAGGAGGATAGAACTTATGGACAAAATCACCGGACTTGATTTTAAAATCAAGGAGATGGCGGCACGTATACGAGAGTTGCGTGAAATTGAAGGCTACACAGTTGCCGAAATGGCTTCTAAAACAGGTGTAAGCGAAAGTGAATACCTTGCTTGTGAAAATGGTGAAAGTGACCTTAACTTTGCTTTCATTTACCGTTGTGCTCTTGCATTTAATGTTGATGTTTCCAGCATTATTGAGGGTAGCACACCCAAGCTTACAAATTATGTTTTCACAAAAGCAGGTAAAGGACAGAAAATTGAAAAAGCTCACGGTATGACTTATTTCAATCTTGCTTCCAAGTTTAAAAACAAAATCGCTGAGCCTCTTTTTGTTGAAG
Source organism: Acutalibacteraceae bacterium (assembly GCA_045543695.1). Classification (GTDB taxonomy): domain Bacteria; phylum Bacillota; class Clostridia; order Oscillospirales; family Acutalibacteraceae; genus DTU089. The sequence goes on along the minus strand of JAZPXQ010000015.1, from coordinate 54,296 downwards.
CTACATACAGTGAAGAAAATCAGAATAAGGACATTGAGCTTACATCTCACGACGGTCAGGAGCTTGACATTGTTGTAGAGGGTAAATTAAAGGTTCAGGTTGGTGAGCACTCCGAAATTCTCGGCCCCGGTGACAGTATTTATTACGACTCACTTACCCCTCACGGTATGATTGCCGTTGACGGTAAGGATTGTACCTTCTATGCTATTGTTCTTAACCCGTCAGGTGAGCCCATCCCTGAGCTTCAGCACGTGAAGACAGAGGAATATAAATCACCTGCAAAGGTTAAGGAAGACAAGAAGGAAAGAATTTACCATAAGTTTATTGATGTTGAACGCAACGAAAAGGGTACACCTACATCAATTAAATTTAAGAATATTGAAAACTTTAACTTTGCATACGATCTTATTGATGCCCTTGCTGACAGAGAGCCCGAAAAGCTTGCTATGCTTCATATAGCAAGAGATAAGACTGAAAGAAGATTTACCTTCAAGGATATGAAAAAAGGCTCTGCACAGGCAGCTAACTATTTCAAGTCCTTGGGCATCAAAAAAGGCGACAGAGTTATGCTTATACTCAAGCGCCACTATCAGTATTGGTTTGCAATGCTTGGTCTTAATAAATTAGGAGCTATCGGTATTCCTGCTCCAAACCAGCTTCAGGAGCACGATTTGGAATATCGTTTTCAGGCAGCAGGCATTAAAGCCATTCTTTGTACAACTGATGGTGATGTTGCAAATCAGGTTGATATGGCTGCAGCAAAATGCCCTGACCTTAAAATTAAAATTGCTGTTGGTGAAGATCGTGAAGGCTGGAGAAACTACGACGAGGAAAGTAAGCTTTTCAGCTCTCATTACGAGAGAGGGGAAGATGCTCCCGGTGGAGACGACTTAATGCTTATGTTCTTTACATCGGGCACAACAGGCTATCCCAAAATTGCAGCTCACAGCTACACCTATGCTTTAGGTCATTTCCATACAGCAAAATTCTGGCACAATGTTGACCCTGACGGTCTTCATTTCACAATTTCAGATACTGGCTGGGCAAAGTCTATGTGGGGTAAATTCTACGGACAGTGGCTCTGTGAGGCAGCTCTTTTCGTTTATGACTTTGACCGTTTCGATGCGGCAGACATTCTTCCTATGTTTGCAAAGCATAATATTACAACCTTCTGTGCACCACCCACAATGCTCAGAATGATGATTAAACAGGATATTTCAAAATACGATTTCTCATCTGTTAAGCACATGACAACAGCAGGTGAGGCTCTTAACCCCGAGGTTTATCGCCAATTTGAGAAAGCAACAGGACTTCAGATTCTTGAAGGCTTCGGTCAGACCGAAAGCACAATGATTATCGGTAATATGACAGGTGCTTCTCATAAAATCGGTTCAATGGGTAAGCCTGCTCCCATTTATGATGTTTGCCTTGTTGATGCAGACGGCAACAAAGTAAATGTTGGTGAAAACGGTGAAATCGTTGTTAATGTTAAAGACGGTGCTCCCTGTGGTCTTTTCAAAGGCTATTACAATGATGAAGAAAAAACCAAAGAGGTTTGGCACGATGGCTATTACCATACAGGTGACGTTGCCTGGATGGATGAGGACGGCTTCTATTGGTATGTTGGCCGTGTGGACGATGTTATCAAGTCCTCAGGCTACCGTATAGGACCCTTTGAAATTGAAAGCGTTATTATGGAGCTTCCCTATGTTCTTGAATGTGGCGTTTCTGCTGCTCCCGACGAGGTAAGAGGACAGGTTGTTAAAGCAAGTATTGTTCTTGTTCCCGGTAAAGAGGGTACAGAAGAGCTCAAAAAAGAAATTCAGCAGTATGTTAAGGAGAAAACAGCTCCTTATAAATACCCAAGAATTGTTGTGTTCCGTGACGAGTTGCCAAAAACAACCAGTGGAAAAATCCAAAGAAATAAATTATAATGAAAGGAATAGTTTAGGAAGAAGTGTTTGTCGCTGTCAGCAACGTTTATTAATGTTTGGAAGCTTGCTTCCCCGACACTCCTCACTCCCAACTCCTCATTCCTAACTAACAAAAGAGGTGAATTAAGATGCAAAGTAAACGAATGACCCTTTTTGCAGGGCACTATGGCAGTGGTAAAACAAATATCGCTGTAAACTATGCTTTGTATCTTAAAAGCCTTGGTGAAAATGTTGTTATCGCTGACCTTGATATAGTAAATCCCTATTTCAGAACCCGTGACAGCCTTGAAGATTTGAACAATGCAGGAATTAAGCTTATATCCTCTGCATTTGCCAATTCAAATGTGGATTTACCTGCTTTGCCCCAGGATGTTTATTCTCTTCTTGACAAACGGGAAGAAAAGGCGATAATGGATATTGGTGGCGATGACCGAGGCGCCTATGCTTTGGGAAGATATGCTGACGCTATTAAAGAGGAAAACGACTATGAAATGCTTTTTGTTTTCAACAAATATCGTCCTTTGACGCCCGATGCAGAGTCTGCATTTGAAATAATGCAGGAAATTGAAGCAGCCTGTAAAATTAAATTTACAGCAATTGTTAATAACTCCAATCTTGGTGCAAGCACCACAGCAGAGGATGTTATAAATTCGGTTGACAGTGCCGGGAAATTATCAGAATTAACGGGGCTTCCTGTTAAAATGACAACTGTCACAGAAAATTTAGTTAATAATCTCAACGGAAAGGTTGAAAATCTGTTCCCGCTGACTTTACAAAAAAAGATTATTTAGGAGGCAGAAAAATGGCAAAAGTAACATTCGCAGAAAATGTTTGCAAGGGCTGTGGTTTGTGTGTAACTGCTTGTCCCAAGAAAATTGTGGAACTTGATTCTGCAAAGCTCAATGCAAAAGGACATCATCCTGCACATTGTATTGATGAAAGCAAGTGTATCGGTTGCGCATTTTGTGCAACAATGTGCCCTGACTGTGCTATAACTGTTGAAAGGTAAGGTGAAATAAATGGGTGAGAAAGTTTTAATGAAAGGTAATGAGGCTATTGCCGAGGCTGCAATCAGAGCTGGTTGTATGCACTATTTCGGTTACCCCATTACTCCTCAGACAGAAATTGCCGCATATATGGCAAAAAGAATGCCTAAGGTAGGTGGCGTATTCCTTCAGGCAGAAAGTGAAATTGCTGCTATTAATATGGTTCTTGGTGTTGCTGCAACAGGCAAACGTGTAATGACATCTTCATCAAGCCCCGGAGTTTCCCTTAAAAGCGAGGGTATTTCTTACATAGCAGGTTCAGACGTTCCTGCACTTATTGTTAACGTTCAGCGTGGTGGTCCCGGTCTTGGTGGTATCCAGCCCTCACAGTCTGACTATTTCCAGGCTGTAAAAGGTGGTAGCCACGGTGACTTCAAGAAAATTGTTCTTGCACCTGCATCTGTTCAGGAAATGGCAGACCTTACAAGCACAGCATTTGACCTTGCTGATAAATACAGAATGCCTGCAATGATTCTTGCAGACGGTACCCTCGGTCAGATGATGGAGCCTGTTGAGCTTCCTGATACAGCTCCAAATACATTTGATAAGCCCTGGGCTCTTACAGGTACAAAAGGGGAGAGAAAGCATAATATTGTTAACTCCCTTTACCTTAAACCCGAGGAGCTTGAAAAAACAAACTTTGAGCGTTTCGAAAGATATAAAACAGTAGAAGAGAATGAGGTTCTTTTTGAAGAATATCTTATGGACGATGCAGATATCTGCGTTGTTTCCTTCGGTATTACAGCCCGTGTTGCTAAAAACGCTATTGTTGAAGCACGAGCAAAGGGTATTAAGGTTGGTATGATTCGTCCCATTACTCTCTGGCCCTTCCCTGAGAAGGTTCTCAGAGCAGCTGCTGATAAATGCAAAGCCTTCCTTTGCGTTGAAATGAATATGGGTCAGATGATTGAAGACGTTAAGCTTGCAACAGAATGCAAGAAGCCCGTATACCTTTGCAACCGTACCGGTGGTATGATTCCTGCTCCCGAAGAGGTACTTGCAAAAATTGAGGAAATCAATGAAGGAGGTAACAAATAATGGTAGTATTTGAAAAACCGAAAACATTAACAGATGCACCGCTTCACTATTGTCCCGGTTGTACTCACGGTATTATTCACAGACTTGTTGCCGAGGTTATTGATGAGCTCGGTATTGAAGGCAGAACAATCGGTGTTGCCCCTGTTGGTTGCTCTGTTATGGCTTATGATTATTTCACCTGCGACTTTATTCAGGCTCCTCACGGTAGAGCTCCGGCAGTTGCAACAGGTGTTAAGAGAGCAGATCCCGAAAACAATGTTGTTTTCACATATCAGGGTGACGGTGACCTTGCTGCTATAGGTACTGCAGAAACAGTTCACGCTGCTGCAAGACGTGAAAACATCACAGTTATTTTCGTAAATAATGCAATTTACGGTATGACAGGTGGCCAGATGGCTCCCACAACTCTTCCCGGTCAGGTTACACAGACCTCTCCCTATGGCAGAGATGTTAATACAGTAGGTTATCCCGTTAAGGTTTGTGAGCTCCTTCAGAATGTTGATGGTGCTGCATACCTTGAAAGAGTTTCAGTAAATAACCCCTCAAATGTAAAAAAGGCAAAGGCAGCTATTAAAAAAGCATTCCAGAATCAGCTTGATGGTAAGGGCTTCTCCCTTATTGAGGTTGTTTCAACTTGTCCTACAAACTGGGGTATGACACCCGAAAAAGCACTTAAATGGCTTGAGGAAAATATGCTTCCTTATTATCCCTTAGGTGTTTATAAAGATATCTACGCAGAGGAGGCAAAATAATGAGTAAAGCGTGTAACATTCTTTTTGCCGGTTTCGGTGGTCAGGGTATTCTTTTTGCAGGTAAATTCGTTGCATACAAGGGTCTTCTTGAGAATAAGCAGGTTTCCTGGCTTCCTTCTTATGGTCCCGAAATGCGTGGCGGTACTGCAAACTGTAGTGTAATCGTTAGTGATGAACCCATCGGCTCTCCCATTGTTGGTAAGCCCGATGTTCTTGTTGCAATGAACCTTCCTTCTCTTGATAAATACGAGAATGAAGTTGTTTCAGGTGGTAAAATCTTTGTTGATTCAACTCTTATTTCACGTAAGGTTGAAAGAACAGATGTTGATGTTTACTACATTCCTTCAACACAGATTGCAAACGAGCAGGGTATCAGCACTCTTGCAAATATGATTATGACAGGTAAGGTTCTCAAAGAGGTTGAAGCACTTGGCTTTGATGGTATTGATGCACCTCTCTCAAAGGTTGTTTCAGCTCGTCACCAGGACCTTCTTGAGGTTAACAAAACAGCACTTAAACTTGGTTACGATTATTAATTGCTGAATTTTTAGTATTGAAAAGAGGTTATTTTCAATGAGTTACGAATTTAAGATTGAAAGAACTACTGCTCCCAAGGCAAAGCCCCAGGATGAGAGCAAGCTTGGTTTCGGTAAAATCTTTACAGATCATATGTTTATTATGAACTATGATGAAGGTCAGGGCTGGCACGACGGCAGAGTTGTACCCTACGGTCCTCTTCAGCTTGATCCCTCATCAATGGTTTTCCACTATGCACAGGAGCTTTTTGAAGGTCTTAAAGCATACAGAACTGCTGAAGGCAAAATTCAGCTTTTCCGTCCCCAGAAAAACATTGAAAGAATGAACAACACTTGCGATCGTCTTTGTGTTCCCAGACTTGACCCCGATATGGTTCTTGAAGCAATCAAGACTGTTGTTGAGGTTGATAAGGATTGGGTTCCTCATAATGACGGAACATCACTTTACATTCGTCCTTTCATTATTGCAACTGATGCTTTCCTTGGGGTTCACGCTTCTCACAGCTACATTTTTGCAATTATTCTTTCACCTGTTGGCTCCTACTATGCAAATGGTATGGATCCCGTTAAGATTTACATTGAACGTGAATATGTTCGTTGTGTAAAGGGCGGTACAGGTATGGCTAAAGCAGGTGGTAACTACGCTGCATCTCTTATCGGCCAGGAAAAGGCAGACAAAATGGGCTATGCTCAGGTTCTTTGGCTTGATGGCGTTGAAAGAAAGTACATTGACGAAGTTGGCGCAATGAACGTTTTCTTTGTTATTGACGGCACAGTTATCACACCTTCTCTTGCAGACGGTAACATTCTTCCCGGCGTTACAAGAGCTTCTTGTATCGAGGTTCTCAAAGCAAACGGCTACAAGGTTGAGGAAAGAAAGCTTTCTGTTGACGAGGTTAAAGAGGCTCACAAAAACGGTACTCTTACAGAATCCTTCGGTACAGGTACAGCAGCAGTTATTTCTCCCGTTGGTGAGTATATTGACGGAGATGAACACCTTGTTATCAATGACTCCAAAATCGGTCCTGTTGCTCAGTTCCTTTATGATGAGCTTACAGGCATTCAGTGGGGCAAGCGTGAAGACAAGCTTGGCTGGATTGTAAAAGTTGATTAATTAACTATCAAAACACTCCTTGCATTTATTTGCAGGGAGTGTTTTTGTATGTAGATACTTGAAAAATCCTATAAAAAAAGCTATACTCTAATATATAAACAAAAATAATTATTTAAGGAGGTACTCCTATGTTGAAATACGAAATTGAAGGTGGCAGCTTGCCCGTTGTAGTTTGCTATCCCGAACCCGGTCAGACTCTTTGTACGGAAGGTGGCTCAATGAGCTGGATGAGTCCCAATATGAATATGGAAACAAATTCAGGTGGTGGCATAAAGAAAGCCCTTGGCAGACTTTTTGCAGGGGAGTCACTTTTCCTTAATGAATTTACCCCTGTGGGTGGAACCGGTATGATTGCTTTTTCTTCAAGCTTCCCCGGGGAAATCATCCCTTATGAGGTAACTCCCGGTAATGGCATTGTTGTTCAGAGCAAGGGATTTTTAGCAATGGAAAAGGGACTTGATCTTTCTGTTTTCTTCCAGCATCGTTTCACAACAGGTTTTTTCGGTGGCGAAGGCTTTATCATGCAGAAAATCACAGGTAACGGTATGGTGTTCATAGAAATAGACGGACATTGCAAGGAGTATACCCTTGGTGTTGGTGAAAGCATTGTTGTTGATACAGGTCACCTTGCTGCAATGAGTGAAACCTGCTCAATGCGAGTTGAAACTGTAAAGGGTGTTAAAAATATGTTTTTAGGCGGCGAAGGCGCTTTCCATACTGTTGTTACAGGTCCCGGTAAGGTTTACCTTCAGTCTATGCCTATAATCAACCTTGCGCACGCTATTCATAAATATCTTCCTCAGCCTCCATCAAACGGAAATGGCTCAGGTGGTATAAATATTAAATTAGGACAATAAGCTTTTTGTCTTAATCGTAGGGAGAAGCACTACTCCCGTAAAAAAGGAGAATTATATTGGCTAACAGAAGAAATCCTAACGAGGATAAGGAGTTTTCCATAAACGATGATTACATCGAGCTTTTTGATTATGTAAAGCAAAAGGACGAGTATGAGGATGTTTACAGTCATTCAGCTTACGACGATGACGAATTTGAGGATGTGTTCAGCGATTCCTCACGGGAAGATATATATATAAGCAGAAGCAACAGAAGAAAAACGGCAGATGATAATGGTGTTTATATAAACAGGAATAAATCAGCTTCCCGGTATAATACGGACGAGTTTTCTGTTGAACTGCCTATGACTCCAATAAAAACCAGAAGACAAAGCTTGCAGGATACTGATGAAATATCTGATTTCGAGGAAAGAACAGGCAGACCTGTAAACGAAAAAGGTGGCTCAAAGGGTAAAAGAATACTTGCACTACTTCTTGTTTTTATTTTGGCTTTTGGTGGAATATTATTTGCTATGGCAAACAGTGTTGTGGGTAAATTCACAAAGGCAGAGGAAATTCAGCACGTAGAGGGAATAGAGCTTGTAAGCGATAAAAATGTAAGAAATATTCTTCTTATCGGTTGTGATAAGGCGAATGGTGGCTCCTCCCGAAGCGATAGTATTATGATAGCTTCTGTTAATAAAAGCACAGGCAGAATTACTGTCTGCTCCATTCTTCGTGATACACATTTGTATATCCCCGGCAACCGTGAAGCTAAGGTTAATGCTGCTTATGCCTGGGGTGGTGCAAACCTTCTTATTCAGACTATTGAGCATAATTTTGGTATAAAAATTGATGATTATGCAACTGTTAACTTTGAAATGTTCACAGCCCTTGTCGATGGCTTGGGTGGTGTTGATGTAGAGGTTACAGAAAACGAAGCAGATTATATTAATAACCGTCACAGATACGGAAAAGAGGAAAAGCCGGACCATTTTGAAAGTGGTGAAAGCGTACACCTTAATGGTTACCAGGCGCTTTGGTATTCACGAATCCGTAAGCTTGATTCGGACTTTATGCGCACACAGCGACAGAGAAAGGTTATTTCTGCTATTGCAACAAAGGTAAAGGGGCAGGTTAATCCTATAGGCATTTTCGGGCTTGTTTCAACAGCTAAGGATGTAGCGCCCTATATTGAAACAACACTTTCTACTACAGATTTCTGGAGTCTGATTTTTGCACTTTCAGGTTGCCTTACAAAATCAGGCGCAGATATGGACAAGCTTCTTGTTTCACAGCAAATTCCCTTTGATGATACCTGGTGGTATTCCAGTCAATGGGATGGTTCAAGTATTTCAATAGACCTTGAAGAAAATAAGCAAATGCTTTATACACTTCTCTATGAAGAGCCTGTGGAAGAAGCTACTGAAGAATAATAAGTACTATTAGTAAATGCTCCCGCATATACTTTCACAGAAGGTATATGAAGGGAGCTTATTTTTATGGACATAGCTATAAAAAAAGAGAATTATAAACTTTTGCAAACCATTAAAGAAAATTCTATTGAAGAATGCGTTGAAACGGATTTTTCATTGCCGGAATATATGCCGGAGATTTTACGTATAATTAAATCCACTGCACAACCTAAAATAAATTCCTGTAAAGCAGTGGGCGAGAGGGTAACAGTTGACGGTGAGTGTGAGTTGCGAATGATTTACACTGCTGAGGATGGTGGTATTTATACCTTTTCCCAAACAAGACCCTTTACCCGTCATTGTGAAAATACAGTTTTTAATGATGCTGTGGATGTTAACGGAGAAATTCAGGTTTCTTATGTTAATTGCAGAGCTACAAGTACTAAACGAGCTGAAATAAAGGCAGGGTTAGTTATAAAGGTTGTAGCTTTTATTGAGGCGAAGGAAGAAATTATTTCTTTGGAAGGAAATAGCTGTATAGAGGAAAAATGTATTCCTGTCAGAGCTATGTCATTGGGCTGTAAAAAAACAAGGGCTTTTTCAATGAGCGATACAGTTACACTTTCTACTCCCTGTGCATTTGTAATTAGTGCCCGTGCAAGTGCTGTTTGTACAGAAATCAAGAAAATCAGCAATAAAGTTATGATTAAGGGTGATGCAATAACAGAAATATGTTATGTAACAGCAGCCGATAAAACCTGCACAGAACACATAAGACACAGCCTTCCCATAAATCAGATTCTGGAATTTGACGGAATGGAAGAACGCTTCACAGGTAATGTAGCTCTTAATATAACTGCTGTTGATGTAATTCAGAAAAACGAGCAGGATGGTACCGGAACAGCCTTTGATATCGCTTTGGGCATAGATGCCTCCCTTTGTATGTGGGAGGAGAAGGCGCTTACAGTAATAAGCGATGCCTATGCAGTAGGTGGCAGTATTGATTTGAAAAAAGAAGCACATATGTTTTTTACCCCTGTTGATGATTTTCGTGATACATATATATTCAGAAGCGATTTTCAGGTTTCAGGGGAGGGTGTAAGCAAGGTACTTAACTCAACCTGCGAATTGACAAATGTTACTGTCAAAAAAGAAAAGGATATGTTATGCTTGTGTGGTAGTCTTACAGTATCTGCTTTAATAAAGGATTCTTCGGGCAGTATTTCTAATGTTAATAAAATACTTGATATTAAGTACGAAAGAAAAGCAGATTATGACGATACCGAAATTTTTTCTGTGCCGGATTTAACTGTTTTGTCACTTGATTGTGTTGAAAAAAGCAACAATGGTATAGATGTACGTGCAGAAATAGCCATTTCAGCAACAGTGTTCGGAAAGGTGTTTATTGATACTGTAACCGACATTACCGAAAGCGAAAATCAGATTAAAAGAAGCTCTAATGCAATAACAGTATATTTCCCTGAAAAATCAGAAAGCCTTTGGTCCATTGCAAGGCACTACAATACAACTGTTACCGCAATAGCAGAGGAAAATAATCTTACAGGAGATACTACCGAGGATTTAAAAATGATTTTTATTCCTGCTGTATAATAGTTGCAAAAATCAACAAAAATATGTATAATACAGAGTGCAAGTCTTTTGTGCTCTGTATTTTATTTAAAAAAATAAAAAAAGTGTTGATTTTTTGTTTTTTGTGTGATATTATTATCAAGTCTATGTGTGCGTTGTTATCCAACAACGGCAGTTAATGGCAACATTAAAGCTGGCGGTCCGCTGTTTATAGTGTCGCAATAGCTATATAACAAGAACGCTTGAAAAAATCGGAGGTTTATTATGGACGCATTAAAACTTATTGCACAGGACAGCCTTAAGGCTGAGAAGCCCGAATTCAACGTTGGTGACACAGTTAGAATCGACGTTAAAATTCGCGAAGGCCAGAGAGAAAGACTTCAGGCATTTGAAGGTACAGTTATTGCTAAAAACGGTAGTGGTGTAAGCGAAACTTTCACAGTTCGTCGTGTTTCCTACGGTGAAGGTGTTGAAAGAGTTTTCCCTGTTCACTCACCCAACGTTGCATCTGTTAAAGTTGTTCGTCACGGTAAAGTTCGTCGTGCAAAACTTTATTATCTTCGTGATAGAGTTGGTAAGGCTTCTAAGGTTAAGGAAAAAATCGGCTGATTATGCCGAAAAACGGGGCAGATGTAAAATCTGCCCTTGATTTCTTTATAGGCTATTGTATTATTTATTATGAGGTGAGCATTATGCGCAAAACCGAAGAGTATAGCATTACTTTAAATGAAGATAATTCTATTAAAACTAAAAAAGTACACCGGGGAAAGCTTAATGTTTTCGAGGTTTTTGAGGCTATTATTGCTGCTCTTGTGGTTATAACTCTTCTTTTTACATTTGTTTTCAGAGTTGTAAATGTGGATGGCTCTTCTATGAAGCCTACACTTAACAATAACGACAAGGTTGTTGTTTCAACTGTCGGCTATGAGCCTGAAAAGGGAGACATCGTTGTTATTTCCAAAACAGAGAATATGAACGAGCCTCTTGTTAAGCGTATAATAGCAGTTGGTGGTGACACTGTTGATATTAATTTCACCACAGGTGTTGTTACAGTTAACGGTACAGAAGAAAATTATACCCACGAATTAACATCACAGCAGTTTGACATTGCGTTCCCCATTACAGTTCCCGAGGGCACTGTTTTTGTACTTGGTGACAACAGAGGAAATTCCCTTGACAGTCGCTCTACACGAGTTGGTTGTATTGATGAAAGACTTATTATGGGAAAGGTATTATTCAGATTTTTCCCCATTGGTGATTGGACGGTAGAATAATATGAATAATGACGAAAGAATTGTTGATATAGAAGCTACAGAAACCGTTGAAGAAATAAAAAGTGAAGCTAAGAAAGATAAAAAAGGAAAAAACAGCTTCCATCTTTCTGTTTATGATTTAGTGTCTATTGTAATGTCAGCTTTTATTATAATAGCTATTGTTTTCACTTTTGTTTTCCGTCTTGTGGGCGTTAGCGGTTTTTCTATGACAAATACCCTTCAGGACAATGACTGGCTTCTGACAGTTAATAAATCCAGCTACGAGCGTGGGGATATTGTAGTTATTACAGAACCCAACTATTTTGACGAGCCCCTTATAAAGCGTGTTATCGCAAAGGGTGGCGAAACTGTTAACATTGACTACACAACTAGCACAGTTTATGTAGATGGTGTAGCACTTGAAGAGCCCTACACCAAGGATGATTACATTTTACCCAAGCTTGATGATATTGAGTTCCCCTATACAGTACCCGAAGGTCATATTTTCTGTATGGGTGATAACAGAAATGGCTCTACCGATAGCAGATCAAACCTTATCGGACCTTTAGACGAAAGATATGTTTTAGGCAAAGCTGTTGTTAGAATTTTGCCTTTTGGAGATTTTAATATATACGATTATGAGTGATTACCAGAAACAAACAGTTCAATGGTTTCCCGGTCATATGGCAAAAACGCGCAGGCTTATAAAAGAAAGCCTGCCGTTTGTAGATTTAGTGACAGAAATTGTTGATGCAAGAATACCTATGAGCTCGTCAAATCCTGAGCTCAAGGAAATGATAGGCAACAAGCCCAGGATTGTACTTCTCAATAAATGTGATGTAGCAGATGATAAAGCAACTGCTACATGGGTGGAATACTATAAAAGCAACGGAATGTATGCCATTCCCGTTGACTGTCGCAGTGGTAAGGGGCTTAATGCTTATTTACCCCTTGTCCGTGAGGTTTTAAAGGACAAAATCCAAAGAAATACCGAAAAGGGTATGGTTGGTAAGCCTTTAAGAGTTATGGTTGTTGGTATTCCCAATACAGGAAAATCCTCTTTTATTAATAAAATGGCAGGGCGCAATCGTGCAAAGGTTGCCGACAAACCCGGTGTTACCCGTTCAAACAGTTGGTTTGCAGTTGGGAATGGTGTTGAGCTTCTTGATACCCCCGGTGTGCTGTGGCCTAAGTTTGACGATAAGTCAGTTGGTGATAAATTAGCCTTTATAGGCTCCGTTAAAGACGAGGTTCTTGATAGCGAGGTTCTTGCTATGCGCCTTATTAACGTGCTTAAAAACGGCTATTGTGACCGAATAAGCGAGCGTTTTAAAATAACCGGCTTTGAAGACAAGGAAGATTATGAAATTCTTGAAATGATCGGTAGAAAAAGAGGTATGCTTATTTCAGGTGGCGAAATTGATACCGAAAGAGCATCTATAATGCTACTTGACGAGTACCGGGGCGGTAAACTGGGTAGATTAACACTTGAACTTCCCGAATAAACCGCTGCTTTTAGCGCATAAGTCGTTTTTCGCCCACTCGGAGTATCTGTATACACCTTAGGAGTGAGAAAACGCCTTCTGCATCTAAAATCAACAGTTTATTACTTGAAAAAAGATACGGATTGTTATAAAATTAAAGTCGAAGATTTTATTTCTTCGACTTTTATTTTTTATGGTGATATTATGTTAGATTATTCTTATGAAATACAAGCCCATAACGATGGCTTTACGGTAGTATGTGGTGTTGACGAGGCAGGGCGTGGACCTTTGGCAGGACCTGTTTTTGCAGGCGCTGTAATATTGCCTGAAAACTATACTCACGAAATTCTTAACGACTCTAAAAAGCTGTCGGAGAAAAAAAGAGATTTAGTTTATGATGATATAGTAAGAGATGCTTTGGCTTGGTCTGTCGGTGTAGCTACAGAGAAGGAAATTGACGAAATCAATATACTTAATGCAACCTTTCTTGCTATGAAAAGGGCAGTGGAGGGACTTAGCATTAAGCCGGAGCTTGCTTTTATTGACGGTAACAGATACCCTAATACAGGCGTGAAGGAAATTACTATAGTAAAAGGTGATAGTAAGTGTATGTCTGTTGCAGCAGCTTCTGTTATTGCAAAGGTAAGTCGTGACAGATTTATGCTTGAAATGGATAAAAAATATCCTCAATATCAATTTTCCAAGCACAAGGGCTACGGAACAAAGCTTCATTATGAAATGATTGAGAAATACGGAGTTTCAGAAATTCACAGAAGAACATTTCTAAAAAATATTTTAGGCGAAAAAATATGAATAGTGATTTAATAGGTGCTTACGGTGAGGTTTTAGCTGCCCGTTTTTTAAGGAAGAAAAAGTATGATATATTAGCAGCAAATTTCAAAACCTATAACGCAGAAATTGACTTAATTGTCAGAAAAAAAGATGTGCTGTGCTTTGTGGAGGTTAAGACCCGTCAGGTGGGAGGTATGCTGCCCCCTGCAGAAGCTGTTGATATACATAAGCAGGAGAATATAAAAAGCTGTGCTGCCGTATATATTAACAGATATGCTCCTGAAACCCGTAAAACCAGATACGATATTATCGAGGTATTGGTGGATGGGGATAAGGAAGAAAATATCAATCATATAGAAAATGCTTTTTGAGGTAGCTTATGCGTTTTTTTGATTTGCATTGCGATACTGTTGGTGAATGTTACAATGACTTGTTACCTATGGTAAATAACAATTTGCACATTGATTTAAAAAGAGCAGAGAAAATAGGGGAGTACATTCAGGTTTTTGCAGTGTGGATTTCTGATGAGCTTCGTGGAGAGGATGCTAAGCTCTATTTTAATAAGGTTTCTGATTACTTTTATAAGGAGCTTGAGCAGAATAGTTCTTTGGTTTCGGCTTTCACGCAAAATAAAAACACCCCCGTTAAAGCTGTTTTGGCAGCTGAGGGTGGTTCAGCTTGTGGTGGAACAATAGAAGGCTTATATGGGCTTTTTGAGAAAGGTGTCCGTATCGTTACTTTAACCTGGAACGGTACAAACGAAATTGCAGCAGGCGCTTTTTCTGAAGGTGGTTTTACAGAGTTCGGAAAGGAATTTGTGAAAACAGCAGAGGAATTAGGAATTGTTTTAGATGTTTCTCACCTAAACAGACAAGGCTTCTTTGAATTTCTTGAAATATCTGAAAAGCCTTTTATTGCAAGTCACTCCAATGCCGATATTGTAAATAATCCTTACGGACACAAGAGAAATCTTACCAAGGAGCAAATACTTTGTATAAAAGAAAGAAATGGACTTATTGGTCTTAATTTCTGCTTGGATTTTATTGAGGATGAAAATGCACAGGGAATAGCTGCCCTGTGCCGACAAATAGATTATTTCCTGTCTTTAGAATGTGAGAATATAATTGCTTTTGGCAGTGATTACGATGGTTGTAAAATAAACAATGCTTTGTTTGGTATAGAAAAAATACCGTCAGTTTATAAAGCCTTGCAGAAAAAAGGGTATGCTACAGAAATTCTCGATAAGCTCTTTTTTGAAAATGCTTTTAATTTTTTTCAAAATGCTTTTAAATGATAAAAATCCCCCCAAAACTCGATTGAGTTTTGGGGGATTTTTTGCTTAATATGTGATTGATGAAGATGATGATGCAGAAGCAGCAGCGTATGCAGCGTTCTGTGCAAGTAACTTTTCGTTTGTCTTCACAAAGAAGTTGATAATGAAATCGTTGGAATCAACCTTATCAGAAATTGTATCTAAAAGGTCACCTGAATAGTTTTCAAACTTTTCTGCTGTGATAGCTGAACGAACATCACTTTCCCATTTCTGAGTTTTGTCTGCACCAACAAAGTACATAATGTGATAACCGTAATCTGTTTTGATTATGCCGGTGTCACCAACCTTGTGGTCAGCAAGTGCCCAGTCAAGGAATTCGGGAACATAGCTGCTTGTGGAGGTAATATCCTCGTAAAGACCACCGGTTTCCTTTGAGCCTGTATCATCTGTTTTCTCTTTAGCAAGAGCAGCGAAGCTGTCTTCAGTTGCTTTGCCTTTTTTCCATTCTTTAAGAATTTTTTCAGCTTCAGCTTTAGCATCAGCAAAATTCTTATCAATTTCAGCCTGTGTAAGGTCAACCTTGGTGCCCTCTGAATCTTCTTTAGTCGTATCTGCCTGAACAAGAATGTGTCTTACATCTGCGCCTGCAGTCTGTGTGTCACGGGAAGCGGGGGATACCATAAATGCAACATAGTAGCATTCACTTTCTTCTTCGTGAATAACCTTGATGTCGCCTGCTTTACGGGTACCGTCAAATACCCATTTAGCAACATTTTCAGCGGAAGCTTCAATAGAAGCATACTGGAGATTTTCTGCAAGGGTTGCACTGGGCTCGGAGAATGATTCCTTCTGTGAGGGAACTGCATATTCCTTAGCAAGGTCTACAAATGATTTGCCATCTGTGATTTTGCTTGCAAATTCCTCTGCACGCTCTTTAGCCTGTTTCTTTGTGTAGTCGGGATCTTTTTTGTCTGTAGGCTCTGCATAAGAGATTTCGAAAAGTCTTACATCAGCGTAATCGAAATCAGCCTTGTTTTCTTTGTAGTAGCTTTCAAGGTCTTCGTTGCTGATGCTCTCTGAGGCATTTGCCTCATACCATTCAAGATAGTACTGAACAACGTGATCTCTTTCACGAAGTGCTCTGTAGGATTTTTCTGTAAGACCTTCACCACAGGTTCTTGCGATGTAGTTGTTAAGAGCGTAGTCGCCCTCTTCAGCCTTCTCGGCAAGGGCAGCTATTTCATCATCGATATTTGTAGCCATCTCTTCTTTTTGTTCTTTTGTAAGCTCAAAGCCTGCTTTTTTAGTTTCTTCGCTTGTAGCTGCTTTGTAGAACTCCTGCTGCATAAAAGCCTTAACGGGAGTCATAGCTCTGAAATAATCAGACCAGGTCTTAACGTCCTCGGGAGCGTCTTCACCAATATATTCCTGATCAGCAGGATCTTTTGCGATGTCAAAGCCTGTGTAGTAAGCACCGTAGCCTGCACCATAGTATGAGTCGATTTGCTGAGTTGTTGAATAAATCTGGTTGTAAAGCCCCATATAGTAGTAGTTGTATTCTGCTACGTTGATTTTCTCACCCTCGTATTTAGCAACAGTGAGAATTTTCTGGGGAAGACAGAAAACCTTTGTAAGAATGTTTCCTGCACCGTAGAGTACAATACCTGCAACAAGTAAAATGCAGATTGTTTTAACAAGAATTCTTATAATCTTGTCGCCTTTGCCGTTTTTCTTTTTCTGTGCTTTTGCAAGACGCTCTTTGCGCTGCTCACGATAAATTTCGGCATTGGTCTTAATTTCATTGTTTGCCATTGATTTTCATCCTTTGCTTTCTTTTATGGTGCAACATATAATGCTACACAATATTGCACCTATTTTACACCAAAAGAAAAAAATTTACAAGTGTATTTTACATATTTATTTGTATATACTACTTATTTCACATTAATTTAAAATTTGTTTACAAAATAATCTGTTGTGTTGTGCTCTTACCATTGCACAAAAAATAAAATTGTGGTATCATTAGTTAAATATTTTTCGGATTGGTATTGGATATGACAAAAATTAAATCAAAAAAGAAAATAATTATCCCTGTTTGTATAATAGCAATCATCGCTGTTTTGTGTGGCTCTGTTGCTTTTTTCTTGCCTGAAAAGGAAATAGAGCAATATAATTTCACTAAAGGTAAGCAAAAGGGTGAGACCTTCGGTGAAGCGTATACCCCCTATGTAATTTCAGGGGATAATACATTATATGTTAATGAGAAAACATCTGCAGTAGCTATTGCAGACAAAACCGGCAATGTTGTTTTCAATTCTCATTCAACTGCTGCAGCAAAGGACAAATTAGCCTGTGTGCTTTCTGTTACGTTTAGAGATAAAGCAGGTAATGTTTATATAAAAAACAGCACTGATAACAGTGCTTCTTCAGGAAAATTCACTGTCAGCACAGAACATAAAAATGATGTTACGCTGACATTTGAATTTGTTGAAAATAAAATTGTCACAGAAACTATTCCTGTTAAATTCTATAATGAAAACGGTGGCTTTAAGGCTGAAATAAATACTGCTGATGTAATCCTTCAGGATGGCTTCTGTATTGAAAAACTCAGTATTTTACCCGGTTTGTTTTCAGAAAATAATCCTCAGAAGCAAAGCTTTTATACTGTTCCTGACGGTTGTGGCGCTCAGGTGGATTTGTTAACATCTGTAAAAAAAGCCTATAGCAAAGCCTTACCTGTTTACGGTAGTGACGTAACCTTCGGTGAGTATGCCCAGGGGGCAACCTTACCTTGTTTTTCTATGACAAAAAATAAGTCCCTGCTTACTGTTGTTGTGGACGAGGGGGATGCAATTTCCGAAATTTTTGTTAAGCATAACAAAGGTGTTGGTGGTAGTCTTTATAACACTTTTTCTGTTACCTCTTATGGCAGGGTAAACGGTAAATTAAAAAAAGGCTCCTCCTACGAGGGTAAAATATCCCAGACTTATTACCTTACCAAGGATTCATATAATAATTACAATACGTCTTCAGCTCTTGTGAGAGATGCTTTAATTGATAAAGGGTATCTGCCCTCAAAAATGAGCAGTAAATTTGTGGATTTCCCATTTTTTATTACTGCTATCGGCAGTGAAAACGGAAAGAAAAACACAGTTTATACTGATTTTGAAAATTCTTCAGAAATGCTTGCACTTCTTAAATCACGTGGTGTTAGATGTATGGCTTTGCGTGTAGCAGGTGCAGGTGAAAAGGGCTTGAACACAGGCTCCTACAATGCACATAAAATGAGCGAAGCTCTGGGTGGAATAAACGAATACAATAATCTTTGTAAGGTGGCAACCGACAAAAACAGTACTGTCTGGTATGATGTGAACCTGGCAGTTACACCAAAGGAGAAAGGGGACAACAGCACCAATTTATATGGTGATTTAAGAGCCTATCTTTCAAAGCCGGGAATGAAGTCTTCTGTAGATTCCTATAACTATGTCTATAACAATATTTCTTCAGTTTATAAGCTTTCGACACAGCTTGAGGGTGGCGCAGTTTGTATTAATGACCTTTCTTATCTTCTCTATACAGATATTTCAGGTAAAGTAAACAGACAAACAGCGCTTGATAATCTTAAAGATAAAACCACAGCATTAGGTGTAAATGGCGGACTTATGCTTTCGAAGCCAGCAGTTTACCTTATGAATCAGGCAGATGCAGTTTTTGAAATGCCTGAAAAATCCTCCTTGGAAGAATATGATGGCGTAAAAAATGTTCCTCTGCTTCAGTTGGTTCTTCACGGTAGCGTTTGTTATGGTTCACAGCCCATAAACCTTAACGCAGACGGTACGTATGCTGTTCTGAAGGCAGTTGAATACGGTGCTTCACCAAGCTTTATTTTTACTCACAGCAATTGTGCAGTGCTTGATTATGGCGTTTATTCAAGCCAAATAGCCAAGTATTACTCTTCAGCCAAAAGAATGTTACCCTTGATGGATATGAAAATAACCTCTCACGAGCAGGTAGTTTCAGGCGTGTATAAAATCACCTACGACTACAGTAAGGTGGTTTATGTAAACTACAACCCCTCTGTTGTTGAGGTTAACGGAATACTTGTTTCTGCAAAGGATTTTGTGGTAATATGATAATGAAAAAAGATTTTCGGTTTTCCGAAAGTCTTTTTTTGTTATTATTAGTAGGAAATAGTTATTATTTTAACAAAAAAGTATTTGCAATTTATATGTTTTGTGTTACAATAATTTGTGTTAAACTGTAATTCAAGAAAGGATGAATTATAATGGACTACAAAATGGAATTAACTCCTGAACAGCTCGCCATGCTCAATGGTGAACAGGGCGAAACAATGGCAAAGGTTGTAAAGACCCTTGTTATGTATGGTGAAGCCTTCGGTGCAACAAAAATGGTTCCTGTTACAAGTGAAATGGGTCACCTTGTTACAAGCTTCGGCCTCAAGGTTATGACTCCTGTTTATGACCTTATGCAGCAGCTTATTGATGCCGGTCTTTCATCAAAACAGAAGTTTTCTGTTGACCCCAAACCCGTTGACCCCAAGGTTCCCTCAAACTTTGCAAAGAATCTTGTTTTCAACAAATTTATGTACACAAAGCAGGACAGCTACGATGAACAGCTCAGAAAGTTAGGTCTTGTAAGCGATGAAGCATATACCTGTACCTGCTATATGAACGAGGTTGGTAACCTTCCCAAAAAGGGTGATATTCTTTCCTGGGCAGAGTCAAGCGCTGTTGTATATGCAAACTCAGTTCTTGGTGCTCGTTGTAACCGTAACTCAGGTATTATTGAGCTTTTCGGTTCAATTGCAGGCTTTGTTCCTTATTTCGGTCTTGTTACTGACGAGGGCAGAAAAGCAACCTGGATTGTTGAAGTTAAATGTAAAAAGAAGCCCGAAGCACAGGTTCTTGGTTCTGCAATCGGTATGAAGGTTATGGAGGATGTTCCTTTTGTTAAAGGTCTTACTGATTGGATCGGTACAGAGCTTGACGATGATGCAAAGGCATACCTTAAAGACTTTGGTGCAGCTACAGCCTCCAATGGTGCAGTTGGTCTTTATCACATTGAAGGTCTTACACCTGAAGCAGTTGAAATGGGCGAGAGCATTATTGCAGAAAATGCACAGGTTTATGTTATTGATGATGAAGAGCTTGAAAGAGTAAAAAAATCATACCCTGTTATGTGGAAAAAGCCCGACAAGGCTCCACAGCTTTGCTTTGTAGGTTGTCCTCATCTTTCACTGCGTCAGCTCATTGAGTGGACAGACAATGTTTGTGAAGGTCTCAAAAAGAGTGGTAGAAAGAAAGTTACAATCCCCACAGTATTTACTGCTGCTCCTGCAGTATGCGAGGAATTCAATAAAACAGAATACGCTGCAAAGCTTGCTGCAACCGGTGTAACTCTCAGTTACATTTGTCCTCTTATGTATATGAACAACCCCTTGGCTAAAATGGGCAGAGTTATTACTAACTCAAATAAACTCCGTACATACACAACTTCTCGCTACTATACAAGCGAGGAAATTCTTGACATAATCACAAAGGGGGCAAAATAAGATGAAAACATTTAAAGGTCGTCCCGTAGTACCGGGCACAGCAGAGGCAGTAGCTCTCGTTTCACACGGTGGTTTCAACACACTTGCATCCTTCCAGAATGCTCTTCAGTTTGATAAGCCTGAGGATAAAACTGCAAAATGTGGTGACCAGAACAACGCTGATATTTTTGAAAAGCCTATGGGTGGTTCTGCACTTTGCCTTCCCCAGACAATTGGTTCTACAACCGGTGGTATGGTTCTTTATTGTGCAAAGGTTTTGGGTAAAAGCCCTGCTTGTATGCTTTTCTCTGAGCATATCGACTCTCTTGCAGCTGCAGGCGCAATTCTCGGCTCTGTTTGGACAGACACTCCTATGCCTACAGTTGACTGTTTAGGTGAAGAATTTCTTAATACAGTTAAGACAGGCGATAAGGTTAAAGTCTACGAAGACGGTACAGTAGAAATTCTTTAATAAATTTGCGGATTTACAGCTTTACTCACACTCGCAGTACTGTTGTACAGCTTCAGTTCGTAAAATTAACTACAACAAAACACCTTACGATGTGCACATGACATCGTAAGGTGTTTTATATAATTTATTTATTCGTGGGTTTGACCGTCGGTGTTATCAACGCAAGATACTTCAATAAGAACAGGTGCCGAAACTCTTTTTGTTAAAACAACTGTGATTGTTCCTGCTGCCGGACAGAAGGGGATGTCACCATCCAATATTTCGTCAGCAATTAAGGTAATGTTACTTTCGGGTTCAGCAACAACAGTACCTTTAGTTGTATCAGAGGTAATTGTAAAGGTGTAGTCTTCATTGAATCCGGTACTACTGCACCAATCTCTTACCTCAGCTAAAACCTCTCGTCTTTGAGTTGCGCATATTTTTGTTCTGTTTCTTGCCATAATTCCTTGGTATGTGGGAATACCAACAGCAACTACTATGCCAATTATTAAAACTACGACAAGTAACTCAACTAAAGTAAAACCTACCTTTGTTTTTAAGAATTTAAACATAGAAAGACCTCCCAGGTAGAGAATACAACGGCAAAGTACCGTAACTTTTACGAAACTATTATAGCATATTATTAACAAAATGTAAACATTATAATAGTGTTTAAACAAAAACTGTGCCATTGCACAATCGATTTTTATTCATATTGGCAAATTTAAACAAACAAAAAGGACGATAACTGTCGCATAGTTATCGTCCTTTAAATAATTTGTTTAATTTCTTATATAATACCCTGTGCCATCATAGCATCTGCAACCTTAACAAAGCCTGCAATGTTTGCACCTGCAACAAGGTCATAGCCAAGGCCGTAGGATTCTGCAGCTGCAGCAGAGTTGTCGTGGATTTCTTTCATAATCTGCTGAAGCTTTGCATCAACCTCTTCTGCAGTCCAGTTGTATCTCATAGAGTTCTGACCCATTTCAAGAGCAGAAACTGCAACACCACCGGCATTAACTGCCTTTGAGGGAGCAACAACCTTAACGTTTTCTTTAAGGTATTCTAAAGCATCGTTTGTTGTGGGCATATTAGCAACCTCAATGTAGTACTGAACACCATTTGCAACGAGCTTTTTAGCTTCGTCCATATTAATTTCGTTCTGGGTTGCACAAGGCATAGCTACATCAACCTTTACACCCCAGGGCTTCTGACCGGGGAAGAATTCTGCACCGAATTTATCTGCATAATCCTGAACCTTGTCACGGCCTGAAGCACGCATTTCAAGAAGATATTCAATCTTTTCGTCTGTGCTGATACCGTCTTTATCGTAAACGTAGCCATCAGGACCTGAAATTGTAAGAACCTTACCACCAAGCTCGTTGATTTTCTTAGCTGCACCCCAAGCAACATTACCGAAACCGGAAAGTGCAAAGGTCTTACCTTTTATATCTTCACCAAAGTGTTTGAAAACTTCAACTGCATAATAAGTTGCACCGTAGCCGGTTGCTTCAGGACGAACAAGGGAACCACCATAAGAAAGGCCTTTACCTGTAAGAACACCATTCTTGAAAGCACCCTTGATTCTTCTGTACTGACCGTAAAGGTAGCCGATTTCTCTGCCGCCAACACCGATGTCACCTGCAGGAACGTCAACGTCGGGACCAATGTGTCTGTAAAGCTCTGTCATAAATGCCTGGCAGAAACGAAGGATTTCCATATCACTCTTACCACGGGGGTCAAAGTCGGAACCACCCTTACCACCACCAATGGGAAGACCTGTAAGGCTATTTTTGAAGGTCTGCTCAAATGCGAGGAATTTCATAATACCTGAGTAAACTGAGGGATGGAAACGAAGACCACCCTTGTATGGACCAATAGCACCGTTGAACTGTACTCTGTAGCCTGTGTTTACGTGTACTTTACCTGCATCATCAACCCAAGTAACACGGAAAGTAATCTGTCTTTCGGGCTCAACAATTCTTTCAAGCAATGCAGCTTTTTCGTATTCGGGATGCTGCTCAATAACGGGAGCAAGAGATGCTATAACCTCTGTAACGGTCTGTACGAACTCAGGCTCATTAGCGTGTTTTTTTGCAACATCATCAATAACATTCTGGATGTAACTCATAGGTGACAACTCCTTAATAATTCAGTTGGACTGAATAAATATACTATTTTTATGTGAGTTATTTTATAACAGTAAAAATCAAATTGCAACAAAAATTCTGTAGTTTTTTTATTATTGTAACATTAAATAAAAATAAGCAGATTTAGCTTTATTTTTTTATTGCATTTAGTATTCTTTTTTCTACAATTTTTATCAAAAAACACCTTGGAAAATAGTAAAAATAGTGAATTTTCATTCACTTTTTAGTGCAGGTTAACAAAAATATGCAGAAAACCATATGCTTTCGATTGTTCTTTCAGTTGCAAAAAGTTCTGTAATATGATATGCTTTCTTTAATTTTTTGTGATGTAAAAAAGGGGAGTAGTTTTATAAAAATGTCAATTAAGAATAATTATAATCATACTGTTTTTGCTTGCTATTTTGGTTACGTTATTCAGGCAATTGTAAATAATTTTGCACCATTGCTTTTTTTGACCTTCAGAGAGGAATTTGGTATACCACTTCAAAAAATAACAACCCTTGTAACAATCAATTTCCTTTTTCAGCTTTTTATTGATGTGGTTTGTGCCAAGGTTGTTGATAAGATAGGTTACCGAAAATGTATTGTAGCTGCTCAGTTCTTTTCAGCAGTAGGTATTGCAGGGCTGGGTATTTTACCTGATTTGTTTGAAAATCCCTATATTGGATTGATTATTGCAATTCTTCTGTATGCAACCGGAGGGGGGCTGATTGAAGTGCTTGTCAGCCCTATAGTAGAGGCTTGTCCCATAAAAAATAAAAAAGCTGCAATGAGCTTGCTTCATTCCTTCTATTGCTGGGGGCATCTTTTTGTTGTAATTGTATCTACAGTATTCTTTTCAGCTTTTGGCATTGCTAATTGGAGAATACTTGCTCTGATATGGGCAATCGTACCATTTTTAAATACCTTCTATTTTGCAAAGGTTCCTATTGCGCCGTTAGTGGAGGAAGGAAAGCAGATGTCCTTAAAGGACCTTTTCTCTTCAAAGCTGTTTTGGCTTTTTATTGTCATAATGGTTTGTGCAGGTGCGTCGGAGCAGGGTATGAGCCAATGGGCATCTGCCTTTGCCGAAGCAGGTCTTGGGGTATCCAAAACCATAGGTGACCTTGCAGGACCAAGTCTTTTTGCTGTAACAATGGGTACATCACGAGTTATATATTCAAAAATCAGTGAAAAAATAGATTTAAATAAGTATATGACTGTCTGCGCTGTTTTGTGTATTTCTGCCTATGCTTTGGCAACCTTTTCGGGTAATGCTGCTTTTTCACTTGTGGGCTGTGCTTTGTGTGGCTTTTCTGTTGGTGTTATGTGGCCCGGGGCTTTTTCTCTGGCATCCGAAAAGTTCCCAAAAGGCGGAACAGCTATGTTTGCATTCTTAGCACTTGCAGGGGATTTCGGTTGCTCCTTCGGCCCAACTGTTGTGGGCTTTGCCACAAGTGTAATGAACGAGGATTTGAAAAAAGGTGTTTTTTCAGCAGTTATTTTTCCCGTTCTGTTAATTATTGCCTTAAAGCTTATGGGGAAACTAAAAATGCAAAAACTTGACAATATTAATGTAAAATATTAAAATAGATAAGTTGATTATATTTTGAAAGGAAAATCCGTTATGATTAAACCCGAAAACAGAAACTGTTTTGAGTTTTTCAGAGAGTGCACCAAGGACTTTGGTGTTTACGATGTGTCTGAAAGCTTCGGTAACCTTATAAGTCGCAAAAAGTTTATGAGGGATATTGAGGCAATTGCAGGCTTCCTTGATAGTAAAAATATTAAAAGGGGAGATGTTATTACAATTTTTCTCCCTAATACCGTGCAGAGCTTCGCAGCTTTTTATGCAGCAAACAGAATAGGTGTAATTGCAAACATAGTTCATCCATTAACGCCTCCAGACGTGCTTGAGGAAATACTTAAAGCATCTCATTCAAAAGCAATTTTTATTCTTGATGTGTTAATGGAAAAATATGTAAGTATGCTACGTAAAAGGAACAAGCTTGTTGTGGTCTGTTCACCGGCTGATTATGCTTCAACCATTATGCGTCCTGCTCTCAAGGTGTATTCAAAAATAAAAGGTAAGGACACACCTTCATCAAATACAGCTTCATATCACACAATCTGCCATTTGAACAAGGTTGCTCCTAAGGTGGAGAATAATGGTGATGATATTGCTGTTTATCTTCACGGGGGTGGCACAACAGGTAAGAGCAAGACAATTCAGCTTACCTCAAAAAATCTTAACGAGCTTGCTTATAAATTAAGCTTTTTTGATGCTCCCCACGCCCCGGGTGCAGAGTGTTCGCTTGCAGTTTTACCACTCTTTCACGCTTTTGGCTTAGGGGTTGTAATGCACTTCAGTATGTGTGCAGGCTTTACCTGTATACCAATGATGAATTTCTCGGCAGATAAAGCAAACCGACTTATAAAAAAATATAATATTACCTATATTGTAGGTGTGCCTAATATGTTTAAAAAAATGTATGAGGCAAATAATTTCGATGGACCACATCTTTCTAAGCTACGTCTTTTGTGGGCGGGTGGCGATATTATAAGCGATACCTTCCTTAATTCCTTTAATTCAAAGCTTGAAAAATACCACGCCAAAGGTAAGCTTTATCGTGGTTATGGTCTTACAGAGGTCAGCTCTGTTTGTACTGCTAATATCAAGGGGGCATACAAGGAGAATTCTATAGGTAAGCCTCTTGATGGTATAACTGTAGAAATATGGAATGAAAAGGGTAAAAAGCTACCTCCGAATACCATTGGTGAAATTGTTGTAACAGGCTCAACTGTTATGGCAGGTTACCTGGGGAGCGAGGAAAGTGGTGTTTATACCGATAAAAAGGGTAATCGTTGGATAATGACAGGCGACCTTGGCTATGTTGACGAGGATGGCTTTGTTTTCTTCACAGGCAGAAAGAAAAGAATGATTATCATTTCCGGTTACAATGTTTATCCTAACGACATTGAGCAGGAAATTCTGAAGCTGGATTACATTAATGAGGCTTGTGCCGTTCAGGGGTATATTGATACAAAGCCCATTATAAAGCTTTTCGTTTCCCTTAATCAACCTACTGATAATCCTGATGAGGTTTGTAAGCTTATTAAAGAATATTGTGACAGTAAGCTTGAACGCTTTTCAAGACCAAGCGCAATTACAATTCTTGATGCGCTTCCCAAAACCCGTATGGCAAAAATTGACTTTATGAAGTTGACCGATATGCCACCTGCACCTCAGGCTACAAGAAAAGAAATCCGTGAAGAGCGCAAAGCTAAGCGTGAAATCGAAAAAGCAGCAGAAAAGGCAGGCAGGGAAGCAGAAAGACAGGAAAAAGAAGAACGGGAGGCTGCTGAAAAAGCAAAAGAAAGTGCAGCTTCAACGGAGGTAAAAAATGGACGAGATGAATAAAAAAAGCCTTTCCTACAAAATACAGAAAAATCCTTTTTTGTTAGGCTTGTTTATAATAGTTTTAACTATAGCATTAATTGCAATATTCAGCCTTTCTTCGGCTATAAAGAAGAAGGCAAAGGAGCTTGAAACAACAACTGAAAAAACAACGGTAGCAACAACTTCAGCCCCTGTTGTTGAGGAAAAGGATGTTATTTCACTTAATGGCTTAAAGAAAAGAGAAGAATCAATAAAAAATGTATCAGCAGATTTTACAAATGACAGTGTAAAGCTTGTTGTTGAGTTTGAGGACAAGGAAGCACTGCTTAAAGCGCATTATGCTACAAATGATTTTTCTATTGATGTTGTACCTGTTTTTTATTTTTATATAAACAACGGCACACAGGTTGCTTGTCCCGGTGAGTTTAAATTCCTTTCTGACGGAAAAAGTGCCGAGTACAAGCTAACAGAAATTGACGATCTTGCAAATGTGGTTGCTCTTACTGATGAGCTTACAGTAAACTACAGAACAGTTTTAGAAACTCTTAAATTTAACCTTTACCTTGAGCATCAATCCAACGATGGCATAGGCAGAACAATTGTAGGAACTTATCCAAAAACTGTTGAGGACTTTATTACCGAGCATCCTCAGGCACCTGCTACCGTTTCAGGTCTTAACGAGGGTGTTGAAAAGGTTAAAGTAACCACAGCAGATGAGTTTATCTGGGTTGATATTTATTTTACAGATGAAGAAGCTTATAACAGTCTTAATCACGATTTTGAGAATAACTTTATTTGCTTTGGTTTTGAAAAAGGTGGCAAGAAATTTGATTGGAAGTTCATATCCACAGAGTATGATGATTTGTGTATGATTCGTTGCAAGTTTGATACTTATTCACTGAAACAGCTTGCTGACGAAATTGAAGACAAATCCATAACAATTCCCACACTTTTCAAGGATTATCAGCTGAACATCTGGTCTTCTGACTATGATACAGATAATCAGTTGTTTACAATGAATTAAAATTAAACCACCGAACCTTCAAACAGAAAGAAGGTTCGGTGATTTTCATTTGTTCAATAAATACACACTGAAATTCAGCACAGCAGCAAAGGTAACCCATATCAGATAGGGGATAAGCAAATATGCAGCACGGGCTTTGATTATTTTAAATTCAAGAATGGTTGCTATAATAAGAAGCCAAAGAGCAATAATCCATACGAAAGCAAATAAATAAATTCCGGAAGAAAAGAAGATAAAGCTCCATACAAAATTAAAGAAAAGCTGAATATAGTAAACTGTTAAAGCTCTGTTTTTTCTCGGACTTGCAGTGTTGTCAATTATATAAGCAGCGAAGCCCATTAAGGCATAAAGTATAGTCCAGGCTACAGGAAACACCCATCCGGGCGGCATAAAAATTGGCTTTTGTGCTGTTGACATAAATTCTTTAACATCCGCATTTGTTAAAAAGCCTGCAAGTGCTCCAATCAAAAGGGGAATAGCAAGATTTTTTATCAGGCTTTTCATTCTTACTGATAATACCATATACACACCTCACTTGATTATTAAAGTATATGTTTTAAAAACACAAAAATACCCGTAATCTTTCATTAAGAAAGGTTACGGGTATAATTAATTGAATTTATTCTTCAGCTATCTGTCGTCCCATAAGAACACCCATAACAGAAGCCATCATAAGACCTCTTGTCCAACCGGAGGAGTCACCTAAGCAGTGAAGACCTTTAACGCTTGTGTTAAGTGCCGTGTCCATTTTTATTTTGTTACTATAGAACTTGAGCTCGGGTGAATAGAGGAGAGTTTCTGTTGAAGCAAAGCCGGGAACAACGTGGTCAACTGCCTGGATGAAGTTGATAATATTTGTCATTGCTCTGTAAGGCATGGCTGCTGTAATATCACCTGCAACAGCATCGGGAAGCGATGGGCGAAGGTTTGATTGCGCCAGCTCTTTGGGCCAGGTTCTTTTACCGTCAAGAATATCGCCGTAACGCTGAACAAGAATATGTCCTGCACCAAGCATATTTGTAAGCTCACCAATTTTTTGAGCATATTCAATAGGCTGGTTAAAGGGATAGTTGAAGTTATGTGAGCAAAGAATTGCAACGTTGGTGTTGTTGGATTTTTTCTCTTTATAGGAGTGTCCGTTAACAACAGCAAGGTCATTGTCGTAATTTTCCTGGCTTACAAATCCACCGGGATTCTGGCAGAAGGTACGAACCTTGTTTTTAAAGGGCTTGGGGTAGCCAATAAGCTTTGATTCGTAAAGCACTCGGTTAACCTTTTCCATAACCTCATTTCTTACCTCAACACGGACGCCTATGTCAACAGTACCAGCCTGGTGTTCAATACCGTGCTCGTTGCAGAGCTTTTCAAGCCAGTCAGCACCACGTCGGCCTGTTGCAACAACAATTTTGTCTGCATCAATCTGCAAATGCTCGTTGCCCTTGCTGATAAACACACCCTTGCAAACACCGTCTTCAATGATAATATCGTTACATTCGTAGCCGAACATCATATCAACATTTTCTTTTCGCAGGTGGTTTTCTATTTCAAGGTAGAGGGTTTGTGCCTTTTCTGTACCAAGGTGACGGATAGGGCAGTCAACAAGCTTCAGACCGGCTTGAATGGCATTCTTTCTTATTTCCTTAACCTCAGCATCGTTACTGATGCCTTCAATGTGCTCATCTGCACCAAATTCAAGATAAATCTTGTCAGTGTAGTCAATAAGCTCCTGAGCGAAATCCTCGCCAATAAGCGAGGGCAAATCACCACCAACCTCGTAGCTGAGGGAAAGCTTACCGTCAGAGAATGCACCGGCACCCGAAAAGCCTGTTGTAATATGGCAATAGGGCTTGCAGTTTACACATTGTTTTGTTTTTGCTTTGGGGCAGCTGCGCTTTTCAACAGGCTGACCCTTTTCAACTATAAGAATGGATTTGTCGCATCCTTTTCGGCGCATTTCAAGAGCAGTAAAAATACCCGCAGGACCTGCACCGACGATAACTACATCATATTTCATTTTTGTACACCTTATTTCTCAATTTTAACGCCTGAGGATTTTCTTTTCTCGGCAAGCTCTTTCTGAATTTGAGGCTTCATATCGTCAATTTTATAGAAGAACATGGGAATTGCACAAAGAAGCATACTTACACCGGGAACAATGGAAACAAGAGAGAACATAGCAAAGTTCTGTGTTCTTGTAAGGTCTGTTGCAGCCATAACAGCTGTGGATGAAAGCATCTGTGCAGGGTCAATGTCAATAAACATATACATTAAAACGATACCACAGGTTGCAAATGCGTTACCAAGCTTGTTAACAAAGCCCTGACAAGCAGCACCGAGTGCATTGTCACGGAAGCCTGTTTTAAGCTCCATATAGTCAAGACAGTCGCAAATCATTGCAATTGAAATAACATTGATAACACCCAAGGGTATACAGGAGATGATAATGAAAGGAATACAAGCATAAAGGTTATTTGTAAACCAACCGATAAGGGTTGTGAAAATACTTGCAGCAAAGCCTAAAAGGCATGTAAAAATAACAATTTTGCTGTATTTGAATTTCTTCATAAGTGCAGGCATAAAGAGCATTGCGCCAAACATACCGACAATTGCACATACCTGGAAAATTGTTTTGATAGAAGAAACACTGGCATCAATAAGAGCAGTTCTTTCTGCAAGAGTCATATCGGGAGTGAGCTCGGGTCCGATATAGAAAGCGTATCTCGCAACGTGAAGAGCTGCAGCCTGAACCATGTAACGCCCACTTGAAAGCACACCCATAGCAATAACGAGCATCAAGGGCTTGCAGGTGAAAATTCTTTTGATTGTAAGAGGCTGACCGGGTTCGCGTTTTTTTGGAGGGATAATAACTCTTTCTTTAACCTTAAAGAATGTTCTAACGTAAAGAACAGAGCCGAGAATAACGGTTATAAGAGCAATAATGAGATATTTCTGCTTGTTGAAAGCGAGAGGGTCACTTGTGTCAAGGATTTTCGGAAGAGTAAGGCCACAAACGAGGAAAAGCACCTCGGGTATAGCAGAACCAACACCATTAACAGTTTTACCGATAGAAAGCACCTGGCTTCTTTCTTCGCTGTTTGGGGTAAGAATATTGGGAAGTCCCCAGAAGGGAACATCTGCCATTGTGTAAAGCATGCCCCAACCAACGTAAACTATTGCAGAATAAATCATTAAATATGTTTTAGGTAAATCAGGGCTTAAATACATAAGTACTGTGAAAATTGCAATGGGCATTGTTGCATAAAGAATATATGGTTTCATTTTGCCACGTTTTGTCTGGCGTTTGTCAACAATTATACCCATCAATGGGTCGTTTATTGCGTCCCATACACGGGCAAGAAGCATTAAAACCAAAACAAACATAAGGGGTAATTGCAGGATGTTTACATAGTAGTCACTTATGTAGCTTGACATCATAGCGTAAATCATACCCTGACCTGCGCCGCCGATTGCAAATGCCCACAATTCTTTTTTGCTTAAGAACGTGTCTTGCATTTTTTCTTTGACTTTTTCTTTTGACATATTTAATTCCTCCGTAATTCTTCTGGAATTTATATAAAATTCAATTATTTGAATTTATATGCATAAAATAAATTTGCAGCTTCATCTGTGTATTCACCGTTTTCTTTTTCAAGAATAAGAGGGGGCTG
Source organism: Acutalibacteraceae bacterium (assembly GCA_045543695.1). Taxonomy (GTDB): domain Bacteria; phylum Bacillota; class Clostridia; order Oscillospirales; family Acutalibacteraceae; genus DTU089. The sequence goes on along the minus strand of JAZPXQ010000015.1, from coordinate 23,010 downwards.
TATTCTGAAGCCGGGAGCAGAGCCTTTTTTACCCTCAACCATAACAAGACTCGGCTCTTTGCCGGTTCTTTGTATAACCTCACGCATTGATTTAGGCTCTATTTTAAATTTCCTCATAGCAGCGAAAATATCCGGCAGCCTTTCGGGACGCTGACAAATGCAGAATCTACCACCGAATTTCAGCAGGAGAGCAGCTGCCTTTGAAGCATCCTCAAGGGTACAGTTGAATTCGTGACGGGCGTTTTTGTAATCCTCACCCTCATTCACAATGCCTGTGCCAAGCTTTTTGTAAGGTGGGTTAATGCTTACCAAATCATAGTATTCATTTGGCAAAACACCCTTTAGCTTTCGTAAATCACAATGAACAATATTCACCTTGTCCGAAAGATTGTTTTCTTCAAGGGTTTTATTAAAAAGGGTTACTGCACTTTCGGAAAGCTCAACACCTGCAATTTCTTTAGGCTGGAAGTCTCTTAGCCACAGCATTGGAATAATACCGTTTCCTGTTCCTAAATCGCAGCATTTGTCCTTGTGCCGTGGAGCGCAAAAATCTGCTAAAACAATAGCATCAGAGGTGAAAATGTGAGCATCGCTGACATATATTTTCATATCCTTGGACAGCGCTTCGGTGCGCTCTTTTCTTGATGCCAAAAAAACACCCCTTATGTTAAAATCTGTACGTACCCATACAAATAACATTTTAACATAAGAAGCGATGTTTTACAATGTGAAAAATATAGTATTAAGTGGTTTTGTAGGTTTGCACAAATCCAACAAAACTCTTTTGTGTACTTGTTCCTCTTTCAATTGTTTATGGTGTTGCGAAGCCTATCCCTCTTTTTTCGTAACACGAAAAAGGAGGGGGGACCACCGTAGGTGGTGGGTGGTACAAAATTTTGCACTCCCATTCCAAATGTCAAATTCCGCACTCTGCACTCCGCATTTATATTTACTCTTCCATCTGCTTGCCTAAAAAGGCTGCTGCTACCTGAGCAAGCTTAATTTCTGTGTCAGTGGGATAATCACCATTTTCATTTTCAAGAAAAATAACTGCACCACCAATGTCACCGGAGGCAATAATAGGGAATGCCAACGCAGCTGTAACCTCCATATTGTCAATTGGGTGGAAGGGTGAGAGTCCTTTTTGTCTGATATAATTCTCACGGTTTTCCATCAGCTCTTCCATTTCGTGGGAGATATGCTTTTCAAGTACATCCTTTTTGGCAATTCCCGAGGCGGAAACCACATGGTCACGGTCGGTAATAAGAACGGGCATTCCGGAGGTTCTGCTGAGTACCTCTGAATATTGCCCCGAAAACTGTGAAATTTCACCCATAGGTGAGTATTTTTTAAAAATAACCTCACCATCACTTGCAGTAAAAATTTCCAAAGGGTCTCCCTCACGAATACGAAGTGTCCTTCTGATTTCTTTAGGAATAACAACCCTTCCCAAATCATCAATTCTTCTCACAATCCCAGTTGCTTTCATAATATATAAAATCTCCTTGCTTTACAAATTTGTACTGTTAGTATCTGTAAAACAAGGGGATTTATACTGTATTGATTAAATTTTGAAAAATATAAATTCTATCATTCTTAATTGGATTTATTTTTTGAACGTAATGCTGTCGCAATGGTTAAAATAAATTCGAAATTGGATGGTTTAATTTCATTTCCGTCAAGGGAAATACCAAAATACGCTTTCCATGCTTCAGCAGCATCCTCATTTCTACAATACCATCCGTATGCAATTTCGGCATTGATACCTGCTTCAACATTTTTTGTTGTAGCCCAATAACCTTTGCTTACATACTCCTTGGCAATGGCTGTATAAAAATCTCTTGATAGATCTTTTTGGTAATCTTCATTTGTAATAGCTAACAAAATTGCACTACGCATATAAAGATATTCTTCAACTGCTGTCGCCAAATAATAGTCAGGCTTATGTATCCCAAAACTTTTGAGTACTTGCTCAATTTGAATTATAAGTTCATTTTCTTTATTATCTAAATCTACTTTTGATTTTTCGATCATATACATTTTCTCCGTGCGTAATCAATATTACTTACTTTAATTTTAAAACAAGTTTGCTCTTCTTTTTTTATAATATCACAACCATAATTAAAAATCAATCGTGCTTCAGTTTTAAAACAACATAATAAAAATGAACATTATTATGCCTATGTTTTATAACTCTTCTCTTTACATCTTTCTACTACACCATGTATTGCCCAACAAAACCTGTCGAAAAGTGTCAATGTTGTCTGTGAAGGCTCTCCCTCACGAATACGAAGTGTCCTTCTGATTTCTTTAGGAATAACAACCCTTCCCAAATCATCTATACGCCTAACTATACCTGTTGCTTTCATATATACATTTCTCCTTAAACTCAAATTATGTTGTTAGTAATTGTGATTAAAGGGAATTTATACTGTATTAATTTACAATTCGATTTTGTTGTGATATAATAAATTTTAATTTAGTTACATCTTTTGAGCAAGTATTATTTATGGAGATATGATTGATGGATTATTTAGTTACAATAATTGTTACTTTCTTTGCCGGAATGGGAGCAGGTCTCGGTACAGGTTTTGCAGGTATGAGTGCTGCTGCTGTGATAACCCCAATGCTTATTACATTTTTAGGAATTGATCCATATACAGCTGTAGGTATTGCCCTTGCTTCAGATGTGTTGGCGAGTGCTGTTTCAGCATATACTTACCGTAAGAATAAAAATCTGGATGTAAAAAACGGATTTCTTATGATGGGAATTATATTAATTTTTACCGTGGTTGGAAGTTATGTATCAAGTATGGTTCCCTCGCATACTATGGGTGGCTTCAGTACATTCGTTACACTAATTCTTGGTATAAAATTTATTTTAAAACCCGTTATGACAACAAAAGCGGAAATGGAAGCAGTCAGCAAAACAAGAAAAATAGTCGGATCTGTGCTATGTGGTATATTTATTGGGTTTATTTGTGGTTTTGTAGGCGCCGGTGGTGGTATGATGATGCTTCTTATTCTTACCGGTGTGCTTGGATATGAATTAAAAACTGCAGTTGGTACCAGTGTGTTTATTATGGCGTTTACTGCATTAACGGGGGCTATTTCCCATTTTTCTCTTGGGGATTCACCTGATATTTTGGTTATGGTTTTGTGTGTTGTATTTACATTTGTTTGGGCGCAAATTGCAGCTAAGTTCGCAAACAAAGCAAAACCGACAACTCTTAACAGAGTAGTGGGTGTAGTGTTAGTTGTGTTAGGTATAGTTATACTGGGATTCGAATATTTTACAAAATAAAAAACAGTCGAGGAGGGTTTTATAATGCTAACAGATAAAGTAGATATGCTTGCTTGTGAGTTGAATTCACGTAAGCTTCAAATTGCACGCCATATTCCCGGTTTTAAAAGATATGAGAAAGCAACAAAATACGGGGAGGAAAAGATTTTATCAACAGAAGCAGGACGTTCTGTATTGGTAGAGGCTGTACTTACAGAAAAGCCTTTTATGGCTGCTCGCTTCGGAACATCTGAAGGTGCAGCTTTCTATGAATATTGGAAAAGACAAATTATGGGTGGCAAGTATAATTTGAAATATTTAGATCAGATTTGCACATTCTCCGGTTTTTTTCCAAACAAAATAGAAAGTATATATGAATGGGCGGTTTTAGAAACTGAGGCCTGTTCCGGCTTAGATTTACTTGGATGTATGAATTTTGTTGGTGAAGAATGGCTTTATAAAAAATTTTGTTCCCAGTCAAAACTTATGCCTGCCGGAGGTTTGGCGTCAGCTTCAAAAGGCTGGGCTTGGTCTTTGGAAGGAAAAAAAGTTTTAGTTGTACATCCGTTTACTGATTCTATTAAAACACAATATGAAACAAATAGGGAAAAAATTTTCCCCGGAACTAACGCCTTGCCTCTTTTTGATTTGAAATGCGTCAAAGCAGTCCAAACAATAGCTGATGCAACTGACGATAGATTCACAAATTGGTTTGAAGCGTTGGACTATATGACGGAAGAGATTTTAAGGCAAGATTTTCAAATTGCGTTAATAGGTTGTGGTGCATATGGTTTTCCTTTGGCTTCAAGAGTAAAAAAAATGGGGAAAACAGCAATACATATGGGTGGTTCTTTACAAACCCTGTTTGGTATAAAAGGCAGTCGTTGGGACAAAAAGTATAATGCTATGTATAATGATGCATGGATATATCCTTCTGACAAAGAGACACCTGCCGGCTTTGAAAAAGTTGAAGGTGGGTGTTATTGGGAAAAAAGATAAAGTGTTATTTTTTAAAATAAAAAATTTATATAAAACAAACTCCTTTGTTTATTTAGATAACATTTCTGTTTTCTGTAAACAAAGGAGATTTTCATTTTATAGCTTTATTTTTTATGGTTAAACTTATGTATTTTTCATAATAACTGCGCCTACACATTCGCTGACGTGTTCACAGGCATCGGCACAGGATTCAAAGCAGTCATATATTTTGCCGAAGGAAACCACTTTAAGGACATCGGTCTGGTCTTTTGTAAGAGCACGAATTGATGTAAGATAAAGTGTATCACATTCTTCTTCAACATCGTTAAGTGCCACAATAAGAGAATGGATTTTCTTTGAACGCTTAAAGTTTTCAAATTCGCCCATAAGCTCACAAAGAAGCTCACAGGATTTTACAATTTTTTTTGCAAAATCTATAACATAGGTATCAACAGACTGAATGTTATAAATATAGAATTTTTGTAAAATCTCTTCAATTTTGTCGGTTACCTGGTCAAGGTTATGACTTAACATATCCAAATCCTCACGGTCAACAGGTGTTACAAATGCTTTAGCAAGAGCCTTATTCATTTCGTGCTTTTTAATATCAGCGCTGTGCTCTATTTCGTGCATTTCCTTGAGCATTGTTTCAATGTTTTCAGGGTTGTAATTTTCAAGACACTCTACAAGGTATAATGCTGCCTTTTTAGAGAGTGCAGTACTTGCTGCAAAGTTTTCAAAGTAAAATTTATCGCCTTTAGCCATTTTTATTAATCCTTTCTGTCAGGTAAATATAAACATAAATAATTTTGTCATTAAAAAGCCTACAAGTCCACATCCCGGGAATGTCAGTACCCAAGTCAGAACCATTTCTTTAACTACACCAAAGTTAATTGCAGAAATTCGTTTTACAGCACCCACACCCATAATAGATGTTGTCTTTGCATGTGTCGTTGATACAGGAAGACTGAATACCGAACAAATCAAAAGCGAAAGTGCAGCAGCAATATCGGCTGAGAAGCCTTGGTATTTTTCAAGCTTAACCATATCCATACCAACGGATTTAATAATCTTTTTACCACCCAGAGCTGTACCTGCTGCCATTACAACCGAACAAACAATCATAAGCCAGAGATAGTCGCTTGCAATGTTGATGTCATCAGGCAAGCCTTGACCTTGCGACATATATACGCAAAGAAGCACTACGCCCATAAATTTCTGTCCGTCTTGTGCACCGTGCATAAACGCCATTGATGCTGCACCAACAATCTGCGCACCTCTGAAGAACGGTTCGGTTTTGGGTCTGTCAGCGTTGTAAAATATTTTGGTAACAAGCTTACAAACAATCCAACCAAGACCAAAGCCGAGTATAACTGAAATGAAAATACCGTAAACAACCTTTACCCATTCGTTACCGTTAACGCCTTCGAAGCTGCCGTGAAGTGCAATGGCACTTCCTGTAAGACCTGCAATCAAGGCGTGGCTTTCACTTGTAGGAATGCCAAACAACCAGGCAAGTATAGCCCAAAGAACAATGGCAAAGAGTGCAGCACTTAAAGCAATTATTGCTTTGTCCGGGTCTGTACCAAAGTCAACCATTTTTGTAATGGTTTCAGCTACTGTGGCGTTAATAATAGTCATTAAAAAAACGCCAAAGAAATTGAAAACAGCTGCCATAAGTATTGCAGCCTTTGGGGGCATACATCTTGTTACAACGCAAGTTGCAATGGCATTTGGTGCATCAGTCCAACCGTTTACTAAAATAACACCAAGAGTTAGTGCTACTGCCACAAACAGAAGTGGATTTGCTGTCATCTGACTCCAAAATTCTAATATTGAATCCATAAGCATCCCTCTTTTTTAGGTTTTTCTTGTCTTTACAACAAAAAGAGTTGATTCATGTTTATTTTATTTTGCGCTGCCAAGTATGTCAAGTAGATTTTGAACAAATTAATAGGGGATGTAAAAAAAGCGCAGACCGCATAAAACAAAATAAAGCAAGGGATTCCTACAGGGTTGATATCTGTAAGAATCCCTTAAACAATAAAAGAAGCACAAGTTATAAAGAATTTTAAGTTTTATGCTACGAACATACCTCGCCACTCGACGTACCTTTGTACGCCTTCGGGCAAGCAAAAACAAGTCTGAAGCCTTGTTTTCGCTCGGTTTGTCCGTTCTGCATCATTTTTTCCTATCCCCTTTTTATACTATGTATCTATTCACAAAACTATGTACCCAAAAGCAAGCTTTATACTGTGTATTAAATTTTATTCAGCAACAAACGGTATGTTATTTTCTTTTGCATACTGTTCGGCAGAACTGCCATTACGGAGGTAGAGGGTAAGATTTTTACATTCTTCGAATGCCGAATCCCCAATGGTCATAACGCTCTCGGGAATCGTAATTTTTGTAAGGCTTTCACACCAACCAAACGCATTTGCACCAATGCTTGTTAATCCATTATTGAGAGTGACATTTATAAGATTGGGACAACCAGAGAATGCGAAATCGCCAATGCTTGTAACGCTCTCGGGAACATCAATACTCGTAAGAAGCAGACAACTTGTGAACGCCGAATGACCAATACTTATAACGCTATTAGGAATGTTGATGCTTGTAAAAGCAAAGCAATCTTCAAATGCCGAATCACCAATAGTTGTGACACTAGCAGGAATAGTGATTTTGGTTAGACATTCGCAACCGTGAAACCATCCGCGTTTGATACTTGTAATACCATTAGGAATGGTAATGCTTGAGAGTCCTTTGCAGCCTGCGAAGGCATACTCGCCAATGCTTGTAACGCTATCGGGTATGGTAACACTGCAAATATGTTCTAAAAAACAACGCTGTTCTTTTTTTCTCTGAGGTTTTTGGGGGCTGAAAGTATATGCGGCAATTCCGCTCACTTTATTTTCTCCAATGTATTCAGGTATGACAATATCATAATCTTCGCCTTTGTAGTCTGTAATACATAAGGTGCCATCTTCGATTTTCTCAAAAGACCATACAAGCTTCAATTTGACTCATCCTCCAAAACTTTTTCATTTATTATATCACTACTTTTTTATGCAATCAACTGTGCGCCTAATTGTCTGCTATAAAAAAGCGAAGTGGGTTTCACCTCGCTTTTTTGCTATCTAAAGGTTAAGAGATTCTGCTTTTTGTTAAAAAAATTTTTGAAAATTGCCCGTAAAACCGGTATTAATAAGGCTTTTTCCGAAATGTCTGTAGTAATCTTATTGTATACCATATCCATTTCCCAAGTGAGAAACAGGGGGCTGTCAGCATCTGTTAATCAGACTTCCTTAACGCTGACAATGGTAACAGCACCGGCTCCACTACCGAATTGTTGTCTGGCCTGAATCAAGGCGTCCATTCTTGCACTTGTGGAGCTCATTGCTCTGACATAAAAAACTATTTCTTTTCCTGTGTTGCCGCTATGAGCAATACATTCGTAAGTTTTCATAATAAAACCTCATTTCTTTTTTGTGTGTATTTCTGTGTATCAATTTATAATAAGTTTTGCTAATGTATTATAGCACAAATAGGTGCTGTAATCAATCGTAAAAACGAAGTGGTGTCGAAGAAGAACCATAAATAGTACAAATAAGGTTTGAATAATCCCCACATTGTTGTAGGTTGTTACCCATTATGTATGCTAAAGCATAATTTGACTAAAGCTGTTGACGAGGGTATAATAGGTGATAGTTTTTTTTACTTTGGGTGATAAAATGAATAAACTAGATAAAGCTTTACTGAAAAACAATATAGAAAAAGCAGCTTTGTACGACTTTGAAAATAATAAGGTTTTTGGGTCAGCTTATTGTGTTATTCAAGGGCAAGATGAGCTTTATAAAAAATGCTTCGGAACCATATCAGCATATAGCACTGAACCGGTTACCGAAAATACAATATTCCGACTGGCTTCTATGACAAAGCCTGTTACAGCAGTGGCAACCCTTATTCTTGTGGAACGTGGTTTGCTTTCTTTGTCTGATAAGGTTTCCGAATATTTGCCTGAATTTAAAGATGTTCATATTACACAAATAGCGCCATCGGGCAGCTTGATAGATATTGGCAAAGCACAAAATGAAATTATTATCTGCAACCTCCTTACACATACCTCCGGAATCGGCAGCGAGCCTTTGAAAGAGGCTAAAATAACCGATGCAGAAAGAAAAAAGCTTGATGCTACAGTTAAATTTTATTCAAAAACAGGTCTGGACTTTGAACCCGGAACAAAGCAACAATATAGTGGTACGGGCGCTTTTGATGTGTTAGTGAAGATAATTGAAAAAGTTACTAAGACAGATTATCTTGATTTTTTAACACAAGAAATTTTTGCACCTTGCGGTATGAAAAATACTACTTTTATTCCTACGCAGGCGCAATGGAAAAAAATGATTGCTATGCACAATAAGGTTGATGGCAAAACCTGTGATGAGAAAATGCCTGATGCTTGTGTGTTTTCTTCTTTTCCTTGTACACATTACCTGGGTGGAGCCGGCTTGGTGTCAACACTTGCTGATTATACAAGCTTTGCAAAAATGCTTTTAAATAAGGGTAAAACACCAGAAAAACAAATCCTTACCGAAAACACATTCCGATTTTTGCATACACCTTTTGTTTCTGAAGCTATTATGCCCGGCAGTGAAAGATGGGGGCTGGGTGTTAGAGTAATAGTTAATGATGCCTATGAGGATTTACCTGTAGGAGCTTTCGGCTGGAGTGGAGCTTTCGGCACACATTTTTGGATTGATCCAACAAACAATATTGCAGCTGTGTATATGAAAAATTCTCTTTTTGACGGTGGTGCAGGTAATGAATCTGCCCGTAATTTTGAAAAAGCAGTGAAGGCTTCTTGGCTATAACCAATTCAGTTTATTCCGGTATTGCGTTTGTTCTTTCCATAACAAGGCGAAGGATTTCTACCTTAAAGGGTATAGCGTTGCTTTTCGGTAATAAAAAAATGGTGAGTAAAAGCACCAAACAAAGGACTTAGGGCGGTTTTTCAGCAAAATACATTCAAAGCTTCATTTACTTTCTTTTGGTTGTATGTTAAACTGTATTGGTATTATAGTAGTATAAATAAAACAATAAAAAGAGGATTAAAAATGAAGTTTATACATCTTTCTGACCTTCATATAGGTAAAAGGGTTAACGAGTTTTCTATGCTCGAGGACCAGAAATATATAATCAAGGAAATTCTTGGTATTATCAATGCCGAGAAGCCCGATGGCATACTTATAGCAGGTGACGTTTACGACAAATCTGTACCTTCTGCTGAAGCAGTGCAGCTGTTGGATGATTTCCTTTGCAGACTTGCAGAGAAAAAAATACCTACATTTATCATCAGTGGTAACCACGACAGTGCAGAAAGGCTTTCCTTCGGTGGACGTCTTATGGATTTCAGTGGTATACACATAAGCCCTGTTTATGACGGTAATGTGAAATCATTTGAAATATCTGATGAGTTCGGTAAGGTAAACATATATATGCTGCCATTCCTGAAGCCTGTTAATGTACGCAGATTTTTCCCTGAAAGTGAAATCGAAAGCTATACAGATGCACTTAAAGTAGCTGTAGACAGTATGAATGTTAATACAGCAGAAAGGAATGTTATCATTACACATCAGTTTGTAACAGGCGCAACAAGAAGCGAGTCCGAGGAGCTTTCTGTTGGTGGTACTGATAATGTCGATGTTACGGTTTTTGACAGCTTCGACTATGTTGCACTTGGTCATATTCACGGTCCTCAGAAAATAGGACGTGATACTGTGCGCTATTGTGGAACACCACTAAAATACTCCTTCTCAGAAGCAGGTCACAAAAAGTCTGTGACTATTGTTGAAATGGGCGAGAAGGGGAATACCCAAATTCGCACCGTTCCACTTACACCCTTGCGTGATATGAGGGAAATAAAAGGCAAATATGACGATGTTGTCCTTAAAGAAAGCTACGAAGGTACAAATACAGAGGATTATATGCACATTACCCTGACAGATGAAGAAGATATCCCTGATGTAATGAGTAAGCTTCGTGTTATATACCCCAATATAATGCGACTTGATTATGACAATAAAAGAACAAGAAATACAATGTCTGCAAATATGGCTGAGGGTGTGGAAGAAAAATCACCATTGACCTTGTTTTCGGAGTTTTATGAACAGCAGAACGGTCAGGCAATGAGTAAGGAGCAAACAGAATTTATACAGAACCTTATTGAAGAAATATGGGAGGGCGAAAAATGAGACCTTTAAAACTTAAAATTTCAGCCTTCGGCCCTTATGCAGGCTTTACGGAGCTTGACCTTGAAAAGCTGGGAACAAATGGTATTTACCTGATTACAGGTGATACGGGTGCAGGTAAAACAACCATTTTTGATGCTATTACATTTGCACTTTTTGGTTCCCCCAGTGGTGAAAACAGAGATGCTTCAATGCTCCGTTCCAAATATGCCGATGCAGATACTCCCACACTGGTAGAATTGACATTTGTAAATGGTGGCAAAGAGTATACAATAAAAAGAAATCCTGAATATGACAGACCATCAAAAAAAGGTGATGGCTTAACAAAACAAAAAGCAGAAGCAGAGCTTTTTCTGCCTGACGGAAATGTTATATCAAAGCCTAAAGAGGTTAATTCAGCCGTTCGTGATATATTAGGAGTGGACAGAGAGCAGTTTTCACAGATTTCAATGATTGCTCAAGGGGATTTTATGAAGCTGCTTCTTGCAGACACAAAACAACGCCAGGGCATTTTCCGTGAAATTTTCAAAACACGGTATTATCAGGTGCTGCAGGACAAGCTTAAAACTGAATCAGGTGCGCTTTCAAGACAATTCGATGAGGCAAAGCTCAGCATTAATCAGTACATAAAAGGAATTTTGTGCGATGCTGAGGATGTTCTTTCTGTTGAGGTTGATAAAGCCAAAGAGGACAATTTGATGATTTCCGATGTGGTGGTGTTGATTGATAAGCTTATTAAGAAGGATTCTGAAGCTTCTGAAAGAATTCAGGAAGCTATTAAGTCTGTCGAAAAGAAAATAGAAAAAAATAATACTTTACTTACTAAGGCAGAGGGCTATGTAAAAGCACAAAATGAATTAGAGGCAGCTTCAAAAGAGCAAAAAGAAAAAACACCTATGCTTAACGAGCTTAAAGATAATGTAAATAAGCTTAAAGCCAGAGCCCCGGAGCTTGATGCAAAGCAGAAGCAGATTGCTGAAATTAAGGCTCAGTATGGTGATTATGACGCTCTTGCAGAAAAGAAAAATACTGTATACTCACTTGCACAGTTGATTGAAGCTAACAAAAGAGCAGTTGCTGAAACCAAAAATAAAATCAACATTGCTACTGAGGAAATAGCTGCTTTAAAAACCGAATTAACCACTCTTGGAGATTCGGGTGCAGAAAAAGAAAAGCTTATTCGTGAAAAAGAACAGCTGGAAAATAAGCAGAAGAAATCTGTAGTGCTGAAAAATCATTTTGATGTGTATAACAAGCTTGTAACCGAATACAAAGCAGCAAGGAATGTATATGATGAGGCTTCTAATGCTGCTGAAGAAAAGACAGCGGTTTACAATAAGCTGAACAGAGTTTTCCTTGACAGTCAGGCAGGTATTCTTGCAGACACTCTTACAGACGGTAAGCCTTGTCCTGTATGTGGTTCTGTGCACCATCCCTGTAAAGCAGAAAAGCCTGTTGAGGTTCCTACTGAGGCAGAGCTTAAAAATGCTAAGAATATTGCAGATAAAGCTACGAAGGAAACCTCTGATGCCGGTAGCAGAATGAGTGAAATTGCAGGTAAGGTTTCAAGTGAGAAGGATACCTTGCAAAAGGAATGTGATGAGCTTTTAGGCGAAGCTGATTTAAAAACTGCCTACGAGAAATTAAAAGAGTTATATTTTGATTGCAAAAAGGAAATTTTACGTGTTAACGAAGAATTAGAAATAATTGAAGCTAAGCTTTCAAGAAAAGTAACTCTTGAAAAGCTTATTCCCCAAAAGGAAACAGCACTTGAGGTAATAAAAAATCAACTTTCTGATAAAGAAAAGAAAATTGTTGCAGATGATGCAAAGCTTAAAGAAACCGAGACTCAGCTTGAATTTGTTTCCAAGAAGCTGAAGTATAAGAATAAAGCTGAGGCTGTGGGAATTGTAAACGCTCTTGAAGCAGAGCTTTCCGGTTACAGAAATGCTTTGGAAAAAGCAGAAAAGGTTTACCGTGAAACAGAAAACAAGCTAACAGAGCTGAAGGGTAAAATTGAGCAATTGAAGAAATCCATTGAGGGAAAAGAGGATATCAATACAGAAAGGCTTCTGGATGAAAAGAAAAATCTTCTTGAGGAAAAAGCAGCTCTTTCCGAAAAGCAAGAAGAGGTTGCTATACGTATTGATGCAAATACCCGAGCTAAAGAAAATATAACAGTAAAAATAACCCATATTACAGCTATTGAAGAAAAATGGACTTGGGTAAAGGCTCTTTCAAATACTGCAAACGGAAATATTTCCGGTCAGGAAAAAATTATGCTTGAAACCTATATTCAGGCAACCTTCTTTGAGCGCATAATCAATAGAGCAAACACAAGGCTTATGGTTATGACCGGTGGTCAGTACGAGCTAAGGCGTCGTGTAATTGCCAGTGATTATCGTGGTCAGAGTGGTCTTGAGCTTGACGTAAAGGATTACTACAATGGCTCTGTAAGAGATGTTAAATCACTTTCAGGTGGTGAAAGCTTTAAAGCATCCCTATCGTTGGCTCTTGGTCTTTCGGACGAGGTTCAGTCTATGGCAGGTGGTATCAGATTGGATACTATGTTTGTTGATGAAGGCTTTGGCTCCCTTGACGGGGAATCCTTACAGCAGGCTATAAGAGCGCTTATGTCACTTTCTGAGGGTAACCGACTTGTAGGTATTATTTCCCACGTTGCCGAGCTTAAAGAAAAAATTGATAAGCAAATTATTGTTACAAAAGCTAAAACAGGTGGCAGTAAAGTAGAAATAGTAGTGTAACCGGCAAGGTTACACTACTATTTTTTGAGGAGATATAAAAGCTTTGGGTTTTATGGCTTACGTATTGTAAAATTCAGTCCCAATGCCCCAATGGCTAAAACAAGAAGCATTACAAAAGGTGCAATATAGCTTCCTGTTGAAATAAGTAAAGAGTTACTGAAGGTGGCAATAAAGGATGCCACAATTAAATTAAAGTTGGTAAGGCTGTAGTTTGTTGGGAAATATTTTGTTCCGTAGAAAGATGCTGTGAATGCGGAAGTCATTGTAGGGCAGGAGCCATAGGAAAGACCTGTAAGACAAAGCCCGACAATGCAAAGGGGTAAAGAGTTGATTTGCACAGCAATAAGTGTAAGACCTGCTGCGAATATTGTAAGAATGTTAGAAGCTAACATTGTTGTTTTTCTGCCTAAGGCATCATAAACTGCACCGGTAAGAATACGGCCTATTCCGTTGAATACTGAAAGTACCCCAACAAGGGTTGTTGCAAGTGCAGGCGCTGCATCAACGGATAGAACCAAATCCCTTGCAAAGCTTATAACAGAGTTACCAACTGCAGTAATAAGTGCCATAAACACAAATGCACGCCAGAAGGTAAAGCTTTTGAGCATTTCCTTAGTAGTGAAATCCTTTGTTTCAAAGCTCTCTTTTTTTGCGTTCTTTTTTGCTTTTGGAGAGGGGAATACCAAATCGGCAGAGGGCTTGCGAAGAATTATACCTGCAATAACAATCACAATTCCAACGACAATTCCTAAAAGTATGTATGCCTTGCTCCAACCAACATTTTCGTTTTCAAATAAGGCGCTGATAACATTACCGAGTAAAAGTGTGCTGACACCGAAGCCCATCATCAAGCACCCTGATGAAAGCCCTTTTTTGTCGGGAAACCAGGAATTAACTGTTGATACTACAACATTGTAGGAAATACCAATTCCCGTACCTGCAAGTATTGCGTAGGTTAAATATAAAAGGTAAGGAAGCTGAGCATTTAAAAGTCCTGTTGAAACAAAGCCTGTTCCAACCAATACGCCTGCAAGTATAAGTGTGATTTTAGTGCCAAGCTTTTTGCAGATAAGACTGCCGAAAAATGCACCTAAACAGAAAAAGCACATTGTTAATGTGAAGTTGAAAGCAAGCACCGAATCGCTCCAGTTAAAATCTGTCTTGAAGGGTATTTTTAAAATAGACCAGGCATAAAGCACACCTGAAAAAAGCATTGTAAAAACACCTGCTGCAAGATACAGCCAACGCTTATTCAAATTCGATTTTGTTGCCATAAATATTCCTCCCAAACAACAAAATAATTGTTTATCATTATAACACATATATTTTACATTTCAATAAAAAAAGTGCCCCTATTGATAAATTGTTTATCAATAGGGGCATATAATCAGAAATTACAGTTCGCCTTCGTGTTTTGAAGCTTTTTTCTTGTCGGTTGTTAAAGCTTTTTCACCATCAAGATACATTGCTACCAAGCCTAAAACAACCATTATGGTTGAAAGATAAATGATTACGGGAATAATTTTTTCATATATGACAGCACAGATTGTTGTTGCTGTGTCACCACCGATAATAAGTGCAACAACATAGCCGAAAAAGGTAAGACCACCACCGAAAAGACATATCATAATTCCATAGCCGAAGATAGTTTTGAGAACAGATGCGATTTTTTTACATACATTTTTCATTTTCCTACCTCCTTATAAGCCCAAAATGGGAAGCCATCCCATAAGCACAATAACTTCAAGAATAAACTGGGCAACAACCCACCACATATTATTCTTAAATGTTTTACTGAAATCTGATTCTGCAAGTGTCATACCTGCGTACATACCTAAGCCGAGAGGGGGAGTAATACCACACATAACACCACAGATGCATGGAAGCATAGCAGCAACAAGCAATGGCTCGCAACCAACTTGTGCAAGAACTGTAATGAACATAGGTCCAAAAATAACAACGAGAGAGGAACCGGGAATAATCATACCCATAAAGCAGGTGATTAAGCAAACTGCAATAACAGTACCTAATTTGCCAAAGTTCCAAGCTGTAATAATAGCGCCCATTTCTTCAGCTACATTAAGGTCTTTGAAAAGAGAACCAATCATATAACCGAACACGCAAACACCGATAGCGGGTGCAATGGTTTTAACACCATCTGCAAACATTTTTGCAATATTGTTGATTTTAACCACTTTTTTGTCTTTTGCAATAAGGCAGGTGTAAATTGATGCAAGACCACCAATAAAGAGAAGAATGGAGCTTGAAAGAGCTTTTGCACCGGCTGCACCAAGACGCTCTGTAAAGAAGGTGTCTTTGAAGAGATAGTCAAGAATAAAGGGGAGAAGAATAATTACGGGAATTAAAAGTCCCTGCCATCCTGTTTTAAGAGTTTCTTTGAGGTTAGGAAGCTCTTCTTTAGACATAGGCTTAACTTTATAGTATTTGCAGAAGCCCCAAACCATAATGATTCTCTGAATAATAAACCAAATAGCAATACCCCAGAGTACAATCCAGAACTGACCTGTTGTAATGTTAAGCGATGGATAAAGTGCAGTAAAAGCGCCTAATGCGGCAACAATGTTTGATGAAGGGGGGATCATATTACCCATATAACTTGAGTTGCTCTCAATGTTAGCGGCAAGCTCAGCAGGGAAGCCTGATTTCTTCATAGCAGGAATTGTAATTGCACCGGTTGCCATAACGTTACCGGGACCGGAGCCGGAGAGTGCGCCCATAAATGAGCTTGCAACAACTGCGGCATAGCCTGCACCACCTGTTACTCGGCCGATAAGGGAGAGTATAACGGCAATACAACTGTCAATAATTTTAGTTTTTGTTAACAAAATGGACATTGAAACAAATGCTACCATTGAATATAAAAGTGAGGTAGATAAAGCTGCATCAATGTAACCCCAAAGGTTGCTCCAGGTTCCTGTGATTGCAACGAGGATTATAAAACTTAATAAAACTGCTTCGTAAACGGGGCGTTTTACTACCATAAACCACACGATAATAACCGCGAGCATAATGCCAAGGTAAATTAAACATGAAGGCATTTTGTTTTCTCCTTTCTTTTTTCTGTTAATTACAAAATTTGCAAACAGCTAAAACCTTTTGGTTATAGTTGTTATTGCGTAACGGTTATATTATAGCTTCTTTTTTCAGTTTGTCAATACATTTCTTGAAAAATAAAATATTATCTGTTTTTTTGTGAATTTACTTGAAAAAATAGAAAACTACTAGTATTATGTAGTGGAAACAAGTTGTTTTTTTGTCAGGAGGGGTAATGTGAACAGAAAACAATTACAATATGTTATTGAGCTTTCGGAGGAGTTGAACTTTTCTGTTGTTGCAGAAAGGTTAGGTATTACTCAGCCCGCTTTAAGTAAACAGATATTATCCTTGGAAAAAGAGCTTGACGTGAAGCTTTTTGACAGAAATAACATTCCTATGACCTTAACAGCTGCAGGTGAGCATTTTGTGGCTGAAGCAAAAAAAATTATATATAGTGAGGACCAGCTTCTTCGTTCAATGGAGGATTATAAATCAGGGAAGCTGGGTAAGCTTGAAATCGGCATTTCACCCTTCAGAAGCCTTTACCTTATCCCTGATGTTGTAAAAGCTATTAAAGACAAATTTCCCGGTATTACTGTTGTTTTGCACGAAGAGGGGAGCGAGCAGCTTCGCAAAAATGCTGCTGAGGGAAAATACGATTTAGCTATTGTCAACCTTCCTGTTGATGAGTCTGTTTTGGATGTTAAGCTTATAGAAGCAGACACACTTGTGCTGGCAGTTCCGAATAAATTTGCAGCGCAACTTCCTTTGTCAACAAAGAATAATATTCCTGAAATTGATTTCAAAGCCTGTAAAGATATTCCGTTTGTTGTTGTAAGTCCCTTGCAGGAAATGCGTCAGTTATTTGACAAGCTTTGTGCAGAAGCGGATTTCACCCCGGATGTTTCAACGGAGGTAGTAGGCGTGAGTACAGCCTGGTCAATGGCAAGAGCCGGCGTTGGAGCAACCCTTTTGCCCTTGCAGTTTGTAAAGAATTTTGATTTTGATGAAAATATGTTTTTATATACTTTAAAAAACTGCCATTATTCCCGTCAGCCTGCAATTGTGACAAGAAGGGGTCAGTACATTTCCGAATATGCAAAATATGCTATAGAATTGTTGACAAAAAAGTATAAATAAATATATCGCACCTATCAGAGATTGATGGGTGCGATATGTTTTTTAAAGATTATTAAGAATATTAAGAACACAACGAAGCTCTTCGGGTTGCACTTTTTTTACAGGTGTGTTGTTGATTATGCAGTCAGCAAAATAACGGATTTCGTTAGCATAAGCATTGCTTTTTGGAAGGTTGATGTCACCGGTTTCGCCTTCAGCTTCTTCGGAAAGGTCAATTTTTTTATCATCTCTTAAATGAATAAGCATTTTACCGTTTTCGTTGGCAACAACAGCATTTTCAAACTGGAAACGAAATTCTGCTGTGAAGGGATAGCTTGTTGCGTACCAGGATGCCTCAGAATTAATCTGGAAGTCGCCGAAATCATAGCTGATGCTGATGAAATCCTGGTCGGGGAGCTTTGAACGGAATTGGTGAGCAACCTTGGGCATACCGAAAGCATATACCATAAAATCAAGGTCATGTATATGTAAATCAAAGGGGACAAGACCGCTACGCTTTTCATCCATCATCCAGCCATCCCAGCTCCATCTGGGGTAGCAACCAAGTCTTGTCATTGTACCGGAAAGAAGCTTACCGTATTTTTTTGTTTCGTAAATCTCTTTAAGCAACTCATACTCGGGCCAGAAGCGAAGTACCTGAGCCACCATAAACTTAACATTGTTCTTTTCTGCTGTTTTGTAAACTCTGTCAATGTCTTCCTCCTTTAAGGAAATGGGCTTTTCTGTGATAACATTTATACCTTTTTCCATAGCCTTTACAGCAAAATCTGCATGAAGATATGTAGGAAGACAGATATCAATAACATCAAATTCTTCGTTTGCAAGCATTTCGTCAAAATCTGTGTAGCGATGCTTGTCAGGGAACTTTTCCATTCTTTCAGGACGAATGTCACACATAGCAATAAGGTTTGCATCCTCCATTTTTTCCCAGGCATCAATATGAGAGTGACTGATACCACCAACACCAACAAGACCAACTTTTAACATAACAAAACCTCCGATAAGGTAAAAATTATAAACCTATTCTAGCATATCCCCCAAAAAATACAACCATAAACGGGAAATTTATTATTTATATAATCAAAAAATAGCGTTGATTTTCGTCAAAATAAACATAATTTTATTGAAATGATAAAAAATACTTTACAAGGTGCATAGTATAATATAAAATATACTTAACCGAATATATGGTTGAGTAAATCAAATAAGGGAGGCTTATTTATGGTAGATGCTAACAAATTGCCGTTATTGCTGTTAGATAACAGCAGTATGATGTCTGTTCTTAACGAGGGTCAGTTCAAATGTTATAATATTTCATTTGAAGAGGCAAAACACATTCTTGAAATTTTTGATGAAGACGAATATATTAAATGCTTTTCCAATGCGGACATTGAATCAGTAATGTTCGAGCAATTGGGTATCAAAAAACGTAATTTTGAATACAAAAGCATCCGTAATATGCGTCCCGGTCAGAATGCGATTGTTTTTAAGCTTTATCGCACCCCATCTGAAACAAATCCTGTTATTCAGGCAGATGACGGGGTAGAGGCGAAAAAGATAATGAATGTTTACGCATATTGCCAGTATCTTGTAAGGATTGAGTAAAATTTGATTTGTGGTGATGTTGAAAACTTTGTTTTCAACATCACCACATTTTTTCTTTTTTTGTTTGATTAATTTAGAATATATGGTAAAATGTAAAAAAATAATCGATTCGAGGAAACGCTTTGAAGTTAGTTATTGCTTGCCTTAATTCAAAATATATTCACGCATCCCTTGCCCCTTGGTGCTTGCTTTCAGGGGTTAGGGCTTTTTGTAGTACACCGGTTAATGCACAGGTAATGGAAAGCACTATTAACAGTAATATAAATACATTTGCCGAAAAAATTGCAGAAGAAAAGCCAAATTTAGTTTCCTTTACTTGTTATATATGGAATATAGAAAAAACACTTGAGCTTTGCAGTATGTTAAAAGAAAAAATCGGGTGTACTATAATTGTTGGTGGTCCCGAGGTTTCCTACAGAGCTAAAAATGTTTTAGAAAAATACGATTTTGTTGATTATGTTCTTTCAGGTGAGGGAGAAAAAACATACCCTCTTTTTATTGATACACTTTATAACAATGGTGATTTCAGCAAGGTAAGCGGGTTGTCTTACAGAGAAAATGGGGATATAGCTTCTGTTCCGGAAGAGGAGTGCAATCTGACACCCCCAAGTCCATACTCTGAGGAGTTTTTTGAAAATCTCAAGGGCAGAATTTCATATATTGAAACAAGTCGTGGTTGCCCCTACAGATGTGCGTTTTGTCTATCCGGAAGATGCTCAACATTAAGGTTTTTTGATATTGAACAAGTAAAAAATGATATTCTGAAGCTCTCGGTAAGTGGCACTAAAACAATAAAATTTGTTGACCGTACCTTCAATGCAAAGGCCGACAGAGCAAACGAAATACTTGAGTTTATACTCTCAAATTATGGTACTGCAATTCCCGAGGGCGTTTGCTTCCATTTTGAAATTGCAGGGGATATACTTAAAGATAGTACAATGAAAATTCTGTCACGGGCTCCGAAAGGGGTTTTTCAGCTGGAAATAGGTATGCAGTCCTTTAATGAAGCTACCCTTAAAGCAATTAACCGAAAAACAGATACTAAAAAGCTTATTGAAAACATTAAAAAGCTTATCTCGTTTGGTAATATGCACATCCATATTGATTTGATAGCAGGGCTTACAGGGGAGGATTTAAAGAGCTTTGAGCGTAGCTTTGATATTGGTTACTCCCTTAAAGCCAATATGCTCCAGATGGGCTTTTTAAAGCTCCTTTACGGAGCAGAAATGCGAGAGGATAAAGAAAAATACCCCTGTGAATTTACTGAAAATCCACCCTACGAGGTTACCTCAACACCCTGGCTTTCAAATGAAGAAATACAAAAGCTGAAAGGGTGCGAGGATGCACTTGAAAGAATGTATAATAGTGGACGTTTCCTTTTCACACTTGATTATCTTTTGAGTGAATGTGGCTTTACGCCCTTTAAGCTGTTTATGGATTTCGGTAATGAAATAAATGGTAATAAAATGCGCCTTTCTGACTATGCAATTCACATTTATTACTATTTCAAAGAGTTTGCAGATTCGGAAAGACTTCGTGAAACGCTTATTTGTGATTTGCTTTCAAGCTCCTCTGCCTTGCAGATTCCGGAGATTTTTAAAAGAAAAAATGACCCTCTTTATAAGAAGGTCAAAAAGTATTTTACTAAAAATACAAATGAGCTTAATAAGGTAGCAATTCTTTATAAAGCCCAAAAGGTTTTTGTTGTAAACCAAAGAAGCCAAAAGAATTTTAACGGAAGATACGAAAGTAATTTCTATAATTTATCAGATATCGTGCAGTCATTGTAAACTTTTTACAATGACTGCACGAATATTATTTTTGCTTTTTGATTTTTATAAATTTTGTCAGACAACCAATTCCCATTCCTATAGCAGAAATTAAAGCGCCTCCCAATAATGCGTCCGGAGTTGGAAAATTGAACTTATCAAAGGCTACCATATTTCCAAGAGAAAATGTGAAGTATTCGCAAAGCATAGACATTGTGCCTAACAGAGCAATAACACCAACTTTTGTTATCGGCTTGAAATCATCTTTACCAACTATTACAGAAATTATTAGGGTTGTAACAGGAAGAATCCCCCAGAAAACAAAAAGGGAATAAACCATTGCATCTGTCGGACCACAACCAACCCAGTAAAACAGAATACAAGCAACCCATATTGAAATATAAACAGAAATCAACAAAACCTGTCTCAAACGATTTTTGCTTTTTACTATATTTGTAGTTTCATCAAGGTGTTTAATCATATTCTCATCCTCCTTTAATAAGGCATCAATTGTGATGTCGTAAATATCACTTAATTTAATTATGCTTATAATATCCGGGTATGATTTGCTGTTTTCCCAATTGGAAATTGTCTGTCGGCTAACACCTAATTTTTCTGCGATTTCCTCCTGTGTGAAATTTGCAGCATTCCGAGCGCTTTTCAGTTTACTTCCAATGTCCATTTTGTTCACCTCTTGCCTTAATTATAGGCATAAACCGTTCTTTTGTCTATCAAAATCCTTTTACATATGCTATTTTTTATAAAAAAATCCATTTACAAAAAGAAATTCTACCGATCTTGTAAGTAGAATTTCTTTTCGTTTTTTTAAACAGTAACATCGGTTTCTGATACAATAAATTTACACACCAAAAATTACATAATCTTTTTCTGTACGAGCTTTTGCTAAATAATTACCTTTGGTCAACCCGCTTTTACTGTTTTTATATTTCTTTAATATCTCTCTGCTCATATTTGTTAAATCTTCACGTCGGAGGGCTTCATCGACTGTCAATAACAACACTTCGTTGTTTTCGTGGTTATCAGAAGCCGGTGTACCTGCTTTATAAACCATTGTAAAAACAGAACACCATTGTTCGCTTTTAAACTGCATTGCAAATAAGTCTTTTGCGTTGCTACAAACACCGGTTTCTTCGAATATTTCACGTTCTATTGCAAAGGTGGGGAGTTCATTTTCTTTTGCATATCCACCGGGTAAAAGTATTCTGTTTTTTGCAACACCGTATGTGTGCCTTACTAACAAAACTTTGCCATCAATTTCTACGATACCACAAACTGCAAAGTGTGGGGTGTTTTGTTCTTTTTTGGTTTTACTAAATATGCTCATTTATTGTTCTCCTTGTCGGTGGCTTATAAGTATTATTCTATTTATAGGAAATTAAATTTATGTTTTCATAAATCACGCCAAAGGCGTGTATATCATCAATTTTGTATAAATTGGATATCATCAAAACGGAGTTTTGTATATCATCATTGCGAAAGTAGTTATACAGCCTGACGGCTGATGATATGCACCTTCGGTGATGAGATACACGCTAAACCGTGATGGTATGCCATTGCTTTCGCAATGAATTAAAAAATCCCGTTCTTCAGAACGAGATTTTTTGGCAGGGATGGCGAGATTCG
Source organism: Acutalibacteraceae bacterium (assembly GCA_045543695.1). GTDB lineage: Bacteria > Bacillota > Clostridia > Oscillospirales > Acutalibacteraceae > DTU089. The sequence continues at coordinate 521 of JAZPXQ010000015.1, read as the reverse complement.
AACTCACCAATAAATGCTTGCAAGCCTTGATATATATGGGTTTTTAATTTCCGCTGACTTGCATTTGACTTGCATTTGCATTTTTATTAAGATAATCATCCAGTTTTGTAATGCTTTTCTTTTCTCGTTCTTCTCGAAGGTGGGTGTATATTCCCATAGTGGTTGATATATCAGAATGACCCATTAACTCTTTTGCTGTGAGAACGTCAACACCTGCTTCGTAGAGAATAGTGCAATAGGTGTGTCGGAGACAGTGAGCAGAGGTTTCAATGGTTACATTATGAGTTTTCTTTATTTTGTTCAAATAACTCTGCCATTGGGAATACCAGTTGGAGTTTGTTATAGGTTCACCGTTTAAAGTGCAGATCTGAATAGTATTTTTAGGTACATCCTTTAAATAATCTGCAAGAAGCTTCGGCAGTGGTATTGTTCTGTAACCTGCTTCTGTTTTTGGGGATTTTATAATTCCATTGTTCTTGAAATTGACTGCTTTATTAACTGATATAGTATTGTTTTTAAAA